>CAUPJZ010000036.1:0-70599 GCA_963511605.1 uncultured Duganella sp. | reverse complement strand
TACATCGGCTCATGATTTATGGTCCACGCTTCCTTCCCACACTCGGTTGCCCTCATGCAGTTGCGCTTCACTTCGCTCACTGTGGTCAGCTTGCGGCGGGACTTGCACCCACAGGAGTGCGCCCATGCTGGGCGCACACAAGAAACGCACCCGGAGGTGCGTTTTTTTATGCCGGCCAGAAGTGGATTACTTCTGCGCCAGTACCCATTTGACCAGCGTCTTGGCTTCCGCCTCGCTCACCTGCGGGTTGGCCGGCATCGGGATCGCGCCCCAGGTGCCCGAGCCGCCCTTGATGACTTTGGTGACCAGTTTGGCCTCGGCGTCCTTTTGACCGGCGTATTTCGCGGCCACATCTTTATAGGCTGGGCCGACCAGCTTGGTCGCGACAGCGTGGCAAGCCATGCAGTTCTTCGCCTTCGCCAGATCCGTGCCGGCGTCCGCCATCGCCGACGACGATGCGAAAACCGTGGCCACTACCATTCCTACCATCATCAAATTGCGCTTCATTATGCTCTCCAGTGTTATGCCATAAATGCGTGCTATCAGTTCCGTGCTATCGATCCGCCTATCATTCTACCGTGTTTTGCTCTTGTGCATTTAACGCTTAAACCGCACAAGCGTTGACCCGGAATTAGAATATTGCCCCCGGTAAAGCTAGAATCTTTGTAAGATGACGGCAGGAGGAAATCCAACATGCCTATCATTCTGCTGGTCGTGGCGCTGTCCGGGCTGCGTTATTTTGAAGTGTGGAAGTTCGCCCAGCTCTCCTGGTGGTGGATCGTGGCGTTGAGCGTGTTCGCCTTCGTCTGGTTCGAATTCCTGGAACCCCTGTTTGGCCTGGACAAACGGAAAGCGCATAACGAAGACGAACGCCGCCGCAAGGCCCGCGTCAAACAAAACTTCGACAAGTAGTCGCAAGACCGCAACAGTGGCCGCAAAGCCCGCCACGTTCATCTTCCGTTGCACCATGCAAGTCGCCCGCCCGCGCCGGTAGCGCCGCGCTCGCCTTCTTGCCTGTGGGCGCATAAAAGCTATGCCTTCTTTTACCTCACGTCAATGCCGGCGCGCATTGTTGCGTCTCAACAAAAAGTGATTATTGGAGACTTTTTGACACAAAGCACTCACTAAGATGAATCGTCCGATATGCGGAATGCTCATTTGCATATGCGGATCCCGATGGACCTCAGGAGGAAGTATGAAAGCGCGTAACATGACAATTGCGAAACGGCTGGGCATGGGATTTGGCCTCGTTTCGGTGTTTCTCATAGTGGTGATAGCGCTCGGACTGGTCAGCATGCGCCAGATCCAGGGCCGCATGGACGAGATCATCAACGTCAACGGCGTCGAAACCCGGCTCGCCCAAACCATGGATTTGACCGTCACCGAGCGCGCGCTGGCACTGCGCAACCTCATTTTGTTAAAAGAAGATAAAGAAATCCAGATCGAGATCAAACGCATCGCCGAACAGGAAAAGAAATACGCCGCCGCCCAGGACAAACTGGCCCAGATGTTCGGCAAGCTGGAGGAAACGTCGGCCGAGGAAAAACAACTGCTCGACCAGATCCAGAAGCAGGCCGTGCTGGCCGCCCCCTTCATCCAGCGCGCCGCCGCATTGGCGCTGGAGCAAAAACAGGACGACGCGTACAAGCTGCTGCGCTATGAATTCCGCCCGGTGCAAAAAGCCTGGTGGGAAATGCTGCGCAAGCTCATCGCCGTCGAGGAAAAGCAGAATCTGGAGGCCACCGAGGCCGCCGCGGCCGCCTACGAGCGCGCCCGCACGGTGATGCTGATCATCGGCTCGCTGGCACTGCTAACCAGCCTGGTCGCGGCGGTATTGATCACGCGCGGCGTGGTGCGCGAACTGGGCTGCGAACCGGAGCACGCCGCCGAGATCGCCGGCCAGATCGCCGCCGGCAACCTGGCCGTGCACATCGCCACCAAGCCGGGCGACACGCACAGCCTGCTGTACGCGATGCGCTCGATGCGCGACAGCCTGGCCGAGATCGTCACCCAGGTGCACGCCAGCACCGAGACCATCGCCAGCGCGGCCGGCCAGATCGCCTCCGGCAATCTCGACCTGTCCTCGCGCACCGAGCAGCAGGCCAGCACGCTGGAGGAAACCGCCTCGTCGATGGAGGAATTGACCAGCACCGTGCGCCTGAACACCGACCACGCGCGCCAGGCCAACGGCCTGGCCGAATCGGCCTCCAGCGTCGCCGTCAAGGGCGGCGCCGTGGTCGCGCAGGTGGTCGACACGATGGCCGCCATCAATATCTCGGCGCGCAAGATCGTCGACATCATCGGCGTCATCGACGGCATCGCCTTCCAGACCAACATCCTGGCGCTCAACGCCGCCGTCGAGGCGGCGCGCGCCGGCGAGCAGGGACGCGGCTTCGCGGTGGTGGCGACCGAGGTGCGCAACCTGGCGCAGCGCTCGGCGGCGGCGGCCAAGGAGATCAAGGACCTGATCGGCGATTCGGTCGACAAGGTCGAAGCGGGCAACCGCCTCGTCGAGCAGGCCGGATCGACGATGCACGAGGTGGTCGCCAGCGTCAAGCGCGTCACCGACATCATGGCCGAAATCATGTCGGCCAGCCAGGAGCAATCGAACGGCATCGAGCAAATCAACACCGCGGTCACCCAGATGGACGACGTGACGCAGCAGAACGCAGCGCTGGTCGAGGAGGCGGCGGCCGCCGCGCAGGCCATGCAGGACCAGGTCAACAGCCTCAATGAGGTGGTCGGCATCTTCCGCGTCGAGGCCAAGGCCGGCGCGACGCGTCCGCCCATGAAGGCGCTGGCCAAGCCGGCGCCGGTGCAGCGGCTGGCGCACACGCCGGCCAAGCCGGCCGTGCGCGCCAAGGCGCCGGCGCTGGCCTCGGACAGCTGGGAACAGTTCTAACTCGCCAACGGAGGAACGATCATGGGAAAACTGGACAAACTCGAACCCACCGGCGCGGCCGGCAACGTACCCCACCTCTTCTGGCACGCCAGCCAGGTGACGGCGCAGGCGCGCACGCACCAGGCGGGCCAGCGGGCGGCCACCGTGTGGCTGACCGGCTTGAGCGGCGCCGGCAAGTCCACGCTGGCCTGCGCGCTGGAGAAAAAACTGATCGCCGCAGGCCACATGGCCTACGTGCTCGATGGCGACAACCTGCGCCATCACCTGAACCGAGATCTGGGCTTCTCCCCCGCCGACCGCCGCGAGAACATCCGCCGCAGCGCCGAGGTGGCGCGGCTGATGAACGACGCGGGCCTGATCGTGATCTGCGCCTTCATCTCGCCGCTGCGCAGCGACCGGGAGATCGCCCGCGACATCATCGGCAGTGACAATTTTGTCGAGACCTACGTCAGTACGCCATGCGCGGTGTGCGAGGAACGAGATCCCAAGGGCCTTTACGCAAAGGCCCGCGCCGGCCTGATACCGGAATTCACCGGCGTCTCGGCGCCGTACGAGGTGCCGCTCGAACCGGCCATGTCGCTCGACACCGGCGAACTGTCGCTGGAGCAGTCGTGCGAACAGCTGCTCGACCACCTGTCGTGCCGCTTCCTGTGATGCCAATGAAGTATGACGTCTTCAACGGCGACGCCGACGGCATCTGCGCGCTGCACCAGCTACGCCTGCACGCGCCGGCCGACGCCACATTGATCACCGGCGTCAAGCGCGATATCGAACTGCTGGGGCGCGTGCCGCAAGGCGCGGCCGAGGTGGTGGTGCTCGACATCTCGCTCGACGCCAACGCCGGCGAGCTGCGGCGCCTGCTGGACGGCGGCGCGCGGGTCGACTACTACGACCACCACTCGGCCGATTGCGCCTTCGAGCATGCCAACCTGCGCCTGCATTGCGACGGTTCGGCCGACGTCTGCACCAGCATCCTGGTGGACCGCCAGCTCGGTGGCCGCCACCGGCTGTGGGCCGTGACGGCGGCCTTCGGCGACAACCTGGAACAGGTGGGGCAAACCATGGCGCGGAAGATGGGCCTGCGCGACGACGCCATCGCCGACCTGGCGCAGCTGGGCCAGACCATCAACTACAACGCCTACGGCGAATGCACGGAAGACCTGCACATCGCCCCCGAGGCGCTGTACCGGGAATTGAGCGGCTACGAAAACCCGTTCGACTTCGTCGCCGCCAGCGCCGTCTACCGCGACCTGTGCGAAGGCTACCGCGAGGACTGCGCCCGCCTGCACGAGCTGCAACCGTACCTCGAACAGCCGGGCGGCGCCATCTACCTGCTGCCGGCGACGCCCTGGTCGCGCCGCGTCAGTGGCGTGCTGGCCAACCGGCTGGCGGCGCGGCGCGACGGCTCCTCCTTCGCCGTGCTCAATGAACGGGCCGACGGCTCCTACCTGGTCAGCGTGCGCTCCGGCGCGCCGTCGCTGCACAGCGCCTGTGGGCTGTGCCAGCAATTCGACAGCGGCGGCGGCCGGGTCGCCGCCGCCGGCATCAACCGCCTGCCGCGCCAGGAACTGGCCAGCTTCATGAAACGCTTTTGCGAGTACTTTGAATTGAAAGGAACATGGAATGACTACCGCCCTCAAAACTCCTAAACTGCCGGCGGCCCAGGGCGCCCGCCCCCGTCCCGTGATGATGATACCGCTGCGCCGCTGCGGCAGCCACGCGCTGCGCCTGCGGCTGAACATGTCGCCGCAGTTCTATTCGCCCTACCCGCTGCACATCGTCGACCTGATGCCGCTGGTGCCGCTGTACGGCGACCTGCGCGACGACCGCAGCTACTTCCGCATGGTGGCCGACGTGGTCGGTCTGCAGGCGGTCAGCATGGTCAAGTGGCCGGGCGCGGTGTTCGACCCGGTCGAGATCTTCGAAACCATCCGCAACCAGCCGCGCAGCATCCACCGCGTGGTGTGGGAGCTGCTGCTGCGCGCGGGCGAGCGCCAGCACGCCAGCGTGGTGATGGACAAGTCGCTCGACAGCGTGCATTACGCCGACCAGCAGATGGAGCTGTATCCGGATATGTTGTTCGTCAACGTGGTGCGCGATCCGCGCGCGCAGGTGGCGTCGATGAACCGCGCCATCATCCACGACTTCGACAGTCTGCTCAACGCGCAGACCTGGCTGGCCGCGCACCGCGCAGCCGACCATGTACGGCTGCGCTGGCCGGACCGGGTGCTGACGATACGGTATGAGGATTTCCTGTCGCAGCAGGAGACCACGCTGCGGCAGGTGTGCGTCTTCCTCGGCATCGACTTTTTGCCGCAGATGCTGGACGTGGCGGGCTCGCAGGAGGCCAAGCAGCTTTCGCAGTTGTCCGCGTTGTGGTCGTCGAATTGCTATCCGCCGATCGCCGCCAATATCGACAAGTTCAAGCAGCAGCTGACGACACCGGACATCAATACCATCGAGACGGTGACGGGCGAATTCATGGATCGCTATGGCTACACGCGCTTGACGGCGGGGGATGCCGAGATCACGCCGGAGCTCAAGACGCAGGCCCGCCTGCGCTCGGACGAAGGCCGCGAGCGCGCATGGCGCGATCTTGAGCTGGATAACTTCAGGGATTATGTGCTGCGCCGCTGCCGCGCCGATTACCTGGCGCAGCTGGCGGCAAGGTTGACGCAGCAGGCGGCGCAACCGGGACGCAACACCATCGTCACGTTGGACGCGTTGGACCCGGCGGCGTTCGAGGTGACGGATTGAGGCGCAGTACACGTAAAACACGTAGGGCGGATTAGCGAAGCGTAATCGGCCATGTAAGCGCCGCCGACGGCGCATACATGGCCGATTACGGCGTTCCGCCTAATCCGCCCTACGCTTCAACTGCGAAAGGTCGCGCACGGCGCCACGGTCGGCGGAGGTGGTCAACGCGGCATACGCCTGCAGCGCCTGCGACACATAACGCTCGCGGTTGACCGGCTGCCAGGCGTCGCCGCCCTTCGCCTCCATCACCTGGCGGCGCGCCGCCAGGTCGGCGTCGCTGATGCGCAGGTTGATGGTGCGGTTCGGGATGTCGATGTCGATCATGTCGCCCTCTTCCACCAGACCGATGGCGCCCCCCTCGGCCGCCTCCGGCGACGCGTGGCCGATCACCAGGCCCGACGACCCGCCCGAGAAGCGGCCATCCGTCAACAACGCGCACGCCTTGCCCAGACCCTTGGACTTGATGTACGAGGTCGGATACAACATCTCCTGCATGCCCGGACCGCCTTTAGGGCCTTCGTAGCGGATGATCACGACGTCGCCCTCGTGCACCGTATCGCCCAGGATCGCCTCGACCGCAGCATCCTGGCTCTCGAACACGCGCGCCTTGCCGCTGAATTTCAAAATGCTCTCGTCGACGCCGGCCGTCTTGACGATGCAACCCTTCTCCGCCAGGTTACCGTACAACACGGCCAGGCCGCCGTCCTGCGAATACGCGTGCGCCTTGTCGCGGATGCAGCCGGTGCTGCGGTCCAGGTCCAGGGTCGCGAAACGCTCGGACTGCGAGAACGCCGTCTGCGTCGGCACACCGCCAGGCGCGGCGCGGAACAGCTGGTGCACCGCCGGATCGTCGCTGCGCTTGATGTCGTTGCGTTCGATCGCCTCGGCCATGGTGGCCGCGTGGATGGTTGGCAGCGACGTGTCGAGCAGGCCGCCGCGCGCCAGTTCGCCCAGGATGCCGATGATGCCGCCGGCGCGGTGCACGTCTTCGATGTGGTACTTGTCGGTCATCGGCGCGACCTTGCACAGGCATGGCACCTTGCGCGAGATGCGGTCGATGTCGGCCATGTTGAAATCGACGCCCGCCTCGTGCGCGGCCGCCAGCAAGTGCAGCACGGTGTTGGTGGAGCCGCCCATCGAGACGTCGAGCGCCATGGCGTTTTCAAACGCTGCCTTGGTGGCGATGGAGCGCGGCAGCACCGAGTAGTCGTCCTGCTCGTAGTGGCGCTTGGCCAGTTCGACCACCAAGCGGCCGGCGCGCAGGAACAACTGTTCGCGGTCCGAGTGCGTGGCGAGGATGGTACCGTTGCCCGGCAGGGCCAGGCCCAGCGCCTCGGTCAGGCAGTTCATCGAGTTCGCGGTGAACATGCCAGAGCACGAACCGCAGGTCGGACAGGCGGAGCGCTCGATCTCGGCGACATCGGCATCGCTGACGGTTTGATCGCCGGCCTTGATCATGGCGTCGACCAGATCGAGCTTGATGATCTTCTGCGTGCCGTTGACGACCTTGACCACCTTGCCGGCTTCCATCGGGCCGCCGGAGATGAACACCACCGGAATGTTGATGCGCATGGCAGCCATCAGCATGCCCGGCGTGATCTTGTCGCAGTTGGAGATGCAGACCATGGCGTCGGCGCAGTGGGCGTTGACCATATACTCGACCGAGTCGGCGATCAGGTCGCGCGACGGCAGCGAATACAGCATGCCGCCGTGGCCCATGGCGATGCCGTCATCGACGGCGATGGTGTTGAACTCCTTGGCCACGCCGCCGGCCTTCTCGATCTCGCGCGCCACCAGCTGTCCCAGGTCCTTCAGGTGCACGTGGCCGGGCACGAACTGCGTGAAGGAGTTGACCACGGCGACGATAGGCTTGTCGAAATCGCCATCCTTCATGCCTGTGGCGCGCCACAGGGCGCGCGCGCCGGCCATGTTGCGGCCGTGGGTGGTGGTGCGGGAACGGTATACAGGCATGATGTTTCTCCAGTGATAAGGCGGCTCTAAGGCTTTGAGCGTAGCCTGACAGATTGCCTTGCCCCCGCCCCGGTGTCAAATATATGATTTTCGACTCTGTGAGTCGTATAAAATATCACCGGAGTGAATTTCAATACAAACACATATGAATCTGGAACGAGGATGAATCTGGAACTTCGCCAGCTGCGCTATTTCGTCACCGTGGCCGAGGAACTGCACTTCGGCAAGGCGGCAGTGCGCCTGCACATGACGCAGCCGCCGCTGTCGCAGACGATCCAGGCGCTGGAGCAGTTGTTGGGCGTGGCGCTGTTCGAGCGCAGCCGCCGTGGCGTGGCGCTGACGCCGGCCGGCATCGCGCTGCTGCCGGAGGCCAGACGGCTGCTGGCGCGGGCCCAGGAGCTGCCGCAACTGGTCCAGCGGGCCGCCGCCGGCGAGGTTGGCCGCCTGGCCCTGGCCTTCGTCTCCTCGGCCGACTACAGCGTGCTGCCGCCCTTCCTGCGCGCCTATCGCGCCGCCTATCCGCAGGTGCAGATCACGCTGCAGGAAGCCACCTCCGACCTGCAGCTCGACGACCTGCTGCACAACCGCATCGACGCCGGCCTGCTGATCCCGCCGCTGCCCGACAAGGCCAAACTGGAACTGGACTATCTGCCGGTGCTGAACGAGCCGCTGGTGCTGGCCGTGCCGGCCGGGCTACTGGCGAAAAAGGGCAAGGTGGCGCTGGCCGCCATGCCACGGCTGCCGCTGATCGTGTTCCCGCGCGCGATCTCGCCGGCGCTGTACGACGCCATCCTCTCGGTGTTCCGCGACGCCGGCATCACGCCGGAGATCGGCCAGCAGGCGATCCAGATGCAGACCATCGTCAGCCTGGTCTCGGCCGGCATGGGCATGGCGCTGGTGCCGCAGTCGGTCTCCAACCTGATGCGGCCCGGGGTAGAATACCGGGCCTTGGCCGACACCGGCCCGCTGGTCGAAACCGGCCTGGCCTGGCGCCGCGACAATACGTCGCCGGTGCTGCGCGGCTTTTTGGAATTACTGAACAAGAATCTAGGAAAGAACGCTCTATGCTGATACATCCGATGCCCGACCCGGTCGCCATTCATCTGGGACCGGTCGCGATCCACTGGTATGGCCTGATGTACGTGCTGGCCTTCGCCCTGTTCATCACCCTGGGCCGGGTGCGCATCAAGCAGCCGCACATCGCCGCGCAGGGCTGGCGCAAGGAGGACCTCGACGACATGCTGTTCTACGGAATGCTCGGTGTCGTCATCGGCGGCCGCCTGGGCGAGGTGCTGTTTTACGAGCCGGTCAAATACTTCTCCAACCCGATCGAGATCTTCAAGATCTGGCACGGCGGGATGTCCTTCCACGGCGGCTTCCTTGGCGTGTTGATCGCGATGGCGGTGTGGGCGCGCCGTTCCGGCCGCAACCTGCTCGACGTCTACGACTTCATCGCGCCGCTGGTGCCGCTGGGGTATGCGGCGGGACGCCTGGGTAACTTCATCAACTCCGAGCTGCCGGGCCGCGTGGTGTCCGATCCGTCGCTGCCATGGGCGATGATGTGGCCGGACATTTCGTATCCGCTGCTCCCCAATCCCGTGTTCCTGCAAGGGCTGCGCCATCCATCGCCGCTGTATCAAATGCTGGTCGATGGCCTGCTGGTGTTCGTGATCCTGTGGCTGTATGCGCGCAAGGAGCGTCCGCGCCTGGCGGTGGGCGCCTTCTATACGCTGCTGTACGGGTGCGCGCGCTTCTTCACCGAGTACTTCCGCACGCCGGACTGGGAGACCACCATCCTGGGCATGCCGATCACCTCGGGCCAGGTCTTGTCGCTGCCGATGATCGTCGGCGCCATCGCCATGCTGGTATGGGCCTACAAAGTCAAACAAAAAGGCCGCGCGCCGATCATTTCTTCAAAAGCCTGACGATCGCCTTCCATTGCGCCGCCGTGACGGGCGTGATGGACAGGCGGCTACCCTTCTGCAGCACCACCATGTCCTCCAGCGCCGGGATGGTCCGCATCTCGGCCAGCGACAGCAAACGGGTTTTCTCCGTGCCCTTCACATCGACCGAAATCCAGCGCGGCTGCTCCGGCGTCGCCTTGGCGTCGTAGTACTTGCTCTTCTTGTCGAACTGCGTGGCGTCGGGATAAGGCCCGCCCACCACCACCGCCAGGCCGGCGATGCCAGGCTCGGGGCAGCTGGAGTGATAGAACAGCACACCATCGCCGTCCCGCATCTGGTCGCGCATGAAATTGCGCGCCTGGTAGTTACGCACGCCGAACCATGGCGTGGTCTGGTCCTTCGACGCCATCACGTCGTCGATACTGACTTCATCGGGCTCGGACTTCATCAACCAGTATTGCATCGCTTTTCTCCAGACGAAAAAAAGCGGCTGCGCATTCACATGCTAACAACCGCTTTCTAAAATGAGGCCCCGCCTGTGCCGTCTTTGCCGGCATCCCGAACCAAACGGTTCAAGGTGGTCACAGTTAGTTCAATTTCGGGTTCATCGGTCTAGCGACGCTCACGCCCATCGAACAAAATTCCGCAACCGGTGCACATAAATGGTTCAAGGAATATATGGCAATCGCGAACACCGCAGGGTACGAAGAAGTTTACTCTCTTGTCCGCCGCAAAGGAAGGAGTTTAGCGAATTAAAACAGGGTTTCTTGTGGAGTCAGTGCGCTATCGAGCACTTTGTGCATGGCGCCGATCTTGGTCTGCACTTCCAGGATCGACATGTCAGACAACGGCCCCTGCGGCGATTTCACCGACAGGAATTCCGCCGCCATGCCCAGCGCGGCCATCACGGCGATGCGGTCGTTGCCCTTGATTTTGCCACCGTCGCGGATGCCGGTCATCTTCTTGTCCAGCAAAGCGGCCGCTTCGCGCAGCGCGCGCTCTTCCTCGGGTTTACACACCAGGCGGTATGGCTGCCCCATGATCGACACATCCAGCTGAATCATCGTACATCCTCTTTTTCAGGCAGATGGTCGGCGGCTTCCTCGTCCCGGTCGGATTCGACGTTGGACTCGGCGTTGGACTCGTCCTCCAGCGCGGGCACTTTTTCCAGCAACGCCACGATCCTGCCGGACGCTTCGCTGAGGCGGCGTTGATAGCCCATGTTCTCGACCACGAGCGCGGCATTGGCTTGGCGCAACTGGGCATTCTCGCGGCGCAAGGCATTGGTCATCTCGGCCAACTGGTCGATCTTGTCGGATAGTTCTTCGAATTCGGAAATCATCCCGCCACTATAGGCAGCGCGCGGGGCGCCGTCAACCGAATCAGGCTCCCGCAGCGCCATTTTGGGGCTGCGGGCACGCGATTTACGCTTGATTTAATTAATGGCTAAGAATACAAGACACAATCTTATTACTTTACCAGCCTCATTACTTTACCCGCGGCTCGATCGTGACGTGGCCCTCGATGCCGCTGCCCTGACCGGGCTCGGCTTCGACGATCACGTTGATCTCACGTTTGCCAGTGCCAGCCGGCAACGGCAAGTCCAGCGGCGCAGGGGCATAAGTGTCTTTCCTGCCGACCAGCTTGCCGTCGACCCAGACCTCGGCCTTGCCACGGATGCCGCCGAAGCGGATCAAGCCGTTGCCGTCGGCGAGGTTCTTGCGCGCGGTGAAGCTGGAGCGGTACAGATGGTATTTCGCACCGGCGTCGGCCCACAGCGGCGGCGAGCCCCAGCCCCAGGTGTTCATGTCGAAGCCGGCCAGTTTCTGGTTCGGGTCCGGACGCTGGTCGCTGACCGGCGCCACGCGCCAACTGCGCACGAAGGTGGTCGGCGCGTCGGCGCTGGCGACGAACGGCTCGGGCGCCACCGCCTTGACGGGAATCGAGATCTTCGCCGCGCTCAGGCCCGGCGCCGTGGCGACCACGTTGACGGCCTCCTTGCTGTCCCAGTTGGTCTGCACGATCAGTTGCGCCAGGCCGTTGAACAGGCGGCGCGTGGCGCCCTTCTCGTCCTCGTGCGAGGTCGGATCGCCGTTGCCGTGACCGATGGAGCGGCCGCCGCCCGTCACCGCGAAGGTGACGTTGGCGTCGGCCAGCGGCACCGCGCGGCCTTGCGCATCGAGCGCGCGCACGGTGATCGGCATGGCGTCGCGGCCATCACCGGCCAGCTGCGCGCGGTCCGGCACCAGCTCCAGCGCGACGGCGGCGCCGGTGGTCTCCACCGACGTGCGCGCGACTTCCTTGCCGCCGCGATAACCGACCGCCTCCAGCTTGCCCGGCGCGTAGGCGACGTTGAAGAAGTTCATGCGGAATGGGTCGACCTGCTGCTCGCCGAGCGCTTTGCCGTTCAACAGCAGCTGCACCTTCTCGACGTTGGCCATCACCATCACGCGGATGTCCTTGCCCTCGCTGCCGCTCCAGTTCCAGTGCGGCGCGATGTGGATCAGCGGACGGTCCTTGATCCACTGGACCTGGTGGATGTAGTAGGCGTTCTTCGGGAAGCCGTTCAAGTCCATGATGCCGAACACCGAGCTGACGGCCGGCCAATCGTTCGGCGTCGGTTCGCCGCGATAATCGAAACCGGTCCAGACGAAGCCGCCGGCCACGTAAGGACGGGTGGCGATCGCCTCCCACGCGTCGCGGTGGGTATTGCCCCACTGGGCGGCGTCGCTCAGGTCATCGTAGCTGGCGATGATGCCCTTTTCCCTGATGGTCTTGAACTCGCCGCGCGTCATGAAGGCCGACGTGTCCTCCGAGCTGGTGAACGGCTTGTCCGGGAAGGCCTTGTGATAGCGGTCGTAGTCCGGCACCTGGTAGTTGGCGCCGACCACGTCGACCGCGTGCGAGACATTCAAATCGCTGAAGAAGCCACCGTTCATCGCCGCCGTCACCGGACGGGTGTCGTCCAGCGATTTGACCACGGCCGCCATGCGGCGCACCATCTCGTAGCCCACTTCGGAACCCTGCACCGGCTCCTCGTTGAACACCGACCACAGGATGATGCCCGGGTGGTGGCGGTCGCGCTTGACCATCCACTCCAGCTGCTTCATATAGTCCGGCGACGGGTTGAAGTTGCGGTTCTCGTCCATGACGACAAAGCCCATGCGGTCGACCATGTCCAGCACTTCGGCGGCCGGCGCGTTGTGCGAGAAGCGGATCGCGTTCACGCCCAGTTCCTTCAGGCGGCGCAGGCGGTATTCCCACACCGAATCCGGGATCGCCACGCCGACGCCGGCGTGGTCCTGGTGGATGCACACGCCCTGCAGCTTGACGTGCCGGCCGTTCAGGAAGAAGCCCTGCCGGGGGTCGAAGCGGATGGTGCGGAAGCCGGTGTGCAGCGACACTTCGTCCTGCGCCTTGCCGTCCTGGATCACGCGCGTCGTGACACGATACAGATTGGTCTTCTCGATCGACCACAAGGCCGGATCGTTGATGGAGAACGGCAGCTTGACGACGGCGTCCTTCAGCACGCCGACCGAGGCCTTGGCGGTCTGGCGGCCGACCTGTTTGCCGGCCGGGTCGAACATCGTGACTTCGACGGTGACGTCGGAGACCTTTTTGCCGCTGTTGTTGACGGTGACCTCCACCGGCAGCGTCCACAGCTTGCCCTTGCCGGCGCGCGGCACGGCGTACACGCCGTCGGTCGCCACATGCACCGGCGCGCGCTTGACCAGCCACGCGTGGCGGTACATACCTGCGCCCTCGTACCACCAGCCTTCCATCGCCTCGGCGTCGGCGCGGATCGAAATGGTGTTGAGCGAGTCGCCGTAGTTCAGATATGGCGTGATGTCGATGTTGCTGGCGTTGTAGCCGGACCAGTTGCGGTTGACCACATTGCCGTTGACCCAAACCGTGGCGTGGGTGGCGATGGCGTCGAACTGCAGCTCGAAATGGCGGCCGCGATCGGCCGGGTCAACCTTCAGGTAGCGGCGATACCAGCCGATGCCGCGCGGCCGGTAGCCCTGCGAGATATTGGCCTTTGGATCGAACGGACCTTCGACGGCCCAGTCGTGCGGCAGGTCGAGGCGGCGCCAGTCGGAGTCGTCGAATTCGGTGCCGGCCGCGCCGGGCGCGTTGCCGGCCTTGGCGTTGCTATACGATTCCTCGTGGCCGACGATGGGCGGGTGGACGACGTCGCCCAGATGGAACAGCCAGCCCCGGTCGAGCGACAGGCGCTCGCGCCCCGCTTTGACGTCGGGCTTGGTGGAAGTGTTGGAAGTGGTGGCCGCGTGGGCCGATAGGCAGGCCGCCAGCAGCAAAAAGGCGGAGCATACGCGCCGCCAGTTGGTCGTCTTTGGATTCAAACTTGGCTCCCGATAGACAAAAAAAACGGAGCAGCGCTCTCACGCACCGCTCCGTAAAACCACGATAAAAAAGTTACAAGAGACTAGGACATTACAGCTTGAACGACAGCCCCAGGTTGAAGCGGCGACCGAACTCGGTCACTTCCTGCTGCACAGGGATGTTCGCGCTGGTGTAGACGGCCTTCTGGTTGGTCAGGTTGTCGATACCGAAGCGCAGCTGGATGTTAGGCGTCAATTGCTTGGCCAGGTTCAAGGTCAGATAGGTCTCGGCCTCGTTCTCGATCAACTGACCCGCGTTCCAGGTCGGATTACGCACGAAGGCGCTCTTGTAGTTGGCGGACAGACGCGCTTCGTAACCTGCTTTTTCGTACCACAGGGTCACGCCGCCGTTGTGCTTCATCAGGCCTTCGATCGGGTAGGGATTGACCGATGGCGTGGCTTCGCGGATGTTACTGGTCGTGTAAGCGTAGTTGCTGGCCACGCCCAGGCCGTCGAACGGCGCCGGCAGGCCGGTGAACGCTTGCTGGTACACCAGCTCGATGCCGCGAATATCGCCGCCGTCGCCGTTGATCGAACGCGTCACGGTTGCCGGACGGCCGTTGATGACAGTGGTGTCGCTGGTCAGGGCGATGTAGCGCTGGACCTTCTTGTAGAACGCGCCGGCCGACAGCAGCGAACCTTTCGAGAAGTACCACTGGTAAGCCAGATCGACCTGGTTGGCCATCATCGGCTTCAGCTCGGGGTTGCCCGCGCTGCCGGTGGTCGGCTGCGTCGAATCGGCAACCACGTTCAGGTTGCGCGAGGCGCGCATTTCATCCATCGGCGCGCGCGACATGGCGCGGGCCAGGCTGAAACGGATCTGGTGTTCCTGCTTCTCGTCCAGGTTGAAGATGGTGTTCAGGCTAGGCAGGATCTCGGTGTACGAGGTGCCGCCTTCGACGTCGGTCGGCGCAGCGCCGTTGACCGACTGCATGCCGTAGCCGGTCTGCTTGGTGTGCACCACGCGCACGCCGACGTTGCCGCGATAGGTCTTGCCGAAGGCTTCGCCATCGAGGTCGCCCTGGATGAAGGCCGAGGTGCTGCGCTCCTTGACCTTCCAGCCGGACAGCAGATCGTTCTGGGTCTGCGGACGGCCGTCGGGATTGAAGGCGTTCGGACCGAAGGCCGCCGCGGTGCTGGCGCCGAAGTCCTTCAGCACGAAGTACGAAGGGAAGCCATCGACGTTGACCGTCTCGTAAGCCGAAGCCGGGATCGCCGAGGTCTGCGACAGCTGCCAGGTGGTCTGGCGATAGCTCTTCTCGCGATCGGTGGCGCGCACGCCGACCTTGACGCGGCTGATGATGCTGTTCTCGATCGGACGCGCTGCGGTGACCGACGCGGCGTTCAGCAGATCCTTGATATGGCCGTCGGTGTCGACGTACAGGGTTGGCGCGTCGAAGTTGGCAGGGTTGCCGGTGTCGATGCCGCCGAAGTTGTAGCTCTGGCGCTCGTCGCCGGTGAACGACCAGTTGATCTGCACCGGAATGCTGCCCAGCGAGTTCTGACGCAGGTCGCGCCACTGGCTGCTGCGCAGTGCGTGGGAGGTCGACAGATCGGTTTCGACTTTCCAGTCGCCGATGTTGACCTTGGCGTTCAAGCCGCTGGCCGAAACGCTGCTGTCCTGGATCCAGTGCGCGTCGTTGTTGATCACGCGCGACCAGTTCAAGGTGCCGCCGGCGACGTAGCCGTTGCGGACATCCAGGTTGCTGAAGTTGCCCGAGTTGCCGCCGTCCCAGTTGCCCATGTCGCCGGTCCAGTGCTGCATCTGGGCTTCGTCGATGGCGGTCTTGGCGTAGTAGGTGTCGGCGGTGATCAGGACGTCGTTGTTCGGTTTCCATTCGACTTTACCCAGCACGCTGCTGCGCTTGTTGCTGCCACGGCGCACGTCGTCCTGGAAGCCCCATGGGGTCTTGTCGATCTTGCCGTCGCCGTTGATGTCGGCCGAATTGTTCTCGTTGAAGCCCCAGTGGCGCACGTTCTTCTGCACCGATGGCTGGTCCTGGTAGCTGAACGCGATGGCCGCGCCCAGGGTCTTGTTCAGGAACTGGTCGACGTAAATGCCGCCCACGCGTGGCGCGACCTTGTCGGCGCCGGCGATGTCCTTGGCCAGCGCGTAGTACAGCGCGTCGGCTTTCAGCGACAACTGGCGGCCGGCGTACTTCAGCGGCGAGACGGTTTGCAGATCGATGGTGGTGGCGATGCCGCCTTCGGCGATTTCCGCGTTCTGCGTTTTATAGACGGTGGCGCCGGTCACGGACTCCGACGGGAACTGCTCGAAACGCACGGCGCGGTTAGGCTCCGACGACGCCAGTTCGCGGCCGTTCAGGGTCGCGCCGATGAAGCGTGGGCCCATGCCGCGCGCGACGATCTGCGACGCATTGCCACGATCGAGGCCGGACGACAGGCCCGGCAGGCGCGCCAGCGATTCGGCGATGGTGGTGTCAGGCAGCTTGCCGATGTCTTCCGACGATACGACTTCCACCATGCTGTTGCTGGCTTCCTTGGCCGCCAGCGCGTTGCGCACGGAGGCGCGGATGCCGGTCACGTTCACTTGCTGGATCTCGCCGGCGGCCGGGGCGGCCGGTGCGGCGGCTGCCGGCGCGGCGTCCTGCGCGAAAGCTTGCTGCGCCATCAACGGGGTCGTGAAAAGCGCGGCGATGAGCAAGCTCATTTTCTTGTGTTTCATGTGCATCTCCAGTGTTTGTATGAGTTCCGTCTCTGATACAGAGCGGACGGATAGACTGGATGCTAAGCGAAACACTAGTGCGGAAGCCAATAGCTAATTGCATTCTGTCCATATCAAGTTCGTATATCAGACATACACAATGACGAAAACAGCAATAGCTCAGCTATGGAAACTGGAATGGAAAGAAGATTAAGCCGGAGGATGATAATGCGGATACATGCTGGCGGCGGCGTCGCGCAAAGCCAACAACATTGCATCCGCGCCAGGCGAGAGCTGGTGCCGTTTGCGCGTGACGATGCCGAACGAATCCATGCTCACGCCCAGATCGAACGGCAGCACGGTCATCAGGCCCGCTTGCAGATACGCTTGCACGGCGTCCGCCGGAAGCGCTACCACCATGTCGCTGCTCATCAACAGACTGGCGACCACCGGCAGATCCTGGGTCTCCACCGTCTCGCCGGGTTGCTCCAGGCCGTGCGATAAAAACAATGCGGTCAGGCGGTCGCGCAGGATGCTGCCGGCCGGCGGCAGCACCCAGCACTGATGCATCAACTCTTCCAGTTGCAGGTCGGTGCGGCTGGCCAGCGGATGGCCGCTGCGCGCGATCAGCAGGTGCGGCTCGTCGGTCAGCGGTTCGAAATTGAGTTCGTCGGCGGCGGCCGTGTCGAGGATGCGGCCGACCACCAGATCGAGCTCGCCGCTGCGCAGGCGCTCCACCAGCACTTTGCTGGTCGACATCTTGACCGCCACATGCACGCGCGAATGGCGCGACTTGAGCAGGTTGATCGCCTTCGGCACCAGACTGGTGGCCGGCGCCAGCACGGTGCCGATGCCCACGCGGCCGCGCAGGCCGGACAACAGTTCCATGACCTCCTGGTGGGCCGCGTCCATTTCCGCCAGCGCCGCGCCGGCGCGCCGGATAAGTACTTTCCCGTACCAGGTCGGCGAAACGCCGCGCGAGAGCCGCTCGAACAGCTGAACGCCGAGCGCGTGTTCAAGCTCGCCCAGCAATTTGGACGCACCAGGCTGAGTCAGGTTGGCGGCTTGCGCCGCGTGTGCGATGGAGCCATGACGGCCCAGTTCTACCAGCAAGACCAGATGGCGGGTTTTCAGGTGGGAACGAACAAAGCGATCTGAGCGGGAATCGGTCATATGGGTGATTATTTTGATCGCCCATCATATATGGCGGGCTGGTCCAGCGTCAATCACCGATGGAAGGTGCGGGCGGCGCGGCGGAGCGACCGGGGCCGCCATCGGCGAACGGGACATCCGGCACGCCCTTGGGGGGATGGCGCGCCAGGTCCGCCGGCAAATCGGGCGCCAGGTCGGGCGGCAGGCCGTACAGGCCGCCGCTCGCGCCCAGCACCAGCAGCTGGCGCAAGCCCTCGCCGCCGAAGGCCACGCCGACGGCGGCCTCGCGCGCCATGCCGATGCGGCGCAGCGCCCCGCCGTGCGGCCCATATTGGACCAAAGCGCCGCCCTGCACGCTCCACAGGCGGTCGGCGCTGTCGACCACGGCCGCGCCGGCGCCGGGCGCCAGCACCGCTGCAAAGGTTTTCACATCGGATACCTTGGCGCGCTCGGCATCATATTCGCATTGCAGGATGTCGCCCTGGGCCGTGTCGGCGAAGTACATGCGGCGGCCGTCGGTGCTGAACGCGATGCCGCCGGCCTTGACCACGACCGGCAGCGCCAGCCGGCGCAGTCCGTGCCGCTGCGAATACTGGTAGAAGCTGCCGATGGGACGCTGGTCGCTGGCCGTGTTGGCCGTGCCGAAGACGAAATTGCCGCCCCGGTCGGTACAGCCGTCGCTGATGCTGGTGCGCGGCTCGGCCGCGTCGACGGTGAGCAGGACCTGGCTTTGCAGCGGACGGCTGGCCTGGCCCGGCGTTGGCAAATCGACCATACCGAGGCGCTTGCCCTGCCCCAGCAGCACGCGGCCGGAGCTGCAGCAGGCCATCACGCAGGCGTTTTCCATCAAGCGCAGGCCGCTGGGCATGCCGGCCGGGGCCGGCCAGGCGTATAACTGGCCGCCCTGCGGGTCGGGCCAGCGCCAGCAGCGCCCTGCCGGGTCCCAGCGCAGCGCGCTGCCGGCCTGGCCGACGCGCAGCAGCATGATGCCGGGGGTCGACGCGACATGCGTACTGGTATCGATCATGCTGGCCGCGCTCCCGGAATATTGAGTGCTGCCAGTCTAAAGGCCCGGGAAATAAAATTGATATGAATTTACCACTATCAGCTATGCTGATATCAGATAGCAGCCTGGCTTATTTCTGCTATTCGATAATGATATGGCTTGTGTTGAATTAATCATATTTCCTGTCTAGGCGGGAAGCTTAGACTGAAGCCTGTTCCCTGAACTTATTCTTCTTCTCCTATGAAAATCACCAAACTGACGACCTACCGTGTTCCACCGCGCTGGATGCTGCTGAAAATCGAGACCGATGAAGGCGTCGTCGGCTGGGGCGAACCGGTCATCGAAGGCCGCGCGCGCACCGTGGAGACCGCCGTCCAGGAAATGGAATCGTATCTGATCGGCGCCGACCCGGCCCGCATCAACGACCTGTGGCAGACCATGTACCGCGCCGGCTTCTATCGCGGCGGCGCCATCCTGATGAGCGCGATCGCCGGTATCGACCAGGCGTTGTGGGACATCAAGGGCAAGGTGATGGGCAAGCCGGTCTATGAACTGCTGGGCGGCCTGGTGCGCGACCGCATGAAGATGTATAGCTGGGTGGGCGGCGACCGTCCATCCGACATCATCGAGCAGATCACCAAATTGAAAGCCGGCGGCTTCGATACCTTCAAGATGAATGGCACCGAGGAACTGGGCCTGCTGGACACCTCGGCCGCCGTCGACAAGGCCGTGCAGCGCGTGGCGGAAATCCGCGAAGCGTTCGGCAACACCATCGAATTCGGCCTGGACTTCCACGGCCGCGTGGCCGCGCCGATGGCCAAGACCCTGTTGCGCGAACTGGAACAGTTCCGCCCATTGTTCGTCGAAGAACCGGTGCTGGCCGAGCAGGCCGAATACTATCCGCGCCTGGCCGAGATGACGTCGATCCCGCTGGCGGCCGGCGAACGCATGTACTCGCGCTTCGAGTTCAAGAACGTGTTCGCGGCCGGTGGCCTGTCGATCGTGCAGCCGGACCTGTCGCACGCCGGCGGCATCACCGAATGCCTGAAGATCGCCTCGATGGCCGAAGCCTACGACGTCACCCTGGCGCCGCACTGCCCTCTGGGTCCGGTGGCGCTGGCCTCGTGCCTGGCGGTCGACTTCGTGTCGTACAACGCCGTGCTGCAGGAGCAAAGCATGGGCATCCACTACAACAAGGGCGGCGAACTGCTCGACTACGTGATCAACAAGGAAGACTTTACGATCACCGACGGCTACTGCAAGCCGCTGCCTAAACCAGGTTTGGGCGTGGAAGTGGACGAGGAGCGCGTGATCGCCGCGAGCAAAAACGCACCCGACTGGCGCAACCCCGTATGGCGCCATGCGGATGGCAGCGTCGCCGAATGGTGATGCGGTAGTGAACGAGCCGGCGCTTCGACGCCGGCTTTTTTCTGCCCGAAAGACTACACAAGCGAATGCGCAAAAATAAGCCGCATCGAAAAACACTTAAAAACAAAATCAATCGGAGACTTACCATGAAACGTACCTTGCTCGCCGCAGCATCGCTGTGCCTGATGGCGGCGACCCAACTCACCAGCATCGCCCACGCGGCCGATCCGGTCAAGATCGGCTTCCTCGTCAAACAGGCCGAGGAGCCGTGGTTCCAGGACGAATGGCGCTACGCCGAGCAGGCGGCCAAGGACAAGGGCTTCACCCTGGTCAAGATCGGCATCCCCAACGGCGAAAAAATGATCGCCGCGATCGACAACCTGGCCGCGCAAAAAGCCCAGGGCTTCGTTATCTGCGCGCCGGACGTCAAGCTGGGCAAGGCCATCGAACGCTCCGCCAAGCGCAACAACCTCAAAGTGATCTCGGTCGACGACCGCCTGGTCGACGGCACCGGCAAGCCGATCGCCTCGATCCCGCACATGGGCATCTCCGGCTACGCCATCGGCAAGCAGGTCGGCGAAGGCATCGCCGCCGAAGTCAAAAACCGCAAATGGAACATCGCCGAAGTGGGCGTGATCCGCGTCGCCTACGACCAGCTGCCGACCGCCAAGGAACGCACCACGGGCGCCATCGACGCGCTCAAAGCCGCCGGCTTCCCGGCCGCGAACATCGTCGACGCGCCGCAGGCGAAGACCGACACCGAAAGCGCCTTCAACGCCGCCAACATCGCGCTGACCAAGAACGCGCGCTTCAAGCACTGGGTGGCGGTGGGCCTGAACGATGAAGCGGTGCTGGGCGCGGTGCGCGCCGCCGAAGGCCGTGGCATCAAGGCCGATTCGATGGTCGGCGTCGGCATCGGCGGCGCCAAGGCCGCCGAGAATGAACTGAACAAACCTGCGCCGACCGGCTTCTACGGCTCGGTGATGATCAGCGCCAAGCAGCACGGCTACGAGACCTCGGTCAACATGTACAACTGGATCACCGGAAAAGGAACCCCGCCGGCCGAAGTGCTGACCAAGGGGATGCTGATGACGCGCGCCAACCAGGCCGACGTCCGCAAGCAAATGGGCATGTAAGCCATGGCGGCTTACCTCCAATTCGACGAGGTCTGCAAATTCTTTCCCGGCGTGAAAGCCCTGAACGGTGTGAGCTTCGAAGCGCACGCCGGCCAGGTGCACGGCCTGCTGGGCGAGAACGGCGCGGGCAAGTCGACCTTGCTCAAAATACTGGGCGGCCAATATAAACCCGACGGCGGCCGCCTGATGGTCAATGGCGCCGAGTGCCGCTTCACCAGCGCCAAGGATGCCATCGGCGCCGGCATCGCCGTGATCCACCAGGAGCTGCAATACGTGCCCGAGCTGACGGTGGCCGAGAACGTGCTGCTGGGCCGCATGCCGACCCGCTTTGGTTTGCTGGACAAGCCGAAGGCCTACCGCATGGTGTCGGAGAAGCTGGCCGCCATCGGCGTCGACCTGGCGCCGGACGCCAGGCTGGCCGACCTGTCGATCGCGCAGCGCCAGATGGTGGAGATCTGCAAGGCCATCATGCAAGACGCGCAAGTGATCGCCTTCGACGAGCCGACCAGCAGCCTGTCGCACCGCGAGACCGAGATCCTGTTCCGCCTCGTGCGCGAACTGCGCGCCGACGGCCGCACCCTGATCTACATCTCGCACCGGCTGGAGGAGTTGTACGCGCTGTGCGACGCCTGCACCATCTTCCGCGACGGCCGCAAGATCGTCACGCACAACGTCATGGCCGAGGTGCCGCGCGACCGCCTGATCAGCGACATGGTGGGACGTGAACTGAGCGACATCTACGACTACCGTCCGCGTACGCTCGGCGAGGAACGCCTGAAGATACAAGGCCTCGACGGCCACCACATGAAAGGCCCGCAAAGCTTTTCCGTACGCGGCGGCGAAGTGTTGGGCTTTTTCGGCCTGGTGGGCGCAGGCCGCAGCGAGTTGATGCGGTTGCTGTACAACGCCGATCCGCGCAGCGCCGGCCAGGTGACGCTCGACGGCGCGACCGTGCCGACCGGCGCGCCGACCGACGCCATCGCCGCCGGCATCGTGCTGTGTCCCGAGGACCGCAAGGAGCAAGGCATCCTGGCCACGGCCTCGGTGGCGGAGAACATCAACATCAGCGTGCGCCGCATCGACCTGCGCGCGGGCCTGTTCCTGCGCCATAAGAAGGAGGCGGCGCTGGCCGACGAATTCATCGCGCGCCTGCGCATCAAAACGCCCAGCCGCCAGCAGGAGATCCGCCTGCTCTCCGGCGGCAACCAGCAGAAGGTGATCCTGGCGCGCTGGCTGGCCGAGCCGGGGCTCAAGGTGCTGATCCTCGACGAACCGACGCGCGGCATCGACGTCGGCGCCAAGAACGACATCTACCGCATCATCCACGAGGTGGCCGAACGCGGTTGCTGCGTGATCGTCGTCTCGAGCGAACTGCCGGAGGTGCTGGGCATCTCGGACCGCGTGATCGTCATGCGCGAAGGCGCCATCTGCGGCGAGCTGTCGCGCGCCGACGCCAGCGAAACCGAGGTGCTGCGCCTTGCGCTGCCCGATGCGACCGTCCCCGCCCCCACAGCCCCTATTGAAACTCCCGCCCTTCATACCCGGAGCATCGCATGAACGTCTCATCCATCAATCCCGCCGCCAAGCCGGCGGCGCCCCTGGTCTCGCGTCAATGGCTGATCGAATACAGCATGCCGCTGGCGTATGTCGTGCTGTTCGCGGTGCTGGCCGTCACCGTCGAGAACTTCTTCTCGGTGACCAACGTCGTCGGCCTGATGCTGTCGGTGGCGCAGATCGGCATGGTCGCCTGCACCATGATGCTGTGCCTCGCCTCGCGCGACTTCGATCTGTCGGTCGGCTCGACCATCGCCTTCGCCGGCGTGCTGGGCGCGATCGTGCTGGAACATAGCGGCAGCGTGGCGTTGGCCGTGGGCGCGGGCCTCGCGGCCGGCGCCCTGATCGGCGCGCTCAATGGCGTGTTGATCGCCTACCTGCGCGTGAACGCCTTGATCGCCACGCTGGCGACGATGCTGATGGTGCGCGGCCTGGCCTTCATCGTCTCGCAGGGCCAGGCGGTCGGCATCAACAGCGACGCCTTCATCGACTTCGGCGACACCCGTATCTTCGGCATGCCGCTGCCGGTGCTGATCTGCGCCTGCTGCTTCGTGGTATTCGGCATTTTGCTGAACCAGACCGTCTTCGGCCGCAACACCCTGGCCATCGGCGGCAACCCGGAAGCGGCGCGGCTGGCCGGCGTGCGCGTCGAGCGGCTGCGGGTGTGGATCTTCCTGCTGCAGGGCCTGGTCACCGCGATGGCGGGCCTGATCCTGGCCTCGCGCATCACCAGCGGCCAGCCCAATGCGGCGCAGGGATTCGAGCTGGATGTGATCTCGGCGTGCGTGCTGGGTGGCGTGTCGCTCCAGGGCGGCAAGGCGCGCATCTTCGGCGTGCTGATCGGCGTGCTGATCATGGGCACGGTCGAAAACGTCATGAACCTGATGGACGTCGACGCGTTCTACCAGTATCTGATGCGCGGCGTGATCCTGCTGGTGGCGGTGCTGCTGGACCAGCTGAAAACGCGCGGCGACCGGCATTAAACCCGCAACGTAGGGCGGATTAGGCGGAACGCCGTAATCGGCCATCTTGGCGCCGCCGGCGGCGCATGCATGGCCGATTACGCTACGCTAATCCGCCCTACGTGTTTTAGATGACGCATGCAGCCGGAGCCCCGCCTGGCCAACCATCTATAAATCGATCTAAACCACGTAGGGCGGATTAGGCGGAACGCCGTAATCGGCCATCGTCGAGCCGCCGACAACGCATCCTTCCGGAGCAAAAAATGGCCAACCGTCTATTAAACAAAATCGCCATCGTCACCGGCTCGACGCAAGGCATCGGCGCGGCCATCGCCCGCCGCTTTGTCGCGGAGGGCGCGATGGTCACCCTCAACAGCCACCGCGACGACGACGACGCCCGCGCCATCGCCGAGGAACTCGGCCCAGAACGCGCCATCTTCATCGAAGCCGACGTCTCCAGCCGCACCGCAATGGAAACACTGGCCGCGCGCACCGTGGAGCGCTTCGGCAAGGTCGACATCCTGATCAACAACGCCGGCATGAACGTCTTCAGCGATCCGCTGGCCCTGGGCGACGAGGACTGGAAGCGCTGCTTCGCCGTCGATCTGGAGGGCGCCTGGAACGCCGCGCGCGCCGTGCTGCCGGCCATGCTGGCGCAAGGCGGCGGCAGCATCGTCAACATCGCCTCTGTCCACGGCCACAAGATCATCCCCGGCTGCTTCCCCTACCCGGTCGCCAAGCACGCGCTGATCGGCCTTACGCGCGCGCTCGGCCTGGAATACGCCGCGCGCGGCATCCGCGTCAACTCGATCTCTCCGGGGCTGATCGTCACCGACATGGTCGAACGCCACTTCGCCGGCTTCCCGGACCCGGAAGCCGAACGCGCCCGCCAGGCCGCGCTGCTGCCCTGCAGACGCCTGGGCACACCCGAGGAAGTCGCCGCCACCGCGCTGTTCCTCGCCAGCGACGAGGCGCCTTTCATCAACGCCACCGACATCCTGATCGACGGCGGCCGTTCGCAGCTGTATCACGAATAAACGACCGAAACCCGAGCGAAACCCGCGTCATCATGTGACTGGCGGCCCGGTGTCGCCTGGTTGGCGGCAAACTGTCGTAGTGTTTCGGGCATAATTCGCCCATCCTCCAGTTTCATTAATGACAACTGGAGCCCACAATGGACGATGATATGAAGTTAAGCGCGAAAACCATCAAACGCCTGCGCGCCGAACGCGCTTGGTCGCAAGAGCAACTGGCGGAGATCGCCGACGTCAGCCTGCGTACGATCCAGCGGGTCGAGGCCGACGGTAGCGCCTCGCGGGAAACCCGGATGGCCCTCGCCGCCGCCTTCGACATCGATGTCCGCGATCTGGCCGAACCGGACGGCGCCACACCCGAACCGCCATCGGCGGCGCCTTCGGCTATCCACCCGACGCCCAAGCAGTATCGCGTGGTCGGCATGATCGCTCTGCTGGCGGCACTGTTGTCGGCGGGGGTCTCGTATTTTTCATTGGAACAGATGCCTTGGGCCCTCACCACCCTGGCGCCCATGACCGCTATCGCCGGCGCCTTGTATGCCGGCTTCGGCTGGTACTTCTGGGGACGAACGCAGCTTTCCACGCCGGCTCGCCGGACGGTGCAATTCGGCTTCATCACCTGCGCGCTGGTGCTGTTATTTTCCTGCTTCAGCGCCTCGCCAAGGGCCACGGCCACCGCCTACCTGCAAATGATGCTGTTCGCGTGCGCCATCCGCCACGCCTTCGACTGGTATTTTTCGCGCGGCCGTTAGGACTCACCGCTGGTTCGCCCGCACCACGCGGGCGTGCGCCCGATGCCCGATCGCGAGGTGCCGCAACGTCAGGATGGCCACCAGCGAACCCAGGATCGGCATGCCGTAGGCAAGCAGCTTCATGCCCTCGATCACGGAGTCGGGCTGCGCCACGCCGGGCACATAGCCCAACCGCTCCAAGGTCCAGCCCACCGTGGCCAGCGAAGCCGCGCCGCCGGCTTTGAGAATGACAAGGACGGTGGCGAAGGTGGCGGTTTCGCGCCGCTCACCATGGCGGAATTGCGCAAAATCGGTGATGTCCGCCAGTATCCCCCACGGCAGCATGAACACGCCGCCGAAGCCGACGCCGATCAACAGCGCCGACGCCGTCAGCAGCCATGGCGTGGCGCCGGCCATGGCAAAACACACAACGCCGCAGATGGCGACACCGTGGCTGATGGCAAGCAGCGAGGTTTTGTCATGCGAACGGACGAGGAAAATCCACAGCGCGGCGCCGGCCAGCTGACCCAGTGTGATGGTCAACAGAATCGGGCCGGCGAGGCCGGGCTGCTTCAGCACATAGGTCGCTACATGCAGCATCATTTTTCCGAACACCGGAATCGCGAATCCGGTCATCAACGCGATGACGGCGATGGCCCCGAACAAGCTGTCGAGTTTAGGCAGGAAGGCGATCCTGGCCGATGGCCGCAGCCGCCGTTCGCCAACGGCGCCCTCTTCCCTTGCCGACCAGGCCGCGAACAACATGACGGCACAGAACACCACCCCGCCCGCCATGCCCAGCAGGGACAACTGCCCGGCGCCGGCGCGCTGGCCATCGGCGTCCATGAACGGTACCAGCACGGTGGCGATGACGACGCTCGCGGCAGAGCTGAACACGGTGCGGTAACCCGAAGCGCGGCCGCGCGCGCGGCTGTCGGTCGCCACCCGCGCGAGCAGGCTGTTATGCGGGACGTCGATGACCGCATACGCCGCGCGAAAGAAAATGATGACCAGCGCGATCACCGTGATGTTCGCCGGCGCCAGCGCCGGCAGGCTGTAAATGAGGGCGAACGCGGCGCCGCATGGCAGTGCGCCCAGGGCGATCAAACGCCGGTACGCGATTCCCCGGTTCTGTGCCCAGGCAGCCAGCAAACCGGCGCCCAGGTCAAGCACCAGATCGGCGGCGAAGACCATCAGCATCAACAGGGCGACACGCTGCGGGCCGATGCCCAGCAAGTCCGTCAGCAGGAACAGCAACGTCACGTCCACGCTGCCAAGCAACAGGTTCTTGCCGAAGTTGCCGCTCGAATAGCCTATCAGATGCCGGTCCGTGGTCAGCTGCGCGCGCAAACGTCCCATCAGCGGCCCGCTACCAGAAAGAAACCGCGGTCGACGCGTGGATCGGCAGCAGCGCCGCGCCCAGCGCGATCGAGCTGCCGCCCAGGCGCGACACGCGGATTTCGGTGGGCTGCCGGTGGCAGGGCCAGCGCAACTGTCCATGGTTCAGTTTGGCGGCAAGGCGTGCCATGACGGAGGCCGGCAGCGGACTGGAAAAGACGATCTCGCCCGGATCGAACCACGCGATCGCGCTGTTGACCACCGATTCGAGCTGCCCGGCCGCCCGGTCCAGCCAGCATTCGATCACCGCCTCGTGGCCGGCGCAGGCCTCGTCGAAATGGGCGATGGACTGGACCGCGCAGCCCGCCTCGCGCAGCACCGACAGCAGGTCCATGGTCGTGGGGCGCGGCCGCTCCATCGGATACAAGCCGCCGATCTCGGCCGCGCCGCCGAACTCGCCTTTGAGCAGTCGGCCATCCTCGATGACGCCCGCCCCGATGCCATACCCCAGCAGAAACACCACCACCGTCGAGGAGCGGCGTATCGTATCGTTGAGATAGTATTCGGCCAGCGCCGAGGCGTTGGCGTCGTTTTCCAGCATGGTCGGCAAGCCCAGGGCGTCGTCGAGGATGCGCCGTAGCGGCACGCCGCGCCAACCCGGCAAATCGTTGACGACGTTCCATTCGTCGCCGCCGCGCCCCCGGGGCGGGCCCGGCAGGCCGATGCCGACGCCGAGAAAGCGCCCGCCCAGCAGCCGGTGCTTGACCGCCAGCCCGGTGATGCGCTGTTCCAGCAGTTGCGCGAAGGCGAGCGGGTCCGGCGCGCCGACCTCCTCGCTGGTCAGCGAGATGACGCCGCCCGCGTAGTCGACCAGGGCGATTTCCAGCACCCCCTTGTGCACCGTCGCGCCCACGGCAAAACCGCCGGCGGCGGAAATGGCCAACGGAACGGTGGGGCGGCCACGACCGCTCGCATCCGACGAGGCCTGCTCTTCGACCAGGCCCATGCTGATCAAATTCCGCGACAACTTCGTCAACGCCGAATTACTGACCTGTAGCGCCATCGACAGCTCGGTGCGCGGCAACGGGCCCTTCGTGCGCAGCTCCCATAACAAACGTTTTTCTTCTGAAGACAGTTTTAACCGCGCAATTTTCATACAGTTATTTATATAAAGATAATTCCTGTAACACGCTTGTCATATTCTATTTATTTTACAAGTAATAAATATTTATACCACAATACCGTGGCTATACTCCGGCTCGATCACGCCCACTCATCCATCCGGAGAAATCTATGTTGAAGCGAAAGAACAAGCTTGCCCGCAACTGGGCGATCGGCGCCTTGTGCGCTGTCGCCGGCCCCGCCTTGGCCCAAACCGCGCCCGCGGAAACGACGTCCGCGCCGGCGGCGCCAACCGGTCAGGAAGCGGACATCGCCAGTGTGGTGGTGACCGGTTCGGCGCGTCCGCAGCGCCGCTTCGACGTGTCGTACGCGGTCAATTCGCTGTCGCAGAACGACGTGCAAAAACTGGCGCCGCAGAACATGGCCGACCTGTTGGGCAAGCTGCCCGGCATCCAGGTCGAGGCGACCGGCGGCGAGGTGCAGAACATCACCCGCGTGCGCGGCATTCCGACCGATGACGGCCTGGCGCTGTTCCAGCAGGACGGCTTGCCGCTGTTTACCGAAATGAACGGCTTCTTCTTCCGTGGCGACAGCTTGAACCGCTACGACCTGATGACGAAAACGCTGGAGGTGGTGCGCGGCGGGCCGGCGTCGATCTACGCCAGCCAGGCGGCGGCCATCGTCAACAGCAGCACCGTCACCGGCACCGAGACCACCAAGGGCAAGGCCCAGCTGACCCTGGGCACCACCGGCCTCGGCCGTATCGACGCCTACCAGGCGGGCAAGATCGACGACAAGACTTTCTACGCGGTCGGCGGCTTCGTGCGCCGCGACGACGGCCATCGCGACAACGGCTTCCCGAACGACCGTGGCGGACAAATTCGCGGCAACATCAAGCGCGTGCTGGAATCCGGCACCTTGACCGTCAGCGCCAACTACCTGAACGACCACAACACCTTCTACCTGCCTATCCCGATCTCCGATCCGCGCAATCCGGCGGTGTCGCTCGACAAGTACATCGACTACTTCGACGGCACGATGAATTCGCCGTCGTTGCGCGCCGTGCCGCAAAAATACCAGGACGGCGCCGGCAAGCTGCAAACCGACACGCGCGACCTGGCCAACGGCCGCCATCTCGAATACGGCAATCTCGGCGTGCGCTACGAGGGTGAGCTCGGACAGTGGCAATTGTCGGCCAAGGGCGGCATGACCAAGGGAACGCTGGACTTCGACGCGTTCTACTCGACCTCGAACCCGGCCGACGCCACCCAGTTCGCCAACGGCTTCATGACCGCCGCCAAGGCCGCGTTCGGGCCGGTCGACCGCCTGGGTTACGCCATCGCCGGCAGCAACGGCGCGCAGGTCTACAACCCGGCGGCCGCCTCCGGCCTGGTGATGCAGGCCCAGTACCGGGGCGCCGGGTCCGATTTCTACTCGAACCAGGCCGACGTCAATATCACCCGCAACTTCCAGACCGGCCTGGGCAACCACGACGTCAAGATCGGCGTCTATGGCAGCGGCTACGGCCAGACCAGCAAGACCGTCTATAACGACATGCTGATCGAGGTGCAGGGCAAGCCGCGCACGCTCGACCTGCTCGCCTACTCAGCCTCCGGCGCGGTGCTCGGCTCGGTCACCGACAACGGCGTGCTGCGCTATACCACCACCCTGAACCAGGGCGATGTCGACGCCAGGATGGGCGCGCTCTATGTCAACGATACGTGGGAAGTAGTCGACGGCCTGCGCCTCGACGGCGGCGTGCGCAAGGAACGCTATCACTACGACGGCTACGCCTTGCTGACCAAACAGCTCAACCTGGGCGACCGGACCACGCTGGCCGACGACACCACGCGCGCCTTCACCGGCGCCCGGCAGGAGCACAAGTACACCTTCAACACCGTCAACTGGACGCTGGGCGCCAACTACGACTTCTCGCAGCGCTTCGGCGGCTATGCGCGGGTGTCGCACCTGGAGGTGCCGCCGTCGATGCAGGTGGCGTCCTCGGTCGATCCGCTGGTGCTGACCACCAAGGCGGACCAGTATGAAGCGGGCTTCAAGATGGCCGCCGGCCGCTCCTACCTGTACGTGACCGGCTTCTACACGCAATTCGATCCGCTCAACGCCTCGTTCACGGCCTTCAATCCGGTCACCGGACGCAACGACCAGACCGTGCCGTTCTTCGGCAAGGCGGTGGTGCGCGGCGCCGAGTTCGACGGCGCCTGGCACGTGACGGAACGCTTCTCCATCAACGGTTCGCTGACCGTCCAGGACCCGCAATACCGCAACTTCGTCAGCGCCACCGGCGCCGATCCGTCGAAGGTGGTGGGCAACCAGATCATCCGCGAGCCTAAGGTGTTCGGCAACATCCGCCCCAACTTCAACTTCAACGTCGGCGACAAGCTGGTCGAGCTGTACGGCAGCTACGCCTACACGGGCAAGCGCTACGTCGACTTCTTCGAGGCCACCGCGATGCCGTCTTACCACTCGATCGGCGCCGGCTTCTCCGTCAGCCAGGGCGACTGGCGGCTGCAGATCGTCGGCGACAACCTGACCAACGCCAAGGGCATCACCGAAGGCAACACCCGGACCGATGCGCTGGCCGGACAGGGTACCAAGGAAGCGATTTACGGACGTCCGGTATTCGGCCGCAGCGCGCGTGTGGTATTGAGCAAGGCATGGTGACCGCGATGTTCAAGAAAACCCTGATCGCCCTCTCCCTGCTCGTGATCCAGCAAGCGCAGGCCGCCCCGGTGCGCGACAAGCACTGGGCGCTGCTGGCCAACCAATTGTTCCCCGCGCTGGTGGACCTCGGCGCGGCCCGGCCGGCGGAGAAGGCGCCGGCCGCGCGCCGCGCGCGCATCGAGGCCTGCCAGCAGGACACCGCCTGCGTGCTGGGCGCCAGCCTGTGGACGGACGCGGAAATCAGCGACTTCGCGTCCCGGGCCGCGAAGGCGCCCGCGACGACATGGCGCAAATCCACGCTGGCCGACGATGGCGCGCAGGCCCAGGTGGCGCGCGAACTGCGCGGACTCAACAGCATCATCCAGGTGTACGGCCAGGGATCGGCGCCGCGCTACCCGCTGGTCGACGGCCCGATCGACGCGCCCGGCAGCAACTTGTTCAACGCCGCCGTCAAGGACGCGCTGGCGCTGGCCAAGGCCGGCGAGGATGATCCGCTGCTGCCGCTGGACCCGAGCTTGCCGCTGGCGCTCGCCCTGCTCGACGCCAACGACCGCGCCGACGCCGTCGCCTTCGAGCCGCTGGACCTGGCCCACAACGGCGGCGCGCTGGGCCGCTCGGGCATCATCGACTGGAAACTGTACCGCTATTCGGCGATCATCATTCCGGGCATCGGGCCGGAAAACGTGGGCATGGCGCTGAGCGCGCGCGGCAAGTGGAACGTGCGCCTCGCCGCCAAACGCTTCGCCGACGGCGAGGCGCCCTTCATCATCTTCAGCGGCGCCTCGGTGCACCCGAAGGGCACGCGCTTCGTGGAGGCGGTGGAAATGCGCAAGGCCTTGATCGAACGTTTCGGCGTGCCGGCCGAGTCCATCATCATCGAGCCGTACGCGCGCCACACCACGACCAACCTGCGCAACGTGACGCGCCGGCTGATCGCGATGGGCGCGCCGCTGGACAAGGACAGCCTGATCGTCACCTACACCAACCAGAGCCGCTACATCGAAAGCCAGGAGTTCGCCTCGCGCAACCTGAAGGAGCTGGGCTACCTGCCCGGCACCGTCGGCGCGCGCCTGTCGCCGACCGAGCTGACGTTCCGGCCGTCGCCCAAGTCGCTGCGCATCGACCCGGCCGATCCGCTGGACCCTTGATCTCACCCGGAACGCCCCGCGCCACCGCGCCCGGCGTTCCAATTCATAGTCAGCTTTACAACATTCCCCCTCTTTTTTGCGTCTTCTCAAGGTATGCGCCTTGAAATACGGTTGGGTCGTCCCTATAATTGGCACTCGTTCCGAGAGAGTGCTAACAGCGCCCTCGACAACTTTCCGTTGTGGCAATCTGAGCATTTAGGCATGATCGGCACAACAACAAACTGTACCAATGCTAATTAAGGAGTTTTGTATGAACCTTCGCCCTTTGAACGATCGCGTAATCGTCAAACGCCTCGACCAGGAAACCAAAACTGCGTCCGGCCTGATCATCCCTGATGCGGCCGCTGAAAAACCGGATCAAGGCGAAGTGCTCGCCGTCGGCAATGGCAAGATTCTCGAAGACGGCAAAGTCCGTCCGCTGGATGTCAAAGTAGGCGACCGCGTTCTGTTCGGCAAATACGCCGGCCAGACCGTCAAAGTTGACGGTCAAGAACTGATGGTCATGCGCGAAGAAGACATCATGGCAATCGTCGTCAAGTAATTGACCGCACGCTTGCAAACAGTACTCACCTAATTCTGGAGAAACAACATGGCAGCTAAAGAAGTAATCTTCGGCGACGCAGCGCGCGCCAAAATGGTCGAAGGCGTCAACATCCTGGCCAACGCCGTCAAAGTCACCCTGGGCCCTAAAGGCCGCAACGTCGTGCTGGAACGTTCGTTCGGCGCCCCTACCGTCACCAAGGACGGCGTGTCGGTCGCTAAAGAAATCGAACTGAAAGACAAGCTGCAGAACATGGGCGCGCAAATGGTCAAGGAAGTTGCTTCCCGCACCAGCGACAACGCCGGCGACGGCACCACCACCGCCACCGTGCTGGCCCAGGCCATCGTACGCGAAGGCATGAAGTTCGTTGCCGCCGGCATGAACCCAATGGACCTGAAGCGCGGCATCGACAAGGCCGTCGCCGCCACCGTCGAGCAGATCGCCGCGATCGCCCGTCCATGCACCACCACCAAGGAAATCGCCCAAGTCGGTTCGATCTCGGCCAACTCGGACGCGTCGATCGGCGAGCGCATCGCTGAAGCGATGGAAAAAGTCGGCAAGGAAGGCGTCATCACCGTCGAAGACGGCAAGTCGCTGAACGACGAGCTCGACATCGTTGAAGGTATGCAGTTCGACCGCGGCTACCTGTCGCCATACTTCATCAACAACCCGGAGAAGCAAGTCGCGATCCTGGACAATCCATTCGTCCTGCTGTGCGACAAGAAAATCTCGAACATCCGCGATCTGCTGCCGGTACTGGAACAAGTCGCTAAAGCCGGCCGTCCACTGCTGATCATCGCCGAAGACATCGAAGGCGAAGCGCTGGCGACCCTGGTTGTGAACAACATCCGCGGCATCCTGAAGACCTGCGCCGTCAAAGCGCCAGGCTTCGGCGACCGTCGCAAGGCCATGCTGGAAGACATCGCGATCCTGACCGGCGGTCAAGTGGTTGCTGAAGAAGTCGGCCTGACCCTGGAAAAAATCACGCTGGAAGAGCTGGGCCAAGCCAAGCGTATCGAAGTCGGCAAGGAAAACACCATCGTTATCGACGGTGCCGGCCAGGCTGAAGGCATCGAAGGCCGCGTCAAGCAAATCCGCGTGCAGATCGAAGAAGCGACCTCGGACTACGACCGTGAAAAACTGCAAGAGCGCGTGGCCAAGCTGGCCGGCGGCGTTGCAGTGATCAAAGTCGGTGCCGCCACCGAAGTTGAAATGAAAGAAAAGAAAGCCCGCGTTGAAGATGCACTGCACGCTACCCGCGCCGCAGTGGAAGAAGGCATCGTGCCAGGCGGCGGCGTAGCCCTGCTGCGCGCTCGCGCTTCGATCACCGTCAAAGGCGACAACCCGGACCAGGACGCAGGCATCAAGATCGTTCTGCGCGCCATGGAAGAGCCACTGCGCATGATCGTGCAAAACGCCGGCGAAGAAGCTTCGGTCGTCGTTGCCGCGGTTCTGGCCGGCACGGGTAACTACGGTTACAACGCCGCCAACGGCACCTATGGCGACATGGTTGAAATGGGCGTGCTGGATCCAGCCAAGGTCACCCGTTCGGCACTGCAAAACGCAGCGTCGATCGCCGGCCTGATGCTGACCACCGATTGCATGGTTGCCGAAGTCACCGAAGACAAGGCAGCCGGCGGCGGCATGGGCGGTATGGGTGGCATGGGCGGCATGGGTGGTATGGACGGCATGATGTAATTGCCGGCCGGCTCGGCCAAGGCCGAGCCAACTCGCTGCATGGAAAAGCCAGCTTCTTCGGAAGCTGGCTTTTTTTATGCTTTGGTTTTGTTTCGCTGTGATAGAGTTAACAATTCCGCAACTGCACGCCCAACACATGCAGACAATACGCGCCCGGATGACCTATTTGCGCAACGGCGAAGGATTCGCCGCCGTGGCCTTGCCCACTGTCTTTTCGATGGTATGGGAAACGTCGGGCGATCCGGTGGCATGGGGCATGCGGGGCGCCGCCATGGCGATGGTCGTCTACATCCTGTTGCAGGGCATGCTCTACTGGCAGCTGAAGTTACAGTCGACGGTGCGGCGTCAGGCCTTGCCCGCGTATTTCCAACCGCTGTACAGCTTCTTTAAATATTCGAACATCGTGGCGACCTCCGGGGTGGTGATGTTTATCGCGTTGACCGGTGGCGATTCGACAGACCTGTGGTGGTCGTGCGGCTTGCTGGCATTCGCCGCGCTGGAGCACATCAACTATTACCACTACCAGCTGATGTACGACACGCGCGGCGCTTTCGATTACGTGCGCCGCAACGGCCGCCTGCGCAGGGCCGCGCTGGGGCTGGATCTGCGACGGCACAACCCGTCATAAGGGCTGGCTATTCTACGGTTCACTGTAAAACAGCTGCCGCACCAGCTCAGCACCGCGTTCGCGGTTGAAGCCTTCCATACGCAAGATCAGCTCATCGCTGGCCATGCCGAGCTCGATGATATGCCCGCGCTCCCCCGCCCTATAGCCGGGTGCGGTCAGCGTTTGACCATCGTCATGAACGAGGGCGAACGCTCAGGCGTCGCGGAACTCCGCCTCGATTTCTTCGCGGCGCGGCTCGTCCGCGATGTGGAGTATCAATGTCTCGGGCAGTTCCAGCGCCGGATGCGAGGCACGGTGTTTGGCGAACCAGAAGACCTCGCTCAAGTCCTCGTCCTCGTGCGCGGTGGCCAGCAATTGCTGGTCTTCCGGCACGTCCTCGTAGTCCGTCGCTTCAAGGCTGGCGTCGTCGATCGATTCACGCCAGGCCTCGCATTGGTCGCCCCACGCGAGCGCGTACCTGCAGCCGGACTCGACGAGCCAGCGGCTGACGTCCCAGCGCGTCATCTCGGGCACTTCGGCCTCGACCATGACGATGGCTTTGAAGGCGGTCAAGCCTTCCAGCACCGGCAGGTCGTTTTCGGGAGCGAGGTGTAAATATCTGATCGATGGTTTTTGCATGGTGACGCCGCTGTAATGTTCAAGCGACGCATTCTCACCCGATTTCGCCGATACCGCAAATCCATCGGCGCCTCCACCGATATCGGCGATGGCAGGCGCCGACTCCTGACAGAAACTGACGGTACCGCTGGCTAGAATGAGCTTCCTTTTTTCAACCGGAGTTCAACATGAAACCAGCAACCGTCAGTGCCGTCATCCACTTAAACTTCCGCGGCCAGGCCCGAGAAGCGCTCAGCTTTTATCAATCCGTGTTCGGTGGACAGGTGAACGCCATCACGTACAGGGACTTCAACCAGGTGACTGACGAAGCGGAGGCGGACCAGCTGATGTGGGGCCAGGTGGCGGCCGAGACCGGCTTCCGCGTGATGGCCTACGATGCGCCGTCGCACACGCCCTGGAACCCGGGCGAGAACGCCTTCCTGGTCGCGGTGGAGATGACAACGCAGGACGAGGTCCGCGCGTATTGGGAAAAATTGTCCGCCGGCGCCACGGTCACGGCGGAGCTGCAGTCGGCGCAATGGACGCCGCTGTTCGGCATGCTGAAGGACCGCTACGGCATCAACTGGACATTGAGCGTCGCGGCCCAGCAAGCCGCGACGTAATGCCCGGGACGGTGTGGCTTAGAACGGGTCCAGCGCGATGGTGAACTTGCCGCTGGCGTCGATCGCGCCCATGGTGTAACCCTGCCAGCCCGGATAACCCTGCGGCTCCCAGTAGAACACGCCCAGGCCGTTCGAGCCGAGCGCCTTGGTCTTGCTCAGCAGATCGGCGATCATGGCCTTGGAGGTCGCCGCCTGGGTCCAGTCCATGCCGACCTCGGTCACCATCACCGGCTTGGTGTAACGCGACACCATGTCCCACATATTGGTGGAGATGCGGTTGTTGTAGTTGGCCCAGTCGGACGCCGGCGGATAGTGCGACATGCCGATCACGTCCCACTTGGCGCCGGCGTTTTTCACGCCGTCGAAGAACCAGCGGAACACGGCATTGTCGTGGCCGTTGGCCAGGTGCAGGATCACCTTGGCGTTCGGATAGACGGCCTTGGTGGCGTTGTAGCCGCTGTTGATCAGGCCGGCCAGATTGCCGAAGTTGGTGGTGCGTCCTTCCGGCCACAGCATGCCGCTGTTGATCTCGTTGCCGACCTGTACCCACTCGACGTTGATGCCGTTGGTCTTCAGGTAATTCAGGATGCCCTGGGTGTGGCTGTAGACGTCGTTGTTAAGCTGCGCCAGGGTGTGGTTGGCCCAGGCTGCCGGCTTGGTCTGCTGCCCCGGATCGGCCCAGCTGTCGCTATAGTGGAAGTCGATCATGATGCGCTGGCCTTGCGCGGCGGCGCGCTTGGCTTTGTAGAGCACGTCGGCGCCGTCGTTCCAGCCACCGTTGGGATTGACCCACACGCGCAGGCGGATCGAGTTGATCTGCAGATTCTTCAGCAGCACGAAGGGATCGGTCTTGACGCCGCTGCTGTTATAGAACGAGTAACCGCTGGCTTCCTGCTGGCTGACCCAGCCGACATCGGCGCCGTTGGCGAACGTTTGCGCGGAACCGACGGACGCGGCAAGGCCCATCGCGACGCCGCAGACCGCGGCGAGCAAATTCTTGAATTTCATTGTGTCTCCAGTGTCTTATTGATTTTTTATAGTCTGTACTACGCTGTGTTGCCTGCCACCCGTGCGCACCTCCCCCCCGCCGCGTCGCGCGGCACATCTTGATTTCGGAATGCCGCGCCGGGGTGCCGGCGCGGTTAGTGGCGATTAACCGAAGCGCGCGGCGGGAACGCCGGCCACTTCCACCCGCACCGAGAACAGAGCCCCCGTCAACGGGAACTCTTTCAACTGCTCGGGCGTGTTGTCCTCGCTGGCGGTGGTGATGAACAAGGTTTTCAGGTCGGGACCGCCGAAGGTGCACGAGGCCGGGTTACGCACCGGCACGCGGATAGTTTCCAGCAATTCGCCCTGCGGCGAGTAGCGGCAGACGCGGGCGCCGCCCCATTGCGCGATCCAGACGCAGCCTTCGCTGTCGACCGTCATGCCGTCCGGCGCGCCCTCGGCGTCGCCGTCGAACTGGCGCCACACGCGCGGCTCGCCCAAGGTGCCGTCGGCCGCCAGCGGATAGGCGTAGGTGCGGCCCTCGAAACTGTCGGTGTGGTACATCGTGGCGCCATCGTTGCTGAACGCCGGGCCGTTGCAGATGTGGTAAGCGTTGTCGGCCACGGTCAAGCTCAAGTCCTTGTCGAGGCGGAACAACATGCCGATCGCCTGCGCGTAGTCGGTGTTGTGCATCGAGCCGGCCCAGATGCGGCCGGCGCCGTCGACCTTGGCGTCGTTCATGCGCAGGCCGCTGCCTTCGGGGAACGGACGCGCCACATACTCGATGCGCAGCTCCGGTTCGAGCCAGACACGGGCGATGCCGTCGCGCAGGCCGGCCATGAAGCCGTCGCCGTCGCGGCGGGCGATCAGCCAGCAGATATAGTCGGGCATGGTCCAGCTGTGGCGCTCGCCGCTGGCGGTGTCCAGCGCGTGCAGTTTTTGATTCTTCAGGTCGACGAAATACAGGCGGTTTTGCTCGGCCACCCACAACGGGCCCTCGCCCAGTTGCGCGCCCAGTTCCCACAGACATTGCACGTCATGCTTGCTCATTCTTTTATTCCCAAGGATGGAAGGAATCAGGCGGCCAGGCCGCGCCAGGTGTTGACGAAGGCCGTCGCGCGCTCGCCGAGCTGCTCGATGGTCACGCCGGGCGTGTAGAGCGCGCCGCCGATGCCGAAGCCGGTCGCGCCGGCCTTGAACCAGCCAGCCATCGTCTCGGGCGTGACGCCGCCGACCGGCCACATCGGGGTGCCGGCCGGCACCACGCTGAGCATGGCCTTCAGGCCGCCGTGGCCGATCATCTCGGCCGGGAACAGTTTGAGCGCGTGGGCGCCGGCGTCGAGCGCGGCGAACGCCTCGGTCGGCGTGGCCACACCAGGGGCGCAATACATGCCCAGGTCGGCGGCGCGGCGGATCGCGGCCGGATTGCAATTCGGGGACACCAGCAGGCGGCCGCCCGCCTCGTAGACGGCTTCGACGTGCTCGACGCTGAGCATGGTGCCGCCGCCGACCAGGGTGCCAGGCAGGTTCAGCTTGACCATCGAGGCGATGCACTCGAGCGCGCCCGGACGGTTCAGCGGCACTTCCAGCGCGCGGAAGCCGGCGTCGAACAGCGTCTGGGCGACGGCGACGGCCTCGTTCGGTTGCAGGCCGCGCAAGATGGCGACCAGCGGAGTTGTTGGGTGGGAAATAGTCATGATCAGCCCTGCTTGATGAATTGAGAGATCGCCGTGCAGTACACGTGATGGGGATCGAGCACTTCGCACTTCAGGCCGAAGTGGGCGGCGGCGGCGGCGTAGCGGGCGGCCAGCGCCGGCGAGCCGATAACGGTGATGCCGGCGCCGTTGCCGTCGGCCGGCAGTTCGCGCGCGGCGGCGGCGAACTCGGCGCCGATCAGCAAACCGCTGACGACGGCGGCGGCCTGCTGCTGCGGCCAGGTGCGCGAGACGACGCCGGCGCGCACGCGGAACAAGGTGTTCGACAGCGGCTCGTTGCGCGCGGCCTGGTTCAGGCCGACAGCGAAGCCTTCGGCGTCGGTGGTGTCGCCGGCCATCATCGACGACAAGGTGCCGCCGGCCGACAACATGGCGAACAGCTCGCCGGTCATGTAGGTGGCGAACGACTGGATCACGCCGTCGCGCAGCAACACCCATTTGCTATGGGTTCCGGGCAACACCAGCCAACCGTCGCGCTTGCCCAGCGCCACGGCGCCCAGCAGTTGGGTTTCTTCGCCGCGCATCACGTCGACGGCGGCGCCGTTGCGGTAGCAATAGCCGGGAACGATATGGCAGCGGCCGGCCCAGGCCGGATCGGTGACGGGCGCCAGGTGTTGCGGCAGCTCGGTCAGCGGCACGGAGGCGTCCAGGTAATTGACTTCCTGCCAGCCGGAGGCGCTGCCGACCATGCCGGACATGATCACCGGCACGTCGCTATCGAGATGCATGGCATCGAGCAAGCCGTCCAGCGATGCGCTGAAACGCTCGCGTCCGCCGACCGCCAGCATGCCCTGGCCGTCTTCGTGTTCCGCCAGGCAGTTGCCTTGCTGGTCGATCAGATAGGCGCGCCGGTTGCTGGTGCCCCAGTCGACGCCCAGAATTGTCTTTTCCACTAGTCAGTGTCCTTTTCTTGTACTGCGAAGATGGTACAAAAATGGCTATAGTGCCGCCAATGAATTATCTCGCGCAACTGATACCAAAATAATATAGACAACCCGACCAAAGTTTAAACCTGCTTCGGAAACACGTAGGGCGGATTAGCGCAGCGTAATCGGCCATAGTGGAGCCGCCAGCGGCGCATCGATGGCCGATTACGGCGTTCCGCCTAATCCGCCCTACGTGAATGTTGATCTCGCCCGCCAGACGCCCGGCCGGTTTGCGCTACGACAAGCAGTCCCGGCGGTTGGCCTCCTATAGTTATTCAACACGGGAGGTTCCATGAGCACAGCCGATGTCCACCAACATACCAAACAGCAGGATTTCAACACGCTGGCGCGCCAGCTCGGGCTCAAGCCGCGCGATCCCTGGATCGGCGGCAAGGTCGATTATGAATGGGATCAGTTGCGCATGGTGTTGGACGTGATGCCGCTGCGCCTGCCGGACATGCACATCCTCGAATTCGGCTGCAATGTCGGCGCCTCGGCCATCCTGTTCTCCTACCTGGGCGCCAAGGTCTGCGCCACCGACGATTCGGCCGACTGGGTCGCGCTGGCGCGCCTGAACGCCGAGCGCTACGGCATCGACAACATCGACTTCGCCCACGTCGCCGACTCGCGCCGCCTGCCCTTCGCCGACGGCCAGTTCAACCTGATCGCCTGTAACAGTGTGCTCGAATACGTGGCGCCGGCCGAGCTGGAGGCCGTGCAGCGCGAGCTCGACCGTGTGCTCGCGCCGGGCGGGCTGATCTTGCTGACCGGCTCCAGCAACCGGATCTGGCCGCGCGAGGCGCACAGCGGGCGCTGGCTGGTGAATTACTTGCCGCGCTGGATAGACCGCCTGCTCGGCAAGTCCCTGCCGCGCGGCGTCTGGCCGTGGGCGATGCGGCGCGGCTTCGGCCCCCACTACGACAATCTGGACACCGCGCACCCCGACAATTTCCTGCTGCGCTCGCGCTTGCGCGGCGGCGCCGACGTCCGCAGCCTGCAGCCTGTGCTGTGGCTGGCGCGCCGGCTAGGCATCGCTCCGGGCATGCTGACGCCCAATATCTGCTGTTTCCTGCAAAAACACGCGCTTTCATAGGCGAACTGGAGGGTTGAAGTTGCCCGATGGATGCCTTTGGTTTAGTATGGCCGTCAACAAAATAGTCCAGGCTATCCCTTATGGCATCTCGCTCTCCGTCCCCCCGCACCTTGGCCATCGCCGGCGCCGCCGCCGTCGCGCTGGCCATCGGCGTGGGTGTTTATATGAACAACACCACGCCGGTGGCGCCGCCGCCGGCGCCGGTCAAGCCCGCCGAGCCGGTCGTCGCCAGCAAGGCGCCGCCGGCCAGCGCGCCGCCGCGCGCTTCCACGCCGCGTCCGGCCGCCAGCGAACCGTCCGCGCCGGCCGAGCCCAAGGCCACCCGCACCAAGGAACAAGCCTCCGCCGCGCTGATGGCGCTGCCGGAACTGCAACAGTGGTCGTCGATGCTGGAGAAAAGCTCCGGCGGAAAAGTACGCGGCGCGCTGATCGAATACGATCCGACCCCGCGTAAGCTCAACGGCAAAAGCTACTGGCAGTTCAGCTTTGTCGAAAACAGCGCCGAATCGGCACAGCGCTGGGAAAGCTTCCTGGTCTCGTCGAGCGACGACGAGATCCTGGTCGAAGACGCCACCAACGACGAGGTCATCAGCCTCGCCCGTTGGCGCCGCGAAAAACACCCGGAAAAGCGCATCAACATCGACGGCTAAGGGCCTACGCCGCCTTGCGCTCTTGCGGCGCCGGCGTCGCCGGTGTCACCTCCGCCGCGCTTGCCACCTTCCCCACCCACAGCACCGAGAACGCCGTCAGTCCGGCCGCGATCCAGCCGTTCCAGCCGTAGCCGAGGATGTGTCCGGCCGCGTCCGTATGCAGGGTCAGGCCGCCCAGCAAGGCGCCGACGCCGCTGCCCAGTTGCTGGATCGCGGAGTTGGCGCTGAGGAAAGCGCCGCGTTTGGACGGCTCGGGTACGGTCGTCATCAATGCCTGCAAGGGAATCGTGCGTCCCGACACCGCCGTCATGAAGAACGGGAAGAAGAGGATAACCGCGACCAGCGGCATGACCGGCATGTGCGTCATGAACATCATCGGCAGCACCGACAACAGCGCCAGATAGCGGTAGACCTTGTGGGCGCCGGCGCGATCGGACCATTTGCCCACCATGCGCGCGCTGACCAGGGTGGCCAAGCCGCCGGCCAGATACACGTAGGTGATCTCCGCCGGCTTGACGCCAAGGTTGTTCACCAGCACAGGCGAGATGAACGGAATCACCAGCATGCCCGTCATCATGTTGACGAAGGATAGCGCGAACGCCCTGAGGTGGTTGGGCACACGGTACAGGCCGATCAAGTTCGGCAGCACGGCCGACAACGGCACGCGCTGCGTCAGATGCCCCGTGATGGACGGCAACGTCCGCGCGCCCAGCGTCCAGATCACCAGCGAAAACAGCACCAGCAGATAGAACGGCGACGCCCAGCCGAAGTGCGCGGCCAGCATCACGCCGGCCGGCACGCCGACCACCGCCGCCAGGCTGAACGAGGTCATCACGATGCCGGTGGCCGCGCCGCGCCGGTGGGCCGGAATCAGGTCGCCGATGATGGCCATGACGATCGCGCCGAGCACGCCGCCGGTCACGCCGGCGAAGGCCCGCGACAGCACCAGCACGTGGAAATTGGGCGCGATGGCGCACGCCAGGTTGGACAGGGTGAACAGCGCGAACATCCACAGCAGCAATTGCTTGCGGTCGAAGCGGTCGATATACATCGCCGCCAGCAGGCCGGACAGGCCGGCGCACCAGGCATAGGCCGACACCGCGCCGGACACGGCGGCCGGGGTGATGGCGAAGGCCTGCATCAGCTGCGGCGCCAGCGGCATCATCACCATGAAATCCATGATGACGGTGAACTGGGTCAGCGCCAGCAGCCACAGGACCAGGCGTTCGCGCGCCGGGGGCAGCGTCAAGGCGGGAGCAACGGCCATGCTCATTCCAGCGCCAGGATCTCGGCCGTCGTGCGGCGCAGGATCGCCCGGATGCGCTCCAGCTTGGCGGCACTCGGATGGTTTTCCTGGCCCTGCGCGATGACCGCGTGCTTGAGCTCATGCATGATCGTGCGCAGGTCGTCGCGCGACTCGGCCGGATCGCTCATGCGCGCCACGATGGCGTCGACGAACTGGCGGTTCTCGGCCAGGAAAGCCTCGCCTTCCGGCGTTATCGTATGCAGCTTCTTGTTGCCATCGGCGGCGGCGGCGACATGGCCCATATCGAGCAGCATCGACAGCAGCGGATAGATCGCGCCCGGGCTGGGCGTATAGCCGCCGCCGGAACGCTGTTCCAGCTCCTTGATGATCTCGTAGCCATGGCGCGGCTTCTCGGAAATGAGCTGCAACACGATGTAGCGCATGGCGCCGGCATCGAACATTTTCGGGCCGCGACCGCGACCGCCGCCGCCGCCGTGATGCGGGCCATGCGCTGCGCGCGGATGATGTGAATGATGTGAAAATCGAAACATTTTGAACTCCCTCTTCAGATATAACAAGTTAAGATATAACTTGTTAAGATATATCTTAGCGTATTTTTAGAAGAGTTCAAGCGCCGATTTGTAACAGCCGCAAAGCAATGAAAAAAGGCAGACCATTGAGGTCTGCCTTTGGAGTTGCCGCCGTTTCGCGCTCAGCTGTCGAGGTGGGAGATCAGCAGGCGCCGGTTGTCGGTCTCGCCGCTCTTGGCTTTTTGCTGCACCACCACGCGCGAGTTCTGCGTGTCGAGCGAGATGCCCACCGACAGGATGTCGATCAGCAGCAGCTGCAAGATGCGCGAGATCATCGACAGGAACGTCGTGCTGTCCTCCGTGTGGTCGACCGCGAGGCACACGCTGGCCTTCTTCGCCAGCGGCGAGTTGCTGGCGGTGATGGCGATGACGTCGGCACCCGCTGCGCGCGCCGCGTCGACCGCTTCCAGCAGGTCCGGCAGCTTGCCCGAGTTGGAAATGGCGATCACCACGTCGCCCGGGTTGAGCAGCTCGGCCGCCAAGGTCAGCAAGTGCGAGTCGCCGTAGGCGGACGTCGGAATGCGGAAGCGGAAGAACTTGTGCTGGCCATCCAGCGCCACCACGCGCGAATTGCCCATCGCGTAAAACTCGACCCGCTTGGCCTTGGCCACCAGCGCGATCGCCTTGTCGAGCGAGCGCACGTCCAGCTGGTCGCGGAATTTCAAAATCGCGGACACGGTATTGTCGATGACCTTGGCGCTCAGGTCGTGCGTGCTATCGCTCACCCTCACCTGGCTGTGGCGCACCGGGATCGCGCCCGTCAGGCTGCTGGCGAACTTCAGTTTGAAATCGGCCAGGCCGAGGAAACCGAGCGAGCGGCAGAAACGGATCACGGTCGGCTGGCTCACCTCCGCCAGGCGCGCGATGTCGGCGATCGGTTCGTTGAGCACCAGGCGCGGCTGCTCCAGCACCAGTTGCGCGACGCGCTGCTCGGCCGGCGTCAGCTCGTGCTGCAGATGCTGCACGCGCTCCATCAGGGTGTTGGCGCCACTGCGTCCGCGCAGGTGCTCGGACAAAATGGTCGCCACGCCGTAGAAGGCCGGATTCGGCGTCGTGATCACGTACGTCGGGATCTCCGACAGGTAGCTGGTGAAGCGGCCCTTGGCCTCGAAGCGCGAACGGAACGGCGACGACGCGAACCACTCGCCCATGCGCGGCACGATGCCGCCGCCGATGAACATGCCGCCGAACGCGCCCAGGGTGACGGCCAGGTTGGCGGTGGCGCCGCCCAGCATCGCGCAGAAGCATTCCAGCACCTCGAGGCACAACGGGTCCTTGTCGGTCAGCGCGCCGGCCATGATCTCCTGCGAGGTCAGGTCGCGCACCTGGCGGCCATTGCGCTTGGCGATGGCGCGGTAGATGATCTCCATGCCCGGGCCGGAGATCAGGCGCTCGGTCGAGACGTGCGACCAGGTTTGCCACGCGTACTGCAGGATCGAATATTCGCGTTCGTCGGCCGGGGCGAAGTTGGTGTGGCCGCCCTCGGAGCCGAGCGTGACGAAGCCGTCGACGGTCGGGATCACGCCGGACACGCCAAGGCCGGTGCCCGGTCCCAGCACGCCGATGACGGAGTTCGACGCCGGCTTGCCGCCGCCGACCTGCATCAGGTCCGCCGGCTTGAGGCCCGGCAGCGACATCGCCAGCGCCGTGAAGTCGTTCACCACCAATAAAGTGTGCAGGCCGAGCGCGCGGCGCACTTCGTCGGTGGAGAATTCCCAGTCGCGGTTGGTCATGCGGACATGGTCGCCGCTGACCGGGTTGGCCACCGCCAGCGCGGCGTGGTTCAGGGTGATGTCGGCGTGGTCGGACAGGTACGATCGCAGCATGGCGACGATGTCGCTGAAGTCGTCGCACTTGAGCACACGCACGGCGCGGAATTCGCCGGGGGCCGTTTGCAAAGCGAAGCGCGCGTGCGTCGCGCCGATGTCGGCCAGCAGGCGCGGGCCGTCGGCGAACGCCGTGCGGTTGAGTTTTTGGTCTACTTCAGCTTGTTTCATCGTTCGATTCAGTCAAAACAGTTGGCGGAAGCATACCCGAAATATGTGGTGTTAAGAAGGTAACTGCGAGGTAAGAATGATGACGGCGGCAAATCGCCGCCGCCTTCTCTTATTTTGCGTACCCGAACCAGGCGCCGAAGGCCGGCAACCGCACCTGGCTGCCGTCCACCGTTCCAGGCAGGTCGTAACCTTCCATCTGCTCGGCGCCCGCTACTTGCGGTAACGTGAAGCTGACCGGCGCCCCGCCCAGATTGAACACGGCGATGATACCGCGCTCGCCGTCGGCATCGCGGCGCAGCGCCAGCACCGGTTCCGGCGTGTCGAAGAACTGGATGTCGCCGCGCGTGAGCTGCGGCAGCTTGCGGCGCCAGGCGATGAACTTGCGCGTGAACGACAGCGACGATTCGGCATCCGACTCCTGCACCGCCGCCGCCTTGGCGATATGGTCCGGCGACACCGGCAGCCATGGCTTGCCGGTGGTGAAACCGCCATCGGCCCCGCCGGTCCACGCCATCGGCGTGCGGCAGCCGTCGCGGCCCTTGAACTCCGGCCAGAAGGTGATGCCATACGGGTCCTGCAGCAGTTCGAACGGCACATCCGCCTCGGCGAACGCCAGCTCGTCGCCCTGGTAGAGGCACGGCGTGCCTTTGAGCGAAAGCTGCATCGCCAGGATCATCTTGGCGAACGCCTTCGGCGCGTCCGGTCCGCCCCAGCGAGTGGCGACACGCTGCACGTCGTGGTTACCGACCGACCACGAGGCCCAGCCGCCTTTGACGCGCGCTTCGAACTGCTCCACCTGTTTGCGGATGTAGTGCGAGGAACAGGTGGGCACCAGCAGGTTGAAGCTGTAGGCCATGTGCAGCTTGTCGCCGCCGGCCGTGTATTCGGCCATGACGGCCAGCGAATCGTCGGCTCCCACTTCGCCGATCGACACGGCCTGGTATTCGTTGAGCAGGGTGCGCAGCTTTTGCAGGAACGGCAGGTTCTCCGGACGGCTCTTATCGTAGACGTGGGCCTGCATGCCGTACGGGTTCACGTCAGACACGGTGGCGGTGTCGCGGTTGACGGCCGGCGGATTGCTGCGCAACTCAGGGTCGTGGAAGTGGAAGTTCGACGCGTCCAGGCGGATGCCGTCGACGCCGCGCTCGAGCCAGAAGCGCAGCGCGTCCAGGTGCGCCTGCTGCACTTGCGGGTTGTGGAAATTGAGCTGCGGCTGGCTGACGAGGAAATTGTGTAAATAATATTGACGACGGCGCGTGTCCCACTGCCACGACGAACCGCCGAACACCGACATCCAGTTGTTCGGCGGATTGCCGTCCGGCGCCGGGTCGGACCACACGTACCAGTCCGATTTCGGGTTGTCGCGGCTGGCCCGGCTCTCCTTGAACCACGGATGCTCCTCGGCGGTGTGCGCCATCACCTGGTCGATCATGATCTTCAGGCCCAGGCTATGCGCCTTGGCGATCATGACGTCGAAGTCGGCCAGGGTGCCGAACATCGGATCGACGTCGCAGTAGTCGGAAATGTCGTAGCCGAAGTCCTTCATCGGCGATTTGAAAAATGGCGAAATCCAGACGATGTCCACGCCCAGCGATGCGATATAGTCCAGCTTTGCCGTAATCCCGGGCATGTCGCCGATGCCGTCGCCGTTGGTATCAAGGAAACTGCGCGGGTAAACCTGGTAGATGATGGCCTCGCGATACCAGTCTTTAATGTGCGGGGAAACTTGAGTTAGTTGCTTAGTCATAAGAGAATCCGGGGTTGGCTGCGTGTCGTGGAAGGCGCGTGGATGAGTTTGTAGAGAATATACATCACGATATTGTTTTTTTCAATCGTGTACAAGATTTGGGATTATCACATTTAATCCATACAAATCAAATAGTTATGAGTTTCTATCGGAATTCATAAAACAAAAATGAGTAGTCAAACTACACAAATTTTAGGAGAAATCAGTGACTAGCAGCGCTATCGCCAACGGCAACGGGCCGATGCCCCGGCAAATTCCCTACATCATCGCCAACGAAGGCTGCGAGCGTTTCAGCTTTTATGGCATGCGCAACATCCTCACGCCGTTTCTTCTGAGCACGCTTTTACTGTTCATCCCGATGGAAGACCGCACCGCCGAGGCCAAGCACGTCTTCCATACCTTCGTCATCGGCGTGTACTTCTTCCCGCTGCTGGGCGGCTGGCTGGCCGACCGCTTCTTCGGCAAATACAAGACGGTGTTCTGGTTCAGCCTGATCTACGTGGCCGGACACGCCTGCCTGGCGATCTTCGAGGACAACCTGAAGGGCTTCTACTTCGGCCTCGCGCTGATCGCCTTCGGCTCGGGCGGCATCAAGCCGCTGGTGGTGGCCTTCGTCGGCGACCAGTTCGACCAGACCAACAAGAACCGCGCCAAACTGGTGTTCGACGCCTTCTACTGGATCATCAACTTCGGCTCCTTCTTCGCCTCGCTGCTGATGCCGGTGATGTTGCGCGACTACGGCCCGGCCGTGGCCTTCGGCATCCCCGGCATCCTGATGGCGCTCGCCACCCTGATCTTCTGGATCGGCCGCAAAAAATACGTGCACGTGCCGCCGGCCGCGCCCAATCCGGATTCCTTCAGCAGCGTCGCGCGCACCGCGTTGTTGGCCAAGGCGCCAGGCAAATCGCGTCCGGGCCTGATCGTCGCCGGCATCGGCGCGGCCGGCGCCGTGCTGTCGCTGTGCATGTCGCCGCAGTGGGGCTTCGTCATCGCCGCCTGTACCGCGCTGGTGCTGTTGCTGGCCTTCGGCGGCATCGGCGTGTCGATGCAGCTGGAGCGCGCGCGCGGCCTGCACACCGACGAAGCGGTGGAAGGCGTGCGCGCCGTGCTGCGCATCCTGATCGTGTTCGCGATGATCACGCCGTTCTGGTCCCTGTTCGACCAGAAGGCGTCGACCTGGATCGTGCAGGCCAACGCCATGGACAGCCCGCTGCTGTCGATCTTCGGCTGGGAATTCACCCTGCTGCCGGCGCAGATGCAGGCCATCAATCCGATCCTGGTGATGCTGCTGATCCCATTGAATAACATCGCGCTGTTCCCGCTGATGCGCGCCATCGGCATCACGCCGACGCCGCTGCGCCGCATGGGCATGGGCATCGCGCTGTCCGGCGCCGCGTGGATCGCGATCGGCGCCATCCAGCTGCAGATGGACGGCGGCGACAAGGTCTCCATCCTGTGGCAATTGCTGCCGTATGCGCTGCTGACCCTGGGCGAGGTGCTGGTGTCGGCCACCGGGCTGGAATTCGCCTACAGCCAGGCGCCCGCGCCGATGAAGGGCATCATCCTGAGCTTCTGGTATCTGGCGGTCACGGTCGGCAACCTGTGGGTGCTGATCGTGAACTCGGGCGTCAAGAACGAGGCGGTCAGCGCGCACATCGCCACCAGCGGGATGAGTTCGATCGCGTTCCAGATGTTCTTCTTCGCGGGCTTCGCGCTGCTGACGGCCGGCGTGTTCGCACTGTACGCGATGCGCTACAAGATGGTGGATAACTACCGCGTCGCGGCCAAACAATCCAGCTGATCCGGCGGACCGGGCCGAATCCGACTTGCACACGGGCAGGTATCCTACTTGGAAAGTGTTTTGGGTGTGACACAATCGTCGAGTTACTAGCGTACTCAAGGAGACGATCATGTCCACCCAATTCACCAAGGCCAAAGCCGCCATCGGCGTCGCGGCTTTCTGCCTGTCCACAGCCTTCAGCGCGACGGCGCTGGCGCAAAGCAAACCGATGTCCGACAAGGATGTCGTCCAGCCCACCGGCAGCACCGGCGCGACGGCGTTCCAGCCCAAGGGCGCGGCAAAGGGCGAGGCCGAGGCCAATACCGGCGCCCAGAACGGCAACGCCGGCATGCAGCAGCCGACCGGCAAACCGGGCTTCGACAACAAGCCACCCAAGGGCGCCAAGGCCGACTGCCACCGCCCTCAGGGCGGCGTCGATGCCAGCGGCGGCGAAAACATCGCCACCGCGCACAAGGACAATACGACCTGCACTAACCAGCCGGCGAAGAAGGCCGACCGCAAGTAGGCAGGGCCGCCAGGCGTCGCTGGCTGCAATCCAGGTAAAGCTGCAGATTCCTGCCGATTTGCCGCGCCTCGGCCAGCAGGACCGGATCGACCGCAAGCGGCGCCACGTCGGCCTGGCGGCTGATCAGCGCATCCCGGTACACGCTGGCGAATTTTTTGTAACGCAGCCGGAACGACCAGTGCGACGACAGAAAACCGAACACCTCGGCGCACTGGCTTTGCATAGCCTTGTAGTTCACCACCAGATAGCGATGCTTGGGCAGCTTGTCCAGGGTCTGCAGGATCTTCTGGTTGTACACCACCCAGGCTTTCAGATAACGCTCGCGATGCTTGCGGCGATGCCGCGCCAGACGCATCGATCGGTAAAAACACTTCCACGCCATGCGATAGGGCCAGCTTTTTGCCCGGTATCTGTTATCGAGCAGGCCGAAGTCCCGCTTGAGCAGCGAATGCACGACCTCCTCGACATCGCGCAGCAGCACCAGATACTTCGCCTGCGGCAGCAGGGCCGAATACGTGTCCAGCAACAGGCAGGTACGCGGCTCCTTCCAGCCCCATTGCGGGAAGCTGGCATTCCTCGCGTCGATGAGGGCGCGCATCTCGGCCTGCTCCCGCGCGTTGGGCGTCATCGACTCGGGTGGATGCAGGCCGTCGGGATGCACACCTTTGTCGATCAGGATTTGCTGGTGCAGCTGGAAGAAGTCCTCGTCTTCAAAATGGCCTTCGACATTGCCGGTGCCCGCGCCCACCAGGCGTTCGCCGACCTGCAGGCCGCAATCATGCAGCCAGTGCGTGATCAGCGACGTGCCGGAGCGGTGCATCCCGGCGATGACCAGGACGTCATTGGCCACGCCGCGCCCTCCTGCGCTTGGCGAAATCGGTCTGGCCCAGCACATACTCGCAGATCCGCGCGGCGCACTCGGCGACGCTGCTGTCGCGGGTGTCCAAGTACAGATCGGGTTCGGACGGCGGCTCGAACGGATCGTTAACGCCGGTCAGGCACGTCAACTTGTCTGGCGCATCGTCGGGCAGGCCGGCGCGCCGGTACAAGCCCTTGGTGTCGCGCCGCCGCAGTTCGTCGAGCGCGCAGTCGATGAACACCACTTTCACGTCGGGATAGAGCGCGACAAGCTCCTTGCGCACGTCGTCGTATGGACTGATGGCGCTGATGATCGTGACGATGCCGTGCGCGGCGAATTTATCGGCGAGGTAGCCAAGGCGGCGCAAGTTCTCGCCGCGGTCCCCGCGCGAAAAACCCAGGCCGGGAAACAAGCTCGCGCGATACGCATCGCCATCGATGACTTCAACCGGCACGAACTGACGGCCAAGGCGGTCTTTAACGCTGTTGGCAAGTGTCGACTTGCCGGCGCCCGACAGGCCGCAAAATAGCAATATCATGATAGCCCTTGTGAATTGGAAACGACGCGGCCAAGACTAGCAGCGGCCGGCCCTCGTCCAGCCGACAATTACCGATTGATACAGGGTGTACAGTGCGGAACAGGGTGTAAACGAACCGGCAAGGAAAACCCTACACCATGCGGCTTTCTGTTAATTTTTGATAAGAAGTAGATGCGGACGGCCGGTGATTCGTATCGAAACTACAGATTCTGGAGTACCATATCCGCGAAATTTAAGGGAAATGCGGTGGTTTTTGTAGCCGCACTACTCAAATTAACGGTTTGGAGACGGAATATGGCTGGTAAGCGTTTGATGGCGGGGTCGGTTGGGGGCGCGCTTGCGCTGGCATGTTTGGCGGCATCGGCGGAACCCGTGCTGGCGGATTGCGACGGAGCGTTTGCGACGCCGCTGCATGCGGCGCCGGCCACCGACGCCCGCGCGTACTGGCTCAACCGCCAGTTGATCAAATGGCCGGGCGCCGATGCCGGCAAGGGCGCGTTCAAACTCTATTATTCGGCCAACGCCCTGCTGCGCGCCGCGCCTGGCGCGCGCGTCACCGGCGCGGACGGCGAGCTGGCGCTGTCGCGCTTCGATGGCGAGGTGCCGTCCGATGTCGCGCGGCGCTTCAAGTTTGTCGGCGACGGCGCGGTGCTGAGCGTTCCAGACGCGGCGCGGCTGCTGACGCAGCAAGTGCTGCTGGTCCAGGAAGGCGAGGATGGCGTGGTGCGCGATGTGACGTCGCTGCAAATCGCCGGCGCGCTGGACGACCTGTATGCCGGCGCCGCCAAGGTCAAGGACCTGGGCGTGACCGCGGGCGCGCGCGGCGCGTCCTTCAAGCTGTGGGCGCCCACCGCGCAGAACGTGGCCGTGTGCACCTACGCCACCGGCTCGTCCAAGGCAAGCGCCATTACACCGATGACCCGCGACGACGCCACCGGCGTCTGGTCGGCGCGGGCCAATGGCGCGTACTACCAGTATATTGTCGACGTCATGACGCCCACCGCCGGCATCGTGCGCAACCTCGTCACCGATCCCTACTCGGTCAGCCTGACCACCGACTCCAAACGCAGCTACGTCGCCAACCTGAACGCCGCCAGGCTCAAACCTGCGGGGTGGGACAGGACGCCGTCGCCGAAAAAGGTCGCCGCGCCGACCGACATGACCATCTACGAACTGCACGTGCGCGACTTCTCGATCAACGACGGCACCGTCAGCGCGGCCAACCGGGGCAAGTACACCGCCTTCACGGAAACCGGCTCCAATGGCATGAAGCACCTGGCCGCGCTGGGCCGCGCCGGTATGACCGACATCCACCTGCTGCCGGTCTACGACATCGCCACCGTGCCGGAACAGGGTTGCGTGTCGCCGGACATCGCCGCCCTGCCCGGCCTCGCGCCGGACGGCCTGGAACAGCAGGCGGAGGTCACCAAGGTCAAGTTCGCCGACTGCTACAACTGGGGCTACGACCCGTACCACTACACCGCGCCCGAAGGCAGCTACGCCACCGATCCGGCCGACGGCGCCAAGCGCATCGTCGAATTCCGCCAGATGGTGCAGGCGCTGCACAAGGCCGGCCTGCGCGTGGGCATGGACGTGGTGTACAACCACACCTTTATCGCCGGGCAGAATGAAAAATCGGTGCTGGACCGCGTGGTGCCCGGCTACTACCACCGCCTGAACGCGACCGGCGGCATCGAACGCTCGACCTGCTGCGACAACACAGCCACCGAAAACCTGATGATGGCCAAGCTGATGATCGACTCTGTCGAAACATGGGCGGTGCAGTACAAGATCGACTCCTTCCGCTTCGACCTGATGGGCCACCAGCCGCGCGCCGCGATGGAAGAACTGCAGGCGCGCGTCAACCGCGCCACCGGCCGCCGCATCGACTTGATCGGCGAGGGCTGGAACTTCGGCGAAGTGGCCGACGGCGCCCGCTTCGTGCAGGCTTCGCAGCTGTCGCTGAACGGCAGCGGCATCGGCACCTTCAGCGACCGCGCGCGCGACGCCATGCGCGGCGGCGGAGCCAGCGACGGCAGCGCGCAGATCATCGCGCAGCAGGGCTACATCAACGGCCTGGTCTACGCGCCCAACGCGCAAGCGCCTGCGCGTGAGGCCGGCGACCTGCTGCAAGCGTCGGACATGGTCAAGGTGGGCCTGGCCGGCTCGCTGCGCAACTACACCATGCGCACCTGGCAGGACGAGACCAAACAGCTGCAGGCGCTCGTCTACGGCGGCAACCAGCCGGCCGGTTACGCCAGCGAGCCGTCGGAAACCGTCAACTACATCGAGAACCACGACAACCAGACACTGTTCGACATCAACGTCTACAAGCTGCCGCTGGAGACCACCGGCGCCGAGCGCGCACAGGTGCAAATGCTGGGCGCCGCCATCAACGCCTTCAGCCAGGGGGTGGCCTACTTCCACGCCGGCTTCGACATCCTGCGTTCCAAGTCCCTGGACCGCAACAGCTTCGAATCGGGCGACTGGTTCAACCGCCTGGACTGGACCTACCGGGACAACTACTACGGCACCGGCCTGCCGCGCGAAGAGGACAACGGCAAGGACTACGCGCTGATGAAGCCCCTGCTGGCCAACGCCGCGATCAAGCCTGCGCCTGCGGACATCGCCTGGTCGCGCGATGCCTTCCGCGATTTGCTGGCGATCCGTTCGAGCAGCACGCTGTTCCGCATGCGGACCTCGGCCGACATCGAGCAGCGCCTGCGCTTCCACAACACGGGACCGACGCAGGTGCCGACGGTGATCGTCGCCCATCTTGACGGCGCGGGCTACGCGGGTGCCAACTTCAAGTCGATCACGTATCTGATCAACGTCGACAAGATCGCGCAGCGCGTCGCCGTCGACGAGGAAAAGAACCGCCGCTACCAGCTGCATCCGGTGCACCTGCGCGCCGGCGCGGCGGACCAGCGCGTGGCGCGCGAAGCGAGGTATGACGCCGCCACCGGCACATTCACGCTGCCAGCGCGCAGCGCAGTGGTATTCGTAGAATGACAGCTGTTCCACGTAGGGCGGATTAGGCGGAACGCCGTAATCGGCCAGGTATGCGCCGCCGACGGAGCATGCATGGCCGATTACGCTACGCTAATCCGCCCTACGTGATTCCGTCACGGAGTCGCCAGCCCGCGCGCTTGCAAAATACCTCCGCTCCCGCGATAATGGAATAATTCTCATTTGCGTTTGCGCCCGCAGCCCGTCCCCGCACCAGCCACGTCACCGCCATCAAAGAGAGAAACTCCCTTCTCCCTTGAAAGACCCCTATGACCGTGTCGCAGTCCCAGAAAGCGCCCCAATTGCGCTACCGCGCCGGTGTCGCGCTGCGCGCGCTGATCGCCATCTTCGGCGGCTACGCGGTGGCGGCGGCGATCGCGGCGACGCTGGCCATGTGGCTGCCCATCGCCCGCGTCGAAGCCGCGCTGACCGCCACCATGACAGGCCTGATTATTTATCCGTGCGCGATCATGTGGTGCTTCGCCGCGCGCACACCCTTGCGCGCGCTGGGCGGCCTGCTGCTGGCGGCGCTGCCGTTCGCGCTGCTGCTCGCGCTGGGCGCGCAGGGAGCGGCGGCATGAAGGAAGGCTTCCGTCAATCGATGGCCTGGCTGCATACCTGGTCAGGCTTGCTGGTCGGCTGGGTGCTGATGCTGATCTTCATGGCCGGTACCTCCAGCTACTACCGCGATGAGATCACGCTGTGGATGAAACCCGAGCTGCACCGGGCGGCGGTCGCGCCGGTCACGCAGGCGATAGCGGCCGATCAAGCCGTGCGCGTACTCCAACAGCGCGCGCCCAACAGCGAGCGCTGGTTCGTGTCCCTGCCCAGCGGCCGCGAGCCGGCGATCCAAACCATGTGGGCGCCGCCGGCCGGCGAAGGCAAGGCCAAAGGCAAGGGCCGCCGCCGTTTCGAGGAGGTCCTGCTGGACCCGGCCACCGGGGTGGAACTGGCCGAAGCCCGCTCCACGCGCGGCGGCGACTTTTTCTACCGCCTGCACTTCGACCTGCACTACATGCCGGTGCCGGTGGCGCGCTGGATCGTCGGCATCTGCGCCATGTCGATGCTGGTCGCCATCCTTTCCGGCATCGTCACCCACAAGCGCATCTTCAAGGACTTCTTCACGTTCCGTCCGCGCAAGGGCCAGCGTTCGTGGCTCGATTTCCATAACGTCAGCGCGGTGCTGGCGTTGCCCTTCCATCTGATGATCACCTACACCGGCCTGGTGACGCTGATGTTCATGTACATGCCGTGGGGCGTGAAGGTCGCCTACAACAACAACGACAAAGCGTTCTTCGCCGAACTGTTCCCCGGTTCGCCGCAGGGCGCCAAAGCCTCCGGCGTGGCCGCGCCATTGACACCGCTGGGCCCCGTGATCGCCCACGCCAGCCAGGCCTGGGGCGGCGCGCCAGCCGGACGGATAACGGTCGACTTCCCCAACGACGCGGCGGCCACCATCGCCGTCACCCAGCATGAGGGGCGCGGCGTCAGCTCGGACCTGCCGACGCTGATCTACGACGGCGCAACCGGCAGGCCGCTGCCGTCGCCCGACGCGGGACGCGGGGCGGCCGTGGCGACGCGCGGCGTCATGTACGGGCTGCACATCGGCCGCTTCGCCGATCCGCTGCTGCGCGCGCTGTTCTTCATCTCCGGCCTGGCCGGCAGCGCGATGGTCGCCACCGGCCTGCTGCTGTGGGCCGTCAAGGAAAAACCCAAGCATCTGAAGGCGGGCCGCATCGGCTTCGGCCTGCGGCTGGTGGAAGGCCTCAACATCGGTGCGGTCGCCGGGCTGCCGGTGGCCATGGCCGCGTACTTCTGGGCCAACCGCCTGCTGCCCGTGGGACTGGCCGAACGTCCGGCGGCGGAGGTCAGCTGGTTCTTCATGGCGTGGGCGGTGGCGATGGCGGCGGGACTGGCCTGGCCATCGCGCACGATGTGGCGCTTGCAGCTGCTGGTCGGCGGCCTGCTGTTCGCGCTGCTGCCGGTGCTGAACGGCGCGACCGGCGGCGCCCATCTGCTGGTGAGCATCCCGAATGGCTTGTGGGCGCTGGCCGGATTCGATGGCGTGACCTTGCTGATCGGCGGCCTGCTGCTCTATGCTTCGGCGCGCCTGGGACGCGCGCCGGTAACAAAAACTCGACTTGCGGGGACTGCGGCATGACTTCGATTTACGCGGTGATGACGGGATGCGCGGCGGTGGCCGGGGCGTTTTCGGGATTCGCTTTTCTCGGCCTGGCGATGGATCGCCACTGGGCCGACGTGTACGGACGCGGCACGGAACCGTCGCCAGAGCAGCGCCGCAGATTGCGCTGGTTCGGGTGCGGGCAGCTGTTGCTGTCGCTGCTCGCTTGTCTGGCGCTGCGTGGCAGCACGCAGGGCTGGGTGTTGTGGCTGGGGGCGCTGACGGCGGCTGGATGGATGGCGGTGCTGATGCTGACGTATGCGGTGGGGCGGGTGCCGCGCAGCGGTGTGGCGGCTGGTTCTGTCGCGCTGTTGGGGGCCGGGGCGGCCTTTCTGATGCGGTAGTATCTCCCATGCCGCTGGTGGCGGATGCATGGCGGATTACGCTTCGCTAATCCGCCCTACGTGGTTTAGAAGAGCGCTTGTAACCGTGGTATCTTTTCGGCTTCCCTCCACCCCACATCGAGACCATGAAACCGCACACGTTCTTTTTTTCAGCCTTGTTGGTAGCGCTAACGACATGGGCATCGGCGGCGCCCGTCGTTGAACCGGTCGACTGGGTCAATCCGCTGATGGGGACAGCCAGCAAACCCGAACTCTCCAACGGCAATACCTACCCGGCCATCGCACTGCCGTGGGGGATGAATTTCTGGACGCCGCAAACCGGCAAGATGGGCAACGGCTGGACCTACACCTACGACGCCGACAAGATCCGCGGCTTCAAGCAAACGCACCAACCGTCGCCGTGGATGAACGACTACGGCCAGTTCGCCATCATGCCCGTGGTCGGCCAAGCGGGCGGCAAACCCAAATTCACGCAGGACGACCGCGCCAGCTGGTTCTCGCACAAGGCCGAAGTGGCCAAGCCTTACTACTACAGCGTCTACCTGGCCGACGCCGACGTGACGACCGAGATCACACCTACCGAGCGCGCCGCGCAGTTCCGCTTCACCTTCCCGCAAACCGACGAAGCCTACGTGGTGGTGGACGCCTACGACAAGGGCTCGTACATCAAGGTCATTCCGGCCGAACGGAAGATCGTCGGCTACAGCACCCGCCACGCGCGCGGTCCGCTGCCCAGGAACTTCAAGAACTATTTCGTCATCCACTTCGACAAGCCGTTCTCCTCCACCAGGCTGTGGAACGGCGACCAGCTGGCCGGCGACGTGCTGGAACTGGCGGCCGACCATGCCGGCGCGCTGGTCGGCTTCAAGACCGCGAAAGGCGAAAAGGTCGGCATGAAGGTGGCCTCCTCCTTCATCAGCGAGGAACAGGCGGAGCTGAACCTCAGGCGGGAACTGGCCACCGACAGCTTCGACACGACCGCGCAAAAAGGCAGGGCTATCTGGAACAAGACGCTGGGCCGCATCGACGTCGAAGGCGGCAACGAGGAGCAGACGCGCACCTTCTATTCCAGCCTGTATCGCACCTTGTTCTTCCCGAATAAGCTCTACGAGATCGACGCCGACAACCAGATCGTCCATTGGAGTCCCTACAACGGCCAGGTCCTGCCGGGCTATATGTTCGCCGGCACCGGCTTCTGGGATACCTTCCGCGCGCTCTACCCTTTCCTCAATCTGATGTACCCGTCGATCAACCGCGAAATGCAGGCGGGCCTGGTCAACGACTTCAAGGAGGGCGGCTGGCTGCCCGAGTGGTCCAGCCCCGGCTACGCCAACGTCATGATCGGGAATAACTCCGCCTCCGTCGTGGCGGAGGCGTACATCAAGGGCCTGCGCGGCTACGATATCGAAACGCTGTGGCAGGCGCTCAAGCACGGCGCCAACAACGAAGGCCCGATGAGCGCCGTCGGCCGCGCCGGCGTCGGCTACTACAATGACCTGGGCTACGTGCCGTACGACGTCAAGATCAACGAGAACGCCGCCCGCACGCTCGAATACGCGTACGACGATTTCGCCATCTACCAGTTGGGCAAGGCGCTGGGCAAGCCGCGCTCCGAGATCGCCATCTACGGCCAGCGCGCGCTGAACTACAAAAAGCTGTTCGATCCGGAGACGGGTCTGATGCGCGGCAAGAACAAGGACGGCACCTTCCAGTCGCCGTTCAACCCCTTCAAATGGGGCGACGCCTTCACCGAGGGGAATAGCTGGCACTACACCTGGTCCGTGTTCCAGGACGTGAACGGGCTGATAGAGCTGATGGGCGGGCGCGAGAAGTTCGTCGCCAAGCTCGATGAGGTATTCACGCTGCCGCCGATCTACGACGAGAGCTACTACAAGGCCGTGATCCACGAGATCCGCGAAATGCAGATCGCGAACATGGGCCAGTACGCGCATGGCAACCAGCCGATCCAGCACATGATCTACCTGTACGGCTATGCCGGCGCCCCGTGGAAAACCCAGTACTGGGTGCGCGAGACGATGAACCGTATGTACAAGCCCACGCCGGACGGCTACTGCGGCGACGAGGACAACGGCCAGACCTCCGCCTGGTACGTCTTCTCCGCGCTCGGCTTCTACCCGGTCACGCCGGCGGTGCCGCAGTACGTGGTCGGCGCGCCGCTGTTCAAAAAGGCCACGCTGAAGCTGGAAAACGGTAAAACCATCGTCATCAACGCGCCCGCCAACAGCGACACCAGGCGCTACGTGCGCTCGCTGAAAGTCGACGGCAAGGCCACCTCGAAGAACTGGCTCGGCCACGCGGACCTGATGCGCGGCGCCAGGCTGGACTTCGATATGGCGGAGCGGCCCGAAACCCGGCGCGCCACCTCTCCCGCCGACGCGCCCTATTCCCTCTCCACCGATCCGCAGTATCAATAAAACCACAGTGCGGGCTCCGGACCGCCCTATGCATGCCGCAGCTAGCTTGCAGCAGCGCAACTTTACGTGTGTGTCATGCGCGGCGATTTAAAAATCATGCTATTATTTATTACGTCAACGCAATAATATTTTCTTTATTGCAAACAAACCGACCGCAGAGCCTCAGACACGCTCTCACCTTGCGTTGTTCAACAGGCCACGATGACCGACAGGCCATGCGGCGCCCGCCAGTGCCTCACCCCGCATTGAATAGCACCTTGTCGACCAATTAACGAATGACCGGATCATGACTATTTCTTGCCAACTCAATGAAGCGCGCCGGCTGGAGGCGCTCAATAAACTCAATCTGCTCGACACGCCGCCCAGCGACGCCTTCGACCGCATCACCCGCATGGCCGCGCGCCTGTTCGACCTGCCGATCGCGGCGGTGTCGCTGACGGACGCCGACCGTCAATGGTTCAAGTCGCGCGTCGGCGTCGAGCACACATCGATCCCCCGCCTGCACGCGCCCTGCGGCGAAGTGGCCGACACCAGCCGGGTGCTGGTGATCCCCGATCTTCTGGGCGACGCGGCCTTCCGCGACAGCCCGCTGGCCGCCAGCGGCATCCGCTACTACGCCGGCGCGCCGCTGACCACCATCGACGGCCACTGCCTGGGCGCGATGTGCGTGCTCGGTACCGAGCCGCGCGAAACCACGCAGGCGGAACTCGACATCCTGTCCGACCTCGCCGCCATGGTCATGGCGCAGATCGAGATGCACCACGCGCTGGGCCGCATGGACCCGCTCAGCGGCCTGCCGAACCGCAACCAGTTCATCGAAGACTTCCACGACATGCAGCGCGACCGTCCGGCCGACGAACAAAGGTTGGCGGTGCTGATCAACCTCGCCACGCCGGACCAGATGTCGCACGCCGCGCGCGCGCTGAATCCATCCTTCCTCGACGAGCTGGTGATCGATTCGGCGGCCTGGATACGTGCCGAGACGGGACCGCGCCGCAAGGTCTACCACGTCGCCGCCATGCAGTTCGCGCTGCTGTCCGAGCCTGGCATGACGCTCGAAGACTATGTGCCGGTGCTGGAAGAGAAGCTGGAGATGGGCGTCAGCATCAGCAAGCTGCGGTTTGTCACCACGCCGTCGATCGGCGTCACGCCGTTCGACGTCGGCACGGCCGACGCCATGAACGTGCTGCGCCAGGCGCAAAGCGCCGCCCACGATGCCATCGACAGCGCCACCCATGTCGCCGTGTATTCGGCGGTGGAAGACCGCCTGTACCGGCGCCGTTTCAACCTGCTCAATGACTTCGCGGCGGCCCTGATCAGCCGCGATCAATTGCGCCTGGTCTACCAGCCGCGCGTCGACATCGCCAGCGGCGCGTGCATCGGCGCGGAGGCGCTGCTGCGCTGGAACCATCCGACGCTCGGCCCGATCGGCCCCGGCGAATTCATTCCCATCATCGAGCGCTCCGGCCTGGCCCAGGCGACGACGGCGTGGGTGCTGAACCGCGCTTTGCGCCAGCAGCAGGCATGGCGCAAGGCTGGCCTTGAGCTGCAGCTGTCGCTCAACGTCTCGGCCTCCAATCTGCTGGAGCCGGACCTGGCCGACCGCGTGGTCGCCGGATTGGAACAATACGGCTTGCCGCCCGAGTGCCTGGAACTGGAGATCACCGAAAGCGCCATCATGGAGCAGCCGGTCAAGGCCAACGCCATGCTCGAAGCGCTGGCCGGCACCGGCGTGCACCTGGCGATCGACGACTTCGGCACCGGTTACAGCAGCCTGTCGTACCTGCAGCGCATGCCGGCCAACGTGGTCAAGATCGACCAGTCGTTCATCGCGGGTTTGGAGGACGACCATCGTCAACAGGGCCTGGTCCGGACGATGATCACGATGTCGCAGGATTTGGGACACCGTGTGGTGGCCGAAGGCGTGGAGCGCGGCGACGTGCTGGCGTTCCTGCGCTCGGCCGGCTGCGACGAGGCGCAGGGTTACTTGTTCGCGCGTCCGCTGGAGGTGGAAGCCTTCGCGGCGTGGTGCCGCGACAGCAGCCCGTGGGATGACGGGGTGGCCGCCGCCGCTCCACGACGCGAACCGCGCGCATTGTGCTCGCTGGCGCGGCCGAAGGCCAATACGGCGGCGTCCCGCCGCCGCCATCAGGCGCGTTAGATAGCGGGTGCCGGACGCATCGTGCCGGCGCCAGGGATATTAACCAATCCACGGAGACACGTAGGGCGGATTAGCGCAGCGTAATCGGCCATGCATGTGCCGCCGGCAGCACAAAGATGGCCGATTACGGCGTTCCGCCTAATCCGCCCTACCGATCAGCACTATCGCGTTGCGCGTGCCGAAACCGACTTTTCCGCCTTTGACCACGGCCGTCTTGCCCGAATAGTAGTCCTTGACCTTCTGGCCGTTGGCGAACACGCCGTGCACATTGATCGTGCTGGCCTTATCGGTCGGCTGGTCCAGCGCGACGACGACCTTGTCGCGTAAGCCGCCCTTGTCGTACGTCCGCTTGAACACATACGGCTTGGCCTGCAGTTGCTGGTGCACGCCCGCCCCCACCGCCACATGCGCCTGGCGGAACAACCCAAGCTTGCTCCAGTGCGCGCGCACGTCGGCGATCTTGTAGCCGTCGCGCGCCGTGTTCTGCTCCAGCTCATCCCAGTTCATGAAGGTGCGCAGCTTGGCGTCGCCCACCGCGTCGGCCTGATCGAGCTTGCGCGCGGTTTCGTCGCCGTAGTAGATCTGCACGGCGCCTGGCGCCAACAGCAGCTTGGTCGCGCTCTCGAACGGCCGTTTTCGCTCGCGGTCGAACGGCTGGTCGTAGTCGTGCGAATCGATATAATTCAGCACCGAGTAGCCGTTCAACGCGCCACCATGCAACGTGCTCGAATAACTGCTGAACAGCGACTCGTAATCCTTGTTGGCGTCGCGCACCAGGCCGAAATTGATCACGCTATCGAAGCCGTTTTGATAGTAATTGGCGCTCTGCCCGCCCAGATCGTAATTCTGGCCGTGGGCGATGTCGTAGTTATAGACTTCCGCCGTCATGTAGAACTTGTCGTCGCTGAGCTTCTTGTCCGGATTGGCGCGCTTCCAGTCCTCGAACGCCGCATCGGCGACGGTGCGCAATTCCTTCCACACCCCCGCCTCGACGTGCTTGACGGTGTCCGCGCGGAAGCCGTCCACGCCGAACTTGCGTATCCAGTCGGCGTGCCACTTCATCAGGTAGTAACGCGGCGCGCGCGGATAGCCGGTGCGCTTGAAGAATTCGTCCAGCTCCTTGACCTCCTGCGTGTAGCGCCCTTCGCGCCGCCACTTCTCCACCAGCTGCGGCGGCAACTCGACCTCCTCGTTGCTGTCGGTGCGGACGTCCGGCAGGTTCTTCACCAGGGTGCATTCGATGGTGCTCTTCGCATCCTTGTGCGTGCACATCGGTTCGGTGCGCACCCACTGCTGCGGCCATGCCTTGTCGATCGTCGTCTCCGGACCGATGTGGTTCATCACCACGTCGAGGATGACGCGGATGCCGCGCGCATGCGCGGCTTCGACGAAATTGCGGAAATCGGTTTCGGTGCCCAGATTGGCGTCGACGGTGGTGAAGTCCTTTGCCCAATAGCCGTGGAAGCCATAGGACTTGCCGGTGCCTTCGTCGGTACCTTCGTGGATCTGCTCCACCGGCGGCGTAAGCCAGATCGCGTTCACGCCCAGGCTGTCGAAATAGCCGTCGTTGATCTTGTTGGTGATGCCGGCCAGGTCGCCACCCATGTAACCGCGCAGCGGCGCGGCGTCGGCGTTGCGGCCATAGGCCAGGTCGTTGCCGGTGAAGGCGTTGTTGAAGCGGTCCGTCAGCAGGAAATAGACTGTGGCGTTCTCCCACAGGAATGGCTTTTTTGCGGCCGCCGGCGGCGTCGCCGCCGATTTTGCCACCGGTTTAGCCACCGGTTCGGCGGCCAGTGCCGGTGCGCCGAAGGCCAGCGCCAAAGCCATAGCAAGAGTCGTACGTTTACTCCACTTCGTCCATTCCATGCTGTCGTCCCTATATAGTTATGTGGTGACGGTCGGACGCGCGCGTCCGGTCCATCCTTCAATGCCGCCGACCTGCTCGGCGATCAAGATCAATGCGGAAAGCGCCTGCTGGGTGGGCAGGTGGTGCATCGCCGGATCGTCCTCGTAGCGTTCCAGATAAACGCGCAAGGTCGCTCCCTCCGTACCGGTGCCCGACAAACGGAACACGATGCGCGAGCCGTTGGTCATGACGATGCGGATGCCCTGCTTCTTCGACACCGAACCGTCGATCGGATCGGTGTATTCGAAATCGTCGGCGAAATCGACCACGTAGTGGCCAAGGTCCTGGCCCTTCAGGGTCGCCAGCTTGATGCGCAGCGAATCCATCAGCTCATTGGCGCCTTCGACCGGCACGCCCTCGTAGTCGTGACGCGAATAGTAATTGCGGCCGAAGCGCGCCCAGTGCTCGCTGACCAGCTGCTCGACCGACTTGCCGGTGACGGCCAGCAGGTTAAGCCAGAACAGCACGGCCCACAGGCCATCCTTTTCGCGGATGTGGTCCGAGCCGGTGCCGTAGCTCTCCTCGCCGCACAACGTCGCCTGGCCGGCGTCGAGCAGGTTGCCGAAGAACTTCCAGCCGGTCGGCGTCTCGAAACTCGGGATGCCCAGCGCGGCGGCCACGCGGTCGGACGCCTGCGACGTCGGCATCGAACGCGCGATGCCTTTCAGGCCGGCCTTGTACCCCGGCGCCAGCGTCGCGTTCGCGGCCAGCACGGCCAGGCTGTCCGACGGCGTGACGTCGAAATTGCGGCCGACGATCATGTTGCGGTCGCCGTCGCCGTCCGAGGCGGCGCCGAAATCAGGCGCGTCGTCGGCGGCCATCAGTTCGATCAGCTGGGCGGCGTTGACGGGGTTCGGGTCCGGATGGTGGCCGCCGAAGTCCTCCAGCGGCTCGCCGTTGATGACGGTGCCGGCCGGCGCGCCCAGCATCCCTTCCAGGATCGCCTTCGCGTATGGGCCGGAGACGGCGGACATGCCGTCAAAGCACATGCGGAAGCCGCCGCCGAACAGTTTTTTGATGGCGTCGAAATCGAACAGCTCCTGCATCAGTGCCGCATAGTCGGCCACGGAGTCGATCACTTCGACGTCCATCTGCTCGATGCGCGAGGCGCCGATCTTATTCAGGTCGATCGCGGCGGCGTCGCTGATGCGGTAGGCGGCGATCGATTCGGTGCGCTGGTAGATCGCCTCGGTCAGGCTTTCCGGCGCCGGGCCGCCGTTGGCGATGTTGTACTTGATGCCGAAGTCGCCATCCGGTCCGCCCGGATTATGGCTGGCCGACAGCACAATGCCGCCCAGCGCCGCGTGCTTGCGGATCACGCAGCTGACGGCCGGCGTGGACAGGATGCCGCCCTGGCCGACCAGCACCTTCGCAAAGCCATGCGCCGCCGCCATGCGCAGGATGACCTGCACCGCCTCGCGGTTGTGGAAGCGGCCATCGCCGCCGACCACCAGCGTTTTACCGGCGACGTCGCCCAGCGTATCGAACACGCTTTGCACAAAATTTTCGAGATAGGACGGCTGCTGGAAGACGGTGACTTTTTTCCGCAAGCCGGAAGTCCCCGGCCGCTGGCCAGGGAAAGGTTTGGTGGTGACTGTCTGAATGCTCATGTTCGCTCCGGGTGGATAAGAATGACAAATTGGTGAAATCGGGGTGACAACGACGACTTGGCAGTTACGCCAAACCGCGTGTCACCGCGCTGCGACGGTTGTACCTGTTCCGGCCAAATCGCGTCGCACAACATACTTGTCTCACGAACAATATTACAGCATCAACCCTTCGGATCCGCGTTATCCTGGACGGACATCGTCAAAATCGCCGCCACCAGCATGCACACGCCGCCCAGCATCAGGGTCTTGACGGCGTGGCCGTCGAACACTTGCTTGGTCATGAAGCCGAGCAGCAGGCCGCTGACGATCTGCGGAATCACGATGAAGAAGTTGAACACGCCCATGTAGTAGCCCATGCGGTTGGCGGGCAGCGCGCCGGCCAGGATCGCGTACGGCATGGTCAGGATGCTGGCCCACGCGATGCCGACGCCGATCATCGGCACGAAGGCCATGTTCGGATCGCGGATCGCGAAAAGGCTGATCAGGCTCGCGCCGCCGATGGCCAGGCAGGTCATGTGCACGAACTTGCGGCTGGTGTGGCGCGCGAAGACCGGCAGGATGAACGCGGCCAGCGCGGACACGCCGCTGTAGACGGCGAACATCACGCCGACGTGGTTGCCGGCCTGCTGGAAGGCGGCCGACTGTGCATCGGTGGTGCCGTAGACGTTTTCGCCGATGGCGTTGGTGGTGTAGATCCACATCGCGAACAGGCCGATCCAGGTGAAGAACTGCACCGCCGCCAGCTGCACCATCGTCTTCGGCATTTTGCCAAAGCCGCTGAAGATCTCCGTCAGCGCGCGGCCCAGGCCCCGGGTGCGCTGCTGTTCGGCGCGGAACGCTTCCAGGTCGCTCGGCGGTTCTTCCTTCGCGGTCAGCACGGTCCACATCACGGCGATCATATAAATCGCGCCGCCGGCATAGAACGAGTAGCGCACCGTGTCCGGGATGGCGCCGTTGACCGGCACATTGCTCACGCCCAGATAGTCGGCGAAGATGGTCGGCAGCAGCGAGGCGATCACCGCGCCCCAGCCGATGAAGAAGGTTTGCATCGCGAAGCCGGCGGTCTGCTGGGACGGTCCGAGCTTGTCGCCCACGAAAGCGCGGAACGGTTCCATCGAGACGTTGATCGCGGCGTCGAGCATCCACAGCACGACCACCGCCATCCACAGCGCCGAGGAATTCGGCATCAGGAACAGCGCCAGCGACGCCAGCACGGCGCCGATGAAGAAGAACGGACGGCGGCGGCCCCACCGCGGGTGCCAGGTGTTGTCGCTCAGGTAGCCGATAATCGGCTGCACCAGCAGGCCGGTGACCGGCGCCGCCAGCCAATACAGGGACAAATCGTCGGGATTGGCGCCGAGCGTGGAGAAAATCCGGCTGGTGTTAGCATTCTGCAGCGCGAAGCCGAACTGGATACCGAAAAAGCCAAAGCTCATATTCCATAGCTGCCAGAACGACAGTATGGGCTTGCTGCTGGAAGATTTCATGCGACGCGTCCCGAATATTGAAATTTGTAGCAAAATAACACGGCACCCCATGTGTGTCAATTGAAAGGATACCGAGGTAAAATAACGCCAAACGGCGCGCCTTGGACCAAATTTTATAGTCAAATGTAGCCAAACAACAGAACACTGCACATAAACACAACAAACCCGAGACTCCTACCCGACATGACAAGCAATCCCCTCGTTAAACTTGCCGTTTTGCCACTAGCCCTGTTCACGCTGTTTGCCGGCCACGCCCCGTCCGCGCTGGCGCAGAACGCCGGCCGCATCTTCGCCAGCGCCACGCTGCATGGCGGCTACATGGAAGTGCGCACCAGCGACGGCGTCTACCTGATCAAGCCCTACACCCGCAGCATCATCGAAACCACCTTCATCCCCGACGGCGAGGCGGCCGATCCGGCCTCGCACGCGGTGGTGCTGGCGCCGGCCGCGGTGACCACCTCGTTCTCCGACAAGGCCAACAAGATCGAATACGCGACCCCGGGCCTGGTGGTCACGGTCACCAAGTCGCCCTTCCAGATCTCCTACGCCTACAAGGGCAAGCAGCTGGTCGCGGAAAAGAAGGGCTACATGAAGGTCACCGACGACGTCGCGACCGGCAGCAAGGATATCAACAAGGGCGAGCCGCGCGTGCTGGAGGCGATCGAATTCGCGCTCGACAAGGACGAGGCCCTGTACGGGGCCGGCGCGCGCGCGGTCGGCATGAACCGGCGCGGCAACCGCTTCACGCTGTATAACAAGGCGGACTACGGCTACGGCGCCACATCGAAGCAGCTCAACTACGGCATGCCGATCGCGCTGTCGTCCAAACTCTATGCGCTCCATTTCGATAACACCCGCACCGGCTACCTCGATTTCGACAGCAAGAAGGACAACAGCCTGCGCTGGGAAACCATCGGCGGCCGCAAGACCTATCAAATCGTCGCCGGCGACAAATGGGAGGACGTGGTCGACAACTACACCTACCTGACCGGCAAGCAGCCGATGCCGCCGCGCTGGGCCTTCGGCAACTTCGCCATGCGCTTCGGCTACCACAGCGAGACGGAAGCGCGCGCGGTGGTCGACAAATTCATCGCCGACGACATTCCGCTCGACGCCATCGTCTTCGATCTGTACTGGTTCGGCAAAGAGGTCAAGGGCACGATGGGCAACCTGGCCTGGGACGCGGACAACTTCCCCAACCCGATCGGCATGATCTCGGACTTCAAGCAAAAAGGCGTGCAGACGGTGGTCATCAGCGAACCGTTCATCGTCGACACCTCCAGCCGCTGGAAGGAAGCGGTCGACAAGAAGATCCTCGGCACCGATGCCAGCGGAAAGCCGCTGGCCTACGACTTCTTCTTCGGCCATACGGGCCTGATCGACATCTTCGGCCAGCCCGGCAAGGACTGGCTGTGGAACATCTACCGCGACCTGCGCCTGCAGGGCGTGACCGGCGTCTGGGGCGACCTGGGCGAGCCGGAACTGCATCCGACCGAAATGCGCCACGCCACCGGCAGCGCCGACGAAGTCCACAACATCTACGGCCACCAGTGGGCAAAGCTCGTGGCCGAGGGCTACGAGAAGGACTTCCCCACCGAGCGCCCGTTCATCCTGATGCGCGCCGGGTACTCCGGCACGCAGCGCTACGGCATCATCCCGTGGTCCGGCGACGTGGACCGCAGCTGGGCCGGACTGCAATCGCAGCCGGAGATCTCGCTGCAAATGGGGATGCAGGGCGCAGGCTATATGCACTCGGACCTGGGCGGCTTCGCCAACCCGGTGCTGGACAACGAGCTGTATGCGCGCTGGCTGCAATATGGCGTGTTCCAGCCGGTGTTCCGCCCGCACGCGCAAGAGGAAGTGCCGTCGGAGCCGATCTTCCGCGACGATAAAACCAAGGCGCTGGCGCGCGACGCCATCCGCATGCGCTATCGCCTGCTGCCATATAACTACACGCTCGCCTTCGACAACAACCAGAAAGGGCTGCCGCTGATGCGCCCCCTGGTGTACGAGGAACCGGGCAACGCCAAGGTGCGGGCGATGTCATCGACCTACCTGTGGGGCAAGGACTTCCTGGTCACGCCGGTGATGAAGGCCGGCGCCACCAGGGCCGACGTCTACTTCCCCGCCACCGCCGCGTGGTTCGATTTCCACACCGGCGAGCGGCAGGCCGGCGGCGCGACCCGGTCGGTGAAGCTCAGCCCCGACCGCGTGCCGGTGTACGTGCGCGCCGGCGCCTTCATCCCGATGACGCGGGTGGTGCGGACGACGCGCGACTACACCACCAGGAACATCGAGCTGCACTACTACCACGACGCCTCGGTGAAAACCGCCACCGGCAAACTGTATGACGACGACGGCCTGACCGCGCAGGCGTTCGAACACGGCAAGTACGAGCTGGTGACCTTCACCAGCAAGGTGTATCGGCGCGGCCTGTCGATCAATATCGACTCGGCCATCGGCGACAACTACCGCCGGCCGGAACGCAGCATCGATCTGACGGTGCATAACGTCGGCGCCAGGCCGGCGTCGGTGCGGGTCGACGGCAAGGTGGCGACGTTCAGCTGGGATGCCGGCAGCAAGCTGCTGACACTGGTGCTTCCACCCAACGCCATGCCTTCGCGGACCGTCTCCATCGCCCTGTAAGCGTGTATGATTACCGGCGATCGAATCCAAGGATTCGATCGCCGATACGACTACCCAGGGAGATGCACTTGACACCAAAAATTATCAGCACGCTGCTGGCGGCTTCCGCCATGACAGCCGTCAGCGTTACCGCGCTGGCCGCCCCCGCGAAAAAACCGACCGTCGCAGAAGCCGAGCGCTTTTTGGCCGACACCGACGAACGCCTCAATAAGCTGAACAACGAACAGGCGCGCGGCGCCTGGGTTGGTTCCAACTTCATCACCGACGACACGGAAGCGATCACCTCCTACTTCGCCGAACGCTATCTGACGGCGTCCGGCGAAGCGGCGATCGGCGCGCGCCGTTTCAACGGCCTGAAACTGCCGGCGGAATCGGCGCGCAAACTGATGCTTCTGCAGCAAACGCTGGTCTTCGCCGATCCGAAGGAGCGCGAACAATACGCCCAGTTGCAGGCGGCGCTGAACGGCGCCTATGGCAAGGCCAAATACTGCGTCAAGAAAGACGACGGCACGGGCGACGCCTGCATGGCGCTGGGCGAGATGGAAAAGGTACTGGCGAACAGCCGCGACGAGCCCAAGCTGAAAGAGATGTGGCTGGGCTGGCACGCGCAAGCGCCGTCGTACAAGGACAAGTACACGGAATATATCGCGCTGTCGAACAAGGGCGCCAAGCAGATGGGTTTTGCCGACACGGGCGCGATGTGGCGCGCGCAGTACGACATGCCGCCGGAAGCCTTCGCCGCCGAGATGGAGCGCCTGTGGCAGCAGGTCAAGCCGCTGTACGAATCGCTGCACACCTATACCCGCTACAAGCTGCGCGAAACCTACGGCCCGGACGTGGTGCCGCTGACCGGACCTATCCCGTCCCACCTGTTCGGCAATATGTGGAGCCAGAGCTGGGACAACCTGTACCCGATCCTCAAGCCGAAAACGGGCGCCAGCGGCTACGACCTGACCAAGGTGCTCGAAGCCCGCAAGACCGACGCCAAGCAGATGACGCAGTACGCCGAGCGTTTCTACACCTCGCTGGGCATGCAGAAGCTGCCGGCCACGTTCTGGGAGCGCTCGCTGCTGACCAAGCCGCGCGACCGCGACGTCGTCTGCCACGCCTCCGCCTGGCCGCTGAATGAAAAGGACGATGTCCGCATCAAGATGTGCATCACGCCGACGGCCGAGGATTTCACCGTCATCCACCACGAGCTGGGTCACGTCTACTACTTCCTGGCTTATAACAAGCAGCCCTTCCTGTTCCGCAATGGCGCCAACGACGGCTTCCACGAAGCCATCGGCGACACCGTCGCGCTGTCGATCACGCCCGATTACCTGAAGAAGGTCGGCCTGATGGAGCAGGCGCCGCCAGCGGACGCCGACATCGGCGACCTGCTGAACCGCGCGCTGGCCAAGGTGGCGTTCCTGCCGTTCGCGTACTCGGTGGACAAGTGGCGCTGGGACGTTTATGCCGGCAAGACCAAGCCGGAGGACTTCGACAAGACCTGGTGGCAGCTGCGCGAGCAGTACATGGGCGTGAAGCGTCCGGCGGCGATGACGGCCGGCGGTTTCGACGCCGGCGCCAAGTACCACGTGGCGGCGGACGTGCCGTACGCGCGCTACTTCCTGGCGCACATGCTGCAGTTCCAGTTCCACCGCGCGCTGTGCCGCGAAGCCGGTTATACGGGCCCGCTGAACCGCTGCTCGGTGTACGACAACGCCAAGGCCGGCGCCAAGCTGCAGCAGATGCTGGCGATGGGCGCCAGCAAGCCATGGCCGGAAGCGCTGAAGGCGATATCGGGCGAGGACAAGATCGACGGCGGCGCGCTGCTGGAGTATTTCGCCCCGTTGAAAACGTGGCTGGATCAGCAGAACGCCGCTTTTGCCGCCGCCCAGAAGCAGTAAGCGAAATCCGCGCGCCCGCAAACCGCTGCGACACGGGCGCGCGAAAAAAAATCGGAGACACGGGAACGTGAACAGCCCCGGAAACACGTAGGGCGGATTAGCGCAGCGTAATCGGCCATGCATGCGCCGCCAGCGGCTCGTACATGGCCGATTACGGCGTGCCGCCTAATCCGCCCTACGTGATTCAGAAGTACCCCCCCCCGTCCCGGCCATCGGCATAGGGGACGACCCAGATGGGCCGCTCCCCTGCCACACCACCCGGCATGCGGGTCCGCACCGGGCGGTTCGAGTAGTTGAGGTCAAGACAGGCGAGGTACGCCGAGGCGGTCGAAATAAGCCATCGTGAGCACG
>CAUPJZ010000035.1:0-74391 GCA_963511605.1 uncultured Duganella sp. | reverse complement strand
TTCGTAGGGCGGATTAGGCGGAACGCCGTAATCGGCCATGAGCCGCCGACGGCGCTTGGCCGATTACGCTGCGCTAATCCGCCCTACGTGATTTAGATGAACGCTTAACTTAGCGGCATTAGGACCTGACCCCGGAGTTGCAGAAGTTGTGGATAACCTCGAACGCGTAGCGCGATGCTACCGTTTTGATGAAATGCATGAAGTCGACGGCGGCGTCGTCGTTGGCGTTGTCCGAGATCGTTCTGATCACCGCGAACGGAATGCCAAGCTCAAAACATACTTGCGCAACGGCTGCGCCTTCCATTTCTACTGCTAATAATTCAGGCAATCCAGCTTTGATGGCTTGGATTTGCGCCAATTTTCCGATGAACTGGTCGCCGCTGGCGATCAAGCCACGATGCACACGCGTGGTTTTGGCGGCTGCGATGGCTAACCTTTCCGTCAAGGCGACGTCTGTGGCGAAGTGAGAGAGTCCCGTTAGCGGGATCTCAAACTGGGGAAACAACGGGCTGGCATCGAAATCGTGCTGAACCAGCGCTTCCGCGACGACGATATCGCCTACTTTGACGTCTTTATCCCCGCTTCCAGCGACGCCGGTGAAGACGATGTGGGTAACTCCGAACTTTTCCACAAGGATTGCGGCTGTCATTGCCGCTGCAACCTTGCCTATACGCGACAGGACGCACACAGCGTCGATTTCCCACAGTTTCCCGGTGGTGTACTCCCTCATGCCATGGACGTGCTTGTAGGGGCTCTCAAGGGCTTCTATCAGCCCATGCTGTTCTTCAGCCAACGCACTAATGATGCCTAAACGCATATTTTTTTCCTGTTTTTCGAGTGGTGGCTGTGGACTTCCTGCGAGTTCTCCACAGTGCGAAGCTAAAAACGGTCGATTTTAAGGCGTTTTTTGCTGTGTAAACGGGTCTTTGCCCACGAAGAGGGCCTCAGATTTCGTCAGAAATCCGCGCTTTTTCGGGTTTTCGGGTTGTTTTTCGCTTTTCATGGTTTAGTAGTTTACAAAGATATATATAAAAAATAGTAGTAGTAGTAAACGGGCATTTAGCTGTGGATAAGTTCTGTATACGTTTACGAATCATCGGTTTACGCGAAAGATAAGCACTTGCATAAGCGCTGTACCATTTACGGAGCAATTCTGTATAAAATGTCGGCCCTTGGATAACTTCGTGCTTACTCACAACTCATCCTGTGGATATCCAGTAAGTTATTCACAGGTGGCACGGTTTTGCAGGGTTTTCTGAGCTTTTCAGCACATCAACTACGGCCATAGCGCCGAGATTTCCATCTAGAACACGTAGGGCGGATTAGCGAAGCGTAATCGGCCATGATCCGTCGGCGGCTGTTCGATGGCCGATTACGACCTTCGTCTAATCCGCCCTACGTGTCTCCACAGCAATTTTTTTGTTTTGCAGGTCATCGCGTGTCTCCCTGACGCTGCCCTTGTTCTTGCCACTTCCGATTTTTTTTGACATCAAGGTCTTCAGGCGCTTGCGCCTCGGTTTTTTGGGGTTTTCTTCGAGCCGCACGATCTATGGTTTACTCTAAAGATGTATATATAAAAATAGTAGTAGTTGTTAACGTAGACACTTTTCTGTGGATAAGTCCTCATTTTGGATTAGAATCAGGCGTTTACGAACTTCATAAGCAGGCTCGTAAGCCGTGTATGACCCAAGAACTGTTTTGGGATAAGAAAACAGCTCCCCAGAAATTTTTTGTTTACTCACATATCGTGCCTGTGGATATCCATAGACTTATCCACAGGGGTAAGTGGGCATTAAAGTGAGAAATATGATGAATCTGACATCCGTTTTTCCCCATCCAATCATCCAGGGGCCCACGGCTGGCGGCCCCAACACTCCGGCCCAAGTCGCCGCCGTCTCCAACGCGGGCGCGCTCGGTTCGCTGGCTTGCTCCTTACTTTCTCCAGCCGCGATCCGCGAGCAAACCGTACAAATCCGTGCGTTGACTGAGAAGCCTTTTTGCCTCAACTTCTTCGTCTTGGAGACTCCGCAACCTGATTTGGTCGAAATAAGCAGGGCTGTCGAATGGCTGAAACCGGTCTGGTCCTCGCTGGGCTGGAGCGAGTTACCCACGCCGACCAAATGGTGCGAGGACTTCTCCGCCCAGTTCGAGGCGCTGATCGAATTGCGCCCGGCCGTCGCCAGCTTCACTTTCGGTATCCTGAGCGCAGAACAAATCCAGCGTTTGCACGACGCCGGCATTGTCGTGATCGGCACTATCACCCATGCCGAGGAAGCCATCGCCTGGCAGAGCAGGGGGGCCGATGCGGTGATCGCTTCCGGCACAGAGTCGGGCGGCCATCGCGGCACCTTCATCGGTGCCCAGGAGGACGCGACATTGAAAACGTTCGAGCTGCTGCCAAAAATAGTGGCAGCGGTGAATATTCCGGTCATCGCCGCAGGCGGCATCATGGACGGCGCCGACATTAAACGGGCGCTGGCCATGGGCGCGCAGGCCGTTCAGATGGGAACCGCCTTCCTGGTGACCGACGAATCGGCAATTAATCCACACTACAAACAACGATTGTTGACCGCCGGCGACCATCCGACGCGCCTTACCCGTACCTTTTCCGGCCGCTACGCGCGTGGATTGGTGAACCGGGTGATGCGGGAACTGGAGCCGGTGGAAGCGCAATTGCCGGCATATCCGATCCAAAATGCCCTAACCTCGCCGATCCGCGCCGAGGCGGCCAAACGCGGCGATACCGAACTGATGTCGCTGTGGTGCGGCACCGGTGTCGCGCGCGCCAGGCCGATGCCCGCCGCCAAGCTTGTTGAAACATTGCTATCGGAGATGAACGCAGCGTAGACTAAGGGACCGCCGAGAGAGCCCAACGCCCCGGCATACCGAGTCATCCTTGGAGGAGCAGTTTTTGGAATCAGCAGGCGACTACGATTACATCATCATTGGGGCAGGCTCGGCTGGCTGCGTATTGGCAAACCGTTTAAGCGCGGACAGAAACGTCGACGTCCTGCTGATCGAGGCGGGGGGTAGGGACGATTATGTGTGGATCCATATCCCGGTTGGCTATCTGCACTGCATCGACAATCCGCGCACCGACTGGATGTTCCGCACCGAAGCCGACGCCGGCCTGAACGGACGCAGCCTGCTTTACCCGCGCGGCAAAGTACTCGGCGGAAGTTCGTCCATCAACGGCATGATTTACATGCGCGGCCAGGCGGAAGACTACAACCGCTGGGCCGATTTGACCGGTGACACAAGCTGGCGCTGGGACCAGGTGCTGCCGCTATTTAAAAAGAGCGAGGATTATCACGGCGGCGCTTCCGATGAGCATGGCGCCGGCGGTCCGTGGCGTGTGGAAAAGCAGCGCCTGTCCTGGCAGATACTGGACGCGTTCCGCGATGCGGCGGAACAGACCGGCATCGCGAAAGTCGACGATTTCAATCGCGGCGACAACGCCGGCTGCGGCTATTTCGAAGTCAATCAAAAACGCGGCATCCGCTGGAACACGGCAAAGGCTTTCTTGAAGCCGGTGTCGGGCCGTCCCAATTTGACGGTGATGACCGGCTGCCACGTGGAACGATTGCAGATCGAAATGAGCGATCAAGGTCCGGTGTGCAAAGGCGTGATTTTCACCGGCGGCGGCGCCAAGTATCAAGCGATGGCCGCGAAAGAAACCGTGCTGGCCGCTGGCGCCGTTGGTTCGCCGCATATTTTGCAGTGCTCGGGCATCGGCTCGGCCGCGAAGCTGCTTCATCACGGTATCGCGCCGCTGGCGGACCTGCCCGGTGTCGGGGAAAACCTGCAGGATCATCTGCAGCTGCGCATGGTCTACAAGCTCGGCGGCGGTGCCCGCACCTTGAACACGATGGCGTCGAACTGGCTCGGCAAAATGAAGATCGGCCTGGAGTATGCGATGTTCCAGAGCGGTCCGATGTCGATGGCGCCGTCGCAGCTGGGCGCGTTCGCGCGCTCCGATGCCAATCAGCCGACACCCAATCTTCAGTATCACGTGCAGCCCTTGTCGCTGGAAAAATTCGGCGACCCTTTGCACGCCTTCCCCGCGTTCACCGCCAGCGTGTGCAACCTGCGTCCGACATCGCGCGGCCATGTGCATATCGCCGGCGCCGATCCGTACGCGCCTCCCAAGATTTCGCCGATGTATTTGAGTACCGCCGAGGACCGCAAAGTGGCGGCGGCGGCGCTGACGTTGACACGCCAGATCGTCGCGTCGCCCGCGCTGAACAAATTCTCGCCGGAGGAATACAAGCCCGGCATCCACTACCGCACCGAGGAAGAACTCGCGGAAGCGGCGGGCCATATCGGCACCACCATCTTCCATCCGGTCGGCACCTGCAAGATGGGCCGCGCCGACGATCCCACCGCCGTCGTCGATAGCCAATTGCGTGTCATCGGCGTCGCCGGTTTGCGCGTTGTGGACGCATCCATCATGCCCTTCATCACCTCTGGTAACACCAACTCCCCGACGATCATGATCGCCGAAAAAGCTTCAGAAATGATCCGTTCAGCCTGGAAATGATGGGACCTCTTGTTAGCGTTAGATCAAAAGTAAGTAGTAGTTATACTGTATTGTTAGCTAATTTTTTACTCTGTATGATCTAAAAAAAATTTAGTACCTTGAACCATAAAAGCAAGGGAGACAGGATGTCCGGTGTTATCTTGGAAACGAAGAACTTGACCAAGCAGTTCAGGGGGTTTACTGCGGTCAACGACGTCAATTTGAAAGTGCAGCGCGGTCATATCCACGCGCTCATCGGCCCCAACGGCGCCGGTAAAACCACATGCTTTAATCTGCTCACGAAATTCCTGGTGCCGACTTCTGGCCAGATTCTGTTCAACGAAAAAGACATCACCTCCGCCAAGCCGGCGCAGATCGCCCGCATGGGTGTGATTCGTTCGTTCCAGATTTCGGCGGTGTTCCCGCACCTGACGGTGCTGCAGAATGTCCGCATCGGACTGCAGCGCCAGCTGGGGACGAGCTTCCATTTCTGGCAGAGCGAACGCGCGCTGGACAAGCTTAACGATCGTGCGATGCAGTTGCTGGCCGAGGTCGACCTGACCGAATTCGCCGACACCGTCACCGTCGATATGCCATACGGACGCAAGCGCGCTTTGGAGATCGCCACCACGCTGGCAATGGAGCCGGAGCTGATGCTGCTCGATGAACCGACGCAGGGCATGGGCCACGAGGACGTGCACCGCGTAACCGACCTCATCAAAAAAGTGTCGGCGGGCCGCACCATTTTGATGGTCGAACACAATATGAAAGTCGTGTCCGGCATCTGCGACAAGATCTCCGTTTTGCAGCGCGGCGCCATGCTGGCCGAAGGCACCTACGCGGAGGTGTCGCGCAATCCGCAAGTGATGGAAGCGTACATGGGCACCGAAGCCGCCGAGCTCGAAGGAGCCCACTGATGACGGCCGCCCTGCAAATTTCCAACCTGCAAACCTGGTACGGCGAATCGCACATCCTGCACGACGTCAACCTGACGGTGCAGCCCGGCGAAGTGGTCACCTTGCTGGGCCGTAACGGCGCCGGCCGCACCACCACCTTGCGCGCCATTATGGGATTGACCGGCGCGCGCAAGGGCTCGATCAAGATCAACGGCGTCGAGGCGATCGGTTTGCCGACGCATAAGATCGCCCACCTCGGCGTTGGCTATTGCCCCGAGGAGCGCGGCATTTTCGCCTCGCTGTCGACCGAGGAAAACCTGCTGCTGCCGCCGCAGTTGTCGACCGGCGACAAGGGCATGTCGATCAAGGAAATCTACGCGATGTTCCCCAACCTGGAGGAGCGCAAGCACAGCCAGGGCACGCGCCTGTCGGGCGGTGAGCAGCAGATGCTGGCGGTGGCGCGCATCCTGCGCACCGGCGCGCGCCTGTTGCTGCTCGATGAAATTTCGGAGGGCCTGGCGCCGGTCATCGTGCAAGGCCTGGCGCGCATGATCACCACCCTCAAATCGAAGGGCTACACCATCGTCATGGTGGAACAGAATTTCCGGTTCGCCGCGCCGCTGGCGGACCGGTTTTATGTGATGGAACACGGTCAGATCGTCGAGACTTTTGTTTCATCGGAATTGAGCGACAAGATGCCGGTGCTGACCGAGCTGCTTGGCGTGTAAATAATTACTTCATCGTTCTGTGACCATACAAATCTAAATCACGACTTTTCGAACGGAGACAAAATGAAACTCAAAGCTATCACCATCGCCGCCACCGCCGTCTGCGCGCTGGGCCTGTCCTTTGCCGCGCAAGCGCAGGTTTCCGGCGACACCATCAAGATCGGCATGATCACCGACATGTCCGGCCTGTACACGGATATCGACGGCGCCGGCGGCGCCGAGGCCATCAAAATGGCGATCGCGGACGCCGGCGTCGTCCTCGCCGGCAAGAAGGTGGAATTCATTTCCGCCGACCACCAGAACAAGGCTGACATTGCCGCCTCCAAGGCGCGCGAATGGTTCGACCAGCAGGGCGTCGACATGCTGATCGGCGGCACCAACTCCGGCGCCAACCTGGCCATGGCCAAGGTGGCTGCGGAAAAGAAAAAGGTCTTCATCTCGATTGGCGCCGGCTCGGCCCGCCTGACCAACGAGGAATGCACCCCCTACACCGTGCACTACGCCTACGACACGATCGCGCTGGCGCGCGGCACCGGCGGCGCCATCGTCAAGCAGGGCGGCAAGAACTGGTACTTCCTGACCGCCGACTACGCCTTCGGCCAGTCGCTGGAAAAGGATACGTCGGACGTGGTCAAGGCCGCCGGCGGCAAGGTGATGGGTTCGGTCAAGCATCCGTTGTCGGCGTCGGACTTCTCGTCGTTCCTGCTGCAGGCGCAATCGTCGGGCGCGCAGATCCTCGGCCTGGCCAACGCCGGCGGCGACGCGATCAACTCGATCAAGGCCGCCAACGAGTTCGGCATCACCAAGAAGATGAAACTGGCCGGTTTGCTGATCTTCATCAACGATGTCCATTCGCTGGGCCTGAACCTGACGCAGGGCATGTACCTGACCGACGGCTGGTACTGGGACCAGAACCAGGAGACGCGCGATTGGTCGAAGCGCTATTTCGCCAAGATGAAGAAGTCGCCGTCGATGCTGCAGGCGGCCGACTACTCGGCCGCCGCCAACTACCTGAAGGCGGTCAAGGCCGTGGGCACCGACGACTCCGACAAGGTCATGGCCTATCTGAAGGCCAACAAGATCAACGACATGTTCGCCAAGAACGGCGTGATCCGTCCGGACGGCCGCATGGTCCACGACATGTACCTGATGGAAGTGAAGAAGCCTTCGGAATCGAAATATCCGTGGGATTACTACAAGGTCGTGGCCACCATTCCGGGCGACCAGGCGTACGCCACCAAGGCCGAAACCAAATGCAGCCTGTGGAAATAAGCTGAGTTGTGCACAGGGCCGGCGCAGCGCCACTCCGCGTGGCGAGGCGCCGGTCCGTTCCGTGCTTTTGTCCTTGTTTTTGTCCTCGTACCCCGCCTCGCCGTCCGGCCAGGTGCTCTTTAGACTGTGATCTCATGGAAATTTTCGGCTATCCCTTGAGCGTATGGATGAGCCAGCTGCTGCTGGGGCTGGTGAACGGCTCCTTCTACGCGATGCTGTCACTCGGCCTGGCCGTCATCTTTGGCCTTCTCAACGTTATTAATTTTTCCCACGGCGCCCTGTACATGATGGGCGCCTTCGTGGCCTGGATGGGGATGACTTATTTCGGTCTGAACTACTGGACCATGCTGCTGCTGGCGCCGCTGATCATCGGCGTGTTCGGCATCGTTATCGAAAAGACCATGCTGCGCCACCTGTACAAGCTCGACCATTTGTACGGCTTGCTGTTGACGTTTGGCATCACCTTGCTGATCGAGGGCGTGTTCCGCTCCTTCTACGGCGTCTCGGGCCAGCCGTTCCAGGTCCCCGACGCGCTGGCCGGCGCCACCGACCTCGGTTTCATGGTGATGCCCAACTACCGCGCGTGGGTGGTGGTCGCTTCCGTGGTGGTCTGCCTGGCCACCTGGTACGTGATCGAAAAGACCAAACTGGGCGCCTATTTGCGCGCCGGCACCGAGAATCCGAAGCTGGTGGAAGCGTTCGGTATCAACGTGCCGCTGATGGTCACGCTCACCTACGGCTTCGGCGTCGCTTTGGCGGGCTTTGCAGGGGTGCTGGCGGCCCCGATCATCCAGGTGCAGCCCCTGATGGGTCAGAACCTGATTATCGTCGTATTCGCCGTTGTGGTGATCGGTGGCATGGGGTCGATCATGGGCTCGATACTCACCGGCCTCGGCCTCGGCGTGATCGAAGGATTGACCAAGGTCGTGTATGCGCCGTTTTCGTCGACGGTGGTGTTCCTCGTGATGGTAGTCGTGTTGCTGATCCGTCCCGCTGGTTTGTTCGGTAAAGAAAAATAGGAGGGACGATGGACAAGAAAATTGGTTATGCGATCGCGCTGGCGATCGCCCTGTCGGCACCGTTCATCGGCTATCCGGTGTTCCTGGCCAAGCTGCTGTGCTTTGTGCTGTTCGCCTGCGCCTTCAACCTGCTGATCGGCTTCACCGGCCTGCTGTCGTTCGGCCACGCCGCTTTCTTCGGCGGCGCCGGCTACGTGACCGGCAACGCGCTCAAGGTGTGGGGCTGGCCGTCCGAGCTCGGCATCCTGGCCGGCGTCGTCGGCGCCGCTCTGCTCGGCCTGGTGATGGGCGGCCTGGCGATCCGCCGCCAGGGCATCTACTTCTCGATGATCACGTTGGCGCTGGCGCAGATGGTGTTCTTCGGCGCGCTCAGCGCCGGCGAGTTCACCGGCGGCGAGGACGGCCTGCAAGGCGTTCCACGTGGAAAACTGCTCGGCATGATAGACCTGTCCAACGACACCACGTTGTACTTCTTCGTGCTGGCCATCGCCGTGCTGGCGTTCGCGCTGATCGTGCGCATCGTCCACTCGCCGTTCGGCCAGGTGCTCAAGGCGATCAAGGAGAACGAACCGCGCGCCATCTCGCTGGGCTACGACGTCGACAAGTACAAGCTGCTGGCCTTCGTGCTGTCGGCCGGCCTGGCGGGCCTGGCCGGCTCCACCAAGGTGCTGGTGCAGGGCTTCGAGACGCTGACCGATGTCCACTGGACCATGTCGGGCCTGGTGATCCTGATGACGCTGGTGGGCGGCATGGGCACCCTGGCCGGTCCTATCCTGGGCGCGGTGATCATTATCATGCTGGAAAACAAACTGGGCGACTGGGGCATCTACCTGACCCAGGTCACCGGCATCGAATGGTTCAACACCATCGGCGAAGCCGTCACGATGGTGATCGGCCTGATCTTCATCGTTTGCGTGTTGTTATTCCGCCGCGGAATCATCGGCGAAATCGTCGCCAAGCTCGGCAACAAGAAGCCTGCATGATCTAGCACAGACGCCGGGCGTTCTGCTCGGCGTCCTTTTCAAATCGAGAGTAAATTTTTTTATCCGGCCTCGGGCCGGACCGGGGGTAGTCCGTCTGTTGCTTTGAGTCTTACTGAAGAAGGGGATGACATGCATACCAAGAAAATCACGCTGGCGCTGGCCGGCATCGCCTTGACCGCTTGTGGCCATCACCATGATGGACCGGAAATCATCAACGAGCGTCCGGGTTATCTCGGCACCATCACCGCGAAGACCTACGATGGCGTCAGCGACGACTTGCTGACCGCCGGCCTGGGGGCGACCGGTCTGGCCGGTGCGCTGCCGGCCTACGCCGACCCCTTGAACCCGACCCCGGCGGAACTGCGCCGCAACGCCATCTACGCCAATTACCGGGCCATCCAGGACATCAGCTCGGCCGCCGGCTACGGCAGGCTGTACGGCCCGAATGTGGACGCCAACGGCACGCCGACGACCGGCGAGGGCAAGATCGCCGGCAGCGAGTTCATCGCCTACGCCGACGACGGCAGCGGCAACAAGAATGTCACCCTGATGGTGCAAATACCGGCCAGCTTCGACGCCAACAATCCCTGCATCATCACGGGCGCGTCGAGCGGTTCGCGCGGCGTGTACGGCGCCATCGGCACGTCCGGCGAGTGGGGCCTGAAGAACAAGTGCGCGGTCGCCTACAGCGACAAGGGTTCGGGGACCGGCCTCTACACTTTCGACGACGACAGCGTGAACCTGCAGAACGGCGTGCGGGCCACGCGCACGGCGGCCGGCAAGAACTCCAACTTCACGCCGATACTCGGCGACGCCGACCGCGCCGCCTTCGCCGCCTCCAAGCCCGGACGCATCGCCTTCAAGCACGCCCACTCGCAACAGAATCCGGAAAAGGACTGGGGCAACCACACCTTGCAGGCGGTCGAGTTCGCGTTCTACATTCTGAACGAGCAGTACGGCCGCTACGCCCGGGACAACACGCGCCACGTGGTGCGTTTCACGCCGACCAACACGATCACGATCGGTTCCAGCATCTCCAACGGCGCCGCCTCGGCCTTGCTGGCGGCCGAGCAGGATACCAAGGGCTTGATCGACGGCGTGGCCGCCAACGAACCGCAGATCCAGCCGCGCACCGCGACCGGCTACTCGATCCGCCAGAACGGCGTGCCGGTGACGGGGCAGGGCAAGTGGCTGATCGACTACTCGACTTACGCGGCGCTGTACCAGCCTTGCATCGCCTCCACGGCGGCGGCGCCCGGCCGCTGCACGGCGCTGGTCGCCAAGGGCTTGCTGACCGGCGCGGACCTGGCGGCGCAACAGCTCGACGCGCGCGCGCGGCTGCGCGCCTACGGCTGGCTGCCGGACTCCGACGTGCTGCAGGCCTCGCATGCGCTGACCACGGTACTGGTGGCGGTGACCTACGCCAATGCCTACGGCCGCTTCTCGGTCACGGACCAGTTGTGCGGATTCACCTTCTCGCCGACCGACGCGACCGGCTCGCCGGTGCCATTCACGCCGGCGCAGCGCGCCGCCAGCTTCGCCACCCAGAACGGCATCGTCGGCACCCCGGTCTACGAGGCGTCGGTTGGTGGACCGAAGGCCTACAATCTGGGCGTCTCGCCGAGCACCAATCTGGCCGACCAGTCGCTCGACGGCTTCCTGTGCCTGCGCGCGCTGGCGACCGGCATCGATCCGGTCAACGGCAACGCGCTGACCGGCACCCTGGCGGAGCAGAGCGCCCGCGTGCGATCCGGCGCGGCCGAGGTGGCGGCGACCGGTAATCTGCGCGGCAAACCGGCGATCATCGCGGCCGGCCGCAGCGATACGTTGATGGTGGTGAACTTCAATTCGCGCGCGTACCTGGGCCTGAACGCGCTGGCCGAGGGGCCGTCGAGCAAGCTGCGCTACATCGAGGTCCTGAACGCCAACCACTTCGACACCTTCACCAGCGTCTTCCCGCAGAACATCGTGCCGCTGCACATCTATCTGTTCCGTGCGCTGGACGCGATGATGGCCCACCTGCGCAACCCGACCGTCCCGCTGCCGCCGTCGCAGGTGGTGCGCACGGTGACGCGTCCGGATGCGACGACGCCAATGACGGTGGCAAACGTGCCGCCGTTCCTGCAGGCGCCCGCGCCGGGCAACCTGATCAACGTCAGCGGCACCACGGTGGATGTTCCGCAGTAGAGTCTAAAGAGCCGCCGCGTAGATCGCCCTCGCATCGTCGCGCGTGACGGTGCGGGGGTTGTTCCCCAACAGACGGGTCTGGAGCATGGCGTCGTCCGCCAGTTGATCCAGATCCGTTTCCTTTATGCCCACCTGCTGCAAGGTTCGTTCTATCCCCGTGATGGTCGCCATTTGCTGCATCGCAACAACCAGGGCTTCGGCACGCGCCTCGACACTGCCGCTGGCTTCCGGCACGACGATCTCCGCCAGCTCCGCATACAGGCCCGCCGCCGCCGGCAGGTTGAAGCGCAGCACATGCGGCAGCACCAGCGAATTCGACAAGCCGTGTGGCACGTGGAACGTGCCGCCGATCGGATAGGCGAGCGCGTGCACCGCCGCCACCGGAGCGTTGGAGAATGCCTGTCCCGCCAGCATCGCCCCCAGCAGCATCGCCTGCCGCGCGGCCAGATTGCGGCCGTTCTCGCAGGCGGGGATCAGGTTGGCGGACAACAGGCCCAGCGCCTTGCGCGCCAGGATATCGGATAGCGGATTCTTTTTATGGCGGCTGGTATAGGCCTCGATCGCATGGACCATGGCGTCGATACCGGTCGCGGCGGTAACCGCTGGCGGCAAGCCGAGGGTCAGCTCCGCATCCAGCACTGCCAGGTCCGCGTATAGCTGCGGCGCGACCACGCCCATCTTGGTGGTGGCGCCGGTCGTGACGATGGCGATGTTGGTCACCTCGGAACCGGTGCCGGCGGTGGTCGGGATCTGCACCAGCGGCAGCCGCTTGCCCTTGACGTTGCCTATGCCATAGATGGCGCCGATCTCCTGATCGCCGCCGGCCAGCACGGCGATCAGTTTGGCGACGTCCATCGAGCTGCCGCCCCCCAGGCCGATAACGATGTCGCTGCGGTGTTGGCGGGCGGCGGCGACGGCTTCCAGGACGATCTGTTCCGGCGGATCGGCGACGACGTTGGAGTAGATGCCGACGTCGAAGCCGGCCGTCCGCAGGCTGGCGGCGGGGGCGTCCGCCAGTCCGGTGTTGAGGAAGCCGGGATCGGTGACCAGCAGCGCGCGTTTGACGGTGGGAAAGCGCTGGGCGATGTGCTCGCCCAGTTTGTTGGCGGCGCCCAGTTCGGAGACGATGTGGGCGACGGTGCTGAAACTGAATGCTGGGAAATCGTTCATGGCTGTGTTCCGTGATTGGTGGATTTCACGTGGAAGCTTACATGAAGGCCGGCAGGGGCGACGGGTGGCTTGCTAATTTCTTCCGTACAATGTGGCTTTTGCCAGTTGGGATAGTCAGGTTATGGTTGAGTATGCGGTGTTGGGTGTCGCGGCGTTCAGCGCCGGTTTGGTGGATGCGGTGGTCGGGGGCGGGGGACTGATACAGCTGCCGGCGATGTTTTCGATCTTTCCCAACATGGCGCCGGCCACGATCATCGGCACCAACAAGCTGGCCAGTATCGCCGGCACCAGCGTGGCGGCGGTCAGCTACGCGCGCCGCGTCGCCATCGCCTGGACGGTGGCGGCGCCGGCCGCCTTCGCCGCGCTGATCTTCTCCTTCTTCGGCGCCTACACCGTCACCAGGATCTCGCCCGATTTCTTCCGCACGGTGCTTCCCATCGTATTGCTGGCGGTAGCGATCTACACCTTCGCCAAGAAGGACTTCGGCAGCGTGCACGCGCCGCTGCACACCGGCCGAAAGGAGCAGACGCTGGCGCTGCTGATCGGCTCGGGCATCGGCTTCTACGACGGCTTCTTCGGTCCCGGCACCGGTAGCTTCCTGGTGTTCCTGTTCGTGCGGATCTTCGGCTTCGACTTCCTCGGCGCGTCGGCCGTAGCCAAGATTGTCAACGTTGCCTGCAACCTGTCGGCGCTGGTGTGGTTCGGCTACAGCGGCCACCTGATCTGGCAACTGGGCGCGATGATGGCCGTGTGCCAGGTCGCCGGATCGATCATCGGCACGCGCCTGGCGATGAAGCACGGGAGTGGTTTTGTGCGCAAATTGTTCCTGGTGGTAGTGTCCATATTGATTGTGAAGACCAGCTACGACTCGTGGATACGCTGGTAGATTGTTCCACGTGGAACACTGAGAGCCGGTGAAAAGGGGTGCTTGTTTGATGACAAGCATCCCTTTTTTTCATTGTTTCACGTGGAACAATGATGGCAAGCAGACGAAAATATTTTGCCTAAAAAAGTCGCAGCTCTTAAAAGACTTTATAATCGGTGCTTGATCCCTTCGCTTTTACCCAATTCCATCATGTTATTTCCAACTAATTTCGACGTCATCGTCGTCGGCGGTGGTCACGCCGGTACCGAGGCGGCCCTCGCTTCCGCCCGCATGGGGCAGAAGACTTTGCTCTTGACGCACAACATAGAGACCCTGGGCCAGATGTCGTGCAACCCTTCCATCGGCGGTATCGGCAAAGGCCATCTGGTCAAGGAAGTCGATGCCATGGGCGGCGCCATGGCGATCGCCACCGATGAATCGGGCATCCAGTTCCGTATCCTGAACTCGTCCAAAGGCCCGGCGGTACGCGCCACGCGCGCGCAGGCCGACCGTATTTTGTACAAGGCCGCCATCCGTTCGCGCCTGGAAAACCAGCCCAATCTGTGGCTGTTCCAGCAGGCCGTGGACGATTTGATGGTGGAGGGCGACCGCGTGGTCGGCGCCGTCACCCAGATCGGCCTGAAGTTCCTGGCGCCGGCCGTCGTGCTGACGGCCGGCACCTTCCTCGACGGGAAGATCCACGTGGGCTTGCAGAACTACTCAGCGGGCCGTGCGGGCGATCCGCCGGCGATCTCGCTGTCCGCCCGCCTGAAGGAATTAAAGCTGCCCCAGGGCCGCTTAAAGACCGGCACGCCGCCCCGCATCGACGGCCGCAGCATCGACTTTTCGCTGATGACCGAGCAACCGGGCGACCTCGATCCGGTGCCGGTGTTCTCGGTGATGGGCAACGCCGCCATGCACCCGGCGCAAATGCCGTGCTGGGTCACGCACACCAACAACAAAACCCACGACATCATCCGCGCCGGTTTGGACCGCAGCCCGATGTACACGGGCGTGATCGAAGGCGTCGGCCCGCGCTATTGCCCGTCGATCGAGGACAAGATCCACCGCTTCTCTGCCAAGGAATCGCACCAGATTTTCCTCGAACCGGAAGGCCTGACGACCAACGAATTCTATCCAAACGGCATCTCGACCAGCCTGCCGTTCGACGTCCAGATCGAGCTGGTGCGGTCGATGAAGGGCATGGAGAACGCCCACATCCTGCGTCCCGGCTACGCCATCGAGTACGATTATTTCGACCCGCGCGGCCTCAAGGCATCGCTGGAAACCAAGGCTGTCAGCGGCCTGTACTTCGCCGGCCAGATCAACGGCACCACCGGCTACGAGGAAGCGGCGGCACAGGGCATGCTCGCCGGCCTCAACGCGGCGCTGCAAACCCAGGGCAAGGAAGCCTGGACCCCGGCCCGTTCCGAGGCTTATCTGGGCGTGCTGGTCGACGACCTGGTCACGCAAGGCGTGCTGGAACCGTACCGCATGTTCACCAGCCGCGCCGAGTATCGCCTCAGCCTGCGCGAGGATAACGCCGACATGCGCCTGACCGAAATCGGCCGCAAACTGGGCTGCGTCGGCGACGCGCAGTGGGAAGCGTTCGAGAAAAAACGCGAAGCGGTGGCGCTGGAACTGGAGCGCCTGCGTTCCACGTGGGTCAATCCACGCATCCTGGAAGCGGCCGAATCGGAGCGCGTCATCGGCCAGGCGATCGAGCGCGAGTACTCGCTGGCGGACCTGCTGCGCCGTCCCGGCGTCGAGTACGAGAAGCTGATGAGCCTGTCCGGCATCGACGGCCGCGAACTCGCCGGACCCGGCGTGAGCGACGACGCGGTGCGCGAACAGGTCGAAATCCAACTCAAATATTCGGGTTATATCGACCGCCAGACCAAGGAAGTGGAGCGCCACGAGCACTACGAAAACCTGAAATTGCCGGAAGGTTTCAGCTATCTGGACATCACCGCGCTGTCGGTGGAAGTGCGCCAGAAGCTGCACGCGCAGCGTCCAGAGACCCTGGGCCAGGCGTCGCGCATTTCCGGCGTGACACCGGCGGCGATCTCGCTGCTGCTGGTGCACCTGAAAAAGGCCGGTTTCGGCGGCTATTTGAATGACAAAAATGCGCAGAAAGACGAGGCGGTGCAATGAAGGTGTTCGACCGTGTAGTTGTCGCGGATGTTTTAAAACAAGGCATCAAGGATTTGAAGCTGGACCTGGCGGACGATCAGGTGGAGAAGCTGCTGGACTATCTGGCACTGCTGAACAAGTGGAATTCGGTCTACAACCTGACGTCGGTGCGCGATCCGATGCAGATGGTGACCTTGCATTTGCTCGATTCGCTGGCCGCCGTGCCGGCGTTCGCGGGCGCGAAAAACGTGCTGGATGTGGGCGCGGGCGGTGGCTTGCCGGGCATGGTGCTGGCGATCAGCCGTCCGGACATGAAGGTGTCGATGATCGATACGGTGCACAAGAAGACCGCGTTTTTGAACCAGGTGAAGGCGGAGCTGGGCCTGTCCAACGTGACGGTGTACACCAAGCGCGTCGAGCAGCTGGAGGTGAAGACCAAGTTCGACGTCATCACCTCGCGGGCCTTCGCGGACCTGTCGGACTTCGTCAACTGGTCCGGGCATCTGCTGGAGGAGGGCGGGCGGTTTATCGCCCTGAAAGGAACGGCTCCAGAGGACGAACGGGAGCGGCTTCCAGAGCCATGGAAAGTGCGCAAATTGGAGCCTTTGACGGTGCCTGGACTGGAGGCGGAGCGCCATCTTGTTTTCATAGAGGCGGAAACTGTGTAAATCGTTTATATCGTATAAATCGTTTATACCGTATAAACAGTATAAATCGTTTATATAGTTTAAACAGTATAAATCGTTTATATAGTTTAAACAGTATAAATAATTAAATTGAAAACGAGCTTCCGGGGCCCTGGCGTCCGAAACTAAAAAAGAGATCGATAAGAACTACATGGCAAAAATTTTCTGCGTAGCGAATCAAAAAGGTGGGGTTGGTAAAACAACAACAACCGTCAACCTGGCCGCCGGCCTGGCAAAGCTGAACCAGCGCGTGCTGCTGGTGGACCTGGACCCGCAGGGCAACGCCACGATGGGCGCGGGCATCAACAAGGCGGGCCTGCCCGCGTCGACCTATGAGGTCATGCTGGGCGAGTCCGACGTCGCGACCGCGCGCCAGCGTTCGGAGCCGGGCAAGTTCGACGTGCTGCCGTCCAACCGCGAGCTGGCCGGCGCGGAAGTGGAGATGGTCTCGCTGGACAACCGCGAGCGCCGCCTGAAGGACGCGCTGGCGGCCGTCGACAAGGAATACGACTTCATCCTGATCGACTGCCCGCCGGCGTTGTCGATGCTGACCCTGAACGGCCTGTGCGCCGCGCACGGCGTCATCATCCCGATGCAGTGCGAGTACTACGCGCTGGAAGGCTTGTCCGACCTGGTCAACACCATCAAGAAGGTGCACGCCAACCTGAACCCGGACCTGAAGATCATCGGCCTGCTGCGCGTGATGTTCGATCCGCGCATGACGCTGTCGCAGCAGGTGTCGGCGCAGCTCGAGCAGCACTTCGGCGACAAGGTCTTCAAAACCATCATCCCGCGCAACGTGCGTCTGGCCGAAGCGCCGTCGTATGGTTTGCCCGGTGTCACGTTCGATCCATCCTCCAAGGGCGCGCAGGCGTATATCGCCTTCGGCGCCGAGATGGTCGCGCGCATTAAAAAAATGTAACGTAAAGATTCCCACATCATGGCAACCAAAAAACTCAAGGGGCTCGGTCGCGGCCTCGAAGCGCTGCTCGGCGGCGACGTCGACCTGACCACGGCGGACGCCAACACGCCGTCCGTATTGAACGTGACGCAAATGCAGGCCGGTAAATACCAGCCGCGTACGCGCATGGACGAGGGCGGCCTGCAGGAGCTGGCCGCGTCGATCAAGAGCCAGGGCATCATGCAGCCGATCCTGGTGCGTCCGGTCGGCACCAATAAAGCGACCGGCGAGATCAAGTACGAGATCATCGCCGGCGAGCGCCGTTTCCGCGCCGCGCAAATCGCCGGCCTGGAGACGCTCCCCGTTTTGGTGCGCGACGTCGACGACCAGGCCGCCGCCGCGATGGCGCTGATCGAGAACATGCAGCGCGAGGATTTGAATCCGCTGGAAGAGGCGCAGGGCATCCATCGCCTGATCACCGATTTCAGTTTCACGCACGAGCAGGCGGCCGGCGCCGTCGGCCGCTCGCGCAGCGCGGTGTCGAACCTGTTGCGCCTGATGAATCTGGCGTCGGCGGTGCAAACCATGCTGATGGCCGGCGATATCGACATGGGCCACGCGCGCGCGCTGTTGGCGGTCGACGCGGCCACGCAGATCAATCTTGCCAACATGGTCATCGCCAAGCGGCTGTCGGTGCGCGAGACCGAAAAATTGGTGACCAAGACCCTGGAAGAACAGAAGGCGTCGCCAACCGAGGCGCGGCAGAAGGAAAAGTCCGGCGACATCGTCCGCCTGGAAGAAGAGCTGTCCGACAAGCTGGCCACGCCGGTGGTGTTCAAGATGGGCACGAAGGGACGCGGCCAGATGATCATCGACTTCGCCGACCTTGACATTTTGGACGGCGTATTGGCAAGATTGCGCGCGTAACACGTAGGGCGGATTAGGCGGAACGCCGTAATCGGCCATCGACGAGCCGCCGAGGGCGCTACCATGGCCGATTACGCTTCGCTAATCCGCCCTACGTGTGTCAGACGACGCCCAAGCACCCGGAACTTTTGCTCCAAAATCAACAAAATGCCAAACGTTTAACTGGTTCCAAAGTGGTGCAAAGCGTTTGGAAATGTTTATAAAAGCGTCTCTTTCGCGCACAAAATGCTCTGCTGCGGTGCAGCAATGTTTGACGTGATACAGTAAAGACACATATAATCACGCGTCTTTGGGTTTTATCGGCTTTTTTTGGAGCTCGGCAGTGAGTAAATCAACGAGTCATTCCAAGCCGATGTTTAAAGTCGTCGCCCTCCAGTTGGCCATCGTCACTGGATTCGCCTTGCTCGCCTGGAACTGGGGTGGAGTACTCAAAGCTTGGTCGGCCGCCTATGGCGGAGCAATCGCAGTCATCGGGAGTCTGATGTACGCGATGATTGTTGCGGGCGGAACAAATGACCCCAAAAAAGTTTTCCGGTCGCATGTATGGGCCGAAGTAACGAAAATATTTATCACGGTAGTGCTGTTTGTTGTGGCACTGGCGCTGTTTCAGTCGGCCTCTTGGTTATGGCTGATCTTGGGTTTCGCGGTGGCAACCTTGGCGTACTGGTTTTCACTGCTAGCAATTTAATCACCAAAATCTAAACTTTTATGACCACAGAAAACGCTGCAGGAGCGCATCACGATGCGCCGACCTCAATTGAGTATATCCAGCACCACCTGACTCACCTGAAAAATGCCGAAGGCACGATCAACCTGGACACGTTCTGGGTTTCGGCCATTCTGGGACTGATTTTCCTGGGCGTGTTTTACATGGCGTCGCGCAAAGCGACCGCCGGCGTGCCGGGCAAGCTGCAAAACTTCGTCGAAGCCGTGATGGAACTGGTCAACGAAGTGGTCAATTCGGCCTTCCATGCCAAGAGCAAGGTCATCGCCCCGCTGGCGATCACCATTTTCTGCTGGGTTTGGCTGATGAACGCGATGGACTTCCTGCCGGTCGACCTGCTGCCTAAGCTGCTCAGCTACGCTGGCGTGAACTATCTGCGCGTCGTGCCTACCGCCGACGTCAACCACACTTTCGGCATGTCGTTCGGCGTCATGCTCTGCATTATTGGTTTCTCGATCAAAGCCAAGGGTCTGGGCGGCTGGGGTAAAGAGTTGCTGACCGCCCCGTTCCACGCGCATGGCTTCATGGCCATCGTGCTGGCGCCGGTCAACTTCATCTTCCAGATGATCGAGTTGCTGGCCAAGCCACTGTCGCTGTCGCTGCGACTCTTCGGCAATATGTACGCCGGCGAGCTGCTGTTCATTCTGATCGCTCTGCTGCCATGGTGGGCGCAGTGGCTGCTGGGTGGTCCTTGGGTTATCTTCCACATCCTGGTGGTGACCCTGCAAGCGTTTGTGTTTATGGCGTTGACTGTTGTTTACCTCAGCCTTGCGGTCGAGAAGCACTAATCAACAAATAGTTTTTCACTTTTTTAGTATCTGTAGTCTTTTTTAAAATCTTAGGAGAAATTTCAATGCAAGCTCTGATCGCACAAGTACAAAGCATGACCGTTCTGGCCGCAGCAATCATCATCGGCCTGGCCGCTATCGGCACCGCACTCGGTTTCGCAATTCTGGGCGGCAAATTCCTGGAAGCGTCGGCCCGTCAACCAGAACTGATGCCACAACTGCAAACCAAGCTGTTCGTTATCGCTGGTCTGCTGGATGCGATCTCGATGATCGGCGTCGGCGTTGCTCTGCTGTACACCTTCAGCAACCCGTTCCTGGCTGCCGTTCTGTCCGCTGCTCAGTAATCCGCTCCACCCTAGGAGAAACTTTTAGTTAGGAGCAAAGGTATGGACATCAATATGTCTCTCATCGGTCAGATGATCACCTTCGCGGTGCTGGTCTGGGTATCGATGAAGTTCGTATTTCCATCGCTGAACGCAGCGTTGGATGAGCGTGCCAAGCGTATCGCTGACGGTCTGGCCGCGGCCGACCAGGGCCAGGCTGCGATGGTTGTCGCTGAAAAGCGCGCCGCCGAAGCACTGACCAGTGCACGCGAAGAAGCTTCGCAACGTGTTGCCGACGCCGAAAAGCGCGCGCAACTGGTGGCTGAAGAAATCAAAGCGAATGCACAAGCCGAAGCGGACCGCATCATTGCGCAAGCCAAGGCAGATGCCGATCAGCAACTGGCCAAGGCGCGCGACACGCTGCGCGCTCAGGTGGCTGACCTGGCTGTGAAGGGCGCCGAGCAAATCTTGAAGCGCGAAGTCAACGCCTCGGCCCACGCCGATCTGTTGTCGCGCCTGTCTGTCGAGCTGTAATCATGGCAGAAAACGCAACCGTCGCCCGTCCCTACGCGGAAGCTTTGTTCCGCGTAGCCCAAGCAGGTAAGGAATCGTTCAACCTCGCGGCGTGGTCCGAACTGGTGGCCGAACTGGCCCAGATCGGTGCCCACCCCGAGGTGCAAGCATTCGCCCGCAACCCGAAGACCTCGGCAAGCGACGTGAGCGCCGCCATTACGGCCCTGGTGAAGTCGCCGCTGAACACGGAAGCGAAAAACTTCCTGGCGATGCTGGTCGACAACGGCCGTATCAGTCTGCTGCCGGAAATCGGCACGCAATTCCAGGCGTTGAAGAACGCCACGGAAGGTGCGGCGGACGCCGAGATCACCAGCGCCTTCGAGCTGAACGCCGCTCAAGTCGCCGATCTGGTCGCAACACTGGAAAAGAAATTCAGCCGCAAGCTGAACCCGGTCGTGACCGTGGATCCGGCGTTGATCGGTGGCGTGCGCGTGGTGGTTGGCGATGAAGTGCTGGACACTTCGGTCCGCGCCAAGCTGTCGCAAATGCGTGTGGCACTGGCCGCCTAAGGCGCAAGCCGGCGGACCCGCTTAGAACAGATTCTTCCCCTCGCGCAAGCTGAGAGAAACACTTTTAGGAGTTAGTATGCAACTCAACCCATCTGAAATCAGCGAGCTGATCAAGAGCCGTATCCAAGGCCTTGATGGCGGCGCTGAAGTACGCAACCAAGGCACGGTTATTTCCGTCGCCGACGGTATCGTCCGCATCCACGGCCTGTCGGAAGTGATGCAGGGCGAAATGCTGGAATTCCCAGGTAACACCTTCGGTCTGGCGATGAACCTGGAGCGCGACTCCGTTGGCGCCGTGATTCTGGGTGCTTACGAGCACATCTCCGAAGGCGACACGGTCAAGTGCACCGGCCGCATTCTGGAAGTGCCGGTCGGTCCTGAACTGCGCGGCCGTGTGGTCAACGCGCTGGGCCAGCCGATCGACGGCAAGGGCGCCATCGACGCCAAGCTGACGTCGCCGATCGAAAAGATCGCACCGGGCGTTATCGCCCGTGAGTCCGTCTCGCAGCCTATGCAGACCGGTCTGAAATCGATCGACGCGATGGTACCGATCGGCCGTGGCCAGCGCGAGCTGATCATTGGCGACCGCCAAACCGGTAAATCGGCCGTGGCAGTTGATGCGATCATCAACCAAAAAGGCCAGGGCGTGACGTGTATCTACGTCGCCATCGGTCAAAAAGCCTCGACCATCAAAAACATCGTTCGCTCGCTGGAAACGCACGGCGCGCTCGAGTACACCATCGTGGTCGCTGCGACCGCGTCGGAATCGGCGGCGATGCAATACATCTCGGCCTACTCGGGCTGCACGATGGGCGAATACTTCCGCGACCGCGGCGAAGACGCGCTGATCGTCTACGATGACTTGTCGAAGCAAGCTGTCGCTTATCGCCAAATTTCGCTGCTGCTGCGCCGCCCACCAGGCCGCGAAGCGTATCCAGGCGACGTGTTCTACCTGCACTCGCGCCTGCTGGAACGCGCAGCCCGCGTGAACGCCGACTACGTGTCCGCCTTCACCAACGGCGCCGTCACCGGCAAGACCGGTTCGCTGACCGCGCTGCCGATCATCGAAACCCAGGCTGGCGACGTTTCGGCGTTCGTTCCAACCAACGTGATTTCGATCACCGACGGTCAAATCTTCCTGGAAACTTCGCTGTTCAACTCGGGTATCCGTCCTGCGATTAACGCCGGTATTTCGGTGTCGCGCGTCGGTGGCGCCGCTCAGACCAAGGTCATCAAAAACCTGTCCGGCGGTATCCGTACCGACTTGGCGCAGTACCGTGAGCTGGCCGCGTTCGCGCAGTTCGCCTCGGACCTGGACGAATCGACCCGCAAACAGCTGGACCGTGGCGCGCGCGTCACCGAACTGCTCAAGCAAGCCCAGTACTCGCCACTGTCGATCTCGCTGATGGCCGCTTCGCTGTTCGCAGTGAACAAGGGCTACCTGGACGACGTGCCGGTCAAGAAGGTGCTGTCGTTCGAAGCCGGTCTGCACGCCTACCTGAAGACTAAGCAAGCTGATCTGCTGTCGAAGATTGAATCGTCGAAGCAACTGGACAAAGACGGCGAAGCAACGCTGTCGGCCGCAGTTGCCGACTTCAAGAAATCCGGCGCATTTTAAGCGGCACGGCGGTCCAGCTTAGGCTGAAACCGCCTTCAGCGCAGAAGGAGTAAGGACTCATGGCAGCAGGCAAAGAGATACGAGGCAAGATCAAGAGCGTAGAGAATACGAAGAAGATCACCAAGGCGATGGAAATGGTTGCCGCATCGAAGATGCGCAAAGCGCAGGACCGTATGCGCGCCGCCCGTCCCTACAGTGAGAAGATTCGCAATATCGCCGCTAATCTGGCCACCGCTAATCCGGAATACACGCACCCGTTCCTGGCAACAGAGCAAAAGGACACGGCCAAGAAGGTTGGTTTCATCATCGTCACCACGGACAAAGGTCTGTGCGGCGGTATGAACACCAACATCTTGCGCATGGTGACGTCGAAAACCCGTGAGCTGGAAACAGCCGGCAACAAGATTGCCGCGGTGGCCATCGGTAACAAAGGGTTGGGGTTTTTGAATCGCGTAGGCGTTCCTGTCGTTGCGCAAGTAACGCAGATCGGCGATACGCCGCACCTGGAAAAACTGATCGGACCGGTCAAGGTCATGCTCGAGAAATTCCAGAACGGTGAGGTCGACGCAGTCTACCTGTGCTACACCAAGTTTATCAACACGATGAAGCAAGAGCCGGTGGTGGAGCAGTTGCTGCCATTGCCAGCCGCTAAGATGCAAGCCGACGCGGGTAATCACAACTGGGATTACATCTACGAGCCGGACGCAGCTAGCGTGATCGATGAACTCCTGGAGCGCTATATCGAAGCGCTGGTGTACCAGTCGGTGGCGGAAAACCTGGCGTCCGAGCAATCGGCGCGTATGGTGGCGATGAAGTCGGCAAGCGACAACGCCGGCAGTGTGATCGGCGAATTGAAGCTGATCTACAACAAGACCCGCCAAGCTGCGATTACCAAAGAACTCTCCGAAATCGTCGCCGGTGCGGCTGCGGTTTAAACGAATTTAACTATATTTGAAGGAACGAACATGGCTGATGGCAAAATCGTTCAGTGTATCGGCGCTGTGGTGGACGTTGAGTTTCCCCGCAACGCGATGCCTAAGGTATTCGATGCCTTGAAAATGGAAGGCTCCGAGCTGACCCTGGAAGTACAACAACAGCTGGGCGACGGCGTGGTTCGCACCATTGCTCTGGGTTCGTCCGACGGCCTGCGCCGCGGCATGATGATCCAGAACACCGGCAAGCCGATCATGGTGCCGGTGGGCAAAGCGACCCTGGGTCGCATCATGGACGTGCTGGGCAACCCGATCGATGAATGCGGCCCGGTCGCACACGATCAGATCGCCTCGATCCACCGCACGCCTCCTGCATACGACGAACTGTCGCCATCGCAGGACCTGCTGGAAACCGGTATTAAAGTTATCGACCTGGTCTGCCCGTTCGCCAAGGGCGGTAAGGTCGGTCTGTTCGGTGGCGCCGGCGTCGGCAAGACCGTGAACATGATGGAACTGATCAACAACATCGCCAAAGCGCACTCGGGTCTGTCCGTGTTCGCCGGCGTGGGCGAGCGTACCCGCGAAGGTAACGACTTCTACCACGAGATGGCCGATGCCAAAGTGGTCGATCTGGAAAATCCAGAGAACTCCAAAGTGGCGATGGTCTACGGTCAGATGAACGAACCACCAGGCAACCGTCTGCGCGTCGCGCTGACCGGTCTGACCATGGCTGAAGCGTTCCGTGACGAAGGCAAGGACGTTCTGTTCTTCGTCGACAACATCTACCGCTTCACCCTGGCCGGTACCGAAGTATCCGCACTGCTGGGCCGTATGCCATCGGCGGTGGGTTACCAGCCTACCCTGGCCGAAGAGATGGGCCGTCTGCAAGAGCGCATCACCTCGACCAAGACCGGTTCGATCACCTCGATCCAGGCCGTGTATGTTCCAGCGGATGACTTGACCGACCCGTCGCCAGCGACCACCTTCGGTCACCTGGATTCGACCGTCGTTCTGTCGCGTGACATCGCCTCGCTGGGTATCTACCCTGCGGTCGATCCACTGGACTCGACCTCGCGCCAGCTGGACCCGCTGGTCGTCGGCCAGGAGCACTACGACACCGCGCGCGCTGTTCAGGGCACCCTGCAGCGCTACAAGGAACTGCGTGACATTATCGCGATTCTGGGTATGGACGAACTGGCACCGGAAGACAAACTGCTGGTCGCCCGTGCACGTAAGATGCAGCGTTTCCTGTCGCAGCCGTTCCACGTCGCTGAAGTGTTCACCGGCGCGCCTGGTAAATACGTCTCGCTGAAGGACACGATCAAGGGCTTCAAAATGATCGCTTCGGGCGAGCTCGATCACCTGCCGGAACAAGCGTTCTACATGGTCGGCACGATCGAAGAAGCAATCGAAAAAGCCAAGAAACTTAACTAATCGTTGAGCTAATCGTTGAGCGCGGTCCCGCCCAGGCGGGGCCGCAGCTAACCCGACAGGACACACATGGCAAATACTATTCACGTTGACGTGGTTTCCGCCGAGGAGTTGATCTACTCCGGCGAAGCCGAATTCGTCGCGTTGCCGGGCGAACAGGGCGAGCTGGGGATCTATCCCAAGCACACGCCGTTGATCACCCGCATTCGTCCGGGCGCGGTCCGCATCCAGGTACCAGGTCAAGCCGAGGAAGAATTTGTCTTCGTCGCCGGCGGCCTGCTGGAAGTGCAGCCGGGCGCCGTGACGGTGCTGGCCGACACCGCGATTCGCGGCAAGGATCTGGACGAAGTCAAAGCGGCAGCGGCCAAGAAACGTGCCGAGGAAGCGCTGGCGAACAACACCTCCGGTATCGACTACGCGAAAGCGCAAGCCGAACTGGCGGCGGCGATCGGCCAATTGGCGGCGATCGCCAAATTGCGCGCCAAGCACTAAGCAACGCAAAATATCGGCTGCACAGCAGCACAGCAAAAAAGGCAGCTTCGGCTGCCTTTTTTTATGGCGTCAATGCTTCGTGAGTTTGTTTTGCGACCGCGACCAACGCTTCGGGGTGGCTGAGGGCAATGGCGATCAAGGTGCGCACGGCGCCGTCAGGTGGTTTGCGTGCCTGCTCCAGATCTGCCAGCTCACTAGTGGTAATTCCCAACAAAGCTGAAAACTGTTCCTGTGTAAGCCCCGTATTTTTGCGGGCTGCGATCAGCGGCGAGTACACCACCCGTCCCAGTCCCGCCTTCATTTCCTTGCCAGCCTGGAGCAACTCGGCGCCAAGGTCGCGAGTAGCTTCGAAAGCTTCCAACTCCTTTTCGCTAAGCGGTAATTTTCTATTCGTAGACACGGCGAATTTCCTTAAGTATCGCACTCGATAGATTTGCGGTATCTGCTTTGGCATACAAGGTCAGCAAAATAATTTCGCCGGCCGCCGAGCGCGTGAAGTAAATGACTCTGACACCGCCAGACTTGCCTGATCCCGTCCGTCCCCAACGCACTTTGCGTACGCCACCGGTAGCTGGCACCACTGTCCCTGCGTTCGGATGGGCCGCGATGAACGATGCGAAAGCGCCTCGCTCCTCCTCGCTCCAGTAGAGAGGCCAGCGGCTTTGGAACAGAGGCGTTTCGATGACGGTAAACATCAAGCGACTGTATCTTCAAGAAGTATAGTCGTTTTAGGGCAGTATCAAAGATCAGCCAACTTTCGCGCTCGGGGCGCCCGTGCTTGCGGCGGGCAGCTGCGGATGCTATATTCGTTAACACGTTAACTATCTCTCGGCATTGTGGACAGCGAAACCATTAGCATCACCGTGCCGGATGCCGGCACCATCTCCGCAACCTACTGGCCGGCTGACAACCCACGCGCGCTGGTGCTGCTGCATCCAGCCACCGGCGTGCCGCAGGGCTACTACGAAAGTTTTGCCCGCTATCTGACCAGCGTCGGGTTGAGCGTGCTCACCTATGACTATCGCGGCATCGGCCGCTCGCGTCCGGCCTCGTTGCGCGGGTACGACGTCAGCATGTCCGACTGGATCGATCACGACGTCCCGGCTGTCACGGCATGGGCACAGGGGCGCTTTCCGCAGTTGCCGTTGCTTGCCATCGGTCACAGCGTTGGCGGCCACGCGATTGCCTTGTCGCCGTCGAGCGGCGCGCTGCGCGCGGCGGTGATGGTGGCCTCGCACGCCGGCGCCTCGCACACCATCAAGGGTTGGGCCGAGCGCCAGCGCGTGCGTTTCATCATGCGTGTGCTGGCGCCGCTATTGGTCGCAGTGAACGGCTATATGCCCAACAAGCGCCTGGGCTTCGGCGAAGACCTGCCGGGGACGGCGATGACGCAGTGGCGCCGATGGACCACCTTGCCGCGCTACTTCTTTGACGATCCGGCGATGGCTGCTGATGCGCGCATGGCGCAACTACGCATCCCGTTGCTGGTCGTCAGCTTCGAGGACGACCCGTGGGCCAACGCCCGCGCCGTCCAAATGCTGGTATCTCCGCTGAAAAATGCGCAAATGGAGCGTTGGCACCTCGATCCCCGGGACGCGGGCATGCCGGCGGTCGGCCACATGGGTTTCTTCAAGAAGCGGTTCGAGCAAGAGCTGTGGGGCAAGGTGGCAAATTGGTTGCTGGCGGCGGTGCCCAAATGAGCGCGCCGTCGAAGCCGCCGCGCCTGGTCTTCCTGCTGAACCGGGCACAGCGCGCCATTCAGAAGTGGATCGAAGGCAGTCCCGATTCATGGGAAGGCATTTCATCGGCGCAGGTGGGGCTATTATTCCTGCTGACATCGAAGGACGAGGCCTCGGTCGGTGAAATCGCCGAGGCGTTGCGGGTGGCGCCGGCGGCGGTCACCAATCTGTCGAAGCGCATGCAGGGCGCCGGCTTGATCGAGCGCGTCGCCGATGCGGCCGACGGCAGGCTGACGCGCTTGCGCCTGACATCGGCCGGCAAAGCCGCCAGCACGCAGTCGAGCGTGGTCTTGCAAAGCCTGAACGGTCAGTTGACGGCCGGATTCTCACCGGAAGAATTGGCGGTTGTCGCCCGCTGGTTGGATCACGCCGCGAAATTGTCGGGAGAGAACCTGCCCGATTCCTAGTCGTTTTTCGCCGCACGAGGGAAGCGCACGGTGAACACCGTCCCCTCGGTCTCATTGGACGTCACGCTGATCGTACCATCGTGCGCGGCGGTGATTTCCTGCGCGATGAACAGGCCGAGGCCCAGGCTGGTCTTGGGACGGGCATCCTGGCCGGGCTCCGGCTCCAATTGCACCAGCGGCTGGAAAATCGTCTGCAGCGACTCGGCCGGAATGACCGGTCCGATATTGGTGACCGTCAGCGTGATGGCGTTGTCGTCCCCCTTGGCGGCCAAGGTCACCGGCGTGCCCTTGTTGCTGTGCTGCGCCGCGTTGATCAGCAAATTGGTGACAAGCTGCTGCAAGCGGATGTTATCGAACGCGCCGCGCAGGTCGCCCTCGGCATGGAACACCATGCCGGCGTTGGGATACATGGCCTGCGCGTCGGCCATCGCCGTTTTGCACACTTCCGCCGCTTCGAGCACCGTGCGCTCGGTCGGCATGCCGGCGCCCATTTGCAGGCGGGCAAATCCCAACAGGTCCGTGACCATCGAGCTCATCAGTTTGGCGCTGCGTTTGGTGCGCTCGGCCAGCGAGGGGATCTGCTCCGGCGCCGTTTGCGCGTGCGCCAACAGATCGCCCACCAGCGTAATGGTCGCCAGCGGCGCGCGCAAGTCGTGCCCCAGCACCGCCAGGAACAGATCCCGCGTCCGGTCGTCCCGTTCCGAATAGGTCACGATGGATTCGGCCAGCGCCTGGTCGATCGCCTCGTTGAAGCGGACCATCTCATAGATCGTATCGGCCGACAGTTGCGGCACGCGCGGCAGCCACAGGCGCAGCACCGTCGCCCTCAACGCGCGAAATTCCGAACTCAGTTGCAGCAAGGAGAAGTTGCTGGCGTGCCGAAGCCGTCCATGGATCGCGGCCGCGCTCTCCTCCGGATCCAGATCGATCTCCTCGCCCTGGGATTTAACGAATTGCTCCTGCTGGCTCTGGTGCGTTTCGATGTCGAGCGCGATCGCGCTCAGAATTTGCTCGGCGTGGTCGGTCAACGCCAGTTTGGTCATTTCGCCTTCGGGCGGCGCGGCTTTCTCCGCGAACGTTGTCCATTCGGCGAGGATTTCCGTCATATTGTCGCGGATAAAGGTGGAGATGCTCATATCACGGTGGCTTTCCAGAGTGCGCGAGGCACGAGTTTTATGGGGGGCACCTCGGAATTTGGACGCGGCATGACCGCGTGGCTGTGACGAATTTTCAGTGTAACTGAATCCGTGGATTTAGCCTGTTCGCATCGGCGGGCACGCCGGGCTAGCGCGCCCGCCGCGTGCTCAACCGCGCCGCGCTTTCGACCTGGCTTGGGCGGCGCGGTGCAGGACCTTCCACTTCGCCACGTCGGCGATGCGGTCCAGCGGCGTCTGCTGGCCACGCCGCGCCTCGCGCAGCAGCTTGTGATAGTTGCGCAGGCGGTCGGCGTCGATCGCTCCCTGTACGGCGCAACCCGGTTCACCGTTGTGCCGGCAATCGCGGAACTGGCAATCCGCCGCCAAAGCGTCGATGTCCCCGAACGCCGCCGCCAGGCCGGCTTCATCGGTGTCGGGTTGCCAACTGCGCAGCCCGGGCGTGTCGATAATGCAGGCGCCGCCGGCGCACTGGTGCAGCGAGCGCGAGGTGGTCGTATGGCGGCCACGGCCATCGCCTTTGCGCACACCGCCGGTCGACTGGCCCGCTTGCGCGAGGGTGTTGGTCAAGGTCGATTTGCCGGCGCCGGAGGTCCCCAGCATCACCAGCGTTTGTCCCGCCCCCAGCCATGGCGCCAGCTGCAGCGCGGCATCGTCGCTGGTGCCGTCGACGGCCAGCAGCGGAATGTCGGCGGGCAGCCGCCGGCGCAATTGTTCCACGCGTTGCGCCACGTCGTCGCCGATGTCGGCCTTGCTCAGCACCACCACCGGCTGCACGCCGGCGCTCTGCACTATCGCAAGGTAGCGTTCCAGTCGGCGCGGGTTGAAGTCGTGGTCGAGTCCCATCACCAGCAGCGCCGTGTCGACGTTGCTGACCAGGCGGTGGTGCCGGCCATCGTTGCCGCGCCGGGCGATGTGGGTGGTGGGCGGCACCAGCGCGCATAGCCAGCGTTCGTCATGGTCGCGCACGGTGCCGAGCACCCAGTCGCCGACTGCCAGGTGTTCGTCGTGCAGCGCCGGCAGCGCGCGGGCGCGAAATTCCCCGTGGCCGTCATGGACGGTGATCCAGTCGCGCTGGATCTCGGTGATGCGCGCCAGGCTCGTGTCGTCGGGAGATTGGTGAAGTTGGGCCGCGATGGTTTGGGTCAAGCCGATGCGGCGCAGTAAGGCGAAGTCGATCTCTATCATGGTGTGTGTTGTCCGGTAAGCGAGCAGAATCCTTCGCGCGAGCGCGACAGGAACGGATACGGGAAGTCAGCTGCGCGTTGCCGCGCGGATCAACACAATGACGGAGGAGTTCCGGGGAATCAGGCAGCCGACAGGAGGGCAAGGTCAAGGGGGTGCATGAGGTCTCTCCTATCGGTGGATGGAGTCTTAATTTTCTCATAACTCCGGGGTCAGGTCCACCATTTCTACACGAGCTCATACGTTGTCGGCGGAGCTTGGCCGATTACGCTGCGCTAATCCGCCCTACGTGATTTAGAGTATTTTTACCGCCTCAGGCCGTTGGTGCCTTGCAGCTGCGGCGGTAGTCGGCCGGCGGTTTGCCCACCAGTTTTTCAAAGTCCGTCGTGAAGTGGGCCTGGTCGTAGTAGCCCAGCGCTTGCGCCAACGTGGCGAGGTCGACGTCCGTGCCGTTGGCCAGCTGGTCGGCCGCGTCGAGCAGGCGGTTGCGGCGGATGACCCACTTCGGACTGGCGCCGACATATTCCTTGAATAGCAGCTGCAGCCGGCGCACACCGATCCCCAGTTGATCGGCAAGTTGCTGCACCTGCGTGATGTCGGGATGGTCTTTGATCGTTTGCAATATCGTGCCGATGCGTTCGACTTGCGGATCGCGCGGCGGCAGGGCGCTGCGAAGGATGGCGCTGGCGGCGGCCACCATGCCGGCGTCGTCGGGCGCGCCGAGCACATCGCGCTCGGCCCCGGCGTCCTCGCAGTGGAACAGCGACGACAGCGGCAGTTCCTGGTCGGTGATGGATTGCACCGGCCGGCCGAGAAAACCGCGGAACGCGCCCGGCCGGAACCGTGTGCCAAGCACGCGGCCGCTGTCGCGCAGCGTGTATTCGAAGGCGCCCGTCATCACGCCGAACACGCCGCTCCGGCCGCTGTCAAACACCACATGGATGCACGGCGAGGGCAGGGTGCGCTGTACGTGGACCACGCCTGGCGGCAACTGCCAGGCGACCAGCCAGAAGTACTCGACAAACGGCGCCAGGTCCGGCTCGGGCAGATAGCGCTCCAGCCGGAACACCTTGCCCACCGCCGCCGGATGCACCACGCCTTTGTAGCGGTCATCGGCCATCAGCTTTTTCATCATCATCGTGTTCGCGTTTTTACAAGACTGCCATGATAGCAGCGGCTATCGTGGCATTTTCCTCACCACCGACAGGAGACGTCCATGACATCGCAAATCACCTTATATCATTGCCCGCACTCCCGCTCCACCGGCGTGATCACGTTGCTGGAGGAACTCAAGGCGCCATACCAGCTGCACGTGATGAACATGGGGAAGGGCGAGAACCGCGAGGCCGCCTATCTGTCCGTCAACCCGATGGGCAAGGTGCCGGCCATCCGCCACGACGACGCCATCGTCACCGAACAGGTGGCGATCTACCCGTATCTGGCCGACCTGTTTCCCGAAGCGAAGCTGGCGCCGCCGATCGGCGATCCGCAGCGCGGCCCGTATCTGCGCTGGATGGCGTTCTATGGCAGTTGCTTCGAGCCGGCGCTGGTCGACCGCTGGCTCAAGCGCGAAGTCGAGGACAAGAAGACCACCGGCTACGGCAATTTCGACGACGTTTTCAACACCCTGGTGAGCCAGTTGTCCAAGGGACCTTATATGCTGGGCGGGCAGTTCACCGCGCTCGATGTGCTGTGGGGCGGGGCGCTGGGATGGATGACCGCTTTCGACCTGCTGCCCAAGCGCCAGGAAATCACCGACTACGTCGCCCGCGTGCAGAGCCGGCCGGCCGCCGTCGAGGTCCAGCGGCGGGATGATGAGATGGCTGACGCGCAAGCGGGCTGACTAACACCCGTGCACCGGGAGATTGTCGCCAGTGCAACACCGTTGCTAATTTCCAATTTATTTTTCATTTTGAACCGTTTTTCAGTTGTTCCAGCCGTGCTTTGAGGTATTGTTACTTCAGTTATGCGAGTAGGTAAAATAGCAAAACGGGGACGATATATGAAAAAGACATTTTTTTTAGTGGGCATCGTGTTGCTCGCCGGCTGCGCGTCGAATGTTCAGCATCGGTCGCTGATGGCGGAGACGGGCGCGGCTAACAGGACGGCGACCGTGACACCCAAAGAAGCCATCTTCCGCGACGTTCCGCTCAAACCGATGACGGCCAGCCAGAACGCGGCCAGGATGAACTGATCAGTCGAAGCCCGGCGGCGCGCGCCGCACCGTGTTGATACGGCTGGAGGCAGGCGTCAAGGCCCGTTCGATGATGGTGAGCGCTAACTCCGGCTGCGCGTTTCCGCACATGAAGATGTCGGCGGCGGCAAAGCCGCACTCGGGCCACGTGTGGATCGAGATATGCGATTCGGCCAGCAACACCACCCCGGTCACCCCTTGGCCTTCGCCAAATCCGTGAAAATGGCTGTGCAGCACGTGAGCATGCGCCGCCTCGGCCGCCGCTCGCAGCAACTGCTCCAGCGCCTCGCAGCTGCATAATTTTTCAGCATCGATTCCGTTCAGATCGGCCAGCACATGGATGCCGGCCGGCTGGTGAACGGCGGCCGCGACGGCGCCCGGGAGCGTTTCGCGTTTCACTTGTGGCCTCCGCCGCCGGAGCCGCCGCCAAAGCTGCCACCGCCGCCGCCCGTGTGCGAACTCCAGGTGCTGCCACGGGAAGCCGCGCCGCCACCGCCACCGAGCCGCGTCCAGCTATTGCAAGAGGTCAGAACGGTAACAACGACCGCGTAAATGAAAAATTTCGTCATGATTTGTCGTTGCTATCTAAAAATGTCGCCGGCAGGTAAATCGCCAGGGCGCCGATCGCGCTCATGAACCAGGTGCCGGAAAAATTCGTCAGCAGCGGTATCGCGTTAATCACCAGCATGAACCCGATAATGTATTTGGCGGCGTTGCGGTAGCGGTTTTTGACCGTCAGCTTGCCGCCGGCTGTCTTCGCCGGCGTGGCGCTGCCGTGGAATTGGGCGCCGAACCAGGCCTTCAACTGGTCGACCGCCACCGGCGCGGAGCGCGACCACGTCATTTCCTGTTCGCTGGTCTCGCAGGCCAACCGGATCTGGCCTGCCTGGAATTCTTCGACCTGCGTATGGTCGCCAACGGCCACGCGCCAGTTGAAGGCGCCGGCGGCGAAGGTGACCTCCGAGCCGTAGGCGTACAGCAGCTCGTACTGCGCTTTTTCCACCGTCACGCTTTGCTGTCCCGGCGTGTAGACGACCGGCCACTCCGGCATCACCGTCGCGCCGGACCAGCCCTCGTCCGTCTCCACCAGCCACGAGAAGCCGGCGCGCGCGCCGTACATCAGGTACTCGGTCCACTCGGTGCCCTCGTCGTCCATGCGCCGCATCATGCCGATGATGGTGAAATCCTGCTTGTTGATGTTGGCCGTGGCGCCCAGATCGAGCGTCGGCCGCGCGGCGGTCACGCGTTCGCCCGCCGCCAGCACCGTCGCCTCGGTGCCCGCCGCGTCGATTTGCGTCTGGCACGCCGGGCACACCAGCGTGGTGGTCACGCCGGGCAGATATTTGATGCCGCTGCCGCAGGAAGGGCAATCGAGCGCATCGAGCTTGCCGCGATAACGGCCGGCGGAGCGATGGATGGTCTCGTCGTCGCGCAACAGCTGCATGCGCAGGCTGTCGAGCGTGACCGCCATGCCGGTGTAGATGACCGGGCGTGGTGAATCCGAGTAATCGAGGGTGATGAACTCCGTGCCGCGCCGGAAGTCGGCTACTTTGCTCTGATAGCCTTCGCCCACCTTGAACGGCAGCTCGCCCTGGCCGCCGATGCAATCGGCCACGCGGATCTCGGCGGCGATATACGGCGCGCCGTTGATGCCGTAGCTCGCGCCGGCGCGCAACTGCTCGAAAGCCGGCACGTTGATCTCGTGCGGGGTGATACCGTTGCCCTTGTCGTTAACCTTATATTCGGCGGTGATGGTGTACATGCCGGACGAATCGCCCAGCCACGAGGTGGCGCCGTCGTCGAACAGCAGATACCACTCGTTCCACATGCCGGCCGAATAGCGCAGCTGGATGCGGCCGACGACGCTGAACTGGCGCTGACCGAGAACGCCGGAGGCGCCGATCTGGATCGGCGAATAGTCCTCCAGCACGGAGGACATCTTGCCAAGGTCCTTGACCGAGTCGGCGTCTTTGAGCACGCTGGTGCCGCAATATTCGCAGACGGCCATGACCGAGGCGTGCGAGCGGAATTTGACTTCCGCGCCGCAGCTGGGACAGGAAACGATTTGCATGTGTCCTTATCAGCCGATCAGTTTTTTGAGCAGTTCGGCCTTGGTGCTGTCGTAGTCGGCGGCCGAGATCAGGCCTTTGTCGAGCAGTCCTTTGAGCTTTTCCAGGCGGTTTTCGATCGAGTCCCCGGCCGGTGCCGCAGGTGCCGCCGCCGCGGGCGCCGCCGCCCCGGCCATGGCCTGTCCCATCATCTGGCCGACCGTCATGCCGGCGCCCAGGCCGGCGCCGATGCCCGCCAGGCCGCCTTCGTTCGACGCCGCCATCGGAATCGCGCTGGCCACCTGGTAGCGCGTGAAGCCGGCCATTTTGTCGGCGCTCATGCCGCCCTTCATGCCGGCGGAGATGCGCTCGTCGAGCGCGGCCTGCAGTTCCTCCGGCAGGCTGACGCTGGCGACGTTGAATTCATCGAGCCCGATGCCGTAGCGGCCGAACGCGGTGGACAGGTCGCCCTTGACCTGCTGGGCCATCAGCGCCTGGTTGGCCGCCATGTCGAGGAACGGCACCTGCGCGCCACCCAGCGAGCTGGCCATGGTCGCCATCAGGATGCCGCGCAGCTGCTCCTCCACCTCGTCGCGGGTGTAGACCTCGCGCGTGCCGCTGATCTCCTTGAAGAACAGGCGCGGATCGGTCACGCGGTACGAGAACATGCCGAAGGCGCGCACGCGCACCATGTCGAAGTCCTTGTCGCGGATCGTGATCGGTTGCGGCGTGCCCCATTTGCGGCCGGTCTGCACGCGGGTGCTGAAAAAATAGACATCCGACTTGAACGGCGAGTCGAACAGCTTGTCCCAGTTTTTCAGGTTGGTCAGGATCGGCAGGGTTTGCGTGGTCAGCTTGTGGGTGCCCGGGCCGAAGACGTCGGCCACCTGGCCCTCGTTGACGAACACCGCCATCTGCGACTCGCGCACCACCAGCACGCCGCCGTTCTGGATCTCGAAATCCTGCATCGGATAGCGCCAGGCCAGTACCCCGTCGACTTCCTCGTTCCACTGCAGTACGTCGATAAACTGCTTCTTGATAAAGCTGCCGATGCCCATGATGGTCCTCGCTTTGGTTTGGCTAAATTAGGAAATGCAGGCGCCGTTGATAACGCCGATGGAAATGGAGATCGCGCCCAGCAGGCCGCCGAAGGCGGTGTTGTTCGCCTCGATCTGGTCCTTCGACATGTTCAGCACCCGCGTCGTGATGGCGTACGCCAGCACCTGCACCAGCATCGCGCCGAAGGCCCAGGCGAAGAACTCCTGGTAATTCGCAGTATGCATCAGCGCCGAGCCGACGGTGATTGAAAAACCGATCAGCGCACCGCCCAGCGATAGCGCCGCCGCCTGGTTGCCCTGGCGGATCAGCAGCACCTCGTTGGCCGGCGTCGTGCGCGTGTAGACGACAAAAAAGACGGCCAGCAGCACGGCGGCCAGTAGAAGGTGTATCAGATAGTTTAGGATGGCGGGCACGGCGCGCTCTCAGTGGGGTAAAGTGTTGAACCTTGTGGTTAAGTTACTAACGCTGAAGCATATTAGTGCAAAAGAGCCAAATGAACAAAAAGATTCTTATATTGTCCGTGTTTGTGGTCGCTTCCTGCGGCCTGGCGTATGAATTAATCGCTGGCGCCCTGTCCAGCTACCTGCTGGGCGACTCGGTGCTGCAGTTCTCCACCGTGATCGGATGCTACCTGTTCGCGATGGGCGTCGGCGCCCACTTCTCCAAGTATGTGCGCGATGAGGATGTGCTGTCACGCTTTGTCGATATCGAGCTGGCGGTCGGCCTGGTCGGCGGGCTGTCGGCGGCGATCCTGTTCCTGACGTTTTCGTGGATGGCGGCGCCGTTCCGCACCATGCTGTACCTGATGGTGTTCCTGGTCGGCGCCTTCGTCGGCATGGAGGTGCCGCTGGTGATGCGCGCGCTGAACGCGCGCCAGACCGGCTTCAGCGAAATCGTCAGCAAGGTGCTGACCTTCGATTATCTGGGCGCGCTGGCGGTGTCGCTGCTGTTCCCGCTGGTGCTGGCGCCGACCCTGGGCCTGGTGCGCACCGGCTTCCTGTTCGGGATGCTCAACGTCGGCGTCGCCCTGTGGACAATTCGCGTGTTTCGCACAGAGCTTAAAAACGTCACCGGCCGCATGCTGCGCGCGTCGGCCGTGATGTTCGTGCTGGTGGCCGGCTTCGCGTCGGCCGACAAGCTGACCTACTGGGGCGAGCATGGCCTGTTCGGCGACGAAATCGTCTTCGCCACCACCACGCCTTACCAGCGGCTGGTGGTCACGCGCTGGAAGGACGATCTGCGCCTGTACATCAACGGCAACCTGCAGTTCTCGTCGCGCGACGAGTACCGGTATCACGAGGCGCTGGTGCATCCGGTGCTGCAGCCCTTGCCGTGGGCGAAGCGGGTGCTGGTGCTGGGCGGCGGCGACGGCCTGGCGCTGCGCGAGATCCTGCGCTACAAAAACATCGAACATGTGACCCTGGTCGACCTGGACCCGGCGATGACCGGCGCCTTCACCAAACGCGAGGAACTGGTCAAGCTCAATGGCGGCTCGCTCAGCGACAAGCGGGTGCGCGTGGTCAACGCCGACGCGGCGGTCTGGCTGCAAAAGAACGACGACATGTTCGACGCCATCATCGTCGACTTCCCCGATCCGTCCAGTTTCGCGCTGGGCAAGCTGTACTCGGTGCCGTTCTACGGCATGCTGCGCAAGCACCTGGCGGCCAACGGCCTGATGGCGGTGCAATCGACGTCGCCGTTCTTCGCCCCGCACGCCTACTGGACCATCGACGCCACCCTGCGCGAAGTCGGCCTGAAGACCTATCCCTACCATGCCTATGTGCCGTCGTTCGGCGAATGGGGCTTCATACTCGCCACGCCCCAGGCGCAGTACACTCCGCCCGCCGAGTACCGTTTGCCGATGCGCTACCTGAACGCCGACACCACGCGCGAGATGTTCATCTTCCCGCCCGATATGAAGCGCCTGCCGATGGAGCCCAACCGCCTCAATACGCAGTCGCTGGTGCACGAGTTCGAGCAGGACTGGCGCCGGGTGATACGCTGATGTTGCGACGATCCTTTCTGGTGTGGGCCGGCGCCGGCGCTGCCGGTGGCCTGGTGGCGGCGGGCAGCGTGGCCGGTTTCCAGCGCTGGCAGGAGATCACGCCCACGCTGCACTATCCGGGCCGCGACGAGGGCCACTTCCTGCGCGACCTGCGCAACAAGCCGCTGCCGCCGCCGTCGCGGGTGCTGCAAACCGATATCGCCATCCTCGGTTCCGGCATCGCCGGGCTGACCGCCGCGTGGAAACTCAAAAAGCTCGGCAAGACCGACATGCTGATGGTGGACGGCCCTCAACCGCACGGCAACGCCGCCGGTGGCGCCTTCGGCGAGTTCGAATATCCGACCGGCGCGCACTACCTGCCGCTGCCATCGCCGGAGTCGGTGCATGTGCGCGAGATCCTGGCCGACCTGGGCATCATCCAAAAAGATCCGCTGGGCGAGAAACCCTACTACGACGAGCGCTTCATCCTGCACGCGCCGGAGGAGAGGCTGCTGTACAACGGCCAGTGGCAGGAAGGCTTCATGCCCACCGAGGGCGTGCCGCAATGGGAGATCGACGAGCACACGCGCTTTTTCGCCGAAGTGGAACGGCTGCGGCAAACGCACGGCGCCGACGGCCGGCGCGTGTTCGTGTTCCCGACCGTGATGTCGTCGGAGGACCCGACATGGCAGGCGCTGGACCGCATCACCCTCAAGCAGTGGCTGGAGCAAAGCGGTTACCGCTCGCCGACCCTGCACTGGTACCTGAATTACTGCTGCCGCGATGACTACGGCACCCGCTACGACAAGGTCTCGGCCTGGGCCGGCCTGCATTACTACTGCAGCCGCTGGGGCGCGGCCGCCAACGCCAGCAGCGGCACCTGGCTCACGTGGCCGGGCGGCCTGCAACCGCTGGCTACCGGCATGGAGCGCGCCTCGGGCATCAAACGCGTGGCCGGCACCGTGGTGTCGCTGAAAAAAACGGCGGACGGCGTCGAGGCCCTGTGCTTCAAGCTCGAAAACGGCAAGCCGACGACGTATCTGGTGCGGGCGCGCAAAGCCATCTGCGCGATGCCGATCTATGTGGCCGCGCGGGTTGTGGATAACATCGCCGCCTACGGCTTCGATCCGGCCAAACATATCCCCGAATACGCGCCGTGGATGGTGGCCAACTTCCTGCTCAAGCGTTTTCCGCAGGAGTTGCAGGAGGGGCCGCATTCGCCGCCGCTGTCGTGGGACAACGTTGTCTACAGCGAGCCCGGATTGGGCTATGTCGTCTCCACCCACCAGGACATCCGCGTGCGGCCGCCGGAAAAGACGGTCTTCAGCGCCTATATCGCGCTGTCCGACCGCAAGCCGAGCAGCGCCCGGCACTGGATGGCGGCCGCCAAGCCGGAGGAGCTGCTGGCGCTGGCCAGCGCCGACCTCAAAACCGCCTACGGCGCGCAGTTCGCGTCCTGCGTCGAGCGGGTCGACATCACCCTGCGCGGCCACGCAATGGCCGCGCCATGGCCCAACTTCCGCGCCAACGCCGGCATGAAGGCCTTGCGCGAGGTGGACGGCCCGATTCTGTTCGCGCATGCCGACCTGTCGGGCTTCTCGGTGTTCGAGGAGGCGGCGTGGTGGGGCTACCGGGCAGCCGGACTGGCGGCGAAATGATATTCTAGCTAAACCATATAAACCGAATCGACGCCATGACCCATAACGCCCGCCAGCATTTCCGCGCCTCCGCCAAGCAAAAACTGCGCGAGGAGGATGCCGGCGACAGCGCCTTCTCCAGCCGCGCCGCCAATCCCGGGTTGAGCAAGTCCAAGGGCAAGGCGCTCGACATCAAGCGCACCGACGCGCTGTTAAAACGCATCTCCGACCTGCAGCACATGCTCTACGCCCAGCGCAAACAGAAAGTGCTGCTGGTGCTGCAGGGGATGGACACTTCCGGCAAGGACGGCACCATACGCGCGATGTTCAGCGGCGTCAGCCCGATGGGCGTGAGCGCGGCCGCCTTCAAGGCGCCGACCGACGAGGAGCTGGCCCACGACTACCTGTGGCGGGTGCACCAGCATGTGCCGGTCAAGGGGCAGATCGCGATCTTCAACCGCAGCCACTACGAGGATGTGCTGATCACCAAGGTGCAGGGCATGATCGATGAGAAGGAGTGCAAGCGCCGCTACGCGCAGATCCGCGATTTCGAGCGCATGCTGGCCGAAACCGGCACCGTCATCGTCAAGGTGTTTCTGCATATCTCCAAGGAGGAGCAGCGCGAGCGCCTGCAGGAGCGGCTGGACGATCCGGACAAGCAATGGAAATTCGCCCCGACGGACATCGATCAGCGCCAGAAATGGGACGAATACCAGCGCGCCTATGAACAAGCCATCCGCGAGACCGACCAGCCGCACGCGCCGTGGTACATCGTGCCGGCCAACTCCAAGACGCACCGCAACCTGGTGATCGCCAGCCTGCTGCTGGAGACGCTGGAAGGCATGGAACTGAGCTTCCCGCCGCCGCACCCTGACCTGTCCTCGTTCACCGTAGTGTAAATCACGCCGGCGCGGTCTATGGCATAGTCATTCTTTGCATGAGGAGGACTAACGATGCTGCAACTGAAAGACCCCACACTGCTGCGCCAGCAAGCCTACATCGACGGCGTCTGGAGCGACGCCGACAACGGCGAGACCCATCCGGTGACCAATCCCGCCACCGGCGAGCAAATCGGCACCGTGCCGCGCATGGGCGCGGCCGAAACCAGGCGCGCCATCGACGCCGCCAACGCCGCCTGGCCGGCCTGGCGCAAAAAGACCGCCAAGGAGCGCGCCGCCATTCTGCGCAAGTGGAATGACCTGATCCTGGAAAACACCGACGACCTGGCGCTGCTGATGACGGCGGAGCAGGGCAAGCCGCTGACCGAGTCGCGCGGCGAGGTGGCCTACGGCGCCTCGTTCATCGAATGGTTCGGCGAGGAAGCCAAGCGCGTGGCCGGCGAGACGCTGGCGTCGCCGTGGCCGGACCGCCGCCTGCTGGTGACCAAGGAGCCGATCGGCGTGTGCGCGGCGATCACGCCGTGGAACTTCCCGATCGCGATGATCACCCGCAAGGCCGGCCCCGCGCTGGCGGCGGGCTGCCCGATGGTGCTCAAGCCGGCCGAGGCCACGCCGTATTGCGCGCTGGCGCTGGCCGAACTGGCCGGGCGCGCGGGCGTGCCGCCGGGCGTGTTCAGCGTGCTGACCGGCGCCTCCAGGGACATCGGTGGCGAAATGACCTCCAACCCGATCGTGCGCAAGCTGACCTTCACCGGCTCGACCGCCATCGGCCGGCTGCTGATGGAGCAAAGCGCGCCGACGATCAAGAAACTGTCGCTGGAACTGGGCGGCAACGCGCCGTTCATCGTGTTCGACGACGCCGATCTCGATGCCGCCGTCGAAGGCGCGATCGCCTCCAAGTACCGCAACGCCGGCCAGACCTGCGTGTGCGCCAACCGCCTGTACGTGCAGGACAGGGTATACGAACAATTCGCCGAAAAACTGGTGGCCGCCGTCGAAAAACTCAAGGTCGGCAACGGCGTCGACGAGGGCGTCACCCAGGGCCCGCTGATCGACGAGAAGGCCGTCCAGAAGGTCGAGGAGCACGTGGCCGACGCGCTGTCCAAGGGTGGCCGCCTGCTCACCGGCGGCAAGCGCCACGCGCTGGGCCACAGCTTCTTCCAGCCGACCGTCATCGCCGACATCGGCAAGGACATGCTGGTCGCCAGCGAGGAGACCTTCGGCCCGCTGGCGCCGCTGTTCCGCTTTAAGACCGACGAGGAAGTCATCGCGCTGGCCAACGACACCGAGTTCGGCCTGGCCAGCTACTTCTACTCGCGCGACATCGGCCGCATCTGGCGCGTGGCCGAGGGGCTGGAATGCGGCATCGTCGGCGTCAATACCGGGCTGATCTCGAACGAGGTGGCGCCGTTCGGCGGCGTCAAGCAGTCGGGCCTGGGCCGTGAAGGGTCGCATCACGGCATCGACGAGTTCCTGGTGGTTAAGTACATTTGCCTAGGCGGCATTTAGCGGGCGGCGCCGGCGGCGGCGTCGGTATCATGGCCGCCGGCACGCCGGTGAGCCGGTCGATCATGCGTTTGACGGCCGCCATCTGGCGGCCGCCTTTCTGCGGGTAGCGCAGGTCGTCGTAGGCGAACCAATCCCAGCAGGCGTTGGGGTTTCTGTACTGCCCGATCGAGGCCGCCTGCGGATACAGGATCATCAGCTTGTTGCTGTCGGCCCAGGCGTTGTAGCCGGCCCGCTCGACGAAGGTGGTGCCGATCTCCTCCAGGTCCTGCAGGCAACCGTGGAACGCCACGTGCAGCCGGCAGCCGTTGTTGCCGGCGTTGTCGCAGGCCGGCGGCACATACAGATAGCCGCTCTCGGCCATGCCGTGCAGGCGTGGATGCGTCAGAAATTCCGCCTGGTTGAACACGATGAAGCGGCCCGCCGGGCGGCCGGTATTGCGCGCCGTCAGCGGCCCGTAGATCCATTTTAGCAATTCCCCTGCCGCGTCGAACCCGCAATTGTTGATGAACGGCGAGGCCAGCGTGGCGCAGGCATTGCCGAAGTTGTCCGTCGGCATTGCGTGCTGGGCGGGCAAATCGCGCTTGTAGAAAATACGATTCGCCGCGACGTAGTGCTGGTAGAAACTTTGCAGGTCGTCGACGACCGCCTGTGGCACGACGGTATCGGCGCCGCCCGACAGCATCCAGATCCGGTGTCCGGCCATGGCGCTGGTCGGATCGATCGCCTGCAGCGCGGAAAACCAGTCGGTGACGGCGATCAGTTCGTGCACGCGGGTGGCGCCCGGGGCGACCCGGCATGGGAATACGTCGTTCGTGCAACTGCAGACGGTGGTGGCGGTGAGCACGTTGCCGCGCGAGCAGAAATAGGGGCCGGCGGCGATGATGCCGGCGCCTTTGACCGTCCTGGAAAACGCCACCTGGAACTGCACCGCCATGTAGGCGCCGGAGGAGATGCCCGAGACCGTGACCTGTTCCGCTTTCATGTACGGCAACGCGACCGGCGGCGCGGACGCGGGCGCCCGCGCCCGCGCCGGGCCCATGGCCTGGACGGCGGCAAATAGCAGCAGTGCTAAGCAGAAAGTACGCATGTTCACCTCCTATCCGGCCAAGTTTAAAGCGGATACCCAGTGTGGGTTACCAGCAGGGTCGCGCTCGCTTAATCCCGGTAAAAGGAACGCCGATGTTTGCGCGATGTTTGCGATTTCGCATGCTCTCCAGGCAAGGTCCGGCGGATTGGCATAGAATGATTTTTTTACTCTTAGCGACCTCGACCATGTCCAAGATAATTGCCCAGCTGTGCGTAGTTTCCTCGCTGACCTTGTTGGCGGGCGCCCCGGCGTTCGCGCAAGCCCCCGCCTTAGCTGGCGGTACCGCACCTGCGGCGACGGCCGCGCCGGCCAATTGCCCGGCCATCCTCAAGCAAACGTTCAAGCGTCTGCAGGACGAAGCGCCGCAAGACCTGTGCCAGTACTCGGGCAAGGTGATTCTGGTGGTCAATACCGCGTCGTACTGCGGCTTCACCAACCAGTACGAGGGGCTGGAGGCCATGTACGCCAAATATGGCGGCAAGGGGTTGGTGGTGCTGGGCTTCCCGTCCAACGACTTCGGCCAGCAGGAGCCGGGCAGCAGCAAGGAAATCGCCGATTTCTGCTACAACACCTATGGCGTGAAGTTCCCGATGTTCTCCAAGTCGGTCGTGTCGGGCAAGCAGCCTAATCCGCTCTTCGCCAACCTGATCAAGGCGACCGGCAAGGCGCCGGCCTGGAACTTCCACAAATACCTGATCGACCGCAACGGCAAGGTTGTGGATAACTTTGGCAGCAAAGTCAAACCGGACGACAAGCAGCTGGTCGGCGCGGTCGAAAAAGCGCTGGCGATGTAATCAGTCCTCGTGCGGCTCGCCTGCCGGCGCGGTGGCGAGGGCGAAACCTTCGTCGAGCCAGCCGGTGATGCCGCCCGCCATCAGTTTGACGGGCCGCCCCAGTTGCGCCAGCCGCACGGCGGCGCGCGCCGCGCCATTGCAGTGCGGGCCGGCGCAGTAGACGACAAACAGCGTGTCGTCAGGGAATTCGGCGACCTTCGAGCCGATGATCTTGCGGTGCGCCAGATCCAGCGCGCCGGGCACATGGCCGGCCGCGTACTTCTCCGTGCCGCGCACATCCAGCAACACGAAATCCTGCTTGCCGCCGGCGAGCGCGTCGTGCACGTCCCAGCAATCGGTTTCGTAGCTGAAATTGGCTTCGAAGTGGGCCAGGGCGGCGGCGCTGGAGGCGGCCGGGATGGCGCTGACGAGGGATTTGGCGGACATTGTTATCTCCTTGGTGAATGAGTTCCTGGGTTCCACGTAGGGCGGATTAGGCGGAACGCCGTAATCGGCCATGCATGCGTGTCGGCAACTCATACATGGCCGATTACGCTGCGTTAATCCGCCCTACGTGGTTCATTGGTAATTTGAATCGGCAACAACATTGTGCGCGCCCCCCGCCGCCGCCATCAGTGGCGCATCCGCCATTCTGCGTTAAGATCACGCCATGAAAAAACATCTCGTTGTCGCGCTGGCCTACGACCGGCTCTGCACCTTCGAGTTCGGCTGCACGGTCGAACTGTTCGCCCTCGAACGCCCGGAGCTGGATGTCGACTGGTACGACTTCGCCGTCTGCGCCGTCGAGCCGGGGCCGATCCGCGCGGCCGGCGGCATCACTGTGCAGGCGCCGTACGCGCCCGGGTTGCTGGCGCTGGCCGACACCATCGTCATCCCCGGCTGGCGCGACGCCGACGAACCGCCCCCGCCCGCGCTGCTGGAGCTGATCCGCGCCGCGCACCGCCGCGGCGCCCGCCTGTGCTCGATCTGTTCCGGCGTCTTCGTGCTGGCCGCCGCCGGCGTGCTGGACGGCCAGCGCGCCACCACCCACTGGCGCTACGCCGACAAGCTTGCCCAGCGCTATCCGGATATCGACGTCCAGCCCGACCACTTGTATGTGGACACCGGCCAGGTCATCACCGCCGCCGGCTCTGCCGCCGGACTGGACATGCTGCTGCACGTCGTGCGGCGCGACCATGGCGCCCGCATCGGCAATCTGGTGGCGCAGCGGCTGGTGGTGGCGCCGCACCGGGAAGGCGGGCAGGCGCAGTTCCTGCCCCGGCCGATGGCGCAGGGCGGGCAGGGCAGGCTGTCGAAACTGATGGACTGGCTGCGCAGCCACCCGGAGCGTCCGCACACGGTCGCCAGCATGGCCGAGCGCGCCGCGATGAGTCCGCGCACCCTGCAGCGCCAGTTCCAACAGGCAACGGGAATGGGTGCGGTCGAGTGGCTGATCCGCGAGCGGGTGGCGATCGTCAAGGAGATGCTGGAAGTGCCGGACGTGCCGCTGGCGCAGATCGCCGAGCGGGCCGGCTTCGGCTCCGAGGAATCCCTGCGGCATCATTTCCGCCGGCTGGCAGCGACCACGCCGGGCGCCTACCGGAAACGGTTTGTTGACGTCGCCTGATATATATCGCCGTATTGATTCGCCCTAAGCTATGTCGCTTGTCATCTTGTGGTTAGTTGACTAATCTGATTGTTCACTCAATAACAGGAGACAATCATGGCATATGTCGATGGATTTGTGATTCCGGTACCCAAAGAGAACATTGAAGCGTATAAAAAAATGTCGCTGGCCTGCGGCGCGGTCTGGAAGGAATACGGCGCGCTGGAGTTCCGTGAAACCATCGGGGACGACGTCCCGCCCGGCAAGGTCACCTCGTTCCCGATGAGCGTGGACCTGAAGGAAAACGAAGTGGTGGCGTTTTCCTGGATCGTCTACGAATCGCGCGCCAAGCGCGATGAAATCAACGAGAAAGTCATGAAGGACCCGCGCCTGGCCGAATTCATGGACCCCAAGAGCATGCCCTTCGACGGCAAGCGCATGATCTACGGCGGTTTCGAGATGATCGTGGACCTTTAAAGCGCCGCCTTCATCGCGCCGCGCAGGGCATTGCAGACGACGATGTCCTGCGCGCGCTCCAGCATGGCCCGCGTGATCACCGCCTCGCTGGCGTTCCATTCGGGATCGTCGAGCAGCACGCCGCGCATCACGCCGGGCAGCACGCCGCAGGCCAGGGATGGCGTCAGCCAGCAGCCGTCGATGCGCACGAAGACGCTGCTGCGCCCACCCTCGGTCAGTTCCCCGCGTTCGTTGAAGAATAGCGTGTCGAAGGCGCCCTGCGCCTCGGCATCGCGCCAGGCGGCGTCGTAGCGGGCGCGGACGCTGGTTTTATGACGCAGGAACAGGTCGCCGGAGGCGGTGGCGTCGCCCGCCAGCAGCACGCGCACCGGCTGCGTGATCGGCGCCAGCGGCGCGTGCTGCACCGAGAACGCACCCGACGGACCCAGCGCCAATCGCAGGCGGTACGCGGCGACTGGCGACGGCGGTTGGTGGGCGTCGTCGGCCAGCATGCGGCAGGCGGTGTCCAGATAGGCGTTGGCCGCCGCCTCGTCCCACGCGTAGCCGAAGTAGGCCGCCGACGCGGCGAGGCGCTTCAGGTGGCGCGCGCGGTGGCGCACGCCATCCTGGGGCGTGGCGTACATCGTCTCGAAGATTTCGAAGTCGTTCTTCAGGCCGGTGAGGAAGCGCGCCTTCAACTGGCACTCGGCGTACTCCCCGGCGGCGTCGCTGTCGAAGACGATGCCGGCGCCCACGCCCATTTCGCCCCGGCGCACGCCGTCGACGCCGTCCGGCGCGCACAGCGCCAGCGTGCGGATCGGCACCGACATGCAAAAGTCGCCGACCTTGCCTTCCTTGTCGGGATCGAACCAGCCGATGGCGCCGGTGTAGATGCCGCGCGGGTCCGGTTCCAGTTCGCCGATGATCTCCATCGTGCGGCGCTTGGGCGCGCCGGTGATCGAGCCGCACGGATAGAGCGCGTCGAAGATGCCGCCCAGCGATACGTCGTCGCGTAGTTCGGCGGTGATGGTCGACGTCATTTGCAGCACGCTGCTGTAGCGGTGCACCTCGAACAGCGCCGGCACCTGCACGCTGCCGGTGCGCGCGATGCGGCCGATGTCGTTGCGCAGCAGGTCGACGATCATCAGGTTTTCGGCGCGGTTCTTCGGATCGGCCGCCAGCACGGTCGCGCGCAGGATGTTCTCGGCCGCCTGCGCCGGCGGCGCGGCCGGCGCGGTGCCCTTCATCGGCCGCGCCGTCAGCACGCCGTCCTCGTGGCGCACGAACAGCTCCGGCGACAGCGACAGGATGGCCGAGCCGTCCTCCAGCCCCACCAGCGCGCCGTAGGGCACCGGCTGGCGCCCGCGCAGGCGCGCGTACAGCGCGTGGATGCCGCCGAAGGCGTCGAAGCGCAGCCGGTAGGTGTAATTGACCTGGTAGGTGTCGCCCGCCTCGATGTAATCGTGGATGCGCGCCAGCGCGGCGTCGAACTCGTCCCGGCCGACGTTGACGCGGATGTTGGCGATGCCCGCCGGCCGGTCGATCGGGAACGAGCGCGCGGCCAGCCAGTCGCCCACCTCGGCGCTGGTCAGCGACACGCAGTCCTTGAACAGTAGAATTTGCGCCAGCGGCGCGCCCGCCGGCGGGGCGGTGCCGATACCGAGCAGCTCCGCGCCCAGCTCATAGGCGCACAAGGTGACCGCGTACTCGCCGCGCGTCAGCGCCGCGCGCATCTGTTCGAGCACTTGCGGCCACTGGCCGATGTCCTCGCAGCTCAGCGTGCCCAGATGGCCGGTGTACAGGCGCGAACGCGAGGGCGCGGCTGGCACGGCCTCGCCTTCACGGCCGTTGCCGGGACTGGCGTCGTCCAGCAGTGCGAAACATTCAGCGTTCATTTCCATTACGATAACAGCAGCGCGATTTGCAGCGGGGCGTCCTGCGACGGGTTGTTCTTGAATCCACTCTTGGCATAACGGTGCCAGCGGCCGATGACAAAACTGGTCAGCATGCCGGCGCGCGCCTGCACTTCGTTCTCGTGCGCCAGCCCCTCCGCCACCGACTGCCGCAACGCCTGTTTGAGCGCCAGGTCGATGCGGTCGTAGAACTGGTTCATGCGCAGTTGCAGGCGTTCGTCCTCGTTGACCAGCGCCTCGCCGATCAGCACCCGCGTCATGCCCGGATTCTGGCTGGCGAATTGCAGCAGCATGCCGACGATGTCGCGCGCCTGCGTCAGGCCGTCGGCCTGGCGTTCGCCGATCTGGTTGATCAAGCCGAAGACGGTGGACTCGATGAATTCGATCAGCCCCTCGAACATTTGCGCCTTGCTGGCGAAATGCCGGTACAGCGCGGCCTCGGAAAACTCCAGCTTGCGCGCCAGCGCGGCCGTGGTGATTTTGTCGCCCTTGGGCTGTTCCAGCATCTCCGCCAGCGCTCGGAGGATTTCAAGGCGGCGCTGGCCCGGCGGTGTGCTTGCCATGTGATCTCGCGGATAGTGTCGAAAAAGAGGTGAATCAGCGCAGATGATGCAGGCGTGCCGGCAGATTCCTGACAGATTTTACTTTGACATCGACATAAGCGGGGCGAATTAACCTTTTTTGGGGATGCGCCAGGCCGGCGGTGTCGCCGATGGTCAGGTACTGGGTGATCCACGCGGTGCGCATGCCCAGCGAGTGGGCGCTGCGCAGATTGGCCAAGGTGTCCTCGACCAGGATGCAGCGCTCCGGCGTCAGGCGGTGGCGGCGCATCAGTTTGCGCAACAACAGCTTGGACGGCTTGGGGCGCATCTGCCGGTGCACCGTCATCGATTCGACCGAGACATGGTGGCCGAATTCGCGGTGCAGGCCCAGATGGCGCAGCACTTGCGTCGAATAGCGGTGCGGCGCGTTGGTCAGCAGGATTTTGCGCCCGGGCAGGCGGCGCATCAGCTGGCGCAGTCCGCGCTCGGCGCGGATCATCTCCGTCAGCTCGGCGATCGCGTGGGTCTCGTGCAGAAAATGGGCCGGGATCACGCCGTGGTGCTTGACCAGTCCCAGTATCGTCGCGCCGTACCTACGCCAGTATTTGGTGCGCGCGGCGTTGACGATGTCCTCGCCGGCCGGCGTGACGCCGTCGCCCAGCACGCGGGCGATATAGACGTTCATGTTCGCCATGATCGCGGGGAAGATGGCGTGGGAGGCGTTGTGCAGTGTATTGTCGAGATCGAACAACCACACGGGCGGGTTACGAGTAATATTCACGGGAGACCAATCTACAAAGGAAGCCATGCGACGCCAGATTATAGTGATGTTCTGCAGTTTGTTCTGCTTTGCCTTCGGCCCCACCTGGGCGGCGGACCAGGCGACGGACCAGGAGCGGGCGCCCAACCGTGGCGCGCTGTTCAAGGTGAGCAGCGGCGAGCATGCGCTATACCTGTTCGGAACCATCCACGTCGGCTCGAAGGATTTCTATCCGCTCGAGCCGCGCGTGGCCGGCGTGTTGAAGCAGGCGCCCGTGCTGGCGCTGGAAATCGATCCGCTGGGCGATCCGCAAAAACTGGCGCGGGCGGTGCAGAAGTATGGCCTGGTGGGACCCGGCGCGGCCGCGCCGGCGTTGTCGCCGGAATGGCGCCGGCGCCTCGATGCGCTGCTCAAGCAGTACAAGATCGAACCGCAGACCGTGGCGGCGATGAAGCCATGGCTGCTCGCCAGTGTGCTGACGGTGAGCGAATTCGCCATCCAGGGCTACGACGCCGCGCAGGCGGTCGACGCCCACCTGGCCAAACAGGCGCACGACCGTGGCCAGAAAGTCATCGAACTGGAATCGCCGGAGGGCCAAATGGGCCTGTTCGGCAATCTGTCGCCGGCCGAGCAGCTGTTGTTCCTGCAGGAGACCATCGCCGGCATCGAGGACAAGGAGCAGGCCAGGCAGGCGCGCGAGATCGCCGAAGCCTGGCGCAACGCCGACATCAAGGCGCTCGACGCGCTGGCCGCCCAGGCGGAGCGCGACGACACCTTCTCCGGCCGCTTCGTGCAGAAGGTGCTGCTGGACGGCCGCAATCCGGCGCTGGCCGACAGCATGGCCAAGCTGATGGCGCGTGAAAACAACAGCGTCGCGGCGATAGGCGTGCTGCATTTGATCGGCAAGGGAAGCGTGCCGGAACTGCTGCGCCAACGCGGCATGACGGTGGAGCGGATTTATTAAATAGTTAAGGACAAGCGGGGGGAGGGGGCTGCGGGAGGGGCAATGCTGAAGAAGTGGTGCCCTTTACGTGGATTGAACACGTGGCCTCTCCCTTACCAAGGGAGTGCTCTACCACTGAGCTAAAAGGGCGTACTGGTATGGCGATGCACTCAAAAACGCGGCGGAAAGTGCATCGCCGTTTTTTCAGTGAGACCGGATCATAGTTCCAAATGCCTGTTCGGTCAACACTTCGAGCAATAAAGAGTGTTCAATTCGCCCATCGATGATGTGAACCGTGTTGACGCCGGACTTCGCGGCGTCCAGCGCCGATGATATTTTAGGCAGCATGCCGCCCGAAATCGTCCCGTCGGCGAACATCTCGTCGATCTCGCGCGCCGACAGGTCGGTCACCAGATTGCCTTGTTTGTCCTGAACGCCGGCGATATTGGTCATCATGATCAGCTTTTCGGCCTTCAGGATTTCCGCGATTTTACCGGCGACGACGTCGGCGTTGATGTTGTACGCCTGGCCATCCTGGCCAAAGCCGATCGGCGAAATGATCGGGATGAAGGCGTCGTCCTGCAGCGCCTTGACGACGGCCGGGTTGATCGCGTCGATCTCGCCGACGAAGCCGATGTCGAGGAACTGGCCCGGATTTTCCTTGTCCGGCATCGCCATCTTCTTGGCGCGGATCAGGCCACCGTCCTTGCCGGTCAGGCCCACGGCCTGGCCGCCGTAGTGATTAATCAGCATCACGATGTCCTGCTGGACTTCGCCGCCCAGCACCCACTCCACCACTTCCATGGTCTCTTCGTCGGTGATGCGCATGCCCTGCACGAAGGTGCCCTGCTTGCCGATTTTTTTCAGCGCGTTGTCGATTTGCGGACCGCCGCCGTGCACCACGACCGGATTCATGCCCACCAATTTGAGCAAAATGACATCACGGGCGAAGCCGTGCTTCAGGCGCTCGTCGGTCATCGCATTGCCGCCGTATTTGATGACAATGGTCTTGCCATGGAAATTACGGATGTAGGGAAGGGCCTCGGCCAGAATCTGCGCCTTGATCTGCGGCGACACCGCGGTCAAGTCGTCATTCATGCCTAAGTTAAGGTTAGTCAGTTGGGTCATGGCGAGTCCGGTTAAAAATTTTGTGCAATTTTACAGCCTGTGGCTGCGATCGCTGCGATCACGGCTATGAGTTGTGCATTATAGGGCTATCCGGTTGTATTTTCCGAGATCATCCGATACGCTGGACCGCATGACCAGCCAACTTGCCGCCATATGAGTACCTGCTCGCGTTGCGGCGCCGACTTCTCGTGCGCCATGGTGGACGCCGATCCCGCCACGGCCGCCCAGCCCTGCTGGTGCACCTACCTGCCGGCGTCGTTGCCGGTGCCGTCGGCGCCGGGCGCCAGTTGCTGGTGCCCGGCGTGCCTCAAGCAGCACATGGACCCGAACCGAACCCCGGAACCACGTAGGGCGGATTAGGCGGAACGCCGTAATCGGCCATGCATGCGTACCTGCTGCTCATGCATGGCCGATTACGCTGCGCTAATCCGCCCTACGTGCCTCCAGACGTCATCACCGGCGAGGCCTAGCTCACCTTCCGGAAAAACCGCAGCATCTCCCGGCTGGCATCTGGCCCCTTGGCGTCGGTGTACGTGCCGTGCGCGCTGCCGCCCGACCATGCGTGGCCGGCCCCGTGCACCACCCAATGCTCGCCCAGCGGCGAGCCGTCGGCCTTGGTGTGCGTCGTCTGAGTGTAGCGATACCCGTTCGGCACGCTGCCAGACTGGATCGACGGCGCGCCCTTGTGGCTGTGCAGGCGCTGCTCGATCACCTGCTCGCCGTTGCGCGGGTTGACCGTGGTGTCGCTGTCGCCGTGGAACACAATGATCGGCTGCGAACCGTTACCGGCTTTGGGCGAGCTTTTGGCGCCGCGCTTCATGGCGCTCAGCGCCGACGGCAGATCCTGCGCCGAGGCGAACGGCAGGCCCGAATGCACGCCCACCGCCGCGAACAGCTCCGGGTACAGAGTGCCGACGATGACCGCCATCGCGCCGCCGGCCGACAGCCCGGCGACATACACCTGGCGCTCGTTGACCGGATACTCGTCGATGATCTGCTGCGCGATGCCGGCGATGATCGACGGCTCGCCCTGGCCGTGCTGCTGGTCGATGGCGTTGAACCAGTTCCAGCACTTCGAGTGGTTGGCGCCGGCGGTCTGCTCCGGATAGGCGACGAAGCAGCCCATCTCCTCGGCCACCTGGTTCATCTGCGTGCCGGCGGCGAAATCGTCGGGGTTCTGCGTGCAGCCGTGCAGCATCACCAGCAGCGGCATGGCCTGGCCGGTGTAGGTCGACGGCACGTACAACTTGTAATTGCGGCTGCCGGCGTGGTTGGCGTAGCTGCCGCTGATGAATTTCGCGCCTTCCGGCAGCGGCGCGGCCTTGGTGGGATTCATGATCGAACCCATGTCCAGGCCGAAGTTGGACTGCAGATCGATGGACTGCAGATCGATCTTGATGCCCATCCGGTTCAGCATGTCCTGTGCGTATTCGGTCGGATTGGTGGCCGGATTGGGCGCGCTGGCCGGCGTGGCCTGCGGCTGCGGTTCCGGAGCCGCCTTCGCATTCTGATTCGCGGCCGGTTTCGCCGTCGATTCGGCGTGCACGCCGGCGCTGTCGGCGCCCGGCTGGGGCGCGGAACGCGGCGCCACGTATTCGGGCGGCGGGTTAATGTCACGCAAATGGGGTTGCGCCGACGGTTGGGCCGCCGACGGCGATGCCGGTTGCGGCCCGGCGGCCCGTTGTTGCTGCTGCTTTTGCTGCAGTTCGAGCATGCTCTCCATGGCTTTTTGCACGGCGGCCGTGGCGCCCTTGCTAATGAGCTTTTGTGCGGCACTGCGCACGCTCGATATAAACGGTAATTTCATAGCTGTCCTTTAGTGGATCCGCTGGGCCAGCGCGGTTTTGATCACCGCGCTGGCGTGTAGCGAACCTAATACAAAAATCGAATCGATGGTCGCCAGCGCCAGTTCGACCGAAACGTCGCTGGCGATACTGGCCAAACCAAGTACCTGTATCTGCAGCCGCTGGCCGGCCGCCTGCACCGCTTCAAGATCCGAGCGGGTGTAATGTTGCATTCCGAGCACCAGGCTTTTGCGCGCCACCGTTTGCTTCACCACGTCGGCGTGCTCGTTTAACTGATTGCGGATCGCCGTCCGGATCAAATCGGTGCGGTTGGAGTAAAACCCCTCCTGCACCAGCAAATCGATCTGCCCCAGGTCGATCGGACCGAGGTTGATCGTGATCTTTTCCGACTCGGCGGTCTTCAGTTTTAGTTCTTGCTTAGCCATACGTCTCCATCTGGTTACCATCTACATGGATGGTAGTATAGGCTTCACGTTCCCCAAGTCAAGCGCATTCGGTCCATAATGTCGCCATGAGTGATCCAACTAACTTAGCAGTCCCCGGCGCGGCTCCGGAACTCGCCACCCCCGTCCCGTCGCCCTGCGTCAGCCTGTGCAAGATGGATGCCGAGCGCCGCTATTGCATGGGATGCCTGCGCACCATCGAGGAAATCGTCAACTGGTCCAAGGCGGACGACGACTACAAGCGGGGCGTCTGGGCCGAGATCCGCCGGCGCGAGCTGACGGTCGATTTCGACGACGATTTCCAGCAATGAACACGCTGCCGGCCTCGATCCAGGTGTTCGAGCGGGGCTGGCTGTCCTCCAACAACGTGCTGTTGTTGGGACGCGACGACACGGCCCTGATCGACACCGGCTACCTGACCCACGCGCCGCAAACGCTGGAACTGGTGCGGCACGCGCTGCAAGGGCGGCATCTCGACCAGGTGCTCAACACCCATCTACACTCCGACCATTGCGGCGGCAACGCCACGCTGCAGGCGCACTATGGCAGCCGCGTCGCCATTCCGGTCGCGGAGGCGGACAAGGTGCGGGACTGGGACGTCGACGCGCTCAGTTTCAAGGCCACGGGCCAGCGCTGCGAGCGATTCACCTTCGACGCCACCGTCGCCCCGGGCGACGTGCTGGCGTTGGGCGGCATGGAATGGCGGGCGCTGGGCGCGCCGGGGCACGATCCGCATTCGCTGATTTTTTACTGTCCGCAGGAGCGGGTGCTGGTATCGGCCGACGCGTTGTGGGAGAACGGCTTCGGCGTGATCTTCCCGGAGCTCGATGGCGAATCCGGTTTCGCCGAGGAGCGGGCCACGCTCGATGTGATAGCGGCGCTGGATGTGCGCCTGGTGATTCCGGGGCACGGCCGGCCGTTCAGCGACGTGGCGGGCGCGCTGGCGCGGGCCAGGTCGCGGCTGGCGTATCTGGAGGCGGACCCGGTGCGCAACGCGCAGAACGCGATCAAGGTGCTGCTGAAGTTTTTGCTTTTGGAGCGGCAGCGGATCGCGTTGAGCGATGTGCCGGCGTTGCTGCTGGCGATGCCGGTGTTCGGGACAGCCAACGCGCGTTTTTTGAAGGAGACGCCGGAGGCGCTGGGAACATGGGCGGTAAAACAGCTGGTAAGGAGCCTCGCGGCCCACATTGAGGGTGAGTACTTACTTAATGCATGAGTCGCTGGCGGAACTTGGCCGATTACGCTGCGCTAATCCGCCCTACGTGTATCCGCGCCGAACTCTCGGCCGGTGGCCGTGTGCGTAGTTAGTTTCCCCCCGACCTCGAATATCACGGGATCCACGTAGGGCGGATTAGCGCGAAGCGCGTAATCGGCCACCGGGCCGCCACCGGCCCAACCAACTTCTAGAGCAATCCACCTATTTTTGGCACGACCGTACTATTTCCAGCTTATAATCGTCTGAGACCGTCACACCCCGATCAACTTACGTCAGCGAGTTCGCCATGGCCCTGCCTGCAGCGTTGCAAAATCTTTCACTTCCCGTAATCGCCTCCCCGATGTTCATCGCCAGCGGCCCCGCGCTGGTGGCGGCGCAGTGCAAGGCGGGCATCGTCGGCTCGTTCCCGGCGCTGAACGCCCGCCCGGCGGAAATGCTCGATGTCTGGCTGACCGATCTGCAAAAGGAACTGGCCGACTACCAGATAGCCAATCCGGACAAACGCGTCGGCCCGATCGCCGTCAACCAGATCGTCCACCAATCGAACGACCGCCTCGCGCACGACGTCGAAGTCTGCGTCAAGCACCGGGTCCCGATCATCATCTCGTCGCTGCGCGCACCGCCGAAGGAGATGCTGGACGCGATCCACAGCTATGGCGGCATCGTCATGCACGACATCGTATCGATCCGCCACGCCGAAAAAGCGCTGGAGGCGGGCGTCGATGGCCTGATCCTGGTCGCCAGCGGCGCCGGCGGCCACGCCGGCACCTTGTCGCCGTTCGCGCTGGTGGGCGAAGTGCGCAAATTCTTCAAGGGTCCGATCGCCCTGTCCGGCGCCATCGCCACCGGCGACGCGATCCTGGCGGCGCAAGCGATGGGCGCCGACTTCGCCTACATCGGCTCGCGCTGGCTGGCGACGAAGGAATCGAACGTCAGCGACGACTACCGCGACGCCATCGTCGAATCGTCGGCCGCCGACATCGTCTATTCGAGCCTGTTCACCGGCGTGCACGGCAACTACCTGAAGAAATCCATCATCAACGCCGGCCTCGATCCGGACGCGCTGCCGCAGGCCGACAAGAGCTCGATGAACTTCGGCTCCGGCAGCGCCAAGGCCTGGCGCGACATCTGGGGCGCCGGCCAGGGCGTGGGCCTGATGGACGACGTACCGACCACCGCAGAAATGGTCGCGCGCCTGAAAGCCGAATACGACGCGGCCCGCGCGCGCCTGTCGCTGTAAAAAACCCCCGGGGTCAGGTCCGACATTCGGACAAAAGGCGAAAATGAGGAACTTTTTCAACGCTTAAAAGTTCCCAAATGTCCGAATGTCGGACCTGACCCCCGTCTTGGTGTGACCCCCGTCTTGGTGATCCCCGTCTTGCTGGCGAAAGCACTTATAATAAATTCAACCTTGCCAAAAAATGGGATTGAATGATGAATAAGTTGCGCGCGCTGTCGCTGGCTCTGTCTTTGTCGTTCTCGCTGCTGTGCTTTGCTCCCATGGCGTCCGCGCAGGTGCCCATCAACGACGCCGCCGCCGCGCTGGTGCAGGAGGGGGACACGCAGCTCTTCCAGCGCAAGCCCGCCGAGGCGATTCGCAGCTATGAGGCTGCGATGAAGGCCGATGCGACATCCTCGGTGCCGTTGTCGAAGCTGGCCAACGCGCTCTATTTTTTATCGATCCTGCAAACCGACGCCGCGAAAAAATCGGAATGGCGCGCGCAGTCGGAGGCGTTCGCGCAGCGGGCGTTGAAGCTGGCGCCGCGCGATCCGATCGCGCAGGAGGTGCTGCGCATGCTGTCCGAGGAAAAGCCGGCGCCGCTGCACGAGCCGACGGAGCAGGCGTCAAACCTGAAGCACGAAGGCGAGCAGCTTTTCGTCGCCGGAAAACTGGACGAGGCGCGGGAAAAATATCTGCAGGCGGCGCAGGCCGACCCGCTGTATTCCACCGCCTGGATCTACGCCGGCGATTGCTACTTCGCGCAGAAAAAATGGGCAGAGGCGGAGGAGCTGTTCCGTAAGGGCGTGAAGATCGAGCCGCTCAATAGCCAGGGCTGGCGATTCTTGTCCGACGCCCTGGGCGCGCAGGGCAAGCGCGCAGCCGCCGAGGAGGCGCTGCTGAACGGGATCGCCGCGCAACCGAGCCAGATGCCCAACTGGGGCAAGCTGGCGCACCTGCGGGCGGCGAACGGCACGCCGCTACAGCCTTTGGGCCTGGTGCGCAAGGCCAGCGCCTTGCTTGATCCGGCTACCGGGAAGGGAACGGTAAGGCTCGATCCGGCATTCAGCGATCCGGCCGAGCAGAAGAAACCCGATGGCGCGGTGTGGTTGATGGTGGGGGTGAGCGAGGCGAATATCCGCCTCAAGGACCGTCAGGAAAAGACCACCACCACGCCGTTCGCGATGGAGCTGGCGGTTTGGAAGGCTGCCATGAAAGTGGCAGACGAAATCGCGGCCAATGGCGGCGGCGCGCTCACCGATCCAGGCCTGATCGCCATGCACACACTGGCCAAGGCGGATCAGCTGGAGGCGGGGCTTCTGATATTGCGGTACAAGGAATCCTACCGCCTCGAGTTCGAGGCGTGGAAGAAGGCGCATCCCAACGGCATACGCAAATTCGTCGATACGTGGGGATTGCAGCCCTAGATTTCGTTACGGGTTCTCGGTCTGGATCGCCCACAGCCCCGGCAGATTGCGCCAGTACCCGTATGCGTCCATGCCGAATCCGACCACGAAGCGGTTCGGGATCGTGATGCCCACGATGTCCGCCTTGACCGGCTTGGGCTTGCCGATCGCCTTGTCGGCGAAGACGGCCAGCACCACTTCGGCCGCGCCCATGTCGAGCAGGCGCTGTTTGACGTGCGCCAAGGTTTCGCCTTCGTCCAGGATATCGTCCAACACGATGACGACGCGGCCGGCCACGTTCGAACGCGGCACCACTTTCCACACCACTTGTCCGCCCTGGTCGTCGTCGCCGTAGCGGCTGACGTGGATGTAGTCGAATTCGAGCGGGAAGGTCAGCTGCGGCAGCAGGTTCCCGGTGAAGACCACCGCGCCGCCCATCACGCCCAGCACAAGCGGGAATTCTTCGCTGTCGGCTTGGTTGAAACGGGCGTTGAGGGTGTCGGCCATCGCGGTGACGGCGCCGTCGACGGTCTCTTTATTGAACAGCTCTTCCGCGTTCTCCAGCAGGGCGCGGGCGCGGTTGTGGTGGAAGTCTTGCATGGTCTTCTTCGGCTTTTAAAAACATGTGGAAGAACGCTATTATCCGCCATATCCCCGCCCGCCGCTCACCGTTGCTATCCCACCACAGGATTTGCCGCGGTGCTACGTGTAATCCCGTACGTCGTCGATCACCTTGCCGTCGCTCGGCAGGCTGCCAATGGCGGCGAAACGCACCTCGCCGCGCAGTTTGGTGAGCTCGCGGATCGATTCGACGATGGCCGCGTCGCTGATGGCGCCGGGATCGGCCACCTCGCAGTGCAAGGTCATCACGTCCTGCGCCATCCGGCCGGAGATCACCAGCCGCGCCTTGACGATTTCCGGATGGCGGCGCGTCACCTCATGCACCTGCGATGGATGAACGAACATCGCGCGCACCTTGGTGGTCTGGTCGGCGCGGCCCATCCAGCCCTTGATGCGGGTGTTGGTGCGGCCGCACGGCGAATCTGGCACGCCGGTCAACACCGCCGACAGGTCGCCGGTGGCGAAGCGGATCAACGGATAGTCGGGATTGAAAACGGTGACCACCACCTCGCCGATTTCGCCGTCCGCCACCGGCTCGCCGCTGCCGGGACGGACGATTTCCAGGATCACGTCTTCATCGAGCACCATGCCGGGATGGCGCACGTCGCCGCTGCGTGTTTCGAAGGCGATGCTGCCGATATCGGCCGAGGCGTAGGTTTGCAGCACATGCGGCACGCCGTTGTTGGCGAACCACTCGCGCAGCGATTCGGGCAGCGCCTCGGCGCCCATCAGCGCCTTGGTCATGCTGCTGATGTCGGCGCCCATCTCCTGCGCCTTCTCGATGATGATCTTCAGGAAGGAGGGCGTGCCGACATAGGTGTCCGGCCGCAGCTCGCTGATCGCCTGCACCTGCATCTCGGTCTGGCCGCTGCCGGCCGGGATGACGGTGCAGCCGATGCGTGCGGCGCCGCCTTCGACCATGAAAGCCGCCGGCGTGAAATGATAGGAGAAGCAGTTTTGCAGCAGGCTGCCGGGACGCACGCCGGCCGCGTACATGGGACGGCCGAAGCGCCACCAGTCCTGGCCCTTGCCTTCCGGGTCGAAGATCGGGCCGGGCGACATGTACAGGCGCGCCAACTGTCCCACCGGCGTCGTATTCAGGCCGCCGAACGGAGGCTGCATCTTTTGCAGCGCGTGCAGTTCGGATTTGCGCGTCACCGGCAAAGTCGCCAGCGCGGCGCGGCTGGTGATGTCGGCCGCGTTCACGTCCCGCAGGATGCGCGACCAGCCGGCGGCAGCCTTCGCGCGCGCCACCAGTTGCGGCAGGCGCGCCATCAGTTCGCGCTCGCGTTGTTCGGGCGTGCGTACTTCCAGGCTGTCCAGGGTATCCGTCATGATTGCCGTCCTCCGATCTCTTGATTGATATGCATGCGCGAGGGTCCTCAGGCCAGCCAGCGTTTGCGGCGGCGGTAAAACTTCATGTCGCGGAAGCTCTTGCGGCCGGCCCCCGACACGCCTAGATAGAACTCCTTGACGTCCTCATTGCTGGCCAGGTCGGCGGCCGCGCCTTCCATCACGACGCGGCCGTTTTCCAGGATGTAGCCGAAATCGGCGTAACGCAGCGCGATGTTGGTGTTTTGCTCGGCCAGCAGGAAGGACACGTTTTCCTTGCCGTTCAAATCCTTCACGATGCCGAAAATCTCGTCGACGATTTGCGGCGCGATGCCCATCGACGGCTCGTCCAGCAAGATCATCGACGGCTTGGCCATCAGCGCCCGGCCGATCGCGCACATCTGCTGCTCGCCGCCCGATGTGTAGCCGGCCTGGCTGGTGCGGCGCTCCTTCAACCGCGGGAAGTAGTGGTACACCTTGTCCAGCGATTCCTTGAGCTCCGCGCGCGACAGGCTGCGCGTGTAGGCGCCGGTCAGCAGGTTTTCCTCGATGGTCAAGTGGCCAAAGCAGTGGCGGCCCTCCATCACTTGCGACAGGCCGCGCTTGACCAGTTCATTGGGCGTGAGCTGGTCGATGCGTTCGCCCTTGAACTGCACGTCGCCCTTGGTGACGTCGCCGCGCTCTCCGCGCAACAAGGTGGAGATGGTCTTCAAGGTGGTGGACTTGCCGGCGCCGTTGGCCCCCAGCAGCGCGACGATTTTCCCTTGCGGGACCTGCAGCGACACGCCTTTCAGCACCAGGATCACATGGTCGTAGATCACTTCCACGTTGTTGACGGAGAGGTAGGGCGTCATTTTGCGCAAGCCGGGGTGATTTTTTTCTCGGCCGCGTAGGCTGCGGAGCTTTCTTCCAACAGCTTGCGGGTGAGCGCCTTGTCGCCCACCACCCAGTTGGGCGTGATGGCGTTCCATTTTTTGCCGTCCCATTGCTGGACCTTCACCGCGCCGGAGCCCTCGTGATCGTCGCAGCTGGTCTTCACCACCGGTAGCATGCCGAGCGCGCCGATGGCTTTCTGGCGCGCTTCGTCGACGTTGAGGTTCTCCAGGCCCCAGCGCATTTGCTCGCCGGTGACCGCTTTGCCCTTGCCGAACTTCTCCTGCGCGGTGCGCATCGCCTCAACCCACAGGATGGCCGCGCTGACGCCGCGCATGTGGTACACGGAGCCGATGCGGTTGCGGTCCGCCAGATTGCCCTTGCCGGCCTCGTAGAGTTTTTTCCTGATGTCGTCCATCACAGGGTAGTTGCCGGGGGTGTTGAACGTCATCGCGCTGTAGCCCTTGGCGGCGTCGCCGGCCGGCACGGTGTCTTCCTCCGACCCCGCCCACCACACGCCGAGCATCTTCTCGCGCGGGAAGCCGTTGCGCTGCGCGGTCTTGATCGCCACCGCGTTCATCGAACCCCAGCCCCACAGGATCACGTGATCGGGCTTGGCCTGGCGGATCTGCAGCCATTGCGATTGCTGCTCGCTGCCCGGCGGCGTGACGGGGATTTTGATCAGTTCAAAGCCATATTGTTTGGACAGCGCCTCCAGCACCGGCAAGGGTTCCTTGCCGAAGGCCGAGTCGTGGTACAGGTGGACGATCTTTTTGCCTTTGAGTTTGTCCATGCCGCCGTTTTTGTCGCCCAGGTACTTGATCATGCCGGCCGCCTGGTTCCAGTAGCTTGTGATCAGGGGGAAGACGTAGGGGAAGACCTTGCCGTTGGCGGCGTCGGAGCGGCCGTAGCCGATCATCGTCATCGGGATTTTATCGGTCGGCAGGCGATCGAGAACGCCATAGGCGACGCCGGTCGACAGCGGTTCGACCAGTGTGGCGCCGCCGTTCTTGGTTTTCAGCCGCTCGTAGCATTCGACGCCGCGCGACGGGTTGTATTCGGTCTCGCATTCCTCCCAGGCGATCTTGACGCCATTGACGCCGCCCGACAGGTTGACCAGGTTGAAATAGTCGATGATGCCGCCGTAAAAGCCGGAACCGCCCGCCGCGTAAGGGCCGACGCGGTACGAGGGCAGGGCGACGTACTGTCCGGCGGCCTGCTGCGCCAGCGCGGGCGCGATGGTTGCGACAAGTGCGGCGCCAATTGCAAACGATGCCATGATTTTCATTGTTGTCTCCTCTTGGGTACTACGCTGGTTGACTGAGCTCAGTGCGGGAAAGGCCACAGGCGCAGTTTCTCTTTACCGATTTGCCACAAACGCGCCAGGCCGTGCGGCTCGACGATCAGGAAAAATATGATCAAGGCGCCGAACACCATCAACTCCAGGTTGGACGCGACGCTGTTCGGCAGCGACAGGCTGTGTGCCAGAATATTGAGCAGCACCGGCAGCAGCACGATGAAGGCCGCGCCGAGGAAGGAGCCCAGTATCGAGCCTACGCCGCCGATGATGATCATGAACAGGATGCGGAACGACAGATCGAGGTTGTAGGCCTCCGGTTCCACGGTGCCCAGATAGGCGAAGGCGTACAGCGCGCCGGCCACGCCGCAGTAGAAGGAGCTGACGGCGAACGCCAGCAGCTTGGTGCGCATCAGCCGGAAGCCGATGACCTCCGCCGCCACGTCCATGTCGCGCACCGCCATCCAGGAGCGGCCGACGTTGGAGCGCACCATGTTCTTGGCCAGCAGCGCCATCACCGCCACCACGCCCAGCACCAGCAGGTATTTGCGGTCCGGCGTATCGAACTGGTAGCCGAGGATGACAATTTTCTGCGCCGTGATGACGCCGGAGGCGCTGTAGTTGGTCAGGTAGGGAATCTTGGTCAGGCACCAGATCACGAAGAACTGCGTGGCCAGGGTCGACGCGGCCAGGTAGAAGCCGCGTATGCGCAGCGATGGCAGGCCGAAGGCGATGCCGACCGCCGCCGCGCTCAGGCCCCCGAGCACGAACGCCACCAGCACCGGAATGCCTGGAATGCGGGCGACGAAGTTATACGAGGCGAAGGCGCCCACCGCCATGAAGGCGGCGGTGCCCAGCGAGAGCTGGCCGGCGTAGCCGGTCAGGATGTTGAGTCCCAGCGCGGCGAGCGAGAAGATCAGAAACGGAATCAGGATCGCCGACAACGCGTAGGGCGACGCCACCAGCGGCACCACCACGATGGCGACGGCCAGCAGCGCGAGCATCGCCACGCGGTCCTGCAGAATGGGGAAGATCTGGCTGTCGGCCTGATAGCTGGTCTTGAATTGTCCTGCTTCGCGGTAGAGCATGTGGACCTCTTAAATTCTGCGGATGATTTTTTCGCCGAACAGGCCTTCCGGCCGCACCAGCAGGAACATCAGCGCCAGCACGTACGGGAACCAGCCTTCGATGCCGCCGCCGACCAGCGGGCCGATATAGACTTCGGCCAGCTTTTCCGATGCGCCGATAATCAGGCCGCCGACGATCGCGCCAGGCATCGACGTGAAGCCGCCGAGGATCAGCACCGGCAGCGCCTTCAGCGCCACGAAGGTCAGCGCGAACTGCACGCCGTTGCGGGCGCCCCACAACAGGCCGGCCACCAGCGCCACCACGCCCGCCACTGCCCACAGCACCGCCCAGATGCGCTGCAGCGGAATGCCTACCGCCAGCGCGGCCTGGTGATCGTCGGCGACGGCGCGCAGTGCGCGGCCCACTTTGGTTTTGGAGAACAGCAGCGCCAACGACGTGACCAGGACGCCGCACACCGCCGCCGCCATAATGTCGAACTGCGATACCAGCAGGTTGAAGTTCTCCATCAGGTACTCCGACGGCACGTCCTCGATCGGCAGTTCCAGCTTGTGCACCTGATTGCCCCACATCAGCTGCGCCAGTCCCTCGATGAAGAAGGCCAGACCGATGGTGGCCATGAACAGCGTGATCTCGGGCTGGTTGACCAGCGGCCGCAGGACCACTTTTTCAATCGCGATCCCCAGCAATATCATCACCACGATCGTCAGCGGTATCGCCACCCACAGCGACACGCCGAATTTGTCCATGATGCCAACACAGGTCAGCGCCGCGAAGAACACCATCGCCCCCTGCGCGAAATTGAACACGCCGGAAGCCTTGTAGATCAGCACAAAGCCGATCGCCACCAGCGCGTACATGACGCCGGACAGCAGGCCGCCGATCAGCACCTCGAAGAAGAAGTTGATGTTCATTCGTGCGCCACCCCAAGATAAGCATTGATGACATCCTGATTGCCGCGCACCTCGTCCGGCGTGCCGTCGCCGATCTTGCGCCCGTAATCGAGGACCACCACGCGGTCCGAGATATCCATCACCACCCCCATATCGTGCTCGATCAAGACGATGGTGGTGCCGAATTGATCGTTGACGTCGAGGATGAAACGGCACATGTCCTGCTTCTCCTCCACGTTCATGCCGGCCATTGGCTCGTCCAGCAGCAGGATCTCCGGCTCGGCGGCCAGCGCCCGGCCCAGCTCCACGCGTTTTTGCAGGCCGTACGGCAGACGTCCCACCGGCGTTTTGCGGATCGCCTGGATCTCCAGGAAATCGATGATCTCCTCCGCCTTGACGCGGTGCGCGATCTCCTCGCGCCGCGCCGGCCCCCAGTACAGCGCCTGCATCAGGAAGTTGGACTTCATCTTCAGGTTACGGCCGGTCATGATGTTGTCGAGGACCGTCATCCCCTTGAACAGCGCGATATTCTGGAAGGTGCGTGCGATGCCCGCCTTGGCGGCGGTGTGACAATCCATGTTCTTGCGGTGCTGGCCGCGAAAAACGATCTCTCCCTGCTGCGGGCGATAGACGCCGTTGATCACGTTCAGCATCGAGCTTTTGCCGGCGCCATTGGGGCCGATGATGGCGCGGATCTCGTGCTTTTTCACGTCGAAGGAGATATCGGTCAGCGCCTTCACGCCGCCGAACGACAGCGAGATGTTATTCAGGTCGAGGATCACCTCGCCGACGACGCGGCGCCCGCTACCAATGTCGGCGCCGAAGTGGGCGTCGGGTTCGTTCATCTGCATGGTCGCTCTCTCCGTCATGCCGCTGCTTGGACCGCGGGGAAGGTCTTGCAGCGCTCTATCTTCAGATCCGCCGCCACCAGGCCCGTTCGGCCGTCTTCAAACTTCACCTGCGTCTCGATGTATTGCGACGTTTTGCCGCCGTACAGGGCATCGATCAGCACCGCGTACTTCTCGGCGATGAATTTGCGCCGCACCTTTCGCGTGCGCGTCAACTCGTCGTCGTCGGGATCGAGCTCCTTGTGCAGCACCAGATAGCGGTGGATTTGCGTGTCGCCCATCATCGGCTCGGCGGCCAGGTCGGCGTTGACCTGCTCGATGCAGTCGCGGATCAGGCCATAGACTTGCGGATGCGCCGCCAGGTCCGTGTAGCCGGAATAGGCGATGCCGCGCCGCTCCGCCCAGTTACCCACGGCCTCGATGTCGATATTGATGAAGGCGCACACCTCGTCGCGCCCGTGGCCGAACGCCACCGCCTCTTTGATGAACGGGAAGAACTTGAGTTTGTTTTCGATATAGTTCGGCGCGAAGATGGCGCCGCCGTTCATCCGGCCCACATCGGCGGCGCGGTCGATGATCTTCAGATGGCCTTCCGGATCGAACAAGCCGGCGTCGCCGGTGTGGAAGTAGCCTTGCGCGTCGATCGCCTCGCGCGTGGCGTCGGGACGCTTGTAATAGCAATCCATCAGTGTTGGCGATTTCACCAGTACCTCGCCGTTGTCGGCCAATTTGACCTCCACGCCGGGCGCCGGCAGGCCGACGCTGTCGAACTTGATCTGGCCGTCCGGTTGCAGGCAAATGTAGGCGCAGGTTTCGGTCGAGCCGTAAAACTGCTTCAGATTGACGCCGATGGAGCGATAGAAGCGGAACAGATCGGGTCCTATCGCGGCGCCGGCGGTGTAGGCGACCCGCACGCGCGACAATCCGAGCACGTTTTTCAGCGGTCCGTAGACAAGCACCCGGCCCAGCGCATACGACAGGCGGTCGGCCAGCGGAACCGGTTTGCCGTCCAGGATCGCCGCGCCGCTGCGGCGCGCCACCGCCATAAAGTAATGGAACATGGCGCGTTTGACCGCCCCGGCGTCCTCCATCCGTATCATCACGGTCGTGAGCATGTTCTCGAACACGCGCGGCGGGGCAAAGTAATAAGTAGGACCGATTTCGCGCATGTCGGTCATGACGGTGTCGCCGGATTCGGGGCAGTTGACGGTGAAACCGGCCGTCATCGCCTGCGCGAAGGAGAACAGGCAGTCGCCCACCCACGCCATCGGCAGGTAGGACAGGATGTCCTCCGCGTCGGTGAGGTTCTCGAAACCGACGCCGCCGGTGCCGGCCGCAATCAGCGCGGCGTGAGTCTGGCACACGCCTTTCGGCTTGCCGGTGGTACCGGAGGTGTAGAGGATGATGGCGTTGTCGGCGCCTTGGCCGGCATCGATGGCGGCGTCGAACATGCCGGGATGGGCTTTGTCCCAGTCGCGCCCCAGCTCTTGCAGGCGGGCGAAGGACAGCAAACCTGGCTGGCGGTAATGGCGCATGCCGCGTTCGTCGTCGTAGGCGATGTGGCGTATATGCGGATACAACGTTTGCAATTCCATCAGCTTGTCGACCTGCTCCTGGTCTTCGACGATGGCGTAGTGGATCTCCGCGTCTTCCAGCACGTAGGCCATGTCGGCGGCCGGCGCGTCCTGGTACAGCGGCACCGGCACGCCGCCGAGGCATTGCGCGGCCAGCATCGCCCAGTACAGGCGCGGGCGGTTGTCGCCGATGATGGCCAGGTTCATGCCGCGTTCGAACCCCAGCGCCGCCAGCCCGCAGGCCAGCGCGCGCACTTCGTCGTTCACCTGCGCCCAGTTCCAGCTTTGCCAGATGCCCAGGTGTTTTTCGCGGAACGCGGGTTTGCCGGGCCTGACCCGGCCGTGCGCGAGCAGGCGGCGAGGAAAAGTCTCCTGATTGTTTTGCACCAGTTGTCTCCGGTTGCTTTTCTTGTACTTGTGTACAGCTTCTTGTGTGATGATATTAGCCTGCCGCAAAGACCTGTGTTGTCGTTTCGATGACAATTGACCGACTTTTCTATGGTGCGACGCAATAATGTCTGATCAACATCCGCTCTCCCTGAAAGCAGCTTTACGTTCGGCAATTTGGGCGCAAAGCCTGACGCCGGAACAAATGGCGCGCGTCGAGGCCGATACCTTCGAAACCTTCGTCCCCAAGGGTGGTTATGTTTGCCGCAAAGGGGATATGGTCGAGAATTGGCTCGGGATTATCGACGGCATGGTCAAGATGAATAACTTCTCGCGTTCCGGTAAAAGCGTGACTTTTACCGGGGTGCCTGCCGGGGGCTGGTTTGGCGAAGGTTCGATATTAAAGAACGAGATTCTTAAATATGATGCGATGGCATTGCGCGATGCCCGCATTGCGCGCATGCCGGCTTCCACATTTATGTGGTTGCTCGATTCGAGTTTGCCTTTTACCCGATTCCTGCTGATGCAATTGAACGAACGTCTCGGGCAATTTATCGGCATGGTGGAAAACGACAGATTGCTCAATCCCGATACCAGAGTGGCACGATGTCTTGCATCGATGTTTAATTCCCACCTTTATCCCGGCCTGGAAAAGCTGATTCAAATATCGCAGGAGGAATTAGGACTTCTTTCCGGCGCATCGCGCCAGCGCGCGCATCAGGCTTTGCATCTGCTGGAGAAACAAGGCCTGCTGCGCGTCGACTACGGCGGCATCCGCATACTCGATCTGGAAGGCCTGCGGCGTTACGAAGCCTAGGCGCTCGTGCCGGAAATTGGCGGCTACGTGCTGAAAATTGGCATGATCTTCCGGGAAATTCGTTCTACGGTGAGGACGTCGTTTTTGCGATGGTTTTGCGCGTTGATAGGGGAGTGGAGGGTTAAGTTAGTTGATTGCGTGGAGTTGGCGAATGTTATTATTTCGCCGGAGCACTGTTGTGCGGTACGGGTTTTCGCGGGATCAGCCTATCTTCCATCCATTTGGATGGTTTTTAACAGCGCTTATATCCGACATTTATTTGTGAGATCGTCGCTGGTCGACGCGCTTTATGAAAATTCCTGTTGTCCTCGCCGGATGCGTCTCCGACGGAGCTTGGCGGATTACGCTCCGCTAATCCGCCCTACGTGGTTCAGATGACTTCTGGCGTTTCTGGTATCGCTTGGGCGAGGAAGATTGGTCCATTGCGTTTGGTTAACTCGAAAACCGCAACCGACAATACTTGCTTTCGTTTCGAGTTTCTTTCGCCTCTGACGTGTATTTTATTCGCACGTTATCAGACTGAATTTTTCATGGCGCAGTAGTTGGAAACCAGGGCTCGAACAATCGCGGTATCATAGCGACAAGCTATGCCGCACCCGCGGCGCACCGGATTCAAGCTACCCATGGATACTTCAGATACCACCCACGTCACCGAGCGCCTGGCGCTGTTGCGGGCGGCGTTGCGTCGGCGCGGCATCGACGCGCTGATGGTGCCGTCGGCCGATCCCCACCTGTCCGAATACCTGCCGGCCCGCTGGAAGGGCCGTGAATGGCTGTCCGGTTTCACCGGCTCGGTCGGTACGTTCATCATCACCGCCGATTTTGCCGGCGTCTGGACCGATGCCCGTTACTGGACCCAGGCCGAGCAAGAACTGGCCGGCACCTCGATCCAGTTGATGAAGCTGACCTCCGGCGCCAGCGTGCAGTATGTCGACTGGCTGGCCGCCAATCTGCAAGCCGGCCAGACCCTGGCCGTGGATGGCGCGGTGCTTGGCCTGGCGATCGCGCGCCTGTTAAGGCAGGCGCTGGAGGCAAAAAACGTCACTCTGCGCACCGATCTCGATCCGCTCGACGAGATCTGGCCCGATCGTCCCGCGCTGCCGGCCGCACCGGTCTACGAACACCAGCCGCCGTACGCGTCGAAAAGCCGCACCGCCAAACTGGCCGAGCTGCGCGACGCGATGCGGCGGCTGGGCGCCGACCGGCACCTGATCTCGACCCTGGACGATATCGCCTATCTATTCAACCTGCGCGGCGCCGACGTCAATTTCAATCCGGTCTTCCTGGCGCACGCGTTGATCACGCCGACCCGCGCGACCTTGTTCGTCGCCGACGGCAAGATCGCCGCCGAACTGGCCAGCCAACTGGCGGAACAGGATATCTATATAGCACCCTACGGCGCCGTCGCCGGGGCGCTGGCCGACTTGCCGCTCGATGCCACGTTGTTGATCGATCCGCGCCGCGTCACCTTCGGCATCCGCCAGTGCGTGCCGGCGGAAGTCCGCGTGATCGAGGCGGTCAACCCGACCACCTTCGCCAAATCGCAAAAGAGCGAGCAGGATGCAAGCCACATCCGCGCGACGATGGAGCAGGACGGCGCCGCGCTGTGCGAGTTCTTCACGTGGCTGGAGCAGACGCTGGCCGATCCCGCCAGAACACCGCTGACCGAAGTGGCGATCGACCGCCACATCACGGCGGCGCGCGCGCGCCGGCCGGGCTTTATCAGTCCGAGCTTCGCCACCATCGCCGGCTTCCGCGCCAACGGCGCGATCATGCACTACCGCGCCAGCGATGCGCACCACGCGGTGATCGAAGGCGACGGCCTGCTGCTGATCGATTCCGGCGGCCAGTATTTGGGCGGCACCACCGACATCACGCGCGTGGTCGCCGTCGGCGACATCACCGCCGAACATAAACGCGACTTCACCTTGGTGCTCAAGGGCGTCATCGCGCTGTCGTCCGCGCGCTTCCCGCGCGGGACCAAATCCCCGATGCTCGACGCCATCGCCCGCGCGCCGCTATGGGCCGAAGGGCTCGATTTCGGCCACGGCACCGGCCATGGCGTCGGCTATTTCCTCAACGTGCACGAAGGCCCGCAGTCGATCTCGCAATCGGCGATGCCGGAGCCGCACACCGCTATGGAACCAGGTATGATTACATCGATAGAACCGGGCCTTTACCGCCCGGGCAAATGGGGCATCCGGATTGAAAACCTGGTGCTCAACCGGCCCGCCGGCCAGACCGATTTCGGCGACTTCCTGCGGTTCGAGACGCTGACCCTGTGCCCGATCGACACCCGCTGCATCGAGCCCTCGCTGCTGCGCGACGACGAAAAGCGCTGGCTCAACGACTACCACGCCACGGTGCGCAGCCGCTTGCTGCCGCTGTTGTCCGGCGACGCGCTGGCCTGGCTGGAAAACCGCACGGTGGCGCTATGAGCGGCCGCGCAACCCGGGCCACGTCGGCCGTCGACCGCCTCAAGGTCCGCAGCGGCAATGCCAGGTATTCGATGTCGCGCACCGGCAGCGGCCACTTCTTCCTGACCGAGGGCCCAGGCCAGCCGCCGCTGTGCGCCCCGCTGGAGCTCGACGATTTCGTCGCCTTCGTCAACGGCATCTCGCCCGGCCCGCCACGGCGCGTCAGCAAGCTCGATGTGGCGTTCGAAAAGCAGCTCGTAAAAAAAGCACCTAAAGAGTAAGGCTCGACATGCCCGCCATCGATTTCCTGAGCGCCTACTGGTCGCACGCCGAAGTGGCGACCAACGCCGTGATCCTGCTGAATCTACTGGGTGCGCTGGCACTGGGACTGATGGTGGGCTACGAGCGCTCGTACCACGGCCGCGCGGCGGGCATGCGCACCTATGGCCTGGTGTGCATGGCGTCGGCGGCGCTCACCGTCATCGGCGGCTATCCGGGACATTGGTTCGGCGGCCACGTGTCGCAGTATTTGATCAACTCCGACCCGACCCGCATCATCCAGGGCATCGTCACCGGCATCGGCTTCCTCGGCGCCGGCGTGATCATGCGCGAAGGCTTCAACATCAGCGGACTGACGACGGCCGCGTCGATCTGGGCTTCGTCGGTGATCGGCGTGATGGTGGGCGTGGGGTTTTATCTGGGCGCGATCGGCCTGGCGATACTGTGCGCCGGGTCGATGATCTTCCTGACCCGCGTGGAGGCGTGGCTGCCGTCGCGGCATGCGATCGCGATCACGATGCGCTTCAAGGCCGGCTATATGCCGCAGGAGCCGGCGCTTAGGGCGATGGCGCTGCAGCGCGGCTACGAGATCGCCGGCGGCTCGCTGATGATCGGCAGCGATGGCGGCCAGCAGGAATGGCGCTTCGTCGCCATCGCGCTGAGCAAGCGCAGTGGCGCGCCGATGGCGGTGCTGTCGGCCGAACTGGCCGCTTTCGACGGCATCCACAGCTTCCAGCTGTCGCACGCGAGGAATTAAACGATGAATGAACAAGCCCAAGCCGTATTCGATTTCTGGTTCCAGCCGGGACCGGGCCAGCCGGGCGACGCCCCGCGCCGCCAGTGGTTCCAGAAGGACGACGCCTTCGACCGTGAAATCAGCAGCCGTTTCGGCGCCCTGATCGATCGGGCGCTGGCCGGCGGCCTGCTGGAATGGGACGCGGAAGGCCCGCAATCGCAACTGGCGCGCATCCTGCTGCTCGACCAGTTCACCCGCAACGTCCATCGCGGCACGCCGCGGGCCTTCGCCGGCGACGCGCTGGCGCTGCAAGCGGCCCAGGCGATGGTCGATGCCGGGCAGGATGTGGCGCTGCCGCCGTTGCAGCGCGCGTTTGTCTACCTGCCTTTCGAGCACGCCGAGGACATGGCGATGCAGGAGCTGGCCGTGGCGCTGTACACAGGCATGGAGAGCGAAGAACGCGATGTGGCATCGGAAGCCACCCTGAAGGGCATCGCCGGCATGCTCGATTACGCGCAGCGCCACCGCGAGGTGATTGGCCGCTTCGGCCGCTTCCCGCACCGGAACGCGATCCTCAACAGGCCATCGACCGCTGAAGAACAGGCCTATCTCCAGCAGCCGGGATCGGGATTCTGATGACGCCGGGGCTCAACCTGATCGGCGCCGGACATGTGGGCCGCGTGCTGGGGCGCCTGTTCGCGGAAAACGGCTGCTTCACTATCCAGCAGGTGCTGACGCGCTCCGTGGCGTCCGCCCGCGACGGCGTGGCCTTCATCGGCGCCGGCGACGCGGTCGAGCGCTACGATCAGTTGCAACCGGCGGCGGTGCACGTGCTGGCCGTCGGCGACGACCAGATCGCCGACGCCTGCGCCGCGTTGGCCGGGGCCGTGCCGCTGGCCGGCAGCGTGGTGTTCCACTGCAGCGGCGCGCTGGCGTCGGACCAATTGCGGGCCGCGCGGGACGCCGGCGCGCTGGTCGCCAGCGTGCACCCGATCCGCAGCTTCGCCGACCCGTCGGCGGTGGCCGCGCAATTCACCGGCACTTTTTGCGGCATCGAGGGCGACGCCGGCGCGCTGGCGCTGCTCACGCCGGCCTTGACGGCGATCGGCGCGCGGCCGGTGCCGATCGAGGCGTCGGCCAAGACCGTGTACCATGCGGCCGCCGTCTTCGCCAGCAACTACCTGGTCACGGTGCTGGACGCCGCGCTGCGCGCCTACCAGGCCGCCGGCGTACCGGAGCCGGTGGCGCGGCAAATGGCGCAGCCGCTGGCGTCCGAATCGATGGCCAATGTGTTCCGTCTGGGCGCCGCCGCCGCGCTGAGCGGGCCGATCGCGCGTGGCGACATGGCGACGGTGGCGCGCCAGCAACGCGCCGTGGCCGGCTGGGACGCCGACACCGGCGAGTTGTACCAGGCGCTGGTGGCGCCGACGGCCGCGCTGGCGCGCAGAAAACATCAAAAGCTGCCCTGACAGGGGCGCGCCGCACGCTTCGGTGCTTATCTCCTTGCAAATTACTACATAACAACTATATTTCAGACAGGGTTGCCTGCGGTCCGGCGCCGTCCGTGGTCATAGGTTGCAGTTTTATTGGTACGAATTCACAAATAAGTGGCGGGATTTGTCGACAAACGCGGCAATTCGCAATAAGCTTGTTTCTCAGAATGTTTTCTTTGAGAATCAAGCGGTACACAATACAACACGTCAGCAGGACTGCAGCCGGCGCCAATTGGATAGGGGTAAGAACATGTTATTTTTGAAAAGTACGACCGTCACAAAGGCGCCAGGCATTTACGACGTCGACATCGCCGCCAAGCCGCCAGGCAAGACCTTCGGCGTCTTCATGGCCACCGATCCGGATAATCCGCCGAACGAAGTGCTGGCCGCGCTGGCCGCGATGGGCTTCAAGAACACCTATAGCGGCGGCTACACCCACAAGGACCGCGGCAAGGTGCTGGACCTGCACTTCCAGAAGGACGGCACCGACCTGTTCCAGGGTTGGAAGGCCGAGGAAATGGAAGCCAACATGGCCGCCATCACCGCGCTGTTCAGCGGCATCGGCATCACCATCGCGCCGCGCGTGATGACGCTGGCCGAAGCCTACGCTTAAATCCTTCCGCGCGGCGTCACGCCGCCACCTCGATGTGATACAAGGCCCACGGGCAGGAACCAAACCGCTCCGGCAGCGGTTTGCCTGCCATCTCGGGCACCTTGTCGGCATCGTAGATCGCCCATAGCGGCCCGAGCCCGCCCAGCGCCATCGCCGCCCCGTCCATGTGGGTGGCGACGATGTAGCGCTGCGCGCGCGCCTGCGCCACCGTCACCGAGGCCGCATAGCCGTCCACCGCCCGCAGCACCAGCTTGACGTTGTCGCCGAGCGCGCCGCCGGCCGCCTTGACCAAGTCCAGCAGCAGCGGGCCGCTCAGCGTGTGCGTCTTGGCGTCATATTCCAGGGTCGGCTTGATGGTGACGGCGGGCAGCGCGGCCAGCGCCGCGAACGTGAACGCGTGCGCCTTCTCGAATCCCAGTTTTTGCTTGAACATCATCTGGTCGCGCACCGGATCGAACTTGCCGCGATTCGGCTTGCCGATGGCGCCGGTAACGGTCAGCAAGGCCGGGCCGGTGGTGGCGGGGGAGGCGGCGCCGGCCGGCAAGGCCGCGGCCAAGCCGCCGGCGACGGCGGTGCCCAGGAACTGGCGTTTTTTCATGCGTAATTCTCCTCGATCGCGTAGTGCCGGTATCATACCGCGCATGGACTTATTCGCCGACGACGCCGCCCTGACACCGATCCCGATCGAGGATGGCGAACTGTGGTTTCAGCAGCGGCTGGCGCTGGACTGGCCGCCGCAAGAGGTCATGCGACGCCTGCTCGACGAGACCGACTGGCGCCACGAACAGGTGCAGGTCTGGGGCAAGTTGCACATGCAGCCGCGCCTGACGGCCTGGCATGGCGAGGCGAGCTACCGTTATTCCGGCAAGACCTTCCATCCGCTGCCGTTCACGCCGCTGCAACTGCACATCAAGGAGGCGGTCGAGCGCGCCACGGGACGGCGTTTCAACAGCGTGCTGCTGAACTACTACCGCGACGAGCGCGACAGCATGGGCTTCCACGCCGACGACGAGCGCGAACTGGGGCCGGAGCCGGCCGTCGCCTCGGTCAGCTTCGGCGCGCCGCGCACCTTCATCCTCAAGCACCGGCGCCTGCCGAAGACCGTCAAGCTGGCGCTGGGCGACGGCTGCCTGCTGCTGATGGCCGGCGCCTTGCAGCAGCACTGGCTGCACGGCATCAATAAGGAACGCACACCGCGCGGCCCGCGCATCAACCTGACCTTCCGCTTGATTTCCTGAGCCGTAATTCAAGGCCCCGGGAACTTTCTTAAGCCTCGCTTAAGTTTGGCGAAGCATCGATTATACCATGAAACATATGGCTTACACTTGGTCACACTTCTTACTAATTCGGTCGTGACGGGGGAGGGTTGCAGTGCTATCTTGAACACATCGCAATTCAAAGAACTGCGATCCCAAGCAAGTCCCACTTCAATCATTTTGCTGAAAGATCGATATCATGAAAAAAATTCTGTTCGCATTAGTCGCTTCCGCTGCCGCCATGAGCGCCACTTCCGCCTTCGCCGATGACGCCGGCACCGGTTACATCGGCGCCGGCGTGGTCGGCAGCCGTTACGAGTTCAACGCGCCCAACGCGCTGAGCGGCGACAACCACAGCGGCTACAAGGCCGGCGGCAAGGTCTACGGTGGTTACAACATCGACCAGACCTGGGCTGTGGAAGCGGGCTACACCGATTTCGGTAAAAAGTCGTACAACTACACGTCGAACGGCCTGCCTGGCGGCATCCGCACCGATGCGCACTCGTACTACCTGGCCGGCAAGGGCACGTGGCCTGTGAACCAGCAGATCGCGCTGTTCGGCAAGCTGGGCGTGGCGCGCAACACCAATGAAGTGACCACCACCGGTTTCTCGTCGGTGAGCGGCGACAAGGACAAGACCGCGCTGTACGCGTCGGTCGGTGCCGAATACGCCGTCAACAAAAACGTCAAAGTCTCGCTGGAATATGAAAACTACGGCAAGAACGACATCGACACCGGTCGCAAGAGCGGCGCTGTGACGGCGGGTCTGCGTTACGCGTTCTAATTGATTACGTAGGGCGGATTAGCGCAGCGTAATCGGCCATGCAAGCGCCGTCGACGGCTCATGCATGGCCGATTACGGCGTTCCGCCTAATCCGCCCTACGTGGATCACGATATTTCAGGCGTAAATGACAAAGGCCACCGCGAGGTGGCCTTTTCTTTTATGTGCGCCCAGCATGGGCGCGCTCCTGTGGGTGAAAGTCCCGCCGTGAGCTGACCACAGTGAACGAAGTGAAGCGCAACGGCGGAAGGGCAACTGACCGTGGGAAGGAAGCGTGAATCGTAAATCATGAGCCGAGG
>CAUPJZ010000034.1:0-74597 GCA_963511605.1 uncultured Duganella sp. | reverse complement strand
TACTCACGATTGCCTACTTCGACCGCCTTGGCGTACCTCGCCTCTCCTAACCTCAACTACTTGAACCGCCCGGTGCGGACCCGCATGCCGGGTGGTGTGGCAGGGGACCGGCCAGTTATACTGGCCGCCCCTATGCCGATGGCGGCGATCGGCGTATCAGTAGAACTTGTACTCCGCCGTCAGGCGCACCGAGCGGCGGCTGACGTCCTGGTTGTCCTGCGGGATCACGCCGCCCGCCGCGTTGAAGGCGCGCAAATCGATCGGCGGGCGGTTGTTGGTGAGGTTGCGCACGAACAGCGACACGGTCAAGTCCTTGACGCCGGTGTAGCTGAGGTTCCAGTCGAGCCGCTTGTACGCTTTGATCTGGCACTCGTCGACGCTCCATTTGCGCGACGCGCACCCGGCCAGCGTGTAGGTTTCGTCGAAGTAGTCGTCGTTGAGCGCGGTCTTGCTCTGGTAGATCAGCCGCAGGCTGTTGCTGAAGTCGCCGGTTTTCAGCGCGGCGTTGAAGTTGGCCGAGGTTTTCGAATAGCCATAGCGGCCCGCCAGGTTGTCGCCGTAGCTGTTGAGCGCCGAGCTGTAGTTCTTCAGGTCCAGCAGGTAGGTCGCGTTGGCGCCCAGGTCCAGGCGGCCGATGCCGGTGTTGAAGCGGGTGTTGGCCGACAGGTCGAAGCCGCTGGTCTTGGTGCGGGCCACGTTCAGGAACGAACCGGTGGTCGAGACCAGGCGGCCCGCGGTCACGCCGTACTGGGCCTGCTCGGCGGCGGTGAAGGTCTTGTCGGCCGACAGCGGCTCGCGGTTGACGACACCGGCGGGCTGGTCCGCTTCCGACGCCAGCAACTCTTCGGTGCTCTTATTGCCGATCTCGTCCTTGCGTTCGATCTTCCAGTAGTCCAGCGAGATGTTGGTGCCGTTGAACGGTTCGAGCACGAAGCCGACCGTGCCCATGTGGGTCGTTTCCGGTTTCAGGTTGGGGTTGTTGCGCACGATGCTGGGCAAGCCGACGGCGCACTCGTTGCCTTCGACGGTGTCGGCGCGGGCCAGCAGCAGCGCCTTGTTCGGATCGCTGGACGGCAGCGCGGCCGACTGGTTGCGCAGGTCGCTGCCCAGCGCCTGGGCCTTGCCGCAGCGCTTGGGATCGGCCACGCTGGGGCTGAAGGCGAACTTGCTCGATTGCGCGCTTTCGGTCAGGTTCGGCGCGCGGAAGCCCGATTCGGCGGTGCCGCGGAACATCAACGCCGACGTCGCTTTCCACGTTGCCGCCAGCTTCGGCGACGCGTGCGCCTTGAAGCCGGGGAACTTGTCGACGCGGGCGGCGCCGGTGATGTCGATGCTCGCCGTGACCGGCAGGTTGATCTCGGTGAACGCCGCCTCGGTGGTGCGCGAGGCGTCGGCGGTTGCCACGCCGTAGCTGACGATGTCGCCGGCGAGCAGGTTGGCGGTGGGGGTGATCCGGAAGCTCTCGCGCCGTACTTCAACGCCGGCGGCCACGCCGATGGCGCGCTCGCCGATCTTGCCCAACTCGCCGCTGAGCTTGGCGTCGGCGAAGTACTGGGTGATCTTGCCATCGTAGCCCTGCGCCGGGAACAAGGTGTTGAGCACTTCCGGCGAGTTGACCTGGCCGATCTTGTAGCCGTGGTTGAAGAAGTTCGGATCGAGCATGCTGCCGGTGTCCGGATCGAAGTTGTTGTAGTCGCCGACCTCCTTCTTGAAGCCGCTGTCGCTGAGCGAACCGTAGGTGCGGTCTTTGGTCTTGCTGCCCATGACGCCGGCCGCCGTTTCCCAGTCGTAGCCGTTCCACGTGCCTTTCAGGCCGCCCAGCACGCGGTACTGGTCGCTGTCGGTCTCGCGGTAGGCGGGGGCGTCGGCCCAGCGGTAGCGGAACTCGACGTCCTCGCCGGTGGTGTTGAGCGGATGGCTCGCGGGCAGGTACTGGTAGATGAAGCTTTTGCCGTTGCCGGTGGACGGATCGCCCCAGATGGCGTTGGCGGTGGTCGAGCCGTAGGTGCCGAAGGCGTTGGTGTAGTGGGTCTTGGTGTGCGAGTAGAGCGCTTCGGCGAAGGCTTCGGTGCCGCCGCCGAGGTTCAGTTTGCCCGACAGCAGGCCGTTGACGCGGTCCGACTTCGGCACCGCTTCGAAGCGGCTGAAGCGGTCGTACACGCACAGCCCGGCGCTGTTGACGGTGGCGCAACCGGGCACGGCGCCCTGGCCGATCAGGTTGCCCGGGTAGGAGTAGGTCGACGGCGCGCCGCGGTTGCCGAACATCAGGCCGCTATTTGGCGCGACGGCCGAGAATTTGTCGCCATAGGCGGGATTGATGTCGTTGACCACATCGCGCCAGATCACTTCGCCGCGCTTGAACACCTCGATGTTGGCCAGCACATTGAACTTGTCCTTGTCGAAATCGCCGATGCCGGCGGTGATGCTGGCGGTCTTGGTCTTGAATTGCTGGTTCTTGAGCGACTGGTCGTAGCTGGCGCGCGCCTGCACGCCCTGGTAGTCGGAGCGGGTGATGATGTTGATGACGCCGGCGACGGCGTCGGAACCGTAGATCGACGAGCCGCCGTTGCGCAGCACTTCGATGCGCTCGATCGCGTCGAGCGGCAGCGAATCGAGGTTGGTGAACACTTCGTTGTAGTCGGCCAACGCGTACGGGGCGACGCGGCGCGAATTCAGCAGCACCAAGGTGGACTGCTTGCCCAGGTTGCGCAGCGACACGGCCGAGGCGCCGCCGGCGAAGGAATTGGAGCCGCCGATGTCGGAGAGCGCACCGTTCGAGGCGGTCAGCGTTTCGAGCGCCTCCTTGACCGAGTTCACGCCGAGGCGGGCGATTTCCTCGCGGCGCATGATTTGCACCGGGGTCGAGGTTTCGGTATCGATGCGCTTCAGGTTGGAACCGGTGATGACGACTTTTTCCAACGATTTCGCGTCACCATCCTGCGCCAGAACCACGTGGGACGAGGCCAGGGTCAGCGCGACCGCGACCACCCCCGCTTTCAATGCTATTTTTGCCATTCAAACTCCCGAGAATTATACTGTTCGGCTTGATTGCCATATTTTCGATGCCGAAGGCGTCGCTTCGGCTCATTTAGTATAGTTGCCAAAATTCCCGAAGTTTTCAGTGCTGAACTAAAATACAACAGTTTCCTCCTTACCGATGTGTAATGTTCGGTGGCGTCGGAACGTAAAAAAGCCTTCCCGGCGCAAACCGGGAAGGCTTGGTCCAACGACCCGTGACGGCCGCTTACAAGGTCACGCGCAGACCGACATAGTAGCGGCGGCCGATCGGATCGTAGGTCGAGGCGTCCGTCTCGGTGCCGGTGGTGCTGCCCGGCAGGCCGCTGATGATCGGCGGCGCCTTGGCGTCGAAGGCGTTGTTGATGCCCAGGTACAGCTGGATCGACTTTTTCAGGTCATAGGTGAACTGGAAGTCGTTGTAGGTGCGCGAACCGACGCCCACCGAACCCGGGGCGATCTCCAGGCTCTTGAGGAACTGGTCGTCCAGCGCCACCGGGCCGTTGTAGGTCGCCGTCCAGGTCGCGCCCAGATTGCCCCACTTGTAGGCGGTGTTGAGCACGGCCTTGTTGCGCGGCGCGTTGATCTGGGTCGACGTGACCTCGCCGACGTCGTCGTTGCGGTCAGCATCCGGCGTGGCCTTGTTCCACAGTTCGCGCAGGCGGGTGTAGGCCAGCTGCGTGCTCAGACGGCCCGGACCGACCTTGTCCGACCACGAGACCGTCATGTCGACGCCCTCGGTGCCCAAGCCGCCGCTGTTGGTGACGGCGGTGTCGCTCAGGTCGATCGAGCCGGCGCTGAGGTTGCCCACCCGTGCCGGACGGCGCGTGATGAATTTGCAGAACGCGGGGTTGCCCTGGTTGTAGCACTGGGACAGCGCGTACTGGCGTTCGGTGGCCACGATGGCGTCGGCGATCTTGATCTTGAAGTAGTCGGCGGTGAACGTGAACTTGCTCAGCGCCGGGATCGAGCGCGGCGTGAACACCAGGCCGATGGTGCTCGAACGGCCTTTTTCGGCCTTCAGGTTGGGATTGCCGCTGTTGTAGCCGCTGATGCCTTGCTCGTCGGCCTGGGTCAGCGTGAAGACGCCGCCGTTGGCCGCGATGTTGGCGGCCACGCCCGGCGCCGCGCGGCAGTTGATCGCCAGCGCCGAGGTTTGCGTCGCCGTCACGCCCGTGCAGGGATCGACCAGTCCGCTCGGGAAGTCTTGCGACGGCGCCTGGTACAGCTCGTTGATGTTGGGCGCGCGGGTCGACAGGGCGCGGGTGCCGCGCAGTTTGAAGTCGGAGGTCACGGCCCATTCGGCGCCGGCGTTCCAGCTGTTGGTGCTGCCGACGGTCGAGTAGTCGCCATGGCGGAACGTGGCCAGCAGGCTCAGTTCCTTGGCGAACGGTACGTCCTTGAGCACCGGAATGCGCGTTTCGGCAAACGCTTCGCGCACGTTGTACTTGCCGAAGGTTGGCGGAATCGCGTTGCCGGCGTTCTGGCCGGTCTGCGTCAACGGATCGGGCACCGAGCTCGACTCTTCGCTGCGCCATTCGAAGCCGGCCGCAAAGCCGATCTTACCGGCCGGCAGTTGGAACAAATCGCCGCTGATCGTGCCGCCCGCCAGTTTCTGCGTGACCGCCGTTTGCAGTGAGCCCGGCGCGGTGACGTACTTCAGCGCCGCCGGCGAGATCGTGTTGAAGCCGAAAATGTTGATCGGCACGCAGCCTTCGGCCACTGCGTTGGCGTCGGCGCACACCGGCGCGCCGCCGTTGGCGCCGGGAATGGCCTGCAGCGCGTTGCGCAGGTTCGGGACGTTGACCTGGCCGGCAGAGTTTTGCGACTCCTTGGTCTTGCCGTAGCTGATGTAGGTTTCGTAGTTCCATTCTTTGATCGCGCCCTTGACGCCGGTCGCCAGACGGAAGGTGTCGCGGTCGACGCTCGACTGGCGCGGGCCGAATTCGGACAGGCGGCGCGTGAAGAAGTAGTCGGGGATGCCGTCGCCGTCGGTGTCGCTGATGCGGTCGTACAAGTACTGCGGCACCAGCGGATTTTTCACGAGCACGCCATTGACCATCGCGCCGGCCGGCGCCTGGCCGTTCGATTTGTAGACGTCGTCCGAGCCCAGCGGGAAGGATTCGATATTGGTCGATACCTTGGTTGCCGCGTAGGTGCCTTCGAAGAAGGCGCTGTGGTTTTCGCTGAGGGCGCGGGTGCCGTTCAGCGCGAACAGGTAGCGCTCGGTCGGCACGGCGATGGCGCGCAGCGCCGAGCGGTTGTAGCCGGTGGCGCCGACGCCGTTGACGCCGTTGGTGCTCCACGGGATCACGTTGCCATTGGCGTCGTAGGTGAAGTCTTCGCTGTCGCCGTAGAAGTGGCCCTGCGGCGCGTAGCCGGAGTAGTTCGGTTTCCTCGGCACGAACGCCAGGTCGCCACGGCCCTTGGCGATCGACGAGGTCTGGTCGACGGCCGACGCGGCGCGGTTGCGCGAGTACACGGCGCCTTGCTTGGAGTAGCCGAAGTGGCCCATCAGGTTGCTGGCGCCGTCGGCGCTGGTGGTGCCGAAGGTCAGCGACACTTTGCGCTTGCTGTCGTCGCCTTCGCGGCTTTCACCGGTCTGGGCGTCGATCAGCAGACCCTCGAAGTTTTTCTTCAGGATGATGTTGACCACGCCGGCCACCGCGTCCGAACCGTAGGTCGCCGACGCGCCGCCGGTCAGCAGTTCGACGCGTTCGATGAAGTCGGTCGGGATGGTGTTCAGGTCGACCGCGGTCTCGCCGGGAACGCCGGAGACGAAACGGCGCCCGTTGACCAGCACCAGGGTGCGGTCATCGCCCAGATTGCGCAGGTTGACGGTGGAGACGCCGCCGCCCGAGGTCAGGAAGTTCGAGTTGGTGCGGCTCAGCGAAGGCGTACCCATGGTCGGGTTCTTTTGCAGTAATTCCTGCAGGTTGACGGCGCCGGAGGCGGCGATGTCGGCCGAGCTGAGGATCTGCAGCGGGGACGGCGAATCGGCGTTCGGCGACGAGATGCGCGAACCGGTGATCTGCACTTTCTGAATCGGCTCCGATGCGGCTTCCTGTGCATGGGCGGCTTGCATGCCTAACGCCAGACCGGTGACGCAGATCATGCGCACCGAACGGGATAGTGTTGTCTCTTTCATCATTTGCAACTCCCTGAGTATTTTGTATGGTCTATGCCAATTGTCGAAACAATATTTTTTCGACCAGCCACTGTACTCAGTCGTTGTTGTCGCTGTAAACACAAACAGACAACAAAATCAAAAAACCAACAATATCAAAATGATAGTCACGCCGCACCGTTGTGGTGCAGCCACAAACCCGTCATTACGGTTGACTTTGGCAATCAAATCACAGTGATAAGCGCAGTCCCACATAGAAACGGACCGGTCCGGTGTAGGTGGTGGTCCAGTTGGCGCCGTACGGCCCCATTTGTAGGCCAGGCCCAGGGTGGCGCGGGTGCGCGGCGCGTTGACGTTGTTGGCCGTACACCGGATCCTGTTTCGAGTAGCCGAAATGGCCCATCAGGCTGCTGGCGCCGTCGCTGTTGGTGATACCGAAAGTTAATCCGAGCTTCGTGCGGAAGTCGTCGCCTTCCTCGCTCCGGCCCACCAGCGAGTCGAGCAGCACACCGTTAAAATTTTTCTTCAAGATAATAGTCACCACGCCGGCCAAGGCGTCCGAGCCGTAGGTGGCGGACGCGCCACCCGTTAATAACCCGACCCGCTCGATGAAATCCGTGGGAATAGTGTCGAGGTCGACAGCGCTATCGCCGGGAACGCCGGAAACAAAACGGCGTCCATTAACCAATACCAATGTGCGTGAATCGCCGAGATTCCGTAAATTAATCGTGGTGACACCCGCGCCCGATGTCAGGAAATTGGAATTGGTTCTGCTGACGGTGGGCGTGCCCATGGTCGGGTTTTTCTGAAGTAATTCCTGAAGATTGGTCGCGCCGGAGGCCGCGATATCGGCCGAGCTTAATATTTGCAATGGCGACGGCGATTCGGCGGTGGGCGAGGCGATACGGGAGCCGGTAATCAGCACTTTCTGCATCGGTTCAGCAGATTCCTGAGCGTCGGCGATGGTCGCGCCGAATATCAAACCGCTGGCGCAGATCATGCGGACCGGACGGGCGAGTAATCTTTCTCTTGTCATTATCCGACTCCTTTTGATTATTGACGGAATGTCTAACGGGATGCCACCGTTAAGCAGACAGAAGAGGCAGCCGAAGAGTTCCCGCGACGTGCAGGCTAGTTTTTGGCTCTTACATGCCAATTTCAAGCATGATTTATGGTTGAAATAGGCCATGAAACAAAAAATGAACGAAAAAAAAGCCGGGACGCATCCCGGCGGTGGCCGATCGGGGTTGGCCCGCCCGTAATTATTTTAGTTGCCTATTTATAAATACCGGAGCCCACCAACATATCGTCGACCTTTTCCACATAGCCGGCCTTGGATTCAACCGCCTTGGTCACGGGATTGGGCCATTTGAAATCGACCCAGCCGCTGCCTTTTGTTTTGGCCAGTTCCACCATTTCCTTGATCATCGGCTTGCCCTCATTATCCTTGAGGCCTATTAAAGGTTTGCCGACCATTTTTGGATTATTACCATGGGCTAAAGCAACTCCATTTAAATCATAAACGTAGACATATAAATCGCGGTCGTGGAAACTGGTGTTGGCCGGATCGGAAATGGCGGCGAAGGCTTTTTCCTTGCCGTCCGATTTAATCAGGGCGACCGCCCGTTTGACCATGGCGACCGCTTCGTCCTTGCTGCCTTTGTCGGCCGCATACGCTGTCGCGGACATCGCCAGCAGGCTGAACGCCACGGCGCCCAATAATGTTTTCATGTCAATTCTCCAGGTTAAGTGAGACAGCAGCGGGGCGCTGTTTGCCAGGTCGCGCTCTAATTATTCTGACTGTCCATAGTACTTCACTTAATCAAGAGTCTCGTTGTTACTCGGCAACGTTTTCTCCAAAGATCAGGTGCCACAGGGATAACACGTGCGGGACATGGGCAGCCATCAATCCCGGGTCGACCCGGGCCAGATCCTGCCCCTGCAGGCGCAGCTGGTGCTGCAGCTTGCGTAACTGGCGGTAGGCGTCGCCGACCTTGGCGGCCAGGTCCGCCGGGATCAAACCGAGCTCGCCGAACATCTTCAGCAAGGTGATATTGCCGATGTTGATCGTCAGTTGCGGGTAGGTCGAGGCGTGCCGCAGCACAAGGTACTGGACGATGAACTCGATATCGATCATGCCGCCCGGGTCGTTTTTCAGGTCGAACATCTGGCTATGGTTGGGCTTGGCGTCCACCATGCGCTTGCGCATGGCCACCACTTCGCGCTTCAGCGGGCCGTCCGCCGGACGTTCCTTGCGCAGCACGGCCTCGCGGATCTGCTCGAAGCGTTCGCCGATGGCGGCGTCGCCGGCGCAGAAGCGCGCGCGCGTCAGCGCCTGGTGTTCCCACACCCAGGCGGCGGTGTTCTGGTACTTCTCGAACGAGGCCACGCTCGACACCATCATGCCGCTGGCGCCGTCCGGGCGCAGCGCGGTGTCGATGTCGAACAGCGTGCCGGCCGGGGTTTGTGATGTCATCCAGGTAATAAAACGTTGCGCCAGCTTGGCGTACTGGGCCGGGGCGTCCTGGTCGGTGTCGTCGTACAGGAAGATGACGTCCAGGTCGGAGACGTAGCCCAGCTCCTTGCCGCCCAGCTTGCCATAGGCGATGACGGCGAATCGCGGCACCTCGCGGTGGCGGGTGGCGATGGTCTGCCAGATGGCCTTGATGGCGGCCTCGACAATCTTGTCGGCCAGCGCCGACAGGTGGTCGGCCAGCTTTTCCACCGTCAGGTCGCCGGCCAGGTCCTGCGCCAGCAGGTGGAACAGCTGGGCGTGATGGATTTCGCGCAGGATATCCATCTGGCGCTCGGTGTCGCCGGGGGCGGCGGCCAGCTGCAGTTCCAGGTCCTGCGCCAGGCTGGCCGGGTCGAACACGGCGTTGCGCACGCGGTCGTCCAGCAGTTCGTCGAGCAGGATGGGGTGCAGGCTGAGGAATTGCGCGGCCCAGCCGCTGGCGTGCACCATGCGGATCACGCGCGCCAGCGTGTGCGGGTACTCGGTCAGCAGCGACAAATAGGCCGAGCGGCGCGCCACCGCCTCCAGGAAGTCGAGCAGGCGGCCCAGGGTGGCCAGCTGGTTGCCGCCGCTCGACTCGGCCGAGCACTGGATAATCAAGGGCAGCGCCGCGTTGACCAGGGCCAGCAGCCGGTTGCGGCTGGCCTCAGGCAGGGATTGCAGGCGCGGCGCCTGCCAGGTGGCGATCAGGCGCTTGGTCGCCACCTCGGGAGCGTCGAAACCGAGTTCGGCGAAGCGCGCGACCATGGCGTCGCGGTTGTCGGGATCGGCGCATTCGTTGCTCGATTGCGGGTTGATGTCGTTGTCGCTGCCGCTGGTCTTGTCGGAGAACATTTCGTCGAACTGTCCGGCGACGAATTGGCGGTGCGCCTCCAACTGGGTCAGCAAGGTGGCCGCATCGGGCAGGCCCATCATCTGCGCCACCAGCAGCTGGTCGGCCTCGTTGGCCGGCAGGGTGTGGGTTTGGGCGTCGTCCAGGTATTGCAGGCGGTGTTCCAGATTGCGCAGGAAGGTGTAGGAAGCCAGTAGTTGGTAGACGATGGCGTGACTTAGAAGGCCTTTTTCAGCGATGATGCGCAAGGTGGTGCGGGTCGAGCGGTCGCGCAGCGCGGCGTCGCGGCCGCCCCGTATCAGCTGGAACACTTGCGCCAGGAATTCGATTTCGCGGATGCCGCCCCGGCCCAGCTTGACGTTGTTGCTGCGGTCCGGGTGCAGCCGCTCCTGGCGGTTGACCTCGGCGCGGATTTGCGCGTGCATGTTGCGGATGGCGTCGATGACGCCGAAGTCCAGGTAGCGGCGGAACACGAAGGGGCGCACGATGGCGTCGAGCGCGGCGATCTCCTCGGCCTTGCCGCTGACGGCGCGCGCCTTGACCCAGGCGTAGCGTTCCCATTCGCGTCCCTGGACGATCAGGTATTGCTCCACCATATTGAAGCTGGCGGCCAGCGGACCGGAGCCGCCGTTCGGCCGCAATGCCATATCGACGCGGAACGTGTAGCCATCTTCAGTTATCTCCGCGATTGCCGCGATCAGCTTCTTGCCCAGGCGGATGAAAAACTCGTGGTTCGACAGGCTGCGCTGGCCCGGCGCCACGACCACGGTGTCGCCATCCTCCGGATAGACGAAGATCAGGTCGATGTCGGACGAGACGTTGAGTTCGCGGCCACCCTGTTTGCCCATCGCCAGCACGATCAGCTCCTGCGGCTGGCCCGATTCGCGCCCGGTCGGGGTGCCGTGGGCGGCGGTCATTTCGACGGTCAGTTCGCGCAGATGCTGCTGAATGGCGAAATCGGCCAGGCGGGTCATGGTTTCCACCACCTCGGCCAGATTGGCCCGGCCTTCCAGGTCGCGACGGATCAGTCCGCACACCAGCAGGTTGCGCAAGCGGCGCATGGCGCGCTGCAGCGGCAGGGGCGGGGCGCCCGCCGGCACGGCGGCCGCTTCCCGGGCCAGATACGCGTCCAGGTCGATCTGGGCCAGCGAAACCTGGGTGATTTCATCGGCTTTGGCGGCGCGGTCGGGCGCTGCGGCCAGCCAGCGTTGATAGAAGCGGGAGGCCGACGGGGTGACAAGCGGTGTGACAAGCTGGGTGGCTGTGGAGGTGACGGCGGTTGCGTTCATTGGCTGCGATTGTCCCGATACGAATAAGTTGGCCCCCCGCCGGACACGTAAAACCGGCGCAACCAGGGCTAACAGGCGCTGTGTTGGCGGTGCGATGCGGTAGAATGCGCAGGCTGGGAAGCTTGAAAAAACCGAGTGTAGCGATTTTATTTGACGCATGGCCTGATTTATTAGCTTATTGATGCAAAAACAAGAAGAGGAGACCGTGACAGACGAGGGGCCTTTGGCTGCCCGCTGGCACCGGCTTCGTGCCGCCTACCGCTTCTGCAATCTGGCCACCCACCATGTGCTGGGGTTCTCGGTCAAGCTTCTGTTGCTGCTGTATTTCGCCTTCACCATCCTGTTCCTGGTGCTGCGTTACGCCGTGCTGCCGAATATCGACCACTACAAGGACGATATCGAGCGCGCCGCCAGCCGCGCGGCCGGCAACCAGGTCACGATTTCCCGCATTTACGCTTCCTGGAACGGCTTGCGCCCCAGCCTGTACCTGGGCGATGTCGTGCTGCACGACGGCCAGGGACGGCAGGCGTTGGCGCTGCCCGGCGTGTCGGCCACGTTGTCGTGGTGGAGCGTGCTGGCGGGCGGCCCCCGTTTCGAATCGCTGGTGCTGACGCGTCCCGCCCTCGACCTGCGGCGCGAAGCCGACGGCCGCCTGGTCGCCGCCGGCATGTATCTCGACCCCGACAAACCGGGCGACGGCAAGGCCGCCGACTGGCTGCTGTCGCAGCGCGAGATCGTCATCCGCGAGGGCCGCGTGCGCTGGACCGACCAGCAGCGCGCGGCGCCCCCGCTGGCGCTGGAGGGCGTCACCGTGGTGTTGCGCAACAAGTGGCTGCGCCACCAGTTCGCGCTCAAGGCCACGCCGCCGGCCGCGCTGGCCGCGCCGCTCGACGTGCGCGCCGACTTCAGCCATCCCGCCTTCGCCAGCCGCGTGTCCAACGTCTCGATGTGGAAGGGCGAGCTGTACGCCGACATCCGCGACACCGACGTCGCCGCCTGGAAGGCCTGGATCGATTTCCCGTTCGTGCTGAACAGCGGCGGCGGCTCGCTGCGCACCTGGCTCGGCTTCGACCAGTCGCGCCTGACCGCCGTGACCGCCGATGTCGGCCTGCGCGACGTCTCGGCGGTGCTGGGCAAGGATTTGCCGCTGCTCGACCTGCGCGAACTGACCGGCCGCATCGCCGCCCGCGAAGACAGCCCGCCGTTGGCATCCCCGGTCGCCAAGGGCACCGGGCTGCAAAAGTTCGGCGAGCGCGGCCACAGCATCGAGCTGACCAATCTGACCCTGACCACCAGCGACGGCCTGGTGATGGCGCCGACCTCGCTGTCGGAAACCTTCGTCGCGGCCACCGCCTCCAGGCCGCAGAAATTCCAGCTGCGCGCGCCGCAGCTGGACTTGCGCACGGTGGCCGGCCTGGCCGAGCGCCTGCCGCTGACCGCCGGCCGGCGCAAGCTGCTGGCCGACGCCGCCCCGCGCGGCCTGCTGCGTAATTTCTCGGCCGAATGGACCGGCGCCTTCCCGGCGGTGCAGTCGTACCGGGTCAAGGGCGACCTGGTGGGCGTGGGACTGCAGCCGCAGCCGCCGCGTCCGGCGCAGCCGAAGACGGGCAAGACGCCGGCCACCGCCGCCGTGCCGGGCGTTCCCGGTTTCGACAACCTGACGGGATCGATCGACGCCACCGACAAGGGCGGCCGCTTCAGCCTGGATTCGCAGCAGTTGGTGTTGCAGATGCCGGACCAGTTCAGCGACGCGGCCATGCCGTTCGACAGCCTGAACCTGAAGGCGCGCTGGTCGTTCGAGGCGGACAACCAATTGCTGTTGCAGATCGACGAGATGGCCTTCGTCCAGCAGGGGCTGAGCGGCACTTTGCGCGGCACGCACACGATGCCGCTGGCCGGCAAGGGCATGGGCAAGGCCGATCTGACCGGCACCCTGGACAACTTCGAACTGAACCGCATCGACCGTTACCTGCCGATGCAGACGCCGCACGATTTGCGCGCCTGGCTGACCGGCGCGCTCGAAGGCGGCGTCGCCAGCGACGTCAGCGTGCGCCTGCGCGGCGACCTGGCGCATTTCCCCTTCCACGGCGAGCACGCGTCGCACGGCGAGTTCCGCGTCGCCGGCAAGCTGAGCGAGGGCAAGCTGAATTATTCGCCGAACCACTACCTGCAAGATGGCAAGGTGCTGGGCAAGGACGGCAAGCCGCTGCCGCTGTGGCCGCAGGCCGAACATATCAAGGGCAGCTTCGTGTTCGACCGCGCCCGCATGGAAATCCATGGCGACACGGCCACCACCGGCGGCGCCGCGCTGACCAGGGTCAAGGCGGTGATCCCCGACCTGACGATCCACGATTCGATGCTGGAAATCGACGGCAACGCCGCCGCGACTATGCAGGAATTCCTCAAATATGTGGCCAACAGCCCGGTGTTGGGCTGGATCTCCCACTTCACCGAGGACACCCAGGCCAGCGGCAACGCCACCCTGGCGCTCAAGCTGCAATTGCCGCTATCGCACATGATCGACGCCAAGGTGCAGGGTGCCTTGCAGCTCAATAACAACGACATTACCCTGATGAACGATTTGCCGCCGGTGCAGGCGGCGCAGGGCAAGATCGAATTCAACGAACATGGCGTCAACCTGAACCAGTTGTCGGGCATCTTCCTGGACGGACCGATCGCCATCACCGGCGGATCGCAGCGCGACAACGCCATCGTCATCAAGCTCGGCGGCATGCTGACGGCCGACGGTTTCCGCAAGACCTATACGATGCCGGTGATGCAGCGCCTCGGCAGCCATTTCTCCGGCGCCACGCGCTACAACGGCACGGTGACGGTGCGCGACCACCAGCTGACGGTGGCGGTCGATTCCAACCTGGCCGGGCTGGGCCTGGACTTGCCGGCCCCGGTCAACAAGGCCGCGCCGGACGCGATGCCGTTGCGCTTCCTGCTGACCAGCACGCTAACGCCGGACGCCGGCAGCGCGCTGCACGACGAGATCCGCATCGCGCTGGGCACCGGCATCGCGGCGCGCTACCAGCGCCAGAAGATCGGCAAGACGCCGTGGAAACTGGTGCGCGGCGGCATCGGCGTCAACACGCCGGCGCCGGAGCCCGACGCCGGCCTGGCGGTCAACATCAGCCTGCCGGCGCTGAACGTCGACAACTGGCTGGACTTCGGCAACAGCGTGGCCGGCCCGCATGAGACCGCGCCGGCGGGCGCGGAGGCCGCGGCCCCGGCCGCGAGCGCCGACGCCGCCGACGTCGCCCAATACGTGGTGCCGGACACCATCGCCGCCCGCAGCATCGAACTCATCATCGGCGACCGCAAGCTGGAGAACGTCGTCGTCGGCGTCAGCCGCCAGAAAACGGTGTGGCAGGCCAGCATCGATTCCACGCAGGCCAACGGCTACCTGACCTGGAGCGAACCGTCGACCGGCCACGGCCTGGGCAAGGTGACGGCGCGCCTGTCGTCGCTGGTGATCCCGGCGTCGGCGTCGAAGGAGGTGCAGGACTTGCTGTTGGACGGCAAGAGCGCGGCCGCGTCCATCCCCGCGCTCGATGTGGTGGTCGAGCGCCTCGAACTGTTCAACAAACCGCTGGGACAGCTGGAGCTACAGGCCAGCAACGCGCAATTGCCGAGCGAGAAGGCGCGCGAATGGCGCATCAACAAGCTGTCGCTGACCAACGCCGACGGCGAGCTGACCGGCACCGGCAAATGGGTCACGCGCGAGGGCGCGCACAACACCAGCCTCAACTTCAAGCTGGACATCGCCGACGCCGGCAAGTTGCTGGACCGCTTCGGCTTCGTCGGCACGCTCAGGAATGGCAAGGGCTCGCTCAGCGGCGACATCGCCTGGAAGGGCTTGCCGTATTCGCTGGACCTGCCGAGCCTGGAAGGCCAGATCACGATGAACGTGGAAAAAGGCCAGTTCCTCAAGCAGGACCCGGGCGCGGCCAAGCTGCTGGGCGTGCTGAGCCTGCAAGCCTTGCCGCGCCTGCTCAAACTCGATTTCCACGACGTCTTCTCCGAGGGCCTGGCGTTCGACGGCATCACCGCCAACGCCAGCATCCATCAAGGCATCGCCAAGACCGACAACTTGAAAATGCACGGCGTGGCCGCCACGGTGTTGATGGACGGCACAGCGGACATCGCCAACGAGACCGCCAACCTGCACGTGGTCGTCATTCCCCAGGTCAACCTGGGCACGGCGCCGCTGGTCTACGCGCTGGCCGTCAATCCGGTCATCGGCCTCGGCAGCTTCCTGGCCCAGCTGTTCCTCAGCGCGCCGGTGATGCGGGCGCTGACTTATCATATGCAGGTGACCGGGCCGTGGAAGGCGCCGGTGGTCACCAAGCTCGACGGGGCCAGGGCGGATCCGCCTCAGGCCGCCAAGGGCGCGCATTAATTTGCATGCATTTGCACGGATTCGCATTCACTTCCCGCTTCAGCAACGATTGGAACCGCCATGACTAAAGTCGCCGCAGTACAAATGATTTCCTCGCCGTCCGTGACGGAGAACATCGCCACCGCGCGCCGGCTGGTGACGCAGGCCGCCGACCAGGGCGCCTCGCTGGTGCTGCTGCCGGAATACTGGGCCATCATGGGCCTGAGCGACAGCGACAAGGTGGCCGTTGCCGAGCCGCTGGGGCAGGGGCCGATCCAGGACTTCATGTCCTCGCTGGCGCGCGAACTGGAGATCTGGCTGATCGGCGGCACGTTGCCGCTGGCGTCCGACGATCCGGAAAAAGTCGTCAACACCACCCTGGTCTACAACGCCCAGGGCGAGCACGTCGGCCGCTACGACAAGATCCACCTGTTCGGCTTCACCAAGGGCACGGAGTCGTACAACGAATCGAAAACCATCGTGCCGGGCAAGAACGTGGGCGTGGTCGACGCGCCGTTCGGCAAGGTCGGCATGTCGGTCTGCTACGACCTGCGCTTCCCCGAGCTGTACCGCGCGATGGGGCCGGTGTCGCTGATCGTCGTGCCGGCCGCGTTCACCTACACCACCGGCCAGGCCCACTGGGAAATCCTGCTGCGCGCGCGCGCCATCGAAAACCAGTGCTATGTGCTGGCGGCGGCGCAGGGCGGCACGCATCCGAACGGCCGCCGCACCTGGGGCCACAGCATGCTGATCGACCCGTGGGGCGCGGTCAAGGACGTGCTGGCCGAGGGCGAGGGCGTGGTCAAGGGCGACATCGATCCGCTGTTCATCGAAGGCGTGCGCCAGAGCCTGCCGGCGCTGAAACACCGCACCATGTGAACCCCATACAATTGCGCAATAATTTCGAACCGGAGCACCATCATGAAGCCTTTTGAACCCAACCTGTCCACCCTGGCAGTCGCCCGCGACATCCTGCTGACGCCGTTCGGGCTGGACGAGGCCAAGCTGCTCAAGACGCTGGGCGCGATGTTCACGCACAAGGTCGACTACGCCGACCTGTATTTCCAGTTCACTAAAAACGAGGGCTGGAGCCTGGAAGAGGGCATCGTCAAGACCGGCAGCTTCTCGATCGACCAGGGCGTCGGCGTGCGCGCCATTTCCGGCGACAAGACCGCCTTCGCCTATTCCGACGAGATTTCCGAAGCGGCGCTGATGGACGCGGCCACCGCGACCCGCACCATCGCCCGCGCCGGCGCCGGCAAGATCAAGGTGGCCGGCGCGATGACGCCGACCGGCGGCCGCTCGCTGTACATGCCCAACGATCCGCTCGCTTCGCTGGACGCGACCGCCAAGGTCAAGCTGCTCGAGCGCATCGAGAAGATGGCGCGCGCGAAAGATCCGCGCGTGGTGCAGGTCATGGCTGGCCTGGCCGGCGAATACGACGTGGTGCTGGTGGTGCGCAGCGACGGCGTGCTGGCGGCCGACATCCGTCCGCTGGTGCGGGTGTCGCTGACCGTCATCGTCGAGCAGAACGGCCGGCGCGAGATGGGCTCGTCCGGCGGCGGCGGCCGCTACGACTACGGCTACTTCAGCGATACCCTGCTGGACTTCTACGCCACCGAGGCGGTCAAGTCGGCGGTCGTCAACCTGGACGCGCGCCCGGCGCCGGCCGGCCCGATGACGGTCGTGCTGGGACCGGGCTGGCCCGGCATCCTGCTGCACGAGGCCATCGGCCACGGCCTCGAGGGCGACTTCAACCGCAAGGGCTCGTCGACCTTCTCCGGCCGCATCGGCGAGCGCGTCGCCGCCAAGGGCGTGACGGTGGTTGACGACGGCACGCTGGCCGATCGCCGCGGTTCGCTGAACATCGACGACGAAGGCAACCCGACGCAGTGCACGACCCTGATCGAGGACGGCATCCTGAAGGGCTACATCCAGGACACGATGAACGCGCGCCTGATGAAGATGCCGGTGACCGGCAACGCGCGGCGCGAATCGTTCGCGCACCTGCCGATGCCGCGCATGACCAACACCTACATGCTCGGCGGCGACAAGGACCCCGGGGAAATCCTGGCGTCGGTCAAGAACGGTTTGTACGCGGTCAATTTCGGCGGCGGCCAGGTCGACATCACCAACGGCAAGTTCGTGTTCTCGGCCAGCGAAGCGTATATGGTCGAGAACGGCAAGATCACGTATCCGGTCAAGGGCGCGACCCTGATCGGCAACGGCCCCGAGGTGTTGAACCGCGTCTCGATGATCGGCAACGACATGCGGCTGGACCCGGGCGTCGGCGTGTGCGGCAAGGAAGGGCAGAGCGTGCCGGTCGGCGTGGGCCAGCCGACGTTGCGCATCGATGGCGTGACGGTGGGCGGCACCGCGTAGTAGAAATCAAAAGAGCCCGGGCCGGTCGAAGCCGACCCGGGACGTCACGTAGGGCGGATGACATCATCCGCCAAAGCCAACGGCCCGGCGCCGCAGGCCCGGTTTGAAACCGTGCTTAGAACTTATACGTCGCCTTCACATAAAACGTCCGGCCCAACGGATCGGTGTAACGCGGATCGTAACCACTCTGGAACGTCGTCCCCTGATTGGTATAAGGCGGATTGGTGTCGAACAAATTCTTGATCCCCACCGTCAAATCCGTATTCTTGATCCCCGCATAACTGGCCGACAGCGAATACGTCGAATACGCGCGCACCTTGTGATAGTAGGCCTCCGCCACATCGTTCTGATCGACATAGCCGCTCATATACTTGTTGGCGAAACTCGCGCTCCACGGACCCTTCTTCCAGTTGATCGCCGCGTTGTGCTTCCAGCGGAACACCGGTGAATTCTCCGCATACACGCCGACGTTTTCAACATACGCGCCGCCCGGCTCGTTTTGATATTCGTAGCTGTGCACCCAGGTGCCGTCGACCACGAAGCTGAAATCGCCGGCCGCCGTGCGCGGCAGTTTCCAGCGCAGGCTGGCGTCGATGCCCGACGTGTGCACCTCGCCCAGGTTGTCCAGCACCGCGTTCACATACTGCAAGGTCTTGCCGTCGGCCGAGTACACGAAGTAGCTGGCGTACTTGTCGTAGTTGTCGAAGATGGTGGTCTCCGACACCGTGCCTATCTTGTCCTTGATCTTGATGTTGAAATAGTCGAGCGACACGCTGACCGCGTTGGTCGGTTCGAACACCGCGCCGATGCTGAAGGTCTTCGACTTTTCCGGCTTGAGGTCGATGTTGCCGCCGCTGCGGATGTATTGCTGCTGGTTGCACGCCAGGTTCGGATTGGCGCCCGACACCGCCGTGCCGCCCGGGCACAGCACCGGATCGTCATACGAATTGCTGGTGAAGGTCGACGTGGCCGGGCCGTGCAGGTCGTACAGGGTGGGCGCGCGGAAGCCGGTGTTGTACGAGGTGCGCAGCATCAGCTGCTTGACCGGTTGCCAGCGCAGGCCGATCTTCGGATTGAAGCTGCCGCCGACATCGTTGTAGTGGTCGTAGCGCGCGGCCATCGACAGTTCGACGTCCTTGGCCAGCGGCACGCTCAGCTCCGAGTACAGCGCGGCGATGTTGCGCTGGCCGGCCTGGTCCTGGGCATCGGCGTAGCCCGAGCTCGACGCCTGCGAGGCCAGCTCGGTGTTGACATCGTAGGTGGCCTTGTCGTGACGGAACTCGGTGCCGATGGCGAAGCCGACGGCGCCCGCCGGCAGGCGGTAGATTTCCCGGCTGACCTTGGCGTCGACGCCGACGCTGGTCATCTTGGCCGACAGGTATTCGCCGCGCAGCTGCGCCGCGTCGATGTAGGCCTGGCCCTCGGCCGATTGCTCGCCGAACGGATTGAGCGTGCCGTTGAGCACGCCAGCCTGCATCAGCGAGTCGTTGGTGTAGCCGCCGACGAAGGCGCTGCTGGCCTTGCTGACAGCCCAGGTCAGGCCGACGTTGTAGTCCCAGCCGGCCACCAGGCCTTCGGAGCCGAGCACCAGGCGGTCGGAGATGCTGGTGTCGTAGCCCATGCGGTTGCCGGCCGCCACGGTGCGCCAGTTGACGCTGAGGTCCTCGCCGGTCAGGCCGGCGACGGCCGGCACGCCGGCGCTGCCGCCCGGGTAGTAGGGGCTGGCCGAGGTCAAGGTCAGGCCCGTCAGCGGGGACGGCGCGATGGCGCTGGTGTTGGTGCTGCGGCTGTGCAGGTATTCCACCGTGGCGAGGTTGTCGCCGCCCAGCTTGAAGGTGGCCTTGCCGAGGAAGGATTCCTGCTGCGTCTTCGGAATCGCCTGGATGTATTGGGTGGTGTCGGTGCGGCAGGTGCCGTTGGCGGCGTTGGCGATCAAGCCTTTACCGACGCAGCCGCCGGCGTAGTATGGATTGCCGGTGATGCCGTTGTCGGAGAAGAAGTTGCCCGGCTGCGAGGTGCCGCTGCTGTTGTTGACGCCGCGGTCGGGACGCACGCTGGTGCTGGCGAAGTCGCGGTCGGCGGCGGCCAGCGCGGTCTGCTTGTGCAGGTCGACCACGCCGAAGAAGTTGTAGCCGTCCTTGTCGAGGTCGCCGAAGCCGCCCGACAGGTTCAGGCGCGATTCGCCGCCGGCGCCGCTGGCCTGCGGCTGGAAGCGCTCGACGCTGACGGTCAGGCCTTGCACTTCGCGCTTGGTGATGAAGTTGATGACGCCGCCGATGGCGTCGGTGCCGTAGATGGCCGAGGCGCCGTCGCGCAGCACTTCGACCCGTTCCAGCGCCGACAGCGGAATGATGTTGAGGTCGACGCTGGAGCCGTTGAACGGGTGGCTGGCGATGCGGCGGCCGTTCAGCAGCACCAGGGTCTTGTTGGCGCCCAGGCCGCGCAGGTCGGCGCTGGCGACGCCGCCGGTGCCGGAGCCGACCGACTGGCTGCTGCCGGTCGAGCTCTGGTTCATCGAAATGGTGTTCAGCACTTCGGCCGCCGTCGTCAGCCCCTGCTTGACGAAGTCGCTGGCCTTGATGGTGGTGATCGGCAAGGCCGTCTCCGAGGCCAGGCGCTTGATGCTGGAACCGGTCACTTCGACGCGCTGCATGCCGGCTTCGTCGCCGCCGGCCTGGATTTGCGCTTGGGCCTGCATGGACACCGCAAGGCCGCCGGCGAACATCAGGCGCAGCGTACGGGACATCGCTCTTTCAATGATCATTATTATTACTCCTGCTATGTGGATGGATGGGTTTTCATCTGCGGCCCTGTCCGGGCTCTTGGCACGGGCGGGGCGAGCCATCAAACCATTCGGCGTGGCGGGCGGACAATGACCATTCAATAACAGTGCTGATAACCAACAGTGGCAAACGCTCACACCTGTAAAGAGCGATTTATGCGCAAAGGATCAAGGCCGGGGCTGGCACGCGCGCCGCGGCGATTACAATTGGTCACAGTCGATAAGATGTAAAGACAAGGCGCAAGGTGTAAATTTCCGTAGTGGTGACGTTGAGGGTAGTCAAGAAATAGCTTGCCAAGCCTTGCGCGTTGGCGTTATAGTCATTCCACGATATTTACCCAATACCTGTCGAACACGTTCATGACCCACTTCTTCTTTACCGGCTACTTTTACTTTAGCGATTCCAACCCCAAGGCGGTGGAGTAGCGGCCGGTGCACGTAGAAGTAAAAACGAGTTCCCGCAAATCCTGAAAAAACCGCCTGATGAGGCGGTTTTTTTTTACCCCGACATTTTTGAATACTTGGAGAACAGCATGCCCCGTACCGACGATCTGCGCATCCGCGAGATGAAGGAATTGGTTCCACCATCCCACCTGATCCGCGAATTCGCCTGCAGCGAGGCGGCCGAGCACACCGCCGCCAACGCCCGCATCGCGCTGCACCGCATCCTGCACGGCCAGGACGACCGCCTGATGGTGGTCATCGGCCCGTGCTCGATCCACGATCCGAAGGCGGCCATGGAATACGCCAAGCGCCTGGTCCAGCTGCGCCGCGAACTGGCCGGCGACCTGGAGATCGTCATGCGCGTGTACTTCGAGAAGCCGCGCACCACCGTCGGCTGGAAGGGCATGATCAACGACCCGTACATGGACAGCAGCTTCCGCATCAACGACGGCCTGCGCATGGCGCGCGAACTGCTGCGCGACATCAACGAGCTGGGCTTGCCGGCCGGCACCGAATACCTCGACGTCATCAGCCCGCAGTACATCGCCGACCTGATCAGCTGGGGCGCGATCGGCGCCCGCACCACCGAGTCGCAGGTGCACCGCGAGCTGGCGTCCGGCCTGTCCTGTCCGGTCGGCTTCAAGAACGGCACCGACGGCAACGTCAAGATCGCCGTCGAGGCGATCAAGGCCGCCTCGCAGCCGCACCATTTCCTGTCGGTCACCAAGGGCGGCCACTCGGCCATCGTCTCGACCGCCGGCAACGAGGATTGCCACATCATCCTGCGCGGCGGCAAGGCGCCCAACTACGACGCCGCCAGCGTCGAGGAGGCCTGCAAGGCGATCGCCGCGCAGGGCCTGGCCGCGCGCCTGATGATCGACGCCTCGCACGCCAACAGCTCGAAGAAGCCGGAGAACCAGGTGCCGGTATGCGCCGACATCGCGCAACAGGTCGCCGGCGGCGATACCCGCATCGTCGGCGTGATGGTCGAGTCGCACCTCGTTGCGGGCCGCCAGGATCTGGTGCCCGGCAAGGAATTGACCTACGGCCAGTCGGTGACCGACGGCTGCATCGATTGGGACAGCAGCGTGCAGGTGTTGCAGGGCCTGGCGGCCGCCGTGCGCCAGCGCCGTCTGGCCACGCAGGCGGCGGAGGCCGCTTCGAAGTAAAACCGTAGAACGCTACACTTGGGAAACACAAACGGCCCCAGTCGCCATATGGGGCCGTTTGTTTTTGCATCGCGCGCCCCGCGCTGTTGTAAGAACCCCGAATCGAGCTCAAGATCGGTTGACACTTAATTCAATGGCATGTTTTTATGTTAACCATGCCGGGTGTCGATGGACACCTTCCTTAACTAAACCACTCAGTACCGATGATGACCGCGATCCGTTGCCACCTTGGCTGCGGGTGTTGGACAGACACGCCATCCGTACAGCGGATTAGGCGGAACGCCGTAATCGGCCATCTACGAGCCATCGTTGACGCATGCATGGCCGATTACGCTGCGCTAATCCGCCCTACGTGATTTAGACAACGCTTCATTCGCGGCCTTGCCTGGGCTGGTTTTTCCCACTATTTGCGGAGGTTGGTCATGATGCAGGAAACAGTGTTGTGCCGTTCGTTGCGCTTGATGTTTACAGGGGGCGCGTGTTGCGCGCTCGGCCTGCTGGCCCTGCCGGCGCCAGTCCTCGCGCAGGAGGCGGCGGCCGGCGACCCGGTCATGCCGCGCGTGGAGATCACCGGCTCGTCGATCAAGCGCATCGCCAGGGAGGGGGCGTTGCCGGTGCAGGTGCTGAGCGCGGCCGACATCAAGCAAAGCGGCGCCACCTCGGCAACCGAACTGATCCAGATGCAGCCGTCGATGCAGGGTTTCGTGCCGTCGTCGAGCTCGGTCAACGGCGGCGGCGCCGGCGTCACCACCGCCGCGCTGCATTCGCTGCCGTCGAAGTACACGCTGGTGCTGCTGGACGGCCAGCGCATGGCGCCGAGCGCGCTCGGCTCGAGCCAGGGCGGCGGCTACGCGGTCAACATCGAGAGCATCCCGCTCGAGGCGGTCGAACGCGTCGAGATCCTGGCCGACGGCGCCTCGGCGCTGTACGGCTCGGACGCCATCGCCGGCGTGGTCAACTTCATCCTCAAAAAAGACCTGACCAAAGGCGAGATCACCGCCACCTACGGCCAGCCGAAGAAATCCGGCGGCTCGTGGTCGAGCGCCGGCATCACCAAGGGGTGGGGCGACCTGGAGAAGGACCGCTGGAACATCCTGGCCTCGTACAGCCACGAGGAGCAGGAGCGGCTGACGGCGCTGCAACGCGACTTTTCGGCGCGCGGCGCCTTCTTCCGCTTCGGCAGCGGCGGGCGCCAGTATTATTTCGACCAGCGCACCGGCAACACCGAACCGGCCAACATCACCTTCAACGTGCGCCCGCGCGGCTCGGCCGACACGGTCGAGACCAGCGGCGTGGCGATCAATCCCTACCTGGCCGCCAACGGCAATTGCGGCAGCGCGCTGGCAGGGCCGCAGGGCACGCAATGCCGCTTCAACTACGGCGCGACGGTGGAGAACATTCCCGGTTCGCACCGCGACAGCGGCCTGCTCAAAGGCACCTTGAAGCTCAACGATTCGACCACGCTGTGGGGCGAGCTGGTGCTGTCGAGCTATGCGATGATCGCGCAATACGCGCCGTCGGCGCAGCCGATGGGCGTCAACACCACCGACCGCTTCCCGCAGTTGTATTCCCGCTATGTGCAGCCCTACCTGGACGCCAACAACCTGGAAAACCCCAGCGGCGAGGCGACCCTGGGCTACCGTTCGGTGCTGATCGGCGGGCGCGCCGACAAGTACCAGACCGACGCCCGCCACTTCGCGGCCGGCATCGACGGCAACCACTTCGGCTGGACCTGGAACGCCAGCCTGATCCTGTCGAAGACCAAGCTCAAGGATGTGGCCGCCGGCGGCTATTCCGACTACGACAAGCTGGCCGCGCTGGTCGCCTCCGGCGCCTACGATCCGGTGACCGGCATCGGCGCCGAGCAGCTGCGCGGCGCGCTGGTCAACGGCACCGTGTTCTCCAAGACCGACTCCAAGCTCGACACCCTGCACGGGGCGGCCCAGCACGACATGTTCAGCCTGCCGGGCGGCATGGCCATCGTCTCGCTGGGCGGCGACTTTTCGAAGACGCGCTACCAGACCGATTACCATCCGACCATCCTGTCCGGCTCCGGCTATTCGACCCAGCCGGCGTCGGCCAACTATCCGGTCGGCGGCAGCTACGGCCAGGTGCCGTTCGACGCCAGGCGCGACAACTGGGGCGTGTTCACCGAGATGCTGCTGCCGGCCACCAAGACCCTGGAGGCGACCGTGGCCGCGCGCTACGACAGCTACGACAAGACCCGCAGCGGTTACATCTTCGAGCGGCTGGCCGACGCCAGCGGGCTGCGCCAGCGCCTGCCCGGCGGCGACGTCGGCAACGACTTCAGCAAGGCCACCTACAAGGTCAGCGCGCGCTGGACGCCGGTCGACACGGTGCTGCTGCGCGCCTCCTACGGCACCGGCTTCAAGGCGCCCAACATCAACGACATCGCCGGCTCGCCGACCTTCTTCGGCAGCACGGCCGGCAGCTATTCCTGCCCGTTCCCCGGCTCGCGCGGTTGCCAGGTCGGCTCGGCGCAATACGATTTGCTGACCGGCCCCAACGGCGCCAGCGGCGCCGACGGGCTGCAGCCGGAGAAGTCGAAGCAATGGACCGTCGGCGGGCGGGTCGAGCCGCTGGCCGGCTTGTCGCTTGGGATGGATTTGTGGAACGTGCAGATCCGCAACCAGGTGTTGTCGGCGGGCGTGCCGGAGCAGGTCGGGTTCGCCAATCCGCAGGCGTACCAGCGGCTGTTCGTCAATCCGTATCCGGACCCGGCCGGCTACACCACCATCGGCTACATCCTGGCGCCGATCAATGGCGGCGTGGCCAACTACCGGGGCGTCGACTGGGACTTCACCTATCGGCTGCGCTCGCGCATCGGCGATTTGCGGGCGGGCTGGACCGGCACATACATGCTCAAGCAGAACTACACCACCACGGCCGGCGGCGAGGTGCAGTCGGACCTGGGCCGCTTCGGGCCGGACAACGCGGTGGTGTTCCGCTTGCAGAGCCATTTGAACCTGAGTCTGGTCACGGGCAAGCTGACCAACACCTTGACGGCGCATTACCGCTCGGGCTACCACGACCAGCCGTATCCGGTCGACACGGCGATCTTCGCGGTGGCGCCGGACGGCGGCATCGGCGAATCGGTGGCGTTCGAAGGCTTGCGCACGGCGTCGTACACGACGTTCGATTGGCAAGGGAAATATGATTTTGGCGCGTTCAGCCTGACGGCAGGGATCAAGAATTTGTTCGACCGCGATCCGCCGTTGACGTTGCAAAACGCCGGCGGCGGCAACCAGCTCGGGTACGACGCGCGCTACAGCGATCCGCGCGGGCGCTCGTTCTACATCACCGGGAATTACCGGTTTTGATGCGGTGTCGGCGGAGCGTGGCCGATTACGGCGTGCCGCCTAATCCGCCCTACGTGCCTCCGTTGTTGAGTTTGCTTACGCAATTCATCGGAGACACGTAGGGCGGATTAGCGCAGCGTAATCGGCCATGCGCCGCCCGCGACGCAAAAAATCTGGCCGGTATCAGAACTTGTAATTGCCCGTCAGGTAGAACGTGCGTCCCAGCGGATCGGTGTAGCGGCCGTCGTAACCCGACTGGTTGCCGCCGCCGGCATTGCGCATGCTGAACGGCGGGGCGATGTCGGCCAGGTTCTTGATGCCGGCCGTCAGCGAGAACTGCTTGCTCAGCTGCGCCTTGGTCTGCCAGTCGAACGTGGTGTACGAACTGACGCGGCGCGTCAGCGGCACGTAGCCGCCCAAGGTCCCGTCGGCCAGGATTTCACGCACCACCGAGTTGTCCTCGTTATACTCCTGGTCGGTGTAGCCGGAGTGGTAGTTGGCCGTCAGCGAGTGCATGAACATGTCGGTGCGCAGCGACGCGGTGAGTTTGGAGATCACGCGGAACGTGACGTCGGCGTACGAGTTGAAGCGGCCGATGTTCTTCTCCACGCCGGTGCCGGGATTGTCCTGCTCGGCCTTGGTCATGAAGGTGCCGGTCCACTGCAGCGCCACCTTGCCCAGCGCGGTGCTGGTGCGGTAGGTGTGGTCCCAGTCGATGCCCTGGTAGTGCGCGGTCGACAGGTTGAACGGGGTCAGCGCGGCCACCAGCACGTCCTGCTTCTGGATCGGGTCGAAGTAGCTGCGCAGCAGGCTGTCGTACACGGTCGGATTCTCGAACACCAGGTTTTCCGACAACGTGGCGATCTGGTTGGTCAGCTTGACGTCCCAGAAGTCGAAGCCGAGCGACAGGCTGGGGATCGGCTCGAGGCGGAAGCCGAGCGTGGCTTGCTTCGATTCCTCCGGCAGCAGCGCGCCTTCGCCGGTGGCGGCGTTGCCGCCGGTGAGCAGCGCGTATTCGGCCGGGCCGTGGCACAGGCGGAAGCGCGGATCGGTCGGCGAGGTGATCGGGCAGTTATGGAACTGCGACGAGCCGCCGTTGACCAGCGGCTTGACGATGTCGGTCAGCACCGGCGCCTTGAAACCGGTGCCGTAGGACGCGCGCACCAGCAGCATCTCGACCGGATTCCAGCGCAGCGCCAGTTTGTAGGTCGCCTTGCTGGCGGTCTTGCCCTGCTTGCCCGAGCCGAGCAGGTTGCCGTCGGTGTCGAAGTTCTTGTCGTTGGTGACGGCGCCGAAATCGTCGTAGCGGGTCGACGCGGTCAGGTCCATGTTTTTGAGCACCGGCAGCAGCAACTCGCCATAGGCGCCCCAGTTCTTGCGGCTGGCGTCGACCGGCAGCGCGCCGGAGGTGCCGCCGACGACGGCGTCGTCGAAGTCCGGCTGCTGCTTGTTCGGGCCCTGGTTGTACGGGCTCGGCGCCTCCGAATATTTCTGGCGGGTGAAATCGGCGCCGACGGCCAGTTGGGCCGCGCCGGCCGGCATCTTGAACACTTCGGTCGTCGCGCTGGCCTGGATCTGGTCGAGCGTGGACTTGGTCTCGCCGAACTGGATGCCCAGCACGGCCGGCGCCAGGATGCCCTGCGAGGTGCCCGGCGGAGCGAACGGATCGAACTGGCCGGACGTGACGAGGGCGTCGAAGGCGTTCAGGCTCATGTAGCCGCCGGCGGCGGTGTCGGTCTGCTTGTTTTCCGAGTGCGTGAACGCGGCGCGGTAGTCGAAGCCCTTGAAGGCGCCGTCGACGCCGAAGGCGAGGTGCTTGGCGACGGTTTTGTAGTTGTCGGCGCGGCCGCCGGCATCGACCAGGCGCAGGCTCATCGTCGCGCTGTCGACGGTGGCGCCGGCCGGCACGCCGACGCGCGCCAGGTACGGCGCGATCGAGCGGGCGTACAGCGCGCTGTTGAGTGGCACGCCCAGCGGCTGGGCCGGCGGCGCGTACTGGGCGGTGTTGGTGAACGACGACCCGAGCGCCTCGGCGAAGAAGTTGGCGTTCTCGTTGATCTTGTAGTTGAGCGAGGCGAACACGCTGTCGCGCTTGATGGCCGGGGTGTTTTGCACGGTGGCGGCGTAGTCGAACTGGCAGCGGGTCGGGCTGATGCGGAACAGGTTGCTGCCGTTGCAGGCGCCGGTGGCCAGCAGGTTCGGGCTGAAGAGCACGCTACCTGCCGACTGGTCGGGATTGGTGTACTGGACGGTGGCGGTGCCGGGCATCGAATTCGAGCTCAGCTGGTAGAGACTGTAGTTCTTGCCGTTCGACGAGAACGGGATCACGCCGCTCTTGGAGAAGTCGCGGTCGCGCGCCCACGAGGCCTTGGTCTCGTCGTGGGACGCCGACACCAGCACGTTGTAGCCGTCCTTCTCGATGTCGCCCCAGCCCTTGGAGATCGACGCGGTCTGGGTGCGTCCGCCGCGGCTGCGCGGCTGGCTGTAGGAGCCCTCGACGACGGCGTCGGTCTGGTTTTTCTTGAGGATGAAGTTGACCACGCCGGCGATCGCGTCCGAGCCGTACAGCGTGTTGGCGCCGTCGGTCAGGATCTCGACGCGCTCGACCGCCGCCAGCGGGATGCTGGCCAGGTTGACGGTCGAGCCGGAGGTGGCCGGCGCCAGCCGGCGCCCGTTGAGCAGCACCAGGGTGTAGCCTTCGCCGATCGAGTGGATCGACGCCGATTGCAGGCCGCCGCCGCCGCCGTTGACCGACATCGACGACGTGGTGAAGCCCTGCATCGACGGCAGGGTGGCGATCAGGTCGGCGACGCTGGCCGCGCCGCTTTGTTCGATCTGCGCCTTCGACAGCGTCTGCACCGGCAGCGCGCCCTCGGCGGTGATGCGTTTGATGCTCGAGCCGGTGATCTCGACGCGCTGGATCGGCGCGTCTTCGGTTTGCGCCACGGCCGCGTGCATACCGAAGGCCAGGCCGCCGGTGCAGATCAGACGTACCGATCGTGACAATACTGTTTCAACCATCATTGTTTAACTCCCGATTCAAAGCGAGACACTCGGATGGGGTCTCTTGACCCATCAAATCATTTGGCGCGAATGACTGTCAATCCGCAAGCGATGGCGTGCTAGCCCGACATGCGCATGGTCGCGCGGCGCCGGCGCGCGCCAAATTTGCGCGGAAAAACGCTCTAATTCGGTGATGGGAGGGGAATTGAGAACCGTAGGTCCGCGTTGTTCTCTAAACGGAAGGGATTCTGCGGCGCCGGCGCTTATCAACGGTGCATTGTTTGTGCGGAACTAATCACTATGAAACTGGATCAATACCGCTGCCGGGCGTTACATTTCCACAACAACGGCGCCCGGACGTGAAAAACCCGGACGCGCCTGGCGGCGGGTCCGGGTTGGACTGGCGTTACAGCAGACGGCTTAGAAAGTGTAGCTGCCGCGCAGGTAGATCGCACGGCCGACCGCGTCGGTGTAGCGCGGATCGTAACCCTTCTGGAACAAGGTGCCCTGGTTGGAGAACGGCGGGTCCTTGTCCAGCAGGTTCTTGATGCCGGCCGTCAGGCTCACGCCCTTGAAGCCGGTGTAGGTGCCCGACAGGTTCCACAGGCTGTACGACGGCACCTTGTTCAGGTACTGGTCTTCGATGTCCAGGTTCTGGTCGGTGTAGCCGGACTTGAACGACTGCGCCAACGTCGCGGCCCACACGCCCTGGCGCCAGTTCAGCGCGGCGTTGTGCTTCCAGCGGAACACCGGATTGTTGGCGGCGTAGCGGCCGACGTTCTGGGTGTACGCGCCGCCGCGCTCGTCCTGGTACTCATACTTGTGGACGTAGGTGCCGTCGACCGTCAACGTGAAGTTGCCGTACGGGGTGGAACCGGAACGCATCGTCAGGCTCACGTCTAGGCCGTCGGTGTTGACCTTGCCCAGGTTTTCCTTCAAGTCCAGGATCGCGTACGGCGAGCCGTCCGGGTTGCGCAGGAAGCGCTCCTGGTACTTGGCGTAGTCGCCGTAGATCGCTTCTTCCGGCAGCGCGTTGATCTTGTCCTTGAGCTTGATGTTCCAGTAGTCGACCGACAGGGTCGCTTGCGGGATCGGCTCGAACACCACGCCGAAGGCGAAGGTCTTCGATTTTTCCGGGCTCAGGTTTTGGTTGCCGCCCTGCAATTTGAACTGTTGCAGGTCGCAGTCGCGCAGCGGGTTGGCGATCGGGTTGTTCGCCAGCACGCCGCCCGGGCACAGGATCGGATCGTTGTACGAGTTGTTGGTGTCGTTCTTCGACTGCGGCGCGTTCTTCTCGAACAGGGTCGGGGCGCGGAAGCCGGTCGAGGCCGAACCGCGCAGCACGATTTGCTTGGTCGGCTGGTAGCGCACGCCCAGTTTCGGGTTGGTGGTGTTGCCGACGTCGCTGTAATCGTCGAAACGGGCGGCCAGCTGCACTTCCAGGTCCTGGATCAGCGGCAGGTTGACTTCGCCGAACACGGCCTTGATGGTGCGCGCGCCGGAGGTCGACTGCGAACCGGACAGGCCCGAGCTGGTCGCCTGGCCGGCGATGTCGCGGTTGACGGTGAAGTCGGCCTCTTCGCGGCGCAGTTCGCCGCCGATGGCCACCGCCAGCTTGCCGCCCGGCAGGTCCATCAGCTCGCGGCTGGCCTTGGCGTCGATGCCGGTGTTGCGGGTCTTGCCCTTCTGGACCTGGCCGCGCAGCGCGGTGCTTTCCAGATAGGCCTTGCCGGCGGCGTCCTGCTTGCCGAACGGGTTGAGGATGCCGTTGGCGACGCCGGCGGCGAAGCTTTCGTCGCGCACATAGCCGCCGGTGAAGTATTCGGCCGAACGGCTTTCCGACAGGTTGAAGCCGGTCTTGTAGTCCCAGCCGGCCAGCAGGCCTTCGACCGAGAACACCAGGCGGTCGGCCGCGCCCTTGGAATTGATTTCACGCTGGCCCGCTTCGGTCGGGCGCCAGTTGACCGACAGCGGCTGGCCGGACAGGCCCGGCATGGCCGGCACGCCGCCCGAGTTGCCCGGGTAGTATTTGCTGGTGGTCGGCAGCAGCAGGCCGGTCTGCGGCGGCGGCGCGGTGTGCGAGACCACGTCGTTTTCCGAGTGCAGGTACTCGATCGAGGCCAGGTGGTCGTTGTTGAGCTTGAAGGTGGCCTTGCCGAAGAAGGCGGTTTGCTTCTGCTCGGGCAGGTTGTCGATCTGGCGCGTGTAGTCCTGGCGGCAGGTGTTGTTGCCGCCGATCGGCAGCGACAGCGGCGCGTCGCAGCCGCTGGCGTAGCCGGGATTGCCGGAGACGCTGGAACCCGGATCGAAATAGTTGCCCGGGAAGGTGGTGCCGGAGGTCAGGTCCAGGCCGCGCGAGGGAATCACGCCGGTCTTGGAGAACTCGCGCTGCTGCGAGGTCAGGATGTCGATCTTGTGGTGGTCGAACACGCCGAAGACGTTGTAGCCGTCTTTTTCCAGGTCGCCGAAGCCGCTGGAGATGTTGACGCGCTTCTCGTCGGCGCCCGCCGCGCGCGGCAGCACCGCCTCGGCGGTGATGGTGGTGGCGTTGACCGAGCGTTTGGTGATGAAGTTGATCACGCCGCCGATGGCGTCGGTGCCGTAGATGGCCGAGGCGCCGTCGCGCAGCACTTCGACCCGTTCGAGGGCCGACACCGGAATGATGTTGAGGTCGACGCTGGCGCCGTCGTACGGATGGTTGGCGATGCGGCGGCCGTTGAGCAGCACCAGGGTTTTATCGCCGCCCAGGCCGCGCAAGTCGGCGCTGGCCGCGCCGCCGGTCGGCAGGCCGCTGCTGTTGCCGCCGACGACGTTGCCGGCGCCGAAGCTCGAACTGTTCGACGGGATGCGGTCCAGCACTTCCTGGGCCGTGGTCAAGCCTTGCTTGACGAAGTCGTCGGCCTTGAACACGGACAGCGGGTTGGCCGTCTCCGACACCAGGCGCTTGATCGAGGAGCCCGTCACTTCGACGCGCTGCATCGGCTGGTCGGCGGTTTGCGCCAGCGCTTGACCGACCGGCGCGATCAGTCCCAGGCCCAGCAGGCCGCCGGCGCAGACGAGGCGTACGGATCGTGCCAATGTTGTTTCAACCATCATTGTGTTGTTCTCCCAATTCTTATGTCGGCGGCCACGCGGTGGCCGATGTTTTTTGTCGGCAGATGCCAATGGGAAAAACGTAACGTTTTCCCCGTTCCCCATCAGATCACCACGCGATATCGCCTGTCAACGTAGAAAGTTTTGCGGATCGCGTCTAAACGCCGGATTTCATGCGAACGGGCCGGGCGCCAATATGGCGCCAAAAAACGTTCTAATTTGGTGCGAGGGGGGAAACGGTGCTGTGAAACATTGCCGCGTTAGCAAAAAAGTAGCGAATGTATGGGGCGCCGCCGTTGCTGCGCCACAGCATGGTGCGCCACCGGAAGTCATAATTTTCTGACAGGAAAGATACTCGACGTTACATTTTTGCCACAAAAAAGGGCGGCGCCTTGGCGCCGCCCTTCAGGGTCGCTTCAAACCGCCGTCAGGCGATCAGAAGAACTTGTAGCTTGCGCCGATCTTCATGTAGCGGCCGATGGCGCCGGAAGCGTCCATCGGGTTGTAGCTCATGCCGCCGTAGGTCTGTGGATCCAGCGGCGCGACCTTGTCGAGCACGTTGTTCATCGACGCGAACAGCGTGAACTGCTTGTTGACCGCGTAGCGTGCCGACAGGTCCAAGGTGGTGAACGAGGAGATCTCGCACTTGTCGTTAGGCGCGTTGGCGCCGCTCACCAGCGTGTTGGCGCACAACGAGGCGGCGTCGGCCGTGTTGCGCATTTTTTCACGGTAGTTGACGTTGCCCGTCACGTTCAGGCTGCCCAGATCCCACGAAGCCATCAGATTGATCTTGTTCTTCGGGGTGCCGGCGCAGTTCGACGTGTCGCAGTTGCCGTGGGTGCCGGCGTACTGGTAGGTCTTGGTGGCCGACTCGGCGCGCAGCCACGAGGCGACGTGGGTCCAGGTCAGGCCGACGACCGCGCGGCCGTAGGCGCCCAGGCGCAAGCGCTGCTTGATGTCCACGTCCACACCGCTGACCTTGGTGTAGCTCGAGTTGCGGTATGGCGCCTGCGTCAGCACCAGGGTGCCGGTGTTCGGGATGGCGGCGCCGTTGACGATCAGGTTGTTGTCGTTACGCACGGCCGTTGGCAGCGCGGCGGCCTGGTCGTATGGCAGCGAGTTGATCTCGTTGGTGCGCTTGATGGTCCAGCCGTCGACCGACAGGCTGGTGCCGTCCAGCGGATCCCAGACCAGGCCCAGGGTCTTGCCTTTGGACTCTTCCGGCTTGAGGTTAGGATCGCCGACCTTGACGGCGGCAACGGTCAGGGCGCAGTCGGTCGCGGTGGCGCCGCCGGCGGCCGGCACGCCGCCCGGGCAACGGACCGGATCGCGCACCGGCGCCGAGCCGGTCGATTGCGAGGTGGCGTTGCCTTCGGCCGCGCCCGGTGCGCGGAAGCCTTCGGTGTAGGTGCCGCGCAGCGCGAAGCTCTTGACCGGGGTCCACTTGATGCCGGCCTTCGGCGTCGACGAGCTGAAGTTGTCGTATTTGTCGTAACGCATGGCGGCCGACAGTTCGACCGTCTTGATCACCGGCGCCAGGATCTCGGCGTAGATCGCCTTGACCTTGGTGTCGCCGAAGGCGGCCACGTAGCTCGAGTTGATGGTGCCGTCTTCCGAGCCCGACAGCGATGGGTTCGACAGCTGTTCCTTGCGGTATTCGCCGCCGATGGCCAGGCCCATGTTGCCGCCTGGCAGGGCGAACAGTTCACGCGACGCCTTGAAGTCGATGATGTCGAGCTTGGTGGTCGACTTCGACGTGGCGTTCACGCGCAGCGCCGCGTACAGCGAGGCCGGGTTGCGGGAGGCCTGGTCGCCGATGTAGTACGGGAAGTACTGCGAGGTCGGATCGCCCAGCGCCGAGCGCAGCACCTTCATGTTGAGCATGTTGGTGTATTCCAGGTCCAGGGTCGACTCGGAATGGGTGTAGCCGGTGTCGTAGTCCCAGCCCATGGCCGAGCCCTTGACGCCGATGACGGCGCGGGTGAACTCGTTGTTGGCGTGGCGGGTGCTCGGGCCGACGTCGAACGCCGAGTAGCGCAGGCGGGTGGCCACGCCGTACGGGTTTTGCGGGTGGGTCGCGCCGAGCAGGGCGATGTTGCCGTAGTTGATGAAGCCCAGCGGGTTGGCCGCGTTCGGCGGGAAGGCCACGGTCGGCGTGACCGACGGCGGGGTCAGGGTGAACGAGGTGTTGCGCTTGGAGTAGCCGGCTTCGGCGTAGGCCTGGGTGTCGTCGTTGATCTGCCAGGTGCCGCGGGTGTACAGGTTGGTCGATTCGATCTGCGGCTGCATGTCGCGGAACTGGTCCTGGTGCCACAGGCAACCGCCGCCGGAGCCGGTCTGGTCCTTGGTGGCCGACAGGGTCGAGCAGCCCGGCAGCGAAACGTAGTTGTTGTTGGCCGGATTGCGGATCGAGCCGGTCGGGCTGGCGCTGGCGGTGTTGACGCCGGAGATGTAGCCGGCCGCGAACTGGGTGCCGACCGGGTAGCCGTACTGACGCAGGTCCGACTTGCCGATCCAGGCGCGGTCCTTGCGGTCGCTGTTTTTGATGCTGTCGGACTGGAAGTACTCGGCGTTGAAGACGAAGTTGTACTTGTCGCTGTCGAGGTTGCCCTTGCCGTAGGTCAGCGACGCCTTGTTCTGCTTGCCGTCGTCGTAGCGCGACCAGCCGGTGTCGCCCTTGATCGTCAGGCCTTCGACGTCCTTGCGCAGGATGATGTTGACCACGCCGGCGATGGCGTCGGCGCCGTAGGTCGACGAGGCGCCGTCCTTGAGGATCTCGATGCGCTCGACGATCTGCATCGGAATGGTCGACAGGTCGGTGAAGCTTTTCTGGCCGTCGTCGGCGCGCGCGAACGGCGCCATGCGGCGGCCGTTGAGCAGCACCAGGGTCGAGGTGGCGCCCAGGCCGCGCAGCGAGATCGCCGTCGAGCCGGCCGCGAAGCCGTTGCCGAAGCCGGTCGGCAGGGAGCCGGCGCCGTCGGCGGTCAGCGTTTGCAGGTATTCGGACACGGTGCCCTTGCCCGATTTCAGCAGGTCCTCGCTGGTGATCACTTGCACCGGCGACGCCGTCTCGGCGGTCGCGCGCTTGATGCTCGAACCGGTGATCTCAACGCGCTGGATCGGCGCGTCGGTCGTTTGCGCCATGGCGGGCACGGACATCAAGCCGGCGGCGGCGATGCCGCCCGAGAAAATAAGGCGTACTGAACGGGACAATACTGTTTCCATCATCATGCTGACACTCTCCAACTGAACTGGGACTACCCTAAAATGAGCCGCCGGCCATGCGGCCGATCGCGACATGGCGGCGCTCTCGTGCGAGAAATTTTCTTTCCTCTATTATTTATAAGAGCACCGGGCTTGCCGGGGTGTCAACGTGGCCGATTGGCATCAAAATTGTTTCCCCGGGCCTTACCGGTCCCGCGCCGGATTGCCTCCAAAGTGATAGTCGGTATCGAAAATGCGCCAATTCGCGGCTAAGTTCGACTAACCCGCGCTAAGTATTTGGTTTTTAGCTAACAATGAAAACGTTAATAAAATTCCGGGAAGGATGGTTTTTGCCGGAAATTAAACTGTAACAAACCTGTCATGTGTTACTTTTTGACGACAGAATGCCGATTTCCGATTGAATGTTTGTTCAGTCGCGGCTGCTTATAATTCGGTCGGACGACGGCTATCGCGGCCACCGACACTTACCGGCGCCGCCCGGCGTAGTCAGCGGCTGCCGGATCGGGTATAACTGCCCGGATGGAAAATTGGATTGCGTAACGCCGGCATAGGGAGAGGCGCGGAATGGGGGCTTTTGTGGTGCGCCGCGTATGGCAGATGCTGCCGACGATGCTGGGCGTGGTGTTGCTGGTGTTTGTGCTGTTTAACTGGGTCGGCGGCGATCCGGCCTATCTATTGGCCGGTAAGATGGCCAACGCCGAGGCCATCGCCAACATCCGCCATCAGCTCGGCGTCGACCAGTCCTACCCGATGCAGCTGTGGATCTTCATCCGGCAGATCGTCACCTTCGACTTTGGCTTGAGCTGGGCGACCGGCGAGCCGGTGTCGCACATCATCGCCACGCGGCTGGGGCCGTCGCTGACGGTGCTCGTTCCCCTGACCTTGCTGGAAACCCTGATCGGCGTCGCGCTGGCGCTGGCGGTCGCCTTCGTGCGCGGCTCATTGACCGACCGCGCGGTGATGATCGCCTGCACCGTCGGCATGTCGGTCAGCATCCTGGTGTACATCATCGTGTTGCAGTACGGCCTGGCGTACAAGCTCGGGCTGTTCCCGGTGCAGGGCTGGGGCCAGGGCTTGCGCGAGAACCTGTTGCGCTACGCGGCGTTGCCGATCCTGATCGGACTGGCGGTGTCGATCGCGCCGACGTTGCGGCTGTACCGCAGCTTCGTGCTCGACGAGGTCGGCCAGGATTATGTGCGCACGGCACGCGCCAAGGGTCTGGGCGAGCGGCGCGTGATGTGGGTGCACGTGCTGCGCAACGCCGCCATTCCGATCGTCACGCATGTGATGGCCAGCCTGCCGGCGTTGCTGATCGGCGCCTTCCTGCTGGAGCGTTTCTTCGGCATCCCCGGCATCGGCCGCGAGGTGATCCTGGCCGTCGAGCGCAGCGATTTTCCGGTCATTAAAGCCATCACGATCTACGTGGCGGTGGCGACCATGGTGTTCAACCTGTTGACGGATCTGATGTACCAGGCGCTCGATCCCAGGGTGAAGCTCGCATGACCGGCGCGCTCCTGGCGGGACCACCGGCCGGACTGTGGACGCTGGCGTGGCGGCGGCTGCGCGCGGACCGCGTGGCGATGCTGTCGCTGGCGGTGGTGGCGGCATTCCTGCTGATGCTGGCGCTGTCGGCCGGCGGCGTGATCGCCGCCGACTGGGAGGACGAGGTGGGCGTCAACTACGCGCCGCCGGGTTTCGTCGGCGCCAAGGCCGGCGCGGCGCCTTCCCCGGCCTTGGCGCAGCGGGTCGCGTTGCCGGACAATCCCTTCGATCCGCTGGCCGACGACATCCGCGCGCTGAAGGCGCAGCTGGCGGCGCGCGCCGACGCCGCGCCGGAGCGGGCGCGCCGCGCCACCTTGCCGTTCGGCGGCGATAAATGGGGGCACGACATCATCAAGAAAACCATCAAGGGCGGCGAGACGTCGATCGTGGTCGGCCTGGCGGCGGCCGCGCTGGCGGTCGGCATCGGCACCTTGTTCGGCGCGCTGTCGGGCTACTGGGGCGGCGTGGTGGACGACGTCTTCAACTGGTTCTACAGCATCTTCACCGCCATTCCGTCGGTGCTGATGATACTGGCGGTGGCCGCCGTGCTGCAGCAGCGCGGCGTGGCGACCATCGTGCTGATCCTCGGCCTGACCGGCTGGACCGGTCCGTACCGGCTGATCCGCGCCGAGTACATCAAGCACAAGGGGCGCGAATACGTGCTGGCCGCCGACGCCATCGGCGCCTCGCACTGGCGCAAGATGTTTTCGCACATCTTCCCCAATGTCAGCCATGTGGCGCTGGTGCAGCTGTCGATCCTGGTGGTCGGCTTCATCAAGGCCGAGGTCGTTCTGAGTTTCCTGGGCTTCGGCGTGCCGGTTGGCGTGGTGTCCTGGGGCAGCATGCTGAACGAGGCGCAAAATGAACTGATCCTCGGACGATGGTGGCAGTTGACGGCCGCGGCCATCGCCATGGCCTTGCTGGTGACGGCGTTCTCGCTGCTGACCGACGCGTTGCGCGACGCCCTCGATCCGAAGGTGAAATGATGGCCGACGATATCCTTCTCGATGTGCGCGCGTTGCGGATCGGCTTCCGGGTCGACCGCTACACCACGGTCGAAGCCGTCAAGGGCGTGTCGTTCACCGTGCCGCGCAACGGCACGGTGGCGCTGGTGGGCGAGTCGGGCAGCGGCAAGTCGGTCAGCTCTCTGGCGGTGATGGGACTGCTGGCGCCGGACACCACCGTCATCGGGCCGGCGAGCAGCATCCGCTTCGACGGCCGCGAATTGCTGACACTGCCGGCGGCCGAGTGGCGCGCGTTGTGCGGCAAGGAGATCGCGATGATCTTCCAGGAACCGATGTCGTCGCTCAATCCGGTGTTCACGGTGGGATCGCAGATCGGCGAGGTGCTGCGCCTGCATCTGGGCATGGGCCGGGCGCAGGCGCGCCGCCGCACGCTGGCGTTGCTCGACGAGGTGGGCATCCCCGATCCGGCGGTGAAGATCGACGCCTATCCGAGCCAGTTGTCCGGCGGCCAGCAGCAGCGCGTGATGATCGCCATGGCGATCGCCTGCGAACCGAAACTGCTGATCGCCGACGAGCCGACCACCGCGCTCGACGTGACGATCCAGAAGCAGATCATGGAGCTGATCGCCGGCTTGCAAAAGCGCCGCGCGATGGCGGTATTGCTGATCACGCACGACCTGGCGCTGGTGGCGGAGATCGCCGACCAGGTGGTCGTGATGCGCCATGGCGAGGTGCGCGAGGCCGGCGCGGCGCGGCAGGTGCTGACAGAGCCGGCAGACGCCTACACGAAGGCGTTGCTGCATTGCCGGCCGAGGCTGGACCAGCGGCCTTGGCGCTTGCCGGTGATCGCCGATTATATGAAGGAAGCCGAGGCCGGCGAGCGCCAGCGCGTTGATGGTGGCGACATCGCCCAGGGGCAGGGCGTCACCTTGCCGCATCCGCCGCAGCGCGAGCGCGGCTACCGGCCGGACGACGAGCCGGTGTTGGTGGTGAACAATCTGAGCAAAAGCTTTTATCTGCGCGAGGGCTGGTTCGGCAAGCGCGAGTTCAAGGCGGTCGACAATGTCTCGTTCACCCTGGCGCGCGGCAGGACCCTGGGCGTGGTGGGGGAATCCGGCTCCGGCAAGACGACGGTCGGCCTGACCTTGCTGCGGCTGCACCAGGCGACCGGCGGCAGCGCCATGTTCGAGGGGCGCGATTTGCTGTCCATGACGGCGCGCGAGTTCCAGGCCTACAAGCGGCGCATCCAGATCATTTTCCAGAATCCGTACGCGTCGCTGAACCCGCGCTTTACCGTCGGCCAGATATTGCTGGAGCCGATGCGCATCCACCGCATCGGCGCCGACGACCGCGAGCGGACCGCCGCCGCCTATGCGTTGCTGGAAAAGGTCGGCTTGCCGGCGTCCGCGTTCCAGCGCTATCCGCACGAGTTTTCCGGCGGCCAGCGGCAACGGATCGCCATCGCGCGCTGCCTGACGATGAAGCCGGAGATACTGGTGTGCGACGAGTCGGTGTCGGCGCTGGATGTGTCGGTGCAGGCCCAGGTGCTCAACCTGTTGCAGGACCTGCAAGACGAGTTCGGGCTGTCGTACATCTTCATCTCGCATGACCTGTCGGTGGTGAAATATATCGCCGACCAGGTGATGGTGATGCGGCGGGGCGCGGTGGTGGAGATGGCCGGTTCCGACGAGCTGTATCGCGATCCCAGGCACCCCTACACGCGGACCTTGCTGGCGTCCATCGCGGGGCGCGCGTGAGGGGCGGCCGAGGGCGCGCGCAGGGAACGATTAAGCGATTTTTAAGTTAAGATATACGGATGCCGAATTTAATCCAACTACTGCAAGAATATGGCGTACTGATCGTGTTTGCGATCGTGCTGATCGAGCAGATCGGCATGCCGATTCCTGCCTACCCGATCCTGATCGTCGCCGGCGCCTTGTCCGTGGACGGCGACTTCAGCTGGCCCGCCGTGCTGGCGGCGGCCATCTGCGCCTGCTTGATCAGCGACGGTTTCTGGTTCCGCATGGGGCGCTTCTATGGCAAGCGCATCCTCAAGCTGCTGTGCAGGATTTCGCTCTCTCCCGATTATTGCGTCAGCCAGACCGAGGACAGCTTTACCAAGTGGGGGCCGAAGATGCTGATCGTGGCCAAGTTCATTCCCGGTTTTAACACCATCGCCTCGCCGCTGGCCGGGGCCATGGGGACGCGCTACCAGGTTTTTCTCGGCTATAGCGTGCTCGGTGGGGCGTTGTGGAGCGGTACCGGCATCGCGATCGGCATGTTCTTCCATGCCAGTATCGATTCGGTATTGACCACCTTGAGCGATCTGGGCTCGACGGCGCTGATGGTGCTGGTGGCGCTGCTGGCGCTGTTTGTCGCGTATAAGTATGTGGAGCGCAAGCGTTTCCGGCAGTCGGTGCAGATCGACCGGGTGACGGTGGACGACTTCAAGCAGTTGATGGAAGAGGGGCATGAGCCGGTGCTGGTCGATGCGCGCAGCGTGACGGCGCAGATGCTGGAGCCGGCGATTCCGGGCGCGCTGTTGTTTATGGGCGGCGAGCCGAGCACGGAGATCATCGCGCTGGACAAGCGGCGGCATATTGTTGTGTATTGCAGTTGCCCGAACGATGTGACGGCGGCGCAGGTGGCCAAGGAGTTGAAGGCGCACGGGTTCACAATGGCGCGGCCGTTGCATGGCGGCCTCGATGCGTGGAATGCGCGGTTCGGCACGCGCGAGCCGGCGGCCAACGAGGCGATCGATCCGGCGCCGGCGGCGTAAGCCGGACAATGTATTGGCGGACCGTGGCCGATTACGGCGTGCCGCCTAATCCGCCCTACGTGTCTCACTGGTGTCTCGGTGTCCGCCTAACTGTGGGTACACGTGTTCCACGTAGGGCGGATTAGCGCAGCGTAATCGGCCGCGAGCCGCCAACAACGCTCCCCCGACGGCGCAACGCGCCGGGTAGTCATACTACTCAAAATAAATTCCGAAAAGTACTTTCCTGTGGCAAACGATACCTAACTGTACTAAAACTACAAACTCCACTTGCCTGTAATAGTGAAAATACCTTAAGCTTAGGCCTCAACTATTTTCGACCGACCATGACAGCCCAGTCCCTCCAATCGCCATCCTCCCCGACCACCGACTACATCGGCGGCCCGCGTCTGCTAGCGGATATCGGCGGCACCAATGCGCGCTTCGCGCTGGAGATCGCCCCGGGCAAGATTGAGGCGATCGAAGTGCTGCCTTGCGCCGCCTACCCGACCATCGCCGACGCGCTGGTCGCCTACCTCGGCTCGCCAGCCGTGGCCGGCAAGGGCGTCACCGGTATCCGCAATGGCGCCATCGCCATCGCCAACCCGGTGACGAGCGACATGGTGCGCATGACCAACCACCACTGGCAGTTCTCGATCGAGGCGCTGCGCCGCGAAGTGAACTTCGACATCCTGGTGGTCGTTAACGATTTCACCGCGCTGGCCAGTTCGTTGCCGCAGCTGTCGGCGACGCAAAAACACCAGGTCGGCGGCGGCGTCGCGGTGCCCGGCACGCCGCTGGGCCTGATCGGCGCCGGCACCGGCCTGGGCGTCTCGGGCTTGATCCCGGGCAAGGACGGCTGGACCGCGCTGCTGAGCGAGGGCGGCCACGTCAGCTTCTCGCCGGTCAACGCGAAAGAAGTGGCGATCCTGCAATTCGCCTGGAAGGAATTCGAACACGTGTCCGCCGAGCGCCTGATGTCCGGCGCCGGTATCGAGCTGATCTACCGCGCGCTGGCCGACCAGCAGGGCGTCGCCGCCGAGCCGCTGAGCGCGGCCGACATCTCCACCCGCGCGCTGGCCGGCGAATGCCCGCTGTGCGACGACGTCATCGAGACCTTCTGCCGCATGCTGGGGACCATTGCCAGCAATATCGCCATCACCCTGGGCGCGCAGGGCGGTATCTATATAGGCGGCGGGATCGTGCCGCGCCTGGGCGAGCGTTTCGATAAATCCGGCTTCCGCGCGCGCTTCGAGCAGAAGGGCCGCTTCAACAAATACCTGTGCCAGGTGCCGACCTGGGTCATCACCGCCGAGTACCCGGCCTTTGTTGGCGTATCCGCAATCTTGTCGGAACGGCTTGCTGCTGTGTAAGGCAAGTTACACTTCGATGTGGCCGAAACGCGCGTTTTGCGCTTTTATCAGGTACAATTCGGCTTGTAGGATGAAACGTCATTGATTGGTCTCGCATGTTTTCGCCCGAAAATCGCGTTTCGCAGTCGCGTTTCACGTAGAAAAGCGGCGGCCTCGGTCGTCGTCGGCATGCCTCTCTCTCCCGCCCGGCGCGTATCGCCCGGGCTCGGAAAACAGCTTCAGCGAGTACTCCGGCAGGCGGCATCTTGAATGCGGCCAGTGCCTCACTGAATGTGATTGATTTCTTTCTTTGCATGACAATGCAACCACAAGATTGCTATGGATACAGCTGAGGCTAAAAGAGTCCTCGAAACCGCCTTGCTATGCGCCCATGAGCCGTTGTCGATCCACAGTCTGAAGAAGCTGTATGTCGATGTCGATGACCAGGGCAGGCCGCGCGGTCCCGGAGTAGGTTCCGATACGATCAAGGAATTGCTGGAAGAACTGCGGCTCGATTGGGCCGGCAAGGGCATCGAAGTGGTCAGCCTGTCGACCGGCTGGCGTTTCCAGAGCCGCCCCGAGATGAAGCTGTACCTGGACCGGATGAATCCGGAAAAACCGCCCAAGTATTCGCGGGCGACGCTGGAAACCCTGGCGATCATCGCGTACCGGCAGCCGGTCACGCGGGGCGATATCGAAGAGATACGCGGCGTCGCCGTCAATTCACAGACGATCAAAATGCTGGAAGACCGTGGCTGGGTGGACGCCATCGGTTACCGCGACGTCGTGGGCCGCCCGGCGTTGCTGGGCACGACCAAGCAGTTTTTGGATGATTTGGGATTGAATTCGCTGTCCCAGCTGCCGCCGTTGCAGCAATTGAGCGATGTGCAGGGCGGCGGTCCGGATATGGAAGCGCTGGAGGCGGCCCTGCAGGAGAACTTTGACAAAGCCGCGCACAGCGAAAGCGTCGCGCAACAACGAGATGGTACGGATAGCGAGTTGCAAGTGGCCGACGAAGCAGTAGACGCCGCGACTAGCCCGGAAGCCGGCCAGCAAGCAATCAATCACGACCATGCGCCAGATTTAACGGTTGACGCTGAGCACAACCAAGAAACGAATAATGAACAAATCTAATACCCCCGAGACAGTCAACGACGCCACCGCAGAAGTGGTCGCCAAGCCAAAACGCCGCACCAAAGCACAGATCGAAGCCGACGCGGTCGCCTCCGGCACCGCCGAGGCCGCTCCTGCCGCCAAGGCCAAGCGCAAGCCTAAGGTCGAAGCCGCCGTTGAAGCCGCCGCGCCCGTCGCCGCCGCTCCAGTTGCCGCCGCCGCCGACGCTCCCGCGCCGGTGAAAAAGCCGCGTGCCAAACCGGTCGCCAAGGTTGCCGTCGAGGCTGTCCAGGCTGTCGAATCGGCGCCGCAAGCGGCGCCAGTTGTGGAAGCGGCCAAGGCGCCGGCCAGGGCGCCACGCGCCAGGAAACCGGTCGCCGCCGTGACGGCTTCGGCCGAATCTTCCGCGCCAGCCGTGGCAGTGGAAGCGCCAGCCGCTCCTGCCGCAGCCGCCTCGGGTGCGGAAGGCCAGGACGGCCAGCCGGCCGCCCAGCGCGAGCGCAGCGACCGTGGCCCACGCGGCCCGCGCGGTCCGCGCCAGATGCGCGAGCAACGCGCGCTGCGCGAAGCGACGATGCCACGTCCGGAGCCGGTGGTCGCGGCCGAAGGCGAGGCGGCGCCGGCAGAAGAGGGCGCCGAGCCGAACGGCAAGCCGCGCAACGAGCGTGGTCCGCGTCCTGACGGCCAGCAGCGCAACGGCAAGGGTGGCCGCGGCGGCAAGGGACCGAAGCCGCAGCGTGTCCATGGCGCCTTCGGCAATGCCGGCAAAGCCTACGATGCCGACGCCGCATTCTCGTACGTCACCTCCGACGCCTTCGACAGCGAAGAAACCGGCAAGGGCCGCAACGCGCCGAAAGCCGTGCGCCGCGACCTGACGTCGGAAGACGACGCGCCGAAACTGCACAAGGTGCTGGCCGAAGCCGGTCTCGGTTCGCGCCGCGACATGGAAGAGCTGATCGTTGCCGGCCGCGTCTCGGTCAACGGCGAGCCGGCCCACATCGGCCAGCGCATCCTGCCCGCCGATGCCGTGCGCATCAACGGCAAATTGCTCCAGCGCCGCGTCAGCAAGAAGCCGCCGCGCGTGCTGGTGTACCACAAGCCCGCCGGCGAGATCGTCAGCCACGACGATCCGGACGGCCGTCCATCGGTGTTCGACCGCCTGCCGACGATGAAGGCCGGCAAATGGCTGGCCATCGGCCGCCTCGATTTCAACACCGAAGGCTTGCTGCTGTTTACGACCTCCGGTGACCTGGCCAACCGCCTGATGCACCCGCGCTACAGCATCGACCGCGAATACGCGGTGCGTACCCTGGGCGTGCTGGAAGAGGGCATGCGCCAGAAACTGCTGGCCGGCGTCGAGCTGGAAGACGGCGTGGCGCAGTTCTCGAAGATCGCCGACGGCGGCGGCGAGGGCATCAACAAGTGGTACCGCGTGATCATCGGCGAAGGCCGCAACCGCGAAGTGCGCCGCATGTTCGAGGCGATCGGCCTGACCGTGTCGCGCCTGATCCGTACCCGCTACGGCGCGATGACGCTGCCAAGCAGCTTGAAGCGTGGCCGCTGGGAAGAGATGGAAGAAAACACCGTGCGCGACCTGCTGGCCGCCTACGGCGTCGACAAAAAAGGCAGCGATGCCCCGGCGGCTGCCGCGCCGCGCGGCAAAGGCCCGCAGCAAGCCAAGCCGACCGGCCAGAACAAAGGTCCGGAAAAGCGTCCGCAACGCGGCCGTGCCGACTTCGACGACCGCGACGATGACGACGACGAGGATGATGGCGACGAGCCGAACTTCAACCGCGCCGATGTCAGCAACGACAACGCGATGCCTTTCGCCAAGCAGCAGCGCGGTCCGCGTTTCGGTAACCAGGGTCGTCCGGGCAATGGCGCCGGTGGCGCCGGTGGTCCCAACGGCGCCGGCAATGGCCGCGGCGCGCAGGGCTCGGGTCGTCCGGGTGGCAATGGCCAGGGCCAGGGTGGCGGTCAAGGTCGTCCAGGCGGCGCCCAGGGTTCGGGGCGTCCGGGTGGTCGTCCGCAGGGTATCGGCGGTTACGCTGGCGGCCGTCCGCTGGGCGAAGGTCCGGCGCGCAGCGCCGGCGGTGGACAGGGCCGGCCGCAAGGCCAGGGCCGTCCACAAGGCCAGGGTGGCCAGGGCGGCATGGGCGGCGGCCAGTCCGCCAAAGGTCCAAGCCGTGGTCCGCGCCAGCCCGATCCGCTGCAGACGACTTTCGGTTTCGGCAACGCCGGCGCGCCGCGCCGCAACCAGTCGCCACGCGGCGGTGCCATCGACCACGGCATGCCGCGTCGCCGCAAGGGTTAATTGCTGCCCGGCGGCCAAACAGGCCGCTTGTTTTCTGGTCCATCGACCTTATTTGTGTTATGCGCTGATTGCAGCGAGGACCAGATAAGGTTATAATAACCAGCCTAGTAAAAGTTCTTCGCGGGTAGCACCCACAGGAATCCTTTCATCTGGCTAGGTATTACAAGAAGATGGGCAGATGCCCATTTTTTTTTTGTTAAAGCGTTTTGTACGGCCTGTTTTGAATAATTGCAAACAGGCCTTGATTTGGAGAATTTCTTGCAGCTGCCGGAACTAATTGAAAAGACCGTCATGGGTCTGGGCTACGAGCTGGTTGATGTCGAACGGGCCGAGCGCGGAGTCTTGCGCGTGTTTATCGATTTCAGCGCAGCCGACGCGGAAGAAAAAGGCCCGATCACCGTGGAGGATTGCGCCACGGTCAGCCACCAGCTGTCGCACGTGCTGACAGTCGAGAACGTCAATTACGAACGCCTCGAAATCTCGTCGCCGGGTCTGGATCGTCCGGTGCGCAAGCTGGAAGACTTCGTGCGTTTTGCCGGTTACGAGGTAATCGTCAAACTGCGCACCGCAATGCCGGGTACGAACAACCGGAAATCGTTCCAGGGCGTTCTGCAAGAACCCCAGGGCGATAATTTGTCGTTGGAATTTGATAGCAATGATGGTCCGGCGCTGTTGGAGTTTACGCTCGCCGACGTGGATAAGGCACGCTTGGTGCCGCAGGTGGATTTTAAGGGACGCAAAGCATGAGTCGCGAAGTTTTGTTATTGGTAGACGCGCTGGCGCGTGAGAAAAACGTCGATAAGGATGTCGTTTTCGGTGCGCTGGAATTCGCGTTGGCGCAAGCCACGAAGAAACGCTATGAAGGTGAAGTCGATATCCGCGTTTCGATCGACCGCGAGTCGGGTGAGTTCGAATCCTTCCGCCGCTGGCACGTCGTACCCGATGAAGCGGGCCTGCAACTGCCGGACCAGGAAATCCTGCACTTCGAAGCCAAGGAACAAATCCCTGACATCGAAGTGGACGACCACATCGAAGAACCGATCGAGTCCGTCGAATTCGGCCGCCGCTTCGCGCAAGACACCAAACAGGTGGTCCTGCAGCGGGTGCGCGACGCCGAGCGCGAACAGATCCTGGTCGACTTCCTCGAGCGCGGCGACTCGCTCGTGACCGGCACCATCAAGCGCATGGAACGCGGCGACGCGATCGTCGAGTCGGGCAAGATCGAAGCCCGCCTGCCACGCGACCAGATGATTCCGAAGGAAAACCTGCGTATCGGCGACCGCGTCCGCGCCTTCATCCTGCGTATCGACCGCAATATGCGCGGCCCGCAAGTGATCCTGTCGCGCACCGCGCCGGACTTCATCATGAAGCTGTTCGAGCTGGAAGTGCCGGAAATCGAGCAAGGCATGCTGGAAATTAAATCGGCCGCCCGCGACGCCGGCGTCCGCGCCAAGATCGCCGTCTACACGGCCGACAAGCGCATCGACCCGATCGGCACTTGCGTCGGCATGCGCGGTTCGCGCGTGCAGGCCGTCACCGGCGAGCTCGGCGGCGAGCGCGTCGACATCGTGCTGTGGTCGGAAGATCCGGCCCAGTTCGTCATCGGCGCACTGGCCCCGGCCAACGTGTCGTCCATCATGGTCGATGAAGAGAAGCACGCGATGGACGTCGTTGTCGACGAGGAAAACCTGGCGATCGCGATCGGCCGTTCCGGCCAGAACGTGCGCCTCGCTTCCGACCTGACCGGCTGGAAGATCAACATCATGACGGCCGAGGAATCGGCCGACAAGGCAGCCCAGGAAACCGCGGCGGTGCGCGCACTGTTCATGGAAAAACTGGACGTCGACCAGGAAGTCGCCGACATCCTGGTGGAAGAGGGCTTTGCCAGCCTGGAAGAAATCGCTTACGTGCCGATCTCCGAAATGCTGGAAATCGAATCGTTTGACGAAGATACCGTCAACGAACTGCGCACCCGCGCCCGTGACGCCCTGGTCACCGAAGCGATCGCTTCGGAAGAAGGCCTGGAAGGCATGGACGAGGCGCTGGTCGGTCTGGAAGGCATGGACCGCATCACCGCCGGCAAGCTGGGCCTGGCTGGTATCAAGACTGTCGATGCATTTGCTGCACTGGCCTACGACGAGTTTGGCGCCATCCTGGCCCTGCCCGCCGACCGTGCACGCGCACTGATTACAAGTGAATTTGAAGATGTGACCGACGATGAGATGAAGTTGGTTGACTCGAAGTACGACGATCGTGCCAAAGGCCTCCAGGCCAAGGCATGGAGTCTTGCCGAATCTGCAAAGGCATAATTTGAGTATCTTTATCATCTCCGCGACACATAGAAAAGAGGACTGAATGGCGAGTAACAACGTAGCCCAATTTGCCACCGAACTGAAGATGCCTGCAGATTTGCTGCTGACGCAGCTGCGTTCTGCCGGCGTCGAAAAAAGTTCGACGTCAGATCCATTGTCGAAAGATGATAAGGATAAGCTGCTTGATCACTTGCGTCGTACCCACGGCGCATCGGCTGATACCGAAAAGAAGAAGATCACGCTGACGCGCAAAGAAACCACTGAAATCAAGCAGGCCGACGCCAACGGCAAGGCCCGCACGATTCAGGTCGCTGTGAAGAAGGTTCGCACCTTCGTCCAGCGCGACGAGCCGGTCGCCGCTCCCGCCCCCGCCCCCGTGGCGCCGGTGGTGGACGCGGCCGAGGTGGCCCGTCGTGAAGAAGACGCCCGCAAGCAGGCCGAACTGATCGCGCGCCAGGAAGCCGAGCTGCGCGAGAAGCAAGACCGCCTGGCCAAGCTGGACGCCGAGAAGGAAGCCCAGGCCAAAGCCACGGCCGCCGCCGAAGCCGAAGCGAAGAAGGAAGCCGACGCCGAAGCGAAGAAAGCCGCAGCCAAGGCAGCGGCCGCCGCGACCAACGCCGGCGCCGCAGCACCTGCGCCGAGCGCCAGCGATGCCGCCGCCGAAGAGAAGAAAAAAGCCGCAGCGGACGAGGCCAAGAAGAAGGCCGCCGCCGCAGCCAAGGAAGCCGCCGAGAAAGCCGAAGCCACCGACCGCGCCCGCAAGGCCGTGGCGGACGAGGTCGCCCAGATCAAGGCCATGATGAACGCGCCACGCCGCGCCATCAAGGCCCCTGAGCCGGCACCTGCGCCTGTCAAGGCCAAGGTTGCCGAAGGCACGCTGCACAAGCCTGCGACCGGCGCCGTCGCCAAGCCTGGCGACAAGCCGGGCGACAAGAAGCCGGTCACCGCCGACAAGAAGTCGATCAAGTCGGCCAATGTCTCGTCGACCTGGTCGGACGACGCCAAGAAACGTGGCGCGCCGGGCAACACCGCCAACAAGGGCCGTGGCAACACCGGCGCCGGCGGGCGTGACGGCTGGCGTAGTGGTGGCAAGAGTGGCGGCCGTCGCGGCTCGCACTCGGACGACCGCGAAACCAACTTCCAGGCGCCGACCGAGGCGGTCATCAAGGACGTGTACGTCCCTGAGACCATCACCGTGGCCGAACTGGCGCACAAGATGTCCGTCAAGGCATCCGAGGTCATCAAGCAGCTGATGAAGCTGGGCCAGATGTGCACCATCAACCAGGTGCTGGATCAGGAAACCGCGATGATCCTGGTCGAGGAGATGGGCCACAAAGCCTTCGCCGCCGAGCAGGACGATCCGGAGGCGCTGCTGGCAGACCAGGGCGAGCACGCTCACTTCGAGTCCGTCTCGCGCGCGCCGGTGGTGACCGTCATGGGTCACGTCGACCACGGTAAGACCTCGCTGCTGGATTACATCCGCCGCGCCAAAGTGGCGTCGGGCGAAGCCGGCGGCATTACCCAGCACATCGGCGCATACCACGTGGACACCCCGCGCGGCATGATCACCTTCCTCGATACCCCGGGTCACGAAGCCTTTACGGCGATGCGTGCCCGTGGCGCGAAAGCGACCGACATCGTGATTCTGGTGGTGGCGGCCGACGACGGCGTGATGCCGCAGACGAAGGAAGCGATCGCCCACGCGAAAGCGGCCGGCGTGCCCCTGGTTGTGGCGATCAACAAGATCGACAAACCGGGCGGCAACGTCGACCGTGTGACGCAGGAACTGGTCGCCGAACAAGTCGTACCGGAAGAATACGGTGGCGAATCGCCATTCGTGCCGGTCTCGGCCAAAACCGGTGCCGGTATCGATGCGCTGCTGGAACAGGTTCTGTTGCAGGCCGAGGTTCTGGAACTGAAAGCCCCGGTCGACGCGCCAGCGCGCGGTCTGGTGGTCGAAGGCCGTCTGGACAAGGGCAAGGGCCCGGTCGCGACGATCCTGGTGCAGTCCGGTACCCTGAAGCGCGGCGACGTGATTCTGGCGGGCTCCTCGTATGGCCGCGTTCGCGCGATGCTGGACGAGAACGGCAAGCCGATCAACGAAGCAGGTCCTTCGATCCCGGTCGAAATCCAGGGTCTGACGGAAGTGCCGCAAGCCGGTGAAGAAGTCATGGTCATGGCTGACGAGCGTAAAGCCCGTGAGATCGGTCTGTTCCGTCAAGGTAAGTTCCGCGACGTGAAACTGGCCAAGCAGCAAGCCGCGAAGCTGGAAAACATGTTCGACCAGATGGCCGAAGGCGAAGTCAAAAACCTGCCGATGATCATCAAGACCGACGTGCAGGGTTCGCAGGAAGCACTGGTCAGCTCGTTGCAGAAGTTGTCGACGTCGGAAGTGCGCGTACAAGTCGTGCACGCCGCCGTCGGTGGCATCACCGAGTCGGACGTCAACCTGGCGGTGGCCTCGAAAGCGGTCATCATCGGCTTCAACGCCCGTGCCGATGCACAGGCGCGCAAGCTGGCCGAGTCGAACGGCGTGGACATTCGCTACTACAACATCATTTACGATGCGATCGACGAGATCAAAGCGGCGTTGTCGGGCATGTTGGCGCCAGAGAAGCGCGAAACCGTTATCGGCCAGGTCGAGATTCGCCAGGTTATCCTGGTCTCGAAAGTCGGCGCGGTCGCCGGTTGCCTGGTCACCGATGGCGTGGTCAAGCGCGCTTCGTCGGTACGCCTGCTGCGCAACAACATCGTGGTGTGGACCGGCGAGATCGACTCGCTCAAACGCTTCAAGGACGACGCGAAAGAAGTGCGCGCCGGTCTGGAGTGCGGCTTGTCGCTGAAGAACTACAACGACATCCAGGTTGGCGACACCCTGGAAGTGTTCGAAGTTCAGGAAATCGCCCGTACGCTGTAATCGTTACGGACAGTAGTAATAGACAGTAGGACTAGGTAGAGTGGACGGGGGCAACAGCTCCCGTCCACTTGCCGTTTATGGAAAGCAGTACCGAATCATGGCAAAACACAGTAAAACCATCCCGCAGCGCGGTCAGCGCGTCGCGGACCAGATCCAGCGCGATCTGTCCGAAATCATCGCCTACGAGTTGAAAGACCCACGGGTCGGCATGATCACCATCACCGAAGTGCAGGTCACGCCGGACTATGCGCACGCGAAGATCTTCTTCACGATGCTCAAGGACAGCCCGGAGCAGGTCAAGCAGACCGTCGAAGGCCTGTCGGCCGCCGCCGGCTACATGCGCGGCCAGCTGGGCAAGCGTCTGCACATCCACACCTTGCCGGCGCTGCACTTCGTGCACGACACGTCGACCTCGCGCGGCATGGAATTGTCGCTGCTGATCGACCAGGCCAACGCCACGCGTTCGCTGGACGACGAAGCCAAGCCGGCCGACGAGAAAAAAGACGGCGCCGAATAAGCCTTTTCGGCCCCATCCATGAAGCAAAATCATCCTAAAAAAGTCCGCGACCTGGTCGACGGCGTGCTGCTGCTCGACAAGCCGGTCGGCTTCTCGAGCAACGATGCACTGATCAAAGCCAAGCGCGTGCTCAACGCCAAGAAGGCCGGCCACACCGGCACGCTCGACCCGTTCGCCACCGGCCTGTTGCCGCTGTGCTTTGGCGAGGCGACCAAGTTTTCGCAGGACTTGCTGGAAGCGGACAAGACTTACGAAACCACGGTGCATCTGGGCCAGACCACCGACACCGGCGACACCGAGGGCGAGGTCATCGACACGCGCGACGTCAACGTCACCCTGGATCAGATCCACGCGGTGCTGGACAAGTTCCGTGGCCCGATCGCGCAAGTGCCGCCGATGTACTCGGCATTGAAGCGCGACGGCAAGCCGCTGTACGAGTACGCGCGCGCCGGGATCACCCTGGAGCGCGAGGCGCGCAACGTCGTCATCCACAAGCTGGAGCTGGTGTCGTACGAGGCGCCGTTGCTGAAGTTGACGGTCACGTGCAGCAAGGGCACGTATATCCGCGTGCTGGGCCAGGACATCGGCGAGGCGCTCGGTTGCGGCGCGCATTTGAACGCGCTGCGCCGCACGCAGGTGGGCCCGCTGACGATGGACGACATGATCACCTTGGAAGCGCTGACCGCGCACGCCGAACCGTTGAGTCTGCTGGCCCCGGTCGATGCCTTGCTGGCCAGCTTCCCGGCCGTGCAACTGAACGCCGAGCTGGCCAAACGTTTCCTCAACGGCCAGCGGCTGGCGCTGGGCAAGGAGCCGGTAAGTGTGCCGGCGGAGCAGGGCAGGGTGCGCGTCTACCTCGACGACAAGCTGCTCGGCACCGCGCTGCTGGGCGAATACAGCATCCTCGCGCCGGAACGGTTGATCGCCTTCACCGCGCCAGAGGCGTCCATCTAAAACACGTAGGGCGGATTAGCGTAGCGTAATCGGCCATGCATGAGCCCCCGATTGCGCACGCATGGCCGATTACGGTGTGCCGCCTAATCCGCCCTACGTGTCTCCGAGATCGCGCCGACAAAGCAACTCTTTGAAAATACTCGATTTTTTTAAGGAGTTGCAACGCAACATGCTATACTACGCGGTTCCAGAAATTGGCTAAGCAGTTGTAGCCCACGAACATCCCGGAATACCCCCCGTACAGTTTGTACGCACCCGCAGTTTTTCAGCAAATATAACGACCATGTCTACTACAAAACGCGCAATTCGCAACATCGCCATTATCGCCCACGTTGACCACGGCAAAACCACCCTCGTGGATCAGCTGCTGCGCCAGTCCGGCACCTTCCGTGAAAACCAAGCGGTCGATACTCGCATCATGGACTCGAACGACCTCGAAAAGGAACGCGGCATTACGATTCTGTCGAAGAACTGCGCGGTTGAGTACGAAGGCACCCACATCAACATCGTCGACACCCCGGGCCACGCCGACTTCGGCGGCGAAGTGGAACGCGTGCTGTCGATGGTCGACTCCGTTCTGCTGCTGATCGATGCGCAGGAAGGCCCGATGCCACAGACCCGCTTCGTGACCCGCAAGGCACTGGCGCTGGGCCTGAAGCCTATCGTCGTCGTCAACAAGGTCGACCGTCCGGGCGCACGTCCCGAGTGGGCGATCAACCAGACCTTCGAACTGTTCGACAAACTGGGCGCGAACGATGAGCAGCTGGACTTCCCTATCGTCTACGCCTCGGGCCTGAACGGCTACGCCGGCCTGACCGAAGACGTCCGCTCCGGCGACATGAAGCCGCTGTTCGACGCCATCCTGGAACACGTTCCAGTGCGCGACGACAATCCGGAAGGCCCGCTGCAAATGCAAATCACGTCGCTGGACTACTCGTCCTACGTCGGCAAGATCGGCATTGGCCGCGTCAACCGTGGCACCGTCAAGGTCGGCCAGGACGTTCTGGTCATCAATGGCCCAGGCGCCACCCCGATCAAAGGCCGCATCAACCAGGTGCTGAACTTCAAGGGCCTGGAGCGCGTGCTGGTCGACGAAGCCGTTGCCGGCGACATCTGCCTGATCAACGGTATCGATGAAATCGGCATCGGTTCGACGCTGTGCGCGGTCGATACCCCTGACCCGCTGCCAATGCTGACCGTCGACGAGCCGACGCTGACCATGAACTTCATGGTCAACAACTCGCCGCTGGCCGGCCGCGAAGGCAAGTTCGTGACCTCGCGCCAGCTGCGCGACCGTCTGGACAAGGAATTGAAAGCCAACGTCGCGCTGCGCGTGGCACCAACCGACGACGACACGATCTTCGAAGTATCGGGCCGCGGCGAGCTGCACCTGACCATCCTGATCGAAAACATGCGTCGCGAAGGTTTCGAGATGGCTGTGTCGCGTCCACGCGTGGTGTTCAAAATGGTCGATGGCGTGCGCCACGAGCCGTTCGAGCAACTGTCGGTCGACGTTGAAGAAGCCAACCAGGGCGGCGTCATGGAAGAACTGGGCCGTCGTCGTGGCGACCTGCAAAACATGGAATCGGACGGCAAAGGCCGTGTGCGTCTGGAATACCGTATTCCTGCGCGTGGCCTGATCGGCTTCCAGGGCGAGTTCATGACCCTGACCCGTGGTACCGGCTTGATGAGCCACGTGTTCGACGCGTACGCTCCGGTCGACAACACCAAGGGCGAACTGGGCGGCCGTCGCAACGGCGTGCTGATCTCGCAGGACGACGGCGCCGCCGTGGCCTACGCCATCTGGAAACTGCAGGATCGCGGCCGTATGTTCGTGGTCCACAACGACCCGGTGTACGAAGGCATGATCATCGGTATCCACTCGCGCGACAACGATCTGGTCGTCAACCCGATCAAGGGCAAGCAGCTGACCAACGTGCGTTCGTCGGGTACCGACGAAGCGGTGCGCCTGGTGCCGCCGGTTCAGATGTCGCTGGAATACGCCGTTGAATTCATCGACGACGACGAACTGGTGGAAATCACCCCGAAATCGATCCGTCTGCGCAAGCGCTTCCTGAAAGAGCACGAGCGTAAAAAAGCATCGCGCGAATCCTGATCGGTTTCGTCGCTTGACAAGAAAACCCCGGCCTCCATGGAGCCCCCGGGGTTTTTTTTCGCGGCAACGGATTCAATTGCCTTTTTACGAGTGCTGGAGTAATTTGACGCATGGCAGCATAAATCAGTATTGAGGAGCCTCAAGGTGAGTGACGAAAAGTTGAATCCGTGGTCAGGCTGGCCGACCAATCCCTTCGCTCTCGCGCAGCAGGCGACCGACTATTGGGTCGATGCCTGCCAGCGCAGCGTGCTGTTCATGGACGTGCTGCGCCAGCGCGGCGACGAGCGCAACCTGCGCGTCGAGGAGACCGCGCCACACGTGCTCAGCTTTGCCTTTGAAGTCATCATGGACGGCCGCGATCTCGAGCGTCCCGTCAACTACGGCCTGTGCTATATCGCGCCGCCGGACGGCGTCGCCCCCGATCCATCGAAGCGTCCGTTCATCGTGTTCGATCCGCGCGCCGGCCACGGCCCCGGCATCGGCGGCATGAAGCAGGACAGCGAGATCGGCGTCGTGCTCAAGGCAGGCCATCCCTGCTATTTCGTCGGCTTCCTGCCCCATCCGGAGCCGGGCCAGACCATCGAGGACGTGTGCCGGGCCGAGGCGAAATTCATCGCCCATGTGGCCCAACTGCATCCGCAGGCCGACGGTAAACCGGCGCTGATCGGCAATTGCCAGGCCGGCTGGCAAATCATGATGACGGCCGCGCTGCAGCCGGACCTGGTCGGTCCGCTGGTGCTGGCCGGGGCGCCGTTGTCGTACTGGGCGGGCGTGCGCGGCAAGAACCCGATGCGCTACCTGGGCGGCGCGCTCGGCGGCACGTGGGCGACCAGCCTGGCGGGCGACCTCGGCAACGGCATTTTCGACGGCGCGCAGCTGGTCGAGAACTTCGAGAAAATGAACCCGTCGAACACGATGTGGAGCAAGAACTACAACGTTTATTCGAAGATCGACACCGAGGCCGCGCGCTTCCTGGAATTCGAGCGCTGGTGGGGCAATCCGGTGCTGCTCAACGCCGGCGAAATGCAATACATCGCCGACTCGCTGTTTGTCGGCAACCACCTGAGCGAGGCCGCGCTGCTCGACAGCGAAGGCCGCCGCATCGACCTGCGCAACATCAAGTCGCCGATCGTCGTGTTCTGCTCGTGGGGCGACGACATCACGCCGCCGCAGCAGGCGCTGGGCTGGGTGCTGGACCTGTACGAGGACGACGCCGCGCTGGCCGCCGGCGGCCAGACCATCATCTATTCGATGCACCAGAGTATAGGGCACCTGGGCATCTTCGTCTCGGCCTCGGTGGCCAACAAGGAGCACGAGGAATTCACGGCCGCGATGGACATGATCGACATCATGCCGCCCGGCCTGTACGAGGCGGTGTTCCTCGACAAGGACGAGGAGATGTTGCAGGCAGAGATCGCCGCCGGCGACATGATGGGCGGCGACTTCGTCATGCGTTTCGAGCGCCGCGGCCTGGATGCGCTGCGCGCGCTGGGCGGCAACGACGCCGAGGACGATCGCCGTTTCGCGACCGTCGCGCGGGTGTCGGAAATCAACCAGGGCCTGTACCGCCAGTTTGTCAGCCCGATCGTCAAGAGCATGGTGACGGAGCAGAGCGCCGAACGGCTGCGCGAATTGCACCCGCTGCGCTTGCGCTACACGGCGTTCTCCAGCAAAAACAAGCTGCTCGACGGCATCCCGGCGCTGGCCGAGAAGGTCAGGGCGCAGCGCCGGCCGGTGGACAAGGGCAATGTCTTCCTGCAGATGCAGGAGCACATGTCGAAGCGGATCGTCGCCGCCCTGGACGCCTATCGCGACGCGCGCGACGAGGCGACCGAGAAATTCTTCCTCAATGTGTATGGCTCCCCGGTGTTGCAGGCGCTGGTGGGCTTGCGTTCCGACGCGGGCGCGCCGCGCCGCATCGGCCGCGACCTGGCGCACGAGGCGGCGCTGAACGCCTTCCGCGCGGCGGCCGCGACCAAGACGGCCGAGGGCGGAGCGACGGAGGCGATCATACGCGGCTTGCTTTACATCTATCGCAGTCCGGAGATGAGCGCCGCCGACGAGCGCGCGTTCGCGACGATACGCCAGCTGCGCTTGCGCACGTCGGACGACGAGGAGTTGAGCGTGACGCAGTTCAAGAGCATTGTGCGCGAGCAGTATCTGATGTTGCAGGTCGACGAGGAGGCGGCGATGCGCGACCTGCCGCTGTTGCTGCCGGACGAGCCGGAAGCGCGCGCGGCCGCCTTGGGCATCGTGCGCCAGGTGGCGGGCGCGACCGGCACCCTGGTCGGCGACGGCGCCGTGCGGCTGGAGCGCGTGGCGGAGATGTTCGGTCCGCAAGCGCCGAAGCTGGCCGTGGTGCGCAAGAAGAAAAAGGAAGCGTGAGCCGAGAAACCACGGAGGCACGTAGGGCGGATTAGGCGGAACGCCGTAATCGGCCATCGATGCGCCGTCGGCGGCGCATCGATGGCCGATTACGCTGCGCTAATCCGCCCTACGTGTTTCCAAGGTGTTTTTAAGGCGTGTCCGAGGTGTTTTGGCAGGGGGCGCGCAGCCGTTACGCGGCGCTTTCCAGTGCGGCAGCGGGCCGCAACTCCTTGCGCATGAACACGCTCATCGGATCCTCCGGATAATCGCCGAACGCGCCGCAGCGCTGGAAGCCGTGCCGCTCGTACAGCCCCATCGCCTCCGGCTGCGACGGCCCGGTCTCCAGCACCATCTGCGCGCAGCCGGCTTCCACCGCGGCCTCTTCCAGTAAGCTCAGCAAGCGCCGCCCCGTGCCCTTGCCGCGCCCGGCAGGGTCCACATACAACCGCTTGATCTCGCCATATTCCGGCGACAGCACGATCGCGCAGCAACCGACGATCTTGCCGGCGGAGTCGCCCTCGCGCGCCACGGCAAACTTCACATGCGGCTCCATCAACGATGGCAAATCCAGCGCGTAGACCAGCTCCGGCGGGTACAGCGACAATTGATACGCATCGAGATCGGCGATCAGGGAGATGACTTCAGGCTGGTTCGGGGTTTCAAAGGCGATATGCATGGGATGGTCGGTCATTTTGTTGGACGGTAAATCCAGTATAATGGATAACATGGATATAAACAAACTCATTGCGGGCCGCGTGTTGGCCCTGCGCGAAGCGCGCCAACTGTCGTTGACGGCCCTGGCCGAACTGAGCGGCGTGAGCCGTTCCAACATTTCCCTGATCGAACGTGGTGAAAGTAGCGCCACCGCCACCGTGCTCGACAAGCTGGCCGGCGCCCTCGGCGTGACGTTGGCCTCGCTGTTCGAGGCCGGCGACAGTTCGGCCGCGCCATCGCCGCTGCGCCGCGCCGCCGAGCAACAGGTGTGGACCGACCCGGCCTCCGGCTACGTGCGGCGGCACTTGTCGCCGGCGGCGCGCTCGCCGTTGCAACTGGTCGAAGTGGTGTTCCCGCCCGGCCAGCGCGTTGTCTATGAGCGCATGGCGCGGGCGTCGGACATCCACCATCAGATGTGGATGCTCGAAGGTTCCATGGATATCTCGTGCGGCGACCAGCAATGGCGTCTGGAAGCTGGCGATTGCGTGGCGATGCGCGAAGATCAGCAGATCGTCTACGCCAATCCCGGCAGCCGGCCTGCGCGCTATCTGGTCGGTTTGGTGACCTTGCCGTTCGCCCCGGCGACCTAGTACTACGGCACGGATGCAATGTTCTCTGTTTTATGACAAAGTTCGGCAGCCAGCAATTGGTATACTATCGACCTGCTTAAGTTCCTGGTTTTTATGTGGTTGTCCGGCGCTGAAATCGTCTTTTGGAGAAGCAATATGAAAGTCTCACGTCTATTGTTAAGGATCTACGGCGAGCAAACGGATGGGCAGTGGTCATTGATTAACCTCGAATTTTCCCTTGCCGCCCAGGCCGATACCTTTGAGGAAGCCCAGCGCATCCTGGAGTCCCAGATTAAAGAGTATGTTCATGACGCATTGGTTGGCGAAGATCGCGCCTACGCGCGTGAACTTTTGACCGGGCGTCGGGCTCCGGCGAAATATTGGATCAAGTATTGGTACGGCATTGCGCGAATCCGGTTATTCGGCCGCGCGGAAGGCAGTAAAGCCTTCACAGAGCCGATGCCGCTTGTTCCCGCCTGATCTTGAGCAGCATCTATCCGCCGCTCACTTGCAAGGACGTCAAAAAAATCCTCACCAATCTTAATTTTAAGTTCAGAGACCAGAAAGGGTCTTCGCATGAGCAGTGGGTTAAAGAGGAAAATGGGCGACTTTGGAAGGTGACGGTAGACTGCCCAAAGGCCCCTTTCAGTCAGATGTTGATTGAATCAATGGCGCGTCAGGCGGGGGTGACCAAGAAGGCGTTTTACGCTGCGCGGCATTAGTCCAAACAAAAAGACCGCCAAGGCGGTCTTTTTGTTTGCGATATAATGACGACCCTCATTCGTTTCCCGTAGCAGCCCGCCATGACCATCATCGACCAGCCGACCACCGATACAGCCGCAGCGCCTGGCGTCAAGCCGAGCCGCCGCCTGTCGGTCGCGCCGATGATGGACTGGACCGACCGCCACTGCCGCGTGTTCCACCGCCACATCAGCCGCCACACCTGGCTGTACACGGAGATGGTCACCACCGGCGCGCTGGTCTACGGCGACGTCGAGCGCCACCTGCGCTTCAACGAGGAAGAGCATCCGGTCGCGCTGCAACTGGGCGGCAGCGATCCGGCGGACCTGGCCACCAGTGCCAAACTGGGCGAGAAATGGGGCTACGACGAGATCAACCTGAACTGCGGTTGCCCGTCCGAGCGCGTGCAGAAGGGCGCCTTCGGCGCCTGCCTGATGGCCGAGCCGCAACTGGTGGCCGATTGCGTCAAGGCCATGCGCGACGCCGTCAGCATCGACGTCACCGTCAAGCACCGGATCGGCATCGACCAGACCGAAAGCTACGATTTCGTCCGCGATTTCGTCGGCACCGTGGCCGACGCCGGTTGCAAAACCTTCATCGTCCACGCCCGCAACGCCATCCTCAAAGGCTTGTCCCCGAAGGAAAACCGCGAGGTGCCGCCGCTGAAATACGACTACGCCTACCGCCTCAAACGCGACTTTCCCGACTTCGAAATCATCATCAACGGCGGCATCAAAACCGAGGCCGAGATCGACGAGCACCTGCGCCATCTGGACGGCGTCATGCTGGGCCGCGAGGCGTACCACAACCCGTTTGTGATGGCCACGTTCGACCAGCGCTACTACGGCGACGACAGCGCCAGCAAGTCACGCGAGCAAATTCTCGAGGTGATGATTCCCTACATCCAGGCCCAGCTGGCGCAGCACGGCGCCAAGGGCCTCAAACTCAACAGCATCACCCGCCACATGCTGGGTCTGATGACCGGACTGCCGGGGGCGCGCGCCTTCCGCCAGGTATTGTCCGATTCCAAAAAGCTCGCCGCCGGCGACGCCAATCTCCTTCTCGAAGCGGCCGCCCGGCTGCGCACCGCCGCTTAAAACCCCACAAGCGGGCCCGGATTTCCTGCAATCCGGCGCCCGATGTGCGGGAATTGTTGGTATTTCCACGCAGAAATTTAAGATGCGTGAGATAGTGGCATTTTTTTCTTGCTTTGAGGAAAAATTTGCATCTATAATTCATCGAATACCACACATTTCCAACACCATCCACGGCATATTGCGGCGCAAAAACTACACCTAGGCTTCGTGTTAGCGCTAAATTTTGCATTCGCAGTCATTGTTTGCTAATGTCATGTTTTATTGATTTACGGCAATGAGTGTGCGGATAGTGTTCTCGTAACAACGAGGAAGTCCAGGGCAAATTCTTATCAACAGTGTCACTTAAGAAGAGACGAAATGAATTTAGCAAAAATGAAAGTCGGAACGCGCCTGGGCCTCGGATTCGCCCTGGTATTGCTGTTCCTGATCGCCGTGACCACGGTCGGCATCTTCCGCATGGCACAGATCCAGGACCGCCTGGACCACGTCATCAGCGTCAACAACGTCGTCTCGCGCCTGGTGATCGATATGCGCGCCAACGTCAATGACCGTATCAGCTCGCTGCGCGTGCTGACCCTGATGACCGACCCGGCCGACATGGAACCGGAACTGAACCGCGTCAAGGAACTGGCCGCCAAGTACACCGACGCACAGAACAAGCTGAGCGCCAAATTCGCGGTCGAATCCATCCCTGAAGAAAAAGCCCTGCTGGCCACCATCAAGGAACAGGAAGGCCTGGCCATGCCGGCGATCGCCAAGGCGACCGAGCTGTGGTTGGCAAGCAATGCCGAAGGCGCGACCCGCGTGCTGATCAAGGAAATCCGTCCCGCCCAGAAAAAATGGATGGCCGCGCTGGACCAACTGGCCACGCTGGAAGACAAGCTGAACGCCGACATGCAGGTCGACGCCGCCAAGGGCTTCTCGAGCGGCCGCACCTTCATGATCATCATGGGCCTGCTGGCGGTCGGTATCTCGATCGTCGCCGCGCTGGTCATCACCCGCGGCCTGCTCAAGCAGCTGGGCGGCGAGCCGGACTACACTGCCTCGATCGCCAGCAGCATCGCCAACGGCGACCTGGCCGTGTCCATCGACACCAGCGGCAACGACAAGGACAGCCTGCTGTTCGAAATGAAGGAAATGCGCAACAGCCTGGTGGACATCGTCGGCCAGGTCCGTTCGGGCACCGAAACCATCGGCACCGCCTCGCGCGAGATCGCCGCCGGCAACATCGACCTGTCGGCCCGCACCGAGATGCAGGCCAGCTCGCTGGAAAAAACCGCGTCGGCGATGGAAGAGTTGACCTCGACCGTGAAACAGAACGCCGACAACGCCCGTGAAGCCAATCAGCTGGCGTCGGTGGCGTCGGACGTGGCGATCAAGGGCGGCAAGGTGGTGTCGGAAGTGGTCAACACCATGAGCTCGATCGACGCGTCGGCCAAGAAGATCGTCGACATCATCGGCGTGATCGACGGCATCGCCTTCCAGACCAACATCCTGGCGCTGAACGCCGCCGTCGAGGCGGCCCGTGCCGGCGAACAGGGCCGCGGCTTCGCCGTGGTGGCGTCGGAAGTGCGCAACCTGGCCCAGCGCTCCGCTGGCGCCGCCAAGGAAATCAAGATGCTGATCGACGACTCGGTCGAGAAGGTCGGCGCCGGCACCAAGCTGGTCGGCCAGGCCGGCGTCACGATGGACGAGGTGGTCGCCTCGGTGCGCCGCGTGACCGACATCATGAGCGAGATCGCCAATGCCAGCCAGGAACAAAGCGCCGGCATCGAACAGGTCAACCTGTCCATCATCGAGATGGACAGCATGACCCAGCAAAACGCCGCGCTGGTGGAAGAATCCGCCGCCGCAGCACAAAGCTTGCAAGACCAGGCCTCCGAGTTGTCCCGGGTGGTCAGCATCTTCAAGCTGGTGGAAGGCGAGGAGCGCGTTGCCGCTCCGGTATTTACGCCGGCCCCGAAGGCAGTGGTCAAGCCGATCACCGCCGCCCGCGCTCCTGTGAAGAAATTGCCGTCCAAGCCGGCCGCAGCGATCGCCAAACCGAAGAAAGTCGTCAACGGCCCGAGCAGCAACGCCGCCGACGAGTGGGAAGAGTTTTAAGCTTGCCTCGGCCTGCTGTCGCCCATTGCGACACGTGTGCGGGCCTTGGCGTCTATCTAATCAGTGTCTAAAAATAATTGTTGGGAAATACAAATGAACAAGTTTTCGATCATCGCCGCCGTCGTTCTGTCCGCCGTTTCCGCCGTCACCATCGCCGCCGAAGTGCCGGCCTCGGTCGACGCCAAGAACTGCAAGGCCGAATACCCGAAGGCATCGCTGATGAATGAAGAGCAGGGCGACGTCAAGATGGCGTTCCTGGTCGGCGCCGACGGCAACGTCGTCGAGTCGAAGGTGGAAAAGTCGAGCGGTTTCAAGAACCTCGACAAAGCGGCGCTGAAAGCGCTGAGCGGTTGCAAGTTCAAGCCGGGCACCAAGGACGGCGCGGTAGCACAGACCTGGACCAAGGTCGACTATAGCTGGAAGCTGTAACACCTGTCTCAAGTGGCCATGCCGGGGCGCATGGCCGATTGCCGAATCCATCCACTAGGGGAAATCAGATGTCTACAAATAAGCGTTGGTTGAGTGTGGTTGCAGCAGTGCTCGTGTCGAGCGTTCCAGCGGCGTTCGCCGCCGAAGTGCCGGCCAGTTTCGATGCCAAGAGCTGCAAGGCCGAGTATCCGAAAGCGTCGCTGATGAATGAAGAGCAGGGCACGGTATCGATGTCGTTCCTGGTCAAGGCCGACGGCTCGGTATCCGATTCCAAGCTCGACAAGACGAGCGGCTTCAAGAACCTGGACAAGGCCGCCATCAAGGCGCTGAGCGCCTGCAAATTCAAGCCGGGCACCAAGGACGGCGCGCCGGCCGAAACCTGGACCAAGGTTGATTACGCCTGGAAACTGGACTAAGCATAGTCCCGCAGGGCAATACCAAAGGGAGCCGCATTCGGCTCCTTTTTTTTCGCCCGTACTATTACGTGTAACAAGCTGTAATCTGGCTGCGGACGCGCTAAACTTCCCTATATAGTACGATACTGGAACAAGGAGATTGCCATGAAGATTATCTTTGCCGTGGTTGGCGCGCTCGTGGCGCTGACCGGGTGCGCAGTGCAGCAGCCGTATTACACCACCGCCCAGGTACAGGATCCCTACCAGTGGCGCACCGTATCCGTGACGCCGTCGAACCGCGCCCCGGGCAGCGCGCCGACGACCGTCTATACGACCGAGGAGCTGCCGGCGCCGAGCTCGCGTGTGGTTTACGCCCAGCCGGTCACCACCACCACCTATGTCGTCGCGCCGCCGGTCTACTACGCGCCGGCGCCCGTGTATTACCAGCCGGCGCCATCGTATTACTACCCACCGGTCTCCATCGGCCTGGACTTCTCGTTCAGCCGCTTCTCTGGCGGCCATCGCGGCGGCTGGGGGCGGGGTGGCTGGGGGCGTGGCGGCTATCGCCGTTGATCGCCGGTCGCCGATTCAACCGCGGACACAAAAAATCCCGCCACGCCTCATCGGGGCCTGGCGGGATTTTTATATCCGTCCGGGAATTTATGCCGTGCCGGGAGCCGGCGTATTCGGGTACTAGCGCAGCACGTAGACCGATGCCTGGCCCAATGCATTTCCCTCAACCAACACATAAGTCGAAGCGCATGCAAGACTGAGCAGTAAAGCGCCGTATGCGAAGTGGAGATAGCGTGCCATGACAGACTCCCGGAGTTGGGTGAGGGTTGTTGATGTCTCCAGAATAGTCTTAAGGCTACATTAAGAACATCAGCAAAATGTCCGACATCGTGTAGGACAACACGCCGTCCCTATCTTTTCGCCAACTTCTTATTTAGTTTTCCACAGTACGACGGGACCGGCCGGGGCGGTATCGGCTGCGTTGGAGGTTTCGAGCCAGCGCTGCAGGCCATCCGGCTGCTTGAGGTGGATGCCCATGCCGTCGATCAGGCCGACCAGATCGAGCATCTTGGCGTCGATCTTGGCTTTGGAGACGGTCGGCGCGCCCATGACCATGCGGTCGTAGGCTTTGCGCGCCTTGTTTTCCCATTTGTGCAGGCTGCTGTCCTCGAAGCGGTTGGCTTCGAAGTAGACGGTCAGCGAGCCGTCGGGGTTGCCGAAGCCGACGATGCCCGAACCGCTGCGGATGGCGCTGTTGCTGCCGGGGTCGAACATTTCCGATGGAACGAACACGCCGGCGCGGCCGTCGATGTCCGGACGGCCGACGGGCGTGTCTTTGCTATAGGTACTGACTTCTGAGAGGGATTTTGGTTCAGACATGGCTGCGCTGTAGGTGAGGCTTGGATGACGAAATTCGGGGAGCGAAGTGGCCGCTGATTGGTGCCGAAAGGCATCCTTATTGTAGCGTCAATCTAGTGCCATTGGGCAATGGCTTGCAAAAATATTCTGACGATGAGGGAATGGATTTCGTAGGGCGGATTAGGCGGCACGCCGTAATCGGCCAATGCATGAGCTGTCACGACGCATGCAGTGGCCGATTACGCTGCGCTAATCCGCCCTACGTGATTTAGAGGGATTTGCTGGGCATGCGGATGGCGTCGAAGAAGAAGCCTTTCCAGTGGACGACAAGACGATTGCGGGACTTGATGAACACGTCTGTACAGCTAACTTCAATGGCTGTGACCGGGTTGGGTAACCCCAGTTTTTTCGCACTGGCGTGTGCTTCCTCCCGAAACAACTTATAAGTTTCTGCCTTAGTCACTTCGAAGCCGGGGGAGTCACACACTCGATCATCAAGTTGAACTTTGTCCCGGCTAATCGTAATGACGTGACCAATTAGTTGCTTTGCTTCGTCATCGTCCAATGCTGAGATCTCGGAAGAGTCGAGCACAGCAGTTAGTTTCCAGCTCCCAATCACAAATTTCTCGTGCCACTCCGAGGCCTGCAGCTGTTGCACTGGCACGATGGTAAATATTAGTGCGGCCAAACAGGCGCGGAGGCGGATGCTCAAGTTCAGATAAGACATATGTTGCTCCTAGGTTTATTTCGTCGCAGTTGATTAGTTCGTCTGGGCGTTGCGGAACGGCTGGCTTTCTTCCATGCGGCGTCTGATTAATCCGGGGGCTACGACTTTCCTGTTTCCGACTTTCACCTTTGTGATCGTCGACATGTTGGAGGCGGCGCCAGCGAAGTCTCTACGGTTCAGGTAGGCATAGGTATCTCTGGCACCACGCATCCCGGCGTTGTAGGTAAAGCTCACGAGGGCATCAAATTGCGCTTGGTTTAGCTCCGCCACCACATTTCGCTGCACAGCCCGTTCAGCTTCTGACACTCTGCGTTCAAACTCAATGTCGACCGAGGCGGCACTGACTTTCCTGTTGAGCTCTTCCTCGCTACAGACGCCCCTGTGCGCGAGAATGCCCGCACCCCAGGTGCAGTGGCCTTTGTTCTTCCCCATGTCGTTGTAATACTTATAGACGTCCCGTTCGGTGGAGCGCATCCTTGCTTTAGCCGCAAGACTCATGCGCATGTGCGCGTTGTGTTTGGCAGTGGAATTTGAGGAGGGCATATTAGCTTTCCAAGTGGATTGAAAATCTAATTTACATTCCTCCCAGCCTTTGACCTTGAGTGGCATCACGGCTGGCGTCGAGGCAGGGCATGCGAGCCTTAAGCCAAGGTCAGTTCAAGATGAGCGTGGGAGGGAACGGATAGGGCCGCTTTTTTAGCTGGAGCGTGCACAACGAAAAAAGCCCAGTCAGAGACTGGGCTTTTCACTTAATTCTTTGGGGTGGCTGATGGGGCTCGAACCCACGACAACAGGAATCACAATCCTGGACTCTACCAACTGAGCTACAGCCACCGCTGTCTTACTTCGACTATCCAGCTATTCGCTGAACAGGTGCCGAATTATACAAGCCTGATTTAAATCCTGCAAATCTAAATGCAAAGTTTCCCGTGAAAGATGACGTTTTGCTCAGACATCAACTTTCTCGACCGGCGGACGCAATCCCAGCAGCTTGTCGAAGGCGGGCGAGAGGGCGCTGACGTCGGCCGTGGTGTAGCCGCGCAGGGTGGGCTCGCCGTCTGCGGCTAAGCGCAGCAGGCCGGCCGCCTCCAGCAGGCGCACCAGCTGGCGCGCCACGGCGTCGCCGGTGTCGATCAAGGTCACATCGGTGCGCGCGTGATCGTGCAGCACGCGTTCAATGCCGGCCTTGATAAAGGGATAGTGCGTGCAGCCCAGCACCAGGGTATCGGCGCCCTGGTCCAGCAGCGGGGCGACGTAGCGCTCCAGCATGGCGCCGATGGCCGGCGTCTCCAGGTCGCCCTGTTCGATCAGGTCGACCAGCCCCACGGCCGGTTGCAGCAGGAACTCGGTATTGCTGGCGGCGGAGATCTGCTCGCGCAGTTGCAGGAACTTTTCACCCTTGAGCGTGCGCGCTGTCGCCAGCACGCCGACCTTGCCGTTGCGCGTCGCCGCGACGGCTGGCTTGAGGCCAGGCTCGACGCCGACCACCGGCAGATCCGGATAGCGCGCGCGCACCGCCTTGATGGCGGCCACGGTGGCGGTGTTGCAGGCCACCACCAGCGCCTTGGCGCCTTGCTCCAGCAGGAAATCCGTCACGGCCAGCGCGCGGTCGACGACAAACTGTTCGGTCTTGTCGCCATACGGCGCGTGGCCGGAATCGGCGAAGTACATCAGGTGTTCGTGCGGCAGCTGCGCGCGGATATGGCGCAGCACCGACAGCCCGCCCACGCCGGAATCGAAAACGCCGATGGGCGCTTCAGCCGAAGAGTCGGCCAAAGCGTCGGCCGAACGCGGGCGGGCGCTGGTCATCAGGCGGTGACGACCGGGATGTTCAACTGCTCGATCTTGGCTTTCCATTCCGCCGGGCCGGTGTTGTGCACCGAGGTGCCGGCCGCGTCGACGGCCACCGTGACCGGCATGTCGACCACGTCGAACTCGTAGATCGCTTCCATGCCCATGTCGGCGAAGCCCAGCACCTTGGCGCCCTTGATCGCCTTGGAGACCAGGTAGGCCGAACCGCCGACCGCCATCAGGTAGGCCGACTGGTGCTTCTTGATCGATTCGATGGCGACCGGGCCGCGCTCGGCCTTGCCGATCATCGCGATCAGGCCGGTTTGCTCGAGCATCATGTCGGTGAACTTGTCCATGCGGGTGGCGGTGGTCGGGCCGGCCGGGCCGACGACTTCGTCACGCACCGGATCGACCGGGCCGACGTAGTAGATCACGCGGTTCTTGAAGTCGACCGGCAGTTCTTCGCCCTTGGCCAGCATGTCCTGGATGCGCTTGTGCGCGGCGTCGCGGCCGGTCAGCATTTTGCCGTTCAGCAGCAAGGTCTGGCCCGGCTTCCACGAGGCGACTTCTTCCTTGGTCAGGGTGTTGAGGTCGACGCGCTTCGACTTTTCGGTGTCCGGCGCCCACGAGACGTCCGGCCAGGTCGACAGCGGAGGCGGCGTCATGTAGGCCGGGCCGGAGCCGTCCAGCACGAAGTGGCCGTGGCGGGTGGCCGCGCAGTTCGGGATCATCGCCACCGGCTTGGAGGCCGCGTGGGTCGGGTGCATCATGATTTTAACGTCGAGCACGGTCGTCAGGCCGCCCAGGCCCTGCGCGCCGATGCCCAGCGAGTTGATCTTGTCGCACAGTTCGATGCGCAGCTCTTCCAGCTTGTTCTGCGGGCCGCGCTGTTTGAGCTCGAACATGTCGATGTCTTCCATCAGCACTTCCTTGGCCATCAGCATGGCTTTCTCGGCGGTGCCGCCGATGCCGATGCCCAGCATGCCCGGCGGGCACCAGCCGGCGCCCATGGTCGGCACGGTCTTCATGACCCAGTCGATCAGCGAATCGGACGGGTTCATCATGATCATCTTGGATTTGTTTTCCGAGCCGCCGCCCTTGGCCGCGACCTTGACGTCGACCGTATTCCCTTCGACCAGTTCCATGTGGACCACGGCTGGCGTATTGTCCTTGGTGTTCTTGCGGTCGAAATGCGGATCGGCGACGATGGAGGCGCGCAGTTTGTTGTCGTCGAAGTTGTACGCGCGGCGCACGCCCTCGTTCACGGCGTCGGTGACGGTGCCGGTGAAGCCCTCGAAGCGCACGCCCATGCCGATTTTCAGGAAGACGTTGACGATGCCGGTGTCCTGGCAGATCGGACGCTTGCCTTCCGCGCACATGCGCGAGTTCGTCAGGATCTGCGCGATCGCGTCCTTGGCCGCCGGGCTCTGCTCGTGCTCGTAGGCGCGCGCCAGATGCTCGATGTAGTCGGCGGGATGGTAGTAGCTGATGTACTGGAGCGCGGCGGCAACGGATTCGATCAGGTCTTCTTGCTTTATGATGGTCATGATGTTCTCGCGAGGGAAGGGGAGTGCTTAGTGGACTTAGTGAGACTTGGAATCTTGGTGCGTCATCGACGTCAGGCGGTCGGTGTAGGCGATGGCCAGCGCGGACAGCAGGAAAGCGACGTGGATCACGGTTTGCGCGATCAACACTTTCTCGGAGTACGAGGCGGCGTTGATGAAGGTCTTCAGCAAATGGATGGACGAGATGCCGATGATCGCCATGGCCAGCTTGGTTTTGAGCACGGAGGCGTTCACGTGCGACAGCCACTCGGGCTGGTCGGGATGGTCTTCCAGATTCATGCGCGAGACGAAGGTCTCGTAACCGCCGATGATGACCATTACCAGCAGGTTGGAAATCATGACCACGTCGATCAGGCCCAGCACGACCAGCATGATGGTGGTTTCGTTCAGCTTGGTCGGCACCGCGCCGCCACCGGGCACCGCCACGGCCTGGAAGATGTGCTGCAGCGCCGCCTCGTTGCCCATGGCCGCGCCGATCAGGTCTTTGAGCTCGACCCAGAAGTGGAACACGTACACGCATTGCGCCAGGATCAGGCCCAGATACAGCGGCAACTGCAGCCAGCGCGACATGAAGATAAACGCTGGCAGGGGGCGCAGCTTGGGTTTAGGATCGGTCATTAAGGCAGTACTCCTGAAAATAAGGCAGACTAGATAAAGGTTGCCGACATTTTACACGTGCTGCTCAGCTACCGCACCGCCCGTGTTGCGGCGCAACGCCGAAGCGTAATGCCGCAGAAATGTTGGTAAAATTGTACAGTGCAGCATCGGCCCCACAGCGGCCGCGAGCGGCTAGCAGTCTGTAAGGGCTCAGTAAGCGACAAAGTTTATGTTGGTGAAAACATTACAACAATGGAGACACGTATGAGCAGCACTACCACACAACAAGGTCCACAGGAATCCCGCATCTTCACGCCACCGGCGGAGTTCGTCGCCCAAGCCACGGTCGGCGGCATGGAAGCCTACAACGCGCTGTGCGCCGAAGCGGAGGCCGACTACGAAGGCTTCTGGTCGCGCCTGGCGAAAGAACATCTGGTCTGGCAAAAGCCATTCACCAAGACCCTCAACGAAGACAACGCGCCGTTCTACAAATGGTTCGAGGACGGCCACCTGAACGTCTCGTACAACTGCCTCGACCGCAACCTGCAGAACGGCAACGCCGACAAGACCGCCATCATCTTCGAGGCGGACGACGGCATGTCGACCAACGTCAGCTACCGCGAGTTGCATGAAAAAGTCTGCAAATTCGCCAACGGCCTCAAATCGCGCGGCATCAAAAAGGGCGACCGCGTCATTATTTACATGTCGATGTCGGTCGAAGGCGTGGCCGCGATGCAAGCGTGCGCCCGCATCGGCGCCACGCACTCGGTCGTGTTCGGCGGCTTCTCGGCCAAATCGCTGCAGGAGCGCATCATCGACGCCGGCGCGGTGGCCGTCATCACCGCCGACGAGCAACTGCGCGGCGGCAAGCACCTGCCATTGAAAGCCATCGTCGACGAAGCGCTGGCGCTGGGCGGCTGCGACACCATCAAGGACGTCGTCGTCTACCGCCGCACGGGCGGCGCGATCGCCTTCAAGGAAGGGCGCGACATCTGGCTGCACGAACTGGTCGCCAAGCAGCCGGCCGAATGCGAACCGGAATGGGTCGACGCCGAGCATCCGCTGTTCATCCTCTACACGTCCGGCTCCACCGGCACGCCTAAAGGCGTGCAGCACTCGAGCGGCGGCTACCTGCTGTGGGCCGCGCTGACGATGAAATGGAGCTTCGACATCAAGCCGAGCGACGTCTACTGGTGCACCGCCGACATCGGCTGGGTGACGGGCCACAGCTACATCGCCTACGGCCCGACGGCGGTCGGCGCCACGCAAGTGGTGTTCGAAGGCATCCCGACCTTCCCGAACGCGGGCCGTTTCTGGGACACCATCGCCAAGCACAAGGTCAGCATCTTCTACACGGCGCCGACGGCGATCCGCTCGCTGATCAAGGCGTCCGACGTCGACCCGAAAGTACACCCGAAAAACTTCGACCTCACGTCGCTGCGCCTGCTGGGCACCGTGGGCGAGCCGATCAATCCGGAAGCGTGGATGTGGTATTACACGCAAGTGGGCGGCGAAAAATGCCCGATCGTCGACACCTTCTGGCAAACGGAAACGGGCGGCCACATGATCACGCCGCTGCCGGGCGCCACCCCGATGGTGCCGGGCTCGTGCACCTTGCCGCTGCCGGGCATCATGACCGCGATCGTCGACGAAGCCGGCGTCGACGTCCCGAACGGGCAGGGCGGCATCCTGGTGGTCAAGCGTCCATGGCCGTCGATGATACGCACCATCTGGAACAACCCCGAGCGCTTCAAGACCAGCTACTTCCCGGAAGAGCTGGGCGGCAAGATGTATCTGGCCGGCGACGGCGCCATCCGCAACAAGGACACCGGCTACTTCACCATCACCGGCCGCATCGACGACGTGTTGAACGTCTCGGGCCACCGCATGGGCACGATGGAAATCGAATCGGCGCTGGTGGCCAACCCGTTGGTAGCGGAAGCGGCGGTGGTGGGCAAGCCGGACGACACCACGGGCGAATCGATCTGCGCCTTCGTCGTGCTCAAGCAAGCGCGTCCGACCGGCGACGAAGCCAAGAAACTGGCGCTGGAGCTGCGCAACTGGGTCGCGAAAGAGATCGGCCCGATCGCCAAGCCGAAGGAAATCCGTTTCGGCGACAACCTGCCGAAGACGCGCTCGGGCAAGATCATGCGGCGCTTGCTGCGTGTGCTGGCCAAGGGCGAGACGATCACGCAGGACGTCTCCACGCTGGAAAACCCGGCCATCCTCGAGCAGCTCAAGGAAGCTTCCTGATCGGTTGAGGCGGCGGCGCGCCGGCGAGTGCCGGCCGCGCCGCCGGCTCAGCGAGGCGCCAGCATCCTGTCCACGCGTTCGGACAGCGCATCGATATTAAACGGCTTGGTCATCACCTCGACGCCCTCGTCGAGCTGGCCGCCGCCGAACACGGCCGTTTGCGCATACCCTGTCAAAAACAGCACGCGCATGGCGGGCCGGTTCACCCGGCCGGCCTCCGCCATCTGGCGCCCGTTCATCCCGCCGGGCAAGCCGACATCGGTGATCAGCAAATCCACATGCACGTCCGACTGCAGCAGCTCCAGGCCGGCGGCGCTATCGGCCGCCTCGATCACGTTGTAACCCATATCCTGCAAGATATCGGCGATCAGCAAGCGCACGCTCGGCTCGTCGTCGACCACCAGCACGGTCTCGTGCGTGGCAGGATGAACCGGCAGCGACGGCAAGGTCGGGGCGGGCATCGGCTCCGCCACGCCATCATGGCGGGGCAGATAGATGCACACGGTCGTCCCGCGCCCCACCTCCGAATAGATACGCACCAAGCCGCCGGACTGCTTGGCGAAGCCATAGACCATCGACAAGCCCAAGCCGGTGCCCTCGCCGGGCTGCTTGGTGGTAAAGAAGGGCTCGAACACCCGGCTCATCACCTCCGGCGCGATGCCGATGCCGGAATCGGTCACGCTCAGCGACAGATACTCGCCCTCGGGCATTTGCTGGGCGGCGGCGGCCCGCTGGTTCAAGCGCTGGTTGGCGGTCGCGATACGGATATGGCCGCCGTCGGGCATCGCATCGCGCGCGTTGATGCACAGATTCAGCAGCGAATTCTCCAGTTGGGACGCATCGACCAGCGCGGTCCACAGGTCGGCCGCCTCGATGACCTCGATCGCCACGGACGGGCCGACGGTACGGCGCAGCAAATCCTCCATGCCCAGGACGAGGCGGTTGACGTCGGTCGGCTTGGGATCGAGGGTCTGCTGGCGGGAGAAGGCCAGCAAGCGATGGGTCAACGACGACGCGCGCTTGGCCGCGTCGCTCGCCACATCGATATAGCGGGCGATATCGCCGAAGCGGCCCTGGCTGGCGCGCAGCTCCAGCATCTCCAGGCTGCCGGTAATCCCGGCCAACAAATTATTAAAGTCATGGGCCAGGCCGCCGGTGAGTTGTCCCACGGCCTCCATCTTCTGTGCCTGGCGCAGGGCCTCCTCGGCCGAGCGCAGCGCCTCGGCGCTCTCGCGTTCCGACGTGAAATCGCGGCCGACGGCATAGATGCTATCGGCGTCCGGCTGTGTCGACCACGAGATCCAGCGGTAGCTGCCGTCTTTGTGGCGATAGCGGTTATCGAAGCGGGTATGGTAGCCGCCATCGGCCAGGAACTGCGCGCCGGCGAGGGTGCGGTCGATATCGTCGGGATGGATCAGTTTCAGCAGGCTAACGCCGACCAGATCGGCCTCATCCCAGCCCAGCACATCTTTCCATGCTGGATTGACGGTCTTGATCTGGCCGTCGAAGCCGCAGCGCAGCATGATATCGGCGGACAGCTCCCACAGGCGGTTGCGGTCGCGGGTGGTTTCATCGACGGTGCGTTCCAGCGTCTGCTGGGCGCGGTGGATCGCCTTCTCCTTGCGCACCTGCTCGGTGATCTCGATGCCCTGGTTAAACAAGCCGGCGATGGTGCCGTCTTCGCCGGTGATGGGCGCGGCGGAAAAGTTCCAGATGGTCTGTTCCATCTGGCCGTTACGCATGATCATCAGCTCGACGTTGGAGCTGGAAAAGCCGATGCCCGTCCTCATCGCTTCATAGAATTGCGGGGCGACCTGGTCCCACGCGGTGCCCCATACCTCGGCCACGGGTTTGCCGAGGGCGGCGGGGTGGCGGTCGGCCATCGACGGAACGTAGGCGTCGTTGTACAGCATGCACAGGTCGGGACCCCACAGGATGGCGCCGAGGATGGGCGAGTTCAGGCAGGCGGACACGACCGAGCGTAGCGATTGCGGCCAGGTGTGGGGATCGCCCAGGGATGACGTGGACCAATCGTGGCTGCGCATGCGTGCGCCCATTTCGCCGCCGTTGTCCATGAAAGAAAGCGAGGTCGTCATAGTGGTCTTTTGGTGAGGCTTTTTTGGTTGTCCGGTCTGGTTTTGTGGACGGTTCTTGGGTGTTGTGGTGCTCGTGTGTTTGTTTGGGGCTTTGATGCTGTTGCCGGGACGCGGTTGGGGGCCAGGCGGAGGGGAAACGGGTCGCCGCCACGGGGTTAGGGGGCCGCTTGGCGGCTGTATGTGGGGGACGCGGGTTATTGTAGCGTAGGAAGGGGCGGGGTGGGTTGCATGTGGGAGGGGAAATAAAGTTGGTGGTATGGGGAATGTTTGTTATAATTCGCGGCTTCTCCGAGAGGGGAAGGAATGCAGGAGAGGTGGATGAGCGGTTGAAGTCGCACGCCTGGAAAGCGTGTATAGGGTCAAACCTATCGGGGGTTCGAATCCCCCTCTCTCCGCCAAGAATAGAAATGTGAAAAAGGCCACCCTCGGGTGGCCTTTTTGCATTTCTTTCGTGGCGGAGAGAAGCAAGCCCCCTGCGGGGCTTGCGCGGTCGCCAAGGCGGCCGGTTCGAAAGCCTCGCCTGTGCACGGGCGTGCCGCTTCGAATCGCCTGACTGCCGCCGCGTTAGCGGTGGCGCGCCGGAGGCGCCGGGCGCAGCGCAAAAAATTCCTGCCGACACTATTTCTCTCGCTCATTTGTCTGATTGTCAGACTGACCCTCGATGCGGTTGTATTCAAAAACTTCGGCATTTGAACCGACAAAACTTATACATGTGACGTAAATTAACTAGCCTGGCCGCATCAGCTTGCTTGAAGAGATAAGAACCTTTTGCGCGACAAATCTCACTAAATCAATATCGTGGCCAAGTTTTTCTGCTTCAGAAGAGTTAGGAAGCAGAAGTTCGATTTCCCCGTCGTTATGATCACCCTTTGTGTGAACAATTTTGCATCGAATATCGTAAATTCGTTCCGCCACCTGTATTGGAAGATCCATTTGTCGATTCTGTGGATTTATCAGAAATGACGACGTGCCTTTAGGCTTCGAAGTGAAAAAGGCGGGGCGATCCGGATTGGAAGCTAAAAATTCTTCCACATCAGTGCTAGATAAGCATTCTTTGACCGTAGCTCTCAATTGTTCTCGCTCGCCTGAAACCGACTGTCCTTTTCCGCCAAGTGTAGCGACAATTTTAGCCACATCCAAATCACGATCTACACGGAAAGTGGGGTTCTTAATAATCGTTCTTATCCGGCGACCAAGCTCGGAATTAAAATAAGCTGGATAATAATATTCAATAACTTGATAGAACGCTAGATATTGAAGAAGAGGCATTCCTTCTGCGCCGCGCGCATACCAATATAACGCCATTGGTGATCTATCATACTCATATTTTGGATATTCTAGCTCACCCGGATTCGCGGGAGGCGATGTCCTTTTTCTAGAAATTGGTCTCCTTAAGATGGATAGATGGACGGCGTATTCAAGGTCAATACTGAACAAAAATGAATTGGCTGTGCGCTCAAGTAAGTCGAGAGCTGAATTGTGGGTAAGTTCCGCGCCATAATTAATGGTAAGGCTAAGGCCGATGGAGCCGGGGGTCTGGGTAAGAACTTTTATGGATTTTGATGATGGGCCGATTTTTATGGTCGGGTCGTCGAGTTCTGAAGAATATAGTGTTTTTGATAAAATGGAATTATCTGATTCTATGAGACCTATTCTCTTAAGTAAGCTTCGTCTTCTGGTTGGGGTTCTTGCATCATTTGGCGCGGTAATAATGGCTTCAATCTTCCCGCTCTTTAGGTTAGCTATCGCCGAAAACCCTTTGAGTAAAATAAGCTTCTCAAATTCTGTGTCGGCGAATGATTCTAGATCATCGTCGTCAAAAAGATATAGCTCTCGCGTTTCTGAACCTTGAGGGAACGAGATAAGCAGTTCTATGTTTTGAGAATTATCATCAATAATAGAATTATCCTCATACTTAATCTTTGCAGTGTCTAAACGATCCCTAACTCCGTTGAGCAAATCGGAAATTTCAGAAAAATCCATTTAATTGTTTTCCATTGATTATAAGTAAATTTAAGATTATCCAGCGCATTCACTTAAAATTGTTGATGCGGCGGAGTGTTTCATTTCGTACTGCCGAGATCCTAAGATAACCGGGCGGTACCCCTCAATTTTCCGCTTTGCTTGCTGACTCTCGCACGGAGCCATCAATCATGACTACACGAGGGCACGGCGGCTTGGTGAAGGAAACGACCTCCTTAAACTCATGCCCTTATACACAAGTCTAACCTGATCGCTGCCGGCATCAAAAAGTCGTTTACATTCAAATACTTGCGCAGGTACTTGTAAACAGTGGCGATTTCGCGTTTACTCTTGCCTTTTGGGTGACGCGTTGACGACAGCAG
>CAUPJZ010000033.1:0-75010 GCA_963511605.1 uncultured Duganella sp. | reverse complement strand
CTTGTTCTGCGGCGGCATCATCTGCCGCAGTAGCGCTTCTTTCCGTTCTGCTGGATACTTGTTCAACCGATCTCTCTTGCCCGTCCCCGGTATGTATTTACTTCATCAGGTGACGCGACAACTATTCTGACACCGGGGGGATTCGTCATCAGAGAATAGCTCTGCGCAGTAGATCACCGCGATGCCTGCACGACGGCATATGAACTCATAATAGGCGCTTTCGTCCGCGTCTTGAAATCGTCCCCAGCGGCTCACGTCATATACCAAGATGACTTCAAAATTTACCATGCCCGAAACGACGTCGCCGATTAATCTCTGCAGCCCGTCACGCCCTGCCATCCGTAGACCGCTCTTGCCACTGTCGGCGTAGGTCCTCACCACGTCGATGCCATGGCTGTCGGCGTAGGCATTGATTGCTTGACGCTGGTGCTCGATTGAGTAGTTTTGCATCTTAGTCGACATTCGCATGTAGGCCGCAGCGCGCTTGCGGGAGGTCGTCGGGTAATCCCCCCATTTTTAGAGCGCGCTAAAAGTAGAGGTTAAGCGGCCAAGGCAAGCTTCTGTTTTGGGGTGATGCCACCAAGTGCCATGTTCGGCCGGTCGTGATTGTAAGTCCATAGCCATCGGGTTGCAAAATCTTGTATCTCATCGAGAGTGTCGAATAAGTGATGGGCCAGCCAATCGTAGCGCACCGTGCGGTTATAGCGCTCGACATAGGCGTTCTGCTGCGGCTGTCCGGGCTGGATGAAGTCAATGCGGATGCCGCGCCTGGCGGCCCAGGCCAGCGTCACGGCGCTGATGTACTCAGGGCCGTTATCGCAACGAATAACCAGTGGCTTGCCTCGCCATTCGATGATCCTGTCGAGCGACCGGATCACCCGTTCAGAGGGCAGCGAGAAGTCGACCTCGATACCGAGTCCTTCGCGGTTGTAGTCGTCGATCACGTTGAACAAACGGATGCTGCGGCCATCAGCAAGTTGGTCGTGCATGAAGTCCATCGACCAGGTCTGGTTGATCTGCGTGGGCACGGCCAATGGCAGCGGTTTTTCTCGCACCAGGCGATGCCGCGGCTTGATTCGCAGGTTCAGTTCCAGTTCGCGGTAGATCCGGTAGACTCGCTTGTGGTTCCAGCCGAACGACTTCACGTTGCGCAGATACAGGAAGCACAGCCCGAAGCCCCAGTTACGCTGACTGGTGGTCAGGCGCACCAGCCAATCGGCAATGACTTCGTTCTCCGCGTTCAGCTTGGCTTCGTAGCGATAGCAGGTTTGGCTGATGCCGAAGGCCAGACAGGCGACCTTGACGCTCATGCGGCCTGCCTCAACGTAGTGACGCGCCATCTCACGCCGGCGAGATGGCTTCACCACTTTTTTGCCAGGGCCTCCGCAACGATTTCGGCCTTGAGGCGCTCTTCGGCATACATCTTTTTCAGGCGACGATTTTCGTCTTCCAGCTCCTTCATGCGGGTCATCAGCGAGGCATCCATGCCGCCGAACTTGGAGCGCCACTTGTAGAACGTGGCGTTGCTGATGCCGTGCTCGCGGCACAGCTCAGGGACCGGCGAGCCGCCCTCGGCTTGCTTGAGGATGGCGATGATCTGGCTATCGGTAAAACGGGACGTCTTCATGCAGAACTTTCAAAAATCTGAGTTTAGAAAATTCTACTTTTAAATGCGATCATTTGCTGGGGGGATTACCCAGGAAGCCTTGTTGTGGGCATCCGATGGTGGCAAGCGCGTAGGGATCGTTAGGCGTAAAACCGAGCTGATGGACCGGATTGACGACAGCTTGTCCGCTGCCATCATCGCAAAGCGCCAGGAGCGACGGAGTAAAGCTACGATATGGCCGTGGGCGTCCGCACCACGTCGAGTACCTGGCCAACACTGACGCTTGCTACCTCAGCATGCGCTTGAACTAGCGTGCCACCGCGCTTGGGGCTCATTTAAGCAAGCCAGCCGCCGTCAGGTCGAACCAATTTCGTGATGTATATTTTGTGTACACGTCGTCACAAGTACACGTCAACGAGGAGAAGACTATGGCACGGCTTACGCGCTGGGGAAATTCTAACGGAGGGCTCCGTATACCCAAGGCCATCTTAGAGGCGGCAGGACTGCGGGTAGGGGATGAGATTGGTTGCCGCCTTCTTGACAATGGTACGGTCTTGCTGACGCCCCGCAAGGTGCGTGTAGGCATATTGGATGTTTCGTCGCTGACACCTGAACCAAAGTTGAAGTGGTGATCTACAGGGGCCACTTTGAGTGAGTGATTAGGCCGCGATTGCGTGATCATCCTCGAATGTAAACGTACGCGATTTTGCTACAGCTTCCCCGCCGAAGTCACGTCCAATCTCAACGGTTATCAGACTGTCTCCAGCGAACGCAGGACTAAGCTCAAGGGAAAGGTAGTCGAACAGTGCGCGCTCATGTACCGCGATCACCACTTGGCGATTTAGCCCCTTGGAGACTGAGCGGAGAAGAGCGGCGAACTGAGCGATGTGAACATCGTCCATTGATTGCACGGGATCGTCAAGTAATAGCCACGGCATACGGACTGGCACAGACAGGTGCAGGGCCAGGAAAAGTGTCAAAGCAGCGGTGTTAAGGTTCCCTTGGCTGAGCATGGCGCCAGGCGATCCAGACGCTTTGCCGGACCGGTGTAGGGTTTCGAGCACCGCCTCGACCTTGGCGCTGCTTCCGACTGGAAGCCGAAACGCAGGTACAAATTGCTCGGATGGCGCCAGTCTTACAAACAGGTCGCGCCAAACTTTATTGAGTGAGGTGTTGAACACCTTGGTAACTATATCGGAGCGCACTTTGGTGGCGGCTTCGGAAATCTTCTTGGCATGCGCGCGGGTGATCTCGACAGCCTTGAATGCGCTATCGAGCGTCTTTAGGCGCGACAATGCCTCACTGCGTTCCGCACGCAGAGTGGCGATATGAGTAAGGTCGCGAATTCTCATATCCAACTCTGTGCTGGCCACGATCCTATTGGCTGCAATCCGCTCCACTTCCGTGACGCGCTCCTCGATAACACGATTGGCCTCGACAAGAGCAACTTCAATACTCTCGAAGCTGCTATATGACACTTGAAGAACGTTCTGCATCATGGCCTCGATTTCGGGCAGCAGCAAGGCCGACTGTTCGTCCTGTCGTCGGCCTGCTACTACTGACTGTCGGGCTACCGCCGCCGCAGCTAAAAGCCTAGTTGTTTCTGCGGCAGTCTCCTTTAGACTGACTAGGGTCTCTACCAGATTGTTCATTTGAAGGCGACGCTCAGTGATTTTCGCAAGATCCTCTACAGAGAGCTGTCCATTTGCAGCACTAAGCAATGCACGTTGCGCGTCCGCCAAACGCGAAGTTTCTTCTGCTCTCGATGTCGCTAGGGTCTGAAGACGTCCTGCTTCGTTGGAGAGTAATGCGATTTTAGCTGCCACGTGGGCCGAAAGCGAACCAGAGTCTAACTCTGCATAATTCCGGCTGCATACAGGACATGTCTCATCAGCGATATGCGGACCGATACCTGCAAGTGCGCTAGCGAGAGACTGTGCGTTCTTCACTGCACTGGAAAGGTCGATATTGATCTCGTTTATGCGGGCAGATGCCTGCTGCACGATGGCATTCAAGGTTGTAACGCGGTTGCTGGCAGTAAGGTGAGCCGCTAGGAGCCGCTCACATCTATCAGCCTCAGCTTGGGCGCGACGCTCACCTTCAAATCTACTTTGCTCCGGTGCATCCTCGAACGACGGCAGGTCCGCGAAATGGATATGGGCCGACTTAACTGCCTCTTCCAAAAGCCTACCTTGACTTGACCACCAACTTTGCAAAGCATCGGTTGCCAATAGATCGGCCTTCTCCTTGCCAGCTTGGTCATGGCTCAACTCTAGGGATGATATCGACTTCCATCTATCCTGCAACCCTCGCAATTCAGAACGAATCCGACTTAGATCCGTTATCCGCCGATCGGCGTCGCGAGCTGAATCCAGTTTGATTTTGAGCTGATTCAGATCCGTTTCCCCGCCAACCGACAACGTTTCATTCTGGTGCGCTAATAACTTCAGCGTCTCGTTAAGGTGAAGCAGTCGTTCATTGGCGACTTTTGTTGCTTCATTGATTGATAGATCCAGACGGCCACGCTCCTCCTCGAACGACATTTTTGTTTTCTCCAGATGGACGAAATCTGGCACAAGCTTGCGTACACGGGTTACGTTAAATGCATAATCGAGCCCATCTACTAATGCATCTAAGGGATCAAGACCGAGTAATTCTTTGACGAACAAAGTCAATGGCGAATTAGCCCCAGTCTTCTTGTCGTCATAAACTTCGAGCAGGCGCCCGAGCGTTGCTTGTGGCAAATAGCAACGCTCTGAAAAAAAACGGGCATTGCTCGCGTCCAGAACTGGCGTAGGAATGAACGTGTTGTCGGAAAAGGAGAGCCCCCCTGAAAGGTCTCCCCCTCCAGCTAGAGGCGCCGTGGTGCTCAGCTCAATAGAACCTCCTCCACTGTCTAGAGTGGTCAGATAAGACTGATATCTGGGCCCGTTAGTCGCGAGGTGCGCAATTTTGCCTGTGAGCCCGAGTTCAATCGCCGATAACACACTAGTCTTACCCATACCGTTCGTACCATGGATTAATACAACTTGGGCATCCAGGGGAATATCAACCTGACCGCGAATACTGCGGAAATTTTTGATCGTCAAGTTCTTCAGTCGAACGCCATTCATTCTTCATCTCCTTCATCCGCTGTCGCAGCATCTACGGATCTTGTGATAGCGTCAGCTAGTACTTCTTCCACTGCGGTCTTACCGCGGGGTGCAGCTTCGATCACGGATTTAGCAAATTCATTTCCGGTGAGCGTAGGCACGCTAGCACTTAGATCAACAGTCCAATTAAGCATGGTTTCCATGGGAGGCTGCTGGATCAATGGCAACAGGACAGACAGCCAGTCCCGTACTGCCTCAGCCGCGTTGGGGCCGATAGGGGCTCCGATGGGGAGGACGCGACATACCCTGCTAATCGAGTGAATAGTTTCTGTGCGTGGCTGCCCCAAGGTGAGGACAGCAGTCACCGGCCGTTTTGATCCCATCACATCGAGAGCTCGTGTCAGCGCCAGTATTTTTCGGGTGACCCCGTCATCAATGGTGTCGCCGCTTACTTCAATAACAACAACAAGATCATTTGCGCGTTCACCTGCGACGAGAGCATGGGTGAACTCAAAGGGGATAGCGCCTACCTTGAAGGGGGTGGGCAGTTTTCGATACCCGCCCTCCTTAACAAGTATTTCAAGAACGTGATCCGTTGTCTTCATAATCCCACCTCACCACGAAATTCTTCACGCAACTTGGTTAGATCGGCAGCGCTATTGAGCAACGGGCCGAAGGCGACATACCGAGGCCCTACAGTGCCACTACGCATAGTAGCACTCGGATTTCGCTGTTGTCGTGCCGAAATCCGCCCGGAGCAAATCACGACTGCGTCGCCATCAGTCTCCTCAAATGCTCCGGTGTCGAGAAGGCTTGTCACCGTGTCGTCATTAGCTGCAAAGAAAACGCGTGCGCTCGCATTCGGGGAGGTGAGTCGTAGCGCGCCGCTTCGCGGGTCAGAGGGATCATCTATCGAACTGGTCCAGTTTGTTGCTTGCTCCTCTAAGCCGATCAGCCCCAAAGCTACAGCAGCCTCTCGCTGTCCTGAGCTTTTTAAGGCCAACTTGTTTTTCATACGATGTACCGGCTCATTATCGATCGGAAAGTAAGCTTGGACACCTACGGGGCTGCTTCCACTCTGTAATTGATGACGAGCGCGGGCGAGACCAGCAGCTATTGATCGAGCAAGCGCTGGCCGGTCAGCGTTGCCAGTTTCGGCCACGCGGTCCCGAAGCACTCGGAGGCCTTCAGCAATTGAGGCCCGTGACGCCGCATCAAGATTTAAGGCCTGTGCATCGCCAGCCAGAATTTCAAGCTTCGCAGTTAGGACATGAAGAAGCAGCGCAAGAAGTAACGGCTTAGCATAGGCCTGCAAGCAAGCTGCTTCACATATCTCAATACGATGTGCCTCGTAGTCGGCTTCACCGTAAGCCCCGATAAGGACGTTCTTCTGGTCGTCGCCGAGATCTTGCGCGGAAAACACGATCGGGTCCGGCTTGTCAGTCCATTTCCAACCCTTCTGAGCATTCATGGAAGCGAAGAGATGCTTGATGTTTGCATCTTGGGCCGACATACCAATCATGAGTGTTTTACTTCGCTGAACGAGTGCGCCAAGCTGATCGCGTACGATCTTGAATGTTGGATTGCTCATCCATCCAGTTATCTGGGCGGTACGAGCAACAAGCAATGGGCGGAAGCCGGCTTCATCATCAATGGCACGTAACGCACAGCCATGAAACTTGTAGAGATTGGCTGCTGCTGCCGGATTACGAAGTTCTTCACCAGTTACCGTGATCTGATAAAAGGTCTTGTCGTAGCCAAGTTCTTGCATAGCGGCTTCTAGCAAACCGTCCCAATTAGCAGTAGCAAGGTGTGAAACGACGCCTTCTAGCGCAAGCATACCGATGGCAAGATGTTCCACATCGGCTGGCTGAGCGCTAAACGTGTGCGGAAAGTCCAGGCCAACCCAAAGCAAGTAGTCGAGTCTCTCACCTGGTATCTCAACCGATAACACAGCAGAATACTGATTCCAGAGCCGTTTTAGTAAGTCATCAAAGCATGGCCAACTCGCTGCTGCCTGTGTTAGGTCGATCTCTGCCCGTTCCGCTGCCGAGGGCGCGGCCATGTCAATGATCTTCTCAAGCGCTAGGCGGTATCCACAAGCGGCCGCAGGCGTGGCTTGCACGCGTAGGAATTCAATGAGCTTAGCGAGAACACCGTCGAGTCCCACTACACGATCACGCGATATTCCTGAGCCTAGCCAGAAAGCATATTCTCCTTGAGCGGTGCCTTTGCTCAGTCCAGAAAACCGCGTATCAAAAAGCGCCAGGGTGTCTTTGATCGAAATGGAAGCCGCTGTAGCCACTTACACGCTCCTTTAGGTAGTAGCGTAATGCAGGTTGGATTTCTAAGTGACAACATCTTAGGTTATCATATCGGCAATGACAAGTCTTTAATTTCGCACCGAATAGTCTGGGCGGGCGATAGCCCTTTTTCATCGTAGTGAACTGAACACAAGTACGTGCGCGGCAGCACTTGTGATGCTTAACTGGCTAGATTCATTATCGACAATGTTTACTTTTCGATACTTAGCGATTTGCTCGTCCGTTGACTATTTAGGGGAGGTAAGTTCCGAAGTTCGTTTTGTCGATTGGGAGGAACAAGCCCGGGCCTATCGTTTGGAATAAAGGCGTAATTGATGACTCATGGAAATGGTAGAATTGACCAGATTGGCGAGCAGATTGCATACAGGTCAGTTTCATAGTAATCCTACGATACAGACGACGAAATCCTCTACGCGAAGAGTTCGCAGCTGGAGTGGCCAGCGGCAAGTCGGCCACCGAATGAAACCTAGTTGAGTACACTGAGAGGATCGCCATTGATAACGCAGCAACTTTTAACGCAGCACCAAAGCCAGTACTATGCATGGCTGTTGACGCGGCGCGCGGCAGGCGACACCGTGGAGTCGCTAGCATCTACCCTTGTCGACTCCCAAGTTGACCTTAACCCACATCAGGTAGAGGCAGCGCTCTTTGCCTGTAGCAACCCACTTTCGCGCGGCGTCATCCTTGCAGACGAAGTCGGACTCGGAAAGACCATCGAGGCGGGGCTCGTTATTTCGCAGCGTTGGGCCGAGCGCCGTCGCCGCATTCTGATCATCGTCCCCGCTAACTTGCGCAAGCAATGGCACCAGGAGTTGCAGGACAAGTTTAGCCTGCACGGGCTAATTCTAGAGGCGAAGAACTACAATACTATCCGCAAACAAGACGGTAAGAACCCGTTCCTGATGGCATCAGGACCTGTCATCTGCTCCTACCAATTTGCGAAGTCGAAAGCCGATGTCATCAAGGCCATCGATTGGGACTTGGTCGTATTGGATGAAGCGCATCGTCTGCGCAATGTTTATAAGACCAGTAATGTCATCGCCAAAACGCTGAAAGAAGCACTGGCCCACGTCCATTCAAAGGTGCTGCTCACAGCTACGCCGTTACAAAACTCTCTGCTAGAGCTCTATGGCCTGGTCAGCATAATCGATGACCGAGTTTTCGGTGACGTCGATAGCTTTCGCTCCCAATTCACTGGGCAACCCAAAGAGCAGGCATTCGCCGGACTACGTACCCGGCTGGCGCCAGTTTGCAAGCGCACTTTACGCCGCCAAGTTCAGCAATACGTCCCGTACACAGCTCGCAGAGCAATCGTTGAGGAGTTCACGCCTTCGGCCGAAGAACGCGAATTATCTAACTTAGTCGCAGATTACCTGCGGCGGCCTAACCTCAGGGCTCTACCTGAGGGCCAACGCCAATTGATTTCCCTGGTGCTCTGGAAGCTGCTCGCATCTTCGACTCACGCCATTGCCGGGGCACTGGAGACAATGGCAAAGCGTCTGCAAGGAGAGCTTGACGAATCCTCGGACATTCCTGATCTTGCAGAGGCGTTAGACCAAGACTATGAGTCGCTCGACGAAACCGCCGACGAATGGAATGAGAAAGCCCCGAGCACCGCACCATCTAAGTCAAACGAGCGCGATGCGTTAGCTCAGGAAATCGCCGAGCTTCGGCACTTTAAGACGCTGGCTACCAACATTCGCGACAACGCCAAGGGCAATGCATTGTTGACCGCACTAGATCGAGCTTTTTCAGAGCTGGAGCGTCTCGGCGCACCCAAGAAGGCCATTATCTTCACTGAGTCAAAACGCACACAGGATTACCTTTTGTCCCTGTTGGAGGACACCTCCTACGGGCAAGGCATCGTGCTGTTTAACGGCACCAACAGCGACGTCCGAGCGCAAACCGTCTATAAAGACTGGATCAAGCGCCACGATGGAACGGATCGCGTCAGCGGCTCCAAAACAGCAGACACTCGAGCAGCACTGGTTGAGCACTTCAAGGAGCGCGGTACCGTAATGATTGCCACCGAGGCGGGTGCCGAAGGCATAAACCTGCAGTTCTGCTCATTGGTAATAAACTACGACCTGCCTTGGAATCCGCAGCGTATTGAACAACGCATCGGACGCTGCCATCGATACGGTCAGAAATTCGATGTGGTCGTGGTAAACTTTGTCGACCGCAGTAACGAAGCAGACGCGAGAGTCTACGAACTGCTGGCGCAGAAGTTTCAGCTGTTTGAGGGTGTCTTCGGAGCCAGTGACGAGGTGCTCGGTGCTATCGGCTCGGGTGTGGACTTCGAACGGCGTATCGCCGACATCTATCAGAACTGCCGCGACCCGGAAGCTATCAAGGCCAGCTTTGAGCAGCTGCAACTTGACCTGTCTAGTGAGATTAGCGAGGCGATGGTCAAGACGCGCCAAATCTTGCTCGAAAACTTCGACGAGGAAGTGCAAGACAAGTTGCGCGTCCGCGCGGAAGATAGTCGCGCCGCACGCAGCAGGTATGAACGAATGCTGATGGATCTAACCAAAGCAGAGTTGACCGACTACGCTACTTTCGACGAAGGGGGATTCGTCCTTCAGAGTTCGCCGGAAACGGCCCTCGACGGAATTGATCTAGGACGTTACGAGCTTCCCCGACGTTCCGGTGATGCACATCTCTATCGAATCGGGCATCCACTCGCTGTTTGGGCAATCGATCGTGCTAAAGCCCGAGAACTCGCCGACACCCGGCTCATCTTTGATTATGACGCCTATGGCACGCAGATCAGCACCTTAAAAACTTATCGTGGTAAAACTGGCTGGTTGACCGTGAAGTTGGTGTCGGTGGAAACCTTAGGCAACCAAGAACAACACTTGATAGTGGCCGCCAGTACGACAGATGGACACGCCCTTGCAGAGGACGATCCAGAGAAGCTGCTACGCCTTCCCGCGCGATCGCAGTCAGCAAGATTTTTTGCCTCGGCTGACGCCCCCCTAATAGCTGACGTTGAATCCCGCAAGATCGCCCTGCTTCGCGAAATCAATCAGCGTAACCTCGGCTACTTTGAACAGGAAGTGCAGAAACTGGACGCCTGGGCTGATGACTTAAAACTAGGTCTTGAGCAAGAGATCAAGGCCATCGATGCCGAGATCAAAGAGGTACGTCGGACAGCAGCAACTTCACCAACGCTTGAGGAAAAGTTGGCGCATCAAAAGCACCAGCGTGAACTAGAAACCAAACGTACAAAGCTGAGGCGAGAGCTTTTCGCCCGGCAAGATGAGGTCGAGGCTCAGCGCAATGAGCTGATTGCGCAATTGGAACTGCAATTACAACAGCAGGTTGTCGAACAGACGCTGTTCACCATCGAATGGGAAGTCGTTTAATGGCTGCGCTTGAACCTCGGTACATGATCATCTTGAAGAAAGTTCTGGCTGAACGCTTTGTGCCATCACTTCCCCAGCTACTGGATCAAACGAAGCCGGTAGCAGAGCAGCAGGCCAAGCAACTATCGCGCGCGTTTAGTGCCTTCGCACTGCACAAGTTACTCGACATTACCCCGCAGGCTGCGGCCGCCTCAGTTGTCGACGATTTTAATGACAAGGGAATCGACGCCATCCACTACCACGCGACCTCGGAAACCCTCTACTTGCTGCAAACCAAGCTTAAGGAATCAGAGCAGTTCAAACAAGAGGACGCGCTTCCATTCTGCGAAGGTATTCGGTTGTTGCTCAAGCAGGAATTCGACGCTTTTAACGCAAACGTTCAGAACCGTAAGGCGGACATTGAAAGCGCGCTTGACTCATGTAGCCGCATCAAACTGATTGTACCGTTCACGGGTGATGGGATTTCCAAAACTGCCAGTGATGCCCTGCAAGCGCTAATAGACGATGAGGATCTGGACGAGGAACGGCTAGAAAAGCAGGTGACATACTACTCCGCAGTCGAGATCGCCCGCGACCTGCTAGCAGAACAATCCTATCAACCCGTACATACGGAGATCAGGCTGCAAAAGCACGAGAAGATCGAAAACCCGCGAAGCACGTATTACGGTGTTGCACGACTACTGGATTTGGTGGTTCTTCACCAAACGCATGGCAAGGCTCTGTACGAAAGGAATATTCGATACTTTCTCGGTAGTGGCAAATCCGATGTTAACAAGGCAATTAAGGCCACCTTGTACGACGCACCTGGAGACTTCTTTTATCTCAACAATGGTGTCACGGCCGTTTGCGACCTTATAGAGCCGAAAGCCACCAAGAACGGCGTAAAGAAATTCAAGGTACGCGGGCTATCCATAATCAACGGCGCGCAGACGGTGGCCTCAGCCACGGAATTCGTGCGCATGCATCCGGGTAGGAGCATCGAAGATGCAAAAGTCATGCTCACCTTGATCAAGGCCCCGGCAGACGGGCCATTCGGAAAACGGGTAACCAAAGCCCGCAACCACCAAAATCCCGTCCAGACGGCCAACTTCGCCTCGCTCGACGAAAACCAAGAGCGGCTGCGACAGGAAATCGCGCACCTTGGCTTCGACTATCACTATCGCCCCGAAGTCCTGGCGACTGGCCTCAAGGCTATCACGCTCGAAGAGGCACTGCGAGCTTTGGCCTCACAGCAGCACGACCCGCGCTACGCCGTGTGGCTAAAAACTGAACCTGCGCGGCTCTCCAACCCAGACTCCCTTGAATATCAGGCGCTATTCACTGCCACGCTACCGGGTGCGAAACTGGTCAACGCCGTCTTGTGCCACCGAGCCGTTCGGACCCTTTGGGTGGACTACGAGACGCGAGCGCCGGCGCGCAGCCAGGAACGCCTAATCTACCGGCACGGCATTCACGTCAGCACGGCAGTCATGATGAAGCGCCTGCACAACCGTATCAGCGCAGCAGCGGTGGTTGACGCGGCGGCTATTTCCGCCCTCCTCAGCCTGCCTGACACACTCGACCAACTCCGGCAACAATCATTCAGCCTTGGGCAACAACGCCTGACTTTCGAAGGACCACTGGCTTACTTCCGCAACCAGGGCAACGTCGCGGCCTTTTTTGCCGATTTGATGGAAACGCATTTCGATCTTTCCACCAATCCGGCGCTTGTCCCATTGCGCAATATCCAAACTGCAGCGGACGCGTATCCGCGCAAGCGCCTCCTCGACTACCTGTCGGGTCAGGCGCCACAATTATGAGAGCAACTTCATGAGCAAACAAAAACTCGAACTAACTTGGATCGGTAAGGAGAAGCGACCAAAGCTGGAGCCACGTATTCTGCTCGAAGACCCTGAGCAGTCATATCACGCCAGACATCGCATTACAAACGAGGATATTTTCGACAATCGCCTAATCTTCGGAGACAACCTATTGGCGTTGAAGGCGCTGGAACATGAATTCACTGGGAAAGTTAGATGCGTTTACATCGATCCGCCCTACAACACTGGATCTGCCTTTGCGCAATACGAGGATGGCCTCGAGCACTCTATCTGGCTGGGGTTGATTCGTGAGCGGTTGACGCTTTTGCGCAACCTGCTTACAGACGATGGCAGTTGCTGGATTCAGCTCGATGACAATGAGGCCCAATATTGCAAAGTGCTCGCCGACGAGATCTTTGGTCGCGACAACTTTATCGCCAATGTGATCTGGAACAAGTCCTATGCCGTGCGGAGCAATGCACAGTTCTTCTCATCGGCACACGAACATATTCTGGTCTATGCCAAGAATCGAACTAATCTCCGGATGAATCAATTTGGTCGATCCTCAAAGCAAACTGATCGATACACCAATACTGACAACGACCCAAAGGGCCCCTGGCAATCCGTCACCATGACAATAAGCCTCGTCGGTGGTGCGCGAGGGAGACAATATGCAAAGACCGGCGTTTCTGAGAATATCTTTGAAGTAACGTCACCATGCGGAAAGGTTTTCCTTCCTCCGCCAAATCGTTGCTGGAGCCGAAACCCTACTGGGTTCAAGAAGCTGGATGCTGAGGGGCGAATCTATTGGGGGCCAAAAGGAGAAAATGCCCCAAGACTCAAGATGTATTTGAGTGAAGCAGGTGAAGGGGTTATGCCTACAACGCTGTGGGCCGATGGAACAGAGTTCGGCCACAATCAAGATGGAATTCGAGAATTGCGCGGCTTGGGCATTGGTGACTTTCCAACACCCAAGCCAGAGAAATTAATTTCCCAGGTCATATCACTCGCAAGTGACCCAGGCGATTTGGTGCTCGACTCCTTTGCAGGTTCAGGCACCACGGGCGCTGTCGCCCATAAGATGGGCCGCCGCTGGATCATGATTGAATTGGGTGAGCACTGCCACACGCACGTTATTCCGCGACTGAAAAAGGTCATCGACGGTGAAGACGAGGGAGGCATCACGGAAAGCGCAGGCTGGGAAGGGGGCGGTGGCTTTAGATATTGCCATCTTGCTCCTAGTCTGATCGTCGACGACCGTTGGGGCAATCCGGTCATCAATCCTGAGTACAACGCTGCGCAGTTGTCCGAGGCATTGGCCAAACTAGAAGGGTTCACCTACTCCCCGTCTGAGATTCAGTGGTGGCAACATGGCCGCTCGAGTGAGCGCGACTTCATCTATGTAACTACTCAAAATCTCTCTGCAGAGCAATTGCAAGCGCTGTCCGATGAAGTGGGGCACGACCAAACTCTTCTCGTATGCTGCGTGGCCTTTCACGGCATCACAGCTGCCAAGGCGTCTGAGCGTTGGCCGAATCTCACGCTGAAGAAGATTCCAAAGATGGTTATGGCGCGGTGTGAATGGGGGCACGACGACTACAGCCTAAATGTGGCGAACCTTCCGATGGCTCAAGTCGAACAGCAAGCGCCTGCACCTGGCGATGAGTCGCCGAAAAACAAGAAAACTGCCACGGCAAACGCCGGACAAGGTGGGCTCTTTGGAGAGAACGAATAATGAACGCACGCGTCCTGAACGCCGTCACCGGCCGTTTATCACTTCGTCCTCCTCAGGCAGAATCTCTCCAGAACTTGGTTCGTGCGCTTGAGGCAGCGCCTAGCCTCCTCGGCCAAGAGCAGGACGTTATGGCCATTCTCTCTACACTAAAGGCCGAGTTCAGCACGCTTCAAGACTTCGAGCGTGAGTTCCCTTCGCTGTGCTTTGCACTCGCTACCGGTGTGGGTAAGACACGTCTAATGGGCGCATTCATCGCCTACCTACATCTGGCGCACGGAATCAACAACTTCTTCGTGCTGGCCCCGAATTTGACGATCTACAATAAGCTGATCGCAGACTTCACGCGCAATTCTCCAAAGTATGTATTCAAGGGAATCGCCGAGTTTGCCCAACAGCCACCGCTGATCATCACTGGCGATACTTACGACCAAACCGGTGCGGCTGTTCATGATCAGACGATGGGCTTTGCCCAAGATGTCCGCATCAACATTTTCAACATTTCTAAGATCAACTCCGAGGTGCGTGGTGGAAAAGAGCCGCGCATCAAGCGGATGAAAGAAGTGCTTGGGGACAGCTACTTCAATCATCTGGCCAACCTTCCCGACCTCGTGCTGCTGATGGACGAGTCGCACCGTTACCGCGCCAGCGCCGGGATTCGCTCGATCAATGAGCTGAAGCCGCTGTTCGGCCTCGAAGTAACAGCGACACCGTTCGTGGAGTCCACGCGTGGCCCCATACCGTTCAAAAACGTGGTGATGGACTACCCATTGGCCCGCGCAATGGAAGATGGATTCGTCAAAGAGCCTGCCGCCGTGACCCAGCGCAACTTCGATGCCAAGGCTCACACACCCGAGGAAATAGAAAAGACCAAACTGGAGGACGGCGTTCGCTTGCACGAAACCACCAAGGTAGAACTGCTGACCTACGCCCGCGAGAATGGTGTCAAGGTAGTGAAGCCGTTCATTCTGGTGATTGCGCGAGATACCACTCACGCCGGGCAGCTTTTGGCACTCTTAGAGTCGAGTGCCTTCTACGACGGACGCTACCACGGCAAGGTGATTCAGGTTGACTCCAGTCGCACGGGGGCGGAAGAAGAAGAGATGATCACGCGGCTCCTCGCCGTAGAGAGCGTGGACGAGCCGACCGAAATCGTCATTCACGTCAATATGCTCAAAGAGGGCTGGGACGTGACCAACCTCTACACTATTGTGCCGTTGCGTGCTGCGAATGCGCGCACACTGATTGAGCAGTCAATTGGTCGAGGCTTGCGTCTGCCTTATGGTAAACGTACAGGGGTGGCGGCGGTTGATCGCCTTAACATAGTCGCTCACGACAAGTTTCAGGAAATCATTGATGACGCCAACCGAGGCGACTCACCGATTAGGATAAAACAGGTAATCCTCGAAGCGCCAAGTGCAGACGACAAGAAGGTTAGCGTACAGGTCGGTTCAGGTGTGATGGCCCGACTGGGACTCGCCGATGCACCATCTATCGCCAGCGCCCCGACGAACGCTGGCACAGTGGCGACCGGCCCAGCCCCCGCGCCGATTTTCGCCACGGAACGCGAGCGCAACGCCGCCCGGGTTGTAATGGAGGTGATCGGAAAATACGAAGTCAAGCGCGAACTAGTTCCCACTAGCCGCGCACTTCTCAACTCAGACGTGCAGGCTGCCATCTTGGCAGAAGTGACCGAACGGTTGAAACCTACCCAGGGCGATTTGCTGTCAGGTGCAGATGAAAGAGAACTTGCTCTCGAACTTTCGGCCGTAGTAGCCAAGACCACTGAAATCGTCGTCCAACAGACTATCGACATTCCTCGAATCGCGGTCGTTCCGACGGGTGAAGTCACAACAGGTTTTCACCCGTTTAAGCTCGATGTCGCTCAGTTACATCTTCAGCCCGGCGAGCGCGAGATCATCATTCACAACCTTCATACCAACCAACAAGACACGCTAACATCAGAAGTCGGTCTCAAGGAGCACCGGCTGGAGGACTACATCGTCCATGCGCTGGTGGACTTCGATGACATCGATTATTTTACGCATGCTGATCTGCTCTACGATCTTTCAGGGCAGATGGTGCAACATCTGCAGGGTTACCTATCGGAGGCAGAAACTAGAGGGGTACTGGATCGAGATCGCCGCTTGATCGCTCGGGAAATTCACGCACAAATGATGGTGCACTTTTGGGAGGAGGCGACTGAGTACGAGGTGCAGGTGAGCCGCGGCTTTACTGAACTGAAAGCCTGTAACTATACGGCCACCGCGGGGCAGACGGCTCACCACTTCCGCGAAACCGTCACCGAGCTTGGCCGGATTAAACAGATGCTGTTCGGAGGGTTCGTGCGCTGCCTTTACCCATTGCAGAAATTCGATTCCGATACAGAGCGACGCTTCGCAGTCATACTTGAACGCGACGCGTCGAAGTGGTTGAAGCCGGCTAAGGGGCAATTTCAGATTTACTACAAGCTGGGCACTGAGCAACCAGAGTACATCCCTGACTTTGTGGCAGAAACGGATTCGACGATCTTTATGGTGGAAACCAAAGCGAAAGCCGACATCAATACCCAAGAGGTTCAGGCCAAAGCCGCTGCGGCTGCAAGTTGGTGTAAACATGCTTCGGATCACGCCGCAAGTGTCAGAACAAAGCCGTGGCACTACTTGCTTGTGCCGCACGACGAGATTGCCGAATCAAAGCGCCTTACAGACTACATGCGCTTCGAAGTGAGGATGTGACGGGATAGATATGCAACCATTTTCCATCACTCTCTTCGCGACCACCGGCGATCCAGAAGGGATACGCCACCTCGACAAGTCGAACTGGTCAGGATACGGTGTCGTGTTCAGTAAAGAGCTTTTCCACGTTTTAAAGGAGGAGCCTGGCTTTTCTCAAGCGGGTATTTACATACTTGTAGGCAACGCCGCTGAAGAGACTATTTATATTGGCGAAGCCGATCCAGTCGGGGACCGCTTGAAGAATCATGTCTCAAACAAGGAGGGTTGGGAATGGGGAGTCTACTTCTTCGACCGAAACCACAAGATTGGGAAGACCGAAGTTCAATATCTAGAGTCGGCGCTGGTTGCCATAGCCAAGAAGCACGACCGCGCGATCCTACTTAACAAGAACAGCCCGACCGCGCCGACAATGGCCCCTGCTGCAAGGGCAACGGCCCAGGCATTCTTGGCCGATATGTTGCTGATCCTGCCGATGCTTGGAATTAACGCCTTCACTCAGCCCAAGCACGACGACCCCAGCGATCAGGTGCAGCCCGTCGGAACTGAGAGCGACAAGTTTGACACCATCGTGGTTCCCGCCCGCGAGGAAGGGTTCAAGCAACGCTTCCTTAACGAGCACTGTTGGTTTGCAGTGCGGATCAATGCAAAGCACATCTCAAAGCTGAAGTTCATCGCTGCATATCAAGTCGCCCCAGTTGGAGCCATTACTCATATCGCCGAGATCGATGCCATCGTTCCGTACAACGATACCGGAAAATACATGCTCAGGTTCAAGGCCGCCGCAACGGCGATTGTTCCTATCCCGCGCACGGATGGCAGCGAAATTAATATGCAATCTTCCCGATACGCGCTTCGGGACAAGCTGTTGGCTGCAAAAAATTTAGATATGGTATGGGCATCAAACTAGGTCCGACATATGGCGAGTAGAGCCCCATCGGCATCCTTGGCCGATGGGGATTTCTCATACTTAACGAGGTATGGATCAGAGGTCACCCTTATTTCACAGTAAGCTAGGAATCTTCCTCTTCGCGACCGGACGGATGTAACGAGCCAAGGTTACATCCGACCTATGGCCAGTTTGTTCCCGGATTTGATATGGCTGCAGTCCGGTCATCGCCGCTTCCGTACAGTATCCGGCTCGCAGACTATGACCGGCAACCATCTTCGCCGCCGCGTCACCCGACATCATCCTCACAGAAGATTTCACGATGAGGGCGATGCTCTGTGGCGTTAATGCACTGCTCCCCACCACTTGATCGTGCCGATTTATGGGCCTAAACAGTGGACCTGACACGATTCCTGCCAATTCAAGCCAGTCCCTTAGTGCCTTCACCGGACAGCGGTTTCCGCGTGCATGCGGAATGAATACAGTTCGTCCCACGCCTTCCTGGTCAGTCTTGGAACGTCGAATCAATAGTTCCAAACCATTTTCGTAAGGAGTTACATCCTCAAATCTCAATGCCACTAACTCCGAACGCCGAAATGCCCCGGCGAAGCCAATCAACAACAAGGCCTTGTCGCGCGCGGCCTTCATCGGCATCTGCTGATCTATGTGGACCATCATCTCAAGCAGATCATCTTTTACCAAAGCCGTCACCCGCCTTTGTTTAGTACCTAGCGTGCGGCGAATACCTTGCATGGTCCGCTTGACGAGGTGATCCATTGTTGGGGATTGCAGGCTGCGGTCGGTATGTGCCCGGTGAATTGCAATTAGGCGATGCTGAAGCGTGGCGACCGCGAGGATTCCGGCAAAGTTGGCAAGGTATTCTGCCACCATGGCCGCTGTCGCGGGAATCGTGCCGCCGTGCCGCAGGAAATGCTGAATGTCCGTCGCATATGACCGCGTGGTGGCGCTCGACTGTGCCGCCGCCGAGTAGCTAGCAACAAGCGCTGACGGCGCAGTCTGCGGTGATTTAAGCGGCGTCTTGACGTTCAAAGCTTGCGGCAAGTGCGTGGAAGGTTTTTTGGGTGTCTTCATGATTACTCTCGTTTGTGCCGGTAATGCGGCTTCGATAGGCCACACGTAAAAACGGCAGCACTAGGCTGCCGAGTTGAAAGGTTATTGCTTCTTATGGCCTAGCGAGGGGAATGGCCGTGACGGCATCCGGCGCGTAATCGTAGGTGTGCCGCCTGCATGCCACCGATATCCTATGCACCGCGCCAGCCATGTCGTTGAGCTCTGCCACCAGCCATCCCAGCGCTTCGATGGAGTCAGCTAACGTTGCTCCGCCGAGTGGCTCAATCCCCGCTTGGGCTAGCAAACGGCCGACAGCAGACGTTCCAATGTGGATAATCAGAAGCGCGGAGTCGGCGGCATCTGCAAGCTGCATCAACAGGGCTGGATCGGCTGCGGCGTAGTCGATGTTCGTCGCCGTCACCGGCAAGTAAGGGAGCAATAGTGCGAGGTTGCAGAGAGAAAATGCTGAACTTTCTGGCGCCGATTGAACTGCCTGCGCTGGCGGCAAAGTATCCATGTTCAGTACTCCGATGGCAACAGCAGTGTCGTCGCAGATCGATCGGCCTCTGTGATTAACCAGAGACGCTCCGTTCCGACGTCGTACGCGGACAAAATTCGGAGGCGACGGCTGACTGCAAACATGTTCTCCTGCGCGTCGTCTGGACATATAGTCCCGAAGTCGCCGCACTGGTGCCGTGCCAGGTAAGTCGTGGCGTTGATTCCGTTGCGGTCCAGCAGATCAAGCGCGCCCGGCGTCGCAACTACAGCGCCCAGCGGAAACAGTTGAGTAATCCTTGGTGTAGCCGTAGAAGTCCCGCTGGCCGAATTGGTTGTGCCTTGAATGTCTTTGTCCATGATGAGTCCTTTGATATGTCGTCAAGCACACGGGCGCGCGCCAGCAAACGGCAACTAAGCCGGGCTGGTGTGACGTGCGCGAGACGATAGGGAGATGAAAGTGATGGCGGTCAGAAGAATTTCTAACCTACCTATGCGCAGCAAGGATCGTGCTTAATGCTCGCGATCTGATGCCGCCGAGGGATGCGTTGTTTGATCCGATAAAGTTTGCAGTCACGCAGGCTTGAAGACATCAAACCCACGTGACATGATGTAGCTAGCGGTTGATGAGGTTGCCGTAGAGCGTGTAGAACTGCTGCCCCGATTTGACGCCGGTCAGCAAGTCGATGAACTTCGGCTTGCCGTTGATGCCGACCCACGCTGCAACTTCGCGCTGGGCCTGACAATATATGGCGTCGCCCTTGCTACTGTCGGCGGTGGCCTGTGCCAGTGCGGCTGCTCCGTCAACTGTCCGCAAGTCGGTGATCCAGTTGACCGTCTGGTTGGTGCAGTCGGGCGACTTGCCGATCATCGTCGCCAGACCCTCGTTGAACCAAGCCGGAACGCCGCCCGCGCCGTAACGGTAGAGCGTTTCCGTGTGTGTCAGTTCGTGCGCGATGGTTTCGCGGCCCAGGTTAGGAAAACTGGTGTAGGTCACAAACAGCGTTGGCTTTCCCGCCTGATAGGTCGCGCCAGGCAACTGGAAACCCAGCGGTGAGTAAACCCCGCCGTAGCTGCCCATGAAATAGGCGCGGCAGCTCTGCGTTTGGCAGAAGATCATCTGTGGGCGTGGTGCAGTGAACGTCCCATAGAAATCAGTAACTGCTGTGTACGCGAGCGCGACGCTTTGGCGCAGGCTCAGCTGCTGATCGGCTGTGGCCGTAGGCTCTACATACACGCCATCACACAAAGCCAACATTGGTGTGCCGTTGAAGAGCACCTGTGCTGGCGTGGTGGTTGGGGCGGCGCAAGTTGAAATCGTCGGTGGAGTTACGACTGGCGGCTTCGGATCTACAGGAGTAATAGGGCCGGTGGGCGCCGGCGGATTCGACACCGCAGGGGAAGATGAGCCGCCCCCGCCACAAGCAACCAGAGCTGCGGATACGATGGAAACGATTGTTCTTGGAATGACTAACATTGGATTATCTTTCAGAGATAGGAATTGAGCATTTGGCACTTGGCGTCAGTCCGCGATGGATCCAGGCTTTACGCTCTCGATGAACTTCTGCATTTCCGCGAGGTTTGCAGTTCTACCTGGCACTGGGGACGCAATTGCTTGAACCTCGTATTTCCCAGCCATGAAGAGCCTTACCTTTCGTACGCCCTCAGCAGAGTTCGCCGTGAACTCCGCAGCATCGAGGTCTCCCCACTTGATTGGTTTCATATCGCTAATCTGCTCGTTATGCCGCTCAGCAATATCTTTGGCTTTTGCCTCCAGGTCGGAGGCACTACTTTCGCTTGGCTTGGCAAGCTTGGCGAACCAGATATCCATGTTCGTATTCGCCGTTCCAAACGAGCATTGCCACCAGTGCATCCCTGTCTTGGAATCGGTTTCGGCAAAGTTGCACTGCTCAGGCGATGGCACCTTGGCAATGAATGCGCCTTCTCCGTGAGAAAACTCGGTCCATAATGCAGTGGGCTGCGGCATCTGCATGTTGCTGTCGCGGCTGACCTTTTCCGCATTGATGTCGAACCTGGGCGGCTCGGCGAAACGCCAGCCGCTCTCTGCTTTAATCATCGCGCTAATTCCTCGCATTCTTAGACCTATAGGAATGCCTTGCTCAGAAGAGCCCTCTTTGGGCTGGGCTGCTGATCGCATTCTTTCAACGGCAAACCGAGCGTTGATCAACTCGCAAGGCTGAAGCTCAGCAAGTCGTTTTTTCACAGCGAAGACCTCTGCGGCGGCACGGCTAACAGCTGCTTCTAGCGGCGCAGGATTATCTGAAGTGGCTGCGGCTTGAGATGCACGGTCGTGCTGCAAACGTCCTCGCTCCAGACGTTCGTTAAGCATAGTCAGTTCCGGCAAGAGCTTTGCCGCAGCGCGCCCACCACCTTTAAGGCCGACCTCGAATGTGTAGCTGACCTCGTAGCTGTGGTCACTTCGTTCAACGCCATCAGTTTTCTTGACCTCATTGATTTCCAAGAGCGGACATTGAAATTCGTTGGTAAGACCGGTCTTGAGGTCGGACTCACCCGGCTTGGAACTGCACCCTGTCACGCCAATGGCAAGTGCTGCGGCCGTGATAATTGCCAGTTTGGAGTGGTTTCTTCTTGATTGGTCGGCCGTCGTGCCGGCCGTGGTTTGATCCATGTGATCCATGGCTTTTAGGCTCCTAGAGAATACTCATTACAAGAAAACACACCTTAAGTTTGATTATTGTCTCATGGAAACCAAACTCAAAGTGTGTGGTGTTGGGCATGGAAAAACCCGATGCTTCGGGTGTGTCCACCCAAACTCAAAAGTGTGAGGCTCAGCTCATGTTTGCTGCGAACGTCAGACGGTTCCGTAAGGCTCAGTTGATATCGCAGGAGAAACTAGCGGAATACGCAGGCCTGCACACCAACTACATCTCGTCCGTAGAGCGCGGCGAACGAAATATCTCGATCTGCAATATCGAGAGGATCGCTCGCGGCCTTGGTACATCCATGGCTGCACTGCTTACGCCCCCAGCATTGCCCGCAATGGGAGGCAAAGGGGGGGAAGAGGTTGACGAAACAGAGGAATGGACTCAGTCGCCATTGCCAGCTATGGGAGTTAAGGCGGCAAAAAAGGCGTGAGGAGGCCTGCGTCAATGACTTACTTTTTCGTCGACGTCGCTGGCGCCTTCCCCATCGGATGAACACCGATGTACCAAGCCGGCGCCAAAGCTTCCAAGTCCGTACGAATTTGTAACTCCGGCTTGGCCGCAGTCGGGTCTACAACATACTCAACGATCTTGGCGTCGTGACTAGCTTTAGCGCGATGGAATACGACATGCCTACCCACTTCCCAGGTTTCGTCGTAATCTACGAGGGCAATTGCCGCCGCCGGAAGTTGTGACACTTTTTCACAGGCCTTCCATACTTGCGCAACCCAGCCGTACTTTGCCAACAACGCGGCAAGGAAGTCGCCATCGATGACGTGGTTGTATGGCCCGGTCTTTGGAAGTCCAAGTTCCTCCGCCTTTCTCCACACGTCATCAAGTGGAACTGACGCGATTGTGGCCACAGCAGCAAGGGCGCAAGCGTGGCGATCTTGCGTTATGACGGGCTTGAACGCCGGCTGAAATCCAGCGGCAGTGGAAGTGACGGTTGTAGGTATCGTGACCATGAAATGCTCCAATGTGAAAATGAATGGACGCGACAGTACCTGCCTGAATCGGCTGCAAGGTGATGTGATGGGATGGAGTGTAGTGAGCTACTGGTCCCGAAGCACTTCGATTTCGAGGAGCTGGGTTTGGGTAGGTAATGTCGCGATGAGCAAGCGCACTCTGTCGGCACTGTACGGTGCCGACTCGAACGAACGTTGCACCAATATTATCTCATGGATCATAGGTATTTTGACAACAAAATAACTTTGACAGATACGCGAAAAATAGACTGGGGAACTTTGATCGCTGTAGCTCAAAGCCAATCAGTCAGCTGACCACAATGGCAGAGAAGCCACTTAAACGGCCAGACACGCCGTTGAAACGGTTGAGCCGGTAGTCGACAGCCAACTCAGCATTTAACGCGGCCTAACGCGGGATAATTGATTGCTTCGGGGAGCTGAAATCTTATACAGGCAACCGCACACTTAGCGGTCCTGCAAAAACATCGAATCTCGCCTTCGCTGGGCGATGTGAGATCTAGGATGCCGACGCAACGCCGACCAACTCGACATACAAAAGCAACGTGTGTGTTGAAGTGTATGTTAGTCGGTGATATAATTGAAAAATCCCTGTAATATCAAGGGCTTAAGTAGGTATCCTGGCGGAAGCGGTGAGATTCGAACTCACGAACGGCTCACACCGTCGGCAGTTTTCAAGACTGCTGCCTTCAACCACTCGGCCACGCTTCCTATGGCGCAGCATTATACAGAATTCAACCCGTTGATGGGGAATCGCCCTTCGCGTTCCGGAAATGCCGCGTTGGCGGCTCATGGCCGATTACGGCGTTCCGCCTAATCCGCCCTACGTGTCACCCCGCACATTCAGCGCATGTGGTCACAGATGCATCAGGCCGCTCTGCTGGCCTGCCCCGGTGTCCAGTTCTCGCGCAACGCCAGCTCGAAGGCCGCCGCCTCCAGCGGCTGCGAGAACAAATACCCCTGCACTTCGTCACAGCCGGAATTCTTCAGGAACGCCAATTGCTCGACCGTCTCCACGCCCTCGGCGATGACCTTGTGCTTCAACTGCTGGGCGATGCTGATGATCGTGTTGGCGATCGCGCAATCGTTGGCGTCGCTCGGTATGCCGATCGTGAACGAGCGGTCGATCTTCAACGTGTCGATCGGGAACCGCTTCAGGTACGACAAGCTCGAATACCCGGTGCCGAAATCGTCCAGCGACAACGTCACGCCCAGTGCCGTGATCCGGTCCATGATGCCGATCACGCGGTCGATGTTGTGCATCAAGGTGCTTTCGGTGATCTCCAGCTCCAGCCACGACGGTTCCAGCCCGTACCGGTTGAGCGTGTCCATCACCCGCCCCGGCAGCGAGGCGGTGAACTCGCGCGCCGACACGTTGACCGCCAGCCGTATCGGCGGCAAGCCGGCGTCCTTCCACAGCTTGGCCTGCGAACAGGCCGCCTCCAGCACCCATTCGCCCACCTGCACCACCAGCCCGGTCGCCTCGGCCAGCGGGATGAACTCGACCGGTGGCACCAGGCCGCGCTCCGGATGGCGCCAGCGCACCAGCGCTTCGGCGCCGATGATCTTGCCGGTGTCGATGGAGAACTTGGGCTGGTAGTGCAGCAGCAGCTCGCCGTTGCCGAGCGCGTAGCGCAGCCCGGTTTCGATGCGCATGCGCTCCTGCATGCCCTGGTTCATGTCCTGGCTGTAGAAGGCGACGTGGTCGCCGTTGACGCCGCCCTCCTGCTTGGCGCGGTACATGGCGATGTCGGCCAGCCGCAGCAGGGTTTCGGCGTCGTCGCCGTCCTGCGGGTAGACGCTGATGCCGATGCTGCCGCCGACCCGTAAATCGTGGCCGTCGATCATGATCGGGCTGTTGAGCGTGGCCAGCAGCTTTTGCGCGACCATGCTCGCTTCGAAGTGCTGGCCGAGGTCGAACAGGCCGATGGCGAATTCGTCGCCGCCCAGCCGCGCCACCAGGTCCTGGTCGCGCAGCACCGTGCGGAAACGCCGCGCCACTTCGCACAGCAATTCGTCGCCGACCTTGCGCCCGAGCGTGTCGTTGATCATCTTGAAACGGTTGAGGTCGACGAACAGGACGCAGCCTTGCAGCTTGCCGCGCTGCGCGACCATCAGCGCCTGGTCCACCAGCTTGGTCAGCAGGGTGCGGTTCGGCAGGTTGGTCAGCGCGTCGTAGTACGCGAGGTGGTGGATGCGCTCTTCGGCCAGCTTGCGCTCGGTGATGTCGGTGAGGTAGGCGATCAGGCCCATCGATCGCTTGTTGAGGTCGCACAGTGGCGACAGCGACAGGCTGGCCCAGAACACCTCGCCCGATTTTTTCTTGCGCCGCACTTCCATCAGCCGTCCGCCCTGCTCCAGGAAGGGGTCGTGCGCGTCGATGTCTTCATCGTCGTACAGGAACAGGATGTTGCGCCCCACCGCTTCGACCGAGGTGTAGCCGAACAGCCGCTCCGCGCCCTTGTTCCAGCTGAGGATGAAGCCGTTCATGTCCATCGTCACCACCGATTCGTGGATGTGGTCGAGGATCTGCGCTTGGTGCTGCAGCTGCGATTCGACCTGCACGTAGGCGTGGGTGCTGCGCTGTGCCAGCGAGTGCACTTGCAGCACGCTGCCGGCCAAGGTGGCGAGGCTGGCCAGGTGCTGGCGGTCGGCGTCGCTGTAGCCGAGCCGTCCGGAGACGGTGAAGCGGCCGAAGTAACGGTCCTCGAACCAGATGTCCTGTGTCAGGCTGGGGACGGCGGCGTCGTTGGCGGCGACGATTTCCTCCACCGGCGGCGGCGCCAGCAGCGAGACGGCATCGGCCGGCAGGTATTCGCCCAGCGGGCTGTTGGTGACGCTGCGGACGATGCGTCCCAGTTCCTCGGCCATGGCGCTGCCGCGCAGGCGCAGCACGGCGTCGCAGACGGCGGCGCTGTGGTTGAGGAAGTCGGAGACGGGATGGTCGGCCATGGCTTATAGATTCCTGCTGACCTGGATGGCCCAGTGGTAGGCCTGCAGCTGCGCTTGCCAGTAGGTGTCGGCGTCGATGCCGGCCTTGTCGAGCGCGTCGCGCTCGTGGTGTTCGACCAGGCTGAGCAATTCGCCCAGCGGGCCGCCCCGGTCCAGCAGCGCCATGACCACATCCAGATCCAGGCTGAGCGCGGCGACGATTTCCGTCATCGACATGCCCAGCAGCACGTCGAGCAGCGAGAACACGCCGGCGACGAAGGCCATGTCCTGCTGGTCGCGGTCCCAGCCGAGCGATTTGCTGAGCGCTTCCATGTGGGCCGCGCGCACCGCCGCCAGCGGCAGCAGCGGATTGGCCAGGCCGTCGTCCTGCTGTCGCGCGTAGAGCAGCAGTTGCAGCCAGCGTTGCAGCTGGCGCCGCCCCAGCACGTTGATCGCCTGGCCGAAGCTGTGGATCGGCGAACTGAGCGCGAAGGCGGCCGAGTTGACCAGTTTTAACAGGTGGTAGGACAGCGCGGGGTCCTGCTTGAGCAGTACTTCGAGCTCGCGCGAATCGGCGTCGCGCGCCAGCAAGCCGAGCAGCGCCAGCAGGCGCTTGCGCGAGGTGCCGTCGCCGGCGTTCTCCCGCGCCGGATGCAGCGCGTAGTCGCCGCTGAACCAGTGGAACCCGGCCTGCGCGCATTCGGCGATGCGCAGCTCGCTGTGCATGTTGGCGGCCAGGTGCGGGCCGGGCTGGCCGATGAGCGCGATCACCGGCGGCAACTTGGTCGAGGCGTCCACCATCAGCGCCGAGGCGCCGCACAGCGTGGCGGTGGAGCCGGCGGTGACGCCTTCGATCATGATGCGGTAGCCGGCCTCGGCGATGACGGCGAGTTTCTTTTGCGCCGGCACGTCGGCGCACGGCGCGGCAGGCACGCGCAGGATCACGCGGCTCGGCGGCAAGGTCGATAGTTGCGACAGTTCCAGCGACGCCGGATCGGGCACCGGCACGATGCAGTCGAGCGGCGCCAGCGCGGCGAAGGCGTCGGGGGTTCTGAACAGGGCCAGCGTGGATTGGAAGGCGTCGCCCGCGTCGGCGGACAATTCGAAAGTCAGTGCCACCCACTCGTTGCGAGCGTTGGACACCGCTTGGAATTCCACCAGGGGGAACAGGCTAGTATCTGGCGCGGACATCAATTTCTCATCGAGGGTTGTGCGCGCAGCGATCGTTCGACTATGACGGGGCAAACAAATACCATGGGGCAGTAGAGTAATTTGCAATATGACCAGTATAGGAACAACTGACTGCACACAAAAACATTTTTCTTTTTACACAATTGCAATTTTCTAAGCAGTTAGAATATATCAGATATTGCCGGACAAACACGGAATATTAGAAATTGCTCAACAGTATTAGAGCCAGGACTCGATTTTGTTGCATCCAAACAAAGAATCATGGTGAAAGTGATGTCACTGGGCATGCTGGACGGCAAAACGGATCAATTCCGCCTGCCCTTCGATCCCTAGCTTGCGCTTGATGTTGAGCCGGTGGGTCTCGACGGTGCGCACGCTCAGGTCGAGCGCGCGGGCGATCTGCTTGTTCGATTCGCCGTTGGCGATGTGTCGCAGCACCTCGTGCTCGCGCGAGGTCAGCTGGTTGTCCTGGTTCTGCGGCTGCGCCAGCTGGCGCGCCAGCGCGGCGCTGTAATAAATGCCGCCGGACATGACCGTCTCGATGGCGACGACGATGTCCTTGCCGGGCGCGTCCTTGAGCACGTAGCCGCGCGCGCCGGCCTGGATCGCCTGCGACACATATTCCAGCTTGTCGTGCATCGACAGGATCAGCACGGCGATGCGCGGAAACGCCTGCTTGAACTGGGCGGTCGCCTCGATGCCGTTGGTGCCGCGCATATTGATATCCATGAGCACCAGGTCGACCGTGCACTGGCCCGCCTGCTCCAGCGCCTCGGCCGCGCCGCCGGCCTCGGCCACGACCTCGAACTGCGGCATCGCCTCGAGCCGCGCGCGCAGGCCGTCGCGCACCAAGGGGTGGTCGTCGACCAGCAGGATTTTGATTGTAGAGGTCATGGCGTGCTTGTTCCCGATACTATTTTATTACTGCGATGACTCATATTAGCCGTTGTCCTGGCTTTGTTCAGCTATTGTTGGCGGCGTAGGCGCTCAGCACCGTGCCGTCCGACGAGGACATGATCTCGAAACGGCCGCCGACGGCGTCCATCCGCTCCATCATATTGCGCAATCCGATGCCGTGCTTGGGATGCAGCGCGATGCCCTCGGCGTCGAAGCCGACGCCGTCGTCGCTGATGCGCAAATTCACGCCCTTGCCGTCGCCGGCCAGGCCGATCTCGATGGCGCTGGCGCCGGCGTGGCGCTCGATATTGGTCAGCGCCTCCTGCGCGATACGGAACAGCACCGTGTTGGCGACATCGGCCAGGCCGTCGGTGATGCCGCTGGCCTCGAAGCGCACCGGCGTGCCGCTGCTGAGCGTGTACTCCTGCCCCAGGTGGTGCAGCGCCGCCGCCAGCCCCAAATCGTCGAGGATGGCCGGGCGCAGGTTGTGCGAGATGCGGCGCACCTCGCCCATCACATTGCTGAGTTGCCCGGCCGCGTGCTCGAACACCGCGTGCGCGGCCTGCCGCTGTTCCGGTTTGTCCGACGACAGCCGGATCATGCCCGCCTCGATCTGCAATTTGATCGACACCAGCCACTGGCTGATACCATCGTGCAAGTCGCGCGAGAGCCGCGCCCGCTCCTCCTCCTGCGATTCGACCACCCGCTGCGCCAGCACCTTGAGCTTGGCGTCGGCGACGCGGAATTCGCTGATGTTGAGCGCCAGCCCGGTGCTGGCCACCGTCACCGAGGCGGCGATGGCGATGGCGGCGATCCACAGCATCGTGTTGTGGATGTTGCCCGATTGCTGGATGTCGATCTTGGCCAGCGCGCGGTCGACGTCGTCGAGATAAATGCCGGTGCCCATCATCCAGCCCCAGTTCGGCATCGCCACCACGTAGCCGAGCTTGGCGACCGGCTTGCGGGTCGACGGCTTGATCCACATGTAGCGTTCCAGTCCGCCGCCGGCGCGGGCGCGCTGCAGCAGGTTCTGGATCGTCGGCCGCCCCAGCGCGTCGCGCAGCTCGAACAGGTTCTTGCCCACCAGTTCCGGCTGGCGCGGATGCATCAGGGTGTTGCCGTTCATGTCGTACAGAAAGAAGTAACCGTCGTCGCCGTAGCTCAGCGAGGACAGGATGCGCTTGGCCTCCTGCAGGGTCGCCGGGTCGTTGCGGCCGGAATTGTACAGGTGCGAGATCGAATGCGAGGCCAGCGCGACGTAATGCTTGAGCTCGGCCTCCTTGCTGCTCAGATACGCTTGCTGGATGGTGTCGCGCTGCTGCTGGGCCAGCAACACCGACTGGTGCCGCACCGCCAGCGCGATCGCGCACAGCGCCAGGATCAGCGGCGTGATGGCCAGGAATATGACTTTTTGCCGCAACTTCATGAGAGACCGCCCATCCGATTATCCGATCCCCGCGATTTTACGCCCCCGCGCGCCCTCGGCGGTACGTAGTACTACCTAACGCGACTGCGTAGTGCTGCGCTTGCGCCGATTATCAGTCTCATGAATACTCGCCATAAGCTGCCACGATACCGGATTGACAAGGATTGACCCGGCCAAGCAGGGCGGCATCAGACGAAGTGCAGGAACTACCCTTGGAGGAAGCATGAAATCATTACCCACTAGTACACCCCAGACCCTGGCCAGCAAGCTCGGCTGGGCGGCGCTGGCCCTGTGCGGCGCCGCCGCGCTGGGCGTGGTCGCGCTCAAGCGCGGCGAGTCCGTCAGCGCGATCTGGATCGTCATCGCCGCCGTGTGCGTCTATCTGATCGCCTACCGCTATTACAGCCTGTACATCGCCGACAAGGTGCTGGGGCTCGACGACAAGCGCATGACGCCGGGCGCCAAGCTGAACGACGGCCTCGACTACGTGCCCACCAATAAATACGTGCTGTTCGGCCACCACTTCGCCGCCATCGCCGGCGCCGGTCCGCTGGTCGGGCCGGTGCTGGCCGCGCAGATGGGCTATCTGCCCGGCATGCTGTGGATCCTGGCCGGCGTGGTGTTCGCCGGCGCCGTGCAGGACTTCATCGTGCTGTTCATCTCGATGCGCCGCGACGGCCGCTCGCTGGGCGACCTGATCAAATCGGAGCTGGGGCAAATCCCCGGCATGATCGCGCTGCTCGGCACCTTCATGATCATGGTCATCATCCTGGCGGTGCTGGCGCTGATCGTCGTCAAGGCGCTGACCGGCTCGCCGTGGGGCAGCTTCACCGTCATGATGACGATCCCGATCGCGCTGTTCATGGGCGTGTATTCGCGCTACATCCGCGTCGGCCGCATCGGCGAGGTGTCGATCATCGGCTTCGTGCTGCTGATGGCGGCCATCTTCGGCGGCCAGTACGTGCAAGAAAATCCGGCGCTGGCGCCGATGTTCAACTACACCGGCACCGAGCTGACCTGGATGCTGATCGGCTACGGCTTCGTCGCCTCGGTGCTGCCGGTGTGGCTGCTGCTGGCGCCGCGCGACTACCTGTCGACCTTCCTCAAGATCGGCACCATCGTCGGCCTGGCGCTGGGCATCCTGTTCGTCGCCCCCTACCTGAAAATGCCGGCGATCACGCAATTCATCGACGGCACCGGCCCGGTGTGGTCGGGCTCGATGTTCCCCTTCCTGTTCATCACCATCGCCTGCGGCGCCGTGTCCGGCTTCCACGCGCTGATCTCGTCGGGCACCACGCCCAAGATGATCGAGAATGAAAGCCACGCCCGCTTCATCGGCTACGGCGCCATGCTGATGGAATCGTTCGTCGCCATCATGGCGCTGGTGGCCGCCTCGACCATCGAGCCGGGCATCTACTTCGCCATGAACTCTCCCGCCGCGCTGATCGGCACCACCGCCGAGTCGGCCGCCGCGGCGATCTCGCAGTGGGGCTTCTATGTCACGCCGGAAATGCTGACCCAGACCGCCAAGGATGTCGGCGAGCACAGCATCATCTCGCGCGCCGGCGGCGCCCCGACCCTGGCGGTCGGCATGGCCCACATCCTGTCGAACGTCATCGGCGGCCAGGCCATGATGGCCTTCTGGTACCACTTCGCCATCCTGTTCGAGGCGCTGTTCATCCTCACCGCCGTCGACGCCGGCACCCGCGCCGGCCGCTTCATGCTGCAGGATCTGCTGGGCGCCTTCGTGCCTTCGATGAAAAAGACCGAGAACGTGTTCGCCAACCTGACCGCCACCGCGCTGTGCGTGGCGGCCTGGGGCTACTTCCTGTACCAGGGCGTGGTCGATCCGCTGGGCGGCATCAACACCTTGTGGCCGCTGTTCGGCATCGCCAACCAGATGCTGGCGGCGATCGCGCTGATGCTGGGCACCTGCGTGCTGTTCAAGATGAAGCGCGGCAAGTTCGCCTGGGTCACCATCGTGCCGACCATCTGGCTGCTGCTGTGCACCTTGACGGCCGGCTGGCAGAAGATCTTCCACGCCGACCCGAAAATCGGTTTCCTGGCGCACGCTTCGAAGTACCAGGGCGCGCTCGACGAGGGCAAGCTGCTGGCGCCGGCCAAGTCGGTGGCGCAGATGCACCAGATCGTGTTCAACGATTACCTGGACGCGTCGCTGGCCGGCTTCTTCGTCGTCGTCGTGCTCAGCGTGCTGGTGTTCGGCATCCGCACCGTGATGGTGGCGCGCGCCAACAGCAAGCCGACCGCCATGGAAAGCCCGATGGTGTTGGCCAAGGTGCAATGATGTTGGGCGACATCGCCAAGGCCGGCCGCTATCTCGGGCAGAGCATGCGCCTGATGATGGGCCTGCCGGACTACGACACCTATGTCAGCCATCGGGAAGCCACCCATCCCGACGAGCCGATGATGACGTACGAGGAGTTCTTCCGCGAGCGCCAGGAGGCGCGCTACGGCGGCGCCGGCAAGCGCGGCGGTTGTTGTTGATGTGCTGAGTGGCAAAGGCCGGTTCTGTTGAACCGGCTTTTTTTTCGCCCAGTACAAATATTTGCAAATATTTGTGGAACTTTTGATCTAACTCATCTGTCTAACTTCCTTCAGCCGCACGGCGGCAGTTCCCCGGGAGACACATGGCGCAGACCTTCTCTTACCACCACGCCTACGCGCGCAACCTCGGCTGGGTGACGCCGGCCGAACAATCGCTGCTCAGGGACAAGCGCATCGCCATCGCCGGGCTCGGCGACTTCGGCCGGGGCGACCTGCCCGACGACGAGAAGGCGCTGCGCTTCCTGGTGGGGCTGGCGCCGGCGGGACTGCACGGACGCTATCTGGTCGATCCGTCCGGCAGCAATTTGAAGGAGAAGCGCGGCCCCTCCGCCATCATGGGCTGCGAGTTGTGCGCCGGTGCCGCCGCCACCGAGGCGCTCAAGACCATGCTCAACCGCGGCGAGATACTGGCCGCGCCGCGCGGCTATCAATACGACGGCTATCGCAACAAACTGGTACGCACCTGGCGTCCCGGCGGCCACCGCCACCCGCTGCAGCGGCTGGCGATGATGCCGGCCAGGCGGCGCCGTCCTGGAGACGAATCATGAGCAAGATGGAACAACACCTGGACGCCACCCTGGAACAGATACTCGAGCTGGCGCGCTGGGCGCCCAGCGGCGACAACACCCAGCCGTGGCGCTTCGAGATCCTCGACACGCGCCGCCTGATCGTGCACGGCCGCGACACGCGCGACCACTGCGTCTACGACCTCGACGGCCACCCCAGCCAGATCTCGCTGGGCGCGCTGCTGGAAACGATGGCCATCGCCGCCAGCACCTTCGGGCTGGAGATGATCGCCACGCGCCGGCCGGAGGCGCCCGAGGCACGCCCCACGTTCATCGTCGACTTCGTGCCGGCGCCGCTGCTCGAAAGCGATCCGCTGGCCGATTCCATCCTGCCGCGCAGCGTGCAGCGCCGGCCGCTGAGCCGGCGCCCGCTGACCACGGCCGAGAAAACAGCGCTGACGGCCACGCTGCCGCCGGGCTTCCGCGTGACGTGGCTCGAAGGCCGCCAGCGGCTGGCGGCGGCGCGCTTGATGTACCGCAACGCCAAGCTGCGCCTGACGATGCCGGAGGCGCACCAGGTGCACCAGGCCGTCATCGAATGGAACGCCCGCTACAGCGAGGACCGCATGCCGGACCAGGCGCTGGGCGTGGACGCGGTGACCGCCAAGCTGATGCGCTGGATCATGCGCGACTGGCGCCGCGTGGAATTCTTCAACACCTGGCTGGCCGGCACGGTGGCGCCGCGCCTGCAGATGGACCTGATCCCCGGCCTGGCCTGCGCCGCCCACTTCGTGCTGACGGCGCAGCACCGCCCGCAGCGCATCGACGACTACGTCGAGGCGGGACGGGCCATGCAGCGCTTCTGGCTGACGGCCACGGCGCTCCGGCTGCAATTGCAGCCGGAGCTGACGCCGCTGATCTTTTCCCGCTACGTGCGCGAGGGCCGCGTGTTTTCCGGCACGCCGGGCATGCAGCAGCGCGCGGCGGACCTGTCGCAACAGGGCGAGCTGCTGGTCGGCGAGCAGGCGTGGGAGACGGCCGTGTTCATGGGCCGCATCGGCGCCGGCGAGCCGGCGGCGGCGCGCTCGATCCGCAAGCCGCTGAACGAACTGCTGGTCGGTCCCCCGGCGGGGAGCCGCTGATGCGCGCCATCAAGCCGCTGCAGATCGCCGTCTTCCTGGGCTTGCTGACGGTGATCCTGGCGCTGGGCATCGGCGCCACCGCGCTGCTGCTGGGCGGCCTGCCGCTGGGCGATTTTCGCGGCGTGGCGCTGCTGATGGCGGCCGTGCTGCTGACCTATCTGGCGGCGTTCGCCGTGTACCGCGGCTTCCTGTTCGCCATGCCGCTGCGCGAGGGCGAGGTGGCGGAAAACTCGCGCCACGAACTGGCGGCCAACGTCAACATCCTGTTCTACCTGCTGCTGTTCAATTCGCTGATCCGCACGCACTTCATCCCGGTGCCGATCGTGCGGCTGATCTACCTGGCGCTGGGCGCCGAGCTGGGCGCGAACACCTACAGCGCTGGCGCCCTGCTCGACCCGCCGCTCACGCGCGTCGGCAGCAACACCATCATCGGCCACGACGCGGTGATCTTCGCGCACGTCATCGAGGGCAGCCGGCTGGAGCTCAAGGCCGTCGTCATCGGCGACACCGTCACCATCGGCGCCAAGGCGGTGGTGATGGCGGGCGTGCGCATCGGCGACAACGCCATCGTCTCGGCCGGCGCGGTGGTGACCAAGGACACGCACATCGGCGCCGGCGAAGTCTGGGGCGGCATTCCGGCGCGCAAAATCAAAGCGGCCTCGGCAGCAAAAACAAGCGAGCTGAGCTAGGGCAATGAACTAGATCAAGCAACTGCCGGAATTTTTTACGCACTGTTCGATCCGCAACACACATCGCGACACAAGCCCTTGAATCCACAGGCTTCGTCCGGGCTGGCAGGGGTTTTGCTGAAGAGGTGGAGCGACCTTGATTTCCAGGGTCTCTCTTTCTTGGGGAACAGCTATGAACTATTACAAACCCGGCGCCGTCATCCTGGCCGCCGCGCTGGCGACACCGTTCGCCGCGCTCGCCGCCCCCGTGGTCGGCCTCGATCCCACCGGCACCGGCACCTACACCACCTACGCCGACCTGTGGACCAACATCACCGACACCGCGGTCGTCACCGGCTTCGTGCCGGGCGCCATCGTCGGTCCGGGCGGCATCGCGCCGTACCTGACCGAGCTGCACACGCAGACCGTCATCGGCACCATGAGCAACAGCAATATCGGCGCCATCGTCACGCCGCCCGGCCTCAACACCAGCTTCGAGCTGACCAAGGTGGTGCGCTTCGAGGAGCTGGTCACGTCGCAGAACGCCACCACCGCCACCTTCGGGCTGGCGCCGAGCCAGTCGGCGGCGATGGACGTCGACCCCACCCGCGCCGGCGTGCAGAACTTCGCCGTGTTCTTCGACCAGATCACCCCCGGCGGGCCCAGCCAGGCCGTGCCCGGCAACGGCGTCGACACGGTGCGTTGCTACGGCACCGGCGTCACCGGCGGCGCCGCCAACGGTTGCGGCGGCGGCGCCGGCGATCCGGACGGCGACGGCGTCATGATCCTGTCGGGCCACCTGGTCTTCAACACCGCAAGCTTCACCGCCAGCGGCGCCGTCGGCACCGGCTCGTTCGATACCCGCTTCGTCATCGACTATGTCGATCCCGCCTACCTGGACATCGTCACCGGCTCGGTGTTCATCGACAAGTTCACCGGCACCACCAACGTGCCGTCATTCTTTACACCGACCTCGATGTGGGACGGCGCCACGCCCACCACCGTGCCCTTCCTGAAAGTGGACTCTTCGCAGTCCTTCGCCGCCGTGCCGGAGCCGGGCACCGTGGCCATCATCGGGCTGGGCCTGGCCGGGTTGGCGCTGAGCAAACGCCGTAAAGTCGGCGCCGCTTGCTGATCCGCCGTTGCGGCGACAGCCTCCGCTTCGGTGTTTTTCAACGGACCCGGCGCCATGCACGCGGTCCGTTTTTTTATTGACGGCTTTTTTTACAATAGTTGCAAAAGCGTCGTGCCGGCGCCGCGCAAGTGCTTGATTCCTTACGGTTCACCTCGCTTGGCAAGGGTTTTGCTCTATTGGCCATACGATCCCGATTTCCGGGTTCCGTCAACTCCAGGGAGCACACACATGAACATCCTCAAACCCGCACTGGCCGCCGCCGCGATCGCCACCGCCCTGGCCGCGCCGCTCACCGCCAGCGCCGGCCCCACCGTGGGCCTCGATGTCACCGGCAGCGGCGCCTACAGCACCTACGCCGACCTGTGGACCAACGTCACCGACTCCGGCCTGGCCACCGGCTTCATTCCCGGCATCACCGTCGGCCCCGGCGCCGGCGCGCCCTACCTGACCGAGCTGCGTTCGCAGATGGTCATCGGCACCATGTCGAACAGTAACATCCCCGCCATCGTCACGCCTGGCGGCCTGAACAGCACCTTCGAGATCAGCAAGGTGGTGCGCTTCCAGCAACTGGTCGATGCCCAGACGCCGACCACCGCCCACTTCACCTTGCCGCCATCGCAGGCGGCCGCGATGGACGTCGATCCGCTGCGCGCCGGCGTGCAAAACATCGCCATCTACTTCGACCAGATCACCGCCGGCCCCGGCAGCAGCGTCGCCGTGCCCGGCAACGGCGCCGGCACCGTGCGCTGCTACGGCACCGGTTCGACCTCGACCGGCTGCGGCACCTCGCCCGGCGACACCGACGGCGACGGCATCATCATCCTGTCGGGCCACCTGGTGTTCAACGACGCCAGCTTCACCGCCAGCGGCGCGGTCGGCACCGGCTCGTTCGATTCGCGCTTCATGATCGATTACGTCGACCCGGCCTACCTCGACATCGTCACCGGCTCCATCTTCCAGGACAAGATCACCGGCACCACCAACGTGCCCTCGTTCTTCACGCCGACGATGATGTGGGACGGCGCCACGCCGACCACGGTGCCGTTCCTGAAGGTGGATTCGTCGCAAACCTTCGGCGCGCTGGCGGTGCCGGAACCCGGCACCCTGGCCATCATGGGCCTGGGCTTCGCCGGCCTGGCAATGGGCAGCCGCCGAAAAGTCAAGACCGAAGGCAAATCCTGACACCGCGGCTGTGTAACTTTGGCGGACCCTGGCGGCGTACCTCGGTCCGTTTTTTTTCGTCCCGGTTTTATCGGCGTCACAACGGCAGCAGCTTGAGCAGCAGACCCGACAGCCGGGCGCCGGCGTCGTAGCGGACGAACTGCTCGGCCACCTTGCGCGCGGACGCCTTGGCGCCGGGTTGTTCGAGCAAGTCGACGGCGGCGCGGCGCAAGGCGTCCTCGCTCAAGCGGTCCGAGCGCAGCAAGGCGCCGGCGCCGCTGGCGACCACGCCGTGCATGTTCAAATACTGGTCGAGGTTGCCGGCGATGCCCAGCACCGGCACGCAGGCGCTCAAGGCCTGCTGGCTGGTCGGACTGCCGCCATTGCAAATCACCAGGCTGGAGCGGCGGGCCGCCTCGATGCCCGGCAGGTAGGCGGCCACGTACGCGTTGGACGGGATCGCGCCGTATCCATCCATGCCCACGTTGCCGGCGGTGGCGGCGATCACGCTGACCGGCAACGGCGCCAACGCCTGCAACACCCGCGGCAACAACGCGCCCTGCCCCGAACTGCCCAAGGTCACATAAACGATCGGCCTGCCCTGCGGCAAGGCGTGCCACCAGTCCGGCAACTCGGTGGGCGGCGACCACGTCACCGGCCCCATATAACAATGCGTGGAAGGCAAATTCGTCGCCGGAAACATCTCGGGGATGTCGGCGTACAGCACATGGTCGGCGTCGGTGTAGACGCGGCGCAAATCGTGGCCCAGCGGCGGCAAGCCATGCGCGCGCCGTACCTGGTTCAGCGGCATGCTGTGCAAGGCGAACGCCAGCGGGCGCGCCAGCTTGAACAGCCGGTCGGCGATAGCGATCGGCAACACGCGCGACAGGCCGATCGCCGGCACGCTGTAATGCTGCCGCACGTAGGGACTCCAGTAGGCGTTGATCAAGCCCACATACGGCACCCCGGCCAGCCGCGCGCTGATCGACAGCGACAGGCGGAAATCGCCGATCACCACATCCGGGCGCAGCGCCTTCAACACGCGCAGGTCGTCTTCGACATAGCGGCGCAGGGTTGCCGCGTCGTACACCGGCTTGCCGGCGGCCAAGGCGGCCAGGAAACGCGCGCTGGAAATGCTGGTGATGCCCCAGCTGCGCACGTTGCTGCCCTTGAAGAACATCTCATAGCCGGGCGCGCAGGCGATGTGGACGTCGTAGCGCCCCCGATCGAGCGCCGCCGCCAGCGCCAGCGGGCGCCCCACGTGCGCCAAAGTCACGGCCTCGGCCATAAACAAGATCTTTTTGGGTTCCATATCGCCAGCTTGAAGTGTGGTATCGGAAAGCGTTTGAGAATGCGCAAACGTGCTGCCTTAGACCTAGATCAACATCGCCCTTGCCACATACATATATTTTTCCTAGTGGCACCCACGAATCCACCCACGAATCGCGTGCCGCGCACCGCCCGCGTCGACGCATTCGGCGCCCACTGTATCGTTGGGAACCGCCACGCGATGTTCAATTTCGAACGTTCCGGCCTGAGCCAGAAACTGACCATCATTTCCGTGCTGTCGACGGGCAGTGCCCTGATGCTGGTATTCATCGCCTTCGCCGTCACATCCGTGCTCAGCCACACCGACGACGAGCGCAAGCAACTGGCGTCGCTGGCCGGCGTGATCGGCAACAACAGCATGATCGCGCTATCGCGCGGCGACCGCAAGCAAGCTGAGCAGACGCTGGCGACCCTGGTGGCCGAGGACGACATCCTGCAGGCGGCGCTGTATGACGGCGACGGCAGCTTGCTGGCGCGCTACGCGTCGGACGCTCTGCCCGACGAACAGCAAGCGCCGCCGCTGCTCGACATCCCCGTGGCCGGGCCGGAGGTGCGCAGCGAACGCACCGGCCCGCCATGGGCGCCGGCCATGCGCCTGCAGCGCGACGTGCGCGGCCGCGACGCGCTGGCCGGCACCGTGCTGATCGAGCGCTCGCAAACGCGCATGTGGATCGACATCCTGAAAAACCTGGGCGCGGCTGGTGTCGCGGCGGTGCTGTCGTTCATGACGGCGCTGCTGATGGCGGCGCGCTTCAAGGGCAGCGTGGCCGAACCCGTCGGCAAGCTGATCGCGGCGGCCCAGCAGGTCAGCCGCGGCCAGCCCACCGAGCGCATCAGCCACCAGCGCAGCGACGAGCTCGGCGCGCTGATCGACAGCTTCAACGACATGCTGGCGCAGGTCGAGGCGCGCGACGGCGCGCTGGCGCAGTACCGCGACCAGCTAGAACGCCAGGTCGGCGTGCGCACCGAGCAGCTGGAAAAGGCCAAGAACGCGGCCGAGGCGGCCAGCCAGGCCAAGAGCGCCTTCCTGGCCACCATGAGCCACGAAATCCGCACGCCGATGAATGGCGTGCTGGGCATGACCGAGTTGCTGCTGGCCACGCGGCTGAGCGAGCAGCAGCGCCACTACACCAGCATGGTCAAGCGTTCCGGCGAGCATTTGCTGGTGATCATCAACGACATCCTCGACTTCTCCAAGATCGAGGCCGGCAAGCTGACGGTGGAATACATCCACTTCAACTTCCGCGATTTGCTCGACGATATAGACAACGTCTTTTCGCCGCAGGCGCAGGCCAAGGGCATACGGCTGGAGCTGGCCATCGCCCACGACATCCCGGTGGCCATCCAGGGCGATCCGAACCGCTTGCGCCAGGTGATCTTCAATCTGCTGGGCAACGCCGTCAAGTTCACCGAGAGCGGCAAGATCACCGTCAAGGTCGCGGTGGTGCAGGAGGATACGCAAACCGTCGGCCTGCGCTTCGAGGTGCACGACACCGGCATCGGCGTCTCGAGCGAGGCGCGCTCGCGCATTTTCGATTCATTCTCGCAGGCGGACGGCTCGACCACGCGCAAACACGGCGGCACCGGCCTCGGACTTGCGATCTCAAAACAACTGGTCGAGCTCATGGGGGGCACGATAGGCGTCGATCATGCGTTAACTCAAGGGTCGATCTTTTGGTTTGCCGTAAATTTCGATAAACCACGCGTCGATTTTGACGATCCTTCCAACACCAATTTGGGAATACGCGCTTTGATTGTTGACGAAAACCCCACCAGCCGCGCCGAGCTGGAACGGCGTCTGACGGCCTGGCGCGTGCTCGGCACCAGCGCCTCGGCCACGCAGGCGTTGCAGCAGCTGCGCCACGCCGCGTCGGCCGCGCAGCCCTTCGACGTCGTGCTGCTCGACATGGAGTTGCCGCGCACCAGCGGCCTGGCGCTGGCCGCCGCGATCCACGCCGACGCCGGCCTGGCCGCCACGCGGCTGTTGTTGCTGAGCACGGAACGCAACGCCGCCGACCGGGTCCAGCAGCGCGAGGCCGGGGTCGCCTTCCAACTGATCAAGCCACCGCGCGAGTGCGACCTCTACGACTGCGTCGTCAGCCAGACGCGGATGCGCAGCGCCGAACCGGCGCGCAATGCGCCGCCGCCCCCGCCGCCGTCCTTGCCGCATAGCGAGGAGCGGCCGATCCGCCTGCCGCGCACGGGCGCGGCCGCGCCCGCCGCGCCGCCGCTGTCGACGCTCAGCTCCAGCACGGCGCTGCCGGCGCAGCGCGCGCGCAAGGGCCGCAAGGTGTTGCTGGCGGAAGACAATCCGGTCAACGTCGAGGTGGCCAGCGCCATGCTCGAGGGCCTGGGCCTCGACGTCAGCCGCGCCGGCAACGGCCAGGAGGCGCTGCGCTCGGTGCAGGCCGGCGACTTCGACCTGATCCTGATGGACTGCCAGATGCCGGTGATGGACGGCTTCGCCGCCACCACCGAAATCCGCCGCCACGAGCAGCAACGCGGCCGCTCGCGCAGCCTGCCGATCATCGCCATCACCGCCAACGCGTTGCAGGGCGACCGCGAATCCTGCCTGGCCGCCGGCATGGACGACTATTTGAGCAAGCCGTTCACGCAGCAGGCGCTGGGGCAGACCATCGGCCGCTGGATCACGCTGCCACGGGTGGCGCCGGGGCCGCAGGAGGACCAGGCCGAAGCGGCCGAAGCGCCCGTCGCGCCAGGCCCGCCCGACGGGCCGGCAACGTCCGCCGCCGCTGCCGTGGCTGTGGCCGTGGCGGCTCCGGCCGCCGCGGCCGCCGTCCCGCCGCCGCAGGAGCCGCTGATCAACCGGCAAGCGCTGGAAAACATCCGCGCGCTCAGCGCCAGCAATGGCGACGCGCTGCTCGAGCGGGTGCTGCAGGCTTATCTGGCAGACACCCCGACCCATTTGCGCACCATCAAGTCCGCCATCGACAGCGGCAGCACCGTGCAAATACGCAAGGCGGCGCACAGTCTCAAATCCAGCAGCGCCAACGTTGGCGCCGACGCGCTCGCGCAGCGCTGCCGGGAAATGGAACAGCTGGGCCGCAACGATACCACCGCAGGCGCCGCTGCCCTGCTCGATGATATGGAACGATCTTTCCAGGCCGTGCGGCAGGCATTGGGAGCTATCCTGGAAAAGGAAATCTGACATGGCAACGCCCTTCTCCCCCAAGCGCGGTCTGGTGCTGGTCGCCGACGACGATCCCGTGATGCGCCTGCTGATGCTGGAAATGCTGGCCCAGGTCGGCCTGGACGCGGTCGAGGCCGAGGACGGCGTGCAGGCGCTGGCCTGCTACCAGAGCATGGCGCCGGACCTGGTGTTGCTCGACGTCGAAATGCCCGGCATGGACGGCTTTTCCGTGTGCCGCGAAATCCGCCGGCTGGAAACGCATGCGGTCGTGCCCATCATCATGGTCACCGGCGGCGACGAACTCGAATCGGTCACCAAGGCCTACGAGGCGGGCGCCACCGATTTCGTCTCCAAGCCGATCAACTGGCCCATCCTCGGCCATCGCGTGCTCTACGTGCTGCGCGCCAGCGACGCCATCACCCGCCTGCGCATCGCCGACGCCCATCACCGCGCCGTGCTGGCGGCGATACCGGACACCTTCTTCCGCATGAACAAGGACGGCTTTTATCTGGACTACGAGCAAGGCCACGAGGCGAGCAGCGTGTTCTCCAGCGACAACTGCGTCGGCCGCCACCTGAACCAGGTGCTGCCGGAGGGGATCGCCCGGCACATGCTGGAAGAAGTCCGCACGGTGCTCGACACCCAGCACATCCGCTCGCTCGACTACGAACTGCCGATCCCCGGCCCGGCCCCGCGCGTGCGCCACGGCGAGCACGCGGTGCCATTGCCGGTGCGGCATTTCGAGGCGCGCCTGGTGGCGACGGGCCCCGACGAGGTGCTGGGCCTGGTGCGCGACATCAGCGAGCGCAAGCGCACCGAGGAACAGATCCGCCGCCTGGCCTACTGCGACAGCCTGACCGGCATCCCGAACCGCCAAGCCTTCCTGGAAACCCTGGAAGCCGAGCTGATACGCTCGCGCAAGGGCAACAAGAAATTCGCGGTGCTGTTCATGGACCTGGACGCCTTCAAGCGCATCAACGACACGCTGGGCCACGACGTCGGCGACCATTTGCTGATGGCCGTGTCCGAACGCCTGCGCGAAACCACGCGGCCCAGCGACCTGGTCTCGCGCACCGAAGTGGGCGGCAACAATCTGGCGCGGCTGGGTGGCGACGAATTCACCATCCTGATTCCCGACCTGGAGCGGGTGGAAAACGCGCTCAACGTCGCGCACCGGGTCAAGGAAGCGATGCGGCGCCCGTTCCTGATCGACGCCCACGAAATCTTCGTCACCGCCAGCATCGGCATCTCGCTGTACCCGGAGGACGGCGAGGATTGCAACTCCCTGCTCAAGTACGCGGACACGGCGATGTACCACGCCAAAAACTGCGGCAAGAACAACGCCAAGCTGTACAGTTCGTCGCTGACGATGCAGATCATGAGCCACGTCAAGCTCGAGGTCGGCCTGCGCAAGGCCTTGCAGAACGACGAGCTGTATCTGCTGTACCAGCCGCAGATCGACGTCGCCAGCGCGCAGATCGTCGGCGTCGAGGCGCTGGTGCGCTGGCGCCATCCGGAGCGCGGCGTGATCTCGCCCACCGAGTTCATTCCGCTGGCCGAGGAGACCGGCCTGATCGTCCCGATCGGCGAATGGGTGCTGCGCACGGCGTGCCGGCAGGCGATGGCGTGGCAGTCGGTCGGCAAGCAGCCGCTGCGGGTAGCGGTCAACCTGTCGGCCAAGCAGTTCAAGGACGAGAATCTGACGCAGATCGTGATGTCGGCGCTGGACGACACAGGCCTGCCGGCGGAGCTGCTGGAACTGGAGCTGACCGAAGGCACCTTGATGGACGACGCCCGCGCCACGATGTTCACGTTGGAACAGTTGCGCGCGATCGGCGTGTACCTGTCGATAGACGACTTCGGCACCGGGTATTCGTCGATGAATTATCTCAAACGCTTCGATGTGCGGGCGCTCAAGATCGACAAGAGCTTTATCTGTGGGTTGCCGCAGGATTCGGAGAACGCGGCGATCACGCGGGCGATCATCGCGATGGCGCACGGCTTGAAGATGGCGGTGGTGGCGGAAGGCGTGGAAACCGACGCACAGCTGGTGCTGCTGGAGGAATACGGTTGCGACATGGTGCAAGGCTACTACCTGGGCCATCCGTCGCCGCCGGAATCGATCACGCTCATGCTGGGCAACCAGTGCGCGCTGGCGGCGCCGTTATAAACTGTTGGCCGCCACGGACCTGGAAACAACGGGGAAACACGTAGGGCGGATTAGCGCAGCGTAATCGGCCATGTATGCGTCATCGGCGCCGCACGCCGTGGCCGATTACGGCGTTCCGCCTAATCCGCCCTACGTGTCTCCCGTCAACTTACAGAACCCCGTCGCGCTTCATCGCGCCGATCTCGTCGTCGCCATAGCCCAGCGACCGCAACACCTCGTCGTTATGCTGCCCCAGCGACGGGCCTATCCATTGCGTGCGGCCCGGCGTGGCCGACAGCTTCGGCGAAATCGCCGGCAACTTGACCGGCGTTCCATCCGCAAACTGGTGCTGCTCGAACATCTCGCGCGCCAAAAATTGCGGATCGACCATCATGTCCCGCACCGAGTAAATTTTACCGGCCGGCACATCCGCCGCCTTCAACACCGTCAGCGCGCTGTCGATGTCCTGCGTGTCGCACCACGCCTGTATCGCGTCGTCGATTTCCCGCGTGCGCTGCACGCGGCCGTCGTTGCGCTCCAGCTGCGCATCCCCGGCCAGATCGAAGCGCCCCATGGCCAGCATCAGCCGCTTGAAGATCGCGTCGCCATTGCCGGCGATGACGATGTTCTCGCCATCCTTGGTCGTGTAGGTATTGGAAGGCACGATCCCCGGCAACGCCCCGCCGGTACGCTCGCGCACCACGCCCGCGTGATCGAACTCCGGCACCAGCGACTCCATCAGATTGAAGACGGATTCATACAGCGCCACGTCGACCATCTGGCCCTCGCCTTCGAGCCTGCCGCCGGTGGCGTCGCGGTGCCGCAGCGCCATCATCGCGCCGATGACGCCGTGCAGCGCCGCCACCGAGTCGCCGATCGACACGCCGACGCGCACCGGCGGCCGGTCCGCGTGGCCGGACACATAGCGCAACCCGCCCATCGACTCGCCGATCGCGCCGAAGCCGGGCAAGTCCTTCATCGGCCCGGTCTGGCCGAAGCCCGACAACCGCACCATGATGGTGGCCGGATTGAGCGCCTTCAACTGCTCGTAGCCGATGTCCCATTTTTCCAGCACGCCGGGACGGTAGTTTTCGACGATGATGTCCGCTTCCAGCGCCAGTTGACGGGCGATGGCGCGGCCACGCTCGCTCTTCATATTGAGCGTCAACGATTTCTTGTTGCGCGACTGCACCGACCACCACAGCGACGTGCCGTCCTTCAACACCCGCCATTTGCGGATCGGATCGCCGCCGTCGGGCGACTCGATCTTGATCACCTCGGCGCCGAACTCGGCCAGCATGCGCGCGCAGAACGGCCCGGCGATGAGCGTGCCCAGCTCAAGGACCTTGATGCCCGCCAGCGGGCCGGAAGATTTGGGATCTGTCATGTCGACCTGCGGTCCAGCATCGCGCGGGCGATGGTGCCGGCGTCGACGTATTCGAGCTCGCCGCCGACCGGTACGCCGCGCGCCAGACGGCTGACGTTCAGCCCGCGCGCCTTCAGCAGCTCGCTGATGTAGTGCGCGGTGGCCTCGCCCTCGTTGGTGAAATTGGTGGCCAGCACCACTTCGGTGACCAGCCCGTCTGCGGCGCGCGCCACCAGCTTTTCCAGGTGAATATCCTTCGGGCCGATGCCGTCGAGCGGCGAGAGCCGCCCCATCAAGACAAAGTACAAGCCCTTGTAGGTCAGCGTCTGCTCGATCATCAGCTGGTCGGCCGGCGTCTCCACCACGCACAGCAGACGGCGGTCGCGCTGCTCGTCGGTGCACATGTCGCACACCTCTTCCTCGGTGAAGGTATTGCACAGCGCGCAGTGGTGCACGGCGCTGACGGCCTGGTGCAACGCGCGCGACAGCATGTCCGCGCCTTCGCGGTCATGCTGCAGCAAGTGGAACGCCATCCGTTGCGCCGACTTGGGGCCGACGCCGGGCAGACGGCGCAACGCTTCCGTCAGAAATTCCAGCGACTTGGACATATGCCCGGACCGAGGCCTTCCTTAGAACGGCATCTTGAAACCGGCCGGCAGATTCATGCCGGAGGTCAAGCCGCCCATCTTCTCGGCGGCGGTCGCCTCGGCCTTGCGCACGGCGTCGTTGAAGGCGGCGGCGACCAGGTCTTCCAGCATGTCCTTGTCGTCGGCCAGCAGCGACGGGTCGATCGACACGCGCTTGACGTCGTTCTTGCAGCTCATGACGACCTTGACCAGGCCGGCGCCGGACTGGCCTTCGACTTCGATCAGGGCCAGCGCGTCCTGCGCCTTCTTCATGTTGTCCTGCATTGCTTGCGCTTGCTTCATCAAGCCTGCCAATTGGTTCTTCATCATGATGGAGTTCTCCGTGTTTGAAATGGTAAGGATGTGATCGAGGATGTGATCAGTTCGGCGCCGCGGCAAGCGCGGCGGCCGGCGGCACGATGGAGCCCGGCACCACCCAGGCGTCGAACTCGCGGATCATGCTGTTCACAAAGGGATCGTTGGCGATGGTCTCTTCGGCGGCCCGCTGGCAGGCCGCGCGGTGCGCCTGCGCCTCGGCGCTGGCGGTGTACCAGACGGCGCCCAGTTCGGTGTCGACGCGCACGGCGCGGCCGAAACGCTCGGTCAGCGCCACGGTCAGCTTTTCCACGTTGCCCTGCGTGCGCCAGGTTTCGATCGGCACGCGGACCTTGAAGACTACAGCGTTGCCATCGAAAACGCATTCGATCAACTCGGCTTGCATCGCCAATTGCTGGGCGACGCCACGCAACGGCAGCGCGGCGGCGACGGCCGGCCAGTTGCCATCCCAGCCCAGCTCCGGCACCGGGGTGATCACGTAGGCGTACGGCGCCTTGGCGGGCGCCGGCGCGGCGCGGGCCGGCGCGACGAACGCTTGCACGCCATCGCCAACGGCATTGGCTGCGGGTGCCGGCGACGGGCTGTGCGCCGGCGCGTACGGCTGGCTTTGCGCGGCCGGCGCGTAGCCTTGCGGCGCCGGCGACGATTGCGCTACCGCGCTATCGTCGGAAAATTCGGTGACCCACGGCGGCAGATCGTCCTCGTCGTCGGCTTGCTGTTGTGCAGGTGGCGCGGCGGGCGCGGCGTATTGCGGCGCGGCGGCGGCAGGCGCTGCCGGCTGAACCGGCTGCACGGCTTGACGCACCGGCGCTTCCAGCACGGCGGCATCGCCACCCGAGGCCGCCGTCGGCGGCATATCTTCCCATGGCGCAGGACGCGACGGTGCGGCGGCCTGCGCGGCATTAAAATTTGCGGAGGCCCCTGGCGGCGTGTAGCCGGCGCCCGGCGCCTGCGGCTGCGATGGCGGCGGTGGCGCAGCCATCGCCGGCGTTGGGGCCGGCTCGGCAGCGGCTGGCGCCGGCGCCGATGGGGCTGGTCCGCCGCCATAGGCGCGCGCGCCCGGCTTGGAGCCGGCGCGGGCCGCTTCCAGCGCGGCATTCAGGGCCGCGCGGGCGGGACTGATCGGCCCCGACGGCGCGGCGGGAGCGGCCGCCTGTGGCGCCGGTGCGGGGGCTACCGCAGCAGGCGCGGCCATTGGAGCCGGAGCCGGGGCCGGGGCCGGGGCCATGCTGGCCGGTGGACTTGCCGGCGCGACAGGCGCGGGCGCCAATGCCGGCGCGGTTACGGGCGCGGAACCGGAGGCGGCCGCAGGCGGCTGCATCTCGCCGCGCGCCATCGCGGCGGCGGCGCCGGCGACCACGGCGGGCGGCGTCATGCTGGCGTGATGGGCCTGCACATGCGAGGCCGCGCGCGCTGGCGGCGCGGTGGCGGCGCGCGCGGCGGCCACGGCCGCCGGACGCGACATCGCCGGCGCGCCCGCCGGTTGTCCCTCGGCCCCGCCTACGCCGGGCCGGAAGGCCAGCATGCGCAGCAAGGTCATCGAGAAGCCGGCGTACTCATCCGGCGCCAGGCCCAGTTCATTGCGGCCATGCACGGCGATCTGGTAATACAGTTGCACTTCTTCCGCGTCGAACGCGGCGGCCAGGCGCACGACATCGGCGTACTCGGGCAAATCCTCCGGCAGCGCGGCCGGCACCGTCTGCGCCAGCGCGATCCGGTGCAGCAACGTGCCCAGATCCTGCAGCGCGCCGTTGTACGACAGGCTGCGCGTGGCCATCTCATCGGCAACGGCCAGCAGGTCGGCGCCATCCTGCGCGGCCAGCGCGTCCAGCAGGCGGATCAGATAGGACTGGTCCAGCGCGCCGAGCATGCCCTGCACCGCGTCGAGCGTCACCTCGCCAGCGGCGTAGGCGATGGCCTGGTCGGTCAGCGACAGCGCGTCGCGCATCGAACCATGGGCGCCGGCGGCCAGCAGACGCAGGGCCGGCTGTTCGAAGGCGATGCCCTCCTGCCCCAGGATATTTTCCAGATGGCCGATGATGTGGCCCGGCGGCATCTGCTTCAAGTTGAACTGCAGACAGCGCGACAGCACCGTCACGGGAATCTTTTGCGGATCGGTCGTCGCCAGGATGAACTTGACGTGCTCGGGCGGTTCTTCCAGCGTCTTCAGCATCGAGTTGAAGGCGTGGTTGGTCAGCATGTGCACCTCATCGATCATATAGACCTTGAAGCGCGCATTGCTCGGCGCGTACACCGCCTGCTCCAGCAGCTGCGCCATCTCGTCCACGCCCCGGTTCGACGCCGCGTCCATCTCGATGTAATCGACAAAGCGGCCCGCGTCGATCGCGGTGCACGCCTCGCACACGCCGCACGGGGTCGGCGTGATGCCGCCGTTGCCGTCCGGGCCGACGCAATTGAGCGACTTGGCCAGGATGCGCGACAAGGTGGTCTTGCCGACACCCCGCGTGCCGGTGAACAGGTAGGCGTGGTGCAGCCGTCCGCTGTGCAGCGCGTGCGTGAGCGCGCGCACGACGTGCTCCTGGCCGACGAGCGTTTCGAAGTTCTTGGGGCGGTATTTACGGGCGAGGACTTGATAGGACATGCTGGATTTTACCGTAGATAGCAGGAGCAAAGGGGCTGCGTTGGGCGCGCCAAAGCGGCAATTGTAACAACTCGGCGCGATAATAGGTACGGCAACAATTCTGCCCTACAATTTGTTTTTGCTTCAACCTGTGAAAAATGAAAAAAATCGCCCTGCTCTCCCTGCTGATGTTGTCCCTGAACCTGCACGCCGCCGAGCGTGAATGGACACCCTACAAGAAACTGATCGAGGGCCTGCGCCTGGACCGATTCTACGCGCTGCCGCCCGCCGAGCGCGACCGGGTCAACCTGTTCATCAAGGTACAGCCGGTCAACAAAACCTACAAACCGTCGGACGTCGTGCTCACCGTGGTCAACGGCAGCGAACGCACGCCCCTGCCCGCGCTCACGCCGGAGTTCCGGCTGGCGATCGGCGCGCCCAATCCAAAATGGATGAAGGACGACGTCAAGATCATGACCAGCCTGCCGAAGGAAGACAAGACGGCCGTCAACTACGAGGCCGTGACGCCGCTGCCGGAAGGCCTGCAATGGTCGTACGCCACCGTGATGGGCAGCGTCGGGCAAATGAACAACGCCATCAAGAAGATGGCCGGCGCGATGAGCCTGTTCGCCCCGAGCGTGGACGTGGTGCTGTTCAAGTTCGACCAGCCGGCGCAGCTGAAGGTGGGCGCCAAGGTCTACAACACCAACGCGAAACACGAGATCGCGCTGAAGCCGGAATCGGACTTGATGAAGGCCAACCCGACGATCGTCGCGTCGGCGCGGCCGTACGAGGCGGAACTGCGGGGCGACTAAGCCGGCCGTCAGTTCGGTAGGCATAAAAAAAGCTGCCTGATGGCAGCTTTTTAATATTCCCGAAGGATTCCCGAAGGAGGCGAGCCTGATCTGCGGCACTTATGGTTAACAGCCGTGGCTGCTTCGTTCCCGACCTGACCAGGTTAGCCGTGCCACAATGCGCAGGGGCCCGCCAAGATCAATTATACCCTACAGGCCCAACTCCTGCCAAATCTGATCGACACGCGTTTTCACCTCGGGTGTCATGGTGATCGTCGTGCCCCACTCGCGGGTCGTTTCGCCGGGCCACTTGTTGGTCGCGTCGATGCCCATCTTGCTGCCCAGGCCACTGACCGGCGAGGCGAAGTCCAGGTAATCGATCGGCGTGTTGTCGACCAGGGTGGTGTCGCGGGTCGGATCGACGCGGGTGGTGATCGCCCAGATGACTTCCTTCCAGTCGCGCACGTTCACGTCCTCGTCCACCACCACGATGAACTTGGTATACATAAACTGGCGCAGGAAGCTCCACACGCCGAACATCACGCGCTTGGCGTGGCCGGCGTACTGCTTCTTGATCTGCACCACGGCCATGCGGTAGCTGCAACCCTCGGGCGGCAGGTAGAAATCGGTGATCTCGGTGAACTGCTTTTGCAGCAGCGGGATGAACACCTCGTTCAACGCCAGGCCCAGCACGGCCGGCTCGTCCGGCGGCTTGCCTGTATAAGTAGAGTGGTAGATCGGATCGCGGCGCATCGTGATGCGGTCGATCGTAAACACCGGGAAGGAATCCTGCTCGTTATAGTAGCCGGTGTGGTCGCCATACGGCCCCTCCAGCGCGTGCTCGTAGCCGGACGGGTGGTTCTCGTCCGGATAGATATGGCCTTCGAGCACGATCTCGGCCGACGCCGGGACCCGCAGCTCGCTGCCGATGGCCTTGACCAGCTCGGTGCGGCTGCCGCGCAGCAGGCCGGCGAACTGGTATTCCGACAAGCTGTCCGGCACCGGCGTCACCGCGCCTAATATAGTAGCGGGATCGGCGCCCAGCGCGACGCAGATCGGATAAGGCTTGCCCTTGTTCTGTATGGCGTGCTCGCGGAAATCGAGCGCGCCGCCGCGATGCGCCAGCCAGCGCATGATGACCTTGTTCGGGCCCAGCACCTGCTGGCGGTAGATGCCCAGATTCTGGCGCTTCTTATTAGGCCCCTTGGTGATCACCAGGCCCCAGGTGATCAGCGGCGCGATATCGCCCGGCCAGCAATGTTGAATCGGCAGCTTGGCCAAATCGACATCGGCGCCCTCCCACACGATGTCGTGGCACGGCGCGCCGCGCAATTCCTTCGGCGCCATATCCCAGACGGCCTTCACCAGCGAGCCCAGGCCCAACAGGTCCTTGAAATCCTTCGGCGGCTCCGGCTCCTTCAAGCGCGCCAGCACGTGGCCGATTTTGCGCAGTTCGCCGACATCCTCGGCGCCCATGCCGAGCGCGACGCGGCGCGGCGTGCCGAACAGATTGGTCAGCACCGGCATGGTGTGACCGGTCGGATGTTTGAACAGCAAAGCCGGTCCGCCGGCCCGCAATGTGCGGTCGGATACCTCGGTCATCTCTAAATGCGGCGAAACGGGCAATAAAATGGGCCTAAGTTCGTCCATTCGTTGCAACTGAGAAATAAAATCTCGCAAATCTGAATATTTCATCGTTTTTTAATTTTTTCTTACGGTGAAGCCTACTGTTTAAAAATACAGGTCAAGTAGTTGATTTTATTGGTTTTCCAGCGAACACAAGCGAAAATGTTAGATTTAAAAGTAATAGCTTTCAATTGCGTTAGTATTGACTTGATATAAAACGGCTTCTACAATTCGCCCTACTTGAAGAGAACACGGTCTCAGGACCACATGGAAGTACATGTTGTTGTTGCTCATTCATTCACGGAGTCGGGGCTCCACATGACATTTTAAGGAGTGTTTTCAAAAGGCGTCTGCCTTACCCCCGAAAGAAGTTGTATTGCGACTGATCGAATACCACAGGGAAAGATCAGCTCAGGCAAGCAATGACGGCGTCCAACGCGCGCACCCATAGCGGCGACGGACGATGATATTTCTGATGCATGGCATTAGCACCCCGTTAGCTGCGTTCAACGCTGGCAGGGACCCGCTTTTACGGCATTTCAGGGGAACTCTATGATTAATCGCTTCACTAGTGCATCGGCTGCGGCCCGCACTTACCTGGCCGGCCGGCCAGCGGCGTCGTTTTTGACGACCCGCGTATCGGCAAAGGGTGTGTTGACCACCGCCCAGCACACTTTGACCATTCTTGGTGTGACCGCTTTAGTTGTCATGGCAGTATTTTTTGTTCGTCCGGACCTGGCCAAAGCCTTGAGCGACAGCCTGAACCCGGCTCCGGAAGTCCCAGCCGTCGCCGCCGTCGTGGCGCCGCCGCTGTCGGCTCTGATGCAAACTCCAGCCCCCGCTCCAGCCGGCACCGTGGCCAACGCCGCGGACGCACCGCTGAGCGCCGACGAAAAAGCCCTGATGGGTACCCAGAAGCAGCAACAATGGGTCACCTCGTGGCTGTCCAAGCGCTACCGCGTGGCGGGCGACGCCGCCAACATGCTCGTTTCCACCGCCTACCTGACGGCCCGCGAGATCAAACTTGATCCGCTGCTGATCCTGGCTGTGATGGCGATCGAATCCGGCCTCAATCCGTTCGCGGAAAGCCCGGTCGGCGCGCAGGGCCTGATGCAGGTCATGTCGAAGATCCACCACGACAAGTTCCAGGAAATGGGCGGCCTGCAAGCGGCGCTCAATCCGGTCGCCAACATCCGCGTCGGCTCGCTGATCCTCAAGGATTACGTCAAGCGCGGCGGCTCGGTCGAAGCCGGCCTGAAAATCTACGTCGGCGCGGCAGCGTTCGAACACGACGACGGCTACGGCTCGAAAGTGATGGCGGAATACAATCGTCTGAAGCAGGTTTCCGCAGGCAAGAAAGTGCCGACGATCACGCCGATGCTGGCCGCCGCCAAGCCACAACCGCAGCAACAGCCGCAACAGCAAACCGCGCCGATCGCGGCCGCGCCAAGCGCGAACCACGACACGCAAATCGCCGGCCTCTAATATATAGAGGGGGCGCCGCAAAAAAGGCCGTTCAGTGCAGACTGAACGGCCTTTTGTTTGTGGTTTTCGTAGGGCGGATTAGCGCAGCGTAATCCGCCAGGCTCCGTCGGCGGCTCACTTACAGCTGGTCACCTTAGTCTGGATGCCGTCGCGGAACGGATCGCGGCCACCGGTGACGGCATTGGTTTCCTTATAAGCGCAGTAAGTGCCGCCGCCTGGCGTGCGCACCTTGGTCATCACGCGGCCGTCAGCCAGTGTCACATCCTCCATCGTCGTGCCACTGTCGTTGCCCACGTAGGCGCCGCCTAACTTGGCCGCCAACACGGTGGTGTCGTTGGCGATCTTCTTGTCGCGCGGATTCCAGGCCTCCTGGCGCAGTTGCTTGTCGACCAGCGCGGCGCTTTTCAGCGCGCGTTGCCGCAGGTCCTCGGCCGGCCTGACGGGCGGCTCGGCAAACGGGTCCGGCGGCGGCATGGGCTGGGTGATCGCTTGTGGCTGCGCCGCTGCCACCGGAACGGGTTCAGCCGGAGCCTTCGCCTCCAACCGATTGGCGACAGGCCTGGATTGCCGCCGCGCGGCGACCTTGGGCGGCCTTGGCGCTGCCGGCTGAAGCCGTTTGGTCGGCGCGAGTATATACGTGATGGCGGCATGAGGCGTCATGGACGCCGCCAGAGGCCGCTCAGGCGTCTGCCACGCGACGAAGGCCAGCACGTGGGCGCCGCCGATCAGCGCCAGCCAGCCGCGCCGTCGCCAAGCCTGCCGGCCATGGGCGGAATAGAGTTCGATAAGGCGCCCTCGAAATTAGTCGAATATCAATTAATTCTGCGGTGCAAGCCAAGCGGGGTCAACGGGGAAATAAAAAAAGCCACCGCAAGATACCCTGGGTGGCTTTTGACGATACCGGGAGCGGCCTAGCGTTTCTTGTCGGCCGCCACTTCGTCCGGACGCAGGCGCGCGGCCAGCTTGTCCAGCACGCCGTTGACGTATTTGTGGCCGTCGATACCGCCGAACGACTTGGTCAACTCCACCGCTTCGTTGATGACGACGCGGTAAGGGATTTCCAGGTTGTTCTTCAGTTCGAACGCGCCGATCAGCAGCACCGCATGCTCGATCGGGGACAGTTCGGAGATGCCACGGTCGACCAGCGGCGCGAACGTCTCGCGCAACGCCACCGAATCCTTGATCGCGCCGTACAGCAGCACGGTGAAATGGTCGCCATCGGCCTTGTCGAAGCCGTGCGCGCCACGGATGTTGTTTACCACGGTGGCGGCGTCTTCATTGTTCAGCAGCCACTGATACAAACCCTGCAACGCGAACTCGCGTGCGCGGTGACGCGGCGTGCGACTCTTGCTAGGGTTGGCGTGCAAAATTTTATCTGTCATGGTTGTACCCGTTTCTAATTACTTACTTTAATTACTTGGTGCTATTTCAAAAATGCGGTTTTGCCGGCGTGCCCCGCGGGTTGCAGGGGCCGCCGACGGAGCTTGGCCGATTACGCTGCGCTAATCCGCCCTACGTGGTTCCGTGGTTCTTTTGGGTCCCCAGCTTACGTAGTTTACTCCGGTCCTGCGCTGCCTTACTCGTCGTCGCCCTGGTCCTGGCTCAGCTCTTCGAGCGCGATGGTCAGGTTGGCCATCTCGACGGCCACGCGGGCGGCGTCGGCGCCTTTGACGGCCATGCGCGCTTCCGCCTGCTCGTCGTTCTCGGTGGTCAGAATCGCGTTGGCGATAGGAATACCATAATCGAGGCCGATACGGGTGATGCCCGCGCCCGACTCGTTCGAGACCAGCTCGAAGTGGTACGTTTCGCCGCGGATAACCGCGCCCAACGCGATCAGCGCATCGAACTGCTGCGACTCGGCCATCTTCTGCAGTACCAGCGGCACTTCAAGCGCGCCGGGAACGGCCACGTGCAACACGTCTTCGTCGGCCACGCCCAGGCGTTTCAGTTCGGCCAGGCAAGCGGACAGCAAGCCGTGGCAGACGTCCTCGTTAAAACGCGCCTGGACGATGCCGACGCGCAAACCGTCGCCGGACAAATTGGTTTCGTAGCTTCCTACCGTCATGATGGACCTCTTTAATATGTGTGTTGTTAGTTCGGTTTGGCCAGGTAGCCGGTCACTTCAAGATCGAAGCCTGTCATCGACGGCATCTTGCGCGGGCTCGCCAGCAGCTGCATCTTGCAGACGCCGACTTCCTTCAAAATTTGCGCGCCGATACCGTAGCTGCGCAGGTCCATGCTGGCCGCGCGGCCTTTCGGTTTCGTCTCCGGCTTGTCGAGCGCCTGGAACTGGGAGAAGAACTGGTCGGCCGTCTCCTCGCAATTGAGCAGCACGATCACGCCGCTATCGGCGGCCTTGACCGCCGCCAGCGACGACGACAGGTTCCACGAGTGGGTGGTCGCCTCCGACTCGAGGATGTCGAGGATAGAGACCGGCTGGTGCACGCGCACCAGGGTTTCCTTGTTCTTTTCGATCTGGCCGTGAATCAGCGCCAGATGGGCCGAGCCGCTCGGCTTGTCCCGGTAGGCGATCATGCGGAACTCGCCCTGCGCCGTCTTCACCTGGCGCTCGCCGATCTGCTCGACCAGCGACTCGTTGCGGCTGCGATAGTGGATCAGGTCGGCGATGGTGCCGATCTTCAGATTGTGTTCCTTGGCAAATTCCAGCAGGTCCGGCAGACGCGCCATCGTGCCGTCGTCCTTCATGATCTCGCAGATCACCGAGGCCGGGGTCAGGCCCGCCATCGCGGTCAGGTCGCAACCGGCTTCGGTATGGCCGGCGCGCATCAGCACACCGCCCTTTTGCGCCTTCAGCGGGAAGATGTGGCCCGGCTGGACGATGTCCGTCGGCAGCGTATCCTTGGCCACGGCCACCTGGATGGTCTTGGCGCGGTCGGCGGCCGAGATACCGGTGGTCACGCCTTCGGCCGCCTCGATCGAGACGGTGAAATTGGTACCGAAGGCGGTGCCGTTGCGGGTCGACATCATCGACAGGTTCAACTGGTCGCAGCGCTCTTCGGTCAGGGTCAGGCAGACCAGGCCGCGCGCGTGCTTGACCATGAAATTGATGGCTTCCGGCGTGACGAAATCCGCCGCGAGCACCAGGTCACCTTCGTTTTCCCGGTCTTCCTCATCGACCAGGATCACCATGCGGCCAGCGCGCAATTCGGCGACGATTTCTTCGGTGCTGGAAATTGACATTTTTAATCCTTGGGAACTATGCGAGAACAGGCCGCTATTTTAAAGGATTTACGCCTTCCCTACCGTAAATAGCCGCTTTTATCCGGCAAAAGACGGACTTTCCGGGCGGCGATCTTTGTATATTGCAAACATTACCGACTGGTAAGGCATGCGGCATGCTTGGGCGTCAAGCCGGCGAGTACAATCGGGGCCGGGATCAAAACAATAAACTGGAGATTTTCGGATGGCTCACGTGACGCGACAAAACCCGGTGCCGGCGGCCAAACTGCTGATTTCGCTCGCCCTGGGCGCCATGGTCATGCCCCTCCACGCGCAGGACGGTCCGCCGATCACGCCCTACCGCCCGTCGGTATCGAGCCCCGCGCAATTGCCCGCGCCCGGGCAACTGGAATTCGAACTCGGCGGCCTAAGCACCAAAGCGGACGACGACCGGCGCGCCAGCTTGCCGTACACCTTCAAGCTGGGATTCAACGAACAATGGGGCGTGGTGATCGGCGGCGAAGGCTATGTGTCCGCGCGCAGCGCAGCCGATCCGCGCCAGCGCGGCATCGGCGATACGACATTGGAACTCAAACGCGCCTTCCTGATCGACGACGCCACCGCGCTCGGCCTGGAACTGGGCGTAAAACTGCCGACCGCCAAAGACAGCATCGGCAGCGGCCGCAGCGACTACGTCCTCAACGGCATCTACAGCCAGGACATGGGCGTCGTCCACATGGACGCCAATCTGAACGCGACACGGCTGGGGGCCTACGAGGCCGGCAGTGGGCGGATTCAGAAAGGATGGTCGGCCTCGTTCTCGGCGCCGGTGTCGGAAAAATGGGGCGTGACGACGGAACTGTCGGGCACGCAGCGCAGCGGCCAGGCCAATACCGCCCAATTTTTGCTGGCCGCCACCTACAGTCCGACCAAGCGCCTCACCATCGATTGGGGTATCGCCAGGGGGCTCACTTCAGCCTCCCCGGATTGGTCCCTGTTCAGCGGAATCGTGCTGCCGTTGGCCAAATTCTGGTAGTGGCGGCACGACTTACGGCATGCTCGCGGCGCCGATCGACACCATGCGCTCGACATAGCGGGCGATCAGGTCTATTTCCAGATTGACCTGTTTGCCGACGCTCAGGTGCTTCAGGGTGGTCACGGCGATGGTGTGTGGAATCAGGTTGATCGAGAACTGACAGACCAGATCGGCGCCGGTGCCGATGTCGGTAACGCGATTGACGGTCAGCGACACGCCATTGACGACGATCGAGCCCTTGAAGGCCAGGAACTTGGCCAGATGGTGTGGCGCTTCGACGACCAGCTCCCATGACTCGCCCACCGCCTCGAACTTGCGCACCACGCCGAGGCCGTCGACGTGGCCGGTCACCAGATGGCCGCCAAGGCGCTCGTTCAGGGTCACGGCCTTTTCCAGGTTCACTTCGGTCAGGGTGTCGAGGCCGACGGTGCAATTGAGGCTCTCGCGCGAGACGTCGACGCTGAAGTTGGTGTCATTTTTTTCGATCACGGTCATGCAGGCGCCGTTGAGGGCGATCGAATCGCCCAGCGCGACGTCGGCCAGCGGCAAGCCGCCCGCGTTGACGTTCAGGCGCACGCCCGAGAACGAGCCGCCTTCCAAAGGTTTAACCGATTCAATTTTGCCGACAGCGGCGACGATTCCTGTAAACATGTAAGTGCAATCTTAAAGATGGGTGAATCGTGCAAGGATACGCAAATCTTCGCCGATCTGCTTAACCTCGTGAAATTTCAGGCGCCGCTGCAGCGACAGGTCGGTCAGCGCCGGCAGCGCGAACATGCCCTGCGCGTCGCCGATCAGGCTCGGCGCCAGGTACAGCAGCAGCTCGTCGACGCAGCCCTCGCGTATCAGCGAGCCGTTGAGCTTGCCGCCCGCCTCCACGTGCAACTCATTGATCTGCCGGCGGCCCAGCTCGCGCATCAGTTCCGGCAAATCCACCTTGCCGGCGGCGTTGGGCAGCATGATGACGTCGGCGCCGGCGGCGCGCAACGCCGCCTCCTTCTCCGGATTGGCGACCGCCGCCACGATCCAGGTGCCGCCACCCTCCAGTATCTTGGCGGACAGGCTGATATCGAGCTTGCTGTCGACCACGATGCGGCGCGGCTGGCGCGGCGTCTCGACCGCCCGCACCGTCAACTGCGGATCGTCGGCCTTGACGGTGCCGATGCCGGTCAGAATGGCGCAGGCGCGCGCGCGCCACGCATGGCCGTCGGCGCGCGCCTCCGGCCCGGTGATCCACTGGCTCACGCCGTTGTGCAGCGCCGTCATACCGTCCAGGCTGGCGGCGCTTTTCATGCGCACCCACGGCAGGCCGCGCGTCATGCGCGAGAAAAAGCCGATGTTCAATTCGTAGGCTTGCTCGGCCAGCAGGCCGGTGTCGGTCTCGATGCCGGCGGCGCGCAGCTTCGCCAGCCCCTGCCCGGCGACCAGCGGATTCGGGTCTTCCATCGCCGCCACGACGCGGCCGAGGCCGGCGCTCACCAGCGCGTCCGAGCATGGCGGCGTGCGGCCGAAGTGGTTGCACGGCTCCAGGGTGACATAGGCGGTGGCGCCGCGCACATCGTGGCCGCGCGCCTGCGCATCCTTGAGCGCCTGGATTTCCGCATGGTCGCCGCCGGCCTGCTGCGTGACGCCCGCGCCGATGACCTGCCCGTCGCGCACGATCACGCAGCCGATGTGCGGATTGGGCGACGTCGTGTACAGCCCCTTCGCGGCCCATTCCAGGGCCAGGGTCATGCCTTCGAGATCGTTGCTGATGTTCACATTGTCCTTGGTCGTTGACGCCGCCCGCGACAATTGCGAGCTGCGTCATTATAAGCAAACGGATTCAGAAGTGCTTAACCTACGCCCCTGCGAATATGTGAGCACAGGCCGCGGATCGCGTCACCCAGGTCCTGGATAGTTCAACGTCCCTGCGCCATGCATTTGACGTTGCAGTGCAGCACATCTTTTCGTGTCAAACCCGGGACAGTCGACTGCGCACTGCTGACTTAAAAATGTGTTTACGCTACGATTTAATTACAAAAAAACATCCATTTCGGGAGGCAAAATATGCTCAATCTCGGTGAAATCGAACGCAAACTTTTGAATGTCAACAACGCAATTTCTACCGACGGCAACGGTGGCGAGGTTCTGCGCGGACTCAGTGTCGCGGAGTCGAACTTCGTCGTAGCTGTTGAACAAACCGCAAGCGAAAATATCGGTGCCGCAGAATCCGAAGCTTACAGGGAGTTACGGCGGAAGCACCTATCGTCGCGTCAAATGCATAATGTCCGGTCTGCAGATCGAAAGAACGACGTGACTCAACGCGTTGCTGACACATTGCCAAGATCGGTCGACGATATAGAGTTAGCCACTCCGAAGCCGTAGTTGCAATCGGGCATATTGGTGCGGGTTTAAATGCCCACCCCGCCGCAGTTGACCGGGTCCTTGGCGGGGTCGCACACGCGTAGCCGGCCCAGCATGTTGATTTTGATGTTGCGCGCATCATCTCCCCGCGTCACCGACAAGGTTCCCCAGCGCGCCGACAAGCTGTTACTGGCGGCGCAACTGCGTCCCGCGCCGTTGTAGGCGAGGTAGAGCGGCGTTCCGCCGGATGAGAAGGCGGAGACGACCGTCATCCCTTCCGGCAGCGGACCGTGCTGGAAGAGGCGTTGCTCGCCTGCGTCCGGCCGGCGATTGCCGTTGCCGTCGACGAACACCACCCAGCCCTTGGTCCAGTCCGTGCCGCTGGTCTCCAGCGGCCCCAGCATGACAGGACCGCCGCGCGCGATCGCGTGCGAACGGGTGAGGTCGATGGCCGCCACCAGATCGTTGACGGCGACCCGCAACTGCTGCCGCCGCATCACGTCTTGATAGGCGGACGCGGCGGCGCCAAGCAGTATGCCGGCCAGCACCAGCACCACCAGCAATTCAACCAGCGACACTCCGGCGTTGTTGCGCTCCATGGCCGCCCCTGCTCAGCGCCAGCAACTGGCTAGCGTGCCGATCGACAGCCGCTCGCCGATGCTGGTGAGCTTCATTTCGCGGCATTCGTCGTCGCGATAGTCGGCGTCCACCACGGCGGTGCCGGCGGTGGCGACCAGTTGCACGCACTGCTCGATCGGTTCGTCGTCGCAGGCCTTGCCTTCGATCTCATAGCCGCTGTCCGGCGCGCGGCTGCCGCTCCACCACTGAAACTGGCGCTCCTCGTAACCGGTCGAGCCGGAGGAGAACGCGATATAGGTGCCGTGCTGCGTGAAATACCGCTCCTGCTGCAGCATCAGCTTCAGCAGCATCGCCTGCGCCTCGTTGCGGCGGGTGCTGATCACATGCTGCTGCCAGGCGGGCATGGCGGCAGCGGCCAGCACGGCCAGGATCACCATCACGATCAGCATTTCAATCATGCTGAAGCCCATGTGCGCGCGGCGGCTCATTTGACGGCCTCGTGCAGTTGACGCCAGTTGCCCACCTCGCGCCAACTCAGGCGGCCGGCGCGCAGTTGCAGTTTGACGCGGCCAACGACCACGCTGCCCTGCGGGGTGACGTTGGCAACGGCCAGCTCTTTGAGCAGACGCGTGCGGCCGGTCGGATCGCGCGGCGTCCTGCTGGACGTGACGGGCAATAGGGACGGCGTCGACCTGTAACCGTCCGATATCTGCCCGACGATCGGCTGCTCGGTGGATGACGGCGTCGGCAGCCTTGCAACGGCGCCATCCCTGGTCAGACCGGTGAGCACATTGAGCGCATAAGTGCGGCTGCGGGCTTTGTCACAGGGATCGCCACCCGGAAGCAGCGTATTGAAAAACACCTCGCCACCGGCCAGCACGCCGCTATCGATGCTGCGCTCGCCCGTTGTCTCCGCTTGCAGGAAATCGACATACCAGCCCATGCTGTCGAATGCCATTTTCGCACCGTGTACGCTGAACGGTGGCGCGCTCGTGTCGCCGCCCAGTACGCGCCGGGTCAGCTGGCTGCGGCTGGTGATGACCTCGGCGGGATCACGCAGACTGTCGCGGATCGCGTAATAGGACTGCGGTGCGAAACTGGCCGAGGTGCGGTCGGCCTTCTCTATCAACTTGCCGGTCCCGAACAAAACCAGATAACCGCCGCCGTCGGCATACGCCAGCGAGGGCTGCTGGGTGATCGGCTGGCGCCTGCCGCTGTCGTCGCGTGCGACAAACAGCGGCGTGCCGCCTGCGCCGGGGCCGACAGCGCCGGCCCAGGGCGCGCCGCCTTCGAAATCGAAACGCCACAAGTTCCCCTGCAAATCTCCGGCGTAGCCATAGCGCAGCGCGCCCGCGCGGTCGGCCACCAGCACCGGCGCGTTGAGCGCGTTGGCCAGCGTGGCATCGGAGATCGGCGTCATGAGCCGATAGTAGTTGACGTTCAGCCGCCATGCCGCGCCGCGCGGCTTGTCGAGCGCCAGCAGGAACAACGCGCCCTTGCCCGTCGGACTGGCGTGCCCGTCCGACGCGTAGTTGTTCAAGCCGCTTGCGACGACCGCGAAATGCTTATAGATCGGCATGCCCGCGACGGTGCGCGTTCGTAATTTGGCGATCTGCGGCCGGGTGGTGACGTTGCCCATCAGCGCGTCGTCGCGGTCGGTGAATTCCCACAGCACGCCGCCACCTTCGGCGAACCGCAACGGGTCGGTGACGTCCAGCGCGAAGACGCCTTGCGCGCCGCCGCCCATGCCGGAGACCAGGACCGTCTTGCCGGCGCTTGATATCACCACCTCGCCGGCGCTGGCGGGCCCGTCGACATACGCCTGGTGAACATAGTCGGCGCTGGTCAAGCGATGCAAAGTGGCCATCAACGCGTTCGGCACATAGGCGAAGAGTTCGCTGCCATCGGCGGCGTTGAAGGCGTGCAGCATGCCGTCGTTTGCGCCGACGTAGACGACATTCGGCCGCGTGCCCGGCTGCGCGCCGGCAGCCGGTCCCACATACACCGGCGTGCTGTTGATGGAGTCGCCCAGCACGCTGCTGCGGTTGCGGAAGAGCGTGCCTTCCCGCGTACGATCGCCGCGCAGGAAAGCCAGGCGTTGCTCGCCCAAGGCGTCGTCGCCGGTGGCAGGCGGCGGCGCCCGATCCAGTTGCTGCCGCTGCCCGGCCGACAAGGCGCTCCAGTCAAAAGGGATCATCGCCAGTGCGCCATCCGGCTGCACGATGGCCGTGAAGATTTTGCGTGCGGCCGGGGCTGGCGATGGCGGGCGCGCGCCGTCGCCCGTCAGCAGCGCGCCGGCGTCCCACATCGCCGTTGGCGTGAACGAAGATCCAGCGCCGCCGGGAGACAAGACGTAGCGGGAAAAGTGCCCGCTCCAGTCGGCCATGTCGATACTCGCTTGAAAGAGGTCGCCGGCGCTGGCGCTGGCCGGGGGTGGTGCCACGCGCAGCAACGAGGAGCCGTCGATCTTGCCGGCGCCGGCTCGGCACGCGGCCGTCAACGGTTCGCTGGCCACGTCGAGCGTTGGGGGCGCGGCGTTTACGGCCGTGGAGATTATTATCGCAGCCGGAATCGTCAAGTATTTGAGTTGCATACGTCCTCCCTCTCAGCTGTGGCCGTCGACGGCGCTTGGCGGATTACGCTACGCTAATCCGCCCTACGTGGTTTAGACGCAGTTTCGGTCTCGTACCTGTTTTCCTGGGTGTCGTGCCAGCTTTGTGTTACTCCGGCTTGCTGAACACGCTTTGCAACACCACCTCGGTCGCCGGTTTCGCACCGAAGCCGATCGCCGTCACCCGATAGCAATAGCTGGGCGTGGCGGCGGCCGACGCATCCTCTCCCGGATGGTGGCACTCGGTACGTTCGATCAGATAGCGCGGCTTCTTAAACGGCAGAAAGCCCTGCCCGGTCTGCACCGCCGCCCCGGTCGCCGCGCCGTACGCGACCGTGCAAGCGCCATCGACGGCGCCGGACAGGTCGACCCGCTGCCACACCGGCGCCTCGCCGCAGGCGGGATCGACGACCTCGCCGCCGCCCGCCTGGATGTCCCGTTCCGCATCCGCCAACGCATCCTCCACCGCCTGAAACGCCACTTCCCGATCGCGCTCGCCGCGCGCGGCCTTCTCGCCCTGCAAACTCAGCTGCGCCGCCGACACGCCCAGCAACATCACCAGTATCAGCATGAGCAGGCACACCAGCAACGCCACGCCGCGCTCTTGCCGCTGCGCGTTGCGAACCCTCGCGCGCGCCGGCATGTCAACCGCTCCTGTTGCGCAGCGCGACCGTCATCCCGAACACTCGCCGGGCCCGCCATCGCTGCGACTCGGGGAATACTCCCTCCCCGATCCGCACACCCAGGTCGCCGCCATGGCCCTCGGAATAGGCCGGCCCGAACAGATCGAACCGGCGCACCACCGTATCGGCCCGCGTATTGTTCTCGCCGTGCAAAAGCAAGGCGAGCTTCACGGCGCAGACGCGCTTCCAGTTGGTCTTGCGATGCAAATCGCGCTGAAGTTCCTCCGGCGTGGCGCCCACCAGCGCCAGCCCCGCGTCCATGCCGTTGATCGCGGTCGCGTTGACGAAGGTATTGGGAATGCCGTCGGCCGGCTCGTCGCTGTCGAGTCCGTACAGCACCTGAAACGAATCGACGCCGCGCACGATCGCATCCGCGCCCCAGCCCGCCGCGCTGCGGTACTTGCAGCGCAAGTCCGGCGCGCCTCCGGCGTCGGCGGCGACATAAAAAATGCTCCAGCCACGTTCGATGACGGCCGATGGCGCGCCCACGCCGAAGCCGGCGCAGTTGAGGCTGGAGCCATCGCCATTCGCGCCCTCGCCGTGGCCGGAGAAGCGCAACGCCAGCACGTCGCTGCCGTTGGCCACATCCGGCGCGACGCCGGAGATACCGTCGCTGGCCTTGCTGATGCTGCTGGCGTCGAGCCCGGCGATGGCCGCCGGTTCGTGCTCGGCCAGCTCGGCCGGCGCCTCCTTGCTGTCCCAGTTGACATAGGCGCCCTGCCGTATCGCCTGCGAAATAATCTCCAACGCGTAGCGGCCGCCATCGTCGATCCACATGTTCTCGCTGTGGTTGCGGTAGCTGCCGCTGGTCGCCAGCAACAACCCGCTGGCCAGCAACGTCAGCACCAAGCCCAGGCCGGTGGCGATGACCAGTTCGATGATGGTCCAGCCCTGCTGGCGCGCCCGCGTCATGGCGCCCCCACGGTCAACGCCAAGGGAAGCGCAACCCCTGGCACGTACTCGCCGGCCTCGTCCTTGCGCGGCGTGCCGTTCGGATTCTTGCCGCGCCAGCCGACCTTGATCACCAAGGGCGCGCCGGGGCCGCCGCTGCAGGCCCAGCGCAGCTTGCCGCCCGCCCACAAGCCGGCGTCACGACAGACCACCGCGCGGCCCGCAGGCAGGTTCTCGCGCATCAGCGCCTTCATTTCATACACATCGAACGCGGCAAGCCGGGCGCCATCGCAATCGCCGCCATAGCACAGCGCCGGCGGCATCGGTGGGTTGGGCTCGGCCAGCACATCGTAATCGAGGGTGAGATAGAGGTTGGCGCCGTCAGGGAGGCCCATTTGCTCGGGATTGGCGCGCATGCGTTCGGCCATGCCGACGGCCAGCCAGGAGGCCTGCGCCAGCAAGGTCGACTGATGCCGGGCGCGCAGCGCCGCCAGTTGCATCGACACGCCGCCGACGATGCCCAATGCCAGCACGAGCACGGCGATCATCACTTCGACCAGGGTAAAGCCGGCAACAGCACGGGCCGTGGGCATGCACACCTCCGCAAGTCGACAGGGACCTTACAGTCCAACAGCTAGACGGTAGCAGCGGCCAATGGCCGAGGTATGAGGTGGATCAAGTGTGCGCTAGCAGGATGCTAGCTTTTGCGCGGCTTGCGGTCCTGGCCGACTTCGGCGATGGCGTCCTGGAACTCGGCCAGGTCTTCGAAGTTTTTGTAGACCGATGCGAAGCGGATATACGCGATCTTGTCGAGGCGCTGCAACTCCTGCATCACCAGCTCGCCGATGTAGCCGGTGTCGACTTCGCGCTTGCCGCTGGTGAGCAATTTTTCCTCGATCGACAGCACGGCCGCGTCAACGGCGGGCGCCGCCACGGGACGCTTGCGCAGGGCCAGGGTCAGGCTGCCGCGCAATTTGGCGGCCGAATACTCGGTGCGGCTGCCGTTCTTCTTGACCACATACGGCATGACCAGCTCGATGCGCTCATACGTGGTAAATCGTTTATCGCATTTGCCGCAACGTCGGCGCCGGCGTATGGAATCCCCTTCCTCGGATACACGCGTATCGAGAACCTGGGTATCGTCATGCTGGCAGAACGGACATTTCATATGAGCCATGGGCAAAACTACATTGAACTACTTAACGGGACGCCAGCCAGGCCGGCGTCCCGCATTACTACTTATAAAGCAAATTACTTGGCGTAGACCGGATATTTATCGGCCAGCACCTTCACCGCCGCTTTGACGCGCTCGATGGTGGTCGCGTCGTGCGGATTGTCCAGCACGTCGGCGATCAGGTTGCCGACTTCTTCCGCTTCCGCTTCCTTGAAACCGCGCGTGGTCATCGCCGGGCTGCCCAGACGGATGCCGGAAGTTACGAATGGCTTCTGCGGATCGTTCGGGATGCCGTTCTTGTTGGTGGTGATATGCGCCGTGCCCAGGATCGCTTCCGCTTCCTTGCCGGTCAGGTTCTTCGGACGCAGGTCCACCAGCATCACGTGCGACTCGGTGCCGCCGGACACGATGCGCAGGCCGCGCTTGATCAGGGTCTTGGCCAGCACGTCGGCGTTCTTGACCACTTGTTGCTGGTAGGCCTTGAACTCAGGCGTCAGCGCTTCCTTGAAGGCGACGGCCTTGCCGGCGATCACATGCATCAGCGGACCGCCCTGGATGCCTGGGAAGATGGCCGAATTGATGATCTTCTCGTGCTCGGCCTTCATCAGGATGATGCCGCCGCGCGGGCCGCGCAGCGATTTGTGCGTGGTCGAGGTGACGAAGTCGGCGTGCGGCACAGGGTTCGGATACAGGCCGGCGGCGATCAGGCCGGCGTAGTGGGCCATGTCGACCATGAAGTAGGCGCCAACGGCTTTGGCGACGGCGGCGAAACGCTCGAAGTCGATTTTCTTGGAGAAAGCCGACGCGCCGGCGATGATCAGCTTAGGCTTGTGTTCCTTGGCCAGCGCTTCCATGGCGGCGTAGTCGATGTCCTCTTCCGGGGTCAGGCCGTAGGAAACGACGTTGAACCATTTGCCGGACATGTTCAGCGGCATGCCGTGGGTCAGGTGGCCGCCTTCGGCCAGCGACATGCCCATGATGGTGTCGCCCGGCTTCAGGACGGCGAAGAACACGCCCTGGTTGGCCTGCGAGCCCGAATTCGGCTGCACGTTGGCCGCTTCCGCGCCGAACAGTTGCTTGACGCGGTCGATCGCCAGTTGCTCGACGACGTCGACGTATTCGCAGCCACCGTAGTAGCGCTTGCCCGGATAGCCTTCGGCGTATTTATTGGTCAGCTGCGAGCCTTGCGCTTCCATCACGGCCGGCGAGGTGTAGTTCTCCGACGCGATCAGCTCGATGTGGTCGTGCTGGCGGGTGTTTTCTTTTTGGATGGCGCCGAACAATTCCGGGTCAACGCTGGCGAGGGTGTGATCTTTTGCGAACATGAAAAACTCCAATCGAATGAGTAACTGTATGACTTGGCAGGCTGGATCGAATGAGGGACGCCGATAGCGGACAGGCAGCCTCTTTCGTGCTTTCCATCGATGGGCTGCCCAGGCGAACGGCTATTGAAATCTCACGTTTCCCGGTGGATGCCCACCTTTCGCCGACGGATCGACGCACCATTTTGGGGACGACCGCAGCTTTTCGCCAGTTACGTGAGACGTAATGGAACCCGGATTGTAATTTATGCGCCAGATTTGAGCAAGGAAACGGCTTGCATAACCGGCAAGATTGTGCGTTTTTGACCGCGCCGCGAGCGATACCGCCATTTCGGCTACAATTTTGTCCAGTCTTTACGCCCTCCTCCCTCACCGACAAGGATAAAACATGATCGTCTTCATCACTGGCGCCACCGCCGGCTTCGGCGCCGCCATGGCCCGCACTTTCGTTCAGAACGGTCACAAAGTGCTGATCAGCGGGCGCCGCGAGGACCGCCTGCAAACCTTGTCGGCCGAGCTGGGCGACGCCGTGCTGCCGGTGGTGCTGGACGTCACCGACAAGGCCTCGATCAAGACCGCGCTGGACGGCCTGCCGGCCGAATGGAAGCAGATCGACGTACTGATTAACAATGCCGGCCTGGCGCTGGGCGTCACCCCGGCCCATGAATCGTCGCTCGACGACTGGGACACGATGATCGCCACCAATTGCAGCGGCCTGGTCGCCATGACCCGCGCGATCCTGCCGGACATGGTCAAGCGCGGCAGCGGCACCGTCATCAACCTGGGTTCCGTCGCCGGCGCCACGCCATACCCGGGCGGCAATGTGTACGGCGCGACCAAGGCGTTTGTCGAACAGTTCACCTTGAACCTGCGGGCGGACCTGATCGGCACCGGCGTGCGCGCCACCAATCTGGCGCCCGGCCTGTGCGGCGGCACCGAATTCTCGAACGTGCGCATGAAGGGCAACGACGAAGCCGCCGCCAAAGTGTACGAAGGCACCGTGCCGCTGACGGCCGAGGACATCGCCAACACCGCGTTCTGGATCGCCACGCTGCCGCCGCACATCAACATCAACCGCATCGAGATGATGCCGACGTGCCAAGGCTACGGCCCGCTGGCGATCAAGCGCAACGTCTAAAACGCTTCGCCCACCAAAGCTCGCGTGAAGGTAAAACACGTAGGGCGGATTAGGCGGAACGCCGTAATCGGCCACGTATGCGCCGTCGGTGACGCATGCATGGCCGATTACGCTGCGCTAATCCGCCCTACGTGCCTCCATGATCATTCATTTTCCGTGCCCCACAATTCGTAAGCGGTTGTTACAATCCTTGGCAAGTTGCCTGTAAACCGCTTAACTGTCACCAGTGCAATCTTTGCGCCCCCAGTTGAAATCCCGCACAAGTGGCGGGACGGACGCGGATTTCCCCGTCCAAACTTCAACCAAAAGAACAAAATCGCGTAGAATGTTGCTCAACACAATTTGCAATCCTAACAACATGCCAGCAGAGTTCATCTGGAACGTCCGGGTCTACTACGAAGACACCGACGCCGGCGGTATCGTCTATTACGCGAACTATCTGAAGTTCTTCGAGCGCGCGCGCACCGAATGGCTGCGCCAGATCAATGTGGGCCAGCACGCTTTATTGCAGGAACACGACGCTATGTTCGTCGTCAAAAGCGTCAGCGCGGAGTATCATGCGCCTGCTAAGCTTGACGACGTAATAAAATTGACACTTAGTATCGAAAAATTAGGACGCGCCTCGATCTCCTTTGTCCAGGAGGCATGGTGCGGCGAGCAACTGCTGAACACGGCGCGGGTCAAGGTCGGCTGCGTCGATTCGACGCTGCGCCCGCGCGCGGTGCCGCCGGCGGTCGCGGACAAAATGCGCAGCACCACCAACATCACGAAAACAGACTGATCAGACTGATAAACAATGAACGTCACCCAAGACCTCTCTTTCCTGTCCCTCATCTCCAACGCCCACCTGATCGTGCAACTGATCATGGCGTTGTTGTTCATCATCTCGCTGACCAGCTGGACCTACATCTTCAGTAAACTGTTCGCGGTGCGCTCGGCGCGCCGCCTGACGATCGACTTCGAAAAAACCTTCTGGGCCGGCGGCAACCTGCACGCGCTGCACCAGAACGCCGGCAAGGACCGCGCCAACAGCGGCCCGCTGGCGCGCATCTTCGAAGCCGGCATGGGCGAATTCATCAAGAGCAAGGCCGCCTACGCCGCCAGCCGCGATGCCGTCGACCACGGCGCGATCCTCGACGGCGCGCGCCGCGCCATGCGCGCCGCGTTCCAGCGCGAGATGGACGTGCTCGAATCGCACCTGGCCTTCCTGGCCTCGGTCGGCTCGGTGTCGCCGTACATCGGCCTGCTGGGCACCGTCTGGGGCATCATGAACGCCTTCCGCGGCCTGGCCAACGTGCAGCAAGCCACCCTGGCCGCCGTCGCGCCCGGCATCGCCGAAGCGCTGATCGCCACCGCCATCGGCCTGTTCGCCGCGATCCCGGCCGTCGTCGCCTACAACCGCTTCTCGCACGACATCGATCGTCTGGCGATCCGCTTCGAAAGTTTCGTCGAAGAGTTCTCCAACATCCTGCAACGTCAATCGCGTTAACAAGGCAGAGAGACCATGGCTTCCTCTTTCTCCAGCAGCATGCGCGGCGGTCGCGGCCGCAAGTTCAAGTCCGAGATCAACGTCGTGCCGTACATCGACGTCATGCTCGTTCTGCTGATCATCTTCATGGTCATGCCGTCGGCCACCGATCCGAGCATCGTCGACCTGCCGAACGCTGAAAAATCGACCAAGCCGCCGAGCGACTACGTGCAGATCGTCATCAAGCCGAACGGCGCGCTGTCGATCGGCGTCAAGGGCAAAGGCGAGGACGCGCCCGAAACGGCGCCCAACCGCGACGCGCTGGTCAAAAAACTGCGCGCGCTGCACGAGACGCATCCGGAATATCCGGTGCTGATCGCCGGCGACAAGGAAAGCAAGTACGACGACGTGATCCAGCTGATCTCGGAAGCGAAAAAGATGGGCATCAACCGGGTCGGCTTGTCCACCAAATAACTAGTGCAGACGATGAAACCCGCAACCGCAGGCGGTCCGTACAAGGTTCCGCGACATAACGAAGGCTGGCGCTCCGTGGTGCTGGCGGTGGCGATGCACGCGGTGCTGCTGCTGTTCCTGTGGGTCGGCGTTAGCTGGCAGAACAATGAACCGACCGAAGTGCAGGCCGAGATCTGGGACATGAAGGTGCAGGACGCCGCGCCGCCCGCTCCGACTCCCGAGCCCGCGCCGGAACCCGAGCCGGAGCCGGAACCGACGCCCGTGATCAAGACCCCGCCGCCGCCGCCGGTGGAGGCGCCGCCCGCGCCGAAGGAACCGGACATCGCCCTCGAACGCCTGAAGGCCAAGAAGAAACTCGAAGAGAAGAAGCTGGCCGAAGCCAAGGAAGCCAAGCTGAAGCAGGAAGCCGAAGAGAAGCAGGCCAAGCTGGAAGCGAAGAAGCTGGCTGACAAGAAACTGGCCGAGCAAAAGCTGAAGGAAGAGAAAGAACAGGCCGAGAAGGACAAGAAGGAACTGGCCGAGAAAGAAAAAGACAAGAAAAAGGCAGCCGCCGAAAAACTGGCCAAGGAAAAAGCCGACAAGGCCGCCAAGGATAAGGCATTCGCGGCGGAAATGAGCCGCATCACAGGTTCGGCCGCCAAGGGCTCGACCGGCACGGCCGCGCAATCGACCGGCGGCCGCGCCGACGGCGGTTACAAGGCGGCCGTCATCGCCAAGATCAGGAGCAACCTGGTCTACGGCACGATCGACGACAGCCTCAGCGCCACGTACCAGATCACCCAACTGCCGTCCGGCGAGATCATCGGCGTGCGCAAGGTGAAAAGTAGCGGCTCGGCCGCCTACGACAACGCTATTGAAAACGCGATTGCCAAATCGTCACCGCTACCCAAGAAGAAAGATGGTACGGTAGAGCGCGACATTACAGCCGACTTCAACATGAAGGATATGCATTGATATGAAAAAACTGACCCTCCTTTACGCCGGCCTGACCATCGCTGCCACCATGGGCAGCGCCCAGGCGCAGATGCGCATCGAAATTTCCGGTGTCGGCAGCAACCAGATCCCGGTCGCCGTGGCCGGCTTCGCCAACGAAGGCGTGTCGCCGCAAAAAATCTCCGAGATCATCAAGGCCGACCTCGAGCGCAGCGGCGCCTTCAAAGTGATCGACGCCGGCGTCATCAACGACGTCAACAACATCGACTACGGCGCCTGGAAAGCCAAGGGCGCCGACGCGCTCGTCGTCGGCACCGTCGACGCGCTGGCCGACGGCCGCTACGACGTGCGCTACAAGCTGCTCGACACCGTCAAGCAAGCCAAGATCTCCAATTTGGACAAAGCCGTCACCGCGCAGTTCACCCGCCTGTCGGCCCACCTGATCGCCGACGACGTCTACTTCAAGCTGACCGGCATCCGCGGCGCCTTCTCCACCCGCATCTCCTACGTCAAGCAGGAAGGCCGCAACTACCAGCTGCTGGTGGCCGACGCCGACGGCGAAGGCGAACAACTGGCGCTGCGCTCGAACGAGCCGATCATCTCGCCATCGTGGTCGCCGGACGGCACCAAGGTCGCCTACGTCTCGTTCGAACAGAAAAAACCGGTGGTCTACGTGCAAAACCTGGTGACCCGCGCCCGCACCGTGGTCGCCAACGAAAAAGGCAGCAACTCGGCCCCATCGTGGTCGCCAGCCGGCAATAAACTGGCCGTGGCGCTGTCGAAGGACGGCCACACCCAGGTCTACACGGTCAACACCGACGGAAGCGGCCTGCGCCGCGTCTCCAACAGCAACGGCATCGACACCGAGCCGCAATTCTCGGCCGACGGCCAGAGCATCTACTTCACCAGCGACCGCAGCGGCGGTCCGCAGATCTACCGCATGAGCGCCGACGGCGGCGAAGCCAAGCGCGTGACCTTCAGCGGCACGTACAACACCAGCCCGCGCATCTCGTCGGATGGCAAGACCCTGGCCTACATCTCTCGCCGTGATGGCAACTTCCAGCTGTACGTGCTGGACCTGGCCAGCGGCCAGGAGCAGCGCCTGTCGGACACCACCAGCGACGAATCGCCGAGCTTCGCCCCCAACGGCAAATACATCATGTACGCCACGACCGCGGGCGGCCGCAAATCGCTGGCCGTGGTGTCCGTCGACGGACGTGTAAAGCAACGCCTGACTACGCAGGCGGGCAACATCAAGGAGCCCACCTGGGGTCCGTTCATGCAGTAAATAAATCTGGTCTTTAATTATTACTAGGAGAATCAAATGCGTAAACTCAGCAGCTTAGCTTTCATCATCACCACCGCCGCCATCCTGTCCGCCTGCTCGACCCCGGTCAAAGTATCGGAGCCGGCACCAGTCGTCGAGCGTCCAGCCGACAAGGCCGCGCCGTCGCAATCGGACACCCGCACCGTCGCCCCGGTTGAAACCAAATCGCTGGACCCGCTGGACGATCCAAAAGGCGTGCTGGCCAACCGTAGCATCTACTTCGACCTGGATAGCTATGTTGTCCGCGCCGACGGCAAGCCGGTGGTGGAAAACCACTCGGCCTACCTGGCCAAGAACAAATCGCGCTCGATTCTGATCCAAGGCAACACCGACGAACGCGGCAGCTCCGAGTACAACCTGGCGCTGGGCCAGAAGCGCGCCGAAGCCGTACGCAAAGCCATGACCACCCTGGGCGTGCCGGAATCGCAGATCGAAGCCGTCTCGCTGGGCAAAGAGAAGCCAAAAGCGACCGGTTCGAACGAAGAGGCATGGGCACAGAACCGTCGTGCTGACATCGTCTACAAGTAATCGAAAGCACTACCCTTTTGCCGGGTCACAGGCATAATACGGGGCGGCGCGCGGTATTCATCCGCGCCCTGCCCCGTTTCCATTTTGATTTGCTGAAAGCGCCCGACATGAAGAAACTCACCAAATCCGGCCTCGCCGCCGCCCTGCTGGCCGCGCTGACGTGGCTGCCGATGCAAGCCCACGCCGGCCTGTTCGACGACGAGGAAGCCCGTAAAGCCCTGCTCGACCTGCGCGCCAAGGTCGAAGCGATGCGCATCGAAATGAACGCGCGCCTGGACACCAAGTCCGACAAGTCCAGCGCGCTGGACCTGGTCACGCAAAACGAAAACACGATACAGGAGCTCAACAAGCTGCGCGGCCAGATCGAAGTGCTGCAGAACGAGCTGTCGAACGCGCAAAAGCGCCAGAAGGATTTCTACGTCGACCTCGACACGCGCCTGCGCAAGCTCGAGCCGCGCGAAGTGACGGTCGACGGCAAGGCGGCCCAGGTCGATCCGAGCGAGCAGAAGAACTACGACGCCGCCATGGAGCTGTTCAAGGCCGGCGACTACAAAGCGGCGGGCACGGCCCTGTCCGACTTCGTGCGCCAGTTCCCGGCGTCGGTGTACACGCCCAACGCGCAGTACTGGCTCGGCAACGCCTTCTACGCCCAGCGCGACTGCAAGAGCGCCATCAGCGCCCAGTTGCAGGTGCTGAAGAACTATCCGGACAGCCCGAAGGCGCCGGACGCCATGCTCAACATCGCCAGCTGCCAGACCGAGCTGAAGGACAAGGCCGCCAAGAAGACGCTGCAGGACCTGATCAAGCAATATCCGGAGTCCTCGGCCGCCGTCACGGCGAAACAGCGCCTCGGCGGCAAATAATGTCCTGAGGGCATTTGACAGGTTGGGCCGATACCCCCTATAATCTCGCTTCTTCGGGGGTCGTTAGCTCAGCTGGTAGAGCAGCGGACTTTTAATCCGTTGGTCGCAGGTTCGAATCCCGCACGGCCTACCACCGAAGCACCCTTGGGTCGTTAGCTCAGCTGGTAGAGCAGCGGACTTTTAATCCGTTGGTCGCAGGTTCGAATCCCGCACGGCCTACCAAGATTCATCAAAAAAGCTCACAAATTTCGGTTTGTGGGCTTTTTTGTATTTAATCCTTCGAAGTAGTGGCTGTCTGCAATATCAAGCCGAAACCCAATCCTCGATACTCCGCGCAACGTCAGGATTTGTACTCAACGCCAGTTGGCGACACCTGGCGCTTCCTTCGAGCGTTATCAGATATGCAGGCCACCCCGATAACGCGCAGAATGTGAGATCTCCCTCCGCGCCCCGGAACCACCCTGAAAAATAGCCGAATGCCGCTATGCCATTCTTCCTGGTAGATAGGCCGAGTTGCTCAATCGAAGTTATTTCGCGCACCTCTAGAGAGTCCACAGCGCTTCGTTCTATCACAAGCGTATAAAGGCTATGCCTGACAGTCAGCGCATCGGGCAAAACTTCAATGACGTGCCGCTTTGCCGCAGCGATGATTAAGCTCGATAGCGCAATAGCGATTCCTCCCACAATCCATGCGGCGAGCGCCTCATCCGACCTCGTCTGAACCGACTTTGACGGCGCCCACAGGACAACCAGGAACGCCAACGCTAACGGAATAAATACCGTCAGCAAAAGGGAAACTATTTGTTTCGATGAGACCGGAATGTCACTCTTAGCCATCTTGGCCCTCGGTTTTAGACTACCACGCCGCTCAACAGCCCAAAATTCATTCGCATCGAGCAAAAAAGCTGGCGGACTGAGCAAAAGTAACCGCCCCATCTAACATGTTGCGCCTCTTCAAATGTACTCGCCCCGTAACCCATTACTCTCGTCAAACACTATTGACTGGAACATACCATGCAGCGAGCCGACGAAGAAGCATTCGAAAACGCGATTAAATCGCTTGAAGCAACTGCTGCCAGCGCAGCGATGCACTTGGAGCTTGACTCCACAGCCCGCCGGATCTACGTGCGGGAAATAAAGGCCATGTCAGACAGTCTGCGCCGCGAAGTCGCCAGCGGCAAGATAACTTGGGCGCAAGCGGCGGATCAGGCCCACGACACTCGAAACGTCGTCATGCAACTTATCAGATCACGTACCACTCCACCCGCCCGCGCTTTCGCAGAGTACAAGAAGGCCGAAGGACGTAGTCTAAATGCACTGATCGCCGAAAAAACTTCGAAGTTGTTCGGAAAAAGTGCGATCTTTGCAAAACTCACCCCGCCACAGCAGAACCGCGTCTTTGCCGAAGTTGTAGCCTCCGCAGGTAGATCACATCCTGCGGTCACACGAAATGCGATGCGGCTGTCATACTTGGGCAGAAGCGTCATTGTGCTGTCGTTGGCACTGTCGACGTATAACATACTCAGCGCTTCCAACAAATCCACAGCAGTCAAACGCGAGCTAACAACCACGGCTGCGGGAATAGGCGGAAGCATAGCAGCTGGAGCGCTCGCGGGTTTGGCGTGCGGCCCTGGCGCGCCGGTGTGTGTGACAATAGGTGCGTTTGCCGGGGGAGCTCTGGCTGCCTTCGGCTCTGGCTTTATTTGGTAGGGCAAGCTCGTGAAACTACTTCCGACCGCAACATTCTCGGCGCGACTGGCGTCACCACCTACGGACATGGAACTGCCGTCATGCGAATTGCTTTTAGACGGAAAGCCGAGTGGACTGATCGTGACCGGTGCCGTGCTGGAAACAGCCTTGGAATGGCAAGGTTGCAGCATTGCCTTCTTTACTGATGACATCCCCTACGAAGACATGCTGCGGATCTATATGTTCGACGCCAATATGACATTGGTCGATTCCGCCGTACTCGGCTCAAGGTATTCCACCGGCACGTTTGCTGAGCTGAATCTCCTACCACCGAACTTACTAACGTTTCGCTTCTTTGGTGGCACTGTTTGGCGCCTGGTATTACTCGACAAACAGGAATTTGCCCTTCCCTTTCTTTCCGACCCTGGCGGTGTGAGTCGAAAGTTTAAATTCTTCCGGCATTTCCGCATCGAGGGTAAGCCGCAACCGGAAGGGGCATGCGAGATTTCAAATCAACGTGACAAGGCGCCCCGAACGCAAGTCGCCACATCTCTACCACGCGGCGCTTCAGGAAGAGAAATGCAACACTCGTTCATCGCCTCGGCCTCGTCCTTTTAATCCTTTTGTTGATCGAAAGTCCAAGCTTGCCTTGCCGACCAGCGCCCCACCCGCTCTCACAAGTCAGCCGCTGACTTGTACAACAAGATCAACCAGACCATATCAAAACTCCCACGGCATCCACACCTCTATCGTCTTGGACGAGTAGCGGGAGCGATTGCGAGATGATTGCGGTGGTCAAGTAAATTCGGACACAACAATAGGTTCGCTTACTGCCATTTCCCGTTCATAGACGGCGGGCGGCAGATTGCCCAGTGCTGAATTGATGCGCGTGCAGTTGTAGAAGCCCACGATGTAGTCGGTGATG
>CAUPJZ010000032.1:0-75410 GCA_963511605.1 uncultured Duganella sp. | reverse complement strand
TATTCCGATCGGCATGAACCACCGGCTGGAAAACCCGGGCAAACTGCCGCTGCACCTGATCGAGGTGCAGTCCGGCAGCTACCTGGGCGAGGACGACATCGTCCGTTTCGAGGACGTCTACCAGCGCGTCTGATCCCGCCGCACCACCGGGGTCAGGTCCGACATTCGGACACGGCCTCGGCTTTCTCCCCTAATTCTCCCCGCGTAAACGAAAAACGCCGCACCCTCCGGGGTGCGGCGTCGATGGCTGCCGTGCCGATCAGCGAGCGCTGATCCTGCGGCTGACCTTGGCCGCGCCTTCCGCCTGCGGCACCGGATTGTTGGTCTCCACCAGCAGGGTGGTCGACGAGGCGACGGCGCCGCTCAGGTCGAGGTATTGCACCCCGCCGTAGTAGCGCTTGCCGGTCGGCAGGCCGCTCCAGCTGGCCGTGACGGTGGCCACGTTGCCGGCGTAGACCCGGCTCGGCGCGGCCGCCTTCAGCGCGCCGGCGGTGTCGCCACGGGTGACCACGGCCGACGACAGGTTGAAGTCGGTCGAGACGCCGTCGGCCGGCGCGTAGCCGACCACGCAGACGCGGTAGTTGCCGGGCGCCGGGCTGTTCAGGCGCACCCATTCGGTCGAGCCGCCGCGCAGGCTGCCGCCGGCCACGCTGCCGTCCGGATTGAGCACCACCAGGTCGAGGTCGTCACCGCCGTTGGACGAGGTGTCGCGGTCGAACAGTTCGAACGCGGCGGCCACCGTGTTGGCCGGGATCGTCACCGGAATGGCGCGCACGCCGACCGTGTTGACCACGCAAGCGGCGGCCACGGCGGCGGCCGTGTCGAGCGGTTCCAGGATGGCCGGCACGGTTTGCGTGGCGCCCCGGCTCACTTCCTTGAGGCCGCCGACGGCCGTGCCCATGCGGCCGCTGAAGCCGGTCAGCACGCTCAGCAGCACCGTGCTGGAGGCGCGGGTGCTGGTCGTCAGCGCCGGCGACGAGACGGCCCGCCCGCTGCGCGCCGTCAACGGCACGCGCACCACGTGGTTGGCGTCGGTCCAGGTGACGTTACCGTATTGCCATTCGTTGAACGCGGCGGTGGTGCGGGTCAGCTTGACCGTGTAGCTGGCGCTGGCGTTGGGGGCCAGCGTCAGGGTGGTTGGCGCCAGCACGGCGTCGAAGCCGGGCAGGCTGGCGCTGCCGCTGTAGGTGGCGGCGCTGGCGCCGACGTTGGTGACGGTGCGGGTCACCTCGACCGTGCCGAGCGCGTTGTTGACGGTGATCGACGGCAGGTTCAGGTTGTAGCCGGTGATCGAGCCCTCGGTGCACTCGCCGCTGAAGCCGGCGCCGCACTGGTAGCGCTTGTAGTCGCGCGCGCCCAGGTCGTACACCAGACCTGGATCGCTGGCGCCCTTGGCGTTGTAGGCGCGGCCGTCGGCCGGATGCGGCACGGTGCCGAACGGGTTGATGTGGCCGGCGCCCTGGGCCCACGGCAGCACGCCCTGCTGCAGCCCGGTCAGGGCGTCGGCGAAGGTCGGCGTGGCGCTGGTCATCAGCGCCGACTTGATCGCCGCCGGCGACCAGGTCGGATGTTGCTGGCGCAGCAGCGCGGCCACGCCGGCCACGTGCGGCGACGACATCGACGTGCCCTGGTACAGCGCCCAGGCCGGCGGCGGCGTCAGGGTGCCGTTGATGACGTTGGCGCGCTGGGTCGCGGTCAGCTCGGGCGTGACGCCGGCCAGGATGTCGACGCCGGGGGCGGTGACGTCCGGCTTGAGCACGTTGCCGTCGTAGCGGTTCGGGCCGCGCGAGGAGAATCCGGCCGAGACCGGCGCGTTCGGCACGATCACGTTGCTGAACACGCTCAGCGCGGCGACCGCGTTCTGCGCCGCCGCGTAGGCCTTGATGGCGTTGCCGTCGGCCGCGCTCACGTGCACCGTCGGCACCGAATGGATCTCGGCCACCAGGCCGCCGCCGTTGTCGACCATGATCATGCCGACGCCGCCGGCCTGCTTGACGGCCAGGCTCTTGTCGACGCGGGCGTTGGTGCCGCGCACGCAGGTGACGACCTTGCCGGCCACCTTGGCCGGGTCGAGCGTGGGGCCGCCGTTGGCGCCGACGCTGTAGCACAGGCGCGCCTCGGCCGCGCTGGCGCCGGCCAGCACCGCGTCCTCGGAGCGGATCAGCGGGGTGTTGGGCAGCGCGTGGTTGTTGAGCGAGACGCCCTTGTAGCTGGCGCTGTTGCCCAGGGTGACGGTGCCCTGGAACACGCGGTTGTTGACGGCGGCGGCGATCGTGGCCAGCCACGGGCTGACGTGGTTGACCTCGTTGGCGGGGCCGTCGTTGCCGGCCGAGGCGGCCACGAACACGCCGGCGTTGGTCGCGTGCAGGAACGCTTGTTCGACGGCGTCGTTGACGACGGTGCCGCCGCTGATCGAGTAGTTGAGCACGTCGACGCCGTCGGTGACGGCCTGTTCGACGGCGGCCACCGCGTCCGAACCCCAGCAGCTGTTCTTGCCGCCGGTCGGATCGGTCGCGTCGTTGAAGCTCCAGCAGATCTTGTACGAGGCGATGCGCGCGCGCGGGGCGACGCCCGAGGTCTGGCCCATGGCGATGTTGTCGCCCAGGGTGGCCGTCACGCCGTTGTTGCCGGCCGCCGTGGTCGAGGTGTGGGTGCCGTGGCCGCCGTGGCCGACGGTGCCGCCGATCGAATCGCGCGGCGAGACGAACTCGGTCCAGTGCAGCTGCCGGCCGGTGGCCTTGAAGCCGTCGATGAAGTAGCGCGCGCCGATCAGCTTGTTGTTGCAATAGGCCACGGTGAAGCCCTCGCCGGTGTCGCAGCCGCCCTGCCAGCCGGCCAGCGGCGTGTAGGCCAGGGTGCCGCTGTTGTCCCAGGTCGGCTTGCCGTTGGCGTCGACGCGGTCGGCGTAGGACAGGCTCTCGGGCCAGATGCCGCCGTCGATGATGCCGACGACGACGCCCTCGCCGGCGCCCTCCTTGCCGCCGAGCTGGCTCCACAGGCCGTTCGGGCCGTCCAGGCCGAGGAAGGCGGGCGTGTAGTTGGTCAGCATCTGGCGCGGCGTGTCGGCGGTGATGTTGGCCACGGCCGTGTTGGCCTTGAGCGCGCGCACCTCGTCGTCGGTGAGCATGGCCGAGAAGCCGTTGAGCACCACCTTGTAGTCGTACAGCATCGGCGCGGCGGCCACGGCCGCCTTGACCGACTGCTGCTTCTGGATCAGGTAGCCGCTGTAGGCCTGGGCGGCGCTGGTGTTGAGGTCGAGCCGCGCACCGGCGGCCGGCTTGGTGGCGGCGATGCCGGCGACGCCGCCGGTGTAGGACGACAGCGGCTTGTCGGCCAGTTGCACGATGTACGGACGACGCGTGTCGTCGGCGTGCGCGGCCAGGCTCAGGCCGGATAGCAGCAGCAGGACCGCTGCGGAAACAGGGCGTAATTTCATTGTGTGGTTCCTCGATGGATGGCTCAAACGGCGGGTGTCGATGCTCGGGCTTGCTTGCGGCGGCGCGCGGCGCCGGCCACGCCGAGCAGGCCGGCGCCCATCATCAGCCAGGTCGACGGCTCGGGCACGGGCGCGGCCACCAGCGAGGTGGTGGTGATGTTGTCGATGGCGAATTGGCCGAGGCCGGTGCTGAAGGCCGAGCAGTCGCCGTTGTCGTCGCACACGAAGGCGAAGAAGTACAGGCTGGTGAAGTTGCCGTTGCTGAACAGCGACGACGAGTTGTAGCTGCCGAACTCGAAGCCCTCGCTGCCGGGCGCGTAGAACGCGTAGTCTTCAAACACGGTGCTGTTGTCGGCGCGGAAGCCCTGCACGCGCAGGAAGCCCGGCGTCGCCGGGTAGTCGTAGGCGTTCGAACCGAGGAAGGAGGCGTCGAACGATTTCAGGCCGAAGGCGCCGCCCGGCGTGGTGCTGGTCAGTTCGAGGTAGCCGTCGTTGATGAAGGCCGCATAGTTGCTGTCGCTGGCCGGGCACTGCAGGAAGCCGCACGAATTCACCGAGTCGGTGCCGTCGATGATGGCGCCGACGGCGTCGCCCGCCTGCGCGTCGTCGGCGGGGGAGTAGGCGGCGATGTTGAAGCCCTGGCTGACGATGGTGTCGTTGTGGGTCAGGCCGATCGGCGGCAGACCGCTGAAGTCGATGGTGACGTCGGCGTGGGCCGACGGCAGGACGGCCATGGTCAGGCCGGCGAGCATGGTTGCACGGACCAATTGTGTCAGTCGGAGGCTCGACGCGGCGCGTGGCGCATCGGTGGGGAACGAGCTGCGTTTCATGGATCTACCCTTTTGTGAGTGAAGCGAACGATGGCGTTGATGCCCCTTGACGCGCCGGGACAAGCGTGTACTCCCGTCTGCGCGGGAGATGTCAATAATAGTAGCAACCCCGACAATAAATTGGCAAAAAGTTTATAAATGAAAATTCGGGTAAGCGGCATTTTCGGCGCGGTAAATTCGGTTTCCGCTGGGAGCGGCGCTGAACCGGGGTTGTGCTTGCGTGTGAATAATTCGCAACATTGTTGAGGATGCACAAAGAAGGTGCATGCCGCCGGCCTGGTTGGCGCCGGCGTATCGGCCCCCGGGAAAGCGCGGCCGAAACGACAAGGCGCCGCCCCCGTGAAGGGGCGGCGCCTGATCGGCCGCGGCGTTCGCCGCGGCCGGCTACCACCGGCGTTTACTTCGTGACGGCGGACTTTGGACGCGGGCCCGACAGCACCAGCGGCAGCGGATCGTTGGTCTCGACCAGCAAGGCCGTGGTGGCGGCCACCGCGCCGGCCGGGTTGAGGAACTGCGCCCCGCCCAGATAGCGCTTGCCCGTCGCCAGGCCGCTCCAGCTGGCCGTGACGGTGGCGGCGCTGCCGGCGTACACCTTGCCCGGCGTGGTCAGGCGCAGGTTGCCGCCGACGTCGGCGCGACCGACGACCGCCGACGACAGCGTGTAGTCGGTGGCCACCTTGTCGGCCGGCGCGTAGCCGACCACGCAGGCGCGGTAGGCGCCGGCGGCCGGGCTGTTGAGCATGACCGACTCGTTGGAGCCGCCGTTCAGGCTGGCGGCGGCGACGCTACCGTCCGGCGCCAGCAGCACCAGGTCCAGATCGTCGTTGCCGTTGCCCGAGGAAGTGTCGCGGTCGAACAGTTCGACCGACAGCACCACCGCGTCGGCGGGCACGGCCAGCGGCGTGACGACGGTGCCGACCACGTTGGCGCGGCAGGCGGCGGCCGAGGCCTCCAGGTCCGCCGGCGGCGCGCCGGCGAAGGCGCGCACCGTTTGCGCGGTGCGGCTGATTTCCTTGAGGCCGCCGGCGGCCACGCCGAGGCGTCCGGTGAAGCCGGTGTTTACGCTCAGCAAGGTGGTGCTGGTGGCACGCGTGCTCTTGGCCAGATCCTTCGCCACGACCTGCTTGCCTTCGCGGGCGCTGACCGGCACGCGCACGATGTGGCTGCCGTCGGTGAGCACCAGTTCGCCGAACTGCCAGACGTTGGCCGGCGCCGTGGTGCGGGTCAGCTTGACCGTGAAGCTGGCGCTGGCGTTCGGCGCCAGCGTCAGCGAGGCCGGCGAGACCGTCACGCTGTAGCCCGGCAAGGTGGCGCTGGCGGTGTAGGTCGCCGTGCCGGCGCCGACGTTGGTCACCGTGCGCAGCACGTCGGTCGAGCCGAGCGTGTTGCCGACGGTGATGGACGGCAGGTTCAGGTTGTAACCGGCGATGTTGCCCGACGCGCATTGCGCGCTGATGCCGGCGCCGCACTGGTATTTCTTGTAGTCGAGCGCGCCGAGGTCGAACACCAGGCCCGGATCGGCGGCGCCGCCCGGGTTGTAGGCCTTGCCGTCGGCCGGACGGCGCACCGTGCCGACCGGGTTGACGTGGCCGGCGCCCTGGGCCCACGGCAAGGTGCCGGTTTGCGGGCTCGGCAGGTTGTCGGTGAAGGTCGGGGTGGCGGTGGTCATCATGGCCGACTTGATGGCGGCCGGCGACCAGGTCGGATGCAGTTGCTTGAGCAGCGCGGCGATGCCGGCCACGTGCGGCGACGACATCGAGGTGCCGTCGTACAACGCCCAGGCCAGCGGTACCGGCGACAAGGTGCCGCTGACCAGGTTGGCGCGCGCGGCCGCGCTCAGGTCCGGCGTCACGCCGGCCAGCACGTTGGCGCCCGGCGCCGTCAGGTCCGGCTTGAGCACGTTGGCGTCGTAGCGGTTCGGCCCGCGCGAGGAGAAGCCGGTGATCACCGGCGCCGGCGTGGTGCTGGCGCCGATGGTGAAGCGGCTGATCGCGGCGGTGGCGCCGGCGCTGGTGGCGTAGGTCTTGACCAGCGCGCCGTCGGCGGCGCTGATGTGCACCGTCGGCACCACGTGCGGGTCGGCCACCAGGCCGGCGCCGTTGTCGACCAGGATCATGCCCACGCCGCCGGCCTCCTTGACGGCCAGGCTCTTGTCGACGCGGTCGTTGGTGCCGCGGTCGCAGGTGACGACCTTGCCGGCCACCTTGGCCGGGTCGAGCGCCGGCGCGCCGCCGTTCCAGCCGGTGCTGTAGCACAGGCGGCCGGCGGTGACGGCCACGCCGGCCACGCGCGCGTCCTCGCCGCGCATCAGCGGCGCGGCCGGCAGCGCGGTGGCGTTGAGCGAGTAACCCTTGTACTGGGCGCCGTTGCCCAAGGTGGCGGTGGCGCCGAACACCCGGTCGTGGCTCGAGGCGGCCACGGTGGCCAGCCACGGGCTGATGTGGGCGACCTGGTTGCCCGGGCCGCTGTTGCCGGCCGACGCGGCGACGAACACGCCGGCGTTGACCGCGTGCAGGAAGGCCTGGTCGACCGGATCGGCCAGGCTCTCGCCGCCGCCGATCGAGAAGTTGAGCACGTTCACGCCGTCGATCACGGCCCGTTCGATCGCCGCCACCGAGTCCTGGCCCCAGCAGCTGTTCTTGCTGCCCGTGGCCTCTTCCGGGGCGACGAAGGTCCAGCACACCTTGTAGGAGGCGATGCGCGCGCGCGGGGCCATGCCCGAGACGTCGCCGACGGCCGCGCCGCCCAGGTTGGCGGCCACGCCGTTGTTGCCGCCGGCCGTGGTCGAGGTATGGGTGCCGTGGCCGCCGTGGCCGGTGGCGCCGCCGAGCGAGTCGCGCGGCGAGACGAACTCGGTCCAGTGCAGCGCCCGGCCGGTGCTGTCGAAGCCGTCCTTGAAGTAGCGCGCGCCGATCAGCTTGTTGTTGCAGGCGGCCACGGTGAAGCCTTCGCCGTCCTGGCAGCCGCCCTGCCAGTTGGCCGGCGCGTCGTAGACCAGGGTGCCGCTGTTGGCGAAGGTAGGCTTGCCGTTGGCGTCGATGCGGTCGGCGTAGGACGGGTTTTCCGGCCAGATGCCGGTGTCGATGATGCCGATGACGATGTCCTCGCCGGCGTTGGCCTTGCCGCCGAGCTGGCTCCACAGGCCGGCCGCGCCGTCCAGGCCGAGGAAGGCCGGGGTGTAGTTGGTCAGCGGCTCGCGCGCGACGTCGGCGGTGACGGCGGCGACGTTGCCGTTCGCTTGCAGCGCGCGCACCTCGTCGTCGGTCAGCATGGCCGAGAAGCCGTTGAGGACGACCTTGTAGTCGTACACCAGCGGCGCGTTGGCCACCAGCGCCTTGACGCTTTGCTGCTTTTGCGCCAGGTAGGCGCTGTAGGCCTGGGCGGCGGCCGTGGTGAGGTTGAGCTTGGAGCCGGCGACCGGTTTGGTGGCGGCCAGGCCGGCGATGCCGCCGGTGTAGGACGACACCGGCTGGTCGGCCAGTTGCACGATGTAGGGGCGGCGCGTGTCGTCGGCGTGGGCCGGCGACACGAGCGCCGTCAGCAGCAGCGCGATGGCGGCGGAAATGGGACGTAGTTTCATCGATGGTTCTTTCGGTATGGGGTGGGGACTCAGGCGGCGCGGGCGGCGCGGCGGCGGCGGGCGGCGGTGCCGACGGCCAGCAGGCCGGCGCCGAGCATCAGCCAGGTCTGCGGTTCGGGCACGGGGGCGACCGCGCTGGTGCCGAAGCTGATGTTGTCGATGGCGAACTGGCCGCGGCCGGTGGTGCCGGCGTAGCAGTTGCCGCCGTCGTCGCACACGGCGCCGAAGAAGTCGAAGCCCAGGTATTTGGACATGCCAAAGTCGGCGGCGGTGTTGTACACGCCGAACTGGAAGCCGCTGGCGCCGGGGCCGGCCAGCGCGTAGGTGATCTGGTCGAAGCCGCCGCCGGCGATGAAGCCGCGCACCACCAGCAGGCCGGCCGTGGCCGGATAGCTGAAGCCGCTCGAGCCGAGGAAGCTGGCGTCGAAGGAAGTGAGGCTCAGCAGTTGGCCCGGCGTGGTGCTGGTGATCTCGATGATGCCGTCGTTGAGGCCGGTCAGGTAGCTGCCGTCGCTCTTCGGGCACTGCAGGGCGCCGCAGGCGGCCACCGCGTCGGTGCCGTCGACGATGGCGCCGACCACGTCGCTCGGTTGGGCGTCCGGGTCGAAGCTGTAGCCGGCGATCTGCAAGCCGTCGATGGTGAAGGCCCTTTGCACGGTCAGCTCGCCAGAGGTCTGGGTGCCGAAGGTGAGCGTGGTGTCGGCGCGGGCCGGGGACAGCGCGGCCAGGGTCAGGCCGGCGAGCAAGACGGCGCGGGCCAATGGTGTCGGCCGGGTGCGCGGTGCCGCGTGTAGCGCGGCGGGGAGGAGCAAGCTACGATTCATGAATCAACCTTTGGTAAGTGAGGCCACGATGGCGATGGGCTCCCGGGCCGGCGCGGAGACGGCCGCCGCACGACAGGGATGTCAAATAGCTTAGCAAGCGCAACAACAAAGATGTGGGAGAATTAATAATATTGTTTCGGGCGGCGGCGCTTGGATCGCTGGAAAACCCCCGCGGCGCTTGTAGACATGCGGTTTGCAAGCCACCCGCCCACTGTGATTTATTTACAACATTGCCGCGCGCGCGGCTGTTGGCGCGGCCCGTCGGCCGCGCGGGGCCGGCGGGCTGAAGAAAAGATTGTCTGGCTGGCAAACCGCATGGTAGTCTTGCCCCTGCGGCGGGCACCCGCCGCGCAGCTCCGGCAAGCAGCGGAACATCTCGGGTTAATTAAGGAGTTGGTCGGATGGAAGTGGCGAAGAATCGCGGTTGGACGGCGGCCCGCAAGGCCGGCGGCTTCACGTTGTTGGAATTGCTGGTGGTGATCGTCATCATCGGTCTGTTGGCGGCCTATGTCGGCCCCAAATATTTCGCCCAGCTGGGCAAGTCCGAGGTGACCATCGCCAAGGCGCAGATCGACGCGTTCGAGAAATCGCTCGACACCTACCGCCTCGACGTCGGCCGCTACCCGACCACCGAGGAGGGGCTGGCCGCGCTGGTGGTGGCGCCGGCCACGGCGGGCGCCAAATGGAACGGCCCGTACCTGAAAAAGGGCGTGCCGCCCGATCCGTGGGGCCACCCCTACCAGTACAAGGCGCCCGGCACCAAGTCCGAGTTCGAGATCACCTCGCTGGGACGCGACGGCCAGCCCGGCGGCACCGGCGAGGACGCCGAGATCAGCTCGCAGTAAGCGTCCGGTCCACCCCACGCGCCGCGCCCACCGCCGACCTCTCCCCACCGTCAACGAAAGCCGCATTCGTCATGCAGTTCGATGTCCGCACCTTGTCGGCCGATATGGTCATCTCCCATCTGCTCATCGATGGCCGCGATGAGGCCGACGCGCGCCGCCAGGTCGAGGCGCGCGGACTGTTCGTCAGCGCCATCGCGCCGGCGCGCCGCGGCCTGACCGGTGGCGGACGCGCCGGCAGGCGTCCGGCGCTTTCGCTGGTGTTGTTCAGCCAGGAGTTGCTGGCGCTGCTGACGGCCGGCCTGGGCATTGTCGAGGGGCTCGAGGCGCTGCTGGAAAAAGAGGCCAATCCGGCCACGCGCGGCGTGCTCGAGCGGCTGCTGGCCGGCCTGCGCGAGGGCCAGCGCTTCTCGGCCGTGCTGGCCGAGCAGCCGGAATTGTTCCCGCCGCTCTACATCGGCATCGTCAAGGCGGCCGAGGGCACCTCCGACCTGCCGCGTTCGCTGTCGCGCTTCATCGACTACCAGCAACGCATCGACCTGGTGCGCGGCAAGCTGGTGTCGGCCGCGATCTACCCATGCATCCTGCTGCTGGTCGGCGGCGGCGTCAGCCTGTTTTTGATCGGCTACGTGGTGCCGCGCTTCGCCGAGGTCTACCAGGGCGCCGGGCGCGACCTGCCGTGGCTGTCGCAGCAGATGCTCAACTGGGGCCAGTTCGCCAGCCAGCACACCGCGCTGCTGTTGGGCGGCATCGCGGCGGCGCTGGCGGCGCTGGCGCTGGCGGTGCGCCAGCTGATGGGCAGCGGCGGCATCGTCCGCTTGCTGAGCCGCCTGCCGGGCATCGGCGAGCGCGTGCGCATCTACGAATTGTCGCGGCTGTACCTGACCTTGGGTATGCTCAGCGAGGGCGGCATCACCATCGTCCACGCCATCGAGACGGTGCAGGGCATGGTCTCGGCCGGCATCCGCCAGAACCTGCAGGCGGCGCGCGCGGCCATCGAGGCGGGCCTGCCGCTGTCGACCGCCTTCGAGGCCAACCAGCTGACCACGCCGATCTCGCTGCGCATGCTGCGCGTGGGCGAGCGCACCGGCGACATGGGGCCGATGCTGACGCAGTCGGCGGCCTTCTACGACGGCGAGATCACCCGCTGGATCGACCGTTTCACGCGCACCTTCGAACCGCTGCTGATGGCCGCCATCGGCCTGATCGTCGGCGCCATCGTGGTGCTGCTTTACATGCCGATCTTCGATCTGGCCGGAGACATGTCATGACGGCCCAGGCCAACCTCGCCGATACCGGAGCGCCGTCCCCCGTGCCGGCGCTCGACACCGCGCTGGTGGCGCGCGCGCGCCATCTGCGCCAGCAATCGAAACGCACGCTGGTCGAGGAGCTTGAAGCGCTCAGCGGCATGGAGCCGCGCCTGGTGGTGCAGGCGCTGGCGCAGCCGTTCGGCATGACGGTGCTCGAGACGGTCGACATGCTGGCCTTCGTGCCGGCCTTCGACCTGCTGCCGCTGTCGCAGGCGATGGCGCGCCACTGCGTGCTGCTGCGCGGCTTCGACGGCGTGGTGGTCGGTGTCATCGCCGATCCGTTCGACCTCGACCTGCAAACCTGGCTCGGCACGCAGGCGCGCGCCACGCCGCACGCGCCGCTGCCGGTGCGCCTGGCGCTGCAGGCCGACATCCAGGCCTACCTGTCGAAGCAGGAGGAATCGGCGCGCGCCACCGACTCGCTGCTGCCCGGCGCCAGCGAGGGCCGGCGCGACGGCAAGACCGCCGCCGTGCTGTCGTTCGCGTCGGTGTCGGAGGCGGCCAGTCCGGCGGTCCGCCTGGTGAACTCCACCCTGTACGACGCGCTCAAGGCCGGCGCCTCCGACATCCACCTCGAGAGCACCTCCGGCGGCCTGGCCGTCAAGTACCGGGTCGACGGCGTGCTCGATCACGCCACCGCCGTCAACGGCATCGAGGTGGCCGAACAAATCATCTCGCGCCTGAAGGTGCTGGCCGAACTCGATATCGCCGAGCGCCGTGTGCCGCAGGACGGCAGCTTCCGGGTCGAGGCCAACGGCCGCGAGATCGATCTGCGCGTCTCCATCATGCCGAGCATCCACGGCGAGGACGCCGTCATCCGTATCCTCGACAAGCGCGCCATGATCGAGGCCTACGGCTCGCTGACCCTGGAGGCGCTGGGCTTCGACGCGCCGTCGCTGGCGACCTTGCGCGTGCTGGCGCAGGAGGCCTACGGCATGCTGCTGGTGACCGGGCCGACCGGCTCGGGCAAGACCACCACCTTGTACGCGGCGCTGACCGAGATCCACAACGGCCGCGAGAAGATCATCACCATCGAGGACCCGGTCGAGTACCAGCTGCCGGGCATCCTGCAGATTCCCGTCAACGAGAAGAAGGGCCTGACCTTCGCCAAGGGTCTGCGCTCCATCCTGCGCCACGATCCGGACAAGATCATGGTGGGCGAGATCCGCGACCGCGAGACGGCGGAAATCGCCGTGCAGTCGGCGCTGACGGGCCACCTGGTGCTCACCACCGTGCACGCCAATAACGTGTTCGACGTGTTCGGCCGCTTCACCCACATGGGCATCGATCCGTACGCCTTCGTCTCGGCGCTGAACGGCATCTGGGCGCAGCGCCTGGTGCGCATCAACTGTCCGCACTGCGCGGTGGAATACACACCGGACGACCATGAACTGGCCAGCGTCGGCCTGCGCCGCGCCGATGTCCATGATTACCGCTTCATGCAGGGGCCGGGCTGCGGCGACTGCCGTGGCACCGGCTACAAGGGACGCCGATCGATCGCCGAGATACTGACCTTGAACGACGAGATCCGCGAGCTGATCGTCGACAAGCGGCCGATCCGCCAGATCAAACAGGCGGCCTACGACAACGGCACGCGCAGCCTGCGCCAGGCCGCGCTGGAACTGGTCAAGCGTGGCGGCACCACCCTGGCCGAAATCAAACGGGTGACCTTGCATGCGTAGAACCATCGGACAATCGCTGCGCATCGGCGTGGCCGGCCACGCGGTCAGCCTGGCGCGCGTGAGCCGCTGGCGCGGAGAGCCGTTCACCGTGCTGGCGGAACACTCGTTCGCGCCGTCGGCCGCGCATCCGTTCGACGCCATCGCCAACGCCTTGCGCGCGCTGCTGGGCGAACAGGACGTGGGCGGCTGGCCGGTCGGCATCGTGCTGGCCGACGAATTGACGCGCATGTGGCGCGTCACGCCGCCGCCCGGCGCCACCCGCCTGGACGACATGGAGGCGGCCGCCGGCCTGCGCTTCCAGTCGCTGTACGGCGAGGCGCCGTCGGCCTGGAAGATAGCGGCCGACTGGAACGCCACCGAACCGTTCTTCGCCGCCGCCATGCCGCGCGCGCTGCTGGCGGTGCTGGAGCTGGTGGCGCGGGAATTCAAACTCTCCATCGTCGGCGTCGAACCGCATTTCGTCAGCGCCTGGAACCGCTGGCGGCGCGGCATGAAGCAGGGCGCCTGGTTTGGCCTGCTGCACGACAACCTGCTGACGCTGGCGGCGATCGACGCCGGGGCCGGCAAAGGCGGGGGCGCGCAGACGATGCGCGCGATCCGCGCGCTGCCGGTGCCGCCCGGCGCCGATCCGGCATGGCTGACGCAGACCTTGAAGCGCGAGGCGCTGCTGCTCGATATGCCGCCGCCCGAACTGCTGCAACTGTGCGGCGTGGCTTCGGCCAGCCCGGCCAGCGCCGCCGCGTGGACGCGTTCCGCCGGCACTGCCTCGCTGATTCCATGCGAGCTGCTCGATCAGGCGCAACAGGCCGGCGGCGCCGGGCTGTCGATGGCGGCGCTGCTGGCGCGCGGCGGGAGCCTGGCATGAGTATGACCAAAAAAAACGCGATGCACATCGACTTCGCGCCGCGCAGCCTGCGCCGCACCTTGTTCCATACCCACCCCGCGCTGCTGGCGCTGGGCGCCGCCGGGCTGCTGCTGTGCGCGGGCGCCGCCTTCGGCGGCTGGAAGCTGGTCGAGCAAAAGCGCGAGCGCGAACAGCAACTGCGCCATATCCAGCAGCGCGCGGCGGCCATGTCGGCGCGGCCGGCGGAGGTGGCGCGGGTGGTGATACCGGAAGCGCAGGCTGCCTTCGTCAACGGCGCCATCCTGCAATTGAACCTGCCGTGGCGCGAGCTGCAGGACGCCGTGGCCGCCGCCACGCCGCGCAACGTGGCGCTGGTGGCGATGGAGCCGGATCCGCGCAAGCAGGTGCTCAAGATCACCGCCGAAACCAGGACCAGCGACGACATGGTGGCCTACGTGGCTGAACTCAAACAGCAGGAAACCTTCAGCGGCGTGGTGCTGACGCGCCACGAGATCAACGACCAGGACCCGTTGCGGCCTTTGCGCTTCCAGCTGGAGGCCACATGGATAACCCGGTGAGCACAATGAACGCGGTGACCATGCGCGCGCTGGCGCTGCGCGTGCGTCTTGCATTGCTGCGCCTTGGCGCGCCGGCCTGCGTGGCCATCGCCTTGTGCGTGGCCGGCGTGGCGGCGTGGGCGTGGCTGCTGCCGCAGCGCGCGGCGCAGGCGCGGGTGATGGCGCGGCCGTTGCCGACGCCGTCCTCGCTGGTGACGGCGCCACCGCCGCCATCGGCCAACCAGAACCTGGCCGACTTTTACCAGGTGCTGGGCGAGAAGCGCTATGCGGAACAACAGGTCAAGGTGCTGTTCGACCTGGCCGCGAAATCCAGTCTGGTGCTGAGCCAGGGCGAGTACAAGTCGGCCTACGACAAGGCCAGCCGCGTGAGCACCTATCAGATCATCCTGCCGGTCAAGGGGCCGTACCAGGCCATCTGGCAGTTCGCCATGCAGGGTTTGCGCGAGATGCCGTTTGCCTCGCTCGACGAAATCGGCTTCCGCCGCGATACCATCGCCGAGGCGACGGTGGAGGCGCGCCTGCGCTTCACCTTGTACCTCAAGGACGGCGAGCCATGAAGCCTTATCACATCGCGATGGGGGTGGCGCTGGCCGGCGCCGCCGCGCTGGTGATCTTCGGCGACAATACGCCGTCGTCGGACATCGCCGAGCCGGTCGCGCGCCCCACCAGGGCGCCGGGCGCGGTGGCAACCGTGCCGGCGGTTGCCGACCGCTCCGGAAAGGACGGTCAAGCCACGGCGGACGCGATGATACTGCGGCTGGTGCCGCGCGCCACGCTGGTGGGCGATTCGGCCGACGCCAGCTTCGGCGCCGGCGAGGGGGTGTTCCTCGGCCAGAACTGGAATCCGCCGCCGCCACCGCCGCCGCCGCAGTCGCAATCGAACGCGCCGCCACCGCCGCCGATGGCGCCGCCGGTTCCCTTCAATTACTTCGGCAAAGCCGTCGCCGACGGCCAGTGGGAAGTCTACCTGGCGCGCGGCGACAAGACCTATGTGGTGCGCAACAAGACCGTGATCGAGGGCGCCTACCGCGTCGACCGGATCGCGCCGCCGCTGATGACCGTGACCTATCTGCCTTTGAATCAGGTACAACAGATTAATATTGGAGCATTCGACTGATGGCTAGTCATCTGAACACATGGCGCCGCCGCGCCGCGCTGCCCGCCATGCTGGCGATCGCCGTCGGCGTGAGCGGCTGCGCCGGGCAAATGGCCTTCCGCGAAGCCAACCAGCTGGTCGCCAAGGACCAGGTGGAAGCGGGCCTGCTCAAGTACCAGGAGGCCGTCAGGGCCGAACCGGGCAACGCCGAGTACCGCACCGCCTACCTGGTGGCGCGCGACCGCGCCGTCCAGCGCCTGCTGGAACAGTCCGAGCGCCAGTTGTCGGAAGGCCGTCCCGATCTGGCGGAGCAGGGCTTCCGCCGCGTCCTGGGCATGGACCAGATGAATGAGCGTGCGCGCAGTGGCCTGCGCGCGATCGAGCGCGACAGCCGCCAGGACAAGCTGCTGGCCGCCGCCATCGAACACGCGAACAAGAAGGAATACGATCTGGCCAAGCTGCGCCTCAACGCGCTGCTGACCGAGACGCCTTCGAACGAGAAGGCGCGCCAGCTGCTGCGCGAAGTGACCGAGAAAAGCGCGCAGCCGGTGGTGGAGTCGGGCCTGTCGAAGTCGTACAAGCAGCCGATCACGATCGAGTTCCGCGACGCGCCGCTCAAGCAGGTGTTCGAGGTGATCGCGCGCCGCTCCGGCCTGAATTTCGTGTTCGACAAGGACGTCAAGACCGACCAGCGCACCACCGTCATGCTGAAGAACAGCACCGTCGAATCGGCGATCTACTTTCTGCTGCTGACCAATCAGCTGGAGCAGCAGGTCATGGACGCCAACACGATCCTGATCTACCCGAACGTCGCGGCGAAGCTGAAGGAATACCAGGAGATGACGGTCAAGACCTTCTTCCTGGCGAACGCCGAGGCGAAGCTGGTGGCCAACACCCTCAAGACGATTCTGAAGTCGCGCGACGTGGTGGTCGACGAAAAACTCAATCTGCTGATCGTGCGCGACAACCCGGAGGCGATCCGCCTGGCCGAACGCCTGATCGCGGTGCAGGACGCGCCGGAGGCGGAGGTGATGCTGGAGGTGGAGATCCTGGAGGTCAAGCGCGGCACGCTGATGAACCTGGGCGTCGAGTGGCCGACCAGCGTGGGGCTGACGCCGCTGTCGACCGCCGGCGGCACCGGCATCACCGTGCGCGACCTGCGTGGCTTGAACTCGGACACCATCGGCGTCACCGGTATTTCCGCCGCCATCAACGCCAACAAGACCGACACCGATTCCAACCTGCTGGCCAATCCGCGCATTCGCGTGCGCAACAAGGAAAAGGCCAAGATCGTCATCGGCGACAAGCTGCCGGTGATCACGGCGACGGTATCGTCGGGCATCGGCGGCTTCGCCAGCGACAACGTCACCTATGTCGATGTCGGCCTGACGCTCAACGTCGAACCGACCATCTATCTGAACAACGAGGTGGCGATCCGCGTGCAGCTGGAGGTGAGCAACCTGACCAACACCATCACCACCCGCAACGGCGGCACCGCCTACCAGATCGGCACGCGCCAGGCCAGCACCATGCTGCAGCTGAAGGATGGCGAGAACCAGGTGCTGGCGGGCCTGATCAACAACGAGGAGCGCGGCACCGCCAGCAAGCTGCCCGGCGCCGGCGATTTGCCGATCGTCGGACGTCTGTTCGGCAGCAAGCGTGACGACAACCAGAAGACCGAGATCGTGCTGTCGATCACGCCGCGCCTGATCCGCAACGTGCAGCGGCCGGAGGCCAGCGCCTCCGAATTCTCGGCCGGCACGGAGGCGAGCTTCCGCCGCCGTCCGGACCTGACCGTGCGCACGCCGGTGCAGCTGCCGGCGCCGCTGGGCGCATTGTCGGCGCCAGCGGCGCCCCAGGCTCCAGCCAATCCGGCCAACGCGCCGATACCGGCGCCGGCCGAGGCCCAAGGCGCGACCGCGCAGGCCATCCTGCCGCCGCCGGTGCAGGCCATGCCGCTATCGACGGGGCAGCCGGCGCCGCTGCCGCCGACACAAGGGGTGCAGCCGCAACCGGTGCAGCCGGCGGTCGAGATCTCGCCGTCGCCGCAGCAGTGACGCCGGGGTGGGCATGATGCGCGCGCGCGGTTTCACGCTGATCGAGTTGCTGGTGACGCTGACCATCCTCGGCCTGCTCAGCGTGCTGGTGATACCGACCGCGCAGGTGGTGGTGCAGCGCCGCCAGGAGCAGGATTTGCGCGAAGCGCTGCATCAGATCCGCCAGGGTATCGACGCCTACAAGCTGGCCTACGACCAGGGACGCATCACCAAGTCGCTGGCCTCGACCGGCTATCCGAAGACGCTGGAGCTGCTGGTTGAAGGTGTTCCGGACCTGCAGAATCCCAAGCAGGCGAAGATCTACTTTCTGCGCCGCGTGCCGCGCGACCCGTTCAATCCCGACACCTCGGTGAGCGAGTCGCAATCGTGGGGCAAGCGCAGTTACGCCAGCGAAGCCGACCAGCCGAGGGAGGGCGAGGATGTCTACGATGTTTTCAGCATGAGCGAGAAGAGCGGCCTGAATGGCGTTCCATACAATAAATGGTGACCATGAAAACCAAGGGTTTTACGCTGATCGAGTTGCTGGTCGTGCTGGGCATCGTCGCCTTGATGCTGACGCTCGCGGTGCCGCGCTACTTCCCCAGCATCGACAAGTCGAAGGAAGTGGTGCTGGCCGATAACCTGCGTAATATGCGCAACGTGATCGACCAGTACTACGGCGACACCGGCCGCTATCCCGACTCGCTGGAGCAGCTGGTCGAGAAAAAATACCTGCGCGCGCTGCCGGTCGATCCGGTCACCGATAGCGAAACGACGTGGGTCATCATCCCGCCGGAAGACGGCGCCAAGGGCGGCGTCTACAACATCAAGAGCGGCGCGCCCGGCAACGACCGTAGCGGCAAGCCTTACGCCGACTGGTGATGCGGCGGCCGCGCAAGCGCCGCAACGGCGGCTTCACTTATCTGAGCCTGATCATCCTGGTGGCGATCATCGGGCTGGTGTCGGCATCGGCGCTGAAACTGGGATCGGTGCTGCAGCGGAGCAGGGCGGAGCAGGAACTGCTCGATATCGGCGCCGCCTTCAGCGATGCGCTGCAAAGCTATGCCAACGCCACCCCGGCCGGTTTTCCGCCCCAGCCGCCGTCGTTGAAGGAGCTGCTCAAGGACCCGCGCTTTCCGACAGTGCGGCGCCACCTGCGCAAAGTGTTTGTCGATCCGATGACGGGCAAGGCGGAATGGGGCATCACCTACCTGGGCGACAAGGTCGGCGTGCTGGCGGTGTACAGTTTGTCGGATGCGAAGCCGGTCAAGATAGGCAATTTCCCGCAGCGCTTCCAGGGGCTGGCCGGCAAGCAGAAAATCTCGGAGTGGCGCTTCGCGGCGACCGGCGGCACGCTGCCGGTGCCGGGGCAGGGTGCGCAACCGGGCGCGGTGGAAGTAAAACCCGGCACGCCATTGCCGCCTGCGCCCGTAGCGCCCCCGACACCGGAACCGGAACCGGAACCCGCCCCGCCGCCGGAAGAAGAAAAACCGGCGCCCGAGCCGGAGCCCAATTCGCCGGAGCCACCGGACCAAAACAAGCCGCGCTAACACGTAGGGCGGATTAGCGAAGCGTAATCGGCCATGCATGCGCCGCCGACGGCTCATCGATGGCCGATTACGGCGTTCCGCCTAATCCGCCCTACGTGGCTACTTGGCTACCTGGCCGTGCGTTTGAAATCCCGGAACCGGAACCCCATCGCCATCAGCGCGCCGAAATACACCAGCGCGGACACCCCGATGACCACAACCAGCGCGCCGATGCGCAGCAGCGTCTGATGCGCCATCCCTGTCCAATCGACCTGTGCCGCGCTGTACCACGCCGTGGCGCCCATCAGCGCGCAGGCGATCACCAGCTTGCAGAAAAACAGCAGCCAGCCGGGCTTGGGCGTGTAGATGCCGCGCCGGCGCAGGCCGGTGAACAGCAAGCCCGCGTTCAGGCAGGCGCCCAGGCTGATCGACAGCGCCAGGCCGGCCACCGCCAGGTGCGGGACGAAAATCATGTTCATCAATTGGGTGGCGACCAGCACGCCCACCGCGATGCGTACCGGCGTGCGGATGTCCTGCCGCGCGAAGAAGGCCGGCGCCAGGATCTTGACCAGGATGATGCCGAGCAGGCCGACGCTGTAGGCGATCAGCGGCTCGGCCGACGCGTGCGCCGCCGCCGCCGTGAATGCGCCGTTCTGGAACAGCGTGGAAATCAGCGGCACGGCCAGGGTGGCCAAGCCCACGGCCGCCGGCATCGCCAGCAAAAAGGTCAGCCGCAAGCCCCAATCGAGCAGCGACGAATATTCCTCCGTGTCGCCGCCGACGTTCGCCTTGGACAGGCTAGGCAGCAAAATGGTGCCCAGGGCCACGCCCAGCATGGCGGTCGGGAACTCCATCAGGCGGTCGGCGTAGGTCAGGAAGGAGATGCTGCCCTCGGCCAGGTTGGAGGCGATGCTGGTATTGATCAGCAGGCTGATTTGCGCGGCGGCGACGGCGAACACCGCCGGCCCCATTTTCTTGAGCACGCGGCGCACGCCCTCGTCGCGCAGTCCCGACAGCGGATTGAGCGAGATGCGCGGCAGCATGCGGATCTTCAGCAGCGCCGGGATCTGGATCGCCACCTGCAGCAGGCCGCCGACGAAGACCGCGATCGCCATCGCGTAGATGGGCCGCTCCAGGTGCTGCTGCAGGAACAGCGACGCCAGGATGGAGGCGATGTTGAGCAGCACCGGCGTGAAGGCCGGGATCTTGAACTGGCTCCAGGTATTTAATATGCCGCCGGCCAGCGCCACGAACGACATGAAGGCGATGTAGGGGAACATCAGGCGCGTCATCCACACGGCGGCGTCGAAATCGTCCGGCTGCAGGCCGCCGGCGACCAGCATCAACAGCAGCGGGGCGCCGATGATGCCCAGCCCGCTGATGACGACCGTGGCCCAGACCAGGGTGGTGCCGACGTGGTCCGCCAGGTTCCGGGTGGCTTCCCCGGTCTGCTTGTTCTTGTATTCGGATAAAATGGGCACGAACGCTTGCGAGAACGCCCCCTCGGCGAACAGCCGGCGCAACAGGTTGGGAATGCGGAAGGCGACGTTGTACGCATCGGTCATGCCGCCGGCGCCGAAGGCCCGGGCGATGAGGATTTCGCGCAACAATCCGGTGATACGGGACAGCATGGTCATGCTGCTCAGGGCGGCTAGAGTTTTAAGCAAGTTCATGGGGCATGATTATAGTTGCTCCCGTCGAAAAAGATCGCTATAATCGCAGGCTGTACAGAATTCTGTTACGCAGACACTAATGTTTGGCAGGCAGTAGTTTGACTCACATGGTTCGGCAGACGCTACTGAACGCACCTGTTTGACAAACAATAATGTTTGCAAACGCACCTTTACCCTGATTTAGGAAATTCCATGGCAAATACCGCACAAGCGCGCAAACGTGCTCGTCAAGCAGTCAAGCAAAACGCTCACAACTCGTCCCAGCGTTCGACCCTGCGCACCGCTATCAAAGCGGTTCGCAAGGCGATCCAGGGCGGCGACAAAGCTGCTGCGACCGCAATCTTCCAATCGTCCGTGTCGAAAATCGACAGCATCGCCGACAAGAAGATCATCCACAAAAACAAGGCAGCTCGCCATAAGAGCCGTCTGGCAGCTGCCCTGAAGGCACTGTCCGCTTAATTCCCCTCGCGGGAGTACAAGCAAGAACCCGCGCTGACTTCGGTCGGCGCGGGTTTTTTCGCTTGTGGCCCCCGCTTTGTCATGCGGGGTGGGGCGGCATTATGTGCTCAATTCCTTGGCCGACACTTCGCGCCATTCCCCCGGCATCAACGGATGCGTGGCCAGCGAAATCGCTCCGATCGCGCTGCGCACCAGTCTTAATGTCGGCAGGCCGACGGCCGCCGTCATGCGCCGGACCTGACGGTTCTTCCCCTCCTGCAACGTCATCGCCAGCCAGCTGGTCGGCTGCCCCGCGCGCTCGCGGATCGGCGGATTGCGCGGCCACAGCCATTCCGGCTCGGCGATCCGCACCGCCTTGCATGGCTTGGTGACGAAATCGCCCAGGTCGATCGGCGCCTGCAATTTGGCCAGGCTGCCGGCGTCGGCCACGCCCTCGACCTGCACCAGATACACCTTGGCCTCCTTGTGGTCCGGATGGGCGATCTGGTGCTGCAGCTTGCCGTCGTCGGTCAGCAGCATCAAGCCCTCGCTGTCGGCGTCGAGGCGGCCGGCGGGGTAGATGTTGGGGATCTTCAAATAGTCAGCCAGGGTGGCCTTGTCGTCCTGCGGCGAGAACTGGCACAGCACCTGGAAAGGTTTATTAAATAGAATGAGGGGCATGCTTGTGTGATGATGGAATTGGTGTAGGCTTGAAGGCCGGTGTCGTAAAATCGTGGCGCCCACTAAAATACTGGTGCATAATGCAAAACGCCTGTCTTATGTCTTATAGAAGACTTGGGTATTTGTACTAACTTGGCAATAAAACAAAGAATCCTTGCCCCGGTAGCTGTATTGTATGCCGCTTGCCGAGCGTCCATTTCGGAGAACACGATGTACCAACATATCAAAGTACCTGCCGACGGCCAGAAAATCACCGTCAACGCCGATTTTTCCCTGAATGTACCAGATAACCCGATCGTTCCCTACATCGAGGGCGATGGCACCGGCGCGGACATTACCCCGGTCATGCTCAAGGTGGTCGACGCGGCGGTGGCCAAGTCCTACGGCGGCAAGCGCAAGATCAACTGGATGGAAATTTTCGCCGGCGAAAAGTCGACCACCGTGTACGGCCCCGATGTGTGGCTGCCGGAGGAGACCCTGGCCGCGGTGAAGGATTACGTGGTATCGATCAAGGGTCCGCTGACGACGCCGGTCGGCGGCGGCATCCGCTCGCTCAACGTCGCGCTGCGCCAGCAGCTGGACCTGTACGTCTGCCTGCGTCCGGTGCGCTACTTCACCGGCGTGCCGTCGCCGGTCAAAGAGCCGGAGAAGACCAATATGGTCATCTTCCGCGAGAACTCGGAAGACATCTACGCCGGCATCGAATACCAGCAGGGCTCGGAAGGCGCCAAGAAACTGATCGATTTCCTCGTCAAGGAAATGGGCGTGACCAAGATCCGCTTCCCGGAAACGTCCGGCCTGGGCATCAAGCCGGTGTCGATCGAAGGCACGCAGCGCCTGGTGCGCAAGGCGATCCAGTACGCGATCGACAACGACAAGCCGTCGGTGACCATCGTCCACAAGGGCAACATCATGAAGTACACCGAGGGTGGCTTCCGTGACTGGGCCTACGAGCTGGCGCTGAAGGAATTCGGCGCGGAGCTGATCGACGGCGGCCCATGGTGCAAGGTCAAGAATCCGAAGACCGGCCGCGACATCACGATCAAGGACTCGATCGCCGACGCCTTCCTGCAGCAGATCTTGCTGCGTCCGGCGGAGTACAGCGTCATCGCCACGTTGAACCTGAACGGCGACTACATCTCCGACGCGCTGGCGGCCCAGGTGGGCGGCATCGGCATCGCGCCGGGCGCCAACCTGTCGGATTCGGTGGCGATGTTCGAAGCGACGCACGGCACCGCGCCCAAGTATGCCGGCAAGGATTATGTGAATCCGGGTTCGCTGATCCTGTCGGCGGAGATGATGCTGCGTCACATGGGCTGGACCGAGGCGGCCGATCTGATCATCAAGTCGATGGAGAAAGCCATCGGCTCGAAGAAGGTCACGTACGACTTCGCGCGCCTGATGGAAGGCGCGACGCAGGTATCGTGCTCCGGCTTTGGCGAGGTCATGATCGAGCAGATGCAGGACTAAGTCTGCGCCGTGTGATTTGTCACGGAGATACGTAGGGCGGATTAGGCGGAACGCCGTAATCGGCCATGGATGCGCCGTCGGTGGCTCAACCATGGCCGATTACGCTACGCTAATCCGCCCCACGTGTTTTAGATGTGGGTTTAATTGTGTGGCCGGGACCTACTTCCACAGAAGGAAGGGCAGCATGCCCCACGCGGCCAGCACCAGCATGCATTGCAGGCTTGCGATCAGCGCCAGCGTATCTCCGACGTGGCGTTGCCCGCCGCGCCACTGCATCGCCAGGCCGGCCATCAACGTCAGCGGCAACGCCGCCGTCACCACCGCCAGCATCCCGCTGGCCATCGTCAATTCCCCCAGCCGCAAGAACGACTGCATATAAAACAACGGCGCCGGCAGCGCCAGCGCGAACACGCCCATCAACGGCGCGAACAGCGGATCGCGCGTCCGCAGCCGCCATCGCAGCAGCCGCCAGCAACCGATAGTCACGATGTAGGCCAGCCCCAGCAGGCCTATCGCCAGGCTGGCCCACAGCCCGATGAACTGCGCCATGTCCGCTTTGGCATAGTTGCGGATGCCGTCGCTGACGATGCGCTGGCCGTCGTCGCCGGTCAGCATCACGTGCGTGTTGCCCAGGCGCCCGTCCTGCGTGAACAAGCGGCCGCCGGTCGGCGTCAGCACGCTCGGCTTGCCCTGGAACGGCGCCAGTCGCACAACGCCATCCTCCCGGTCCACCCGCACGAAGTTAAAGACAATGTCGGTCCAGGCCAGATTGCTGACTCTGTGCATCGCCGGCACATAAATCCCGAGCCAGTCGGCGATGTCGGCGGCCGGAGCGCCGGGCCGCACCGCTGGCGCGGCGGGCTGGAAATGCAGCGCGTCGATCAGCAACTTGTTGAAGCGGTCGTAGTCCGCCGTTTCGCTGTCCGTATTCATGGCGACGAAGAACGCCTTGCGCTGCTCCGGGTACACGCACAGCATGGCGTTGAAGCCGGCCGTGGTGCCCGGATGGCAGTAGCCGAGCTGGCCGTGGCGGTCGCGTCCGACCAGCGCGTGGCCGTGGCCCGTCGTCAAGCCCGCGCGCACGGCTTCGGTGCCGCTCGGCGTGCCCAGCTGCGGCATCAGCCTCGGATCGATGAAGGGGCGGCCGTCGATGCCGCCGTCGCCCATCAGGAAGGCGGCGAAGCGCGCCATGTCGGCGGCGGTGGTGGTGAGCCGGTCGGCCGAGGGCAGATAGTTGCGCACGGCGGGATGCGTGACGCCGCGCTCGAAGTGGCCCATCGCCAGACGCGGGTCCGCCTCCGGGCCGGTTTGCGTGACGAAGCCGAACGTGCTGTCGCGCATGCCCAACGGTTGCAGCAGGTGCGCGTCCAGGTAGCGGTCGTAGCGCTGGCCGGTGACCGCTTCGATGACCATGCCGAGCAGCGCGTAGCCGATGTTGGAATAGGCGAAGCGGCTGCCCGGCCGAGCTTGCAGCGTCAGCAGCGCTGGATCGGACGGCGGGGCCGTCGCGCCGGCGAAGGCGGCGCCGAGCGGCGTGTCGGCCCGCGCGCCCAGGCTGAAAATGTGCCACAGGCGGAAGTTCTCCAGCCCCGCCGTGTGCGAGAGCAAATGCCGTACGCGTACCGGATCGGTGTCTTGCCACGGATTGGTGAACGATAGCGCCGGCAGCAGCGTGGCGATCGGCGTGTCGAGCGAGAGCTTGCCTTCGGTGATCAGGCGCAGCACCCCGGCCGCCAGCGCCACCTTGGCGACGGAGCCGACCTGCACCCGGTGGTCGGCGCGCATCGGCGCGCCGCTGTCGGCGTTGGCCAGTCCGGCCGCGCCGGCGACCGCGCCGCCCTCGGGCGTGACGGCGACCCAGACGGCGCCGGTCAGCTGTTCTTGCTGCAAGGTGCGTTGTATTTCGGTCGCAAGCGACGTCGAGCCAAACCCGGACATCGGCGTCGCCAGGACGATCAGGGCGGCCGCCGCCAGCGTTATCAGATGAGTCATAGGGGAGAGGGGAACGTCGGACTTCTACAACACTTTCGTTTGGCTATCCAGGGCCCTGGGCCACCGACGGACGAAAAAAAACCCCGCAGACGGGGTTTTTCACATCTGGTGCCGTGTAACTTAGGCAGCTTGGATGTTGGAAGCTTGCTTGCCTTTAGGGCCTTGCGTGACTTCGAATTGAACTTTTTGACCTTCTTTGAGGGTCTTGAAACCGTTCATGTTGATTGCGGAGAAGTGAGCGAACAAATCCTCGCCGCCGTCATCTGGAGTGATGAAGCCAAAACCTTTGGAATCATTGAACCACTTAACTGTACCTGTTGCCATAAAAAGAACTTTCAAAATTAAAACGGATCACACGAGCCATAAAAGCAAGAAGCTTCTTGCCCCCTCCTCACGCCTCACTTCTTATCAACATGTACATTTCTGCACGAAGCCGATAACGCATTGTTAGCGGACCGATTTTTAAAGTCAAGCAGATTTGTATGCATTTTGCTACTTTTGATCTGCTTAGCGAAAAAGCAACTCTTGATTTTAACAAATGGGTCGCCATCTGCGCCATGTTAAGAAAACGCGTAAGATGGAAAACAATTGGATGTGTATAGTGAAATGCACATTGCATCAACCCCGAAAGCATTAGAATATAAGCGTATGGCAACCAAGCATGACACCGAAACCCTTTTGGAGCGGCAAGCGCTGAAGCCGCCACCTCTGTACCAGGTGGCGTTGCTCAACGATGACTACACACCGATGGAATTTGTAGTCGCTATCATCCAGGAGTATTTCAACAAAGACCGTGAAACAGCCACGCAAATAATGCTCAGTGTTCATCGCTACGGCAAAGGAGTGTGCGGCGTGTTCTCTAAAGATATAGCCTGTACCAAAGTGGAGTTCGTTTTAACGCATGCGCGCAAGGCAGGTCATCCCCTGCAGTGCGTGATGGAGGAAGTATGATTGCGCAGGAATTAGAAGTAAGTTTGCACATGGCGTTTGTCGAAGCGCGACAGGCCCGGCACGAATTCATCACGGTGGAGCACTTGCTGCTGGCCTTGCTGGACAACCCTTCGGCTGCCGAAGTGTTGCGCGCATGCGCCGTCAACATTGAAGATCTGCGCAAAACCCTGACCAATTTCATCGGCGATAACACGCCGACCGTGCCTGGCACCGGCGAGGTCGATACCCAGCCGACGCTCGGTTTCCAACGCGTGATCCAGCGCGCCATCATGCACGTGCAGTCGGCGTCCAATGGCAAGAAGGAAGTGACCGGCGCCAACGTGCTGGTGGCGATCTTCGGCGAGAAGGATTCGCACGCGGTCTACTACCTGCACCAGCAGGGCGTGACGCGCCTGGACGTGGTCAACTTCATTTCGCACGGCGTGCGCAAGGACCAGCAGACCGATGCCGCCAAGGCATCCGAAGGCGTGGAAGAGGGCGCTCCGGGCGGCGAAGGCCAGACCAAGGAAAGCCCGCTGGACCAGTTCACGCAAAACCTGAACAAGTCCGCCGCCGAAGGCAAGATCGATCCGCTGATCGGCCGCGAGGACGAGGTCGACCGCGTGATCCAGATCCTGTGCCGCCGCCGCAAGAACAATCCGTTGCTGGTCGGCGAGGCCGGCGTCGGCAAGACCGCCATCGCCGAAGGCCTGGCCTACCGCATCACGCAGAGCGATGTGCCGGAAATCCTGCAAAACGCCGTCGTGTATTCGCTCGACATGGGCGCGTTGCTGGCCGGCACCAAGTATCGCGGTGACTTCGAACAGCGCCTCAAGGCCGTCCTCAAGCAATTGAAGGACAACCCGAACGGCATCCTGTTCATCGACGAGATCCACACGATCATCGGCGCCGGCTCCGCTTCCGGCGGCACCTTGGACGCGTCGAACCTGCTGAAGCCGGCGCTGGCCAACGGCCAGCTGAAGTGCATCGGCGCGACCACCTACACGGAATTCCGTGGCGTGTTCGAGAAGGACCACGCGCTGAGCCGCCGCTTCCAGAAAGTGGACGTCAACGAGCCGACCGTCGAGCAGACCGTGCAGATCCTGCGCGGCCTGAAGTCGCGCTTCGAAGAGCACCATGGCGTGAAATACTCGTCGTCGGCGCTGTCGACCGCCGCCGAACTGGCCGCGCGCTTCATCAACGACCGCCATCTGCCCGACAAGGCGATCGACGTCATCGACGAGGCCGGCGCAGCGCAGCGCATCCTGCCGAAGTCGAAGCAAAAGAAAACCATCGGCAAGACCGAGATCGAGGACATCATCGCCAAGATCGCCCGTATCCCGCCGCAGACCGTCAACCAGGACGACCGCAGCAAGCTGCAGACCATCGACCGCGATTTGCGCAACGTGGTGTTCGGCCAGGATCCTGCGATCGAAGCGCTGGCGTCGGCGATCAAGATGGCGCGCGCCGGTCTGGGCAAGACCGACAAACCGATCGGCTCCTTCCTGTTCTCCGGTCCCACCGGCGTCGGCAAGACCGAGGTGGCGAAGCAGCTGGCCTTCATCCTGGGCATCGAGCTGATTCGTTTCGACATGTCCGAGTACATGGAGCGCCACGCCGTGTCGCGCCTGATCGGCGCGCCGCCGGGTTACGTCGGTTTCGACCAGGGCGGTTTGCTGACCGAAGCCATCACCAAGAAGCCGCACGCGGTGCTGCTGCTCGACGAGATTGAAAAAGCCCATCCGGACATTTTCAACATCCTGCTGCAGGTGATGGACCATGGAACCCTGACCGACAACAACGGACGCAAGGCCGACTTCCGCAACGTGATCATCATCATGACCACCAACGCGGGCGCCGAGAGCTTGCAGAAGTCGTCGATCGGCTTTACGAATTCCAAGCAGGCGGGCGACGAGATGGCCGACATCAAGCGCATGTTCACGCCGGAGTTCCGCAACCGTATCGACGCGACCATCAGCTTCCGCGCGCTGGACGAGGAAATCATCCTGCGCGTGGTCGACAAGTTCCTGATGCAGCTCGAAGAGCAGCTGCACGAGAAGAAGGTCGAGGCCATCTTCACCGAGAAACTGCGCAAGTTCCTCGCGAAGAAGGGTTTCGATCCGCTGATGGGCGCACGGCCGATGTCGCGCCTGATCCAGGACATGATCCGCAAGGCGCTGGCCGACGAGCTGCTGTTCGGCCGCCTGGTGACCGGTGGCCGCGTGACCGTCGATCTGGACGAGAAGGATGTCGTCAAGCTGGAGTTCCCGGAACCGCCGGACGCCGCGCCGACCACGCCGCCGGAGACCGTCGAAGTCGACTAAGTCCCGGCTCGGCAACGAACCCGCCCACGCAAGTGTGGCGGGTTTTTTTACGTCCGCGCGGCTGGCGGGGCGCGGACGTCACGCCGGATCGGCCGCGGCATCCGGCCGCACTTTTTCTTTGCTTGCGGCGGTCAAGATATGACAGAATCGTCGTTCCCTTCGACAACTTGCAAAGCCTGTCATGTCACCGCTCCGCCTTCGCTTCCGTGTACGCCCCCTTGCCCTGATACTGATGTCCGCCGGCCTGTTGGCCGGCCAGGCGGTCAGCGCCGCCGAATCGTACTACCGTTTCCCCGCCATCCGTGGCGACGCCGTCGTCTTCACCGCCGAAGGCGATTTGTGGAAGACCGGCGCGCAGGGCGGCCAGGCCCAGCGCCTGACCACGCACCCCGCCAGCGAAACCAACGCCGCCATCTCGTACGACGGCAAATGGATCGCCTTCTCCGCCTCGTACGAGGGCGCGCAGGAAGCCTACGTGATGCCGGTCGCCGGCGGCCTGCCGAAGCGGCTGACGTTCGAGAACGGCGCCGTGACGGTGCTGGGCTGGACGGCGCAGGGCGAGGTGCTGGTCAGCACCCAGGATTCGAAAGGGCCGTCGGCGCACCGCATCGTCGCCGCCGTGCAGCCATCGACCTTGCAGCGCCGCGTGTTCGCCGTCGCCGACGCCAACGACGCGGTGCTCGACGACGCCGGCAAGACGCTGTACTTCACGCGCTACGGCCTGGCCCTGACCAACGACAACGTCAAGAACTACCGCGGCGGCGCCCACGCGCAGCTGTGGCGCTACGATTTGAATGCCGGCGCGGGCGTGGAAGCGGCGCCGCTGCTGGCCTCCGACGCCGGCAACAACAAGCGCCCGATGTGGTGGCAGGGCCGCGTCTATTTCATCAGCGACCGCGGCGGCTCCGACAACCTGTGGTCGATGGCGCCCGACGGCGGCGATCCGCGCCAGCTCACCAGGCACACCGACTGGGATGTGCGCAACGCGGCGCTCGGCGACGGCCGCGTCGTCTATCAACTGGGCGCCGACCTGCGCGTGTTCGACCTGGCCGCGTCGGCCGACCGGCAGCTGTCGATCGGCCTCGTGTCCGACTTCGACCAGCAGCGCGCGCGCCAGATCCGCTCGCCGCTGGAACAACTGACCAACGTGCAGTTGTCGGCCAAGTCCGAGCGGCTGGTGCTGACGGCGCGCGGGCGCGTCAGCCTGGCCGGCACGGGCGCGCAGCGCCGCGTCGAGATCGCGGTGCCGGAAGGCGCCCGTGCGCGCGAGGCGGTGTTCAGCCCGGACGACAAGTGGGTCTACGCGATCGTCGACACCACCGGCGAAAACGAAATCTGGAAGTTCGCCGCCGACGGTTCCGGCCCCGGCGAGCAGCTGACCCGCGACGGCATCAGCCACCGCTGGCAGCTGTATCCATCGCCGGACGGCCGCTGGCTGGGTCACACGGACAAGAAGGGCCGTTTCTGGTTGCTGGACCTGGCCACCAAATCGAATATCGTCATCGACGACGCGGGCAAGGCCGGCGTGGACAAGCACGATGAAATCCTGTGGTCGGGCGATAGCAAGAACCTGGCGCTGGTGCGCGCCGCGACCACCGAGCAGCGAGAGCAAATCGGCTTGTACAACCTGGCGTCGAAGCAGCTGGCCTTTGTCACCAGCGACCGTTACACCTCGCGTTCGCCGGTGTTTTCGCCGGACGGCAAATGGCTGTACTTCCTCTCCGCCCGCAACTTCCAGCTGGCGAACGGCTCGCCGTGGGGGGACCGCAATATGGGGCCGGTGTTCGACAAGCGCACCGGGGTCTACGCGCTGGCGCTCCAGCCGGGCAACCGCTTCCCGTTCAAACCGGACGATGAACTGGGCAAGCCGGGCGAGAAGGTGGCCGAGGGCACCGCCGACAAGGCGGTCGAGCAGGCGGCCGAAAAGGCCGTGGAGAAGGCGGTCGAAAAAGCCGTCGCCAAGACCGCGCCGCCGGTCAAGAAATCGGACAAGTCGCTGCCTGAGATCGTCTTTACCGGCCTGCAGGACCGTTTGTACGAGGTGCCGCTGGCGCCGGGTAATTACCGTGGCCTGAACATGGACGACAAGCGCCTGTACTTCCTGGACGTGGAGTCCAGCGACGGCAAGGCGAACCTGAAAACGCTGGCGATAGCCTCCAACGGTCCGCAACCGGAAACCTTCGCCGCCGGCGTGCGCGAATTCGACCTGGCCGCCGACAAGAAGCATATTTACTACCGCACCTTCAGCGGCGGTCCGGGTGACATGATCATCGTCGAAGCGGCCGCCAAGGCGCCGACCGACACCTCCAAGGCCAAGGTCAAGGTCGACGACTGGAGCTTCACCTCCAATCCGCGTCTGGAGTGGAAGCAGATGTTCAACGACGCCTGGCGCATGCACCGCGACTTCCTGTACGACACCAGGATGCGCGGCGTGAATTGGACCGCCGTGCGCGAAAAATACACGCCGCTGGTCGAGCGCGTGACGGACCGCGCGGAACTCAACGACATTCTGGGCATGATGATCAGCGAGGTCGGTTCGCTGCATTCGCAGATCGCGCCCGGCGATATCCGCCGCTCCTCTCCGGAAGGCGTGCCTTCCGGCCTGGGCGCGCTGCTGACGCGCACCGCCGAAGGCTACCGCGTCGACCATATCTACCGCAGCGAGCCGGAACTGCCGTCCGAGCGCGGACCGCTGGCGCAGGCCGACGTCAACGTGAAGGAGGGCGACATCATCACCGCCGTCAACGGCAAGTCGGTGCTCGAGGCGCGCGACATCGCCGATCTGCTGCTGAACCAGGCCGACCGCCAGGTGCTGCTTCAGATTAAACGCAAGGCCGGCGGCGCCGGCCCGGTGATCGTGATGCCGGTGAATATGACCAAGCAGGCCGGCCTGCGCTACAGCGATTGGGAACAGAGCCGCGCGCGCCAGGTGGAGACGGCGTCGAAGGGGCGCATCGGCTACCTGCACCTGCGCGCCATGGGGCCGCGCGACATCGCCTCGTTCGCGCGCGACTTCTACGCCAACGTCAACCGCGAAGGCCTGATCATCGACGTGCGCCGCAACAACGGCGGCAATATCGACAGCTGGATCATCGAGAAGCTGCTGCGCAAGGCCTGGGCCTTCTGGGCCGCGCCGGGCGCGCAGCCGGCGCCGAACATGCAGAACACCTTCCGCGGCCATCTGGTGGTGCTGGTCGATGAACTGACCTATTCGGACGGCGAGACCTTCGCGGCCGGCGTCAAGGCGCTTGGACTGGCGCCGCTGGTCGGCAAGCGCACGGCCGGTGCCGGTGTCTGGCTGAGCGATAACAACCGCTTGAGCGACAACGGCATGGCGCGCGTGGCCGAGAACGGGCAGTTCAACACCGCCGACGGCCATTGGCTGATCGAAGGCGTGGGCGTGACGCCGGACGTGGAAGTGGACAACCTGCCGCATGCGACCTTCATGGGCCAGGACCGGCAGCTGGAAGTGGCGTTGGAACTGCTGGATAAGAAGTTGAAGGACAGTCCGATCAAACCATATCAACCGCAGGTGATCCCCGCGTTGAAATAAGGAGACCTTGATGCACATGAAGCGCCTGTTATCGATTGCCGTCGCCGGTGCGGCCATTACAATTGGCCAAACCGCGCAGGCACTGCCCAGCACCAGCGATACCCGCATGCTGACCGAACCGGCGTTGTCGGCCACCCATCTGGCGTTTATTTATGCCGGCGACGTGTGGCTGGCCAACCCGGATGGCGCCGCGCCACGCCGCCTGACGTCCGACCCGGGTGAAAAATCGAACCCGCAGTTTTCGCCGGACGGCAAATTGATCGCCTACAGCGCGCAGGTCGACGGCAACACAGATGTCTATCTGCTGCCGGTCGAGGGCGGGGTGCCGAAGCGGCTGACGTATCATCCGGGCGCCGACGTTGTGCAGGGCTTCGCGCCCGATGGAAAATCGGTGATGTTCACCTCGCCGCGCGCGGCGTTCAACAACCGCTATCGCAAATTGTTCACGGTGCCGGTCGCCGGCGGCGTGGAGACGCAGCTGGAAGTGCCGAACGCCGCGCGCGCCGCCTGGTCGCCGGATGGCAAGAGCATTGTCTACAACCCGTTCTCGCCGGCCTTCCTGCAGTGGAAGCACTATCGGGGCGGTACCAATTCGATTTTGTGGCTGTTCAACCGGGGCGACAAATCGGTCGCCAAAATACCGCAGCCGGCCACGCATTCGAACGACGTCGATCCGATGTGGATCGGCGACACCGTCTACTTCCGCTCGGACCGCGACGGCGAATTTAATCTGTATGCCTATGACGTGAAGTCCAAGGCCGTGCGCGCGCTGACGAAGCACACCGACTTCCCGGTGCTGAACGCTTCCGCGTCGGGCAACGGCATCGTCTACGAGCAGGCCGGCTATCTGCACGCGCTGGACCTGGGCAGCGGCCAGGCGCGCAAGCTGACCATCGGCGTCGGTAGCGACCTGGGGATGTCGCGTCCGCGCTGGGTCAGCGGCGCCAAGTACATCCGCAATTTTTCGGTGTCGCCTTCCGGCGCCCGAGTCGCGTATGAATTCCGTGGCGAGGTCGTCACCATCCCCGCCGACAAGGGCGATGTGCGCAACCTGACGCAGACCACCGCCGCCAACGAGCGCTCGCCGGCCTGGTCGCCCGATGGCCGCTCGGTCGCCTACTTCTCCGACGAATCGGGAGAGTACGCGCTGCATATCCGGGCGCAGGACGGCAAGGGCGAGCCGCGCAAGTTCAAGCTGACCGGTTCCGGCTTTTACGACAATCCGGTGTGGTCGCCTGACAGCAAAAAGATCGCTTACACCGACAATTCCTGGACCTTGTATGTGATGGACGTCGCATCCGGTGCGGTCAACAAGATCGCGTCCGAGCCGCTGTATGGCGTGAACAAGACCTTGCGCGCGGCATGGGCGCCGGACTCGCGCTGGATCGCATACGCGCTCAACTCGATGACCTACACGCGCAGCGCCTACATCTATTCGCTGGAGCAGAAAAAATCGTGGCCGGTGACGGACGGTCTGTCGGACGTGGTCAATCCGGTGTTCGACAAGAGCGGCAAGTACCTGTACTTCTTCGCCTCCACCAACGCGGGGCCGAGCAACAACTGGTTCTCGCAGCAGAACGAGGACAACCGCGTCACGCGCACCGTCTGGATGGCGGTGTTGCGGCGCGACCTGCCGTCGCCGCTGATCAAGGAAAGCGACGAGGAAAAAGCAGCCCCGGCCACGACACCGGTGTCGGAGAAAAAGGAACCGGCCAAGCCGGAGGCGCCAAAGATCGATCCGAAGACGGGGCGCGACGATCCGAAAGTCACCGTGGCGCCGGTCGCACCGATGGCTATCGATTTCGAGGGCATCGAAACGCGCATCGTCGATTTGCCGATACCGGCGGCGTCGCTGTCGGATCTGGAGGCGGGGCAGGATGGCCAGATATTCTTCCTGCGCGAGAACGACGGCAAGAAAGCCATCCAGCGCTTCGACCTGAAGGACCGCAAGGCCGAAACGCTGTTGGCCGAGGCTGATGAATTCGAGGTGTCTTCCGATGGCAAGAAGATCGTCTACCGCCTCAAGGAAGCCTGGGCCATGGGCAGCACCAGCGTCAAGACGCTGACGCCGGGAGAAGGCAAGATCAAGATCGAGGCCATCGAAGTGCGCGCCGAGCCGCGCGCCGAGTGGACGCAGATATTCAACGAAGCGTGGCGCATCAACCGCGACTTCTTCTACGATCCCGGCATGCATGGCGCGAACTGGAATAAAATGCGCGAGAAGTACGCGCAATTCCTGCCGGAGCTGTCGTCGCGCGCCGATCTGAATCGCTTGGTCCAGTGGCTGTGCAGCGAATTGGGTGTGGGGCACCATCGCGGCGGTGGCGGCGACTTTTTCACCGACAGCAAAGCGGTGCCGGGCGGATTGCTGGGCGCGGATTACGAGATCAGCGATGGCCGTTACCGCTTCAAGAAGGTCTACGGCGGCTTGAACTGGAATCCGGCGCTGCGCGCGCCGTTGACTGAGCCGGGCCTGAACGTCAAGGCAGGCGAATATCTGCTGGCGGTCGATGGCCGTCAACTGGTGGCGCCGACCAATCTTTACAGCGCCTTCGAAAACACCGCCAACAAGGCGATCGACATCACCGTCGGTCCGAACGCCGACGGCAGCAAGTCGCGCACCATCACCGTGGTGCCGGTGCCGACCGAGGACGCGCTGCGCAACCGCGATTGGATCGAGGGGAATATTCGCAAGGTCAACGCGGCCACGGGAGGCAAGGTAGCCTATGTGTACGTGCCGAACACCGCGGGTTTGGGGCACACCTACTTCAAGCGCTACTTCTTCCCGCAGGCCGACAAGGACGCCGTCATCATCGATGAACGCTTCAATGGCGGTGGCAGCGTGGCCGACTACTATCTGGAGATTTTGCAGAAGAAGGAAATCGCATGGTGGACCATGCGCTACGGCGCGGACATGAAGACGCCGTCCGCCTCGATCCAGGGGCCGCGCGCGATGCTGATCGACGAGACGGCCGGCTCGGGCGGCGACCTGCTGCCGTGGATGTTCCGCAAAAACCAAATGGGACCGTTGATCGGCAAGCGCACCTGGGGTGGACTGGTGGGCGTGCTTGGTTTCCCCGTGCTGCTCGATGGTGGCACGATCACCGCACCCAACCTGGCCTTCTGGACGCGTGAGGGCGGCTGGGGCGTGGAGAACGAGGGCGTGGCGCCGGATATCGAGGTCGATCAAACGCCCGCCGACGTCATCGCCGGCCGCGATCCGCAACTGGAAAAGGCGATAGAGGTCATCAAGGCGGAACTGGCGAAAAATCCGCCGGTGCGGCCGCCACGTCCAGCGTTCCCAGTTAAAACACGTTAAAACACGTAGGGCGGATTAGCGCAGCGTAATCGGCCATGTATAAGCCGTCGCAAATCCATTGATGGCCGATTGCAGCACGCCATCGACCCGCCCAAACAGCAAACTGTTCGGAAGTGAACAGCAACAGCGTTCACTTCCGAACAGATATCGGCGATTCCCCCCCCATCCAGCGCGTAAAAAGCCGTGGCATGGTAGTTGCAATATCCGCCTGTCTTCCACACACGGATCCACCATGAAGCTAAAAGATTTTCGCATTGGCTGGCGCACGCTGATGCAGCAGCCGGCATATTCGCTGTCGGTGATACTGGGCCTGAGCATAGGCTTGGCAGCCTCCTTGCTGCTGCTTGGCTTCGTGAAGTACTCGCTGGACTACGACTCGCATGTGCCGGATGTCGACAACGTCTACGTCGTCACGCAGCGCTACCACGTCGACCCCAAGTCCCCGCTGTACGACGTCGCGCCGATGTTCTTGCGGTCGGTGGCCATGACCACACCCGGCGTGGTTGGCGCCACCAGCTTCTTCCCATCGCGCCCCCAAACGGCGCCCCTTGTGATCAGCATCGACAATCGCAAGCTGCAACTGCAGGGGCTCTATGTGTTGCCAGGCTTCGCCGACATGCTGGGGTTGACGGCGCTGCAGGGGAACCTGCGCGTGGCGCTGGATCAGCCGGACAACATCGTTCTCACCGAAGCCTCGGCGGTGCGGCTGTTCGGCACGGCGAATGTGCTGGGCCGCACCATGCAGGCCGAAGGCCAGGTGGTCCGCGTCGGCGCAGTGGTCGCCACGCCGCCGGCCAACACCACGATTCCGTTCGACTCGCTATTGGGCGTCAATTCCGCGCTGGTGGACAAAACCGTTCGTAACGAAATACTAACCGGGGAACTGGGCTGGATGGGCAAGCTGCTGATCCGCGTAAAACCCGGCGTTTCGCTGGCCACGATCACGGACGCGTTTCAGCAAGTGATCGACCGTACGCCCAGTATCCAGAACCATCCGCCGGAAACGCTGGAACGGCTGGGCAAGCGCAAGGTGATGGATATCGGCCTGTCGCCGCTGCGGCGCGCGTATTTCGACAAGGATGTCGAAGGCAGTCGTGTCTTCGTGGCGGGAAAACGCGGCGACCCGGCCGTGATCGCCGGTCTGACGGCGATTGCGGTATTGATCCTGGTGTTGGCGGCCATAAATTATGTCAACCTGGCGACGGTGCGCGTTTTGCGCCGCCAGCGCGAGATCGCCATGCGTAAGGTGCTCGGTGCCGGTGCCGGCAGGATCGCGCTGCACTTTCTCATGGAGTCGCTTGCGGTATCGCTCGTGGCGACGACGATCGGCTTGCTGCTGGCCTGGTTGGCACTGCCGATTTTCTCGGAACTGGTCAACCGCGACTTGTCCGGCATGCTCTCCTTGACCAATATCGCTGCGGCGACGGCGCTGGGCGTCGCGCTTGGCTTGCTGACGGCGATATATCCGGCCTGGATCGCGGTGCGCGTGTTGCCGACGCAGGTACTGGCCGGGCGGCCCGGTAACGAGTCCGCCGGAGGCATGCGCTTCCGGCGGATATTGACGGTGGTGCAAATAGCCACCGCGATGGGCTTCGCAGGCATCACTGCGGCGATCGCGTGGCAGACCGAGTTCGCCATGCGGTCCTCGCCAGGGTTCGATCCCACGCCGTTTCTGATCGTCGATTTGCCGGCGCCGGTGCGCTACAGCGACCCGGCGCGCGCCTTCCTCGCGGCGCTGAAGGCACAGCGTGGCGTGGAGGGCGTGGCATTATCGGAAGATCCTGTCGGACGGCTAGACAACGCATGGACGCGCGAACTGCGACGCGAGGGGGGCGCCGGCGCCGGTATGGAAATGAAGGGTGTCAGCGCGAATTTCTTCGAGCTTTACGGCATACGGCCGCGCACTGGTCGTCTGTTCCAGGCCGCGTTGGACCAGGAAGACGATCCGGTGCCTGTGGTGCTCAATGCGGTCGCCACGCAGGATCTGGGCTTCGCGTCGCCGGAGGCAGCGGTAGGGAAGATCGTCTTGTTCACCGATTACGAGAACAAGATCGTCCGCAAGCGCGTGGTCGGCATCGCCCCGGATCTGCGTTTCCACTCGCTGCGCGTAGCACCGCGCGCAACTGCCTATGAGCTCTGGACAGCCAGCACGACGCTCAGCGTGCGGACTACCGGCTCGCCGGCGCAGGTGGAAAGCATCGTGAGGGAGCTATGGCCCAAGTACTTCCCGGACGCGATCATGAAGACGTATCGCGCGCGGGACATCCTCGCGGTCAACTACGCGGACGATGCCCGCCTCGCCAAGCTGCTGGCGGTCGCCACCTGCATCACCTTGTTGATCGCGGCTTTTGGTACCTACGTCTTGTCGGCCAATACGGTACAGCGCCGCGCCAGGGAGATCGTGCTGCGCAAACTGCACGGGGCCCGGAGGTCCGCCATCGCCATGCTGGTGCTGCGGGAGATAGGGATGCTCACCCTCATCGCCTCGATGATCGGCCTGCCGCTGGCGGCGCTGGGAATCAGACATTATCTGGCGGCGTACGTGGAACACGCGCCGATCGGCTACTGGACGTTACTGCTGGCGCTTTCGCTGACATGGGCAATCGCGCTGATCGCGATCGCGCGCCATACCTGGCTCGCGATGCGCATGGTGCCGGTGCGGGCATTGCGCATGTGAATGCGCAACCGGATGCCCGTCGACCGCTTACAGTGGCATGTAGGGGCTGTTGGCGTATGGTGCGCCCGCCAGCTCGAACGCGCGGCGGATCAGTGCTTTCCAGTCGATGGCCTTGGTCATCGGCGCCGTGATGGCTTGCTGGGGGGCGGGGTAGGTGATCATATAAACTCCTTTGTACGGCTTTTTGCGATAACTGCAGTCTAGACGTTCTCCAGATATAAATATAATTTTAAATTCCGATATTCGATATTCGTATTTATTATGACTTCTGTCATTTGAACGGATCATACATCCAGGCCGGATCGTCGTACATGATGCGCTGCACGCATGGTCGCGCGTTTGACGACAGTGAATAGGGTTGGTCGAAGCCGAAGAAAGTTGGCCGAGGTTTATCTTGGGTGGCGGCACATGAGCGGGTAAGGCTGACCTAGCTCATGTAGAGTGCCAGGGCGAAGAGGGCCGTTGTTGAAACGATGGTATATGCAGGCGCTCGACCTCGTCTTCGCTTACCGGTCTTGCGGCCCCGCAGTGTGCTTACTGCGGTATGTGCTGGGTGTGCACCCTGTCCATCCCTTAAAAGCACGCAGGAAAGAGTTCACCTCCTGAAATCCCAGCAGATAGGCTATTTCTCCATAGGAGACCTGGGCAGTTTTAAGATAGTGCTGTGCCAGCTGCCTGCGGGTGGTGTTCAGCAATTCAGTAAAGCTTGTCGACTCCTCAGCGAGTTGCCGTTGTAGCGTACGCTTGCTGACGGCCAGATGCTTCGAAACGTATTCCGCTGAATATTCGCCTACCGGGAGACTTTCCAGAAGCACCGCTTTGACACGGTCACCCATGGTCGAGGTAGACACTAGCGAAGAGAGCTTTCTACGCAGATCCGGCTCGAAAAAAGCCCACATCGCTTCGTTCTCTGTCAAAAACGGTCTTTCTGCATCGGCTTTCGCGAACGATAATCGGATCCCGCGCCCCATCGTGGGCAGGATACCGAAATATTCAGCGTAGTCGCGGGCCGAGCCAGGGATATCAGGCAATGCTACCTTTGTCGGCACGATGCGGGTACGACTGCCCAGCCTGACCAGCTGTGTGAGAAACACTAGCTCCGACATCGCCAGACTGCGCGGGATCGGGCCATCGCTGCCGTAACACGTCAACGTCAGCGAAGTATCGGCGGGACCAACTTGAACTTCCAGCGCCATGGGGCCGATCAAGCGCTTGAACGCGGAAAGACGCTGCATTGCTACGTTGAGGTTGGGACTACATAGGCTGGCAAATATAGGCGGATCAAATGCCTCTGCGGAAACCGCCGCGCCGAGCATTAGTGGAACGCTAGCGGTTCCGGCAGATGTTTCAATCGCCTGCCACAGCCGGAAGTACTCGCTTGGAGTGATGCGCGCCTCCTTACGCGCAAAAAGGTCGGCAGCAAGATCAGCCAGTTGCAGGATATGCGCCGGGTTAATGCCCATATCCTGTAGCAGCAACCTCCAACCCGGCTGCACCGTAAAGTGTGTCGCGTATCTCATACTGGAGCCACCTTAAGCTTAAGGCTGTGAAAGCTGGCCGCTTTCCACCATCTGCTGGAACATATCCTGTATCGTGACGGATAGTGGGCGATAGGACATCTGCAAGGCTTGAACACTCTTGCTGTTGTCCGCACGCCAAGCATAACCGACATTTCTGGCTACAAACTTCCGCGTAGTATTCTTGTCGGCGAGCGGCGCCAACAGCCACACCACACATTTTGGCAAGATCCGGCGCGGTACGGGATAGCTTTGATACTTAGGCAGCAACACGCTGGCAATGCCTGGCAGCGAGGTATTGGTCGCAGAAACGATATGACGCCCTTGGGCGTCCGGCAGGAAAGCCGCGCGCAGGTGAGCCTCCGCCACATCGCGTACATCAACCACGCCGAAACCGATGTCAGGCATGCCCATCTTCATCCTGCCGTCACCCAATTGGCGCATTACGTTAAAGCTTTCCGAGCTGCCGAAAGGATTTAGCGCAGGTCCGAAGACGAGGCTAGGATTGATGACGACCAAGCGCCAGCGACCCTGCGCTTCTGCAATTTTCCACGCCGCCTGTTCGGCCACCGTCTTGGAATAGGAATAGGGGCTATGCTGCAACGACGAGCTGCTGTTCCAGATTGCCTCGGTCAGGATCTGCCCCGGGGTTTGCTGAATGTCCGCGCTATCGCCATAAATCGCCGCGCAACTGCTGGTCAACACCACACGCTTAACGGACACCGTCTTATTTACCGTAGCGAGGACATTTTCGGTTCCCTGCCGTGCAGGATTGACCAAATCCCTCTTGGGGTCCTGTATGTCAAGTTTAAATGGCGAAGCTGTGTGGAAGACAATCTCGCAACCTTCCATGGCTGCGGCATAGGAGCCTTCGCTCAGCAAGTCAGCACGAAAGATGCGCAGCGTGCCAGGCTGCTCATCTGCAAGGCGGGACAGGTGACCGACCTTGGCACTGTCTTCAGGATTGCGCACAGCGGCGTGCACGGTGGCCCCCGCTTCCAGCAGGCGCTTCACAATCCAGCTTGCTACATAGCCAGTAGCGCCGGTAACAAGTATGGGTTTGGACACATCGATAACAAACATGGATAAACTCCGTAGTCAGGTTAACTCTTCCAGCGCATAAGGCGCGGGTTACTTGGTATGAACAGCATTGTCTATAGATGTGGGCTGAGAAGCGCCATCAATACGCGCCATTCAACATTCAATGCGTGCCAAATTGTTGCTGGACTTGACTCGAGTGTGGCACTACGCTATCGCGATTCCACGCACCGCGGCCAGCGCAATTCAAAGCAGATCCTAGACTATGCCCTACCCAATGCATCTAGCAATGATCGGAGAGAAAGGAGCAGCGCCTGGTAACAGGTGGTGGCGGTCGGCGAGAATATGCGGCTGACATCCTGGCGCAGGTCATCCGACAGCAGGTCGGCCATCGGCGCGGCGTTCCGCTGTTTCTCGTTTAATTCGATTCGACGTGATCGGCTTCGGCGCGCAGCCGTCGCCATAACGTGGTGCGGCTGATGCCCAGGTAATCGGCGGCGGCGTCACGCCGGCCGCCGAAGCGGGCCAGCACTTCGGCCGCGCTTTCCATATGTATTGCTTGTACCGGCGCGGCCGGTTCCACGCGCATTGGTAGCGCCCCCAGTTCTGGCGCCACGCTGAGAACGAAGGCCGGCGTCAACGCCTGCAACGGTTCGGCGGCGAGAAACAGCGCCAAGCGCTCGGTCAGGTTGCGCAGTTCGCGCACGTTCCCCGGCCAGTCGTATCGCCGCAGCAGCGGGGCGCAGGCGCTCATCTCCGCATGCAGGTTCGGATGCGGCCGCGCGCCCAGCGACGCCAACGCGTTCTTCAGCGACCATTCGGCCAATGTCATCACATCGTCCGGACGGGCGCGCAGCGGCGGCAGCGACAGCCGCAGCACCGCCAGCCGGTAAAACAGGTCGGCGCGGAAGCGGCCTTCGCGCACGCGCTGCTCCAGGTCGCAGTGGGTGGCGCTGATGATGCGCACGTTGACAGGAATCGGCCGCGTGCCGCCGACGCGCACCACTTCCCGTTCCTCCAGCACGCGCAGCAGGCGGGTTTGCAGCGTCAGCGGCATCTCGCCGATTTCATCGAGGAACAGCGTGCCGCGATTGGCCGCTTCGAACAAGCCGGCATGGCCGCCGCGCCGGGCGCCGGTGAAAGCGCCTTCCTCGTGGCCGAATAATTCGGATTCCAGCAGCGATTCGGCGATCGCGCCGCAGTTGACGGCGACGAAGGGCCGGTTCTGCCCCAGGCTGCGCGGGCTTTCTCGATGGATCGCTTGCGCCACCAGCTCCTTGCCGGTGCCCGTTTCACCTTGTATCAGCACCGTGGCCGGCGACTTCGCATACAGCACGACGGACTGCCGCAGCGTCTCCATCGCCTGCGATTCGCCGCGCAGATCGTTGAGGCCATGCCTGGCGCGCAAGGTGTCGGTCACCACCGCACCGCGCGTGCGCGCGCGGTTCGATTCCAGCTGCGTCAGGCGCGCCATTTCCAGCGCGTCGTCGAAAGCGTGGCGGATCGAGGCGGCGGAGTAGACGAACACCCCGGTCAGTCCCGCTTCCTCGGCCAGGTCGGTGATCAGGCCCGCGCCGACGATGGCCTTGATGCCGGCCGCTTTCAGGTCGTTGATCTGCGCCCGCGCGTCTTCTTCGGTGGCGTAGGTGCGCTGCGCGACATCGAAGCCGAAGGTGCCGGCGAATTCCGCCAGTTCCGGCAAACGCTCCTGGTATGTGATGACCCCTATCTTGTCCGATACGCGTCGCGCGCGGGCCAGCGCCTGCATCACGTCGAAGCCGCTGAACTTGGCGATCACCACCGGCACCGACAGGCGGCCTTTCAGATACGCGGCGTTGGAGCCGGCGGCGATGACGGCGTCGCAACGCTCGGTGGCCATGCGCTCGCGGATATGGCGCGCCGCTTCGTCGAAACCGAGGTTGATCGGTTCTATCGTGGCCAGGTTGTCGTATTCGAGCGTGATGTCGCGGAACAGGTCGTACAGGCGCGACACCGATACGGTCCAGATGACCGGTTTATCGTCGGGATCGAAGGGTAGGGGCATGGAATGGCGCATGGTTCAATTGTAGCGCAGTCGTTGCATGATATGTTTCGATGTTTCATGATGAAACATCAATGAAACATCGCGTGAAGCTAAGTGTTTGATTTATATAGGATGAATGGTTGGCATGCCCCTTGCACTAATATTGCAACTTCAATGCAATACTGAAAGGTCAGAACATGAGTCAATATTCCGCAGGCGCCGCCTTCCGCAAAGCTGTTCAGGAAGAATCCCCGTTGCAGGTGGTCGGCGCGATCAACGCCAATCATGCCTTGCTGGCCAAACGTGCCGGTTTCAAGGCGATTTATTTGTCGGGCGGCGGCGTGGCGGCGGGTTCGCTCGGGCTGCCGGACCTGGGCATCTCGAACCTGGACGACGTGCTGACCGACGTGCGCCGCATCACCGATGTCTGCGATCTGCCGCTGCTGGTCGACGTGGACACCGGCTTTGGCGCCTCCGCGTTCAATGTGGCGCGCACCGTCAAGTCGATGATCAAGTTCGGCGCCGCCGCGATGCACATCGAAGACCAGGTCGGCGCCAAGCGCTGCGGCCATCGTCCGGGCAAGGAGATCGTTTCGAAGCAGGAGATGGTCGACCGCATCAGCGCCGCCGTCGACGCGCGCACCGACGATAACTTCGTCATCATGGCGCGCACCGACGCGCTGGCGGTCGAGGGACTGGACGCGGCCATCGAACGCGCCGTCGCCTGCGTGGAAGCGGGCGCCGACATGATCTTCCCGGAGGCGATGATCAGCCTCGATATGTACAAGCAGTTCGCCGCCGCCGTCAAGGTGCCGGTGCTGGCCAATATCACCGAATTCGGTTCGACGCCGCTGTTTACCGTGGACGAATTGCGCGGCGCCGATGTCGGCCTGGTGCTCTATCCGCTGTCGGCTTTCCGCGCCATGAACAAGGCCGCCGAAAACGTCTACGGGGCGATCCGCCGCGACGGCACGCAGCAGAACGTCGTCGATACCATGCAGACGCGCGCCGAGCTGTATGAACGCATCAACTATCACAGCTTCGAGCAAAAGCTCGATGCACTGTTTGCAGCCCAAAATTCCGCTCAAAACGCGGCACAGAAAAAATAACAGGAGACCAGACATGACCGAGACCACCTTCAAACCAAAAAAATCCGTCGCGCTGTCGGGCGTCACCGCCGGTAACACGGGGCTGTGCTCCGTCGGCAAAACCGGCAACGACCTGCACTACCGTGGCTACGACATCCTGGACGTGGCCAACTCCTGCGAGTTCGAGGAAATCGCCTATCTGCTGGTGCACGGCAAACTGCCCAACGAGGCCGAACTGCGCGGCTACAAGGCCAAGCTGCGTTCCCTGCGCGGCCTGCCGCAGGCGCTGAAGTCGGCGCTGGAGGCGCTGCCTGCGTCGGCGCACCCGATGGACGTGATGCGCACCGGCGTTTCGGTGCTGGGCTGCGTGCTGCCCGAGAAGGACGACCACAACGTGCCGGGCGCGCGCGATATCGCCGACCGCCTGATGGCGTCCTTCGGTTCGATGCTGCTGTACTGGTATCACTTCAGCCACAACGGCAAGCGCATCGAAGTCGAAACCGACGACGACTCCATCGGCGGCCACTTCCTGCATCTGCTGCACGGCTTCAAGCCGTCCGACAGCTGGGTGCAGGCGATGCACACGTCGCTGATCTTGTATGCGGAACACGAATTCAACGCGTCGACCTTCGCCGGGCGCGTCATCGCCGGCACGGGGTCGGACATCCACTCGGCCGTCACCGGCGCGATCGGCGCGCTGCGCGGCCCGAAACACGGCGGCGCCAACGAATTCGCGTTCGAGATCCAGAAGCGCTACGAGAATCCGGACGAGGCGGAAGCGGACATCCGCAACCGCGTCGCCAACAAGGAAGTGGTGATCGGCTTCGGCCATCCGGTGTACACGATCTCCGATCCGCGCAATGTCGTCATCAAGGAGGTGGCGCGCAAGCTGTCGCGCGAGGGCGGTTCGATGAAGATGTTCGACATCGCCGAGCGCTTGGAGACCGTGATGTGGGAAGTCAAGAAGATGTTCCCGAACCTGGACTGGTTCTCGGCCGTGTCGTACCACATGATGGGTGTGCCGACGGCGATGTTCACGCCGTTGTTCGTCATCTCGCGCACCTCCGGCTGGGCCGCGCACATCATCGAGCAGCGCATCGATAACAAGATCATTCGCCCGAGCGCGAACTATGTCGGTCCGGAAGATCTGCAATTCGTGCCGATCAAGGACAGGAAATAAATGAATACCTTATTCCGCAAACCCTTGCCGGGCACCCAACTGGACTACTTCGACGCGCGTGCCGCCGTCGACGCAATCCAGCCAGGCGCCTGGGCCAAATTGCCTTATACCTCCCGCGTGCTGGCGGAGAACCTGGTGCGCCGCTGCGATCCGGCGACCCTGGACGCCTCGCTAGGCCAGTTCATCGAGCGCCGCCGCGACCTGGACTTCCCGTGGTTCCCGGCGCGCGTGGTGTGCCACGATATCCTGGGCCAGACCGCGCTGGTCGACCTGGCCGGCCTGCGCGACGCCATCGCCTTGCAGGGTGGTGATCCGGCGCTGGTCAATCCAGTGGTGCCGACGCAACTGGTGGTCGACCATTCGCTGGCCGTCGAATGCGGCGGCTTCGATCCCGACGCCTTCGACAAGAACCGCGTGATCGAGGACCGCCGCAATGAGGACCGCTTCGATTTCATCAACTGGACCAGGAAGGCGTTCAAGAACGTCGACGTGATCCCGCCGGGGAACGGTATCCTGCACCAGATTAACCTGGAGCGCATGTCGCCGGTGATCCAGACCGTGGACGGCGTGGCCTTCCCCGACACGCTGGTCGGCACCGACTCGCACACGCCGATGGTCGATGCGCTGGGCGTGATCGCCATCGGCGTCGGCGGACTGGAAGCGGAGAGCGTGATGCTGGGCCGCGCATCGTGGATGCGGCTGCCGGATATCATCGGCGTCGAGCTGACCGGCAAGCCGCAGCCTGGCATCACCGCCACCGACACGGTGCTGGCGCTGACCGAATTCCTGCGCAAGCAAAAGGTCGTGTCGTCCTATCTGGAGTTCTTCGGCGAAGGCGCCGCGCACCTGACCTTGGGCGACCGTGCGACCATCTCCAACATGGCGCCGGAATACGGTTCCACCGCCGCGATGTTCTACATCGACGAGCAGACCATCAAGTACCTGAAGCTGACCGGTCGCGATGATGAACTGGTCAAACTGGTCGAGCTGTACGCCAAGGAAACCGGCCTGTGGGCCGACGCGCTGAAAACCGCCGAATACGAGCGCGTATTGACGTTCGACCTGTCGTCGGTGGTGCGTAATATCGCCGGTCCGTCGAATCCGCACAGCCGCGTGCCAACTTCCGAGCTGGCCGCGCGCGGCATCAGCGGCGTAGTGGAAAACGAACCGGGCCTGATGCCGGACGGGGCCTGCATCATCGCCGCCATCACCAGTTGCACCAACACCAACAACCCGCGCAACATGATCGCGGCCGGTCTGCTGGCGCGCAACGCCAACGCGCGCGGACTGACCCGCAAGCCCTGGGTGAAAAGTTCGCTCGCCCCCGGCTCCAAGACCGTCACCTTGTATCTGGAGGAGGCGGGGCTGATGCCGGAGCTGGAGAAGCTGGGCTTCGGCGTGGTCGCCTACGCCTGCACGTCGTGTAACGGCATGTCCGGCGCGCTCGATCCGGTCATACAAAAGGAAGTGGTGGAGCGCGACCTCTACGCCACCGCCGTCCTGTCGGGCAACCGCAATTTCGACGGCCGCATCCACCCGTATGCGAAGCAGGCCTTCCTGGCGTCGCCGCCGCTGGTGGTGGCGTACGCGATCGCCGGCACCATCCGCTTCGATATCGAGAAGGATGTGCTGGGCCACGACGCCAATGGCCAGCCGGTCACCTTGAAGGACATCTGGCCGTCGGACGAGGAGATCGACCGCATCGTCGCCGCCAGCGTCAAGCCGGAGCAGTTCCGCAAGGTCTACATCCCGATGTTCGCCAAGCAGGAGGACGACGGCCTGAAAGTGAGCCCGTTGTACGACTGGCGTCCGCAGACCACGTATATCCGCCGTCCGCCATACTGGGAAGGCGCGCTGGCCGGCGCCCGTCCGCTGAAGGGCATGCGTCCGCTGGCGCTGCTGGGCGATAACATCACCACCGACCACCTGTCGCCGTCGAACGCCATCATGCGCGATAGCGCCGCCGGCGAATACCTGGCGAAAATGGGCCTGCCGGAGGAGGACTTCAACTCCTATGCCACGCACCGTGGCGACCATCTGACGGCGCAGCGCGCGACCTTCGCCAATCCGACCCTGAAGAACGAGATGGTGCGGGGGCAGGACGGCAAGGTGATGGCCGGTTCGCTGGCCCGCATCGAGCCGGAAGGCCGCGTCACGCGCATGTGGGAAGCCATCGAGACCTATATGGAGCGCAAACAGCCGCTGATCGTCATCGCCGGCGCCGATTACGGCCAGGGCTCGTCGCGCGACTGGGCGGCCAAGGGCGTGCGGCTTGCCGGTGTGGAGGCGATCGTGGCCGAGGGCTTCGAGCGCATCCACCGCACCAATCTGGTTGGCATGGGCGTGCTGCCGCTGGAGTTCATGCCCGGCGTGAACCGTTTGACCTTGGCGCTGGATGGCACCGAGACCTATGACGTGATCGGCGCGCGCACGCCGCGTTCGACGCTGACCCTGGTGATCAATCGCCTCGGCGGCGCGCAGGTGGAGGTGCCGGTGATCTGCCGTCTCGATACGGCGGAGGAAGTGTCGATCTACGAGGCGGGCGGCGTGCTGCAGCGCTTCGCCCAGGATTTCCTTGAATCCGTGAAGGCTGCCTGACCATGACGAACAACACCATCCACCCGCCACAGATCAAAATCCCCGCCGTGTATATGCGCGGCGGCACCAGCAAGGGCGTTTTCTTCCGGCTGGGCGATTTGCCCGAAGCGGCTCGAACTCCCGGCGCCGCGCGCGACGCGCTGCTGCTGCGCGTGATCGGCAGCCCCGACCCCTACGGCAAGCAGATCGACGGCATGGGCGGCGGCACCTCCAGCACCAGCAAGACGGTGGTCGTGTCGAAAAGCGACAGGCCCGATCACGATATTGATTATTTATTCGGCCAGGTCTCAATCGACAAGGCGTTTGTCGACTGGAGCGGCAACTGCGGCAATCTGTCGGCCGCCGTCGGCGCCTTCGCCATCAGCGCCGGCCTGCTGGACGCGGCGCGCGTGCCGCAAAACGGCATGGCCGTGGTGCGCGTGTGGCAGGCCAACATCGGCAAGACCATCATCGCCCATGTGCCGATGACCAACGGCGAAGTGCAGGAGACCGGCGACTTCGAACTGGACGGCGTCACCTTCCCGGCGGCCGAAGTGCAGCTGGAGTTCATGGACCCGGCGGCGGACGAGGAGGGGGCCGGGGGCTGCATGTTCCCGACCGGCCGGCTGATCGACGATCTGGAGGTGCCGGGCATCGGCACGCTGAAGGCGACCATGATCAACGCCGGCATCCCGACCATTTTCGTCGACGCGGACGCCATCGGCTACACCGGCATGGAACTGCAGGACGCGATCAATGGCGACGTCGCGGCGCTTGCGAAGTTCGAGGCGATACGCGCGCATGGCGCGCTGCGCATGGGCCTCATCAAGCATCTCGACGAGGCGGCGCAGCGCCAGCACACCCCTAAGGTGGCGTTTGTGGCAAAACCGGCGACGTACATCGCCTCCAGCGGCAAGCGCATCGACGCCGGCGATATCGACCTGCTGGTGCGCGCGCTCTCGATGGGCAAGCTGCATCACGCGATGATGGGTACGGCCGCCGTGGCGATCGGCACGGCGGCGGCGATACCCGGCACGCTGGTCAACCTGGCGGCGGGGGGCGGCGCGCGCGAAGCAGTACGCTTCGGCCATCCGTCCGGCACCTTGCGGGTCGGCGCTCAGGCGACGCAGCGCGGCGGCGAGTGGAGCGTGACAAAAGCGGTAATGAGCCGCAGCGCGCGAGTTCTGATGGAGGGCTGGGTGCGAGTGCCCGGCGTTCTACCCTAAGCGGTTGACATCCAAAACGGAGGAGACATGACCTACGCTGATTTCTATCGGCGCTCTATCGACACGCCTGAACAATTCTGGCAAGACGAAGCTGCGCTCATCGACTGGAACACGCCTTTCACGCAAGTGCTGGACTATTCGAACCCGCCATTCGCCAAATGGTTCGTGGGCGGCCGGACCAATTTGTGCCACAACGCGGTCGACCGCTGGTGCGCCTCGCGTGGCGAGCAGCCGGCGTTGATCGCCATTTCCACCGAGACCGACACGGAGCGCAGTTATTCCTTCGACGAACTGCGAGACGAAACGCAGCGCTGCGCGGCGATGATGCTGGCGCTGGGCGTCGGTCGCGGCGACCGCGTGCTGATCTACATGCCAATGATCGCCGAGGCGGCGATAGCCATGCTGGCCTGCGCCCGCATCGGCGCCATCCACTCGGTGGTGTTCGGCGGCTTTGCGGCCAACAGCCTGGCCAGCCGCATCGACGATGCCAAGCCGCTGCTGATAGTTTCGGCCGATGCCGGCTCGCGCAACGGCAAGCGGATCCCCTACAAGCCGCTGCTGGACGAGGCGATCTCCATGGCCACCGCCAAGCCGGCGCACGTGCTGCTGGTCGATCGCGGCCTGGTCGCCATGTATCGCGTGGCGGGCCGCGACATCGATTACGCCGGGCTGCGCGCCGCGCACCTCGATGCACGCGTGCCGGTGGCGTGGCTGGAATCGAACGAGCCATCGTACATCCTCTACACTTCCGGCACCACCGGCAGGCCCAAGGGCGTGCAGCGCGATGTGGGCGGCTACGCGGTGGCGCTGTCGTCTTCGATGAAGTACAACTTCTGCGCCAGGGCCGGGGAGACCTTTTTCGCCACGTCGGACATCGGCTGGGTGGTTGGCCATTCCTACATCGTCTACGGTCCGCTGATCGCGGGCATGGCGACCATCATGTACGAAGGCCTGCCGGTTTGCCCGGACCCGGGCGTGTGGTGGGGCATCGTCGAGAAATACAAGGTGACCCGCATGTTCTCGGCGCCGACGGCGATCCGCGTGCTGCGCAAGCAGCCGGCGGAATTCATGCGCAGGCACGACCTGTCGTCGCTGCGCGCGCTGTATCTGGCGGGCGAACCGCTCGACGAGACCACCTCGCAATGGATAGCGGGTGAACTGGGCGTACCCATCATCGATAACTACTGGCAAACCGAAACCGGTTGGCCCATCCTGTCGATCGCCAAGGGCGTTGAAGATCTGCCGACGCGCCTTGGCAGCCCCGGCGTCGCGATGTACGGCTACCGGGTCCGGTTGCTCAACGAATCGACCGGTGAGGAATGCGCGGCCAACGAGAAGGGCGTAGTGGTGATCGATGGTCCACTGCCGCCGGGCTGCATGCAGACCGTGTACGGCGACGACCAGCGCTTTGTCGATACATACTGGTCCACCTTCGGCGGCCGGGCCGTCTACTCGACCTTTGACTGGGGCGTGCGCGACGCCGACGGCTATTACTTCATCCTCGGCCGCACTGACGACGTGATCAACGTCGCCGGACACCGGCTCGGCACGCGCGAGATCGAGGAGTCCATCTCCAGCCATGCCAGCGTGTCGGAGGTGGCGGTGGTGGGCATGGAGGATAAGCTCAAGGGACAGGTCGCGATGGCCTTCGTCATCGTCAAGGACTCGGCGGCGCTCGGCACAGGCGAAGGCCGCGATGCGCTGGAGCGCGAGATCATGGGCGTGGTCGACAAGCAGCTGGGCGCGGTGGCACGGCCGGCGCGGGTCTGCTTCGTGTCGCAACTACCGAAGACGCGCTCGGGAAAACTGCTGCGCCGGTCGATACAGGCCATTTGCGACGGCCGCGATCCGGGCGACCTGACATCGATCGAGGACCCGGCGTCGCTGCTGCAGATTCGTCGCGCCTTGCAAACATGAGCGTCGCCCGACGGCCCCGCCCCACGCTGGCATGTTGGAAGTCGGGTCGAGGTCATTGCGGACCGGGTGCGGACCCGGTCGCGCAGTGTCGTATTTAAGAGCGCGAAATCGGCACGCGGATGGCTAATGATACCAATGTGGTTTATCATCTGCCAACAATGCTGCCGATATGTAACGACGAAGGCGGCATTTCTTTCGGGTGCTCCTGGTGTTCATGAATCGCGTTTCATCCCATCCTGCTTTCGTCGCGGACGCCCTGGCGCTGATCGGCGTTCCCGCGTGCGCTTACAGCGCCGACGGATCGGTGTTGGCGGCGAATGAGGAGTTGATCGCCCTGCTCGAATCCGATCCGGCCGGCCAAACCGTGGAGGGCCTGTTCGCGCGCCATCTGCGCGCAGCCAGCATGGCGCGCCTGAACGATGCGGAGACGGCGCAGTGTTGGGACAGCTGCCTCGCTTCCGCCAGCGGCAAATACATCGCCGTGCAAGTCTGGACCAAACCACTGCGGGCCGGCGCCGATACAGATGGCGGCACCATCGTCTTCCACGATATCAGCGACGTGCAGCGCTCGCAGCGTGCGTTGCGTAAAACGCTGCTCGAACAACAGGCCATCCTGGAGAACGCCGCCGTCGGCATCCTGTTCGGGAAAGATGGCCGCATCGCCGAATGTAATATCCGCTGCGCCGAGATGCTGGGCTACAGCCGCGAGGAGCTGGAGGGCGCGCCCAGCGTGACCGTCTATCCAAGCGAGGAGGACTTCCTCAAACTGGGACGCGAGGCCGGGCCGCCGCTGGCGCAGGGCTTGCCGTTCAAGACGGAACTGGTGTTGCGGCGCAAGGACGGCAGCACATTCTGGGCGCGCCTGTTCGGCCGCGCCATCGATACGATCCACACCAGCGAAGGCACGGTGTGGATCGTCGAAGACATCAACGAGCATCGCATCGACGAAGAAAAGCTGCGTCGCGCGCTGATCGAGCAAAAGGCCATCCTGGACAACGCGTCCATCGGCATCCTGTTTAGTAAAGGCCAGGTCGTGCGCAACTGCAACCGGCGCATGGCGGAGATGTTCGGCTACACTGTCGAGGACATGGTCGGCATGCCGGCGTCGGACATGTTCCCGTCGCACGAACGGTATCAGGCCTTCGCCGTGGAGGCGCGGGCGCAGCTCGACAACGGCAAGCCGTACGAGAGCCCCGCGTTCGAATTCAAGCGCAAGGACGGCGCCTTGATCTGGTGCCGCGTGCGCGCCAACGCGATGAATGAAGTGAACGCCGAGGGCGGCGCCATCTGGATCGTCGAGGACGTGACCACCACGCGCCAGACGCAGATGGAGGTGGAGGCGATCATGACCAACGCCTCGATGAGTATCCTGTTCACCAAGAACCGCATCATCACGCGCTACAACCGCGGCTTCGGCGACATGTTCGGCTATCCCGGCGACACCGGCCTGGGGGTTCCCGGCCGGGCGCTGTATCCGTCGCAGGAGGCCTATGAACGGCTGGGCGCCGAGGCCTATCCCTATCTTTCGGTGGCAAAGCCTTTCCAGACCGAGATAGAAATGCGGCGCGCCGACGATACGCGACTGTGGGCGCAGCTGATCGGCTACGTGGTCAATCCGGCCGACCCGGGCCAGGGCACGATCTGGGTGATCGAGGACCGCACCGAGCAAAAACGCGCGGAGGAGGCGCTGCGCAACGCGCTGCTGGAGAACCAGGCCATCCTCGACAGCGCGGTGTTGGGCATCTCGGTGGTGGAGCAGGGGCTCAACCTGCGCTGCAATACCAAGATGGAGGAATTGTTCGGCTACGGGCCGGGCGAAATGAACCACCTCAGCGTGCAGGCTTTTTATGCCGACCAGTCGGCGTGGCGGGAGGCGCGCGCGGCGACGGCGCAGGACTTCCGCACCGGCCGCGTCAACGTCGCCGAGTATCAACTGGTGCGCAAGGACGGCAGCCGGTTCTGGGCGCGGCTTTCGGGCCGGCCGTTCGACCTGGCGCAGCCCGGCGGACGCTCCGTGTGGCTGGTGGATGACATCACCGCGCGGCGCGAGGCGGCCGAAGCGGTCAGCCGCGCGCGCGACGAGCTGGAAGTGCGCGTGCTCGAACGCACGGCCGAACTGGCGGGCGCCAACGCGCTGCTGCAAGGCGAGATCGTCGAGCGCCGCCAGGCCGAGGCGCGCGTGCATCACATGGCCTACCACGACAGCCTGACCGGCTTGCCCAACCGCGCGTTGCTGTCGGACCGGCTGGACCGCGCCATGCTGGCGGCGCAGCGCTCGCAGCGCCAGTTGGCGGTGATGTTCATCGACCTTGACCGCTTCAAGACCATCAACGATTCGCTGGGCCACATGACCGGCGACCAGTTGCTCAAGGAAGTGGCGAGCCGCTTGTGCCGCGCGGTGCGCGCCAGCGACACCGTGGCCCGTTTGGGCGGCGACGAGTTCGTGGTGCTGGTGCCGGGCATCGCCAATGTGGACGAGGCCAGCCAGGTGGCCGAGAAGATCATCCTGGCGTTGTCGGAGGGCTTCCCGCTGGAGGGGCGCAACCTGCACATCACGCCCTCGATCGGCATCTGCATATATCCGAACGACGGCGCCGACGTGGCGACCTTGATGCGCCACGCCGATGCCGCCATGTATCACGCCAAGGCGAGCGGCAGAAACAACTACCAGTATTTTAAAGAGGCGATGAACCAGTCGGCGGCACGCCACTTCGAGCTGGAATCGAGCCTGCGCAGCGCGCTGGCGCTGGACGAGTTCACCTTGCACTTCCAGCCGATCATGGATATCGGCACGCGCCGGCTGCATGCGATGGAGGTGCTGCTGCGCTGGCGCCGCGATGGCGCGGAGCTGGTGATGCCCGACAGCTTCATTCCGCTGATCGAGGAAAACGGTTTGATCGTGCCGGTGGGGGAGTGGGTGATACGCCAGGCGTGCGTGCAGAGCATGACGTGGCAGCGCGAAGGCCTGGTTCCGGTGCCGCTGGCGGTGAACCTGTCGCCGCGCCAGTTCATGCATCGGGGGCTGGTAGAATCGATACGGCGCATCCTCGACGAGACGGGCATCGATCCGTCGCTGCTGGAGTTCGAGATCACCGAGACGGCGCTGATGCAGCACGGGGAGCACACGCTGGACATCCTGGGGCAGATCAACGCGATGGGCATCCGCCTGTCGATCGACGATTTCGGCACCGGCTATTCCAGCCTGGCCTACCTGAAGCGCTTCCCGGTCAAGAAGATCAAGATCGATCGCGCCTTTATCAAGGATCTGGAGGACAGCGCCGAGGACCGCGCCATCGTGGCGGCGATCATCGCGCTGTCGGACAGCCTGCAGTTGTCGGTGGTGGCGGAAGGGGTGGAGACGGAGGGCCAGTACGCGCTCCTGCAGCGCAACGGCTGCCAGTTCGCGCAAGGCTACCTGTTCTCGCCGCCGGTGCCGCATGCGACCGCGCGGCTGCTGCTGCCGCGGCCCCCGATCGCGGCCGCTTAGCTGGTGGCCGGCCGTGATCGGAGGGCAGGGCTAGTCGAGCGTGGCGATCACCGGCGCGTGGTCGGACGGCTGCGCCAGCTTGCGCGGGGCGCGGTCGATGACGCAGGCGCTGCAGCGTGCCACCAGCGCCGGCGACAGCAGGATGTGGTCGATGCGCAGGCCTTTGTTCAGCCGGAAGCCGAGGCCCCGGTAGTCCCACCAGCTGAACGATTTTTCGGGCTGGTCGAACAGGCGGTAGGAATCGGTGAGGCCGATGTCGAGCAGGCGGGCGAGGGCGGCGCGTTCCTTTTCGGAAACGTGGACCATGCCTTCCCAGGCGGCCGGATCGTGGACGTCGCGGTCCTCGGGGGCGATGTTGTAGTCGCCGACGACGGCCAGTTGCGGGTGCAGGGCGGCCTCTTGCTTGATCCAGTCGTGGAAGGCCGAGAGCCATCCCATTTTGTATTCGTATTTCTCGGAGCCAACGCTCTGGCCGTTCGGCACGTAGGCGCAGACGACGCGCACGCCGTCGATGGTTGCAGCTAGGATACGTTGCTGTGGATCATCTAAGAGGGGATTGTTTTTGACGACATCGGTGATCGGCAGCTTGGAAATGATGGCGACGCCGTTGTAAGTTTTTTGCCCGCTGTACACAACATGATAGCCTGCGGCTTCAATAATGCTAGCTGGAAACTTGTCATCGGTTAATTTTGTTTCCTGCAAACAGAGCACGTCTGTTGGATTTTCCCATAGCCAATTCATAACGTGCGGCAGTCTTACGTTCAGTGAGTTAACATTCCATGTGGCTAGTTTCATCGGGGGATCAGTGTCCTTGCGGGTTTGGTGGAGGCGATACGCCTATGAAACGCATCTTACCGTAACTTGATTTAACAGATGAGCTTGTCTATTTGTCGTGTTTTATAAAAAAACATCAAATAGAACTTCGCAAGTGTGGTGGTAAGGCATAAAATGTTGCAAAAAGTGTGAAATAAAAATTTAATTGCTACTTTTGTCTCATAGTTGTCAAAATTGTACTTCAGTAGGAGACAGAATGGTGAAAGAGAAATATACTGATACAAATTAGTGGAAAACTAGTGTTTCCTATCAGCAACCACAAAATAGCAAGAGCCGTGTATATTATTCATTGTGATGCCGCAATAAGTGATACTATACGGAAATAACTTGTAGTTTTAACAGTGAATTGCGCGTAGCGCATTTACAAAGGAATTGAAATGCGAACTGCATTTGAGGCATGGGCACAGCGCGACGGACATATCGTTCGCCGCCGTGAAGATAAGCCAGAAGAGTATCTGGTCTTTGAAACGCAGCGCCGTTGGGTAATCTGGCAAGCGGCACTGGAACATGGTAAAACGCCGGGCGGTCGCAAGACCGCCGCGCAAAAGGAGGCAGCCGCCGCCGAAAAGCGCGCAGCCGAAGCGCTGCAACGTCCCCCGGTTATCAATTCCGACGAAGCCGCCGTGCGGAATCAGGTATTGAACGAAGTGCTCGACGCTTTCTCCACCCTCGGTGGCGAGCGCGGCATGGATGACATCCTGAAAGTGGTGCAAGGCTTGAAGAAGAAGCAGCAGGAACAGGAACAGGGCAAAGACCAGGTCGAGGAACGTGTGTCCAAGTCGGCGCAGGTTCGTCAGAACGCCTGACGCCACTGCTGTGACGACACGCTTCCGGCATTACAAGGGCGGCCTCTACGAGTTGGTGTGCGAGGCCACCCTGGAGTCCGACCTGAGCACCATGATTGTTTACCGCGCGCCCGATGGATCCATCTGGGCGCGGCCGAAGGACGTGTTTTTTCAACTCGTCGAGGTCGATGGCGTGAAAGTGCAACGCTTTACGCCTCTTGATTGAGCGAATCAATCCGCGCCCGGCTTGCTACACTGTGTCTGTATCTACTTTAGAGGCAGACCATGTTTCTCCGCCCCGTCGACGCGTGCACCGTGCTGCTGGCCATGCTGGCATGCGCCGGCTGCGCGTCCCTGACTGAATCGACCCAACAGAATGTGCTGGTGCAGACCGTGCTCGATCACCGCGAGATCGGCGGCGTTGGCTGCGTGTTGTATAACGACGTCGGCAAATGGTTCGTCACCACGCCCGCCCGCGTGACCCTGCGCAAGAGCGCGGCGCCGCTGCGCATCGATTGCCAGAAGGAGGGCGCGGCCTGGGCGTACGAGAAGGTCGATCCCAAGGTCAACGGCAATTTGTGGGGCAATGTGATTTTGACGGCGGGTGTCGGCTATGTCATCGACCGCAATACCGGCGCCGGCTACGATTATCCGTCGATCCTGACGGTGGTGATGCGCCCGGCCGAGGGCAGGGACGAGGGGCCGCCGCCGGCGGCCGGGGTGACGTTGTATTGAGCGGCGCCCTGCGTCCGTCGATGTATTCTGAACTACGTAGGGCGGATTAGCGAAGCGTAATCGGCCATCTTTGCGCCGCTGGCGGCTCATCGATGGCCGATTACGGCGTTCCGCCTAATCCGCCCTACGTGTCTCCGTCGTTACGCGTCCGTCTATTGCCGCCGGGGACGCCGGCGGCGGATCTCGACGCTTACGAACCGGCGCGGCCGATCAGGAAGTTCGACAGCAGCGGCACCGGACGGCCGGTCGCGCCTTTCGCGCCGCCCGATTTCCATGCGGTGCCGGCGATGTCCAGGTGCGCCCAGGTGTACTTGCGCGTGAAGTTCTCCAGGAACGCCGCCGCCGTGCACGAGGCGCCGCCCGGCGTGCCGATGTTGGCCAGGTCCGCGAAGTTGGACTTCAGCTGCTCGTTGTACTCCTCGCCGATCGGCAGGCGCCACGCGGTGTCGCTCGAGGCTTTGCCGGCGGCCATGATCTCGTCGGCCAGCTTGTTGTGGACGTCGTCGTCGCGCGTGAACAAACCGCTCTTGTGATGACCCAGCGCGACGATGCAGGCGCCCGTCAGGGTGGCGATGTCGATCACGGCGGCCGGGTTGAAGCGCTCGGCGTAGGTCAGCGCGTCGCACAGCACCAGGCGGCCTTCGGCGTCGGTGTTGAGGATCTCGATGGTCAAGCCGTTCATCGACGTGACGATGTCGCCCGGCTTGGTGGCGCGGCCCGACGGCATGTTCTCGCAGCTGGCGATCACGCCGATCACATTCAGTTTCAGGTTCATCTCGCCGATGGCGCGGAAGGTGCCCAGCACCGAGGCCGCGCCGCCCATGTCGTACTTCATTTCGTCCATGCCGGGACCCGGCTTGAGCGAGATGCCGCCGGTGTCGAAGGTGATGCCCTTACCGACCAACACCACCGGCGCGTCCTTGGACTTGCCGCCCATGTGCTTGAGGATGATGAACTTCGGCGGCTGCTCGCTGCCGTTGGTGACCGACAGGAAGCTGTTCATCTTCAGCGCTTCGAGCTGTTTGCGGTCCAGGATCTCGACGTCGAACTTGTAGTCCTTGGCCAGTTTTTTGGCGGTGTTGGCCAGGTGGGTCGGGGTGCAGACGTTGGCCGACAGGTTGCCCAGCTCCTTGGTCAGGTCCATGCCGTTGGCGATGGCCACGGCCTGGGCCAGTGCCAGCTTGGTGGCGGGCGTGTTCGGCACCGCCAGGGCGATCTTCTTGACGCCGGCCGGTGCCGGGTCCTTCTTGCTTTTCTGGCCGTCGGTGCGGAACGCGGCTTCGTGGGCGCTTTGCACCACGCAGCGGATCGCCCAATTGACGTCGCGCTCTTTCACTTCGGTCATCGGCAGTGCGATAATAGCGTCGCTCGTGCCCAGGGCCGAGAAAGCCTTCAATGCCGCGGAAACGCCGCTGGCGAAGCTTTTCTCGCTGACGGCGTCGTCGCTGCCCAGGCCAACCAGCAGCACGCGCTCGGCGCTGGCGCCCTTGACGCCGCGCAGCAGCAACGTGGTGCCGGCCTTGCCGGTGATGTCGCCGGACTTGAGCGCGGCCGTGATGTCACCGGAACCGTCCAGTGCTTTGGCAGCTTGCGACAGCTTTTTATTCTCGAACACCGCCACGGCGACGACGCCCGTTTTGGCCGAGTTGATGGTGTTTTTTGTGTCGAATGCTTTTATGCTAAAGTCCATTTGATTCTCCGTGTCGTGTACGAATTGCCAGCCCCTTGGCCTGATTGGCCGGGCTGTTATTAACTTGTGGCCCTGTGACGAGCCCTTAACTACCGAATTATAACTTTCGAATGATCTTTCAACGCACCCTACGACGTGAAATGGCCAGCACCGCCTTCGCCAGCTTCACGATCCTGTTCAGCGTTTGCGTTACCTGGACCTTGATCGGCATCCTCGGCAAGGCCGCCGGCGGCAAGGTCGCCTCCAGCGACGTCGTCGCGCTGATCCTTTTCGCAACGGTGAATTATCTGCCAACTATCCTCATCCTCACCAGCTTTATTTCGGTGCTGATGGTGGTCACGCGCAGCTATCGCGATTCCGAGATGGTGGTGTGGTTCGCCTCCGGCTTGAGCCTGACCCGCTGGATCGCGCCGGTGCTGACCTTCGGCCTGCCGATGGTGCTGCTGACGGCGGGCCTGAGCTTCGTCGCCGCGCCATGGGCCAAGGAAAAGAGCGCGGAGTATGTCGAGCGCTTCGCCAAGCGCGAAGACCTGCAAAAGGTCTCGCCGGGCCAGTTCCGCGAATCGTCGTCGGCCAACCGCATCTTCTTCGTCGAAGGCGTCGCCGGCGACACGTCGGTGGTGCAGAACGTGTTCGTCAACACGGTCGATAAAAACGGCACGGCGGTCATCGTCGCGCGCGAGGGCGTGATTTCCACCGGACCGAAAGGGGAGCGCTACCTGGTGCTCAAGAACGGCCGCCGCTACCAGGGCATGCCGGGGCAGTCCGACTTCCAGACCATGGAATTCGATACCTACAGCATGCGCGTGACCAGCCAGTCCCAGGACCTCGACTCCGAGCGCGACACCGACGCCGTGCCGACCATGACACTGCTCACGGACACCACCAATTCCGGCCGCGCCGAGCTGCTGTGGCGGATCGCCTCGCCGTTGACCTGCCTGGTGCTGGTGCTGCTGGCGATCCCGCTGGGATTCGTCAATCCGCGCGCCGGCAGTTCGGCCAACTTGATTATCGCGCTGCTGATCTTCTTCTCCTACACCAACGCGGTCAAGCTGGTCGAGGCCAGCGTCAGACAGGGCAAGTTCACGTTCGCGCTGTCGTGGTGGCCGCTGCACCTGATGGCGGCGTTGACGGTTCTCGGTCTGTTCGCATGGCGGCTCAATCTGAATCACCGTTACCACCCGCTGGCGTTGCTGGCGGCGATGAAGCGTTCGCGTAACGCAAATGCGGCTAATAAAAAGGCGGTGGCGCCATGAAGATCCTGCAACGCTACTTCGCCGTCACCATTTTCCAGGCGGTGGCCTTCGTGCTGGTCGCCTTCCTGGCGCTGCAAGCGTTCATGGACCTGACCGGCGAACTGCCGCGCGTCGGCAAGAACGGCTACGCGATCCAGTATGTGCTGCTGTTCGTGGCCGTCAAGCTGCCTGGCCACGTGTACGAGGTGATGCCGTTGGCGGCGCTGATCGGAACCATCTATACGATGGCGCAGTTCGCGTCGACGTCCGAGTTCACCATCATGCGCGCCTCCAGCATGACCACCGGCATGGTGGCGTGGATGCTGGCCAAGATCGGCGTCGTGCTGGTGATCATCACCTTCATCTTCGGTGAGCTGATCACGCCGCGCACCGCGCCGCTGGCGGAAAAAATCAAACTCAGTGGACGCGGCACGACGATTTCGACCGAGTTCCGTTCCGGCCTGTGGACCAAGGACATCGTCAAGTCAGAGGGCATGACGGGGGAGGTGATCGGCTCGCGCTTCTTCAACGTGCGCGAGGTGCGCCCGGACGGCAAACTAGTCGACGTCAAGCTGTACGAGTTCGATAACAACTTCCGCCTGCGCTCCATCACGGTGGCCAAGAGCGGCACCTACCAGGGTACGAACAAGTGGCTGCTGTCGGAGGTGAAGGAAAACATCTTCACCAATCCGGCGCTGCTCAAGCCTGGCAGCCAGGCCAACCTGGCGAATAACTATGAACAGGGCAGCAGCATGATCGAGACGCGCACCAGCGCCACCAAGGAGCTGCTGTCCGAGATCACGCCGCGCATCCTGTCGGTGTCGCGCTCCGACCCGGAGCGCATGTCGGCCAGCGAGCTGGCGCTGTACACCCGCCACCTGCAGGAAAACAAGCAGGAGACGGAGCGCTTCAAGATCGCGTTCTGGAAAAAACTGTTCGATCCGTTGGCGATCTTCGTGCTGATGGCGTTGGCCCTGCCGTTCGGTTACCTGCATACCCGCAGCGGCGGTGTCAGTCTCAAGATTTTCGTCGGCATCATGATCGGCGTCAGCTACCTGCTGGTCAACACCTTGTTCTCGCACCTTGGTTTGTTGAGCACCTGGCCGGCGGCACTGACGGCGATCGCCCCGAGTTTAATTTTTCTGCTGCTGGCGCTGGGCGCCTTGTGGTGGGTGGAGCGGCATTAGATGAGTAATATCGTGAGTAGCAGCGCGAACAAACAAGCCCTGGTTCTTTTCGCGCACGGCGCCCGCGCCGCGTCGTGGGCGGCGCCTTTCGAACGCCTGCGCGACCTGACGCAGGCGCGCACGCCGGATGTCCCGGTGTCGCTGGCGTTTCTGGAGTTGATGGAGCCGCGCCTGCCGGAGCAGGTGGCCGCCCTGACGGCCGGCGGCATTACGCAGATTACGGTGGTGCCGGTGTTTTTGGGGCAGGGCGGCCATGTGCTGCGCGACCTGCCGCTGATGGTCGATCAATTGCGCATCGATTATCCGCAAACCACGATCAACGTGGTCGAAGCGGCCGGCGAGAACGCGGCGGTGCTCAACGCGTTGTCGGACTACTGCGTCGCGTCGTTGGCAGCCCCACCTTCTACTTCCTCGGCACCAGCTTGATCTCGTAAAGCTTGGGCCAAAGTTTGCCGGTGACGAACAGGCGTTTCTTGTCGGCGTCCCAGGCGATGCCGTTCAAAACGTTTTCGGTGTTGAGGCCTCTGCCGGCGTCCGGATAGAGCTTGCCCAGATCGATCCATCCGACGATCTTGCCGGTGTTCTGATCGATGCGGGCGATCGTGTTGGTGTGCCAGATGTTGGCGAAGATCTCGTCGCCCACCACTTCCAGTTCGTTGATCTGGTCGACCGCGATGCCGTCGGCCGTCACCTTCACGCGGCGCACTTCGAGAAAGCTTTTTGGATCGAGGAAGCGCAGGGTCGCGCTGCCATCGCTCATGACCAGCTCCTTGCCGTTTTGCGCCAGGCCCCAGCCTTCGCCCGGATAGGCGAACTGGTTGCGCAGGTCGAAGGTGGAGAGGTCGAACACGAAGCCGGTCTGCGTTTGCCAGGTGATGCTGACCAGCGTGTCCTTCCAGGCGGTCAGGCCTTCGCCGAAATACTGTGGCGGGATGTCCTTGCTTTGCAGGACCTTGCCGGTTTCCAGATTCACCTTGCGGATCGACGATTTGCCGTTCAAACCCGTGCTCTCGTAAAGAAAACCATCGCGGTACAGCAATCCCTGGGTGAACGCCTGCGGGTCGTGCGGATAGCTGCGCACGACCTTGAAGTCGTAGGTCGGTATCGAGGGGGCGGCCAGCACGCCGGCGGCGGGCAGCAGGCAAAGCAGCAGGGAAAGCCGGAGCGGGGTTGTAATGCTTTTTATTTGCACAATTCTTTTCTCTATCAGGCTACCGTTGAATTCTGCAGTTCGACCATGGCGTCGAGGGTGGTGCCGGGGGCCGCGAATTCTGCTTCGATGCAGGCGCGCGCCTCCGGCGAGACGATCAGGCCGACCGCCTGGCGGCGCAACGCCTCCGCCGCGTCGACTTCGCCGCAGCCGGCCAGCAGTTCGAGCAACAGGCGCACTTCGGCCATGTAGTTGTAGACGGTGGCCAGCAGGTCGGACATGCCTTCATCGGTGAGCAGCTGGAGCTGGGCGACGTGGGCGTTGACTTCGCCCGCGTAGGCCTCCAGGTGTTTTTCGGGCTCCGGCAGGTAGCTGCGCGCCAGTGCATAGTCGCCGCAGGCCATCATCGACGTCAGCGCCGAGTTGGCGCATTCCGCCGCCAGCGCCGCCGGCAGCTGCTTGAACAGCAGCCAGGTGTTTTGCAAGTCACCCAGTTTGTCGTTGATGGCGCGGATGTCGTTGAAGAGGATGGCGTCGCCGCCGTCGGCCAGCAGGCGCTCGGTGAGGCGCTGGCGCAGCGCGACCAGCGCTTGCCGCGCCGGCAGGTGCTCCTCGGCCAGCTTGGCCCAGGCGCTCAGCACATAGGACAGCCGCAGCGGCGCCACTTCCATGTCGCGCACGGACGTGGCGTCGAACAGCCAGACATAGTCCTTCAGGGCGGCGTCGAACTCCCCGGCGGAATGGGCACCCCAGGCGCGCTCCAGAACTTCATGAACATTATCCATTAGTACCTCTTATGAGATGAATGGACATTCTATTACGGATTTCGAGGGATCAGGCGCCGAGCTGGTGGTCTATTGCGCCGCTGATCTCCGCTTCGAGGCGTTGATGCGAGCGGCTTTGCATGGCGTCGCCCAGCATCACCAGCACCGGACCGTGCGCTTCGCCCAGGCCCAGGGCCAGCGCGGCGATGGTCAGGCGGCGGATGCGCTGGTCCGGGCGGCTGCAGTTTTCGATGACGACGACCGGGGTATCCGGACGGTGGCCGTGCGCCAGCAGGCGTTCGGCGGTGGCGATGGCTTCGCGTCCGCCCATGTACTGCACCAGGGTGTCGGTATCGGGGATGGCGTCGTGGTGCGCTTCGTCCGGCGCCGTCGACGAGGTGAAAAAGGCCACGCTGCGGGCCACGCCGCGTTTGGTCAGCGGTTGCTTGCTGGCGGCGGCGGCGGCGACGGCGGTGGTGATGCCGGGGACGATTTCGACATCGATGCCGGCTTCCTCCAGCGCGCGCAGCTCCTCGTCGGCGCGGCCGAACAGCATCGGGTCGCCGCCCTTGAGGCGCACCACCAGCGCGTGGCGCTGCGCGTTGTCCACCAACTGTTGGTTGATGACCTGCTGCGCGGTCGAGCGCTGGCCACTGCGTTTGCCGACCGAGATTTTTTCGGCCTGCGGGCACAGTTCCAGCATCTCCGGGGTCACCAGCGCGTCGTGCAGCACGACGTCGGCTTGCGCCAGCAGGCGCGCGCCGCGCATGGTGATCAGGTCCTGGGCACCGGGACCGGCGCCGATCAAATAGACTTTTCCGAGAGATGCCATTGCCATGCCGTTGATTACCGTTTTATTCCGACAGGCGAATCATACCCGCCGCGACGGTCTGGTGGGTCACTTCGTCGATCAGGATAAAGGCGCCGGTGGCACGGATGTCGGCATAGGCGTCGGCCGCCAGCGGCTGCTGGACGGTCAGTCCGATGCGGGCGATGTCGTTCAGCTTCAGGCCATCGGCGGCGTGGCGCTGCTGCGTGTTGATGTCCAACAGCGAGTCGATGCCGGTGATCTTGGCCGAGGTCTGCTTGGTGCCGTGCTTGATCCAGTACTTGCGGCGCTGGTCCAGCGGCTCGTCGGACATCCAGCAGACGTCCGCCTTCAAGGTCTTGAGCAGGGTCGCGGGCTGCTCGACATTGGCCAGCAGGTCGCCGCGCGAGATGTCCAGGTACTCGTTCAGCAGCAAGGTGATCGACTGGCCGACCACTGCCGACTGGTGCGAACCTTCCAGCGTGACGATGTCCTTGACGGTGGCGCTCTGGCCGGAAGGCTGCACCACCAGCTTGTCGCCGACGCTGACCTTGCCCGCCTCGATGCGGCCCATATAGCCGCGGAAGTCGTTGGCTTCGTGGCCGTTGTGGCGCGCCACCAGCTGCACCGGGAAGCGGAACGGCGCGTTGTGCGACTCGTCGTAGACCGACAGCGATTCGAGCAGCTCGATCAGGGTCGGGCCTTTGTACCAGCTCAGTTTTTCGCTGGCGTCGACGACGTTGTCGCCGCTCAGGGCCGACAGCGGGATCGGCGTGATGTCCTTCAGCCCAAGGGTGGCGGCGAACTCGCCGTAGGCCTTGACGATGCGGTCGTAGATCGCCTGGTCGTAGTTCACCAGGTCCATCTTGTTGACGGCGACGACCACGTGCTCGATCTGCAGCAGGTGGGCGATGGTCGAGTGGCGCTTGGTCTGGATCAGCAGATCCACACCGCCATCCTCGCGCAGCTTCACTTTCGACACGTCGATCAGGATGATGACGGCATCGGCGGTCGATGCGCCGGTCACCATGTTGCGCGTGTACTGCTCGTGGCCCGGCGTGTCGGCGATGATGAACTTGCGCTTCGGCGTGGCGAAGTAGCGGTAGGCCACGTCGATGGTGATGCCCTGTTCGCGCTCGGCTTCCAGGCCGTCGGTCAGCAGCGACAGGTCGACGGCGTCGCCGACGGTGCGCTTGTGCTTGGAGCGCGACATCGCGTCCAGCTGGTCGGCGAAGATGCCTTTGCTGTCGAACAGCAGGCGGCCGATCAGCGTGCTCTTGCCGTCGTCGACGGAACCGGCGGTGATGAAGCGCAGCAGGCCGCGCTCCGTCTGGGTATCTACTTGGTTGGTGCTAGCGTTCATCAGAAGTATCCTGCTTTTTTACGTTTTTCCATCGAAGCCTCGGAGGTCTGGTCGTCCATCCGGGTGGCGCCGCGTTCGGTGATCTGGGTGATGGCGGTTTCGGCGATGATCGCCTCGACCGTCGCCGCGTCAGACGACACCGGGCAGGTGCAGGAGATGTCGCCCACGGTGCGGAAGCGCACCACCTGGGTTTCGACGGTCTCGCCTTCGCGCGGCGGGGTCAGGTCGGTCAGCGGCACCAGCAGGCCGTTGCGCGGGATGACCTTGCGCTCGTGGGCGAAGTAAATCGGCGGCAGTTCCAGCTTTTCGCGGGCGATGTACTGCCACACATCGAGTTCGGTCCAGTTCGAGATCGGGAACACGCGCATGTTCTCGCCCGGATGCACGCGGGTGTTATACAGGTCCCACAATTCCGGACGCTGCGATTTCGGGTCCCACTGGCCGAATTCGTCGCGGAAGGAGAAGATGCGCTCCTTGGCGCGGGCCTTTTCCTCGTCGCGGCGGGCGCCGCCGATGCAGGCGTCGAAGCCATGTTCGGCGATCGTCTCGAGCAGGGTGACCGCTTGGGCGGCGTTGCGCGAATCGGTCTGCGGATTACGCAGGCGCACCGTGCCTTTTTTGATCGAGTCCTCGACCGAGCCGACGATCAGGCGCTCGCCCAGTTCGGCCACGCGCTTGTCGCGGAAGGTGATCACCTCGGCGAAATTGTGGCCGGTGTCGACGTGCACCAGCGGGAACGGGAATTTACCGGGGCGGAAGGCCTTCTCCGCCAAACGCAGCAAGACCACCGAGTCCTTACCACCGGAGAACAGCAGGGCGGGGTTGCTGCATTCGGCCGCCACTTCGCGCAGGATGTGGATCGCTTCCGATTCCAGGGCGTCGAGGTGGCGCGCATTGACGTGTACGTTGTTTTCAACTAAAGCGTTCATTGGACTAGCCTATTGTTTTTGTGGCGCGCATGAAGTCATCTTCTGCTGCCACGGATTTAATACGTATGAGCTTACCATCGACCATATGCAGGCCGCATTCCTTCGAGTCCGGGTTTTCCCACCACCAGCGGCCGGCGCGCACATCCTCGCCCGGTTCCACCGCGCGGGTGCATGGCGCGCAGCCGATCGACGGATAGCCCTGGTCGTGCAGCGCATTGTAAGGCACGCCGTTGTCGCGGATGTAGTTCCAGACGTCTTCCTCCGACCAATCGGCCAGCGGATTAAACTTGGTCATGCCGTGCGCCGGGTCGTCCTCCTGCACGTGCAGCTCGGCGCGGGTGGCCGATTGCGCGCGGCGCTGGCCGGTGACCCAGGCTTTTTTTCCGGCCAGGGCGCGGCCCAGCGGCTCGACCTTGCGGATGCGGCAGCACTCGCGGCGCATCTCGATGCTGTCGTAGAAGGCGTTGAGGCCATTTCGCGCGACGTAGGCGTCGACAGCTTCGGGCTGCGGCTTGTACAGCGCGATCTCGTAGCCGTCGTAATGCTCTTTCACCTTGTCGAGCATCGCCAGCGTTTCCGGATGCAGACGGCCGGTTTCAAGCGAGAAGATGCCGATATCCAGTTTGGATTTCAGGATCAAATCGGTCAGCACCATGTCTTCGGCCGCCAGGCTGGAGGCGAAGACCGCCGGGGAAAAATCGCTGGCGATGCGCGACAGCGTGGCGCTGCTGTCGGCAATCAGCTTGCTCAGGTCACTCATTCAAACTCCAATCAAGCAATCAAATACCGGCGCCGTCGTTGTTGGCGGCCGGGGCGGCGACACCCGGGGTGCGGGCGTGGCGGCGGTACAGCGGCAGCTTCTGGTCGACCGACGCCTGGTAGGTCTCCGAGAAATCGGACAGGCCCTTGAGCGCGTCGTGGATGCTGCGGTCCGGGCGCGTGGCGTAGGCGTTGAAGCCGACGCGCTGCATCTGGAACAGCTGGTCGCGCAGCACGTCGCCGATGGCGCGCAGTTCACCGGTCCAGCCCAGGCGGATACGCAGGTTGTAGGCGATCGAGTAGCCGCGGCCATCGGTGAATTTCGGGAAGTCGACGGCGATGACGGCGAACCTGGACAGGTCGTCCTTGATCGCTTCCGGACGTTCGTCGCTGGCGATCCAGACGCCGATCTCCCCGGCGGCGGCGCGCGCGGCCAGCAGCTCGCGCTGCACCAGCCACAGGCTTTGCGGCACGATCACCTTGCCCTCGGGGACGGCGACGGTGGCCGGGTCGATTTGCGGCGCGCCTTCGACCGGTTCGGCCAGGCGCAGCACCTGCCAATCGTCCTCGACGACTTCACGGCCCTTGATGATCAAATGCTTTAAAGTTTGATTGACTGCTTCAGACATATTCATCCTCTCCTACCAGGCGACCGGATTTCTCGGCGATCGGCGTGGCGTATACAAATTCCTTGAACGGCGCGACGCCGAGGCGCTGCGCGCAGGCGGCGAACGATTCGTCCTCGAAGCGCTCGCGCACATAGACCTGCAGCAGGCGGGCGATCACTTCCGGCATTTGCAGCGCGGAGAACGATGGTCCGATGATCTTGCCGATGGCGGAGTGGTTGCCCTGCGAGCCGCCGATCGACACCTGATACCATTCGCTGCCGTCCTTGTCGACACCGAGCACGCCGATGCTGCCGACGTGGTGGTGGCCGCAGGCGTTGATGCAGCCGGAGATATTCAGCTCGATCTCGCCGATGTCGTGCTGGTAGTCGATGTCGTCGAAGCGCTCGGCGATGGCGGCGGCGATCGGGATCGATTTGGCGTTGGCCAGCGAGCAGAAGTCGCCGCCCGGGCAGCAGATCATGTCGGTCAGCAGGCCGATGTTCGGCGTCGCCAGGCCCTTGGCCTTCACTTGCTGCCACAACGTGAACAACTGCGACTGCTCGACGTCGGCCAGCACGATGTTCTGCTCGTGCGTGACGCGCAGTTCGCCGAAGCTGTATTTGTCCGACAGGTCGGCCATGAAGTCGATCTGTTCGGCGGTGGCGTCGCCCGGCGGCACGCCGGTCTTTTTCAGCGACAGCACGACGGCCGCGTAGCCTGGCTGCTTGTGCGGCTTGACGTTGCGGTTGACCCAGTTGGCGAAGGCCTTGTTGCCGGCCGCCTCGGGGGCGGCGGTGACGTCGCTGTCGTCCAGCTGCTTGTAGGCGGGCGGCTGGAAGTAGTCGATCACGCGCTGCATCTCTTCGACGGTCAGGGTTTCCGGACCGTCTTTGAGGTCGACCCATTCGGCTTCGACCTGGCGGGTGAATTCCTCGACGCCGATGGCCTTGAGCAGGATCTTGATGCGGGCCTTGTACTTGTTGTCGCGGCGGCCGTACTGGTTATACACGCGCATCACGGCTTCGGTGTAGGTCAGCAGGTGTTGCCACGGCAGGAAGTCGCGGATCACGCTGCCCAGGATCGGGGTGCGGCCCATGCCGCCGCCGGCCATGAATTTGAAGCCGATCTCGCCGGCCTCGTTGCGCACCACGGTCAGGCCGATGTCGTGCACGGCGATGGCGGCGCGGTCCTCGACGGCGCCGTTGATGGCGACCTTGAACTTGCGCGGCAGGGCGATGAATTCCGGGTGGAAGGTCGACCACTGGCGCAGCACTTCGGCGTACGGGCGCGGATCGATGATCTCGTCGGCGGCGACGCCGGCGTACGGATCGGACGTGGTGTTGCGGATGCAGTTGCCCGAGGTCTGGATGGCGTGCATCTCCACCGAGGCCAGGTCGCTGAGGATGTCCGGGGTCTGTTCCAGCTCGATCCAGTTAAACTGGATGTTCTGGCGGGTGGTGAAGTGGCCATAGCCGCGGTCGTACTTGCGGGCGATGTGGGCGAACATGCGCATTTGCTTGGACGACAACAAACCGTATGGCACGGCGATGCGCAGCATGTAGGCGTGACGTTGCATGTACAGGCCGTTCTGCAGGCGCAGCGGCACGAATTCGGCTTCCGTCAACTCATCGGAGAGGCGGCGCCGTACCTGGTCGCGGTACTGTGCGATGCGTTCACGCACGATAAGATGGTCGTACTGGTCGTATTGATACATATTCTTCCTAGATAGTAGCTTGCTAGAATCCCCACACTAGCGCTAATAGTAATAAACTTCGTCTTTATTCCAAACGACTTAGTCTTTATTTGCTTATATAAGGATTGGGCATAAGCATGGACGCTAATAATTTTAAGATGGGCCAAGACTAGATGAACCTTCACCAACTGCGCTTCGTGCGCGAGGCCGTACGCCAGAACTACAACCTGACCGACGCCGCCAAGGCCCTCTTTACCTCCCAGCCCGGCGTGTCGAAGGCGATCATCGAGCTGGAGGAGGAGCTCGGCGTCGATATCTTCACCCGCCACGGCAAGCGTATACGGGGCCTGACCGAGCCGGGCCGGCTGGTTTTGGAGTCGGTGGAGTTGATTATGCAGGAAATCGACAGCCTCAAGCGCATCGGCAAGGAATACGCGGCCCAGGACAGCGGCAGCTTCACCATCGCCACCACCCACACCCAGGCGCGCTACACCTTGCCGAAGGTGGTGCAGGCCTTCATGTTGAAGTTTCCGAAGGTGCGCTTGTCTTTATTGCAAGGCAATCCGCAGCAAATCGCCGAAATGGTCCAGCGCGACCAGGCCGACCTGGCCATCGCCACCGAATCCATCGCCGGCATTACCGGACTGATAACGTTGCCATGCTATCAATGGGAGCATGTGGTGGTGGTGGCGCCGGACCATCCCTTGCTCAAATCGAAGCAGGTGACGCTGGAAGAAATTGCCGCATTCCCCATCATCACGTACGATGGCGCCTTCGCCGGCCGCAGCAAGATAGACCACGCGTTTTCCCTGCGCGGGCTGAAGCTGGACGTGTTGCTGGAGGCCATAGACGCCGATGTGATCAAGACCTATGTGGAGTTGGGCATGGGGATTGGTATCATAGCGGGTATGGCTTATGACGCCGAGCGCGACAAGAACCTGCGCGCCATCCCTGTCGGCCACCTGTTCGGCATGAATGTGTCGCGGGTGGCGGTCAAGCAGGGCGCCTATCTGCGCAGCTATATATATACCTTTATTGAACTGCTGGCCCCGACGCTCAACCGCAAGTTGATCGAGCAAGCCATGAGCGGTGAAAAAGAGCACTACGAACTGTAACTAGAAAGCACTACCATGATTACCAATCAGTTGGCACAATTCTATGCCGTCAATGCCGACAACTACGACCAGGTCTACGCCCGTGAAGAGCGCTTCGACGACCTGGACGACCTGCAGGAAATGGTCGCCGAGCTGTTCCAGGGCCACAAGGTGCTGGAGCTGGCCTGCGGCACCGCCTACTGGACCGATTTGATCGCCGAGGTGGCCGAGTCCGTGCACGCCACCGATCTGCTGCCGGAAATGATCGCGCTGGCCGAGACGCGCGGCCTGGACGAGGACGTCGTGACGTTCGGCGTGATGGACGCGTTCAACCTGCCCGACGACCTGGAGGGCAAGTACACCGCCGTGTTCGCCGCCGGGCTGTGGACCCACGTCAAGCGCGAGGACCAGGAAAAATACCTGAAGACCCTGCGCGCCAAGCTGGGCAAGGATGTGATGCTGGTGCTGCTCGACGAGTCGTATGTCGACGGCGACACCATGGTGTTCGCCCGCACCGATCTGGAAGGCAACACCTTCCAGATCCTGACGGCCGACGACGGCCAGCGCTACGAGGTGATGCACAACTACCTGACCGACAGCACGCTGCGCAAGCGCTTCGCGGCGTCGGCCAAACAGATCCGCATCGAGCGGCTGCAGTACTACTACCTGTTGAGTTGCAAGCTGAAGTAAGTTTGGTCTGAACGCGGCGTTGCCGCGTTACCTTTTTTTTCACCACTGATGTTGATTTACAACAAATTGATGTTGTCATATTGTTGAAGTAATTGATAGGCATGATTCGCCCCGTGCAGCTTTCTTTCAACCTTCAGTAGAGAACATCAAGTGAAAAAACTTACTCTGGCAGCAATGATCATCGGCGGTTTCGCAGCGCAGGCGCAAGCCCAATCGAACGTAACGATCTACGGTATCGTTGATGCCGGTATCGTCAGCGAGCGCGGTGGCGCGGCCGGCAGCGTGACCAAAGTCACCAGCGGTATCGGCAGCCAGTCACGCCTGGGTTTCCGCGGCACCGAAGATCTGGGCAATGGCCTGTCGGCCATCTTCCAGATCGAGACCGGCCTGAAAGTCGATGACGGCACCCTGGACAACACCAACAGCGCGCTGTTCAACCGCCAGGCGTATGTCGGCCTGAAAAGCAAGGAAGCCGGCACCCTGACCCTGGGTCGTCAGTACACGATGCTGTACAACGCCATGAGCCAGGTGGCCGACCCGTTCGGCGCCGGCTATGCCGGTTCGATCAAGAACCTGTTCCCGACCGTCGGCGCCAACACCCGCGTCAGCAACGCCGTGGTTTACGCCACCCCTGTGTTCTCGGGCTTCAGCGCCGAGGCGCTGTACGCGCTGGGCGAGCAGGCCGGCAGCAGCGAAGCCGGCCGTCAATTCGGCCTGGGCCTGAACTACGGCCAAGGCCCGCTGAATGCGCGTCTGGTCTACAACAATCGTAACAACGACACCGTCGCCGTCGGCACCACCCCGGCCGCGAACCGTGACTCGGGCCGTAACACGCTGTTCGCCGCCAACTACGACTTCAAAGTCGTCAAGGCTTACTTCGCCTACGGCGTTGACAAGGGTCTGAACAGCGCCGCGCTGCCGGTGGCCAACGCTTACGGCTACGCTGTCGCCCCGCGCGCCAGCCTGGATAGCAACGACATTCTGGTCGGCGTGCAAGTGCCGGTCGGCAGCGGCACCATCATGGCGTCGGCGATCCGCAAGAACGACAAGACCCGTTTCAACCAGGATGCCGATCAGTGGGCCGTGGGTTACCTGCACGCGTTGTCGAAGCGTACCGGTGCTTACATCGCCTACGCCAAGATCAAGAACAAGAACGGCGCCGGCTACACCGTGGGTAACAACAACGAAGCCGGTACGGGCGACAAAGCCTTCAACGTTGGCGTACGCCACTCGTTCTAAGCAGGATCGACGGCGCTTTCCTGGGACCGCAGCGGCAGCCGGATGATGATCCGGGTGCCGCCGTCGCTGAGGATGGAAATGTCGCCGTGCAGTGCCCAGACCCGCTCGCGCATCCCGATCAGGCCAAAGGACGACGCTTTGTCCATGTCATGTTCGGCGATGCCGCGACCGTCGTCGTGGATTGAAATTTGCAGCGAGGACTCCGAACGCCGCAAAGTCAGCTCGACGTTGCGCGCCTCCGCGTGGCGCGTGATGTTGGTCAGCGCTTCCTGCGCGATGCGGAAGATGGCCGTGCTGTAGGCGTCATCGAGTATCAAATCCTCTTCATTCGCGTGCAACCGGCAAGAGATGCCGTAGCGCGACACGAATTCCTGGCGCAGGCTTTCCAGCGCAAAATACAAACCTCCCTCGTCGAGCGCGCGCGGCCGCAGATTGCTGGCGATGCGCCGCAGCGAGGTGATTGCCGACATCAGCAGATCGTCCATGCCCGCCTGCAGCTTGCGCGCGGCCGGATCGCCGCTCGACTGCTGCTGCAACAGCGCCAGATCGACCCGCAACGTCGCCAGCAGTTGGCCGAGATCGTCGTGCAGCTCGCGGGCGATGTGCTTGCGTTCCTCTTCCCGTATCGTTTGCAGCGCCGCCGACAGTTCGCGCAACTGCGAATACGATTGTTCCAGCTGCTCCTGCACCTGTTTGCGCTCGGTGATATCGCGCAGGATGATGGTGTAGATCTGGTGGCCGTTTTCCGATAGCGACGAGATGGAGCCCTCGAGCGGGAAGTGCTGGCCGTTGGCCTTCATGCCGGTGACGGCGTAGTCGCTGGCGCGCCGGCCCTTCATGCGCAGGCGGATGCCGGTCGAGCCGAAGTAGTGGGTGGATGACGTGCCGCCGGCATGGCGCTGGTCGCGCGGAATAAACTGTTGAAGCGGTGCGCCCTCCATCGACTGCACGGTGGTGCCGAACATGGCGGCGGCAGACGGATTGGCTTGCAGAATGTGCTGATGTTCGTCGGTGATGATGATGGCGTCGCTGGCGTGCTGGATGATGCCGCGGCTGCGCTTGTGCGCGGCGGCGGAGGAGCTGGAACATAGCCAGCCCATGCGCCACGACAGGCGGGCAAACAAGGCTGCGCCGATACTGATGACGGGCAGCTTGAATAATGATCTGGCTTGGCCGGGCATTTTCATGCGGCATCCCTCAGCCGGAAGAGGGGGCGGCTGCAACACAAACAGTATGGCAGCCGGATTTTGCCCTCTTGATATGTCTCAATCCTGTGCCGGGCGGGCGCTATCTTCCTTTATCGGCCTTCACATCTGCTTGAACAAATGCAGGAAACTGCGGCTCACTTCCAGCTTGTCCGACTTACCCTTGATCATAACCAGGTGGCGGCCGCGGATGTCGCGTGTAACGCCTTCGATGGCGTTGACGTTGACCAGGGTGGCGCGGTGGATTTGCCAGAACAGCGCCGGATCGAGCTCCTCCGCCAGATCGCGCACGGGCTTGCGGATCAGCGCCTCGTAGCGCTCGGTCTGCACGCAGGTGTATTTTTCGTCGGAGCGGAAGAACAGGATTTCTTCGACCGGAATCATGCGCAGGTCCTGGCCGATGCTGGCCTGAATCCATTGCAAATACGCCGGTTTCGGCGCGGTGATCTTCTCCGCCAGTTGCGACAGCATCGCCGTCACGCTGGCGTTGACGTCGGCCGCCGGTTTGCTCAGGCGCGTCTTGAGGCGGTCGACGGTGATCTGCAAGCGCTCCGGCTCGGGTGGTTTGAGCACGTAGTCGACGGCGCCGCGCTCGAACGCCTCGACCGCGTAGGCATCGTAGGCCGTCACGAAGACGATATGGCTTTTGTTGCCGATCACGGTGGCCGCTTCCATGCCGGTCTTGCCCGGCATGCGGATATCGAGAAAGGTGAAGTCCGGCTTGAGCTGGTCGACCAGTTCGATCGCCTCGTCGCCGTTCTTGGCTTCGCCGATAATGTCCAGTTCGGGCCAGACTTGGCCCAGGCGCATGCGCAATTGATCGCGCATCAAACGTTCGTCATCGGCAATGATTGCTGTAGGCATGGGTGCTTTTAAGTTATTAAGTGTGGGTGGTTATTTGGTCAATTATTCAACGAATCCGCGCAATAATCAATCGCTCTTATTTCGGCTCGTGCCTGGGTTCTTTATTGGCCAACTGATACGGCACCTCGATCGTGGCGATGACGCCGCTCGGGCTGTTGGCCGCGATCAGCAGCTGGCCCTGGTCGCCGTGCAGTAGTTTCAGGCGCTCGCGGATGGTCATCAGGCCCAGCCCGGTACCGTCGCTGGGCACCGCGCCAAAGCCGAGGCCATCGTCGCTGACGATGACGCGCAGTTTGTTGTGGGCGACATCGGCGCGCACCTTCAGCGTACCCCCTTGGGGCTTGGCTTCGAGGCCGTGCTTGATGGCGTTTTCCACCATCGATTGCAGCATCATCGGCGGGAACGCGGCGCTGCGCAGGCCGTCGGGGATGTCGAAGTCGACCGTCAGTCGTTCTTCCATGCGCATTTTGAGCAGGTTCAGATAGGCCACGACCATGTCGGCTTCGCGGCCGAGGTTGGTGATCAGCGCGTTGTCGCGCATCTGCGGCAGCACCGCGCGCAGGTATTTGATCAGGCTGCGCTGCATGGCGGAGGCGCGCGGCGGGTCGGTCTCGATCAGATGCTCGACCGAGGCCAAGGTGTTGAACAAAAAGTGCGGTTCGACTTGCGCCTGCATCATCTGCATCTTGGCCTCGCTCAACTGGCGCTGCATGGATTCGCGTTCGACGGCGGCGTTGGCGGTCAGCGTTTCGGCCTCGGCGCGTTTTTTGCCGCCCATCAGCGCCTTGGTGCCGAACAGGGCCAGCACCAGCAAAGTGATGAAGCTGCGGAACCAAGTCGACGCCTGGCCGTGGTAGCGGGCGACTTTCTGCTCGGCCGCGTCGTCGACCGCCTCTTCAATGGCGTTGGACAATTCTTCGCCGATTTGCGGCGGCAGATCGATGTGGACCTCTTCGCCGGGCAGGGTGGGCAGGGCGGGGACGGCAGGGGTGATGGTTTTGTCGGCCTTGCCGCCCTTGTCGTGCGGAGCGGCGGGTTCTGCCGGCTCGGCGGGTGCTTCGGGCGCCGCCGGCTCGGTCGGTGGCGCTGGTTCTGCTGGCTCGGCGCGGGGAGCGCCGTTCTCGTCCGTGCTGCTTTCGGCCTTTTCCGCATCCTTGTTTCGCTTGCCGCGCATATTGAAGCGAATGCCGCTGTCGTCGATCACGATATTGGTGTCGGCGCCTTTGCGTTTTTTGTCACTGCGTACCACTTCCTCCTGAACCGGGCTCGACGAAAACAACTCGTCTTGAAGAATGGAGCCGGCGATCAGCATTAATACCGCGAACACCAGGAACTTCCACCACGACAGCTGAGTCACCCAGGTGGCGGTCGCGTCGAAGCCGCGATGCAGCCAGGCTGCGGCGGTCTTCAGGGTGTCTTGCGTTTTAGGCATAGGAAACATGTAAGGCTTTCACTCTTGAGTACTGGGCAAGTGTAACGAGTTTTGTGACGGTGCAACTGTAACGGTGATGGCGGTGATACGCCATGCCCATGCGACAGTCTGCAAGAAATAGGGATTGGACGGCGCGGGGAGGGGACAGAAAATAGGTCTTGCCAAGCCTGTGGGGGCTTTGCTATAGTTCGCCCCCTCGCAGAACGATGCACAAAAATGCGGAGTGAAACGAGAAAAGAAGAAGTGGTTGAGGGGTTGACGAAATAAGCGAAACGCTTCATACTCTTTCTTCTGCGCTGACGAACAAAACGATTTGTCAAGCGTGCAAGCAGTACCGAATAAAGTTCTTTAAAAATTAACAGTCGATAAGTGTGGGCGTTTGATGGAAGTGCACGCGGAGCTTAGGTTCCGCGATACTTAAAATATCAAATGTTCACAAGAAGTAATGAAATAGGCGCTACGAAAGTAGTGGCCTGTCAGTATTTTGAGTGAGCGACCCGTCGGCAACGACGGTGCTACGAAAGTAGCAAATAAACAGAGATTAAACTGAAGAGTTTGATCCTGGCTCAGATTGAACGCTGGCGGCATGCCTTACACATGCAAGTCGAACGGCAGCGCGGGGCAACCTGGCGGCGAGTGGCGAACGGGT
>CAUPJZ010000031.1:0-79408 GCA_963511605.1 uncultured Duganella sp. | reverse complement strand
GTACATCGAGATCTTCTACAACCGCCAACGGCGCCATTCTCGCCTTGGCTACGTATCGCCGGCGTCGTTCGCTGAGCACTTTAGAAAACAGGCGTTCGCTGCTTGAAACGGACGTGTCCACTATTGACAGTACACCTCACATCACACGACCATATCGGCCACCCAAACATTTTCGTACAGAAAATAAAAACAAACGGATAGACTGGGTTACGGATGCACTTTCCTTGTTGTAATATTACGAAAAAGGGGTATCGCGCCTCATCAAGAGTAAATATAGCGAGGTAGCATTAATTATGAAACGAGCTCATGCGCCCTCCATTCGAACCAGGCTAATCTGGCTGGTGGTGGCGTGCGTCGTCCCCGCGTCGCTGATGGTGGTGAAAATGATCGCCTCCGACTACGAGCTCGCGCGCGCCGCGTTTATCCGCAGCGCGATGACGACCGCCCACGCCAACGCGATGGCGGTCGACAAGGAATTCGCCGTCATCGAATCGACGCTCAAGGCGCTCGCCACCTCACCCAGCCTGATCGGCGACGACCTCAAACAGTTCTACGGCCAGGCGCGCGCGATCTGCGCCAGCCAGGACATTTTCAACATCGTGCTGGAAGACGGCACCGGGCAGCAACTGGTCAACACCTTCCGGCCGTACGGCAGCGCGCTGCCCAGCGCAAGCATGGACCACCTGCTGACCTACATGCAGAACAACGATGCCACCGCCATTTCGCGGGTATTCATGGGGCCCATCTCCAAACGCTACATCGTCTCGGTCGGCATCCCCGTCACCAGAAAGACCAGCGGCTTCCACGCGCTGAGTGCCGTGGTGACGGTCGAGCGCTTCGGCGCCATCCTCAAACAGCAGCAGTATCCCGAGCACTGGATCACCACCATCCTCGATAACAAAGGCACGGTGGTCGCGCGCACCAGCGACATGCAGCGCTACGTCGGACAGACCGCGATTCCCGAGGTGCTGGAACGGCTGCAGGACCTGCCGGAGGGCGCTTTCGAAACCAAGACGCTCGACGGCAAGCCTATCCTGGCCGTGCTGGCCAAGGCCCCCAATTCGCAGTGGACGGTGGCCATCGGCATTCCCATAGAGGTGTTGAACTCCCAGCTGCTTGCCAAACTGTGGACGCTGGTGCTGTCGACCATCCTCCTGCTGGGCGGCGGCCTGCTCTTTGCCTGGCACATCGGCAACCGCATCAGCCGCTCGATCCGCGACCTGGTGGCGCCGGCGCTCGCCCTCGGCGCCGGCGACAGCATCGAGCCGGCCACCTACGGCCTGCGCGAAGCGAACGAAGTGGGACAAGCCCTGGTCAAGGCGTCGAAGATGCACGCGCTGGCCAGGCACCAGGCCACGCACGATCCGCTGACCGGCCTGGCCAACCGCGCCATGTTCACCGAATTCCTCGCCCGCCAGCTCAATCTCAGCGAGCGCAATCAGGAGCCGATGGCGGTGCTGTACCTGGATCTGGACAACTTCAAATTCATCAACGACACCTACGGCCACGGCGCCGGGGACGAGCTGTTGAAAGACGCCGCCGAGCGTCTGCGCTCGGAACTGCGAAAGTCCGACATGGCGGCAAGGCTGGGGGGCGACGAGTTCGCGGTGGTGCTGGTCGCCAGCGGCGAGGACGACGCGGCCGGCGTCGTCGACAAGCTTTCGCAACGCCTGGCCATGCCCTATGAGATAGACGGTCGTGAGTTGCTGGCCGCCGCCAGCATCGGCGTGGCCGTGTATCCGCAGTCGGCCGGCACCGCCGACGACTTGATCGCCTTCGCCGACGATGCCATGTACAAGTGCAAGGCGGAGCGCAAGAAGGCGCGCGCCGTCACGATCGACTGAGGCCGACCAGGCGGGCGGTCAATCCCGGCCGGCGCCCTCCACATACACCTCGTCGCCGCAGCCGACCGCGCGCGTACGCGCGGGCGCGGCGTTGCCCACCATCTGCTTCAACTCCCCGTCGGTGCTGAATTCGAGCGGCAGCGACATGCGGATCTCCTGCAGGTATTTACGCTGGGTGCAAATCAGCGTGATGCTGTCCGCGACCTGGGCGCCGTAGCTCGCCTTGACCCGCGCGAAGAAGTCGTTGACGCGGAACGACTTGCCCACGCTGCCCAAAACGATCTTGCCCACTTCCGAATCGTTCACCACCCGCACCGCCGACACGGCCTTGATGAAATAGTCGTCCGGCGACAGCGACTGGCACTTGCCATGCTTGTTCCACTCGTAGGCGCCGAAGGTGCGCTCGTAGAAGAAGTTCGGCATCCACGGCGCGATCTTGTCGATGGTTTCCTGCTTCAGCGAGAACTGCTCGCCCTTGCAGCTACCGTAATTATTGCCGCACTCCTTCTTGTTCGGCCACAGGCCGTGCAGGTTCAGGTTCTTCGCCTGCAGCGTGCCGCCGTTCATGGCGTCGCACTCCGGCTTTTTGCCGTTGTATTTAACGTGTTCGCAAAAACCCGGCTGCCAGGTGATCGCCAGCAGATAGCTATCCTGCTGGTTGGCGATGTTGCACGAACCTCCGGCGGCGGCGGCCGCAGCGATCTCGCGCCCGCGCTGGGCCTTGCTCGGCTTATCGCTCAACTCCGGCATGCCGCACTCCTTGCGCACCCAGCGCAGCGACGGCTGCGCGCCCGGCACCTCGACCCTGAGCCAGTCGTAATCGACCTTGTTGATTTCGCGGACCGCGTATTCGGTCCCCGGCACGATTTTCTGCGCGCCCGGGTTGCTCTGTTTGGCGAAGGACGAGAAAGCCTCGCAGCTCTTGGTGGCGGTGAAACTGCCATTGGCCGATTCGCTGGCGCTGCAACCGAAGGCGGTAAAAACCAGCAAGAAGGCGGCTGCGGGAACGGTGTGGCGGGGCATATCGGCTCCTGAATAAACAAAATGCCGATATCTTAGCGGACTTTCTTAATAAAAGGCTACGGTGTGCCCGATACCGCGAGCATCGCGATTTCAGAATGGTCCTCCCGCCGCCACGGCGTTGATGATCAAGCGCCGCAGATCGCCGTCGTGGTGGAAGCCGGCCCGTTCGGCGGCCGACGCATCGAGCGGCGGCTGGCGGCCGAAGCCCTGCTCCAGGCGTTCGTCCGGCCGATACGCGACCAGCGCGCGGCGATCGTCGCCGAATTCCAGCGCCAGGCCGTCCACCACTTCGGCGATGGTCAGTCGCAGCACCGGCAAGGTGTAGTCGCGGCGCCCGGCCGCTTGCGCTGGCGCCAGGGCCGCCGCGTGCAGCAGGTTGTCGACGCAGCAGCCCACCGACATCCACCAGGCGACCGCCTGTGCCGACACCGGACACGTAAAGCGTTCACCATCCCTGAGTCGCCAGAAGATGTCGCTCATGAAGGCCGACAGCAAGCCCGATGGCTCGGGCGGGCGCGCGACGATGCCGGGCAGGCGCAGGATGCGCCCATCCAGCCAGCCGCGCCGGCTGTAATCCTGGATCAGCACCTCGCAGGCGAGTTTGTGGGCGCCGTAACTCAGGTGCGGCCGCATCGGCGTATCGTCGTCAATATGCGCCGGCAGCGGCGCGCCGTACACCGCGATGCTGCTCGAATAGACCAGCACCGGCGGCCGGCCCCGCCCTGGGCCCTGGGCTTGGACACGGCAGCACTCCAGCAGCGCCATCGTCGCATGCAGGTTGACCGACAGGCCAAGCGCGAAATCCTGCTCCGCCGCCCCACCCGGCACGCTGGCCAGGTGGAAAAGTACATCGACCGGCTGCGCGAAGGCTTGCGCCAGCGACGCGGTGTCGGCGACGTTCCCTTGCAACTGGCGCACGCGCGGGTCTGTCGGGACGCGGTCGAAACGCATGTCTATCGACGTCAAAGCGGTGACGTGGCGGCCCCCGATACCATCCTCCAGCAGCCGCCGCACAAGCGCCCGGCCGACAAAGCCGCCACCTCCGGTGACCACGACGTTCATGCGGCAGCTCCGGCGAACAGTACGTGCTGCCGCGCCGCCAGCACGACGACCGATCCCGGAGCCAGCATGGCCGCCAGTTGTTCGTCGGCCGCTAATGCCAGCCAACGCTCGCCCAGGCCGAGGGCGGCATCGTCGTTCGACAGCCAAACTTCATCCACCAGGTCGACCGGGTGCGCCGGCACGCCGGGACGTGCCAACACCTGGTTGCGAACGACGCATTCGATGCCCAGGCTTTCTTCCTCCAGCAACCGACGCCACACCGGTGCGCTGGCCGCGGCCAGATCATCCGGCGTGACACCGGGAGCCGCGCGCAGCATCACAAACACCTTGCTGGCGCCACCGCGGCCGCCGCGTCCAAGGACTTCCCGTTCCGCCACCGGCAGCTTGACCACGCTGGCCTGGTCGACGAAGCGATCCTCGTCCGGTTGCAAGGTCTCGCGGTAGAACGGCGCGGACATCGCTGCCGCCGCCTGCGCCGGATCGTCGAACCAGACCTGGGTGACGAAATCCCGGGCGGCGGCAAAGGTGTCGGCGCCGCCATCGGGGCCACGGAAACAGCCGTCGAACACGTGATTCTGAATATACCGGCGCGGTGCCAGATGCGGCTGCCCACCGATGAAACGCACCACGGCGGCGCCGTGCACGTCGCGCATATAGCTATGGCACTGCCGCAAGGTCATGCCGCCACGACGGCGGCCGACGATCATCAACTTAAGCATATGTTCTCCTGAATGAGTGGCTTAACCGGCGTGCGCGGACCGCACCACGCGCTGGTCGATCACGCCGAACGGACCGTCGGCGCCATCGTCGTCGCGCGCCTGCATGCGCACGCGGTCGCCGAACTTCATGAACGGCGTGCTGGCGAAGCCGGCGTCGATGATCTCGATCACCCGGCGTTCCGCGATACACGCCGAGCCGGCGGCGCGGTCGACGTTCGAAACCGTGCCCGAACCGACGATGGTCCCCGCGCTCAGGCGGCGCGAGCGCGCCGCGTGGGCCACCAGCTGTCCAAAGCTGAACTGCATTTCACGTCCGTGCGGTTCGCCGAAGCGCTTGCCGTTGTGCTGTACCTCCAGCGTAAGGTGCACGCGCCCCTCCCGCCACGCGTCGCCCAGTTCATCGGGCGTCACGGCCACCGGCGCAAAGCTGGTCGAAGGCTTGGCCTGCAGGAAGCCGAAACCGGTGCGCATCTCGCGCGGTCCGAGCGCGCGCAGGCTCCAGTCGTTGATCTGCACCACCAGCCGCACGGCGTCGAGCGCCACCTGCGGCGTCGCGCCCAGCGGCACCGCGCCGACCACGACGCCGAATTCGCCCTCGAAGTCGATGCCGTCCGCTTCGCTGGGCAGGGCGATGTCCACATGGGGCCCAAGCAAATCGTCGCTGGCGCCCTGATACATCACCGGGATGGTGTCGAAGTCCGGTATCGGCGTGGTGTTGAAGGCTTGTTCCATCAAGCGTCCGTGGTTGAGGAACGCCGAGGCGTCCAGCCATTGCGGTGCGCGCGGCAGCGGCGCGCCACAGCGGCGCGGCGCGAAGTCGAAGCTGGCCTGCGCGCGGCCGGCGTTGAGCGCTTCATACAGCTGTTCCAGCGGTGCCTTGACGCGGTCCCATTGTTCCAGCGCCGCCAGCAAGGTAGGCGCGATGGCGCCGGCATCGACCGCCGTTTTCAGGTCGCGCGACACCAGCAGCAGGCGGCCGTCCGGGTGGTCGGTGATAAGAGTGGCAAATTTCATGTTGGTCCTATGTTTGTGACAGGTCACTGACGCCACTGGCGCCGGCTGCGATTTCCGGCGCGTAGCGTCCGCCGACGAGAACGAACAGCATGCGGCAAACGCGGTCGGAGCGATTGGCCCAGGCATGGTTGGTACCGCGCTGTACTACCACGCTGCCGGCGCCGAGGCGTACCTCGCCCCGGTCCAGTATCAACGTCAATTCCCCGTCGATCACCACGCCGTAGTCGATCGACTCGGTGCGGTGCATCAGCGGATGCGGCGAATCCTCGGCCACGGTGGATGCCCCGGCGTCGCCGGCCTGCGTGAACGCCTTGTGCATCTTGTCCGCGCCGTGTGCCAGGAATTCCTCCGTATCGGGCGGAATATCGACGAAGCGCACGCGCGTGCCATTGCGCGGCGGCCGCAGCATCAGGGGTGCGAGGGTCGGATCGGGGCCGTTATCGAGCGTCGCCGGAGTATCGTCGGTGCTCCACACCTCATGAAAAACCGTTCCGGGGATGGCCGCGATCTCTATTACGGTGGGCAGCGGGCCGTCGGAGGCGATCACCGCGCGTCCTTGCGCGTCGTGGCCGGTAACGACGCGATGGATAGCAGGAAGGCTCATGGGGCCACCTCGGCGTCATCGAAGATGGCCACGGCGCGGGTCCAGCCGGCAGAGGCGCGGCGGATCTTGTGCGGGAAGCAGCTGATGGTGAAACCGTGCGATGGCAACGCCTCCAGGTTGTGCAACTTCTCCAGATGACAGTAACCGATGTCGCGGCCGGCCTTGTGGCCTTCCCATATCAGCGAGACGTCGCCCGTCTCCGCGATCTTCCTGGCGGTGTACGAAAATGGTGCGTCCCAGCTCCACGCGTCCGTGCCGGTCAGGCGTACGCCGCGCTCCAGCAGGTACATGGTCGCCTCGTAGCCCATGCCGCAGCCCGCGCCCAGATAGTCGGCATGGCCGTAGCGCGAACCGGCGCGGGTGTTGACGACCACGATATCGAGCGGTTGCAGCTCGTAGCCGATGCGTTTCAGTTCCGCCTCGACGTCGGCGGCGGTGGCCACGTAACCGTCGGCGAAGTGGCGGAAATCGAGCTTGACGCCGGTCTGGAAGCACCATTCCAGCGGCACCTCGTCGATGGTGATCGACGGCTTGCGTTCGCCCAGGCTGGCGTCCATCGTCGAATGGAAGTGGTAAGGCGCGTCGAGGTGGGTGCCGTTATGGGTGGTCAAGGTGACCCACTCGGCGGCAGCGGCCTCGCCCTCCGGATAATCTTCCGCCTTGGTCCCCGGCAGCATCGCCATGAACTCCGGCAGCGTGTCGGCGTGGGTCTGATAGGTGATCTTCGGCGCCAGCGGCGGCGGATCGGACAGCACGTCGTTTTCCAGGTAAATCGACAAATCGACGAAGCGATACGAACGTTTATTTTTCATGCGAAACCTCACAGGGATGGAACAAGAACGGGACGCGACTGCGCGCGGCGGAAGCTGAGCACCGCCAGCACCGCCAGCACGGCGGCCGCGATGCCGATGCTGCCGTAACCGGCGCTTTTCACCAGCGTGCCTCCCAGCAGCGGCCCGATGGCGGCGCCGGTCATCAAGGTCGCCGGCGTGGCCGCCGCCGCGCGGCCGCTCGGATCGAGCGCCGCGATGGCACCGAAGGCGAAGGTATGGGTGAAAATCAGCACGCTGACCAGCACCGCGGTGGCCAACGCGTACGGCGGAAAGGTCGAGCTCTGGGTGATCGTCAAAACGATCGCCGCCTGGATGATCGGACCGGCCAGCATCACCCGATGTCCCGGCAGGCGGCGTTGCAGCAGCACCGCAAGCGGGGCCGGCACCAGATTGACCATGCCCAGCGCGATCAACACGCCCGAGACGGAGGCGAAACCAAAACCACGGTCGATGCCGATACGCTCGACGAAACTGAAGGTCATCGACTGCACCAGCGCCAGGCACCCGACGCCGAACACTACGTACCACACGGCCGGATCGAGCCGTCCCACCGCCGGCGCGATGCCGGGCGCCTTGTCGGACGGCGCCGATTGCGGGAACCCGACCGCCGTCGCCAGCGTGGCCACCGCCATGATGGCGGCGAACAGCTGGAACAGCGCGCCCCCGCCGAAAGCGGCCACCAGTTGCGGCGCGACGGCAAAAAACGCCAGCGCGAAAAAGCCGATGGCGATCCCCACCAGCGCGAACAGCCGGTGCGGATCGACGCTGCGGCCGATGGTACCGTGGGTGAAGCTCAAAGCGCAGCCGGCAGACGCGCCGGCCAGCGCGTGCAGCGCCATCATCGTTGTGTAGTCGCGCGTCATCGACAGCGCCAGGAACGACAGCACCGCCAAGCCGAATCCGCAGGTCGCCGCCACGCGGCCGTTGTAGCGCGGCAGGCGGGGGGCGAAAAACAGGCTGCTGAGGACCGCGCCCACCAGGAACAGCGTGGCCAGGCCGCCGGCCTGCTGCGGATCGAGCCCATACCTTGAAATCAGCGTGCCGACCCACACCGGCAGCGCCACCAAATCCAGCATGCCGGCGCAATGCGCCACCATCAGGACGCAGCGCCCCGTAAAACTATCGGTCTTGATCATGATGCGGTCTCCATTCTTATTGTTCGGTGCTATCAGATCGGTTCGGCCAGCGCCATCATCGAGGCACGCATGATGGCGGCATGTTCCTGCTTGTCCCCGCCACTGATCTCGATCACGCCGAGGCGGTCGGAATTGTCGACCACCATGCGGCACCGCTCATAGCGGCGCTCCTGAAAGCGGCGCAGGGCCTCCTCGACGCTCGCGGTCCGGCCCAGCTCCTCGGCCACCACCAGTCCATCCTCGATACCGATGCAGGCGCCGGAAGCCAGATGCGGGGTGGTGGCGTGGACCGCATCGCCGATCAGCACCACGCGGCCGCGATACCATGGATGCGGCAAAAGAAGACTCTCCAGCGGGCGGTAGATCACCTGCGAATGTGGGCCTATCTGGTCGCGAAGCTGCTGCATCAGCGGCGCCTGGAATGGCGCCAGCAGGGCGCGCAGCATCTCCGGCTGCTGGTCAAGCGGGATGTGGCAATTGGTTTCGCGCTCCTCTGTGACGAACAGATACAGCTCGGCCTCGGACACCGGATTGACGCCGGTCTTGATTTTTGGTCCCAGCCACATCGCCGGCCGCACCAGATCGGCGGGACGCGGCAGCACCGCGCGCCATACCCCCTGCCCCACATAGCGTGGCTTCGGCGCCTCCGGGAACAGTAGCGCGCGCATTCTGGAATACAGGCCGTCGGCGCCGATCACCACGTCGTAGCGGTGCTTGCCGCCGTCGGTCAGTTCGACGTCGACACCGTCGTCGTCCTGTGTCAGCGATGTGAAGCTACAGCCCAGGCGCACCTTCACGCCCGCCTCCAGCGTTGCTTCCGCCATCAGCTTGGCCAGCACCGGCCGCATGATGGCGGCGCCGCCAGGAACGTTGTCCCCGGCAATGCGCGGTGTCGGCAACTGCGCCAGGTGTGCGCCGTGCGGCGCATACAGGTCGACGCCATCGGAGGCGTAACCGCGTTGCAGGAAGCGCTCCAGGATGCCCAGCACACCGAAAGCGCGCAAAGTCGCTCCGCCCAGGCTGATGCCGGCGCCGTAGGAACGCCACTGCGGGTCGATCTCGACCAGGTCCACTTCGACGCCGCGCTTGCGCAGTTCGATCGCCGCCGCCATGCCGGAAAATCCGCCCCCGACGATCAGGGCCTTGTTCAATGCACTCATGTTTTTATCTCCTGGTTTATATTTTGTCCAACCGATGTTCCAACCACAGGTCGCCGTTGGGCGCGACCGTCACCGGCGCCGGCGTCAAACCCTGTCCGAGGCACGGTCCCAGCGTGCACACACCGGTCGAGGGCTCGAATTGGGCGCCGTGCGCGGCGCACACGATGCGGGTGCCGTCGGCGTTCAGGTAGGCATCGCTGCGCCATGCCAGCGGCGTGTCGCCGTAGTGCGGACAGGCGTCGCGATACGCGTGCACACCGCCCTGCACACGCAGCACGAAAATGCCCCAGCGCGCGAAACCCTTGCTCGCGCCGTCCGGCAGTTCGTCGGCGCGGCACAGCAGCGTGCGGGCGGTCATGCCTTCGGCGGCGGGCCGCTCGGCGCCCACTTCTCGCGGTGCTGGAACAGGAACAGCTGCGAGGCGTCGGCACCCATCGGCGCCACGCGCGCGGTCCACTCGTCGTCGTGCAGGTCCATGTCGGCGTCGTACTCCACGTGGCAGCCCAATGGGCTGTTGAAGTACCAGAACCAGTTGGAGCCGAACAGGTGGCGCCCCGGCCCCCAGAACGACTGGTAACCCTTCTCGACGAAGCGCGTCCCGGCCAGCATCACCTCGGTCGGCCCGCCCATGTGGAAGGTAAAATGTTCGCAGCCCTTCATGAACGGCGGGGTCTGGATCATGAACAGCGTGTGGTGGTCCGCGCTGCCGCCCGGACGCAGGAACGGTCCGACGCCGGTGAAGCGGTCGGTGCAGACGAAGCCCAGTCGGGTATAGAACGCCTCGGCCGCGTCGGCGTCCGGGACGAAATACACCACATGCGACAGCGAGCGCGGACGCGGCTGGGCGTTGATATCGCAGGCGATGCGATTGGCGGCGCGCTGCGCCGGCGCGCCGGGGGCGTTGACGGTTTCCGCCGCCAGCGCGATGGGACGGCGAACGGTAATCTGGAAGCCCAGCGTGAAGCCGGCGTCGTCCTCTGTCTCCAGCGAGCCGTCGGCCAGTTTGCGCACTTCGCGGTCGCGGCCGACCTCGTCGACGATTTGATCCAGCGTGGCCTGGTCGGCGACGCCGTAAATGGTCTTGCGCAGCATGGTCGCCGTGGGCATGGGCGCAGGCAGACCGGCGTCGTCCCTGTGGGCCAGCACGACAGCGGTGCCGTCCAGTGCCTCGAAACGGTTGCCGCCGACCGGCTCCAGGCCGTAGTCGGTCAGGTATTGCGTGCATGCGGCCATGTCGTCGACGCCAAACAGCAGCGCATCGGGTCCGATGATCTTCATCTTTGTTTCCTTGTTAGTTGGTTGGGGCGGTGCGGCCGCCCAGTGTTTCGGCCACCCAGTCGGCGATGTACGCGCCGGCGTTGGCGGAGTTATCAAAGCTGGAGTGCTGCACGCCACCTTCGCGGTCGGTGAATATCTTCAGTTCGCGGCGCGGGCTGTTGACCAGCTGTTCGTAGGTGCGCTCGGCCCAATGCAGCGGTATCTGGCTATCCTTCTCGCCGTGCGTGACCAGGAACGGCACCTTGATGCGGTCAAGGATTCCGTCCAGATGCACGTCCTCGGCGATGCGCATGAAATCGTCGTTGTCCTTGGCGCCCCATACCCAGCGCACGTGCGCCCAGTAGTGCGGCACCGGCAGGTTGCCTTCTTTCGCCATGCGGCGCTTCTGCACGTCGCGCCAGTCGTGATTCGCGCCCCACACCACGCCGCAGGCGAAACGCGGCTCGAAGGCGACAGCGCGAGGACAGTAGTAACCGCCCAGCGACACGCCCTCCATGCCGATGCGCGTGGCATCGACGTCGGCGCGCGTCTCCAGCCAGTCGACAACCCGGCTGGCCCAGTGCTCGCTGTCGTAGCGCGCGGTCAGCCCGCGCAGGCGCAGCGCGTCGCCGGTGCCCGGCTGGTCCACCAGCAGCGAGGCGACGCCGCGCTTGGCCAGCCATGCCGGCAGGCCGACCAGGTACTTCATCTCCTTGGTCGAGTCGAGGCCGTTGACCTGCACCAGCAGGGGCGCCGGGCCGTCGACGCCTTCGGCCGGCACATACAGGCCGCTGAGGAAAGTGTCGCCGTAAGGAATGCGCACCTGTTCGCAGGGAGCGCCGGACAGACGCGCGCCGCGCTCGAACACGTCGAGGAAGCGCTGATACAGCTCGACTCTTCCGGGCGCGCCGTGCGCCTGCAGCCGCTCGCACGTCAGCAGATAATTGGCCGCACGCAGATACTTGTCGCCGGCCGAGATCTTGCGGCCGCGCGCCTCGTCATCCTCGGCGAGGCCGCAAAGCTTGTCGGCCATGCGCTGCCAGGTTTCGCGGAAGGCGGCGGTGCCGGCGGCGTCGGGCTGGCCGGCCGCCTCCTGCAACGGCGCGCACATCTCCTCGATCTCGCCGATCCTGGCGCCCATTTCAATCGACAGATCGACGGACAGATTCCAGACGTAGTTGGTGGGGAAATAACGGAACATGATGATCAACTTTATGTCAGGGTGGATGAAATATCCGCCTCGGCCCTGGCCGGACGGAAGGAGGACGTCCCGGCCTGCGCGGACGCGGGCCGGGTTGGACGCAAAAGGAAGTGCGCCAGCGCCGGCAGCAGGATCAGCGCGCCGAGCATATTCCAGAGGAACATGAAGGCCAGCAGCAGCCCCATATCGGCCTGGAACTTGATTGGACTGGCGACCCAGGTGATCACGCCGGCGGCCAGCGTGATCCCGGTCAGCATGACGACCTTGCCGGTGAAGAGCAGCGCCTGGTGATAGGCCTGCGACAGCGTGGCGCCGGCACGCATGCGCGCCAGGGTCACGCTGAGGATGTACAGCGCGTAGTCGACGCCGATGCCGACGCCCAGCGCGATCACGGGCAAGGTGGCGACCTTGACGCCCATGCCCAGGGCGACCATCAGCGCTTCGGCCAACACGGAGGTGAGCATCAGCGGCAGCACCGCCACCAGTACCGCGCGCCACGAGCGGAACGTGACGAAGCACAGCACCGCCACCGCGCAGTAGACCAGTGCCAGCATCTTGCGCCAGGCGTCGCGCACCACGATATTGGTCGCGGCCTCGATCCCGGCCGAGCCGGCGGCGAGCAGGAACTTGGTGTCGGCGGTGTCGTTGGCGCGGGCGAATTCCTCGACGCTGGCGACCACCGCCGCCAGCGTTTCGGCCTTGTGGTCGCGCAGGTAGGCGTACACCGTCAGCAGGCTGCAGGCGTCGTTGTACAGCCCACGCGGCGCGCCGGCGGTGACGGTGTTGAGCATGTCCTGATTGGACAACAGCTCGTACCATTTCGGATTGCCCTCGTTCAGGCCGACCAGCACGCGGCGGTTCAGCAGGGCCAGCGTGTTGGTGTTGTCCACGCCCGGCAGCTGGCGCAAGCGCCATTCCAGCGCGTCGACCTTGTTGAGGGTATCGTAGCGCGAGCAGCCGCCTTCCGGCGTGGTGACCATCACCGCCAGCACGTCGCCCGCCGCGCCGTAGCTGCTGTTCATGAAGGCGGCGTCGCGGTTGTAGCGGCTGCCGGCGCGCAGCTCCGGCGCGCCCGGATCGAGGTCGCCGATGGCCAGGTGCTGGCTGGCCAAGAAGCCGCCCGCGCCCAGGACGACCGCGACAACCACCGCCACCGTCGCCCAGCGCCGCTGCGTGAAGCGGTCCAGCATACCCGCGATGCCGGTCGGACGGCCCTGCGGATTGTGCCCGCTGGACGCTGCTTCCGCCTTGCGGTCGGCTTGCAGGCTACGCTGCGCCGCCTTGGCGCTGACACCCGTGTAGCTCAGCAGGATGGGCAGCAGGATCAAATTCGTCACGATCAGCACCGCCACGCCCAGGCTGGCGGCGGCCGCCAGTTCGCGGATGGCCTGGATGTCGATGATCAGCAGCACCGCGAAGCCGACGGCGTCCGCCAGCAGCGCTGTCAGGCCGGCCAGGAACAGGCGGCGGAAGGTCAGGCGCGCGGCTTCCAAAGGTGTGACGCCACGTCCGATGTCCTGCATGATGCCGTTCATTTTCTGGGCGCCGTGGCTCATGCCGATGGCGAACACCAGGAACGGCACCAGGATCGAGTAGGGATCGAGCGAGTAGCCCAGCATCGGCAACATGCCGAGCTGCCAAAGCACCGCGACCAGCGAGGCGCCGACCACCAACAGGGTGGAACGCACGCAGCGGGTGCTCCAGTAGACGGCCGCCATGGCGATCAGCACCGCCGCGACGAAGAAGCCCAGCATGGCGCGCACGCCGGCGATCAGGTCGCCCGAGATCTTGGCGAAGCCGGTGATATGGACGGTGACACCCTGCGTCTCATACTTATGGCGCAAGGATTCCAGGCGCTCCGACAGCATGCCGTAGTCCAGCGGCTTGCCGTCGGCCTCCTGCAACAGCGGCAGATAGATGACTGTGGAGCGGCCGTCGGCGGCGACCAGCTGGCCGATTTCGCCGGAACGCGCAACGTTCATTTTCAGCTGCGCGAGGCTGGCGGCACCCCCGTCGTAGCCCTCGGGGATCACCGGGCCGCCTTCGAGACCATCTTCGGTGACGCCGACCCAGCGCGTCGACGGCGTCCACAGGGATTTCATCTGTACCCGGTTCACGCCGGGGACCAGGAACGCCTCATCGCTCAACCGACGCAAGGTGTCGAGATACCTGGCTTGATAGATGTCCCCGGCCGGATTGGCGACGGCGATACGCACCGCGTTGCCCAGGCCCGTGAGCTCGCCCTGCCAGGCGAGGTAGTTGCGCACGTAGGGATGCTGCGCCGGGATGGTCTTCTCGAAACTGGCGTTCAGCTGCAAGCGCGTGGTTTGCCAACCCAGCAAGGCGGTGATGACCGCGCAGATCAGCAGCACCCACAGGCGATGCGTGAAGAGCAGGCGTTCCAGCAGGCCGGCCTTGTCGTCGGTATTTGGACGGTTGGAGGAGATCATTTGGCGCCTCCATTGGCGGCGATGCGCACCGGGCCGGCGAAACTCAGTGCCAGCATTGCGCCATCCTTGAGCGGCAGCACTCCGGCCAGCGGCGCCAGTGGCGCGCCGGCCCGCAGTTTGAATGTTTCGCCGTCGCTGCGCAGGATCTGGCCGGCCTGGTTGACCAGCACCAGGTCAGGCGCCGACGTGGTCGCCGGAGCCGCCATGAGCGCCGAGCCGGTGATCGACACCGGCAGCGGCGTGGCCCATTGGGTCCAACTGCCGCCGCCGTCGCGGCTGCGCCAGACATTGCCCCGCAGGCCGGCGAGCATCATGTCACGACCTTCGGCATCAAGGAATTCGGCGGTGAAGAAGCTGCCGTTGTAGGGCGTCGCCAGCTTGCGGAAGCTGCGGCCACGGTCATCCGAGCGCAATGCCAGCCCTTGTTCGCCGGCCACCAGCAAGGTGTCGCCGTGGGCCCGCAGCGCGTACAGATGCATCGCCTTCGGATTGTCCGTGCCGGCCATCAGGCTTTGCCAGGTGCGGCCGCCGTCGTCGGTGCGGAACGCCAGGTTGTACGCGCCCACCACGAGCCCGTGATCCGCGTCGTAGAAATGCAGGTCGAACAAGGGTTTGTCGGCGCCGTCGGCGTTGAGACGCTGCGCTTCCGCCAGGGCCCGGGCATCGCCGCTCGCCTCGGCGGCGGCCAGCGCGATGCCGGCGGCCATGCGGCCGTCCAGGCATTTGGTCCAGGTCTGGCCGCCATCGGCCGTGCGCAGCACCACGCCGCTGTGGCCGACCGCGTAGCCGCGCCGCGCATCGACCAGCCGCACCGCCGTCAGCGTTACGGCGACCGGCACGGCGGCCTGGCGCCAGTGGACGCCGGCGTCGTCGGACCACAGCGCGATACCACGCTCGCCCACCGCCACCAGGCGCTGGCCGGCCTGCGCCGCGCCCAGCATCAGCGCCCGTTCGGGCGCCACCGACACCGGCGCCGCGCGTTGCAGCGCGCCGCGCACCGGCGCCTGGCCGGCGGCGGCCGACGCACCGGCGACACCGGCTACATCGGCGGCGGCGCAGTAACCGGAGCAGACCGCCGTCAGCGCGACGGCTCCCGCCAGCTTGATGGAACGTCGAAACTTCATCGCACACTGTCCCCGGCCATCGATTCCGGCGTGAAGGTGCTGTCCGGGTAGCGGGGCTTGAGCACATAGTGCGCGCTCTTGCTGTTATACAGATCGCCGACATAGGCGGTTCCCGACAGCAGATCGTTGAAGCCGAACGAGCCGATCACGGTGCCCGGCAGGTCCGGCGCGACAAAGGTGGCCGACCACAATGTCTTCCACAGCTGGCCGTTGGCATCCCAGCGGTCCCCCAGCACGCACGCCCAGGTATCTTCGTCGCAGTAGTAGCGGCTCTTCACGGCCGGGTGGCGCTGGCCGCTGCGCAGGGTGGCGTCCACCACCCAGGTGCGGTGCAGCTCCCAGCGCTGGAAGGCGGGATTGACGCCGATCTTGGAAATCACCTCCGCGTCGGTCTTCGGCTGCAGCAGCTTGTTGCCGTTGTACGGTATCAGCATCTCCTTCTTGCCGACGATCTTGAAGTCGAAGCGGTCGAGCCGTCCGGACCAGGTCTGAATCTCGTCAAAGCTCATCAAACCGGCGGTGACGGGCGACGGCGTATCGCAGCACGGGTTGGGCAGCTTGCGCACGCGGCGCTGGCCGGTCAGGTACACCCACGACTGCGTCTTGGCCAGATCGATCTGATCGCGGCCCATGATCGCCTCGCCGGCGCGGATCGGCGGCCCGCTGTTGATCAGACGGATCAAGTAAGTCTCCGGCGCCTTGGCGAAGCTTTCCACCGTCGCCTCGGGGTAGTAATAAGGGATCTGCGCGTCGATCACCCCTTCCGAGACCACCACGTCCTTGCCGGCGGCGGTGATCTGGTGCTGCGCGTAATGCGTCTGGAAGGAGCTGCCGCGCCAGCGCAGCATGTGGTTCCACATCACCTCCTCGCCGGTTTTCGGCAGCGGGAACGGAATGCCGCCCACCACGTCGGCCGGCACCTCGTTGACGATCTTCCCGCGCGTGGCGTTCTTGAATGTGTTGTCGTAGACGTACTGCGGCGCGGCGGCGGTGCGGTGGGTCGGGTAGACGTCGAGCCGGTACTCGGGATACTTTTTCAACAGCGCCTTGACGCCGTCGGTCAGCTGCTCGGCGTATTTTTCCATATTCTGCGCGGTGACGGAGTACAGCGGCTTCTCGTCCTTGAACGGATCGCCGCGACGTCCACCAGGCTTGTCGCCTGGGATGGCGGTGGTGTGCCCGCCGGTCCACGCGGGAATGGTGCCGTCCTTGTTGCCGGCCTTTTCGGCGCCGAACGGCGTGAGCTCGGACTTCAGTTTGGCCGCTTCGGCGGGCGTGGTGGCGGCCGATGCGGCTCCCGCCTGTAGCGCCAGCGCCAGGCCGGCCAACGCGGTGGATATAAGGTGCTTGTTCATGCGTCTGGTCTCCGTGGTTGTTCGTTTTTATTCGTGCTGATTAGAATGTACGGCGCACGCTGAGCGAAACGTAATCGCGGTCGCCCAGCGGGTTGCCGTCGCCAAAGGCGGTGGTGCGGTAATCGGTCGACGGCACGCTGGCACCAATGTAGTGGTTGTAGTTCAGCGAGAACTGCCACACATTGAGGTAGTTGCCATCCAGGCCGATGCTGGCGTTGCCGGTATGGCGCGGTCCCCAGGCGGTGACGCTGGAGCGTCCCGACAAGGTGTAGCGCGCCCCGATCGGCACGCTCAGGTCCAGCCCCGGCAAGGCCTGGCGATAGGTCGGCGTATAGGTGAACTGCACGATGCTGGCGTCGCGCGTGCGGCCCTTGTCCAGCTCATTGTTTGGATCGTCCATGCTCAGGCGCCGGTTCCACGCCGCCTCCGCCACGAAGGCGCTCTCGCTGGCGATGAAGTTCGGACCGAAGTTCGCCAATGTCGACAGGTTCAGGTGCGCGGTGCGCCCCACCGGTATCGCCGGCCGCGCGGTGCCGGCGGGGCCGAAGTAAATGGCGTTGTTGACCACCAGCGGCATGTTGTCGCGCACCGAGGCTTCGGCCGAGACGTTGAAGTCGCCCACCGAGCGCGAGGCGCTGATGGCGGCGACCTTGATATCGTCGCCGAACACGAAGTACCAGCGGCTGTCGGTGGCCGGCGCGCCGGGGTTGAGTCGCCCGAACAGCTGGCCGAACTTGTCGTGATAGCGGGCGAAATAGAAGCCAAGGTCGGTCTCGTCGAGGCGCCATTTGAGCTGGAGGCCGAACTGGCCGCTGTCGCGCGGGTGCTCGTCGCCGCCCGGCGTCAGCACATAGTTGCCGGCCACCGGACCTCCGGCGATGCCGATGTATTCCGGCCCGGTGGAATTCCACGGGATGTTCGCGCTGGAGAAGTAGCTGCCGGACGGCGGCACCCTGCTCTCCTCCCAGCGGAACTGCAGATAGCCGCCGACGCTGACGTTCGGCGTCACCTGCCACTGCGCCGACAACTGCGGCACCGGCCGTACAATCTCCTTGAACTGCGCATTCGGCGACGCCATCAGCTTGGCGATGTCGGTCGGCCCCTGGGCGGCGGCGATGGCGTTATCGCCGAAGAACAGGCTCTCGCCGTACACCAGCGCGTGGCGGCCGAGGCGCGCGCTGACTTTGCCGCCGCCATCGAGCGTGATGCCGCCGAAGACTAAGGCGTCCAGCAGTTCCGCCTTTTCGCCGGCCATTTTGCGGGTGTAGGATTGGAAGCGGTTATACGGCTGCTGGCCGAGGGTCGGATCGGCGGCGGCGTCGGTGTCGCGGTGATAGGCCCGGTCGTACCAGGCGGCGCCGCTGACGCGCAGGCCGAAATCGCGTTTGTAGACCAGATCGAGCTCCGACAGCAGGTCGATCCGCTGCGACACCACGCCGGCGTTGCGGAAGTTTTGATCGCCTGCGTTGAAGTTGAGCGCCTGCGGGCTGCCGTTGGTGTTGAAGGCGTTCACCAGCGATGGATCGGCGTCGTGCAAACGATAGATGGTGCTGGCCTTGACAGTGTTATCGAAGCGCAGCGCCACGTCCGGATTGCCGGTATCGAGATCGACCGCTTGCCCTGGAGCCGCCGCCAGCGCCGCCCCCGCGAACGCGCACCTCCCCACCGCCAGTCGCAACTGGCCCTGCCTGGAACTCTTTTGCATCGCTGTCTCCGTTGTTGTAGATATTTTTATTGGCGATATTCCTGATCGCCTGGAGCCAGCTTACGAACCATGATCCATTTGGTAAAATGGTTTGTATCAATGCAATGTATTGACGCGATCAATACTTCAGCTCAATGCAACAGATAACAATAAAACAAGAGGACGACAATGCGGCTGAATAAACTCGATCTCAATCTGCTGGTTGCCCTGGACGCGATGCTGACCGAGACCAGCATCACCGTCGCCGCGCAGCGGCTGCATATGAGCCAGTCGGCCATGAGCAATGCGCTGGGCCGGCTGCGCGACCATTTCCAGGACAAGCTGCTGGTGCAGGTGGGGCGGCGGATGGAGATCACGCCGCGCGGTCTGGTACTGCGCGAGGCGGTGCGCGATGTCCTGATGCGCATCGATACGACCATCGCCGCGCAGCCGGAGTTCGACCCGGCGAAGTCGGAGCGCCAATTCACATTGCTGGTGTCGGACTACACCTTGATGACATTGATCCCGCGCGTGATCGAACTGGCCAACCAGGAATCGGAGACGATCCGCTTTCGCATGATGGCGCAGGTCGACTCGCCGCAGCGCGCGCTGGAACGCGGCGAGGCCGACATGCTGGTTTTCCCCTCGGTGTACTGTCCCCCCGAGCATCCCACCGAGGTTTTATGGCAGGAGCAGTTTGTCTGCCTGGTGTGGAACCGGGGCCGCCTGGCCGGAAAAAAGCTGACCCTGGACGACTATCTGGAGGCAGGCCACGTGGTGATGCAACCGCCGATCGGCGTCTCCAGCTTCGAATCGGCCTATCTGGAGCGCGTGGGTATCAAGCGGCGAATCGACGTGATCACGCATAGCTTCCTGTCGGTGCCGGTGCTGTTGACGGGGACCGAGCGGATCGCCACCGTGCACCGGCGGCTGGCCTACAGCGTGGCGCGGGTGCTGCCGGTCAGCATACTGCCGATGCCGATGGAGATGCCGGTCATGGAACAATCGCTGCAATGGCACAAATACCGCACGCTCGATCCGGGATTGACGTGGTTGCGCGAGTTGATACATCGTGCGGTGCTGCGGATGGATGCGACGCTGCTGCCGGAGGGGGCCACCGTCGCCCGCTCATGATTCCTAGTGCCGCCACTGGCGCACGATATCCTCGATCACCGGACGGGCGGTGATCATCAGGTTCTCGGCCGCCGGGCCGAATCCTCCCTGCTGCTTGTAGTTCACCAGCACATCGCTGTCGCTTTGCCCCGGATGCGGACGGTCCGTGTCGGAACCCGCGCGCAGGATCAGCACGCGCTTGAAGTCCGCCTTTCCGGCCTCTCCGCCGCGCCGCAGCGCCTCCAGCGTCGCGTTGTCCTCCTGCTGCACGGTGCAGTACGAGGCCTTGCCGTCGGTGAGCAGCGCCGACCAGTCCTGCGCCCTGCGCGCCAGCGCCGCGCCGCCAAACCAGGTGTCGGTCGAGGCGGTGTCGCAACGCAGCACCGACGGCGGCTGGTTGGCGGGCGCCGACGGATATCCGGCCCGGTAGGCCACCGCTGCGGGCGAATCGCGCAGCGCCACATCCTTCGACAGCGCGTAGGCCCGCGCCACCAGCGCGGAATCGAGTTGAAAGACTTCTGTCCGGTAGCTCAATTTCGGCTTCTTGTCCGGCGAGTCCGTGAAAATGCCGAAATACCCCGACTGCCAGTCCGACGGCATCTCCCGCGCGTCGATTTCGTGCGCCAGCGAGTAATCGACGGCGTAGTCGGCCCATGCGGTCGAACCGACCGTGCCGCGCAGCGGATTGATCCCCGCGATCCCCGCCACGATGAAGTAGGTCTTGCGCAGATCGAAGCCGCCGGCGTACATCAGCGCCGTCATGCTGGCGGCGGCGTTGCTGTAGCCCATATCGGTGGTCATCTGGCAGACGTCGTCCCCGTTGCAGAGCACCTCCGGATAGCGCGCCGACAGACCCCGTACCTTGTAGCCGGTGGTCAGCTTGAGGCCTTTGATAAATGGCGCGGCCTCGCCGCCGAACATATTGACGATCATGACCTTCGGCGCCAGGGGCCGCGCGCTATCGTCGCGCGACGGCACGCCATCCTTCCACAAACGCCAGCGCTTGACGATGTCGCCCACCAGCGGCGCGCCGGCCAGGTACAGATTTTTCACGGCCGGCGCGAAGCCGCCGGAATCCGCCTTCACCGATGCCAGCGCCGTCTGCCCCGGATGCTGGCGGTCGAAGTTGGACGCCGTGCGCAGCACCGCCACCCGCCGCAGATCGAGCAGGCCCGCCTCGGCGCCGCGCTTGAGCGCCGTGTAGGTCGCGTTGTCCTCCTGTGAGCTCATGCAGTAGGTGCCGTGGTCGTCGGTCAGCAGCTTGAACCAGTCGCGCGCGCGCTGCCCCAGCAGCTCGCCGTGAAACCAGTTATTGCCGGTCATCGAATCGCATTGCGTCACTTGCGGCGGCTGGTTGGCGGGCGCTGAAGGATATCGGGCGCGGTAGGCCCGGGCACCGGCGGAATCGGCCAACACGACGCCGCGCGACAGGGCCAGCGCCATATCCGCCAGCCGGTCATCCAGCTTGTACACCTCGGTCCCGTAGCCCAAGTCCGGCTTGAGACCGGGAGCGCCGGTATTGATGCCCAGGTAACCGGTCGGCCATCCGGCCGGACGTTCGCGCGCATCGACCTCCCACGCCAGGTCCGAGTCGACCAGATAGCGCGACCATGCGGCGGTGCCGATGGTTCCCCGGGCGGGGTCGACGCCGGCGATTCCGGCGACCAGGAAGTAGGTTTGCTTCAGATCGAACAGGCCGCTGAGGACCATCGCCGCGATCGAGGCGGCGGCGTTGGCCTTGCCCATGTCGGTGGTCAGGTGGCAGACGTCGTCCTTGTTGCACCGCACCGCCGGGTACAGCGGCGACAGGCCCGGAACCGGTATCACGCGATCGAGTTTTAGCTTGCCCGTCCATTCCGCCTCCTCCAGGGCGAACATGCTGATCACCATGACCTTGACGGGCCTGGGGGGGCTGGGCTTGTCGGCCGCCGCGTGCGCGGCGACAGCACCGCAGGAGAGAAACATAGCCAGCACGATATCGCGCAACTGACGAAGATGAAGGGGGGCGGATGGCATCGGGCGGAATACCTGTAGGATGGCGATGCGGACGATTATGCAAGCCACGTGCCATCAGCCACACGGTATTCGACTCGAAATCCGCACCCGCACGGTGCAACGCCGGCGTCAGGGCCGGCGTCGACGTCAATCTGGTGCACGCGCCGGCTTCCCGGCCACGCTCCTACAACTCGTTCATCGGCGTGCGATAGGTTTCCTTGGCCGATGCCGCCGCGATGGCGGAGATGGCGCTGGTGATGCTGACGAAGACCGCCACCGGCACCCAGCCCCACACCCCCGGCTGCAAAATCGCCGCGCTGATGGTCGGAGCGAACCCGCCCAGCGCGAAGCCGATCTGCGTGCCGATCGCCATGCCGGACAGCCGCACGCGGGTGCCGAACATCTCGCCGTACATCGCCGGCCACACGCCGTTGGCGGCGCTGTACACCACCCCGGACAGCAGCAGGCCGAAGACGAAGATCAGCGGCACGTTCATCGTGGCGATGGCCCACAGGTAGGGCCATGCCAGCGCCGCCGCCCCCAGCGCGCCGAAGATGAACACCGGCTTGCGTCCGACACGGTCGGACAAGGCGGCGAACAGCGGAATCGCGAACAGCGCGACGACGTTGGCCAGCACCAGCACCGTCAGCATCGTGGAGCGCGGCAGGTGCATCGTGTTGACCGCGTACGACAAGGTGAACACGCTGAAGATGGTGCTGACGACCGACACCAGCGCGGCGAAGATCACGCGCACCAGGTTGGACTTGTGGTTGGTGACCAGTTCCACCAGCGGCATGCGGTCGTCCTTGTTCGCCGCCTCCTCCTCCTTGAAGGCCGGGGTCTCGGGCAGCGTGCGGCGTACCCAGAAACCCACCGCCACCACCACGGCGCTGAGCAGGAAGGGAATGCGCCAGCCCCACGACAGCATGTCCTCCTCGGGCAGCGCGGACACCGGCAGGAACACCAGCGTCGCCAGGATCAGCCCCGCCTGCGTGCCGCTCAACGTGAAGCTGGTGAAAAAGGCGCGGCGGTGCGCCGGCGCGTGCTCCAAGGTCATGGAGTTGGCGCCTGCCTGTTCGCCGGCCGCCGACACCCCCTGCAGCATGCGCAGGATGACCAGCATCACCGGCGCGGCGATGCCGATTTGTTCGTAGGTCGGCAGCAGGCCGACGGCGAACGTCGTCACGCCCATCAGCAGCAAGGTGAAGGTCAACACCTTCTTGCGCCCGTATTTGTCGCCTATGTGGCCCAGCATGACCGCACCCAGGGGACGCGTGATATAGGCCACGCCGAAGGTGGCGAATGCCGCCACCGCGCCGACCGCCGGATCGAACGAGGGGAAGAAGATTTTCCCGAACACCAGCGCGGCGGCCGTGCCGTAGATGAAGAAGTCGTAGTACTCGACGGCGCTGCCGATCCAGCTGGCGAAAGCCGCCTTGCGTGGCGAGCGTTTCGGCTCGGGATGGGCTTGCTGGGCCGCCGGTTTGCGCGTCTCTGCGGACGCCTGCATTGAAATCGTTGTGATAGCCATGTCTTCCTCCAGATTATAAGTGTAGTCCGAGTGCGTTAAAACCGGTGCAGGATGCCCAACTGAAGCCCGGTCAGGCGCCGGCCGTTGATGTCGTCCCCCGCCAGATTGGCCGACGGCGCGGCCGAGCTGCTAAAGCGAAAACCCGCCGCATCGCCGTTTTTCATCACGCTGGCGAAGCCATACAACTGCGTGCGCTTCGACAGGTCGAAATAAGCGCCCACGTTCGCCGAACGCACGCTGGCCCCGCCACCGCTGGTGTCGTGCGCGCCGCCCAGCATGGCGCCGACGCGGAACGCAGGGCCGACCCGGTAGTCGGCCGAGAGCTCCCACAGGTTGTAGTAGCGCCGCGCGTTGGCGTCGGTCCCGGCGAAGAAGTTGTTCGGACTGCCGACCAGGCTCAATATCGCGCCGGTGTTGGCGCCGTTGGCGTTCGAAGTGGAGTTGTTGCTGCGTCCCGCCGCCAGATAGATCTTGCCGGCGCCGTACTGGTAATTGACATAGAGGTTGTGGTACTCGATACGTTCCCGCACCGTCGCGGTGGCGCGGTTGGGCGTCGCCAGCACCCCCGCGTAACCGGCGCGCCATGGGCCGTTCTGGTAGTCCAGCGCCAGCTGCCACACACCCTTGTTGTTCGTGGCGGCGGTGTTCTCCGGCAGCGCGTAGTGCACATCCAGCTGCAACCCGGCCAGGCGCGGCGACTTGTAGGACAGGTCGTTGTCGTAGCGCGAAGGCACGCCGAAGGTATTGAACATCGAGCCGAAGGTGGTGCGCTCGGTGTAGTCGATGGCGCCGCCGATGTAGAACACCTGGGTGTTCTGCCGCCCGGCGCGGAACTCGCCCACCGGCGTCACGACGCCCAGCCATGCCTGCCGGTCGAACAGGCGGTTGGCGTCCGCGGCGGCGCCGGTATCGGCGCCGATGCCCTGCTCCAGCGTGAACGTGATGCGGTAGCCGCCGCCGATGTCCTCGACGCCCTTGAATCCGAGGCGGCTGCGCAGGATGGCGCCGTCGTTCAGGCCCGTGACCCGGGCGCCGCTGCTGCTGCGGATGACACCGATATATTCGTCAAAGGTACCGTAGATGGTGGTGCCGGATTGTGCCTGGGACTGGGCCGGGGCGCAGGCGGCCGCCAGCGCCAGCAGGCCGGCCGCTGTCAAAGTTTGTCTCATGATTGTCTCGTTGTTGTTATGGATGCGCTTATAGTTGCCGCACCTCGGTTTTCGCTTGTTTCGCGCGTTTGCGGCCTTTACGCCATCGCCGCGTGGCCGACGGTGGCCTGCAATACGTTAAGACTGCGCCGCAGCACCTGGTCGGTCACCCACTTGGCCGAGCGGTAGGCCCGCTGCGCCACCACCTCCGGCGAGAACTGCAGGTAATCGTCGTTGAACACCTCGAAACTGAAGTCGCCCCGGTAGCCGTTGCGGTTCAACTGGCGCAGCATCACGGACAGCTCCTTGGCGTGGCTGCCTTCGCCGGGGAACACGCGCAAATGGCGCGCGGTCTCGAGCCGTTCCTCCGCGCTGCGAAGATCGCGCCACATGTAGTCGGACAACTGCACCAGCGCGATTTTGTGTGCCGGGATGTCGTCCAGTTCAGTCAGATCGGCGCCGTTGGCCAGCATGTGGAAGGAATCGAGCACCACGCCCAGATTGGCGTGGCCAGCCCGCTCCACCGCTTCCCAGGACTGCTGGTACTGGTTCACATGGCGGCCCCACGACAGCGCCTCGTAGCCCACCTTCACGCCCAGCGGCACGGCCAGCGTGGCCAGCTTGGCCAGGTCGCGCACGATTTTGTCCATGTCGCCGACGGCATGGCTGGAAGTACTCGAACACACCATCAGCAACGGCGCGCCGACCGCTTTGCAGACCAGCAGCATCTGCTTGGCGATATCGAGCTTGTAGTCGTGCAGCGCGCCCTCCAAGCCTTCGTAATCGCGCATGACCTGGATGCCGGTGACACGCACGCCGCTGGCGCGCACCACCCGCACCGCTTCCCCGATGCCGCCCGGATGGTTGACCAGGTCCTTCGCCCACAGCATCAGTTGCGAGAAACCGGCCGCCTTCGAGGCGCGCAGCTTGGATTCGAGCGGGCCAGCCAGGGTGATGCTGTCCATGCCGAAGTTGGCCAGATTCATAGCGCCCCCAATTCACGGAATTCATCGGACAACACGCCCGGCCAGCCAAACAGCGCCAGGTACAGGGGCGCCTGTTCGATCAGCATCTCCTTGCCCTTCTGGATGCGGCAGCCGAGTCGTTGGGCCTCGACCAGCAGCTTGGTCATTTCGATCTTCATGCCGCAATCGGCGACGATGCACTCGCTCGACACGCCGCGCAGGTCGATGGGCATCGCGTCATCGGCGTGCATGCCGAGCGGCGTGCAGTTGACCACCAGGTCGTAGCCCTCGGCCACCGGCTGGCCCTCCGCCACGTGGCAGGCCGGGAACGCGGCCTGAAGGCGGCCGCGCAGGGCCGAGGCCAGTTCGATCCGGTTGTCGCAGATCGCCACCTCGGCGATGCCGCGCACCGCCAGTGCCTCGGCCACGGCACAACCGACGCCGCCGCTGCCGACCACCAGCGCCCGCGCCCCGCTCCAGTTGAAGGGCGCGCCGGCCAGTGTTCGGTCCAGGGCGCGTACAAAGCCCTCGCCGTCGATCAGATCACCGATGATGCGGCCGTCCGCGTCCTTGTAGATGGCGTTGCAGGAGCCGGCCAGCAGCGCGCGGCTACTGGGCACGTCGACCGCCTCCACGCTCATCGGCTTGTGCGGGATCGAGACGAAGATGCCACCCACGTTCTCGATCCCCATCAACAGGCGCACGGCGGCCACATAGCCCTGCGGCGCCACCTTGAGCGGGATCACCCTGGCGTCGATGCCATGGCGCTGGAAGTAGGCGTTAAACAGCGTCGGCGCCTTGACTTGTTCCACCGGCCAGCCGATGACCGGGAAAATACGCGTGGTGCCGGTAATTTCAAGCATGGCCGCCTCCCTGGGCGCCGGCGACCAGTTCGAAACTGACGCCGCCGCGATACAACTGTGTCAGAGCGCCACGTTCGGTCGGCGCCTGCGGCGCGCGGTCGATGAAGACGATCCCGCGCCGCTGCAACTCGCGCACCGCGCCGATCACGTCCGGCACACCGAGGCCGACGCGGATCAACTGTTCCTCCCATTGCAGGCCGCCCGCGCCCTCCGGCGGTTCCACCAGTTGCAGATAGAAGCTGTGGCAAGGACTTTCCAGCAGCACGCCCTTGGGCACCACGCCGAAATAGCGTCCCTCCGGCAGCGGACGGAAATCCATCAATTGCTGGTAGAAGTCGACCCACTCGGCGCTGCGGCCCTCGCCGATGGCTTGCACCACGCCGAAGAAGCGCATATCCGCGATGGCGTCCGGCCGCGCCGGCACATTGGGGATGGCCTTGAAATCGACGTCGTAGATCGAGAAGTCCGCGTAGCGGTCGACAAAATAGAGGATGGAGTCGCCGGCGCCGTGCACGCCCGGGATGTTCAGTTCCATCGCGCCGGCGCGGGTCTGGATGGCCCAGGCGCCCATGTCGATGGCGTGCCGGTAGGCGGCGTCGGCGTCGCGCACGCGCAGCGCGATGGCGCTGATCACGGTCGCTTGCGGCCCCTCCTCCCCCTGCGGCAGCGCGCGCGGATCGGCGTTGACGATCACGTTCATGCCGCCTTGGCGGTACAAGGTCACTTCGCGCGAGCGATGGCGGGCCGTCGCGCCGAAGCCCATCTGTTCGAGCAGCGCGCCCAGCGCCAGCGGCTGCGAAGTGGCGTATTCGATGAATTCGATGCCGGCGATACCGAGCGGATTATTCGGTTCCGGCAGCTGTTCCTTGATGATCATGTGAGGGTCTCCCGCGTTTTTGTGCTTAAAGTCAGGCCAGTATAGAAAGCACCGCGCCGCAAAAAAACCCGTGAAAACCGGCTATACTGCGCCAATCGCTCCACTTGCGCGATTAGCGCACAAATCATGAAAAAGCCGCAGCTGCTGGATGTGCAGGTCGCCGAGCGCGACCTGATCGACGGTTTGATCACGGGCCTCCACGTCATCACCGCCTTCAACGACGACACCGCGCGCCTGACCGCCACCGAGCTGGCGGAGAAGGTGGCGATCAGCCGCAGCGCCGCGCGGCGTTATTTGCTCACGCTGGTCCACACCGGCATGGCCGCCACGGACGGCAAAACCTTCTGGCTCACGCCCAAGGTGCTGACCCTGGGCCGCTCCTACCTGGATTCGGCGCGCCTGCCGCGCGCCATCGTGCCGTACCTGCAGAAGCTGACGTCGGAGCTGCAGGAGTCGACCAATTATTCGGTGCTTGAGGGGGATGATGTGGTGTACGTGAGCCGCGTGAACGCGCCGCGCCAGCTCACCACCGGCTTCGAGCCGGGCACGCGCCTGCCCGCCTACGCGTCGACGGCTGGCCGGGTGCTGCTGTCGGCCATGCCGGACGAGGCGCTGCACGCCTATCTGGCGCGGGTGGAGCCGATCGCCTACACGCACCTGACCGTGACGGACAAGCGCCAGCTGTTCGAGGAGCTCGTGGCGATCCGCGAGAGCGGCTTCGCCGTCACCGAAAACCAGTACGAGATCGGCTTTCGCGGCATCTCCGTGCCGGTCAAGAGCCGGCGCGGAAATCTGATCGGAGCGCTAAGCGTGTCGATGATGACGGCCAGTTCATCGCGGGCCGAGGCCAGCGCGCGCTGCGTGCCGGCGTTGCAGGCGACCGCCAACACGCTGATGTTGTGGGTGTGAACCGTTCGGGCGGGCGCCCTACGCCAGCGGCAAACTGACCAGCACCAGCGTGCCGCTGCCGTCCTCCCTGGTCTGCACGACGATGCGGCCGTGGTGCTGGTCGACGATCTCCTTGACGATGGCCAGGCCCAGCCCGTGCCCGCCGACGGCGGCGCCGGGCAGGCGGTAATACGGCGTAAACAGGTTGGCCAGCTCTTTTTCCGGGATCGGCACGCCGTCGTTCGACACCCCCAGCAGGGCCATGCCGTCGACCGCGTCGAGCGTGACCAGGATGTCGCCGTGCGCGGCGCCATGCACCGAGGCGTTGTCGATCAGGTTCTGCAGCATGCGCTGCAGCTGCGACGGTTCGCCCCGCACCGGGCAGTCGTGCTGGGCGTCCAGGCCGACGCTCTGGCCGCGGCGGTCGATCAGCGGTTCGACGGCGCCGATCACCTCGCAGCACAGCGCCCGCAGCGACAGCCGCTGCATCTGGCAGGCGTCGCCGCCGGCGCTGATGCGGCTCAGGGCCAGCAGCTGCTCGGCCAGCTTGCTGGTGCGGCGCGCCCCGGCCATCGCCGATTCGAGCGAACTTTGCCGCTGCTCGGGCGTGGTCGCGCGCAGCGCGTTTTCCATATGCAGCTGCACCGCCGCGATCGGCGTGCGGATCTCGTGCGCGGCCGCGTTCAGGAAGCGCTGCTCGCGCTCGAAGGCGGCGCGGATCCGGTCCAGCAGGTGATTGAGCTCGGTGATGATGGGCGCCAGTTCCAGCGGCGTGGCCGGCAGCTCGACGATGTCGAGCGACTCGGGCGCGCGCGCGGCGATCAGCGACGCCAGCGACGACAGCGGCCGCATGTTGCGCAGCAACAGGAAGTTGACGGCCACCAGCATCAGCAGGCCGCCGACGGCGAGCGGGGTCAGGATCGACATGCCTATGTCGTGCGACATCTCCTGGCGCACCTCGTCCTTTTCGGCCGTCAGCACCCAGACGTTGCCCGAACGCAGCCCGAATACCTGCCACGGCACGCCGCCGATCGGATGCTCTGAAAAGCCGGCCCGCAGCGGCGCCAGCGCCACCGTCGGCGCCGAGGCCGACTTGGCCAGCAAGGCGCCGTCGTCGCGCCACACCTGGAACGCGATCTTGGTCTCGTAGCGGTGGCCGTAAACCTTGGGCTCGTTGCTGGTGCTGGTCTCGAGCTCGCGCGGCAGCGCGATCACCAGCGGCTTGTTGATCGTGGCCGAGGTCAGCTGGTGCGCCACCAGCGCCTCGAGCACGCGCGCCGACGTCGCCAGGCGCGCGCTGAACAACTCGTCGGACTCGCGCCGCGCCACGTGGTGCGCGCCCAGGCCGATGCCGCCGAAGATGGCCAGCATGCACAGCAACGTGGCCGCCACCAGCCGGCGCCGCCCGGAATACAGTCTGGTGCTCATGGCGCCAGGTCGCCGATGCGGTAGCCGACGCCGCGCACGGTCTTGATGATGGCCGGGGAGATCTTCTTGCGCAGGTGGTGCACGTGGACGTCGATGGTGTTGCTTTCGGCGCCCTCGCCCCAGCCGTACAGCGACTCCTCGAGCTGGGCGCGGTTGAACACGCGCCGCGGGTTTTCCGCCAGTTGTTGCAGCAGCATGAATTCGAGCCGCTGCAGTTCGACCGGGCGCCCCTGCCAGCTGGCGGCCAGGCTTTCCGGCTGCAGCACCAGGTCGCCCAGCACCAGCTGGTTGACGTGGCGCCCGCCGCGGCGGCGCGCCAGCACGCGCAGGCGCGCCAGCAGCTCGTCGAGCTCGAACGGCTTGACCAGGTAATCGTCGGCGCCCAGATCGAGGCCGGCGATGCGGTCGCGCGTGGCATCGCGCGCCGACAGGATCAGCACCGGGACCGGGTCGCCGCCGGCGCGCACCGCGCGCAGCACCTCGGTGCCGTCGAGCGTGGGCAGGCCCAGGTCGAGCACCACCAGGTCGAAGGCGTTGTGGCCGAGCGCGGCGAGCGCCGCCGGGCCGTCGTCCACGTGCTCGACGGTGTAATGGGCGCGCCGCAGCGCCACCAGCAAGCCGCTCGCGATGAGCGGATCGTCCTCTACCAGCAAAATTCTCAAGTGGCGCGCCTCCCCTGTCCGATTATTTGCGCTTGGCGGCGATTTTGTCCAGCAATTGTTGAATCTCGGCACGACGGCCCTCGTCGGCCACCTTGCGGCCCGGACGCGGCGGCGCCTGCAGCGCCTTGTTCAGCGCGCGGCTGGCCTCGGCGTAGTCGCCCTTACGGAACAGGTAGTCGCCGTAAAAGAAGTTCGGATCGATGCCGTCCGGATTGACCGCCAAGCCTTTTTTCAGCAGCTCCAGCGCCTTCTTGTCGTCGCCGAAGCCGATCGGCCAGCCCGGCACCTGGTAGTACAGCGAGCCCAGGCTGGTGTAGGCCGAGCCGGCCAGCGCGTTCGGATCGATGGCCAGCGCCTGCTCCAGCGCCTGGCGCGCGCTCTTGGCGTTCGACAACGCCCCCAGCCCCCCCTTGCGCCGGCGTAGGTCGATTCGATGATGGCTTGCCAGATCAGCACGTCGGCGCTGCCCGGATGCTGGGCGGCGGTGGCGCGCGCCTCGCCGAGCAGGCGCTCGAACTGCGGCTCCTGCTCGGCGGCCGGCGTCTTGTAGCGGATCTGCTCCCATTGCTGTTGCAGTTTTGCGACATCCTCCGGCACCCCGGCCAGCGCGGCCAATGGCAGGCAGGCGGCGGCCAGCAGCGCCAGCGCGCCGCGGCGGAGTTGTTTGATCGTGGTGGCTTGCATGATGGATTTCCTTTATTTGGGCAGGTGTTTGCGGATCACCGGCAATTGTTTGCGGATCGCGCCGTCGGGCAGGCCCGGCAGCAGTTTGTTGAGCAGCACGAAAAAGCGCTCGCCGGCGCCCAGCGTGCGCTGCCAGGCGGTGCCCTCGAGGAAGGCGATGAACTCGGCGGCGACCGCCTCCGGCGTGTCCTCGGCCGTCTTCAGTTCGCCGTTCATGGCGCTGACGGCGTCGCTGTTGATGCCGGTGCGGGTGGCGCGCGGCGCGAAGTGGCGCACCTCGACACCGGTGTCGGACAATTCGCGCCGCAGCGCCTGCGAAAACCCGGCCAGGCCGGCCTTGCTGGCGCCATAGGCGGCGAAGCCGGGAAAACCAAGCGAACCGAGCACCGACCCGATGTTGACGATCTGCGCCGACGGCGCCTGCCGCAGCAGCGGCAGCAACTGGCGCGTGAGCAGCATCGGCGCCAGCAGATTGGTGTCGAGCATGGCGCGGATGGCGTCGGCCGGCTGCGTCTCGAAGCTGTGGAAGCCGCTCACGCCGGCGTTGTTGACCAGCAGGTTGACGCCGCCGGCGGCCCGCGCGGCCGACTCGATCGCCGCCAGCGTGGCCGCCTCGGTCAGGTCGCCGCACACCAGTTGCACCGGCACCGGCAGCTCGGCGCGCAGCGCCTGCAGCGGCGCGGCCCGGCGGCCGACCAGGATCAGCGCGTCGGCCCCGGGCGCCAGGCGGCGCGCGATGGCCGCGCCGATGCCGCCGCCGGCGCCGGTGATGACCGCGCGGTGGCGGCCGGGAATGCGCGCGCCCACGTCAGGCCCCGCCTTCGAACAGCGCCGCGCCGTGCGGCAGGCTGCGGAACACGTCGCCGTACAGGCCGTACATCATGCGCGCCACATGCAGCACGGCGCGCTGGTCGTCGGCCGCATCGAGCCGGTTCATGAGCTTTTCGAAGAAGGCCACGTGCTCGAGATCGAGGCTGCCGTGCGAACTCAGATAGCTGAACGCCTGCGGCGGCAGCCCGAGCGCGTCGCGCATGGTGTCGGCCGCGTGGGTGGCCAGCGCCGTGCTGGTGCCCTCGAGCACGTGGACCATGCCGAAGAAGCCGACCGGGTTGCGCCGGTCGATCTGGTGGTAGGCGTAGGCCACCATCAACTCGGTGCTGGCGTGCGGCCGGCCGTGGCGCACGGCGTTGGCGTCGCCGCCGCACGCCTCGATGTCGGACAGTATCCACTCCTGGTGCCCGACCTCCTCGGCGATGTATTCGGCGATGGCCTCGCGCAGCCACTCGTGGCCGGCGTCGAGGCGGCTGCCGCAGGCCATCAGCAGCGGCACCGTGTGCCTGACGTGGTGGTAAGCCTGGCCGAGGAAGGCCACATACTGGGCGGTGGTGACGTGGCCGCGCAGCGCATCCTGGATGACGGGGATGGCGAACAAACGCTGGCGCTCCGGCTCCGAGCCGGCCTTGAGGGTGTCGAAGAAATTCATGCGGTGGTCTCCGTGGTGTCGTACAGCGCCGCGATCTGCGGCGCATAGTGTTGATGGATGGCGGCGCGGCGCGGGCGGCCGTTGGCCGTGGCCTGGCCGTTGGCCGGCGTAAACGGCGCGGCCAGCGCCCAGCACCGCACCTGGGCGTAGTCGGGCAGGTCGAGGTTGGCGCGCGCCACCGCCTCGGCGATCTGTTCGGCGCCGATGTGGGCGGCCAGCGGCACGATCAGCGCGGCCAGGTACGGCTGGCCGTCGCCGACCACCAGCGCCTGGCCGATGACGCCGGTGCCCAGCAGCGCCGTCTCCGGCCATTCGGGCGAGACGTTGCGGCCGAAACCGGTGATCAGGATGTCCTTCTTGCGCCCGTCGATGTGCAGGAAGCCGTCGGCGTCGAGGTGGCCGAGGTCGCCCGTGGCCAGCCACTCGCCCGGCCGCCCCGGCGCCTGGCCCAGATAGTGGGCGGCGTCGCCGCCGACCTCGATCTCGCCGTCGGCGGCGATGCGCACCGGGCGGTGCGCCAGCGGCTTGCCGACGCTGCCCTCGCGCGCCGCGCCGGGCAGGTTGAGCGCGACCACCGAGGCGCATTCGGACAGGCCGTAGCCCTCGAACACCGGCAGCCCGCGCGCGCGCGCCGCCGCCAGCAGCCGGGGCGGCGTCCTGGCGCCGCCGACTGCCACGAAGCGCAGGCTGGCCAGGCGCGGATCGCCGGCCGACGTCGCCGCCACCAGCGCCTGCAGCATCTGCGGCAGCACGATGATGCTGTGCGGGCGGTGGCGTTCGATGGCGGCCAGGCACACCAGCGGATCGAAGCGGCTGGCGCCGGCCATCCCGGTCTCGGCCAGCGGCGGGCAGATGGTGGTGGCGCCGCTGAGCAGCGCCGTGTACGGGCCGGCGATATTTTCCAGCAGCACCGCGAACGGCAGCAGGCACAGATGGCGCTCGAGCGCCAGGCCGGCGACACCGTCGCGCAGCGCGCGCGCCACCTGCCATTGCTGGTCGGCGCCCAGGCACACGCCTTTCGGCGTCGACGTGGTGCCGGAGGTGAAGGTGATCTTCTGGATGCCGGCCAACGCGTCCGGTGGGCACGCCGCCGGGATGGCGGCCGAGGCTCCGGCGGCCGCCTCGCACAGCACCAGCGGGCCGCCGCAGGCGATGGCGGCGCCGAAGCCGAGCGCGGCGCCCTGCCCGGCGCTGGCGCAAAACAGCGCCGTGGCGCCGCTGTCGGCCAGCACATGCACCCATTGCGCGGGAGTGAAAAACAGTGGCAGCGGCACCAGGGTCAGTCCCAGCTGCTGCGTGGCCAGGTCGACCGCCAGCCATTCGGGGCTGTTGTCGGCCAGGATCGCCACCGGCGCGCGCGGCATCCGGCGCGCCAGCAGCGCGTGGGCGAGCTCGCCCACGCGCCGGCGCAACGCGGCGCCGTCCAGCGTGTGCGCGCCGTCGCTGAGCACCGGGGCGCCGGCGCCGAAGCGGCCGGAAATATGATCGAAAAGGTCAGGTAAGTTGTGCATAGCCGTAGCGGATGTCGCCAAACATCACTTTAGGTTGGGTGTCGTAATAGCTGCCCCAGCGCCGGCCGGCATCGGCCAGGCGCGCCGGATCGGCAACCGCGAGCACCTGCGGCTGCAGCCGCAGGCGGGTGAAGGAGTTGAGCAGGCTGACGGTGGCCGTGAACGCGACCCAGTGCAAGCCCTGCGCGTGCAGGTGGCGGGTGGTGCTGACGATCAGCGCGCGCGCCGCGCCCGGGTGGCTGGAAGCCAGGTTGCCGACCTCGACGATGTCGGCGCGCGCCACCGGCGCGCCGGTGCGCCCGCCCAGCGCCGCTTCGATCGGCGCGTCCAGGTACTGTTCGAGGAAGACGGGGCCGTCGGCGGCCAAGGTGTAGCCGAGCGCGGCGACCCAGCGGCCGTCGCCGTCGCGGCAACCGAGCAGCACGTCGCAAAAGTGGCTGACCTCGGCGCCATAGGCGTCGCGGAAGGAAGCGGCGATGAACGCCTCGAGTTCGCGCCTGCCGTCCTGGCCCGGCCCGTAGCGCTCGACGACGAACTGCGGCTCGCGCCGAGCCCGCGCCGGCGGCGGCGCGGCGGCGGTCGCGCCGGCCGGCAAAGCTATGGTATCGATCATGACCACCCCAAAATTCGTTGCATTGGGGTGACTTTAAGCAACCAACATTACGCCCAGATTAACCGGGATTTAATTTAGCGGCCCGCCGCGCCCATCGTTTCGGCCAGCATCTCGGCCGTGGCCGCCGACAGCGTCCAGCCCAGGTGTCCGTGGCCGGTGTTATAGAACACCGACGGCGCCCTGCCCCGGCCGACGCGCGGCATCAGGTTGGGCATCATCGGCCGCAGCCCGGCCCACGGCGTCACGCTGCGGGTGTCGACGCCGGGGAAGCAGCGGCGCACCCACTCGACCAGCGGCGCGATGCGGTCGGCGCGGATGTCGCGGTTGAAACCGTTGAATTCGGCGGTGCCGGCCACGCGGAAGCGGTCGTCCCCGAGGCGGCTGGTCACCAGCTTGGTCTCGTCGTCGAGCAGGCTGACGCTCGGCGCGGCGCCCCGGCTGGCGGCGTCGTTGAGGTTCACCGTGATCGAATAACCCTTGACCGGATAGACATTGACGCGGTCGCCCAGCATGGCCGCCATGGCGCGGCTGGCGGTGCCGGCGCAAACGACCACCGCGTCGTAGCGGCGTGTGTCGCTGGAACCATCCTGCTCGACGGTGATGTCGACGCCGCCGGCGTGCGCCCGCATGGCCGCCACGTGCTGGCCGAAGCGCAGATCGGCGCCGAGCCGCTGGGCCGCCCGCGCCAGCCCGGTGGTGAATTTGTGGATATCGCCGGTGCTGTCGCTGACGGTGTAGTGGCCGCCGTAGTAGTCGCCGCGCAGCGTCGGCTCGATGGCGCGCATCTCCTCCGGCGTGACGGCGCGGCGCGACAGCCCGCCCTGCAACAACAGCTTCGACACCCCGGCGGCGTGCTCGAATCCAGCGCGGTCGCGGTAGATGTGCAGGATGCCCTCCCGTTTGAGGTCGAAGGCGATGTCCTCGTCCCTGGCCCACTGGAACAGGTGCTCGCGCGCGGTCAGCGCCAGCTGCGCGGTGGCGACGGTGTTGTCGCGGTAGTGCGGTATGGCGGCGATGAATTCGGCGAACCACGACAGCTTGTGCCAGCCCGGCTTGGGATTGACCAGCAGCGGAGCGTCGTTTTTCAGCATCCACTTCAGGCCCTTGACGATGGTGGACCGGTGGTTCCACACCTCGGCGTTGGAGGCGGACAGCTGGCCGCCGTTGGCGAACGAGGTTTCCATCGCCGCGTAGCGGTGGCGTTCCAGCAGGGTGACGGCGAAGCCGCGTTTGGCGAGGGCGTAGGCGGTGGTGACGCCGGTGATGCCGCCGCCGATGATTGCTATGGTGTTCATGCAGGACTCCAGACCGTCAAAGGGGATGGTCCCGGCGCACGTGCGCAAGGACACCCCCTCTGTTCTGGACCTGAGAGATTCACGCCGGGCCGCGATGGCGGCAGCGCTTGCTCCTTCGGTGCGGGGGGACGACGTCCGAGTCCTGCCGCTCTTCAGAGTGTAAAGTGCTGTATCGGTCCTTTTGCCTGAGAGTTTCCGGGGCGGTTGCTCCTTCGGCGCTGTTCGTCAGTCCATGCTGGAACAGTCTCTCCCGATACGGCGGCGGCTTTTGGCCGCAACGCCAGCAGCTTACCTGAAAAATTGCGGCTTTACCATCCTCGCTGGACCCACCGATGGCACCGGCGCCCGCGCCATCGCGCAACCCGCCACAAGCTTGAGCCGGCACAGCACCGGCGGCCGGCGGCGACGGACAATCGTCGCGGCGGGGAACCGTCATGTCCATTGCCGGTCAAACCAGCAAAGACCCGGCCAGCCGGCCGCCTTGCGTTGAAAGGAGCTGCCATGAAACTTTGCCTCATCGTGTACTACTCGCGCACCGGAGTGACCGCCAAGGTCGCCAACGCGCTGGCGCAGGCGTGCGGCGCCGACATCGAGCGGCTGCAGGACCTGCGCCCGCGCGACGGCGCCGCCGGTTTCCTGCGTTCCGCGTGGCAAGGCTGGCGCAAGCTGCCGGGCGAGATCGCCCCGCCACAACGCCGCCCCGCCGACTATCCGTTCATTCTGCTCGGCACGCCGGTCTGGGCCGGCCAAATGAGCGCGCCGATGCGCGCCTACATCCTGCGCCAGCGCGAACATTTCCGCCGCGTCGGGCTGTTCTGCACGGCCGGCGGCAACGGCCAGGATGCGCTGACATCGATGGCGGAAATGTGCAACAAACTGCCCATCGCCAGCATGTGCCTGCGCCAAAGCGACGTGCTGTCGGGACGCTATCAGCAGGCGCTGGCTGATTTCGCCAGCGAACTCGCGATCGTCCAGCGGGACGAACACGACACGGCGACGTCCGCCCCGCTGGCACACCCGCTGTAGGCCGCGGCGGGCCGGCGCCGCCGGTTTCACCGGGTGGTGGTCGCCGCCTGGCCCAGCGCCTGCTGCAACGGCTCGGCCTGCGGGTTGCTGACGGTGCCCGCCGCGATTTCCCTTGGCGACAGCGTCCGGCCGTAATAGGCGTTGGTCAGGCTTTGGTTGAAGCGGACGTCATTGACGCCCACTGCCACGACGTCGCCGAACAAGCCCTTGGTCCCGCTCCAGGCCACGACATCGCCGGTGCCCGCCGTTCCCTGCGCCAGCCGGCTCCAGTTCAGCACGGTAAGGCCGGCATCGGCGCTCAGGGCCAGATTGTTTTTCTTCATGAACTCGTTGACCGCCTTCTCATTGTTGAGAACCAGCGCGATGGGCCCGCCTTCGACGCCGGCCTGGAGACCGACCGTCAAGCCGCCCAGGTCGTAGAACGCCGGCCCGCTCCAGCCGCCGTCTGGCCGTTTGAGCAACAGCAGGCCGGCGCCGCCGTGGGCGCCGACGCCCAGCGCCGCCCGGCCGTACGACGGCACAATCAGCACCCCTTTTGCCTGTTGCAGCAATTGCTTCATGCGCGGCTCCGCCTCCAGCCGGCGCACCACGGACAACGCGTCGCTGACGCGTCGCGCCGCCCGCTGGGCGGGCTTGGCGCCGGTTCCCGCCGGATCGCTTGCCTCGCCCGGGCCGCCGTCACCGGCCTGGCCGCCGGTACCGCCCTGCCGGGTCGATCCGCTCTGCCCGCTTTGTCCGCTTTGTTCACTTTGGCCGCTGGTGCCGCTTTGTCCGCTCCCCGACTGGGCCAGCGCCGCGCCGGACAGCAACATCGCCGCCACCCATGCAAGCGTGCTCGCCTGCTTATTACGCTCGATCGTCATATCTTCCCCCTTTGTGCGCTCCAAACAATCTCGTACGCAGGTGCGTACCCGAATCATGCTAGCGCCGGAAGCCCGGCCACGCCTTTGATCTCACGCAAAGTGTGGGGAAAAATCGGTCCCCAGCTGCGCCGGCACAAGAACGACCAATCCTGAGTCTGCTATGCACACGACCCTGCCTTGCGCGTGCGACAGCGTACATCGCTTAAAATTGAAACCAGGCATACTTGTCGTTACCCCGAATTAACTTGAAGAAGGCTGGACATGGCAGAGAATGAAAAGGCGGCGACGCCCGCCCCGGCGATGGACGCCGAAACCCTGGAATTCATACGCGGCGTCTTCACCTTGGTGCGCGCCGGCGAAACGGAGCGCCTGGCAGGGATGGTGGCCAAGGGCCTGCCCGTCGGCTTCCGCAACGAAAAAGGCGACAGCCTGATCATGCTGGCGTGCTATCACGGCCACCTGGACACGGCGCGCGTGCTGCTCGAAGCGGGCGCCGATCCGAACGTGCCCAACGATCAGGGACAGACGCCGCTGGCCGGCGTCGCCTACAAAGGCTACCTGGACATCGCCGAACTGCTGCTGGCCCATGGCGCGGATATCGAAGGCGCCAGCCCGGACGGCAAGACGCCGCTGATGATGGCGGCCATGTTCAACCGCACCGATATCCTCAATCTTTTCATCGAACGCGGCGCGGCCGTCGACGCGGTCGACAGCCGGGGCATGACGGCGATCTCGCTGGCGCAGACGATGGGGGCGAAGGACACGGCCGCCCTGCTGGCCGCGAAAAACCCGTAAGCCACGTCCCGATTCCCGCGCTAGGCCTCACGCCCCGATCAGGCCCTGCCCGCAGACGCGCAGGGTCGCGCCGGTGATGCCGAACGCGCCCGGGGTGGCAAGGAAGGTAATCAGTTCGGCGACGTCGCGCGGTTGACCGCTTTGCTTGACGGAATTCAGGCGCCGGCCGATCTCCCGCACGACCATGGGCATGGCGTCGGTCATCGGGGTGTCGATAAAGCCCGGCGCCACGGCGTTGATGCAGATGCCGCGCGGCGCCAGCAAAGGCGCCTGCGCCGCGACATAGCCGATCAGCGCGGCCTTCGACGCCGCGTAGTTGGTCTGCCCGAAGTTTCCCGCCACGCCGCTGACCGACGACAGGCAAACGATGCGGCCCTCGTCCCGCAGCACGCCGCGCTCGAGGAAGCACTGGTCGATCGCCATCACGGCGGCAAGGTTAACCCGCACCACCAGGTCCCAGAACTGCTCCTGCATATTGGCCAGCGTGCGGTCGCGGGTGATGCCTGCATTGTGGACCACGATGTCGACGCCGCCGAAGCGCTCGCGGAAAAAATCCGCGAGGCGCTCGGCGGTATCGGCCGCGCCGATATCGGCGAGGAAGGGAACCGCCCCGTAACGGTCGCAGGCCTTGTGCAATGCATCGGCCGCCCCCGGCACGTCCAGCGCGACAACGGTGGCGCCCTCCTGCGCCAACCGCGCCACCACGGCCAGGCCGATGCCCCTGGCCGCGCCGGTCACCAGCGCGACCTTCCCCGCCAGGACCCGCGTCGACGGCATGCCGGCCGGTGCGGCCACGCCGGCCGCGATGTGGAACGCCTGCCCGGTCACATAGGTGGTGCGCGCGCCGCAGAAGAACCGCAGCGGACCATCGAGGCGGTCGAGCGCGTCGCGGGCAACATAAGCGAGATTGACGGTACTGCCCTTCGCGCCGACCTCCTTGGCCAGCGAGCGCACGAACCCCTCCACGCCACGGGCGACGGCGGCGGCGACCGGCGTGGCCGCGGCGCCGGGATCGGCCGCCAGCACCAGCACGCGGCCATTGCGGACCAACCGCCGCACGACGGGATGCAAGCCGTCGTACAACGCCCGATAATCCTGCGGCGCCACGCAACCGGTCGCGTCCATCGCAACGATATCGAGCGTTCCGGCGCCGGCTGGCGCCGCGCCCGACGTCTCCGCGCCGGCGCGCGCAAAGGCTGCGGCCATCGCCTCGGCCGCATAGCCGCCGGCGGTACTGCACAGTAAAACGCGCTTGCCATCGAACGGCAGCTCCACATAAGGACCCGCCTCGCGCAACAGCGGTACGGGATTCGGCAGGCCGATGGCCCTGGCGATGGGACCGGTGAGCGGGTTGCCGTTCAAGCGCATTAACAAATCGGACATGTGTTTCTCTTCGAGACGGGTAACACGGCATTATGCCCGTATCGCCGGCGGGCGCCGTGCTAACCCGGTTTGCCGTCCACCCGCGCTTGGATCAGATACGGCCGGTAGACCAGCGCATACAGTCCGAAGGCGGCCGCCCAGCAGCCGGCGCTGGCCAGCAACAGCGCGCCGGCCGCATAGTCCCAGCCCAGCGCCGACAGCACCCGCGACAAGGCGCTGAGCTGGATCAGCACGAACATCGCGCGCTCCGCCCGCCCCGCCTTGAGCGGCCGTCCGGTGTGGCCCAGGGTCGTGCGCGTCATCATGCCGAGGATCAGGCCCGCCATCGATCCGACGGCCAGCGCGTGGAATCCGGCGCTCGCGCTCACCAGTTGCCAGCGCGCCAGCGCGAGCAGCACGAAGCCGACCGCGATCCACGCGTACGACAGGTGCATGATCCACAGCAGCGGCACCGACAACGTGCGCAACGCCTGCCAGCGCCACAAGCGCAGCAGCACCAGCGCCGCGGCGGCCAGCGCCAGCGGCGCGAACAGCCAAGCCGGCGCCGCCGCCACCCACGCCAGCGCCGACGCCGCCAGCAGGCCGAGCGAGACCCGGTCGAGCTTGGGCTGCACCAGCGGCGTCGTTCCCGGCGCGCCGTTGCGGGTGAACATGGGAATGATGCGCGTGCCGATGGCCGTCTCCATGATGACGATGACCATGATCGCCGCCTCCGCCGGCGCCGTCGGCGTCAGCGCCAGCCACCCCAGCGCGATCGCGTGGAACACGCCGTTGGCCACCGCCATCAGGCCCAGCAGGACGACCAGGAAGTAATTGCGCTTGTTGCCGGACTGGCGCATCACGCGCCACAACGGCCAAGCGGCCAGCGGCAGGAACAGCCAGTCGACAACGGCGGCGGCCAGTGGCGGCGCCAGCAGCATCGCCACCCGGCCCAGCAACCACAGCATCACCAGCGCGGCCAGCTTGCCGCGCACAGGCGTCCACAGACCGGTCCAGTTGAACGCCGCCGTGTAAAGAAATCCCACCACCACGGCGGCGGCCATGCCGAACACCATTTCATGCATGTGCCAGGCGAAGCCGACATGCAGCAGGCTGGCGAGGTCGCCCCGTATCCAGCCGAAATACTGCGCCATCCACAGCGGGATGGACAGCGCCGCGAACAGCGCCGCGCCCAGGTAGAAGGGACGGAACCCCAGCCGCCACAAAGGGTGGCCGGTGTGCCAGGCGCCCGCTCGGGGCGCGGGTTCTTCGATATGGAGCAAGGTCATGATTGTCATTCCTTAAGGGTTCCGACACATTGTCTGCGCGGCGTCAGCGCGTGTGAAGACCAGCGCCCGATAGTCTTAATGTGAATCAAGGAAATCGGAAATACCGGCCGCCGGCGGCCCGCAGGCATCGACCGCCGCGCCGCTTTCGCTTAGCCTGTAGGGGTTGCTTCAACCGATACACCAAACGAGGAAATGCGATGCACACCACAGTACTGAAAATTGACGCCATGGATGGCGAAGCCTGCGCCGACAAGGTCGCCCAAATTCTCAATGACACAAACGGCGTGAGCGAAGTGAGCGTCTCGCTGCGCGACGGCATGGCGATCATGCGCGTCGACGAAACGCTGACGTCGCCGCACCTGCTCACGCGCGCCCTGGCGCTGGCCGGCTATCCGTCCTATCCGAACGACGGCGCGCCGGAGCCGAAAGCCAACGCCGGCGGTTGCTGCGGCGGCTGCTGCGGCGGTTGACCGTGGTCCAGGCGGCGGCGCGTCAGCCGCCGCCCTGCATGCGGTGCTCGACGGCGTACACCGCCGCCTGCACCCGGCTGCTGAGCTTGAGCTTTTTCAGCACGTTCTGGACATGGATCTTGACCGTGCTTTCCGCCAGCTCCAGATTGCGGGCGATGCCCTTGTTGCTCTCGCCGCGCGCCAGGCAATCGAGGATTTCGCGCTCGCGCGGCGTCAACTTGTCTAGCTCGGAGGCCACCGGCGCCGCCGCGCCGCTTTGCAGCTGCGCCACCAGCTTGGCCGTCATCGCCTCGGCCACCACGGTCTCGCCGGCGGCGGCGCGGCGGATCGCGCGCGTCAGGTAGTCGGTGTCGATGTTCTTGAGCAGATAGCCGCTGGCGCCGGCCTTGAGCGCCGTGCTCAGGTCCTCGGCGTCCTCGGACACGGTCAGCATGACGATGGCGGTGTCGGGGCAATCCTGACGCATCAGCTGCAAGGTTTCCACGCCCGACATGCCCGGCATGTTCAGGTCCAGCAGCACCACCTGCGGCTGTAGTTGCAGCGCGCGCTTGATGCCCTCGAAGCCGTCGGCGGCCTCGCCCACCACGTTGAACTCCGGATGGCGCTGCAGCAGCGAGCGTATGCCGCTGCGGAACAAGGTGTGGTCGTCGACCAGCAGCACGCTGATGGCGCTGGAATCCGGATTCGTTTGCATGGGTGTAGCCTCTCTTGAATGATTACGCGGCGCGCCGCTGGGCGCGGCCCAGGTGCACGCGCACGACGGTGCCGGCGCCGGGCGCGGACTCGACGTCCAGCCGGGCATCGATGCGCTGCGCGCGTTCGCGCATGATGGTGATGCCGACGTGGGCGCTGCCCTTGGCGTCGAGTTCCCTGGGATCGAAGCCATGGCCGTCGTCGCCGATGCTCAGGTCGAAATCCTCGCCGTCTGTGAGCTTGATGCGCACCTGGCGCGCCGAAGCGTGCTTGCGCACGTTCGACAGCGCCTCCTGCACGATGAACAGCAGTTGCAGCTGGTGCTCGCGCGGGAACGGCGCGCCGTCGCTGTCGGCGACGAAATCGACGGCGATGCCGCTCTGCCGGCGGAACTTGTCGACCACCGTTTCCAGCGACGTCACCAGGTTGCCCTCCTGCAGGCGGGTGCGGAAGTTGTGCAGCAGCTCGCGCACGTCCTGGTAGCTCTCCTCGACGCCGGCGCGCAAGGCCGGGACGATGCTCTCGATCTCGTCGACGCGGCCGACCTTGAGCGACTGTTCCAGCATCTGCACTTGCAGGTTCAGGAAATTCAGGCCCTGGGCGATGCTGTCGTGCAGCCCCTGCGCCACCAGGTTGCGCTCCTCGGAAATGGCCAGTTCACGGTCGCGTCCCTGCAAGCGCTGGTTCTCGATGGCGGTGCCCAGCAGTTGCCCCAGCGTCTCCAGCAAGGCCGTCTGCGCCGCGGTGAACACGGTCGTCTTACGGAAATGCAGGTTGAAGAAGCCCAGGTGCTGGCGTTGCGCGAAGATGTGGAAGATCGAGATCGTGGCGAAACCCTCGCGGTGGCACTGCAGTGTGTGTCCGCGGTCCATGCGCCGCAGGTCGTGGATCACCGCCAGCTTGCTGACCACGGCCTCGCCGCACAGGCACTCGCCCACCTTGAGGCAGCGCTCGGTCTCGACCAGTTTTTCGGAAATGCCGTGGTGCACCAGCATGTGCAGGTTGTTGCGGTTCGGATCGAGCACCCGCACCGAGCCGCCGTCGGCCTTGAAATAGTCGCTGATGCGCGTCAGGAACCCCTCGCACATCGCCTCGGCCGCTTGCTGCTGCTGCAGGAAGGCGGAGCAATCGTACAACAGCGCCAGCTCGCGGTTTTGCTGCTCCAGTTCGGCGGTCTTGGTGTGAACCCGCTGCTCCAGGTTGGCATAGGAATCCTGGAGCTTGTCGGCCATCTGGTTGAAGCCGTTCGCCAGCGCGCCGAATTCGTCGCTGCTGTCGACCGGCAGGCGCACGCTGAAGTCCTGCTCGCGCATGCGCTCCAGGCCTCCCTGCAAGCGTGTCACAGGCGCCACGATCATGTCGAACAGCAGGTAGATGATGCTCACCGTGCCCACCAGCGCCAACGCCAGCAGCAACAGTTGCGAGGCACGCAGCCAGAACGTGCGTCCCTCGCTGTCGCGTTCGATGTGCTGGACCAACTGGTCGACACGGTGCACGAAGCGCTCGCCGAGCTGCTGTTGCAGGGCGCGGACCTCGGCCGGCGGTGTCGGGTAGCGCGCCAGCAAGGCGCCGGTGCGCGGGGCCAATTCGGCGCGCCACTGCTGGCGCACCTCGGCGAACACGCCGCGGATGACGGTGGTGGGCGGCAGGAATAGCGGCCGTTGCGGGTCGCCGTGCTCCAGCAGATCGAGCGTGGCGTCGATGCGCTTCATCTGCGCGCCCACCTGGCTGGCGGCGGCCGGATCGGCACGGCCGGCGGGCGTGTCGAGCTGGCCGGCCAGCATCGCCAGCCGGTAGCTGTCCATGCGCAGGCTGCCGGCGACGTTGATCGCGGCGGCGCTGCCCTCCAGCTGCCAGGACAGCAACAATGTCGAACCGATCACGAGCAGCGCCACCGCCAGGAAACTCAGCAGCAGGCCGACGATGCGCGTCGACAGTTTTTGCCAGCCGGCGAACAGCGCGGTTTTCAGCACAGGCGTCAGCACAGGCGTCAGCACGGCGGCGAACGCCGGAAAAATGGGGCGGGATGCGGCATCGACGACTCCGTTAATCGGTGAATCAGTTACAAAGGGAAAGTATAACTGGCGGCGGAGGCCGTCAGCCACCGGTTTGCGACATGAAGCGCACGATCTTCTCCGGCTGGCGGCCGAAGTCGTGCTCCTGTGGTTTCAGTTCGATGGCCTCGCGGATCGCCTGCTCCAGTTCGGCGTCGGTGGCGCCCCCGCGCAGCAGCGGCCGCAGCGGGAATTGCTGTTCCTGGCCCAGGCACAGGTACAAAGTGCCATCGACCGACAGGCGGACCCGGTTGCAGGTTGCGCAGAAATGCTGCGACAGCGGCGTGATGTAGCCGATGCTGGCGCTGCCGTCTTCGGTGCTCCAGTAGCGCGCCGGACCGCCGCCCAGCTCCAGCGCCTGCGGCCGCAGGCCGAACTTCTCGGCCAGCCGCGCCTGCACCGGCGCCAGATTCAGGTAGGCGGTATTTTGCCCCGTCTCGCCCATCGGCATGACCTCGATCAGGCGCAGCATGAAGCTTTGTTCTATACAAAAGCTTGCCATGGCGTCGATCTCGGCGTCGTTGACGCCACGCATGGCGACCATGTTGATCTTGACGGGCGCCAGGCCGGCGGCCTTTGCCGCCTGCAGGCCTTCCAGCACGGCCGGTAGGCAGTCGCGGCCGGTGATGCCGGCCATACAGTCGCGGTCCAGGGTATCCAGGCTGACGTTGACGCGCGTAACGCCAGCGGCCTTCAACGCCGCCGCGTGGCGCGCCAGCCGGGTGCCGTTGGTCGACAGCGACAGGTCGCGCACGCCCGGCAAGGCCGACAGGCGCGCGGCCAGCTGGGGAATATGGCGCCTGGTCAGCGGCTCGCCGCCGGTCAGGCGCACGCGCGAGGTGCCCAGGCGGGCGAAGGCGGCCACGACCCGTTCGATCTCGTCAAAGCTGAGCCAGTCCGGCGGATCCTCGTAGCCCTTGAAGTCCTTGGGCATGCAATACGTGCAACGCAAGTCGCAGCGGTCGGTGACCGATACCCGCAGATAGTCGATCGATCGACCAAACCGGTCGCTTAACATCGTCGCTCTCCTGTTGTATGGTGTGAGGCCATTGTAGCGGCCGCCGCTGCGCCTGGCACTGGGCATGAGGGGCTAGGCGGGATAGTTCTTTATGACTAGACCGGGAGGAAGTGGATGCCAACGTGTCATTGCACCAACGGCGAGCTGGCCCCTTCCAGGTCCACGCCCTCGATGCCGGCCTTGCCGACCAGGATATGCATATACTGGTGCAACGCCCGCTGCCAAGCCTGCCGCTGCAACTCGTCGCCGATCTGCGCCCGCACCGTCTCGAACGGGATCGGCTCACCGTCGATGCGGCGCTGCGCCTGCACGATGTGCAGGCCGAAACGCGTCTCCAGCAAGCGTCCCGCCAGCTCGCCCTGCCGCAGGCGGAACAACAACTCGTCGAATTCCGGCACGCACTGGCCGCGCGCCAGCTGCCCCAGGCTGCCGCCGACCGCGCCCGAAGGGCAATTCGAATACTGCCGCGCCAGCTCGTCGAAACGCTCCGGCCGCGCCTGCAGCTCGGCCAGGATCAGCTCGGCCGTCTGGCGCAGCAGTTCCAGCGGCGCGGCCGGCGTCACCTGGAACAGGATGTGGCGCGCCTCGACCAGGTCGCCGCTGCGGTAGCGCTCCGGCCGGCTCTGGTAAAAGCGCAGGCATGCCGCCTCGTCCGCTTCCGGCACCGCCACCTCGCGCACGAACAGCGCCTCGATGCGGTCGTCGTCGCTGTCGCCCTCGACGCCCAGCCGGCGCGCCTCCTGCAATAACACCTGGCGCAGCACCACTTCGTGCACCGCCTCGCGCAGCGGGTTGTCCGCCCCCTTGTGATGGCCGATCTCCGCCTCGATGGCGCTGTCGTCGATGTCGACGCCGTTGACTGCGATACCCATACCGTTCTCCTCTTAGCGCGAACGCACCAGTTGATAGGCGCGGCCCAGGTAGCCGAGCGCGCCGAAGCCGCTCCACACGTGCACCAGGCGGGTGAACGGGAAGATCACGAACAGCGACATGCCCATGAACAGGTGTAGCTTGAACACCAGCGGCGCGTCGACGATGAAGGCGGCGGCGTCGCCCCGGAAGGTGACGATGTGCTGCGCCCAGCTCATCAGCAGAACCATCATGTGGCCGTCCATGTGGCCGGCGGAGGCGAAGATCGACGACAGCCCCAGCAGCAAGGTCGCCAGCAGCCACAGCAGCACCAGCTTGTCCTTGAACGTGGTGCGGGCACGCACGCGGTCGTTGCTGAACCGGCGCGCCAGCAACATCAGCAGGCCGGCCAGGCACAGCGTGCCCATGACGCCGCCGGCGATCATCGCCACCAGTTGCTTGGCGCCGTGGGTGACGCCCAAGGTGTCCCACACCCAGACCGGCGTCAACAGACCGGCGGCGTGGCCGAAGAACAGGCCCAGCACGCCGACGTGGAACAGCGGGCTGCCCAGGCGCAGCATGCCGGTGTTGAGCGTCTGGCTCGATTCCGACTTCCAGCTGTATTGCTCGCGGTCGAAGCGGATCAGGCTGCCCAGAAAGAAGATCGCCAGCGCGAGGTAGGGGTAGATTCCAAACAAAAATTGATGCAGGTAGTTCATGGCGCTCTCCTTCAGTGACGCTGCGGCGCTGCCGCCTTGGGATAGAAATTGACCGGCTGGACGCCGCCCGGCAGCGGCATGTGCGGCTTGAGCAGCGGTTCGACGCCGTCGGCGCCGGGGCCGAAGGTTTCCAGCGCCTCGTCCATATCGTGCACCGGCGGCTCGGCCAGCTCCTCGGCCTGCACCGGCGTGAGCGTCTGCAACAGGTCGAACACGCAGGCGTACGGGCTGCCGTTGGCGCGCAGTTTGCGGCCGATATAGGCCAGCACGTGGATGGCGTCGCCCAGCAGGCGCTCGGCCTCGTCTTTGTCCTGCTGCGACAGGAACTCCAGGAACAGCGGCACGTAGTCCGGCAGGTCGTCGCCGACCATTTGCAGGCCGTGCTTGCTGTACTCGGCCAGCAGGTCGACCATGGCCTGGCCGCGGTCGCGCGATTCGCCGTGGATGTGTTCGAACAAGTGCAGCGAATGCGACGGGTTGCGGTCGAACGTCATCACGTATTGCTGTTGCAGGTCGATCAGCGCGGTGCAGCCCAGGTGGGCGAACAGCGGCGCCAGTTGCGCGTGCCACCGGGGCAGCGTTTCCAGTAGCAACAGGTTCAGCTGCGCCTGCTCGGCCAACAATTCAGGCTCCGGATACTGCAGTATTGCCGACAGCACCTGGTAACCGTGCGCATGGAGTTGGATATCAGACATCGACGTTCTCCTTTTTCTTACGTGATTTCGGCATCGACATGAAGATCTCCGAGCCATGCTTGCGTTTGCCAAACAGGCTGGCGTCGCTGACGCCGTCAGAGCAGCCGTTGCCGAAGCTGAAGCCGCAGCTGCCCTTCTCGTTGAAGCTGTCCTCGGCCATTTCCTTGTGGCTGCTCGGGATGACGAAGCGGTCCTCGTAGTTGGCGATGGCCATGATGTGGTACATGTCCTCGACCACCTCCGGCGTCAGCCCAACCTGCTTGAGCACCTCCAGGTCGGGCACGCCCAGCACACTCTTGCTGCGCATGTAGGCGCGCATGGCCAGCATGCGGTCGAGCGCCTTGATCACCGGCGGCTGGTCGCCCGCCGTCAGCAGGTTGGCCAGGTATTGCACCGGAATTCGCAGGCTGGCGGTGTCCGGCAGGATGCCGTTCCTGCCCATGCGGCCAGACTCGGCGGCGGCCTGGATCGGCGACAGCGGCGGGATGTACCACACCATCGGCAGCGTGCGGTATTCCGGATGCAGCGGGAACGCCACCTTCCACTCGACCGCCATCTTGTACACCGGCGAGCGCTTGGCCGATTCCAGCCACGAGTCGGGAATGCCCTGGCGGCGCGCCTCTTCGATGATGGCCGGATCGTGGGGATCGAGGAACAGGCCCAGCTGCGACGGATACAGGTCGCGCGGATCGGCCACCGAGGCCGCCGCTTCGATCTTGTCGGCGTCGTACAGCAGCACGCCGAGGTAGCGGATGCGGCCGACGCAGGTTTCCGAGCACACGGTCGGCTGGCCCGCTTCGATGCGCGGGTAGCAGAAGGTGCATTTCTCGGCCTTGCCCGACGACCAGTTGTAGTAAATCTTCTTGTACGGGCAACCGGAGATGCACATGCGCCAGCCACGGCACTTGTCCTGGTCGATCAGCACGATGCCGTCGTCCTCGCGCTTGTACACCGAGCCCGACGGGCAAGAGGCGACGCAAGTCGGATTCAGGCAATGCTCGCACAGGCGCGGCAGGTACATCATGAAGGTGTTCTCGAAGGTGCCGTACATCTCCTTCTGCATGTTGTTGAACAAGGTGTCCTGGCTGCGCTGGGCGAACTCGCCGCCCAGGTCGTCCTCCCAATTCGGGCCCCACTCGATCTTGTCCATCTTCTTCCCGGTGATGACGGAAATCGGACGGGCGGTCGGCGGCGTCTCCGACAGCGGCGCGTTCTGCAGGCGCTCGTAGTCGTAGGTGAACGGCTCGTAGTACTCGTCGATCTGCGGCAGGTTCGGGTTGGCGAAGATCTGCGCGAGGATTTTCAAGCGGCTGCCCTGGCGCGGCTCGATCTTGCCGGCGTCGGTGCGGCGCCAGCCGCCGTTCCACTTGTCCTGGTTTTCCCAGTGCTTCGGATAGCCGATGCCGGGCTTGGTCTCGACGTTGTTGAACCACGCGTACTCGACGCCGTCGCGGCTGGTCCAGACGTTCTTACACGTGACCGAGCAGGTGTGGCAGCCGATGCACTTGTCCAGGTTCAGCACCATGCCGATTTGCGCTCTGATTTTCATACCATGCTCCCTTGTTCTTCTTTCAGCGGGCCTTCCAGCCAATCGATCTTGTTCATCTTGCGCACCAACACGAATTCATCGCGGTTCGAGCCGACGGTGCCGTAGTAGTTGAAGCCCCACGACAGCTGGGCGTAGCCGCCGATCATGTGGGTCGGCTTGGTCACCGCCCGCGTGACGGAGTTGTGGATGCCGCCGCGCTTGCCCGACTGCTCCGAACCCGGCACGTTGATGATCTTTTCCTGTGCGTGGTACATCAGGGTCATCCCCTCCGGCACGCGCTGGCTGACGATGGCGCGGGCGGTCAGGGTGCCGTTGACGTTGAACACCTCGATCCAGTCGTTGTCGACGATGCCGGCTTCCCTGGCGTCGGTCTCCGACAGCCACACGTGCGGGCCGCCACGGGACAGGGTCAGCATGCGCAGGTTGTCCGAGTAGGTCGAATGGATGCCCCATTTCTGGTGCGGCGTGATGAAGTTCAGCGCGATCTCCTTGTTCCCGTTCGGCACCGCGCCCAGCATCGCCGTCGTGGTCTTGGTGTTGATGGCCGGCTTGTACACGCACAGCCCCTCGCCAAAATCACGCATCCAGCGGTGATCCTGGTAGAACTGCTGGCGGCCGGTCAAGGTGCGCCATGGGATCAGTTCGTGCACGTTGGTGTAGCAGGCGTTGTAGCTGACCTCTTCCGACTCCAGCCCCGACCAGGTCGGCGAGGAGATGATCTTGCGCGGCTGGGCCTGCACGTCGCGGAAACGGATCGTGTCGTGCTCGCGAGGCAGCGCCAGGTGCGTGTGGTCGCGGCCGGTGATCTTCGACAGCGCGTCCCAGGCCTTGACCGCCACGTGGCCGTTGGTTTCCGGGGCCAGCGACAGGATCATCTCGGCGGCGTCGATCGCCGTGTCCAGGCGCGGCTGGCCGTGCGCCACGCCGGGTGTCAGCACGGTGCGGTTGATGCCGCGCAGCACGTCCACCTCGTGGCCGGTCTTCCAGCCGATGCCCTTGCCGCCGTTGCCCAGTTTTTCCAGCAGCGGGCCGATCGAGGTGAACTTCTGGTAGATCTGCGTGTAGTCGCGTTCCACCACCGTGAAGTTCGGCATGGTCTTGCCGGGGACAGGCTCGCACTCGCCGGCGCGCCAGTCCTTCGGATCGAACGGCTGGCCCAGTTCGCCGGGCGTGTCGTGCATCAGCGGGGTCAGCACCAGATCCTGCTGGGTGCCCAGGTAGGCACCGCCGATTTCCTCGAACTTCTTGGCGATGCCCTTGTAGATTTCCCAGTCCGACTTCGACTGCCACAGCGGCTGCACGGCCTCCGACAGCGGATGGATGAACGGGTGCATGTCGGACGTGTTCAGGTCGTCCTTCTCGTACCAGGTGGCGGTCGGCAGCACGATGTCGCCGTACAGGCAGGTGGTCGACATGCGGAAGTCCAGCACCACCAGCAGATCGAGCTTGCCTTCGGCGGCCGGACGCACCTTGACGTCGCGCGGCTTGATGCAGTTGTTCTCGTCGCTCATCAGCGCGTTCTGGGTGCCCAGCAGGTACTTCAGGAAGTATTCGTGGCCCTTGCCCGAGCTGCCCAGGATATTCGAGCGCCACACGAACATATTGCGCGGGAAGTTGGCCGGATTGTCCGGGTCGTCGCAGGAGAACTCGAGCTGCTTGTTCTTGATCTGGTCGACCGCGTAGTCGATCGGGCTCACGCCGGCGGCGGCCGCCGCGCGGGTCACGTCCAGCGGATTGGTTTGCAGCTGTGGTGCCGACGGCAGCCAGCCCATGCGCTCGGCCTTGGCGTTGTAGTCCAACAAAGTCATCGGCGCGACATCGGGACCGGCCGTTGGCGAAGCGATCTCCTCTGTGTGGAGCTTTTCGTGGCGCCACTGGCTGGTGTGGGCGTAGAAGAACGAGGTGCCGTTCATCTGGCGCATCGGACGGTTCCAGTCCTGGGCGAACGCCAGCGGGGTCCAGCCGGTTTGCGGACGCAGCTTTTCCTGGCCCACGTAGTGCGCCCAGCCGCCGCCCGATTGGCCGACGCAGCCGCACATCATCAGCATATTGATGATGCCGCGATAGGTCATGTCCATGTGGTACCAATGGTTCAGCGCGGCGCCGACGATGACCATGCTCTTGCCGCGGGTCTGGTCGGCGTTCTCGGCGAACTGGCGCGCCACGGTGATCACATCGGCCGCCTTGACGCCGGTGTGCTTGACCTGCCAGGCCGGGGTGTACGGAACGTCGTCGTCGTAGCTGGTGGCGACGTTGCCGCCGCCCAGGCCACGGTCGATGCCGTAGTTGGCCAGGGTCAGGTCGAACACGGTGGCGACCAGCACACTGCTGCCGTCGGCCAGGGTCAGGCGCTTGGCCGGCACGTTGCGCATCAGCATATCGCTGCTGTCCTTGCCGCCGAAGTAAGGGAAGCCGACGGCCACCACCTCGTCGCTGGTGCCGAGCAGGGACAGTTGCGGATCGACGGGGGCGCTGTTGCCGCCCTCCTTCATCTCCAGGTTCCACTTGCCGGCCTCGCCCCAGCGGAAGCCGATCGAACCGGCAGGCGCCACGATGCGGCCGCTGGCCTCGTCGATGACCAGGGTTTTCCAGTCGGGATTGTTGGTCTCGTCGAGGTTGTTGGCCAGGTGCGAGGCGCGCAGGAAGTATTCCGGCGCCAGGATGCCATTTTGTTCCCTCAACAGCACCAGCATCGGGAAGTCGGTGTACTGCTTGGCGTATTCCTTGAAGTACTGCGACTGCTGCGCGGTGTGGTATTCGTTCAGGATCACGTGGCCCATGGCCATCGCCAGCGCGGCGTCGGTGCCCTGCTTGGGCGCCAGCCAGATATCGCCGAACTTGGCCATCTCGCCGAAGTCGGAGGACACGGCCACGGTCTTGGTGCCCTTGTAGCGTACCTCGGTGTAGAAGTGGGCGTCGGGAGTGCGCGTCATCGGCACGTTCGAGCCCCACACCATCAGGTAGGTCGAGTTGTACCAGTCGGCCGATTCGGGTACGTCGGTCTGTTCGCCCCACACCTGCGGGCTGGCCGGCGGCAAGTCGCAGTACCAGTCGTAGAAGCTTAGCGCCACGCCGCCGATCAGCGACAGGTAGCGCGTGCCGGCGGCGTAGCTGACCATCGACATGGCGGGGATCGGCGAGAATCCGACGATGCGGTCCGGGCCGTATTTCTTGATCGTCAGCGCGTTGGCGGCGGCGATCATCTCGTTGCTCTCGTCCCAGGTGGCGCGCACGAAGCCGCCCAGGCCGCGGATCGACTTGTAGCGGGCGGCGCGTTCGGGGTTCTGGCTGATGTAGTCCCAGGCGGTGACCGGGTCCATGGTCTTGCGCGCTTCGCGCCACATCTCCATCAGGCGGCCGCGCACCATCGGGTATTTGACGCGCTGGGCCGAATAGACGTACCAGGAATAGCTGGCGCCGCGCGGGCAGCCGCGTGGTTCGTGGTTCGGCAGGTCCGGGCGGGTGCGCGGGTAGTCGGTTTGTTGGGTTTCCCAGGTGATCAGGCCGTTCTTCACGTACACCTTCCAGCTGCACGAGCCGGTGCAATTGACGCCGTGGGTGGAGCGCACGATCTTATCGTGCTGCCAACGCTGGCGGTAGGCGTTTTCCCAGGTACGGTCCTCGTGCACGACGGCGCCGTGGCCGTTGGAAAAGGTCGACGTGGTTTTGTTGAAGAACTTCAGGCGATCCAGAAAGTGACTCATGCTGCCTCCTAACTTGCACCCGGCGCTTGCCAGGTATGCGGTCGCATGCGACATGCACGGACTCGACTATGGGACACAGTCTACGGAGCGCAACACGCGGTGTGAATCGGCAAGAAGGTGGCTGCGCGGTGGGAGAAGGAGTAGACGGTCTAGGCAAAAGTGACTAGTAGGCGGAATGAAAAAGGCAACGGAGACACGTAGGGCGGATTAGGCGGCACGCCGTAATCGGCCATCCAGGAGCCGCCGACGGCGCAGGCATGGCCGATTACGCTGCGCTAATCCGCCCTACGTGGTTTAGATATAGATCCGCGCCAGTGGCCGCCGCGCGGGGCGACTCCGCCGCTTTTGGCCAACACTTGATGGTCCGCTACGGCGACACGTAGGGCGGATTAGGCGGCACGCCGTAATCGGCCACCGCGCCGCCGACGGCGCCGGCCCGATCACGCGCCGCAATCCCCGCGCGCGCAGGCCCTTAACAACTGGGCATAACTAAACACCGTCGCCCCGTCCAACGCATACGCCAACGCGACCCCACCCTGCCCGCGCACATAACCCACATCGCGCGCGTCGACCCACTTCCCCTCACCGGTCAACACATGCACCGCCCGCACCAGACCCGGCTGCTCCAGCGCACCGAGCTGCGCGAACATCGCTTGCAAACCGCAATACCGGAGCACCAGCCCGCTGTCATACCGGATCTGGGCCAGAACGGTGGTCTGCCCGGCCGACGGCAGCACCTGCGGCGCATCGCAGCGTGCTTCAGGCGGCGGCGCCGGCGAGCCCACCTCCCCCTCTCCATATGCCTGAAATACCGCCATTGTGGCCAGCGCCACCGCCGTCGCAACCATCCCGGCGGCGCGTCGACTCGATTGTCTCGATATCATGCTTCCTCTCATTCCCGCCACAGGCTGTGGCGCGCGAGCACATTGTCGGGTGACGCCACACCCACGATCCATGATGTGCATCAAGCATTTACCGCCGCTCCGCGCGCCAAACGAACTAGGCAAACTAGTCATTCATGGCGATAGGCCGCGACACGGCGCCCCTGTATAACGAAGGCTGAGGACCATCGGTCCGGGCCGCCATGTCGCGCGCGCCCTCCCCAACCCACGAGGAACCCCATGAATATCGCCACTTTTGAAGAGTTACTGATCGCCGCCGCCGTGCAGTCCCAACCACAACGCCTGCTGATGACGTTCGCGGTCGCCGAGGCGGAGGAAGGCGCGGCCATGGGCCGCACGACGCTGGTGCCCGTGATGTGCGTCGACAAGCAAGTCGGCGAGCTCGACACCTTCGACAACCTGGCCGAGGAAGCCGGCCGTATGGGCCAGCCTTGGGATGTGGTGCTGGTGACCACGCTGTCCGGCCAGGGCGGGGTGCTGCCCGACCACAAGCAGACCGACGCGGCATTGAACAAGATGCTCGCGGCGATCCAGAACGGCCAGATGGACCGGCTGCTGGCATTCGACCGCAGCGGCGACCTGCTGCGCCACGCGTAAGGCGGCCGCCATGGCCAAGATCTTTCCGCTGCATCCGGCCAGGCCGGAGTTGATTTGCTGGGGCTGCGACAAGTACTGCGCCGCTAGCGATATGGTCTGCGGCAACGGCTCGGACCGCACGCAGCATCCGGTGGAGCTGTTCGGCGACGATTGGGATACGTTCGGGCTGAACGCCAAGGACACGCCGCCGGCCCCTAAAAAGCTCGATACCGGCGAAGCCTGATCTGCCGTGGGTACACGTAGGGCGGATTAGCGCAGCGTAATCGGCCATGCATGAGCCGCCGACGACGCATGCACGGCCGATTACGGCGTTCCGCCTAATCCGCCCTACGTGTTTCCGTTGTTACGCTGCCATCGCGCGCGCGGGCAGCGGGCACACCAGCGGCAGGAACTGCTGTTGCCTAGCCGAATACGCCATCAACGCCCCGCTCTCCAGATCGAAATACCAGCCGTGCAGTTTCAGCTTGCCTTCGTCGACCCGCCGCTTGAGCCAGGGATACGTCAGCAGGTTATCCAGCGACAGCAGGATGCTGGCCAGCTCGCACGCGTGGTGCTGCTCGGCGCTGTCGCGGTGGCCCAGGTCGCGCCGCACGCGCGCGGCCACCGGCTCGGCGATGCGCATCCATTGCCCGACGAAGTCCGTCTCGCGCTCGGCTTTTCGCGGCGCCATCAGCGCGCGGATGCCCCCGCAGCGGGCGTGGCCCAACACGATCACGCGCTCCACCTCCAGCTCGCAGACGGCGAATTCGATCGCCGAACTGACCCCGGCGGATGCCGTCGGCGTGCACGGCGGCACCAGGTTGGCGATGTTTCGCACGACGAACATGTCGCCCGGGTCGCTGCCGGTCATGAGCACAGGATCGACCCGCGAGTCGCAGCAGCCGATCAGCAACGTGCCGGGCCGTTGCCCCGCGCGCAGGTTGTCGTACAAAGATTGGCTGTCGTTGAAATAGTGCTGTTGAAAACGGCTAAAGCCGCTGATAAATTTTTCGATGTCCTGCATGATGTTCTTTCAGCCGGCGCAGCGGCGCAGCGCGGCGGCGTCGGCAATGTTGATCTTGCGCCCCTTGACGGCGATCAGCCGTTGGGCGCTGAGCTCGGTCAGGATGCGGGAAAAATGCTCGGGCGTGAGGTTGAGCCGGGATGCCAGCACGGCCTTGGTCACCGGCAGGGTCACTTCGACCGGTCCTTCCTCGGCCAGCTCCTTGAGCAGGTAGCCGACCACCCGCTGCGTGCCCGAGCGCAGCGAGTACGATTCCATGTCGCACATCAGGCTGTGCATGCGCTGGCTCAGGCCGGCCAGCATCTTGCAGGCGAATTCCGGGTCGTTGTGCACCTCGCGGTAGATCGCCGCCTTCGACACATGCAGCAGCAAGGTGTCCTCGGTGGCCTGGGCCGAGACGATATAGGGACTGCCCATGAACATCAGCGCCTGCCCGAAACTGTGGCCCGGACCGATCAGCTCGATCACCTTCTCGCCGCCTGACACCGACGTGAACGACAGCTTGACCTGGCCGTACAACACCTGGTGGAAGCCGAGGCACGGCTCGCCGCGTTGAAAGACGATCTCGCCGCGTTCGACATGCCGCTCGGTCGTGCCAAGCGCGAGGCGGTCCAGCTCCTCCGCGCCCATCGAGTTAAACAACGGCATCCGCGCGAGGAAGGTCTGTACCTTGATGTGTTTCTTGTCCATGCGAATAACCTCAAATGGTTCGCGAATAGCGCGCCAGCGCCGGCCCTTCCGGCAATGGCGCGTGCAAATAGCTGTCGAACGCCATGCAGATGTTACGGATCAGCAGGCGACCGCGCATCTTCACCTTCAAGCCCTTGCTGCCGATGCACAGCAAGCCCTCGTCCTCCAGCGGCTTCAAGCGTTCGATCTCGGCGGCGAAATAGACGCGCGCGTCGATGCCGCCGGGGATTGCCAGCCGCGCGTAGTCCAGCTCGAAATCGCACATCAGCTGGCCAATGACGGCGCGCCGCAGCAGGTCGTCCTCGCTCAGGCCGATGCCGCGCGCGATCGGCAGCTCGCCCCGGTCGAGCCGCTCGTAGTAGGCCGACAGCGTCTTTTCGTTCTGGCTGTAGCTGGCGCCGACCGCGCTGATGGCCGACACGCCCAGCGCCACCATCGGCGCGTCCGCGTGCGTGGAGTAGCCCTGGAAGTTGCGCTGCAAGCCGCCCTCGCGCTGGCTGCGCGCCAGGTCGTCCTCCGGCAGCGCGAAGTGGTCCATGCCGATGTAGACGTAGCCGGCGGCGGTCAGGCGCTCGATGCACAGGCCCAGCATGGCCAGCTTGGTCTCGGCGTCCGGCAACTGCTCCTCGACGATCAGGCGCTGCGCCTTGAACAGCCGCGGCATGTGCGCGTAGTTGTAGACGGCGATGCGGTCCGGGCGCGCCGCGACGATCTTGTCGAGCGTCGGGCCGAAGCTGGCCACGCTTTGCAGCGGCAGGCCGTAAATCAGATCGACGCTGATCGAACGGAAGCCGCTGGCGCGGGCCGCCTCCAGCACGGCGATGGTCTGCTCGTGCGATTGCACGCGGTTGACGGCGCGCTGCACCGCCGGATCGAAATCCTGGATGCCCAGGCTGATGCGGTTGAACCCCTGGCGGCGCAAGGTGGCGATGCGCTCCGGCGTGACCGTGCGCGGATCGACCTCGATCGAGAACTCGCCCTCGCCGTCGGCGGCGAAGTCGAAGTACGAGCGCAAGGTTGCCAGCAGCTCGTCCATCTGCCCGTCCGTCAGGTAGGTCGGCGTGCCGCCGCCGAAGTGCAACTGGTCGACCCGCTTGTGTCCTGCCAGCAGCGCGCCCTGCATGGCGATCTCGCGATACAGGTAGCCGAGGTATTCGACCGCCTTGGTATGGTCCTGCGTGATGATCTTGTTGCAGCCGCAGTAGTAGCACAGCGACGCGCAGAACGGGATGTGCACATACAGCGACAACGGCGACCGGTTGCCCGCCGCATCAAGGCTGGCGACGGCGGCCCGGTATTGTTCGGGGCCGAACCCGCCGCCGAAGCGGTCGGCGGTCGGATACGACGTGTAGCGCGGTCCGGTCTGGTTGAGCTTGCGCACCAGCGCGGCGTCGAATTCCACCGACGGAGTCAGCGGAATCACCCTGGCGGCTGGCATGGTGGCTGGCTTGGCCTCTGCTGGCATGGTCAGGCTCCCCTTAGCAAGGCATGTCCGCGTTCTTGCGGGCGTAGCACCACCAGGTGATGGCGATGCAGCTGACGTAGAACGCGATGAAGCCCCACAGTGCCGCGTCCGGCCCGCCGGTCATGGCGATCGAGGTGCCGTAGCTCTTCGGAATGAAGAAGGCGCCGTAGGCGGCGACGGCCGAGGTGAAGCCCAGCACGGCGGCGCCCTCCTTGTTGGCGGCGACGATGGCTTGCTGTTGCACGGCGGCGGGCTGGCCGGCGGCGGCGCGCTGACGCTCGGTCAGGAAGATGATCGGGATCATGCGGAAGGTCGAGGCGTTGCCGACGCCGGTGCCGGCGAACAGCAGCATGAACATCCAGAAGAAGCCGTTGAAGTTGCCGCCCGTGCCGCCCTGCGGCAGGAAGGTGATCACGCCATACACGGCGGCGATCATGGCGGCGAAGGTCCAGGCGGTCACGCGGGCACCGCCAAGTTTATCTGAGATGATGCCGCCGATGACGCGCGCCAGCGCGCCGACCAAAGGGCCGAGGAAGGCGTATTGCAGCGGATTGACGTCCGGGAACTGGGTCTTGATCAGCAGCGGGAAGCCGGCCGAGTAGCCGATGAACGAGCCGAAGGTGCCGGTGTAGAGCCAGCACATGAGCCAGTTATGCTTGCGCTTGAAAATCACCGCCTGGTCGGCGAACGAGGCCTTGGCCGAGGCCAGGTCGTTCATGCCGAACCATGCGAACAGGCTGCTGACGACGATGAACGGCACCCAGATGAAGCCGGCGTTCTGCAGCCACATGGTGGTGGTGACGCCGGCCTTGACCGCCGTTTGCGCCTCGCCGCCGATGGCGCCGAACACGCCGGCGGTGATGACCAGCGGCACGACGAACTGCACCGCCGACACGCCCAGGTTGCCCAGGCCGGCGTTCATGCCGAGCGCGTAGCCTTTTTGGGCCTTCGGATAGAAAAAGCTGATGTTGGCCATCGACGAGGCGAAGTTGCCGCCGCCGAAACCGCACAGCAGCGCCAGGATCAGCATGGTCGGGTAGCCGGTGGTGACGTCCTGCACCGCGAAGCCGATGCCGATGGCCGGGATCAGTAGCGAGGCGGTCGAGATGGTGGTCCATTTGCGGCCGCCGAAGATCGGCACCATGAAGGAATAGAAGATGCGCAAGGTGGCGCCGGACAGGCCGGGCAAGGCCGTCAGCCAGAATAGCTGGTTGGTACTGTACTGGAAGCCGATGGCCGGCAGGTTGACCACCACCACGCTCCAGACCATCCAGACGGCGAAGGCCAGCGCCAGCGCGGGGATGGAAATCCACAGGTTGCGGTTGGCGGTGCTGCTGCCACCGCTGCTCCAGAACTTGGCGCTCTCGGGCTCCCAGGTGTTGATCATGTATTTGCTCATTTTGTTCTCCTAAAAATCGTTGGCTGTAGCGTCGTCGGAAACACGTAGGGCGGATTAGCGCAGCGTAATCGGCCATGCTTGCGCCGTCGGCGGCCTCACGATGGCCGATTACGGCGTGCCGCCTAATCCGCCCTACGTGGTTGTGTGGTTAGGCGGCGGCTGTGGCCACCGCTGGCATGGCGGCGGCTGCCGACGGACGGAACGAGTAGTGCATCCAGACCAGCGAGACGCACACGGTGCCGTACAGCAGCATGAAGGCGCTGGAGCGCACGCCGGTCACGTCGAGCAGCGCGCCGAACATGATCGGCAGCACGAAACCACCGAGGCCGCCGGCCAGGCCGACCACGCCCGAGACGGCGCCGATGTTGTCGCTGAAGTCGTCGGCGATGAATTTGAAGACCGAGGCCTTGCCGATCGCCATCGCGGTGCCGACCACGAACAGCAGCGCGGTGAAGACCCATGGCGATAGCGCCAGGTTCATGTGCAGGTCGCCCTGGGTGGTCTTGACAATCATCGCGGTGGGCGGATACGACAGCAGGAAGAAGCAAACCCAGCACACCCACATCACCCACCAGGTGACCTTGTAGGCGCCGTAGCGGTCCGAAATCCAGCCACCCAACGCGCGCAGCACGCCGCCCGGCAGCGAGAAGCAGGCCGCCAGCAGGGCCGCCAGGCCGAGGTCGAAGCCGTATTCGCCGACGTAGTATTTGGTCATCCACAAGGCCAGGCCGACGTAGCCGCCGAACACCACCGAGTAGTACTGGCAGTAGCGCCACACGCGGCGGTCCTTGAGCACCTTGACCTGTTCGGAAAACGGCACGCTGGCGCCACTCTGGTGCGAAGGATCGGTGGCCGAGAACATCCAGAACAGCAGCGCCGTGACCAGCATGGCGCCCGCGTAGACGGTCGGCAGCGTTTGCCAGCCCCAGGCGGCGATGATGGCCGGCGCGACGAACTTGGTCAGCGCCGAACCGGAGTTGCCGGCACCGAAGATGCCCATCGCCAGCCCGCGCCGCTCACGCGGGAACCAGCGCGCCACGTAGGGCGTGCCGACCGAAAACGAGCCGCCGGCCAGGCCGATGAACAGGCCCAGCACGAGGAACTGCCAATATTCGGTGGCCATGCCGATCAGGTAGATCGCCGGCACGGTGGCCAGCATCAGCAGGAAGAAGACGATGCGGCCGCCGAACTTGTCGCACCAGATGCCCAGCGGCACCCGCACCAGCGAGCCGCTCAGCACCGGCATCGCGGCCAGCAGGCCGAACTCGGTTTCGTTCAGGCCGAGCATCTTTTTAATGGGAATGCCGAGCACGGCGAACATCATCCAGATCGCAAAGCAGATCGTGAACGACACCGTGCTGCTGGCCAGCACCTGGATTGCCTTATTGTTGTTTGACACCTTGATTCTCCTGATACACGTAGGGATGGCATCAGGTTACGCGGCGCCGCCCAGGCCGCCAATCGGCAGGACGGCTAGGCGCGCCAAGGCAAGCAGACTAGCCGGCTACGCCGAAATGACTAGATCGAATGGGCGGGATTGACGAGGCCGCCATTTGTTCATAACCTGGATCAAGGAAAACATGCATCGAATATACATGTTTAAGCTCGACGCCTAGAATTGCGGCGTGTCCATCCGTCACACCACCATAAGGAACCATGTCATGCACGCCACACGCAAGCTCTGGACCTGGCTCGCCGTCATCTGCGTCCTCTCCTTCGCCGTCCTCGGCTGGGTCGGCGCGGAAATCTACCTGACCGCGCCGCCGATCCCCAAACAAGTCGTCAGCGCCGACGGCGATGTCCTGTTCAACGAAGGCCAGGTCGACCGCGGCCAGCAAGCCTGGCTGTCGGCCGGCGGCCAGCAGCTCGGCACCGTCTGGGGCCACGGCAGCTACGTCGCCCCCGACTGGTCGGCCGACTGGCTGCACCGCGAAGCGCTGGCCTTGCGCCAGATCTGGGCCCGGCGCGACCACGGCGTCGACTTCGACCGGCTCGACAAGCCGCAACAGGCCGCGCTCAACGCCCGCCTCAAGGACGAAATGCGGCGCAACACCTACGACGCCGCGCGCGGCGCCATCGTGCTGTCGGCCGACCGCGCCGCCGCCGTGCGCAGCGTCGCCCGCCACTACACCGACCTGTTCGGCGACGCCCGCGAGCTCGACGCCCTGCGCGAGCAATACGCGATGACCGCCAACTCGGTACCCGACGCCGACGACCTGCGCGCGCTGCCGGCCTTCGTGTTCTGGTCGTCGTGGGCCGCCTCCACCGACCGTCCCGGCGAGACCGACCTCAGTTACACCAGCAACTGGCCGCACGAGCCGCTGATCGACAACCGTCCCAGTGCCGGCGCCGGCATGTGGTCGATCGCCAGCGTCATCCTGATGATAGCCGCCATCGCCGGCATGGTGATGTACCACTCCGCCGCCAAGGAGGAAGCCGATCCGGTGCCGCCCAAGGACGATCCGCTGTTCCACCTGAAGCCGACGCCGTCGATGCGGGCGACGAAGAAGTACTTCTTCGTCGTCATCGGCCTGATCCTCGCACAGGTCGGCATGGGCGTCATCACCGCGCACTACGCGGTCGAGGGCAACAGCTTCTTCGGCTACCCGCTGGCCGAGATCCTGCCGTTCGTTGTCAGCCGCACCATCCACACCCAGTTCGCCGTGCTGTGGATCGCCACCGCCTGGCTGGCCACGGGTCTGTACATCGCGCCGGCCATTTCCGGCCACGAGCCGCGCTTCCAGAAACTGGGCGTCAACGTGCTGTTCTACGCGCTGCTGTTCATCGTCGTCGGCTCGACCGCGATGGGTTGGCTCGGTTCGCTGCAACACAAGGGGACCGGCTTCGCCTTCTGGCTCGGCAACCAGGGCCTCGAATTCACCAGCATGGGCCGCATCTGGCAAATCCTGCTGTTCGTCGGGCTGCTGTTCTGGGTCCTGCTGCTGGGCCGGGCGCTGTGGCCTGCGCTGAAAAAGCCGTCGGAAAGCCGTGGCCTGATCGTCATGGTGTTCCTGGCCGCGCTATGCATCGGCGGCTTCTACGCCACCTCGCTGACGTGGGGCCGTCACAGCCACTACTCGATGATCGAATACTGGCGCTGGTGGCTGGTGCATCTGTGGGTCGAGGGCTTCTTCGAAGTGTTCGCCACGGCCGTCATCGCGCTGCTGTTCACCCGCCTGGGCCTGATCCGCGCGGCCGCCGCCAACAGCGCCATCGTGCTCGAGACCATCGTGTTCCTGTTCGGCGGCATCCTCGGCACCCTGCACCACCTGTACTTCACCGGCACGCCGACCTTCGTCATCGCCATCGGCTCGATGTTCTCGGCGCTGGAAGTGGTTCCGCTGTCGCTGATCGGCGTCGAAGCCTGGCGCAACTACCAGCGCTCGAAGTCGGCGCCCTGGGTGCACAGCTACAAGTGGCCGATCCTGTGCTTCATCGCCGTCGGCTTCTGGAACACCATCGGCGCCGGCCTGCTGGGCTTCACCATCAACACGCCGATCGCGCTGTACTACATGCAAGGGCTGAACATGACGGCCGCCCACGGCCACGCCGCGCTGTTCGGCGTCTACGGCATGCTCGGCATCGGCCTGCTGCTGTTCTGCCTGCGCGGCCTGAGCGACCGCCTGGCCTGGTCGGACCGGCTGCTGTCGCCGATGTTCTGGTGCCTGAACATCGGCCTGGCGATGATGGTGTTCATCTCGCTGGTGCCGGCGGGGATCTACCAGGCCTGGGCCAGCATCACCACCGGCATGTGGTTCGCCCGCTCGCCCGAGGTGGTCCATTCGAAGTTCATGGAAACGCTGGTGTGGATGCGCGTGCCCGGCGACGTCGTGTTCGCCGTCGGTACCTTGTTCCTGGCGCTGTTCGCCTGGCGCCTGCTGGCCGGCGCGCGGAAGGCCAAGATCAGCGTCGTCGTCGCCAACTGACGGCTTGCGATTTCCACAATCCACATCATGGATTCCCGCGTCCAGTCCACCTAGCATGAAGCTGCATCCTGTTCGAGGGATGCAGCCATTCAAACGCATAAGGTGAAATAAGATGAAGACGCAATTCAAACTCGCCACGGCCTGCCTGGCCACCGCCGGCGCCCTGCTGGCCATGGCCCCCGGCGCCGCCGTCCCCGCCCCGGTCGCCGAACCCACCCTCCCCGTCATCACCCAGGAACTGCTGGCGCCACCGCTGCTGCCCCCGCGCATCACCCGCAAAACCCCGGCGCGCGTGGTGGTCAACCTCACTGTGGAGGAAATCGAGCGCGAGATCGCGCCGGGCACCCGCTACACCTTCTGGACCTTCGGCGGCACCGTGCCGGGCAAGATGATCCGCGTGCGCGAAGGCGACACCGTCGAACTGCACCTGCAAAACCTGGCCGACAACAAGCTGCCGCACAATATCGACCTGCACGCGGTCACCGGTCCCGGCGGCGGCGCCGGCCAGACCCTGATCGCCCCGGGCAACGAAGCCAGCTTCACCTTCAAGGCGCTGGCGCCGGGGCTCTACGTCTACCACTGCGCCACCGCGCCGGTCGGCATGCACGTGGCCAACGGCATGTACGGCATGATCCTGGTGGAGCCGAAGGAAGGCATGACGCCGGTCGACCGCGAATACTACGTGATGCAGGGCGACTTCTACACCAATGGCAATTACCGCGCGCCCGGCCTGCAGAACTTCGACATGCAAAAGGCCATCGACGAGAAGCCGACCTACATCCTGTTCAACGGCGCCGACGGCGCGCTGACCGGCGCCAACGCGTTGACCGCCAAGGCCGACGAGAAGGTGCGCCTGTTCTTCGGCGTCGGCGGGCCGAACATCACGTCGAGCTTCCACGTCATCGGCGCCATCTTCGACCGGGTCTACACCGAGGGCGGCACTCATTTCCAGGAGAACGTGCAGACCACGATGGTGCCGGCAGGCGGCTCGACCATCGTTGAATTCGTGCCGCGCGTGCCGGGCAACCTGACCCTGGTCGACCATTCGCTCACGCGCGCCTTCAACAAGGGCGCCATCGGCCTGATGGCCGTCAGTGGACCGGAGCGGCCGGCCATCTACGGCAAGGGCATCAAGACGCCGCTGGCCGCCATCGGCGCCGCCGCGCCATCGGCAGCGCCCACCGTCGCCAGGAACGCCGGCAAAGACGCCACCAAGACCGTCGCGAAGGCCGCCGCCCCGGCCACCGTGGAAGCCGGCCACGCCCAGCAAGTGCGCGGCAAAGCCGTCTACGACAGCAATTGCGCCGCCTGCCACCTCCCCGACGGCAAAGGCGTGCCCGGCGTGTTCCCGCCGCTGGCGGACTCGGACTTCTTCCAGCAAAGGCCGTACGAGATGGCCCACATCGTGCTCAATGGCCGCAGCGGCGAGATGGTGGTCAACGGCGAGCATTACAATGGCGTGATGCCGCCGCAGGACCTCAGCGACGAGGACATCGCGGCCGTCATCAACTACGTCAGCGTCGAGCTGAATAAGGGCAAGGCGGTGCTCACGCCGGCCCAGGTGCGCGATATGCGCAAGAGCCGCTAGCCGTGCGCGCGCGCCTGCCGTCCGCGCTGGCGCCGGCCCTGGCGCTGCTGGTGGCCATCGCCGCGATGCCGGTCGCCGCGGCCGGCCTTGACGTGGAAAGTGGCTCCAGCCCCGGCGTCCACTACCGCGCCATCCCGGGCGGCGCGCTGCGCAGCGTGCTGCCGGCCGACGGCGTCGCCGCCGACGCCGCCGTCGCGCCCTATCTGCTGCGCAGCCGCCTCGTCACCAATGCCGAATTCGCGGCCTTCGTGATCAGCCATCCGGCCTGGCGGCGGGACCGGGCGCCGGCGCTGTTCGCCGCCCCCACTTATCTCTCCGGCTGGGGCGACGCCACCACTCCGGCGCCGCTGGCCGGCGACGCGCCGGTGGTGCGCGTCGGCTGGTACGCCGCCCAGGCCTATTGCGCCAGCGAGCAGGCGCGCCTGCCGCGCTGGTATGAATGGGAGCTGGCGGCGGCCGCCGACGCCACCCGCGCCGACGCCCGCGACGACGGCGCCTGGCTCGCCGGCATCCTCAACTGGTACGCCGACGCCGGCAAGTCGGCGCCGGGCACGGTCGCCGGCGGCACACCCAATTATTACGGCATCCACGACCTGCACGGCCTGGCGTGGGAATGGGTAGAAGACTACGGCGGCTTGTTCGTCAACGCCGACAGCCGCGCAAAGGGCGAGCAGAAACTGCTCGACTACTGCGGCGGCGCCGCCGTCTCGCTAGCCGACCGCCGCAACTACGCCATCCTGATGCGCCTGGCGCTGCTGTCCGCCATGGACGGCCAGCAGGACGGCGCCAACCTGGGCTTCCGCTGCGCGCGCGACGCCCATCCACCGACTCACGAAAGCACACCATGAAACATGCAAACTCCCTGCGCCGCGCCATGCTGGCCGCCGCTTTGTTCGCCGGCCTGGCCGCCTCGCCGCTCACCACCTCCGTCGCCGCCACGGTGGCCATGCCGATGCCCGGCGCCTCGCTCCACCAGCTCGACACCGTCCTCACCGACGGCGCGGGCAAGCACTTCACGCTGCGCGACATGGCCGGCGCGCCGGTGCTGGTGACGATGTTCTACGGCGACTGCCACGCCGCCTGCCCCGTCATCATCGAAAACCTCAAACGCACGGTGTCCGCTTTGGGTGCCGACGCCGGGCCGCTGCGCGTACTGCTCGTCAGCCTGGACCCGGCCCACGACACGCCGGACTCGCTCGCCATGCTCGCCCGCAAGAACAAACTCGACCCGGCGCGCTTCCGGCTGGCCGTCGCCGCCGACGACAGCGCCACGCGCACGCTGGCGGCCACGCTCAACATCAAGTTCCGCCGCCTGGACAACGGCGAGATCAACCACACCACGCGCGTGGCCCTGCTCGACGCGGCCGGCAGCACGCGCGCGACCAGCTCGCGGCTGGACGTGACACCCGACGAAACCTTCGTCGCGCAGATCGCCGCGCTGCTCAAATCGATAAAAACGGGGTCAGATCAAGGAATTGCAAAGTAGCGGGGAAATTCGTTGACGACCACCACATGCGGTATCTATGCTGTCCGCACCAACTACATATAGTATCAAGGAGAGAGTGTGGAAGAGGAATTCACCAGCACGATGGTCACCAAGCGCGATGGCGGCGCCCAGCCGTTCAGGCGCGAGAAAATCGAGGCCGCGCTGCTGCTGGCCGGCCGCGCCAGCGGCGAGTTCGACCTGCGCGAAGCGCGCCAGCTGACCGATTGCGCGCTGCTGCACCTGGCCTCGGCGCGCACGCCAGACGCGCTGACGGTCGAGCAGATACAGGACACCGTCGAAAGCGTGTTGTACGACGCCGGCTACCGCCAGACACTGCGCCGCTACGTGGTCTACCGCGAGCAGCACGCCACCCTGCGCCAGGACCGGCAGTCGCTGGTCGACGTCGAAACGTCGATCAACGAGTACCTCGACCGTCAGGACTGGCGGGTCAACGCCAACGCCAACCAGGGCTACTCGCTCGGTGGCCTGATCCTGAACGTGTCGGGCAAGGTGATCGCCAACTACTGGCTCAACCACGTCTACCCGCCCGAGGTGGGACAGGCCCACCGCCAGGCGGACCTGCACATCCACGATCTGGACATGCTGGCCGGTTACTGCGCCGGCTGGTCGCTGCGCACCCTGCTTAACGAAGGCCTGAACGGCGTGCCGGGCAAGGTCGAATCGAGCCCGCCGCGCCACATGTCGAGCGCGATCGGGCAGATCGTCAACTTTCTCGGCACCTTGCAGAACGAGTGGGCCGGCGCCCAGGCCTTCAGCTCCTTCGACACCTACATGGCGCCATACGTGCGCAAGGACAGCCTGGGCTACGCCGACGTCAAGCAGTACATGCAGGAGCTGATCTACAACCTCAACGTGCCGTCGCGCTGGGGCACGCAAACGCCGTTCACCAACCTGACGTTCGACTGGGTCTGTCCCGAGGATTTGCGCGAACAGATCCCGCACATCGCCGGCGAGGAGATGCCGTTCGCGTACGGCGACCTGCAGCACGAGATGGACATGATCAACCGCGCCTACATCGAGATCATGATGACCGGCGACGCCAAAGGGCGCGCGTTCACCTTCCCCATCCCGACCTACAACATCACCGAGGACTTCGCGTGGGATAGTCCCAACGCCGAGCTGCTGTTCGAGATGACGGCGCGCTACGGCCTGCCCTACTTCCAGAACTTCATCAACTCGGAACTGAAGCCGAACATGATACGGTCGATGTGCTGCCGCCTGCAGCTGGACCTGCGCGAACTGCTCAAGCGCGGCAACGGCCTGTTCGGCTCGGCGGAGCAGACCGGATCGCTCGGTGTGGTGACGATCAACTGCGCGCGCCTGGGCTATCTGCACCGGGGCGACGAAACGGCGCTGCTGGCGGCGCTGGACCGGCTGCTGGAGCTGGGGCGCGACAGCCTGGAGATCAAGCGCAAGGTGATCCAGCGGCACATGGACAACGGCCTATTCCCGTACACCAAGCGCTATCTGGGCACCTTGCGCAACCACTTCTCGACCCTGGGCGTGAACGGCGTGAACGAGATGATACGCAATTTCGATCCCGACGGACGGCACGACATCACCACGCCATGGGGCCGCGCCTTCGCGCTGCGGCTGCTCGACCATGTGCGCGCGCGGATGATCGAGTTCCAGGAACAGACCGGCCATATGTACAACCTGGAGGCGACGCCGGCCGAGGGAACGACCTACCGCTTCGCCAAGGAGGACCGCAAGCGCTATCCGGACATCCGCCAGGCGGGTACCGGGCAGATGCCTTACTACACCAACTCGTCGCAGCTGCCGGTGGGTTATACCGACGATCCGTTCGAGGCGCTGGAACAGCAGGACGAGTTGCAGCGCAAGTACACCGGCGGCACGGTGCTGCATCTGTATATGACGGAAGCGCTGTCGAGCGCGGATGCCTGCCGCACGCTGGTGCGGCGCGCGCTTGGGCGTTTCGGGCTACCGTATATCACGGTCACGCCGACGTTCTCGATCTGCCCCAAGCATGGCTACCTGAACGGCAGCCACAAGTTTTGTCCGAAGTGCGACGCCGATTTATTGGCGCGCAAGCAGCTCAGCAGTTGTTCCACGTAGGGCGGATTAGCGAAGCGTAATCGGCCAATGCGAGCGTCGTCGACGGCTCATCGATGGCCGATTACGGCGTTCCGCCTAATCCGCCCTACGTGTATCCCCGTTTTCTCAACCGTTAGAAAGGAAGTACCATGAATGACACAAGCCTCCGAACCGCTCCAGAACTGACCGACGCCGAACGCCAGCCCTGCGAAATCTGGACCCGCGTGATGGGCTACCATCGCCCGGTCTCGTCCTTCAACACCGGCAAGCAAGGCGAGTTCCACGAACGCACCTACTTCCGCGAAGCGGCCGTCAAGGCGCCCTGACATGGACGGCAGACCGCTCAAGGTGGGCGGCTACACGCCGTTCAGCACCACCGATTATCCCGGCCAGCTGTCGGCGGTGGTGTTTGTCCAGGGCTGCCCTTGGCGCTGCGGCTACTGCCACAACCCGCATCTGCAAGCGCGCACGCGCGACAGCCCACTGTCGTGGGGCGCGCTGCTAGCGGGGCTGGAACGGCGCGTGGGGCTGCTCGACGCGGTGGTGTTCTGCGGCGGCGAGGCCACCATGGACCCGGCGCTCGGCGGCGCCATTCAGCAGGTGCGCGCGCTGGGCTTCAAGGTCGGCCTGGAGACGGCGTGCATCTACCCGGACAGGTTGAAGAAGCTGCTGCCGTTGCTGGATTGGGTAGGCTTCGACGTCAAGGCGCCGTTCGACCGCTATGCCGACATCACCGGCGTCGCCGGCAGCGGCGAGCCGGCGCGCGCGAGCGTCGAAGCGATCCTCGCCAGCGGCATCGACTACGAGTGCCGCACCACGGTGCACCCGGCCCAGCTGCCGCCCCCGGTGCTGATGGAGCTGGCCAAAACGCTGGCCGACATGGGCGTGGCCAACTACGTGCTGCAAGAGTTCCGCGCCACCGGCTGCGGCGACCAAGCGCTGGTGAACGCCGCCATCGCCGGCTATCCCGGCGAGGAAACGCTGGCGAAAATCGCGCCGATGTTCCCACGCTTCACGATACGCCGCAGCCACTAATACCCTCCAGCGCAAGCCTTCTTCTAAACCACGTAGGGCGGATTAGCGAAGCGTAATCGGCCGTGCATGCGCCGTCGGCGGCCCGACGATGGCCGATTACGGCGTTCCGCCTAATCCGCCCTACGAAATACGAAGACCCCGATAATCATACCGCTACACCGCGCCCCCCAGGCAACGACCTCACCAACCGCACCAACGCCCGCCTGCCCAACTCCGTCAACGGCACGTCCACCGCGTCGAGCGTGTTCTTGACCAGCAGCCCAAGCTCCGTATCCCCTTCCATCGACAACCGCCGCGAGAAGAACAGCGTATCAGGATCCTGCTCGCGCCGCGCCAGCGCGACAAAATCCCGCGCGCCAGCCCCGATCTCCAGATCGGGCACAGGCCCCGCCCGCAAAGCCGCGAACCCCGTCTCGCGCCAGGTGAAATCAAACCCGACGCCAGCATCCTTGACATGCACACGCAGGTGCTTGCCGCGCAAGCTGGCCCGCACGTCCTCGGGCAAGTGCGGCCGCAGCACCAGATTAAGCGCCGCCACGCACAGCAGCGATCCGGGCCAGGCCGGCAAACACCGTCCCAGCGCGCCCAGCACGGGCGGCAACGACAACGGCGCCTGCCCGCCGCCTGCAATATGTGAAGTACCAGGCGTCATACCGCAACCTCCGTCAAATGTTCAAGCCCGGGCCTGCCGTACCAGTAACCATTACAAGCCGGCGCCGGCAACAGCGGCTCCATCATGCGCGCGCTGGCGGCAGCCGGCGCCGTACCGCGCCGAACCGCGTCGAACGCACCGATGATCTTGCCCATGTGCCGAGACTGGGGGCTGAGCCGCACCACATCGACACCCAGCTCGCGCAACTGCCCAAGCTCGCCCAGCAGGTTGTAGACTAGCGCAGACTGGCTCTGGATGCCGTTGAGGACCAGGAAATCCTGCTTCTCGCGGGTGCGCATGACCAGGCCGTCCGGATGCTCGATGCAGCTGAAGCGGCAGTCGTCCTTGGGCAGGTTGCGGTTGCGCGCCGTAAAGCAGCGCGCCGAGAACGCCAGCGGCATGCGGCCATAGCCGAACACCTCGGTCTCGATGCCGGCCGGCCGCTCGCGCTGCATATGCCGCAACCCGTCGCGGCCCATCTCCAGCGGCATGACCCAGCGACTCGCGCCCAATCCGGCCAGCAGCGACAAGGTCGGCGGGTTGTAGATGTTCAGGTGCGGCCCGGCGACGAACGGCGCCTGCCCGGACAGCAGCTGCACCGCCCCCATGTCGCTGGCCTCGACGGTGAAGCGGCCGTTGGCGGTCAGCCGGCGCAGCGCCGTGACGTCGGCGCTCGACTCGATCAGCGCCAGGGTCGACATCACCACCTGCTTGCCTTCGGCCTCCAGCATCGCGCCCAGCGCCAGCCAGTCGGCGGCGCGCAGTTCGTGGCGGCGCGAGCAGACCGTCTCGCCCAGGTAGACGATGTCCACCGGCGAGGCCGCGACCTCTTCGTAAAACGCCATCACCTTCTCGCGCGGCCAGTAGTACAGCAGCGGTCCCAGGGCCAGTTTGAGCATAGTTTCTCCGTTGTTCATATCGTCATTTCCAGGCGCGGTGGTACGCGCCCAAGGTGTGCTGCTGGCCCTCGGCCAGCGTGTTCAGTTCGGCCATCCAGCCCGGCTTGACGGCGTAGCGCGCGGCGTTGTGCAGGCACTGGTCGAGCGCCTCGCGCCACACGCGCGTGACCTGCGCCACGTAGGCGGGACTGCGCTGCCGGCCTTCGATCTTGACCGCGCGCACGCCCATCGCCAGCAGTTGCGGCAGCAGCTCCAGCGTGTTCAGGCTGGTCGGCTCCTCGACCGCGTAATAGGTCTCGTCGTTGACCTCGAAGCGGCCCTTGCACAAGGTCGGATAGCTGGCGTTCTCCTGCGGCGTGTAACGGTCGATCAGCACGCCGTTCAGGCGCGATTCCAGACCGCGCGGGTTCTGCTGCCAGCGCACCGCCTTGGCCGGCGAGCAGACGCCGTGGGTGTTGGGCGACTCGCCCGTCACATACGACGATAGCGCGCAGCGGCCCTCGACCATCACGCACAGGCTGCCGAAGCCGAACACCTCGATCTCGACGTCGGTGTTGTTGACGACGTGCTCGACCTGAGCCAGCGACAGCACGCGCGGCAGCACCGCGCGGGCGATGCCGAACTGGCGGCGATAGAAATTGATGGCCTCGGCGTTGGTGGCCGAGCCCTGCACGGACAAGTGCAATCGCAGGTCGGGATAGTGGTCGGCGGCGTAGCGCATCAGGCCGGGGTCGGCCAGGATGACGGCGTCGATGCCGGCGGCGGCCGCGCGGTCGATGGCGCCGCGCCACAGCGCGCTCGTCTCCGGTTGCGGATAGGTGTTCAGTGCCAGCAGCACCCTGCGGCCGCGCGCGTGCGCGTAGGCGATGCCCTGGGCGATGGCGGCGTCGTCGAAATTGAGGCCGGCGAAGTTGCGCGCGTTGGTGGCGTCGCGAAAGCCGAGGTAGACGCAGTCGGCGCCCAGATCGACGGCGGCCTTGAGCGCCGGCAGGCTGCCGGCCGGGCACACCAGCTCGATCGGCGGCGCGGCGGAAACGGGGGATTCAGCTTGGATCATAGGAAGGGGTGAGGCTAAAAAGTCGATGCCGGATGGCGGACGAACTGTATCGCGCCGTCAAGCCCGGAATCCTTGATGTGCATCAAAGAAATTGTGCTTGGCCGAATGGGACAATGCCGTCCAGCACATAACCGAGGACAAACAGATGTACAACACACATGGCGGCGCACGCCTGCTGGACGTCGGCGGGCTGGAGCCACCCCAACCGATGGTGCTCATCCTCGAGGCGCTCGACACACTGGGGCCGGACGAACGGCTGCGGGTGATGATCGACCGCGATCCGGTGCCGCTGTACCAAATCCTGCGCCGCTACGGCTTCGCGCACCGCACCACGCCGTGCGAGGCGCGCTATGAAGTGCTGATCTGGCAGGTGCCCGACGGCGGTGACGCGTGAAGCTTGCCGCCGCGCCGCGCCGCGCGCTCTCGTTCGACAACAACCCGTCGTTGTCGCTGCCGCTGCGCTACTTTCTCACCGCGCCGCTGTTCGCCGCGCTGGCGGCGGGCCTGCTGGCGTGGCAGGGCGAGGCCGCGCTGCTGACGCGCTGGTCGCCGCTGACGCTGGCGTTGACGCATTTGATGGTGCTCGGCTGCCTGAGCATGACGATGATCGGCGCGCTGCTGCAAATGCTGCCGGTCGTCGCCGGCATCACCGTGCCGCACGTGGGCCGGGTCGGCGCGGCGGTGCACCTCGGTTTGAGCGCCGGCACGCTGCTGCTGGCGTACGCCTTCTGGTCCGGACTACCGGCGCTGTTCGCGCTGGCGATGGGGACGCTGCTGGCGTCGTTGCTGCTGTTTCTGGGCGCCTGCACGGTGGGTATGTGGCGTCCGCACGCCAACGGTTCGGGCGCCGTGGTGGCCGGCATCCGGCTGGCGCTGGCGGCGCTGGTGCTGACGGCCACCTTGGGCGGCATGCTGGCCGGCGCCTTCGCCTGGCCGGAAGGGGCGCAACTGCCGCTGGCGCGGCTGACGGACCTGCACGCGATGTGGGGGCTGCTCGGCTGGGTGGGATTGCTGGTGATCGCGGTGGCTTTCCAGGTGGTGCCGATGTTCATGCTGACCGAGCCCTATCCTCCGTTGCTGACCGGTTCCTACACGACCTGGCTATTCATGCTGCTGGCGGCGGCGTCACTGTCGAGCGGGCTGCCCGGCGGAGGGCTGCTGTTCCACCAGCTGTGCCTGTTCCTGCTGGCGGCCGGATACGCGCTGTTCGCCGGCACCACGCTGCGTCTGCTGGCGCGCCGCAAAAGGCCACAGGCAGATCCGACCACGCTGTACTGGCGCGTTGCCATGGCCAGCCTGGCGGCGGCACTGGCGTTATGGCTATGGCCACGGGACGAGGTATCGAACGCCACGCCTTTGGCGCTGGGCGTGCTGCTGATCGCCGGCTTCGCGCTGTCGGCCATCAACGGCATGCTGTACAAGATCGTGCCCTTCCTCGCGTGGTACCACTTGCAGGAGGAGATGGCCGCCAGCGGCCGCAAGCTGCCGGCGGTGAACAAGATCATTCCCGAACAGCGCGCCAAGTGGCAACTGGCCACGCACGCGAGCGCACTGATGTTGCTGCTGGGCGCCTGCTACCAGCCGGCGCTGGCGCGGCCGGCGGCTGCGCTGATGTGCCTCGCCTGCATCGGACTGTGGGTCAACCTGTGCATGGCGGCCCGGCTGCGGCAGCGGATGCAAAGCCATGTCTAGTCCTTTTTGCCGATGGCGCGGCAACACCGGGCGCAGCGACAATGGCAACCACGGCCCGGGCCTATGGAAAAACCACGGAAACACGTAGGGCGGATTAGCGAAGCGTAATCGGCCATGCATGCGGCGTCGGCGGCCCGTCGATGGCCGATTACGGCGTTCCGCCTAATCCGCCCTACGTGTTTCAGAAGAATTGAAGTGAACGCAAGAGAAGGAAAATCATGGAACAACCGGCACAAGACATTTACGACGGCCCCACGTTGAGCACGACGATCAGCCGTGAAGGCAACCGCGTTCACCGGCTGATCGACGACACCGTCTACCCGCTGCGCGCCAGCGCGGTGGTGGTGCGCCGCGATCCGATGGTCGCGGCGCTGTTCGGCACGGTCAAGAAGACCGCGCCGGCGCGCTGACTTACTTCGGCAGTTTGTAACGCTGCTCGCGGTACAGGATGGACGGCAGCACCACGTGCGACATGGCCTTGTCCACCAGTTGCGGATCGGCTGGCGTCGAACTCGTGGTCAAGGTCTTGGTGGCGGCGTCGTACTTGCCCAGCAGCGGCTCCTGGCCCGGACGCAGGATGGTGGCCGACGAGCCCTCGAGCCACGCGAAGTAATTGTCGAACTGGATCAACGCCCTGCCCGGGGTTTCGCTGTCGCGCGCGAAGTCGCGGCCGATCATCGGGTGCTCGCTCGACAAGCCCATCAGCGACAACATCGTCGGCGCCAGGTCGATCTGGCTGGCGATGGTCTTGATGACCTTGGGCTCGATGTCGGCGCCCATGATCAGCCCCGGGATGTGGAACTTATTGATCGGCACCAGGCTGTCGCCATAGACCCGGTTGTCGTGGTCGGCGACGATCAGGAACACGGTGTCCTTCCAGTAGGCCTCCTTCTTGGCCTGGGCGATGAAGCGGCCCAGCGCGTAGTCGGCGTACTTGACGGCGTTGTTGACGGTCTGCTTCTCGGCGTCGTGCAGTTCGATGCGGCCGTCGGGGAACTGGAACGGCTCATGGTTGGACGAGGTGAAGATCAGGCTGAAGAACGGCTTGTTGGCCGCGTGCAGCGTCTTGAGGCGCTCGAGCGATTTGTCGAACAAGTCCTCGTCCGAGGCGCCCCAGCTGCCTTCGAACACCGGCTTCATGTCGCGGCGGTCGACCACCTTCTGGAAACCGTTGCCGGTGAAGAAGCCGCGCATATTGTCGAAGTGCGCTTCGCCGCCGTAGACGAATTCGGTGTGGTAACCCTTCTGGCCCAAGCCCAGCGCCAAGGTGTAGAAGTTCTGCTGGGCCAGCGACAGCTTGACCACGCTGCGCGCCGGGGTCGGGCCGTAGCCGGCGACGACCGCCTCGATGCCGCGCACCGAGCGGGTGCCGGTGGCGTACAGCTGCTCGAACCACCAGCCTTCCTTCTTCAACCTTTCCAGCTCGGGGGTGACCGGCACGCCGCCGAGCGATTCGACGAAGGTCGCGCCCAGGCTCTCCTCGAGCACGATGACCAGATTGAGCGGGCGCTCGCGCTGCGCGGTGGCGACCTGCTTGTGCAGGGTCGGCAACTCGGCGGAGGTGAATTGCGCATCCTTGAGCCAAGGGGCGCTCTTGACGACCTGGAACACTTTCTCGCGCGGGTACTTGCCGTAGATCTCGGACGAATTGGCTTCCTTGCTCATCGAGTTGAGCGCGTCGAACACCGACCACGGCGAGTTGATGATGAGCGAGTTGACCATCGAATCGCCGGTCAGCGCGAACAGCGCCGGGTTGGCAGGACGGTGGGCGGTGGTCGAGCGGATCTGCACGAACACCAGCATCACCAGCAACGGCCACACCAGCAGCAGCTTCAACGGACCCCACACGACCATGTTGGCCGAGGCGGCCTTGAGCAGCCGATACAGGCCCACGCCCAGCAGGACGGTGGAAATAACGCCCAGCACCAGGGCGATGCGGAAGCCGTTCCACAAGGTGGCGATGACCTCGTGCGGATAGGACAGGTATTCGATGAACAGGCGGTTCGGCCGCACGTCGAACTGCATGATGAACTGCGGCGTGGACACTTCCATGAACACGATGAAGATCAACGCGAACGTGGCCCAGCCGACCGACAACAGGCGCCACAGGCGCTGCGTGCGCCGGTGCGCCAGCAGCGGCGCCAGCACCAGCGGGATGGCGAGGAAGTAGCCAAGCAAGATCAGGTCGGCCCGCACGCCCTGGACGAAGATCCGCAGCGGAATACCGGTGGGCGCCACCCTGCTCCACTGCCAGGCGACCAGGCCGGCGCGCGACAACGTGAGGATCAGCAGGCCGAGCAACAGCAATTGCAGCAGGCTGGAGAACGGACCGGCCCAGGCGGTCAGCCTTTCGAGTCGCGCCGCGCAGCGGTTCAACAGGCTATTCGAACGTAGTGTCATGACGGTCCCCGTGCGCGCGTCAGTCGGCGCCGGCGCCGACGGCGATCGGATGCGAGGCCATGTACTGCGGCGCGCCGCTGCCGGCGCTCATCAGCCAGGCGGTGAGCAGCAGGAACACGACCACCATCGCGAACAAGGTCGACACGCGGCGGCTGTCGGCCGGCTGCTCGAACACCGGCGGCTTGCCGTAGCCGACGCCGATGTAATAGGCGGCGAACACGGTGGTCATGTAATGGACGGCGCCGAACATCTCGCCCAGCTCGCCTTTGCGCGGGTGATCGATGACCAGGTGCGACAGCGCGACCAGGGCGATGTAGATCACCGACGCCGACAGCGGCGGCAGGTACAGCCCGAAGCGCTCGACGAAGTCGCGCACGGCCGGACGCTTGCGCGCCAGCAGCGGCAAGATGATGTTATGGGTCAGGCCGACGATGGCGATCACCTTCAGCAGCACCGTCTTGTGCAGGCTGGCGTTGCCGACGGCCAGATTGTGCAGATTGGTTTCGGACTGGCGGTTATTGGCCAGGAAGTACTCGGGCGAGGCGATGTGCAGGATGCGCTGGAACCAGCTGATTTCCTCCAGCGCGGCCAACGCCACCAGCGCCGTCAGGCCGACGAAGGCCAGCAGTTGCAGGTTGATCTTGGGCGTGCGCTGCCATTGCTCGACGGCGAGGAAGCCGAGCATGCCGGCGGTGACGGTGAAGCACAGGAACTGCATCCATTCGACGATGCCGTCCTCCACCACCAGGCGCCAGATCGCGGTCTGGTCGCCCTTCCACAGGATCGCCAGCGCCATCACGAAGATGTTGACCAGGACCCCGACCGCGATCACCGGATGAACATACCACTTGTTCTTTACCATGCACTACTCCATTGCTGATTAAATTTGTTCGTTAACGGCGGCCGCGTGCGCGAGCACCGGTTCCGGGATCGGCGAGGTCTCTGGCTCCGCCAACGGCGCCACCAGTTCGGCGCGGCGCGCGGCGCGCTGCCGGAACATCGCCACCACCATCGACCCCAGCGCCCACGACCACAGCAGCGGGTCGAGCAGCGCGTCCCACAGGTTGCCGGAAGGCAGGCGCAGCACAGAAAACAGCAGCACGGCGACCAGCAGCGCGGCGGGGCCGGCGATGGCCTGGCCGCGCACGATGGCCGCCGCGCAGGCGATGGCGACCGCGCAGGCGACCAGGGGCGCGGCGACGGCGCCAAAGCCGCTGGAATACAGGCCCAGCGCCAGCACGCCGAAGGCGTCCAGATACAGCACCAGGCCGGCGACGACCAGCGGCACCGCCAAACCGGCGGGCATGACCAGACGGACCGGCCGGCCCTGCCAGCGCGCGTGCAGCGACACCATGCTGAAGCCGACCAGCAGCGCGCTCGGATACTGGAACACCAGGGTCAGCCAATAGGCCGGCGACGCCGCGTCGGGCAAGGCCATCAACACCACCGTGGCGATGACGACGCCGGGAACGAAGGCGGCGTTGGCCATCGAGCGGCGCGGGCGCAGCGCGAAGACGGCGGGCGACTGCTTGGGCGACAGTCTGGACTGCCAGGTCGACAACAGCGCCGGCTTCAGCACCGGCAGGATCGCCAGCAGCATTGCGGCGGCGACCAGCGCCCAGGCCAGGCGCCCGTAGACGATCTGCAGGGCGAGATCAGGCAAGCTCATAGCAGGTCCTTCCCCGGATGGATTTTCAGGCGGTGGTGCGCGATCGCGCGCCGCTGATAGGTGTAGGTGATGTGCAGCTCGTCGCCGACTTGGTACATCGCCGGATACGAAAACTCGTCGCCGGGCTTGCCGCTGACGATATCGGTCAGCGGGCGCCACGCGTGGGCGTCGGTCGAGATCGACAGCGACAAGGTGCTGCGCGCCATGTTGCCGGCGGCGCCTTCGTTGCGCAGCATCAGGAAGCTGCCGTTGGTCAGGCGCAGCACGGCCAGCGCGGTGCCATGGTTGGACATCGGGGTCGCGTCCATGTCTTCCCAGCTGTTGCCGCCGTCGCGGCTGGAGGCCTGCTGCACGCGCCGATCTTCGCCTGCATCACGCATCCACGCGCGCACCTCGGTGGCCGACACCGGCACCAGGGTCGGCTGCAGCGATTGCGTGCGGGCGCCGATGCGCGTCAGGCGCTGCGGTGCGCCGCTGGCGTCGAACGCCATCAGCATCGGGTATTTGTTGCCGATTTCAAAATAGGCCGGCAGCCACCAGCCGCCATCGGCCAGGCCGATCGGCGCCGAGCGCACCAGCACGCTGGTATTGAAGACCGGGGACATCGGCAGCACGCGGCGCACGGTGAAGTTGGCGCCCTGGTCGCGCGATTCCATCTGCACGATGCGCGACGCGGCCCAGCCGCCCAGGCCGGTGGCCACCACGTACAGGTGGACGGTGCCGTCGGTGGCGGTCCAGGCGACCGGGTTGCCGATGCGGCGCACGCCATGGCCGAGCACGGCGCCAAGCGACTCGCGGCTGGCCACGACCCAGTTGTCGCTCCATTTGCCATGCGACCAGCGCGACGCGTAGACCTTCACATCCGGGCCGCTCTCGCGGCTGCCGGCCCACCAGAAGGACATCAGGTCGCCGCCGGGCAGGCTGGCCAGCGCGCTGGCGTGCGCGGACGGCACACCCTTGGGCATCGGAATAATGGCGCGGGACAATTCGGTCAGGGTGGGATCGGTCGGCGCGGCCGTGCTGTGGGCGGCGGCGGGCTGGCCGCCGGGCTGGGCGACGCGCGACCAGCGCCAGGCTTCGGCCGCCACCGAGGTGGTCACGGCCAGGACACATGCCAACATGATCAGGCTGGCTGCCCGCTGTAAAGGTGGGCGCGAAGCTCCCATTCCGTCTCCAAGAGATCGGGACATGAAGGAAGCACGTGCAATGATCCTCTTGCCCTAAATTAACAACCCTCCGCGCTCGCCTTGCGGCGGGCGGTAGGTACTACCATTTTTTCGTCACGTATGCTTTGACGAATCCGGTATCGTACATGAAAACACGAAAGAAATGTTAGGGCAAAGCACTTCTGCCGGGGGAGGAGATCCGGCCGCCTGCGCGCTCGCGGGACTTGTTGCCGCGACTCAATCAAATCGCGCTTATTAATTAGTAATTTCTACGTTGCGATCTTGCCTGGATTGCACCGATGATGGAAAAGCTGGGCTATGCTTGGAGCGCTCGTTGATGGTTTGACAAGACCCGCATCCCGCGCCTCCACCTTCCTCAATCGAATCGCTCTTGTCAAACAGTACTTTCTAGGGTGTAATCTTGCATGGATTATATCTAGCCCGGCGTTGGAGGTACCAGCGCGGCATATCTGGAGTAGAAGTAACATGTCAGAACCGGTTTCGTCGCAAAACAGCTCGTCCTCTCCATCTGCACTGCTCGCCGGTTTCACGCAAAGCACTCGGATACTCAAACTCACCACGCCCCTCGGCGCCGACGTGCTGCTGGCCGAGTGCGTGCGGGGCGAGGAAGGGATAGCCACCGGCTTCAGCTTCAAGATCGCCGCGCTCTCGACCGACGCCGCCATTTCGCTCAAGTCGCTGATCGGCCAGCCGGTGCTGCTGGAGTTGATGACCGCCGCCAGCCGCGACCAGTTGCGACCGTTCCACGGCCACGTCACCGCCATCGACATGGCCGGCGCCAATGGCGGCTTCGCTCGCTACAACCTCACCGTCGAACCCTGGACCGCCTTCCTCGCGCGCGGACGCGACAGCCGCATCTTCCAGGACATGACGGTATTCGACATCCTCGATACCATTTTTAACGCCTACCAAGGCCAAGGCAAGCTAGTGCCGGCGTGGCGCTTCGACATCCTCGACCGCGCCGTCTATCCCAAGCGCAGCATCACCACCCAATACCAGGAAAGCGACCTCGCCTTCGCCCGTCGCCTGATGCACGAGGAAGGCCTGTTCGATTATTTCGAGCACAGCGGCGACGCC
>CAUPJZ010000030.1:0-83473 GCA_963511605.1 uncultured Duganella sp. | reverse complement strand
TTCGTAGGGCGGATTAGGCGGAACGCCGTAATCGGCCATGAGCCGCCGACGGCGCTTGGCCGATTACGCTGCGCTAATCCGCCCTACGTGATTTAGATGAACGCTTAACTTAGCGGCATTAGGACCTGACCCCGGAGTTGCCGTTAAGTCATGGCGGCGTCGGCCAGTTGTTTCCACTCCGGTTCCACCCGGTCGGAGTTGGAGAGCAGGATGATCGACAGGCGCTTGCCCGGCAGGCGCAGCAGCAGCGTGCGGAAGCCCCACAGTCCGCCACCGTGAAAGACCACATCCTGGCCGCCGCGCCGGGTCCATTCCAGACCGAAACGGTAGTCCGGCACCGTGCCGTCGTCCAGCGGCGATGGTTGCAGCATCGCGTGCAGCAGGCTGTCCGGCCGCGCCCACTGCCGGTGCCATTCGCGCTCCCACAACACCAGTTCCGCCGTGCTCGCATACATGCCGCCGTCGCCCACCGTGTTGGCGTTGCCCAGGTGCTGGCGGTAGCCGCCGGGACGCGCCTCGTCGATCTCGTAGCTGGCCACCCGCTGCGGCAGCACGGCGCCGCGATCGTCGTCGAAGCCCATGCGCGTGATCCCCAGCGGCAGCAGCAGCGTCTCGCGCACGTGGCGCGCCGCCGTTTTTCCCGTCAGCCGTTCCAGCAACGCCGCCAGCAGGATGTAATTGCTGTTGCTGTAGCGGTGCGCGCTGCCGCTTGGGAAGGCCACCGTGTCCATGCGCGCGATCAGCGCCAGGATGTCGGCGTTGCAGAAGTAGTCGTCCTCGCGGCGGCCTGGCTGGCATTGCAGGAACTGGAAATAGTCGGGGATGCCGCTGCTGTGGTTGAGCAGGCCGCGCAACGCGAACGGCTGCTCGAAGCCGGCCAGCTCCGGCAGGCGGACGCAAACGTCGTCGTCGAGCCCGATCGTCCCCGCCCGCACCTGCGCCAGTATCGCCGCCGCCATGAACTGCTTGGACTCGGAGGCGAGGTAATACGCTGAGCGCCCCGACAGCGGCACTTCCAGCTCCAGCGACGCCATGCCATGATGCAGCTCGAGGACGATCTCGCCATCTTGCACTACCACGGCGCTGAAGCCGGGGCCGTCGGACGGTAAGGTGGATTGTAACTGTGAGAAGTGAGTGTATAAAGGGGATGTCATCCCGCTATTCTAGCGCTTGCGCCATCGGCTGCTCATGCATGGCCGATTACGGCGTTCCGCCTAATCCTCCCTACGTGTCTCCGCGGTCAGTCAGGCAGTGGGGCAGCGGCGGATGCCGGCACCTCCGTCTGGGCCGCGTTCATCACCATCGCCAAAAACGTGTAGTAGCCGTTGATCCCCATCAAATCGACCACGCCGTGCTCGCCGAACATCGCCAGCGCCGCCGCGTACGTGTCGTCGTCGATCCGCTGGCGCTGGTGCAGCATCACGCAGAAATCGTGCACCAGCGCCTCGTCCGGCGCCATGCCGTCGGGACGCCGGCGCGCCGCGATCGCCGCGATCACGCCGTCGGCGATGCCGTGGTCGCGCGCGATCGGCTCGTGGATCGCCCACTCCACCTGCTGGCTCCATTGGCGCGCCGTCACCAGGATCGCCAGCTCCGTCAGCCGCGTGCCGATGGCGCTGCGGTAGCGCAGGTACTCGCCCATGCGCTGCGCCGCCGCCATCAGCTCCGGACTGCGGATCAGCGGCACGAAAGGCCCGTACAACGCGCCGCGCGGGCCGTCGATGACCGCCTGCGCCGCCACCTGCTGGCTCGCGCTCATGTGTGCGAAGGGAATCGGCCCCAGTCGATCGCTCATATCATTCTTCCTTGTGGCTTTGGGAAACAATTTACTTATGTTCAGGCATTTATCAAGGGAATACAAGCCGATCGGCGCTATCTTCTGCTGTCGGTCACACTCTTCCCCACGCCAGAAAGGACGCCATGAGCCACATCATCCACCGCAACCTGCGCCGCCCGCCGCCGCTGGCTGTCAGTGCCTCCGGGCTGACGGTGCGCGACAGCGCCGGCAACAGCTATCTCGATGCCAGCGGCGGCGCCGCCGTCTCGTCGCTGGGTCACGGCCATCCCGACGTGCTGGCCGCGATGCACGCCCAGATCGACCGCAACGCCTACGCCCACACCGCCTTCTTCACCTGCGAACCGGCCGAGGAACTGGCCACCCGCCTGGCCAACGACGCCCCCGGTGACCTCAATCACGTCTACCTCGTCTCCGGTGGCTCGGAAGCGATGGAGACGGCGCTCAAGCTGGCGCGCCAGTACTTCGTCGAGGCGGGCGACACCGAACGCAGCGTCTTCATCGCCCGCCGCCAGAGCTACCATGGCAACACGCTCGGCGCGCTGGCCATCGGCGGCAACGAGTGGCGCCGCCGTCCGTTCGAGCCGCTGTTGATGAACGTGCCGCGCGTGTCGCCCTGCTACGAGTACCGCCACCGTCCGAAGGACCAGAGCGTCGACGACTACACCGACGGCCTGCTGCGCGAGCTGGAGGCGCGCATCCTCGCCGCCGGGCCTTCGCGCGTGATCGCCTTCTGCGCCGAGACGGTGGTCGGCGCCACCTCCGGTGCCGTGCCGCCCACGCCGGGCTACTTCCGCGGCGTGCGCCAGCTGTGCGACCAGTACGGCATCCTGTGGATCGCCGATGAAGTCATGTGCGGCATGGGCCGCACCGGCACCCTGTATGCGTTCGAGCAGGAGGGCGCGCTGCCCGACCTGGTGGTGCTGGGCAAGGGCCTGGGCGCCGGCTACCAGCCGATCGGCGCGGTGCTGGCGCGCGAGCATATCGTCGACCGCCTGCGCGAGGGCAGCGGCGCGTTCCAGCACGGCCACACCTACATGGGGCATCCGATCGCCGCCGCCGCCGCGCTGGCGGTGCAAAAGGTGATCCAGCGCGACAACCTGCTGGGCGAAGTGACGGTGCGCGGCGCCAGCTTCCGCCGCATGCTGCGCGGGGCGTTCGGCGAGCATCCGCATGTGGGCGATATTCGCGGGCGCGGGCTGTTCATCGGCATGGAGCTGGTCAAGGACCGCGAGAGCAAGGCGCCGTTCGATCCGGAGCTCAAGCTGCACGCGGCGATCAAGGAGCAGGCGATGGCGGTGGGGTTGATGGTGTATCCGATGGGCGGCACCATCGACGGCCGGCTGGGCGACCATATTTTGCTGGCGCCGCCGTTTACCAGCACCGAGGCGGAGTTGGCGGAGATTACCACGCGCCTCGGGGATGCCGTCAAGCGGGCGCTTGCCAGCGTGTTGTGACTCGACGCCGCGTATGCCGGCATGCGTGTCTCCACGGTTACGCATACGTGCCGGCCGCCGGTTGGCGCGGCCGACACGACATGCAAACGCCTACCTGGCCTGCCAGGCGATGACGTCCTGCTGCTGTTCGCCCAGGCCGGCGATGCCCAGGCGCAGCGTGTCGCCTTTTTTCAGGAAGCGCTGCGGCTTGCGCGCCTGGCCCACGCCCGGCGGCGTGCCGGTGGCGATCACGTCGCCCGGCTCCAGCGTCATGAACTTCGACAGGTAGCTGATGATCTGCGCCACCGAGAACACCATCGTTTCGGTGCATCCGGTTTGCATGCGCTTGCCGTTCAGATCCAGATACAGATCGAGCTTCTGCACGTCGTAGATGTCCTCCTGCGTCACCAGCCACGGGCCGATCGGGCCGAAGGTGTCGCAGCCCTTGCCCTTGTCCCACTGCGTGCCCATCTCCAGCTGGAACGCGCGCTCCGAGACGTCGTTGACCACGCAATAGCCGGCCACGTATTTCAGCGCGTCCTGTTCGCTGACGTACTGCGCGCGCGTGCCGATCACCACGCCCAGCTCCACTTCCCAGTCGGTTTTCTTCGACCCTTGCGGCAGCATCACCGGATCGTCCGGACCATTGACGCAGGTGACGGCCTTCATGAACACCACCGGCTCCTTCGGCGGCGGCATGCCGATTTCGGCCGCGTGGTCGGAATAATTGAGGCCGATGCCGATGAATTTGCCGACGCGCGCGACCGGCACGCCGTAGCGCGGATTGCCGCGCACCAGCGGCAGCGACGCCTGCGGAATTTTCTCCAGCTTGCGCAGCGCCTTCGGCGACAGCTGCTCGGCGCCGATGTCGGCGATCACGCCGGACAAGTCGCGCAGTTTGCCTTCGTCGTCGATCAGGCCTGGTTTCTCTTTGCCGGGACGGCCGTAACGCACAAGTCTCATACAGTTCCTTGGTTAAGATGTCTGCGCCATTCTAACCGTAGCGTCCCTGTCTCAACCATTTGTTGGCGATGATCTTGGTGCCGCTGACCACCGGCGCGCCGCCGTGCAGGGTCTGGCGGTCCGGCTGGTGGTTGGCGTCGGTGTTGAGGAACCACAGCGCGTTGCCCTTTTTAGGGAACACTTCCAGCCCGATGCCGGGGAAGACGGTGCCGCCGCCCTGCTCGACGTCGCTCAGGTAGAGGATGAAGGTGGCCAGGCGCTGGCCGCCGCGCTGCAGGTGGCTCCGATGGCCGCTGCTGTCCGGGTCGAGCCAGTCGAAGTGCGGCCGGTACTCCTGCGTGCTGTTGTACTTTTGCAGCTGGAACGGCTCGCCGCATTCGGCCGGCCAGTGCGCCAGCGCCGCCAAGCGCCGCTCGATGCGCTCGGCCACCTCGGCCTCGCCGCGCTGGATGAAGGCCATTTCGCTGGTGCGGCCCTCGTGCACCACGCTGGCGCCGTCGGCCTCGCCGGTGACCGTCGAGCGGGTGTAGCGCGTGCCGCAATGGGCGACGATGGCGTCGCACTCCTCCATGCTGAGCACATTGCCGAGCAGGATCACCTGCGGCTGTTTGAGCACGAACAGCAGCTCCACCTCGCGGTCCGGGGCGGCGACGCGATTGCGTTCGATGTCGATGAAGGGCATCTGCTGCGGCGCCACGAAGACGCTCTGCGCGGCCACTGGCTCACCCGGGCCGGCGCCGGCGCCGGCGCCGGCGCCGCCATCGGCCCGGGCCCGCATGCGCAGGGCTTCGTCGATGGCGGCGCCGGCCGCGGCCATGCTGTACTGGCCCGAGCGGGCCATGCTGTTCGCCATATCCAGCGGGCTGCACGCGCGTGCCAGATTCTCCGTGATCCAATCCTGCCAGCTGCGCGGCAGGGAGGTGAACGCGTTGTCCGCGCTGTTTCCGTTCTGGGCCTGTTGAAGTTTGGTCATCGCGTCATGGAGGGCTGGTCGCCGGGTTGCCGGAATGGAGATCCATTCTACCGGAACCCGCCGGCCGTCTCCAGTGCCGCCACACGAACCATACCAATCCGGGCAACTGCAGCGACACCAGTACCGCGAAGCCGACCTGGTAGGCCTGGGCCGGATACTGCTGCATCAGGTTGGGCCGCCAGCAACCGACCACCATGCCGAAGCCAGCCTGCACCGCGAACGCGCCCAGGAAAATGAGCAGGTTCAGGCAGGTCGCGGCCCGTCCCGTCAAGGTTACGGGCAGGTTTTGCGCGATGATCGCGTACTCGATGCCGGTCACCGTGCCCACCAGCGTAAACAGCACCGACAAGGTCTGGAAGCTGGGAGACCAGTTGAACACGAAGCCCAATTGCACCAGGATGAACAACGCCACGCCGGCCGCCGCCACGCGGATCGGCGGCACCCCGCGCCGGCCGGCCCACTCGGTGACCATGCCCACCGCGATGGCTCCAAAGATGATAGCCGCCATGCTCAGATACAGCAGGTAGCCGACCGCCTCGTCGGAAAAACGCGCCACGTCGGTCAGCCAGCGGCTGATCCACAGCCCCTGCATGCCGAAGAACACCGTATGCGGGATCAGCACCAGCATGGCCGCCTCGCGGAAGGCAGGATGGCGGTACACTTCCGCCATCGCCGCCAGCACCGGGCCCCTACCAGATCCCTGGGCCGGCGACGGCGGCTGCGACGGCGCCAGCATGCGAATCAAAAGGCCGGTGGTCACCGCCGCCACGGCCAGCACGACGAACAGGCCGCGCCAGTCCGTGTAGTGCAAGGCCAGGCGCACCGGCAAGGTGGCCGACGCCGCCCCCAGGCCGCCGACGGCGATCAGGTAGCCCTGCACCGACGGCATGCGCGACGGCGCGATCCAGGTCGAAATCGCCTTCACCGCCGACATGAAGCAGCCGCCCACGCCCAGGCCGATCACGGCGCGCGCCACCAGCAGTTCGGCGAAGGTTTGGCCGCCGGAGAACGCCAGCGCGCCCGCCGCCGCCACGACCAGCATCGGCAGCTGCACCTTGGCCGGTCCCCAGCGGTCGAGCGCGATGCCGACCGGCAGCTGCGCCAGCGCGAAGGCGAAAAAGAAGGCGCTGGTCAGCAGCCCCAGTTGGCCGGGCGTGAGCGCGAGCGCCGTCACCAGTTGCGGCGCCACCGTCGCGTTCACGGTGCGCATCAGCGCCGACAGGAAGTGGCCCAGCGCGAACGGCAGGAACACCAGCAAAAACACGGCGCTTCCCGACAACTTCGGCGCCTGCCCGCCCACCGCGCACACCGGAGGCGGGGTGGCGGCGCCCGCGCGCGGTCCTGCCCCGGTGGCCGCCGTGCGGGCCATGGGCGGCTCCGGGCGCGCCACCTCCCGCGTCCGTTCCCCGGTTAGCATGGCGTCACCCTATGCGGCGTTGGGTGCGCTGCAACCGGCCGACACCGCGGCGGCGGCGGCCTCCTGCCGCGCCGAGATCAGCGGGATCACCTTGCGGTGGCCGGGCGTCTCGATGCCGTACTCGCTGCGGCTGCCGCCCTCCTCCTCGAAGAAGAACTTCTCCTTGCCGAAAGCCGGTTTCAGATGGTCCATCCAGGTCGCGTTGGGATCGTACTTGGCATAGAACGGACGGCGCACCCAGTCCGGATTGCGGGCTTGCAGGAACTGCAGCGCGAAGACCTTCTCGCCGCCGATGGTGACCACGCCGTCGATCACCACCTTGCCGGGGAAGGCGCTCATCGACGGACCGCGCACGGTGCGCGCCAGGCCCGACACCATCTGGTAGGCCTGCTGGAAGATCTCGTGCGCGCGCGCCAGCGGCAGCTCGAAGTACTCGCGCGGGCCGGTGTCGCGCTCGACGAACATGTAGTAGGGGATCGCGCCCAGGCGCACGCCGGTCTGCCACAACTCGGCCCAGCTTTTCGGGTCTTCGTTGATGTGGCGGATCAGCGGGCCTTGCATGCGCAGGGTGGCGCCGGTGCCGACGATGCGCTTGACGGCAAGCTGGGCGATCTCCGGGCGCAGCTCCACCGCGTGGTTGTAGTGGCCCATGATGGCCATGTTCTTGCCGCTGGCGACCACCCGTTCGAAGAGGCGCAGCAGATCGTCGGCGTCGCGGTCGGTCACGAAGCGCTGCGGCCAGTACGCCACCGACTTGGTGCCGATGCGGATGTTCTGGATATGCGCCAGCTCCGGCACCAGCAGCGGCTCGATGTAGGCCTCGAGCGAGCGGGTGTTCATGATCAACGGATCGCCGCCGGTGATCAGCACATCGGTCACCTCCGGATGCAGCTTCAGATAGGCCGCCAGCTCGTGCGACTCGCGGGCGTCGAACTTCATGTCGTCCATGCCGACGAACTGCGGCCAGCGGAAGCAGAAGGTGCAATAGGCGTGGCAGGTCTGGCCGGCGCTGGGGAAGAACAGCACCGTCTCCTTGTACTTGTGCTGCAGGCCCTTGACCGGCGCGTCGTTCACGCGCGGCACGTTGTGCGTCATCTGACCGGCCGGATGGGGATTCATGCGCATGCGGATCTTGCGCACCAGTTCGGCCATCGCCGGCTGGTTGGCGTGGCCCAGCACCAGCTCGCGCAGCTGGGCGTAGTCGTCCGCCTGCAGCATGTCCTTGTGCGGGAACACCAGGCGGTAGATCGGATCGTCGGGGATGTTGTTCCAGTCGATCAAATGGTCGAGCACATATTCGTTGGTGCGGAACGGCAGCACATGCGACACCACCTGCACCGCCTCCTGCAAATCGGGCGGTATCCATTCCCACTGGCGCGAATTGGCGATGGTCTGGCGGATGAAGGGTTTGAACTTCGGCGCCTGCGCGGCGCTTGGGGTCCCGGACGAAATCAGGTGGGTGGTCATGGCGGTTTCCTATCGCTTTTGTTGGGTGGCGGAAACTGCATGCTAGGCTGCCCGGAGGCCATTGAAATTGCCGAAAATCAAGTGACGCTTGGAAATATTTAAAGGCTGGGCGCAAGCGGCAATAAAACCACGGTCGTAATTGCCATGCGGCCACACCTTGCGGCAGCGCAATCCCGGCGACCGGGGCGGGCGTAAAGTTTACCCGAGCAATCCCCCTCACCCGACAAGGACCCACCATGAAACTGCACTTCGCGCACTTCGCATCGGCCGCCGTCGCCGCGGCCGCCCTGTTCAACCCGTGCGCCGCCAACGCCGCCGAACCGACCGAGAAGGACGCCATCGCCATGGCCGAAAAAGGCGCCGCCTTCATGAAGGCCAACGGCAAGGAAGCGATGATCAAAAAGATCAGCGCCAAGGACCCGGACATCATCCAGGGTTCGCTGTACGTCGACATGCGCGACATCAACACCGGCATCGTGCTGGCACACCCGGTCAACCCATCCATCGTCGGCAAGGACTTGACCGACGTGCCCGACGCCAGCGGCAAGAAATACCGCCGCGAGATCATCGAGCTGGCCGCCAAAAAAGGCAGCGGCTGGGTCGACTACCAGTACAAGAATCCGACCTCCGGCAAGATCGAGCCGAAGACCACCTACATCCTGCGCGTCGGCGATGTCGTGCTCGAGGCGGGCATCTACAAGAAGCAATAACGACGCAGCGCGCCGCTTGTCTACGAAGCTTGGCACCCAGCCTGCACCCACGCCGGAGAGCATCATGTTGAAGAAATTACGTATAGGCCCCAAACTGTTGCTCGCGCCCGGCCTGGTGCTGGTGCTGCTGATCGTCACCGCCGCCGCCGGCTACTACGGCATGGTGCGCCAGAACGCCTCGATGGAGAACCTGGTGCAGGTGCGCGCAGAGCGCCTCAAGGCAGCGGCCAACGTCTCCGGCGAGGCGCGCTACGCGCATTCCCACATCTACCAGTTGCTGGCCTGGGTCAACGGCAGCTTCGCGCAGTCGCGGCTCGACGCCCTGGGCAAGCAGATCAAGGCGCGCCACGCCGGCGTCGAGGCCGGGCTGCGCCGGCTGGCCGCCGAGTCCGGCGTCAACGAGGCGGAGCGCAAAATCATCGAGCAATCGCTGCAGTCGCTGGCGGCCTACCGCAAGGCCGTGCTCGAAACGATGGAGATGGCGCAGATGGACCAGAGCATCGCCACCAACTCGATGGCCAAGGCGGAAACGCAGTTCCTGCAACTCAACGACCAGTTGGCGAACATGTCGGCGCTGCAAAAGCAGTTGAGCGAACAGGCGCACGCCCGCGCCACCGCCGACTTCGCCACCCTCACCACCACCATGGGCGTGGTCGTGCTGCTGTCGATCGCGCTGTCGCTGGGCGTGACGGTGGCCGTGCGCGGCGCCATGCTGCGCGACATCCGCGGCATCGCCGATGTCGTCGTGGCGCTGGCGGCGGGCCGGCTCGGAACGGGCCGGCGCAATGACGGGCGCGATGAAATCGCCGACACGGCGCGCATGCTCGATCAAACCATGAGCAACCTGACGCAGACGTTGACCACGATCCTGACGGCGGTGCGCTCGATCGACACCGCCGCCCATGAGATCGCCAGCGGCAACCTCGATTTGTCGACCCGCACCGAAATGCAGGCCAGCTCGCTCGAACAAACGGCCAGCGCGATGGACAGCCTGACCCGGGCGGTGCAGCAGAACGCCGCCAACGCCCAACAAGCCTGCAAGCTGGCCGCCAGCGCCACCGACATGGCCCAGCGCGGCGGCGCGGCCGTGCAGCAGGCGGTGCTGACGATGACGTCGATCCGCGCCAGCTCGCGCCAGATCGTCGACATCATCAGCGTCATCGACAGCATCTCGTTCCAGACCAATATCCTGGCGCTCAACGCGGCAGTGGAAGCGGCGCGCGCCGGCGAACAGGGGCGCGGCTTCGCGGTGGTGGCATCGGAGGTGCGCACCCTGGCGCAGCGCTCGGCGGCGGCGGCCAAGGAAATCAAAACCCTGATCGCGGCCTCGGTGGCGACCATCGACAGCGGCAGCGCGTCGGTGCACCAGGCCGGCGAGCGCATGGGCGACATCGTCGACTCGGTGCGCGAGGTCAACGACATCATCGCCCGCATCAGCGACGCCAGCGCCGAGCAGGCGCTGGGCATCGCCGAGGTCAACCAGGCGGTCGGCCAGATGGATGACGTGACGCAGCAGAACGCGGCGCTGGTGGAACAGGCGGCGGCCGCCGCCGAGAGCCTGCAGGACCAGGCGGTGCACCTGTCGCAGGCGGTGTCGGTGTTCAAGGTCGAGCCGCCGGCGGCGCCCGTCGCCGCCCCGGCCTCAGGCGCGCATGGGTTTGCTCAAAAACCGCGAGCCGGCCACGCCGAAGCGCCACGGCAGCTCCATGGCTTTCGAAATGCCGATGCGCGGGCCGGCTAGCACGACGATCGGCTCACCGGCCGGCAACGCGTGATCGGCCGGCAGCAGCAGGAACGGCGGCGCGTCGAGCGGCAGATTGTTATGCGCGCGCGTCACGCCCAGCGCCTGGCACAGCCGCCCCGGGCCGGCGCACAGCAGGCGCTCGTCGTCCATGCCACGGCGCCCGCGCATCACGTCCAGCCCGTCGACCGGCTCAAGCGCGCGGATCAGCACCCCGGCGCCGTGGCCCTCCTCGCGGCAGACGAAATTGAGGCACCAGTGCAGCCCGTGCGAGCGGTACACATAGCTGCGCCCGGGCGGGCCGAACATCGAGAAATTGCGCGGCGTCTCGCCGATGTAGCAATGCGAGGCCGGCTCCTCGCGGTCGTAGGCCTCGGTCTCGACGATGCGCCCGCCGACGCCGTCGACCAGCACCGTCACACCGATGAGCCGGCGCGCCACCTCGTGCGACGGCGCGGCGAAATTGATCCCTGCGATAACATTGGTCATGGGCATATTGTAAATGCCAAACTGGACCGCGCGACCACGGCCGGACGATTGAATCGTTATCGAAGCGACATTAAATTTGTATCGCGGGCGAAAATTAACGACAAAATGTAACTGCACAGCAATAAAATTGGGAGAAATTCGCGCAACCGGCGCGCGCTTGCGGCGATAATGTTGCGTACGCATGCTCATTTGCACGCCTAACATTTGCCCGCGCCGGACCTCCCTCCCCGGCGCTGCGCAGCCTTTACCCCTGAAGAACAACATGACGACAGTTGCAGCCCAAGCCATGCCAGTAGAAAACGCGGTGGAAGAAGCGCTGATGCGCTCCATCCGTATTCCTCCACGGCCCAGTCTGCTTGTCGACCTGCAGCGCGAGCTGGCCCAATCCGACCCGTCGCCGCGCCGCATCGCCCGCATCATCGGCAACGACGTCGGCATGTCCGGCGCGCTGCTCAAGCTGGCCAACTCGCCGTTCTTCGGCGCCGCGCGCAAGGCCAAGTCGGTCGAGCAGGGGATCAATTTCCTCGGCGTCGACCAGTGCGCCGCGTTGCTGACCGGGCTGCTCGCGCGCCAGGCCATCGAGGGCAAGGAATCGGACCTGAACGCGTTCTGGGAAGTGTCGGCGCGGCGCGCCCAGGCGCTGGTGTTTACCTCGCGCAAGCTGCGCATCGCCCCGCCGGACATCGCCCACACCTTCGGCCTGTTCTGCGACATCGGCGTGCCGCTGCTGATGAACCGCTTCACCGACTACGCCGCCACCTACGCCGACGCCTGCGACGAGGCCGCGCTGCCGTTCACCGCAGTCGAGGACCAGCGCTACAGCACCAACCACGCCGCCATCGGCTGCCTGCTGGCGCGCAACTGGGGGCTGTCGCCGGACGTCTCCTGGGCCATCCTGCTGCACCACGACTACCGCGTGCTCGACGACCCGGCCACCGACGACGCCGTGCGCTCGCTGGTGGCGCTGTCGCTGCTGGCCGAAAAGGGCATCGAGCGTCTGCATGGCCGCCCCATGTCGTATGAATGGGAAAAAGGCGGCGCGCTGGCCTGCCAGCACCTCGGCCTGGGCGAGGACGAAACCGCCGACCTGCTCGACGAACTGCACGAAGCCTTCCACAACGAACGATAAGACGACCACACCTACATGCCTAAGAACAAGCGTCCCGTGCCGCGCAAATCCGCCAACTCGCCGGAACTCAAGGACGAACAGCAAACCACCGAACTGTGCGCGCTCGCGCTGGACCTGTCGGACGGTGAATTCAACAACGATATCGTGGCCGAGAGCACCCGCGCCGAACTGGCGCAAAAGGCGCTCGACTTCCAGCGCCTGCTGCGCAAGCTGCTCAACCAGGGCAAGGACGAGGTGCTGTACGGCGCCATCGAGCTGGCGCGCGACGAATCGATCAACGGCGCGGTCGACGGCTACCGCTACCTGCGCAACGCCGTCGAGGAAGGCGCCGCCAGCCTGCTGCTGCGGCGCGAGGGCGCGCCCGAGATGGAGATCGACGCCTTCGCCATTCCGGTGTTCGTGCACAGCCAGGGCGGGCTCGACCCGGCCGCCGACTTCCAGGATGGCGACGCCTACGACGCGCTGCTCGCCAGCTTCAACGACGCCGGGCTGGAAAGCCCGAAGGCCAAGGTGGTGCTGGTCAGCCACGCCTACGACCTGAGCGAGTTCGAACGGGTCAGCTACGGCCAGTTGCACAGCATGGTGCGCGAGGCGGCGCAGTCGCTGACGGAGAAAAAAATCACCGCCGCGCCGGCGCTCGAGCGCAGCATGGCGGCCGGCTGGACACCCGTCGGCTTCGGCCCGGACGACAGCGCCGTCGAGTTGCGCTTCCTGCTCGGCTTCTCGCTCAAGCGCGCCGACGACGCCTTCTACAAAGTGCCGGCCGGCGAGAAGGCGGCCGACGCCCACTTCGCCAAGCGCGCCGAGCGCTACCAGAAATGGACGGAGCAATACGGCGCGCTGGTGGCGCGCTGCCTGGGACGCGGCCGTGGCGCCGACCCGGCCCTGACGCTTAATTTCCTCTATCAGGACCTGTTCTTCGGCGCCCGCGCGCAAGGCCAGTCCGAGTACGACATGCTGCGCATCCTGTCCGAGCTCAACCAGGCGCTGGGATCGCACGCGCCGGAGCAGGTCAGCGCCATCATCGCACCGACCGATGTCGACGATGAAATGCTGCTGCGCGTGCAACTGTCGGCCGGATCGGAGGTGCTGGCCACGTGCGACAAGCCGCTCGACTTCACCGCCGACCTCGAAGTGGAGGTCGACGACCTGCGCGACGCGCTGGCCAGCATCGGCATCGAAACGGTGTCGGTCGCGCTGCGCTTCGACGGCCAGGGGCAGCCGGTCGAGGTGCGGCCGCTGGGGTGATTTTCATGCGCCGCCGGCGGCTCGTGGCCGATTACGGCGTGCCGCCTAATCCGCCCTACGTGTCTCCCCGCTTTTCATGCTCCTCCTGCCATCGGTTGCGCCGCCGGCCGTTGCCGGCGGACGCCGTCTTGCGCGTTGACGCGGAGGCACGTAGGGCGGATTAGCGCAGCGTAATCCGCCACCGCGCCGCCCGCGACGCAACATGGATACTCGTTGACAGCACCGCATTAGCGGCAGATACTTTCCTGGAGCGGAACACAGAGTCCGCTGCCTGGTGCGGCGCCGGCCTTGTGCTCCGCAGCAAAGGGAGACATGTCATGAAGCCATGGGCCATGCTCTGGTGCGCCGCCGCGTTCCTTGTCGGCGGTTGCGCCACCCAATCGCCGGCGCAACGCGCGCCCGCATCCGAACTATTCCACGACCAGCTGTTCAAGGCCGCCGCCGCGCCGATCGACACCAACGCCATCTTCGCCCTCAGCGACCGCATGCGCGACTACCTCAAGCACAACCTCGTGCATCGCGGCGCCGGCCAGGACGCGCGCCGCGCGCTGTTCGACGCCCTCTACACCCGCGACCAGCTCAAGCTCGAGTACGACTCGGCCATGACGCGCAACGCCGCCGAAACCTTCGACGCGCGCGCCGGCAATTGCCTGTCGCTGGTGATCATGACGGCCGCGCTGGCGCGCGAACTCAACTTCACCGTGCAGTTCCAGCAAATCCAGATGGACGAAAGCTGGAGCCGCTCGGGCAACCTGTACTTCGCCGCCAACCACGTTAACCTAATGCTCGGCAAGAAGCGCACCTCCTACCTCGACGGCTACCAGGTCAACAACTCGAACGCGCTGACGGTGGACTTCATCCCCATCCCGCCCAAGGCGCGCGAAAGCGCCCGCCTGCTCGAGGAACACACCATCGTCGCCATGTACCTCAACAATCGCGCCGCCGAGCTGCTGTCGGCCGGCAGCATCGACGACGCCTACTGGGCCGCGCGGCAAGCCGTCCAGGCGGACCCGGCTTTCATGAACGCCTACAACACGCTGGCCGTCGTCTACCAGAACCACGGCGACCAGATGCAAGCGGAGCAGACCTTGCGCTACGCGCTGCGGCACGCGCCCAACAACACCATCTACCTGTCGAACCTGGCGCAGACGCTGGAGTCGCTGCAGCGTCCGGCCGAGGCGGCGTCGGTGCGCGAGCGGCTGGCGCGGCTCGAGCCGTTCCCGCCGTTTCATTTCTTCCACCTGGGACTGGAGGCGTTCAATCTCGGCGACTACCAGCGCGCGCGCAACCTGTTCGAGCGCGAGCTCGAGCGCTCCCCCGACTACCACGAGTTCCACTACTGGCTGGCGGTGAGCCACTACCAGCTGGGCAACCTGCGCGCCGCCGACAAGCACATGAAGAAGGCGCTGGAGAACAGCACCACGCGCGGGCAAAACGACCTGTACGCCGCCAAGCTCGACCGCATCCGCGCCTATGAAGCGAAGGTGATCAAGTAATGATATTCTGGAGGCAATGCAAAACAATGAACTCCTCGACCGTATCTTCTGGCACACGCTGACCGGCGCGCACGCGCGCCACGCCAGCGGCGACGGCGGCGCGCGCCGCTACACCGCCGGCTTCTCGCCCATCCTCGCCTTCGCCGACAGCGCCGCGCCGGACTTCGACGCGCTGCTGCCGCACTGCGCGCCGGGCGAACACTTCTACTGCGAAAACTGGACCGGCGCCGCCCCGCCCGGCTGGCGCATCGACGCGGAAACGACGATGTTCCGCATGGTGTGGGCCGGCGACATGCCGGCCGAGGATCCCGCGCCCGAAGCGCAGCCGCTGCAAGCGCACCACGCGCAGCAGGCGCTGGAGCTGGCCACCTTGTGCAAGCCGGGTCCGTTCGGCATCCGCACCATCGAGCTGGGCGACTACTTCGGCTACTTCGACGGCGAGCGGCTGATGGCGATGGCGGGCGAACGCCTGCGCGCGCCGGGGCTGTGCGAGATCAGCGGCGTGTGCACACACCCGGACTACCAGGGACGCGGGCTGGCCAAGCAACTGATCGGCAAGCTGATCCGGCGCCACGCGCTGCGCGGCGACACGTCCTTCCTGCACGTGATGCGCGCCAACCCCGCGCACGATGTTTATCTACGCATGGGGTTCGAGGATTATCTGGAGACGGTGGTGCGGGTGGTGGTGCGGGAAGAAAACCCGGTCCTGTGATGCGACTCGTATGACATTGGAGCCAGCCCCGATGATATTGCTATTTACGTTTCGCCCAATAGTTCGGACGACGCCGGTGATGTGACAGCGCAAGCACCCTCAATTCATCATGGCTTGCTTGATAGATGACGCTGTAAGGAAACTTACGAAGAAAATATCGGCGCCGATTTCCGCGAAAAATCGCTCCCAATTGTGGAGAAGTAGCGATGAATTGAACAACCCGCTCGAACTCATCCACAAAGTCTCTTGCCACATTGGTGCCCGCATGAAGTACATAATAGTCCGCAGCAGCCTGCAGCTCTGACAGCGCCGCAGGACCGATTATCACCTTCACTTCAAGCCTGCGCGTATCAAAGCCAAGGCTTCATCAATGGGTATGACTTGTACCTCACCGCTCTCAATGTCGGCGTTGCGCCGCTCAACTTCCGCAGCCAACGCCTCGTCGATATCATCTTCCTGCGCTAAGCTGGTAAGCAGCAATTGCACAAGGGACTCCCGCTCATCGGACGTGAGCTTCAACGCTTGCATTGTCAGTAATTCAAAATGCGATTGCATGGGTTGGCCTCTTAATCAGTATCCATCCTACTCCGAATGCCCGGTCCTCCGCAACCGCAACATTGTCGAGCGTGCCGTTCAGCGCGTCAGCGCGGGTCAATATCTCAAGGTCGCGCTTGGCAGCATGCCCGTCCCCCAGCTAACATGCCTATTTTTCAAATGATCAAAGGAGATGCATAGGTGTATAAAATTAAGCGACAAGTGCTGCGCATGTTGCTGCTTCCACCTATGACACTGCTCAGGGCTTTCGGCAAGGGAGCGTCGTTGCTGCTGGCTGCATCATTGATCATGTGGGCAATCGTTCCCGCCCCGACGAATAGCGAGGTGCTGCGCTTTCACATTGCGTTGATCGCGCTCATCGTGCTCGGTTCACTTCCATATATTTTGCTATCGCCAGCAAAGCGTGTGGAGCGATTGCGCTGGGCAAAGTCGGCAATTGCGGAGTTGACGCTGGAACAGAGACTCTACGTCCGAGTGGGCATATTGCTCATCGTTATGCTACTAGTTTTAACGACAGGAAGCGGGCAATGGATGAAGGAATTTCTGGTCCTTTCACTTGTATTCATTCTGTACGTTGCCGTGCGGGATGTACTTCGATGGTACAAGATTCTATCTGAAACCATATTAGGCAAAGCAGTAATCGCGCTTGGCTTCGCGAGCGCTTCTTCAATTGCCTACGGGCTTGCAGGTCAAAAGATTGCGGACGTCATTCACGTCACCCCAAAAAATTTTACGCACACCAATTTGTTAGTTGCGATCATGATGATTCCATTCTTGATCACACTGGCCGGCGTATTGCTCTCCGCTGTCATGATAGCTTTCTCGTCCTTGTTCATGGCACTGCTGACCTTCCCCAACATTGGAAAATTGCAGTCATGGCTCTTTGCGGGAGAATGGCAACCCAGTAAGACTCGGTTCGCCAGAAGCACGCTTTTTTTGCGCTTTGCGCTCTGACCGTCAAGTTACGAAATGAGACCGCGCCACGCCGCCAGCTTGGCATCGAGCGTCAGCGAAGCATAGGCCGGCGATGTCGACGGCAGCACCACGGTGCGATAACCCTCCGCCGCGAACTGCGGCGCGAACTTGCCCGAAGTCTGGCCGTTGAAGCCGACCGTCTCCAGCAACGGACACAACTCGCGCAGCCGCGCGAAGTCGTTGGCCGCCGGCTTGCGGATCGCCGAGTCGAGACTGCCCTCGCGCTCGCACGCGCCCAGCACATCCCATAGCCCGAACCCATGCGCGAGCAGACGCGGCAACCGCTCGGCATACGGCAACGCCGCCAGCGGCTCCCCCGTCAACGCCGACAGGATCGGCCACAGCAAATTGCGCGGATGCGCGTAGTACTGCTGCGCGGCCAGCGAGGCGGCGCCGGGAAAGCTGCCCAGCACCAGGATGCGCGTGCGCGCGTCGATCACGGGCGCCAGGCCGGTCAGCGCGGAGGAGATCAAATCGGTGTCGTCGGGCATGCAGGCATTTTACCGGAGCCGGCCGCGGCGCGCCGCCGCGGGAAGCGGCCTGGGCCGCATCCGGCAAAAACGGGTGTAGAATTTACCGGCGGCCAGACCGCGCCATAAAAACAATCGCAGGAGACAGCCATGCCGCAACCGCGCACCATCGATCTGTTGCTCGCCAAGTACAGCGAGAGCCATCTGAACCCGACCAACGAAGTGATCCACTTTGTCTGCGTGCCGGTCATCGTGTTCACCTTGCTGGGACTGGTATGGGCCATCCATCCGCTGGCGGCCGTGGCGGTGACAGTGGCCTCGCTGATCTACTACGTCACCTTGTCCAAACCCTTCGCGCTGGGCATGCTGGTGATGGCCGCCGTCATGCTCGCCGTGCTGGCCGCGCTGCCGCCACAGGCGGTGCTGCCGCTGTCGCTGGCGATTTTCGTGCTGGCATGGATCGGCCAGTTCATCGGCCACAAGATCGAAGGCAAGAAGCCATCGTTCTTCGACGACCTGCGCTTCCTGCTGATCGGGCCGCTGTTCGTGCTGGGCTTTCTGTACCGCCGCTTCCGGCTCGCCTATTAACGCGGTTGAGCCGGCGACGCGACATCGTCAAAAAAGATAGCCGCTAGGCAAGTTGCCAACAAGCCAGCTATACTTGTTCGATGTCCTCTCCATTGCTCTTCGTTATCGCCTGCCTGATCTGGGGCTCGACTTTCTTCGCCATCACCTTGCAACTGGGCGACGTCGCCCCGGCCGTCTCGGTGGCCTACCGCTTCGGCCTGTCCGCCGCCGCGCTGTTCGCCTGGTGCGCGGTGCGCGGCGACCAATTGATGCTGTCCTGGCGCGCCCAGCGCTGGCTGATGCTGCAAGGCGGCGCCACGTTCGCGCTCAGTTACATCTGCACCTATTCGTCCGAGCAATATCTGGTGTCGGGCCTGGTCGCCGTGCTGTTCGCGCTGATGGTGTTCTGGAGTCCCATCCTCAACCGCATCGTCTTCGGCACGCCGGTCAGCTGGCGCACCTGGAACGCCGGCATCATCGCCGTCGCCGGCGTCACCTTGCTGTTCTTCCACTCGATACAGGGCGCGTGGCATGACATCATGACCGGCGGCGAAGGCCATTTCCTGCTCGGCCTCGGACTGGCCCTGACGGCCACCGTCGCCAGCACGGTCGGCAACCTGATCGTCGTCAAAGTGCGCGCGGAGTCGTCCAACGTGCTGCTCACGATGGCTTGGTCGATGCTGTGGGGCACCCTGATCGTCGCGGCCTGGGCGCTGGCCACCGGCCAATCGTTCACCCTGTCGAGCGAACCGACGTACTGGGGTGGCCTGCTGTACCTGTCGCTGTTCGGCTCGGTCATCGCGTTCGCCGCCTATTTCACCCTGATCCACCGCATCGGGTCGGACAAGGCCGTCTACATCACCGTCGTCACACCGGTGATCTCGGTGCTGTTGTCGATCCAGCTCGAACACTTCCGTCCCGGACCGCTGGAATGGATCGGCATGGTATTGTGTTTGTCGAGCGTCGCCTGGGCGCTCAAATCCGATTCCCCTGTTATAAAAGAAAGTGTAGAAGCAGCCTGATGAACAACTCCGACCTGACCATCCGCCCGGCCGAGCCGGCCGACGTCTCCGCCATTTTCGGCATGATCTTCGAGCTGGCGGTGTTTGAAAAGCTCGAACACATGGTCGTGGCCAACGAGTCCATGCTGCACGAGAGCCTGTTCGGCGACAAGCCCGGCTGCGAAGCGCTGGTCGGCGAAGCCAACGGCGAGGTCGTCGCCTTCGCGCTGTTCTTCCACAACTTCTCCACCTTCCTGTGCAAAAAGGGCCTGTACCTGGAGGACTTGTACGTCAAGCAAGCCTGCCGTGGCCGGGGCTATGGCAAGCAGATGCTGGTGGCGCTGGCGCGGCTGGCGGTCGAACGCGACTGCGGCCGCTTCGAATGGTCGGTGCTGGACTGGAACACCAACGCCATCAAACTCTACGAGGGCATGGGCGCCACCGTCATGCCGGAATGGCGCATCTGCCGCGTCACCGGCGAGGCGTTGACCGAGCTGTCGGCGCAGGCGTAAAGGGCAAACAACGGCAAAAAAAATCCCACGCGGCGTAAGCGCGCGTGGGAGGAACCCGGTGTCAGTGGGAGGGAGATTGAATCAACAAGTTCACTATAGCCGCGCCGCCGCCGACTTGCCTCCCGCCTTACAAAACCTTACCCACCTTCAAATCTGCTTACATTTGCTTTACAAAAACGAGCTCTATTCGGCGAAAGGTTTCCTGCCGGGATTAAAGCCGTTGTGACCGGGAACGGACGGCCAGCCGCTCCAGCAGCTCGAACACGGCCTGTGTCAGCAGCGCCAGCACGGCCGCCGGAATGGCGCCGGCCAGCAGCATGTCGTTGTCGTTCAGCGCCAGGCCGATGGTGATGCGCTCGCCGTAGCCGCCCGCGCCGATGAACGCCGCGATGGTCGCCGTGCCCACGCTCATCACCGCCGCCGTTTTGACGCCGGCCAGGATCACCGGCAGCGCTAGCGGCAGCTCGACCAGCATCATGCGCTGCGACGGGCGCAGGCCCAGCGCCAGCGCCGCCATCCGCAGCCCCGCCGACACCTGCAGCAAGCCGGTGCAGGTGTTGCGCACGATCGGCAGCAGCGCGTAGACCACCAGCGCCACCAGCGCCGGCACGGTGCCTATGCGCCCCAGCAAGGGGATCAACAGCGCCAGCAGCGCCAGCGACGGCACGGTTTGCAGCACGCCCGTCAACCCCAGCACCAGCTGCCGCAGGCGCGGAAACACCGCCGCCATCACGCCCAGCGGAATGCCGATCACGCACGCCATCGCCACCGCGAACAGCACCAGGGTGAGGTGCTGGCGCGTCAGCGGCCACAGATTCTTGTCGAAGATCTTGGCCAGCAGCCCATCGCGCGCGGCCGGCGGCGCTTTGGCGGCCGTGGCGGCGATGGTTGTTCCGGCGGTCCTGGCGGCGCGCGCCGCCAGCCAGTCGCGCGCGACATTGGCGAAGCTCTTGCCGTCGATTTCGGCGGCGGCGTTCATGGCGATCATGTCGTCCGCGCCGATGCGTCCCTCCAGCTGGCCGATCGCCTTCCACGCGGCGGGAAAGCGCCGCGCCGCGTCGAGCCGGTACAGCAGCACCGCGTCGTAGCGCGGGAAGTAGGCGCGGTCGTCGTCCAGCACCCGCAGCCCGTACTGGCGTATCTTGGCGTCGGTCGAATAGATATCGATGACGTCGACCTGGCGCTGCATCAAGGCCTCGTAGGCGATGCCGTGATCCAGGCCCTCCGGCCGCTGCTTCAAGCCGTAGCGGGCGGCCAGTCCCGGCCAGCCGTCGGCGCGGCCGATGAATTCATGCGACAGCCCGAAACGCAGCTTGTCGCGCGCGGCCAGATCGCTCAGCTTATGCACGCCCTCGGCGTCGCCGCGCGTCGCCAGCGCGTAGGTGTTGTTGAACCCCAGCGGCACCGCCACGCCCAGACCCATCGGCGCCAGCTCGCGCCGTATCTGCTCCAGCGGCGCGGCCTTGGTGTGCCTGAGTATCTCCAGGTCGATGGTGCCCAGGTACTCCGGATAGACGTCGATGCGGCCCGCCTGCAAGGCCGCCAGCACGATGGCCGTGTTGCCCAGCCCTTGCAGGTGGACGACCTTGGCGTGCGGCGCGGCCGTCTGCGTCAGCACCTCGCCAAGGATATAGGATTCGGTGAAGCGCTTGGAGCCGACGTGCAGCGTGCCCCCGTCCTGCGCGGTGGCCGCGCCTCCGATCGACAGTCCAAGCGTCAGGAGCACCCCGCCCAGCCAGCGCCGCATCAGGTACCCACCCGCAGCATCGGCGCCTTCAGCGCCTGGCTGAGCGTCTCGTAGCTCTCCGACAGATGCGCCTTGACCTCGCGGCTGGCCGGCCGCGCCATCGCGCCGCGCAGATCGCGCTGCAGCGCCAGCGCGTTCTCGCGTTGCAGGCTGCGCGCGTCGGCCGGCATCGACGGCGTGGCGCGCAGCAGCATGACGGCGACGCGCTTCAGATGCTCGCGCTGAAGGTTGCGACGCATGCCGGTGATGTCCTTGCCGGTCTTGAGCTCGCTCCACACCGCGTCCTGCACGGTGGTGTACAACTCGTCGAGTCCCAGGCCCAGTTTGGGGTTGTCCAGCTTCTCGCGCGAATCGACCAGGCGTATCGCGACGGCGTCGGACATCAGCTGATCGAGCACGCCGGCCTGCAAGCCCAGCACCCTGCCGCCCACCGACACGTCGGCCTTGCCGCGCACGGTGAAGGTATCGGCGCCCAGGCGGCTGATCATCGCCGGGGTGAAGGTGAAGCTGTCGGATTTGAACAGGCTGTTGGTCAGCATCGTCAGCGCCGCCCGCTGGCGCGGCAGCGGCACCGGGGTGAAGGTGGCGCGGCCGGTGCCGGCATGATCGCGCAGATAGGTCACGCCGCCCACGTACTTGACCACCACCGGCATCGTGCGCGCGAACTGCTGGAAGCCGTAGTCGAAACCGCGGCGCAGCGATTCGTAGCTCTCGCCGGGTTTGAGCGTGCGGTTTTGTATCCGGTCCCACAACTCGCGCGAGATCGCCAGTCGGCGCTGGAAGTACGCCAGCGGATCGCTGCCCAGATCGAACACGTTCACATCCGGATCGGAGTTGAAGCCGCCCGCATCCTGGTCGGTGCCGAAGGCCAGCAGCGGCTCGTTCGAGCGGGCCGCGATCCTGGCCAGCTCCTGCTTTTCCTGCGCCGGCGCGATCGGCTTGTACGCGTATTCGATCGCCCAGTAATCGTAAGGCCCCAGCGCGGACGTCACATACTCGCCCTGCTTCTCCCCCTTGAGCGCCAGGTTGAACGGGGTGTAATCCATCACAGAACCGGTCATGCCGTGCTCCTTCGTGAAGACCGGGTCCTGCAACTGCTTGATGCTGTAGATCGTCGACGAGCGGAAGTTATGCCGCAAGCCCAGCGTGTGTCCCACCTCGTGCATGATCACCGAGCGCACATAGGCCTGGGCCACGGCGTCGGCCTCGGGGCTGCCCATTTCCAGCTGGCCGCGCGCCTCCAGCAGGCCCATGGCAAAGCCCATCTCATCCCCGGATTGCAGCATATAGTCGCAGCGGTCTTCGTGCGCGGCACCGTCGCCATGGGGCGCGAAAGCAGGCGTCCCGTCCATCGCATCCTCGCTCACCGCGCGCCGCACGGTGCGCGAAAAGCCGTCGGACATACCGATGTCGGCATCGAGTATCTCGCCGGTGCGCGGATCGACCTGGCGCGGTCCGATGGCGAAGCCGACATCGCTGCCGACGAACCAGCGCACCGACGCGTGGCGAGCGTCCATGGTGTCGAAGTGGTCGGCGGCGCTCTGCTGCTTGACCACCAGCGCGTTCTTGAAGCCGATCCGTTCGAACGCGGCGTTCCAGGCCAGGATGCCCTGGCGCACCGACTCGCGGTACTTCTCCGGGATGTTCGCGTCCATCCAGTAGACGATGGGCTGCTTCGGCTCCGATAACGCCTGCGCAGGGTCCTGCTTTTCCATGCGCCAGCGCGACACCATGTGCACCGCCGTCGTCGGCGTCACGTCGTCCGAGAAGTCCTGGTTGGTGGTGACGAAATGGCCGACGCGGTCATCCGCGCGGCGGCTCGCCATCGGTTCTGCCGGCAGCGGCATGAACGTGTAATAGAAGCCGAGGAACATGCTGCGCGGGTCCGGCAGCGTGGTCGGCGGACTGGCGATCGCCGCCGGAATGGCGGGCATGACCGGCGGCGGCGCCGGTATGCGCGGCACCGCGTAATGCGCGTTGACCTGGAATCCCGTCATGGTCTCGTCGCTGCGCACCGACGTGAAGCTGCTGTTGCGCGCATCCATCGCGTACGGCAGGCGGAAGGCCGATTCCAGCCTGGTGGAGAAGCCGGGAATGTCGCCGAACAGCAGAATGTTCGCGTCCACCAGCACCGACTGGTTTTTCGGATTGGGCCCGCTCGATACCGGCGCGATCGCCAGCAGGCTGTCCGAGAACCCTTGCGCCACCACCTTCGCCTCGGGCGTGCCGCCGATGGCCTTGAACTGCGTGTTCTTGGCGATCATCTGCACCAGGTTGCCGATGCGGTGGAACGTCACCACGCGGCTGAAGCCCATCTGGCTGCCGTACACGCCCCGCTCGCCCAGCCCGTTGGGCATGTTCACGGACATGAACAGCGGACGGTCGAACTGGTCGGGCCGCAGCTCGATCCAGACCTTTTCTTCCTTTTGATACAGGTTGAAGAAGCCGGGGTGCTGCTTGGCGCCGCGCACCAGTTCCGCGAAAGGCCGGGTGGCGGCGGGCGGCGTCACGGCCGGCGCGGGCGCGGCGGCCGGTTGCAGCGGCGTGGTGGCGACCACCGGCACGTCGGGCGATGGCGATGGCGCCGGTGGCGCGGGAGGCGCCGGCGGTACCGGTTCCTGGGCGACCGCCAGCGCTTGCGCGCCAAATGACAGCAAAACGGCGACGCGCAGGCAATTCAAGGCAAACATGGTGTTCCTGTTACAGGTTGTGGGATCGGGATAATGTAACCGAAAGCCCCGGCAACGGAACGATTTTTTGCAAATCCGCCGCGCGGACGCCTAACCGTGGGGCGAACGCCAGACGCCGGCGTTGACCACGCCCGCGCAGGGATTCATGCCGATGGCGTAGGACAGGTCGGCCGGACGGGCGATGCGCCACAGCGCGAAGTCGGCCCGCTTGCCCGCTTCCAGCGTGCCGATATCCCCCTGCCGGCCCAGCGCGCGCGCCGCGTGCGCGGTGCAGCCGGCCAGCGCCTCGAGCGGCGTCAGTCGCCACAAGGTGCAGGCCATGTTCATCGCCAGCAGCAGGGACGTCATCGGCGACGTTCCGGGATTGCAGTCGGTGGCCACGGCCATCGGCACGCCGGCCGCGCGCAACGCGGCCACCGGCGGCGGCGTGGTATCGCGCAGGAAGTAGTAGGCGCCCGGCAGCAGCACCGCCACCGTGCCGGCGGCCGCCATCGCGGCGATGCCGTCGCCGGTCAAATGTTCGAGGTGGTCGGCCGACAGGCCGCCGTAACGCGCAACCAACTGCGCGCCGCGCTGGTCGGACAGCTGCTCGGCGTGCAGCTTGACCGGCAAGCCATGCTCCCGCGCCGTCTGGAACACGCGCTCGGTCTGATCGTACGAAAAACCGATCCGTTCGCAGAAGGCGTCGACCGCGTCGACCAGGCCCTCCCCGGCCAATGGCGCGATCATGGCGCGGACTTCGTCGATGTAGTCGTCGGCACGGCCTGCGAACTCCGGCGGCAGCGCATGCGCGCCCAGGAAGGTGGTGGCGACATCGACCGGGAATTTGCCCGACTCGTCGCGGCCGATACGGCGCGCCACGCGCAGCATCTTCGCCTCGGATTCCAGGGTCAGGCCATAGCCGGATTTGATCTCGATGGTGGTCACGCCCTCGGCCAGCAGGCTGCGCACGCGTGGCAGGCTTTGCGCCAGCAATTCGTCTTCCGACGCGGCGCGGGTGGCGCGCACGGTGGACATGATGCCGCCGCCGGCGCGGGAAATGTCCTCATAGGTGGCGCCGTTCAGGCGCGCCTCGAATTCATCGCTGCGGTTGCCTGCATGGACAATGTGCGTGTGGCAGTCGATCAGACCCGGCGTTAGCCAGCAGCCCTCGCCGTCATGCGTGGCCGCCGCCCGCGCGTCAGGCGGCAGCGCCGCAACAGGTCCCAGCCATGCGATGCGGCCGTCCTTGACGGCGATGGCGGCATCGCGGATTTCGCCGTAGCCCCTGTCCATGGTGGCCAGGTGCACGTTGGTAAACAACACATCCCACGCGGTCATGCCATGCCTTCGTATTATTCTGATTCTAGTTATTGATGATGTCGACCACGAACACGGTCGCCTGCGCCGCCTCGATGCTCCACACCTCTTCGGATTCGATCACCAGCATGTCGTAGCGCACCATGGCGATGCGCTCGCGCGCGCTGCTGACGGAAAGGCTCTCGCCGTCGGCCAGGAACACCAGGGTGGTGCTGGCGCGCCGGTTCAGCTCCAGCGTACCGCGCACGACGCACGCTTCGAGCCGGTGGCGGCAACGGCCGCGCCGCGTCATCACATTGAAATCGGTGGTGTTGGCGCCGGTGACGGTGGCGTGCACCGCGTCCTCGCCGGCGAACTCGATCAGCGGCTCGCTGGGGCTGAGCACCACGCGCTCGTCGCCGAAATCGAGCAGCACGCCGTCGCCGTCGACCAGCGCCAGCGTGCGGTCGATGCCGGGGAAAACCGAGAACGGGCCGTCCTGGCTGATGGTCGCCAGGCTGACGCGCCAGTCGAAATCGTCAAAACCGGCGCCGGGGGGAGCGACGGCGATTTCCGTCGTGCTGCCGCCGCCGTTCTTCCACGGCGCGGGCATCAGGCTTGCATACTGGATCAGCTGGGTCATCGGAACTCCCTCAGTTCGGCCATCGTCTGCTTGAAGCGCGCAGCGATCGCCTGCTGCGCCACGTGCTGCTGGTTGCGTACTACCCACTGGCCGCCGACCATGACGTCCTTGACCAGATTGTCGTTGCCGCTGAAGACGAAACCGCCGAGTACCTCGTCCAGCGCCAAGCCATACAGATTCGGGTGATCGTCATCGAGCACGATCACGTCGGCGCGGCGTCCGGGCGCCAAGGCGCCGACCGGCCGTCCCGCCGCCTGCGCGCCGCCGCGCAAGGCGCCCTGCCACAAAAAGTCGCCGACATTGCGCTCCGTGGCCGACACCGCGATATTGCGGCGCTGATGCTGCAGGCGCTGGCCGTATTCCAGCCAGCGCAGTTCCTCCACCGGGCTTTGCGAAATATGGCTGTCGCTGCCGATGCCGAAGCGCCCGCCCGCCGCCAGGAAATCCTCCAGCGGAAACAGGCCGTCGCCCAGGTTCGCCTCGGTGGTCAGGCACAGGCCGGCCACCGCGCCACTGCCCGCAATCCGGTCGACCTCGCCGCGCGTCAGGTGGGTGGCGTGCACCAGGCACCAGCGCTGATCGACGGCGACGTGGTCGAACAGCCACTCGACCGGCCGGCGCCCGCTCCAGTCCAGCGACTGCCGCACCTCCGGCTGCTGCTCGGCGATATGGATGTGCACCGGACGGTCCGACGGCAAAGCGGCCAGCACCGCGTTGATCTGCCCCACCGACGCCGCGCGCAGCGAATGCGGCGCCACGCCGACCTCGGTTTGCGCATCGCGCAACGGTTCCAGCGCCTCGATCACGCGCAGCACATCGGCGACGTCGGTCTTGAAACGCTGCTGTTCGGGTTTCAGGGCGCTTTCGCCAAAACCGGAATAACTATACAACACCGGCAGCATCGTCACGCCGATTCCGGCCAACCGTGCGGCGGCTACCACCCGCTCCGCCGTTTCGGCCGGGCGCGGGTACATGGCGCCGTCCGGCGCCCGTTGCACATAGTGGAATTCGCACAGCGAGGTGTAGCCGTGGCGCAGGCACTCGGAGAACAGCTGGGCCGCGATGGCCTCGATGTGCTCGGGGGTGATGTTGCGGGCGAAACGGTACATCAGGTCGCGCCAGGTCCAGAAGCTGTCCTGGGCGCCGCCGGCTCTGTTAGTGCTCGGCCCGGCCTTTTCCGTGCGCCCGCCCAGCGCCCGCTGGAAGCTGTGCGAATGCAGGTTGATCATGCCGGGCAGCGCATATTCGACGGTTTCGACGGTTTCGGCACCCTCTTCCCGAGTGGCGCCGGCGCGCACGGCCGTGATGGCGCCCGCCGCGTCCCACTCGATCAGCACATCGGCGCGCCAACCGTCCGGCAGCAGCGCATTCCGGGCAAAGAGCTTGCTCATCGGCGCACCCAGTCGGCGGCGGCCTGCGTCATCTCGCGCAGCAGCCCCCTCACCTGGTCCGCGCGGTCGGTCCGGTAGCCGTACGGCGCTTCCTCATCCATATAGGTCGACTGGCACATCTCCAGCTGGATCGCGTGCACGTTCGCACCCGGTTTGCCGTAGAAGCGCGTGATATGCCCGCCCTTGAAGCGGCCGTTGACGGCCACGCTGTAGCGCTGCTGCGCCAGCGCGCGCGACACCACCGCTTCGCTCAGCCCCGGCGCGCAGGTCACGCCATCGGCGGTGCCGAAGTTCAGGTCCGGCAGCTTGCCCTCGAAGAAGCGCGGCACGTGGGAGGCGATCGAATGCGCGTCCCACAACGCCACCGCGCCGTGCAGCGCCAGCAACCGGTCCAGCTCCGCGCGCAGACGCTCGTGGTACGGTTTCCAGTAGAGACCCAGGCGGCGCTCGACCTCGGCCTGGTCCGGCACGCGGCCCTCCAGGTACAACGGCTCGCGGTGGAAGGTATCGACCGGGCACAAACCCGTCGTGTCCTGCCCCGGATACAGGTTGGTGTTCTCCGGCGGCCGGTTCAAATCGATCACATAGCGCGACCAGCGCGCCGACAGGGTCGACGCCCCCATCTCGCCAAGGAAATCATACAGGCGCGCCAGATGCCAGTCGGTGTCCTGCTTGTCGACGGCGGCCGGCGTCATCGCCGCCGCCACGTCGTCGGGAATGTCCGTGCCCACGTGCGGCATGGACACCAGCAAGGGAATGCTGCCTGCTTTGAACTGAAAATCCATGGCGCCCCCGGTTATGGATGCAGCGATGTGAACAAATCCTTGCACGACGCGCTCAACTCGCCGCGCATGACCATGCCCTTGGCGGCCTCGATATCCGGCGCGAAGAAGCGGTCCTGGTCGTAGACGGCCACCTTCCGGCGCAGCTGCGCATGCACGTGCTCCAGGTGCGGCGAAGTCGTCAGCGGACGATGGAAATCGATCCCCTGCGCCGCCGCCAGCAGCTCGATACCGATGATCACCGCCGTATTCTGCGCCATGTCGTCCAGACGGCGCGCCGCGTACGTCGCCATGCTGACGTGGTCCTCCTGGTTGGCCGAGGTCGGGATGGTGTCGACGCTGCCCGGATGGGCCAGCGACTTGTTCTCCGACGCCAGCGCGGCGGCGGTGACATGGGCGATCATGAAGCCCGAATTCAGGCCCGGCTCGCGCACCAGGAACGGCGGCAGGCCGGACAAAGTGGCGTCGATCAGCAGCGCGATGCGGCGCTCCGAGATGCTGCCGATTTCGGCGATCGCCAGCGCCAGCGTGTCGGCGGCGAAGGCCACCGGCTCGGCGTGGAAGTTACCGCCCGAGACCACCACCGACAGCTCGCCGTCCTTGAACAGCAGCGGATTGTCGGTCACGGCGTTGGCCTCGATCAGCAAGGTGCGAGCGGCGTTGCCGATGATGTCCCAGCAGGCGCCCATGACTTGCGGCTGGCAGCGCAGGCAGTACGGATCCTGCACGCGCTCGTCGCCGACCAGGTGCGAGGCGCGGATCGCGCTGTCGCTCACCAGTTGGCGATAGATCGACGCGGCGGCGATCTGGCCGGGCTGGCCGCGCACCTCGTGCACGCGGGCGTCGAACGGCGAATCGCTGCCCTTGGCGGCGTCCAGCGACAAGGCGCCGGAGACCATGCCGGCCTCCAGCAGGCGCTCGGCCATGAACAGGCCATGCAGCGCCAGCGCCGTCGAGACCTGGGTGCCGTTGATCAGCGCCAGGCCCTCCTTGGCGGCCAGCACCACCGGCGCGATGCCGGCGGCCTTGAGCGCGTCGGCGGCCGGCGTGATCTCGCCGTTGAAGCGCACGTCGCCCACGCCCAGCATGGCCAGGGTCATGTGCGACAGCGGCGCCAGGTCGCCCGAGGCGCCGACCGAACCCTTGGCCGGAATGGCGGGCATGATGCCGGCGTTGTACAGCGCGACCAGGGTCTCGACGATCAGCGGACGCACGCCGGAGTAGCCGCGCGCCAGGCTGCCGATCTTCATCAGCATGATCAGGCGGCAGACGGCGTCCGACAGCAACTCGCCGGTGCCGACCGAATGCGACAGGATCAGGTTGCGCTGCAGCTGTTCCAGCTTGTCGTCCGGGATGCGGGTCTTGGCCAGCAGGCCGAAACCGGTGTTGATGCCGTAGGCGGCGTCGCCCTTGCCGACGATGGCGCGCACGGCGGCGGCGGATGCCTCGATCACCGGCCAGGCTTCGGCGGCCAGCGACAACGGTGCGGCGGCGGTCCATACGGCGCGCAGTTCGGACAGCGTCATCGCGCCGGGCTTCAAGGTCAATGCATTGGTGGTCATGTGGGTTCTCTGTTTACTTGATCATCGGGAGATTGAGGCCGTTGCGCCTGGCGCAAGCGACCGCCGTCTCGTATCCCGCGTCGGCGTGGCGCATCACGCCGGTGCCGCTGTCGTTGACCAGCACCCGCGCCAGGCGGCGCGCGGCGGCGTCGGTGCCGTCGGCGACGATCACCACGCCGGAGTGCTGCGAATAGCCCATGCCGACGCCGCCGCCGTGGTGCAGCGACACCCACGTCGCGCCGCCCGCGGTGTTCAGCAGTGCGTTCAGCAGCGGCCAGTCGGAGACGGCGTCGGTGCCGTCCTTCATGCTCTCGGTCTCGCGGTTGGGGCTCGCGACCGAACCGGTATCCAGGTGGTCGCGGCCTATGACGACCGGCGCTTTCAGTTCGCCGCTGCGCACCATCTCGTTGAAGGCCAGGCCGGCGATGTGGCGCTCGCCCAAGCCTAGCCAGCAGATGCGCGCCGGCAGGCCCTGGAAGGCGATGCGCTCGCGCGCCATGTCCAGCCAGCGGTGCACCTGCGCGTGGTGCGGGAACAACTCCTTGATCTTGGCGTCGGTCTTGTAGATATCCTCCGGATCGCCGGACAGCGCCACCCAGCGGAACGGGCCACGCCCCTCGCAGAACTGCGGCCGGATATAGGCCGGCACGAAGCCCGGGAAGTCGAAGGCGTTTTGCACGCCATGGTCGAACGCCACCTGGCGGATGTTGTTGCCGTAGTCGACCACCTTGGCGCCCAGCGCCTGGAAGTCCAGCATCGCCCGCACGTGCACCGCGCACGAGGCGGTGGCCGCATCCTTCAGCGCGGCATGGCGCGCCTCGTCGTGCTGCGCGGCCTTCCATTCGTCGACGCTCCAGCCCTGCGGCAGGTAGCCGTTGATCAGGTCATGGGCGGAAGTCTGGTCGGTGACGATGTCCGGCACCACGCCGCCGGCCTTGGCGCGGCGCACCAGCTCCGGCAGCACGTCGGCGGCGTTGCCCAGCAGGCCGATCGAAATCGCGTCGCCATTGGCCTTGTGCAGCTTGATCATCTCCAGCGCCTCGTCGATGCTGGCCGCCTGCTTGTCCAGGTAGCGGGTGCGCAGGCGGAAGTCGATGCTGCTTTGCTGGCACTCGACGGTCAGCGACACCGCGCCGGCCATGGTCGCGGCCAGCGGCTGCGCGCCGCCCATGCCGCCCAGGCCCGCCGTCAGTACCCAGCGGCCTTTGAGGTCGCCGCCGAAATGCTGGCGCCCCGCTTCGGCGAAAGTCTCGTAGGTGCCCTGCACGATGCCCTGGGTGCCGATGTAGATCCAGCTGCCGGCGGTCATCTGGCCGTACATGAACAGGCCCTTGCGGTCCAGTTCATTGAAATGCTCCCAGTTGGCCCACTTCGGCACCAGGTTCGAATTGGCGATCAGCACGCGCGGCGCGTCCTCGTGGGTCTGGAACACGCCGACCGGCTTGCCGGACTGGATCAACAAGGTTTGATTGTCTTCCAGCTCGCGCAGCGAAGCCAGGATCTGGTCGTAGCACTCCCAGTTGCGGGCGGCGCGGCCGATGCCGCCGTAAACCACCAAATGCTTGGGATTTTCCGCCACTTCCTTGTCCAGATTATTCTGGATCATGCGGTAGGCCGCTTCGGCGCCCCAATTCTTGCAAGTCAGTTCCGGGCCGCGCGGCGCGCGGATCTCGCGGCTGGCGTCGAATCGTGGATCGCTGTCTAAATGGCTGGTCATGGGGCCTCCTCCTGTGGATGATGCCCACAAGGATAAGTTGTATAGACAACCAAGTCAAGCCACTATTTTCGCGCCCGCCCCGTCTACCTCTTGTACACGCGTTTGCCGCCCATCCAGGTCTGCAGCACCACGGTCTTGCCGATCTGCTCGGGCGCCACCTTGAAGATATCGCGGTCGATCAGGATGAAGTCGGCCCACTTGCCCGGTTCCAGCGAGCCGATGACGTTCTCCTGGTTGGCCGCGTAGGCCGCGTCCAAGGTGAAGCAGCGGAACGCCTCGTTCATCGTCATCGCCTGGTTCTTGTACCAGCCGCCGGCCGGCACGCCGGCGTTGTTCTGGCGCGTGACGGCGGCGTGCAGGCCCTCGAACGGATTGGGCGACTCCACCGGGAAGTCGGAACCGCAGGCGATCCGCGAACCCTGGTCCAAAAAGGTGCGCCAGGCGTAGGCACCCTTGATCCGCTCCGGGCCGACGCGGTGCTCCGCCATGTTCTGGTCGGACGTCGCGTGCGTCGGCTGCATCGACGGGATCACCCCCAGCTTCTTGAAACGCGGGATGTCCTCCGGCGCCACCACCTGCGCGTGCTCGATGCGGTGGCGCAGCTGCGCGTTGTCGTATTTGGGGATCAGCTGCGCGTAGGCGTCGAGGATCTGGCGGTTGCCGGCGTCGCCGATGGCGTGAATGTTGACCTGATAGCCGGCCTTCATCGCCTTGTTCATCTTGGACAGCATCTCGTCGTTCGGGTAGAACAGCAGACCCTTGGTCGACGGCATATCGCTGTAGGGCGACATCAAGGCCGCGCCACGGCTGCCCAGCGCGCCGTCCGCGTACAGCTTGACCGCCGCCAGCGCGTAAACGTCGTTGGCGTAGGATTTGAGCGGGCCGTCCTTGGCCAGCTCGTCGAAGTCGCCGGCGGTGTCGCCGATCATCGCGTACACCCGCGTGGTCAGCTTGCCGTGGTCGGCGTAGTCGCGATACAGATCGTCCTGCGCCACCTTGATGCCGGCGTCGTGCACGCTCGTCAGCCCCACCCTGGCCAGCGCCGCCAGCGCATTGTCCAAGGTGCCGCGCGCCTGCGCCGGCGTCGGCAGCGGCACCACCTTGTTCACCAGCTCCATGGCGCTGTCGACCAGCACCCCGGTCGGCTTGCCGCTGGCGTCGCGCTCGATCTTGCCGCCGGCCGGATCGGGCGTATCCTTGTTGATGCCGGCCATCTCCAGCGCCTTGGTGTTGACCCAGCTGGCGTGGGCGTCGACCCGGTGCAGCAGCACCGGCCTGTCGTTGACCACGGCGTCGAGCTCGGCGGCGGTCGGGAAGCGGCCCAGCTTCCACACCTCCTGGTTCCAGCCGTAGCCGACGATCCAGGCGTTCTTCGGATGGGTTCGGCTGAACTCGGCCACCGCGCGCACCGCGCCGCCCAGGCTCGTCGCGCCGAACAGGTCGACGCCGGAGGCGATCTCGCCCAGCTCGAACACGTGGCCGTGGGCGTCGATCAGCCCCGGCAGCAGGGTTTTGCCATGGGCGTCGATGTGCTGCGCGTCCGGCAGCCTGGCCGCCGTGTCCTTTTCGCTGCCCACCGCGATCACCCGCCCCAGATCGTCGAACCCCAGCGACGTGAAGCGCTGCAGCGTGCCCGCCGCCGTCAGCGTGTAGCCGTTGGCGTGGTCGATGATGGTGTCGGCGTGGGCCGGCGCCAGGATGGTGGACAGGGCGAAAGTCATTGCCGCTGCCAGCGGGGAACGTTGCAAAGGGGCGGTACGCATCAAATCTCTCCATTCGGAAGCAAGATCAGAGTGTAACCAAGTTTGCGCCGGGGTCAATCGAACTCGCCACGGGTGTCGGGGTTTTACATGCTGGCGCCCGGGCGGGAGGGGTACAATGGCGGATTCGCCGCTCTCAGAACGCCACACGTGTCCAGCCGCCTACTCTATATCCGCCTGCTCAACCAGTTCCGTCCCTACGCCGGGATCGTCGCCGTCACCCTGTTCGCGGTCGGCGTGGCGGCGGCCACCGACGTGCTGCTGATCAACCAGTTAAAGAACGTGATCGACGCGCTGGCGCCGGCCCACAACGCCACCGGCGCCCCCGCCACCGGCATCCTGGCCTGGGTGCAAGAATTGCTCGCCCCGTTGCTCGCCCCCCTGCTGCCGAGCGACCCGGCGCGCGTGGCGCTGTGGACCATCCCGGCGGTGATCCTCGGCCTGGCGGTGATGCGCATGGTCTCGAGCTTCGTCGGCGAATACGGCGCCGCGTGGCTCAGCAGCCGGGTGCAGGCCAACCTGCGCGAGCAGATGTTCGCCCGCATCATGCGCCTGCCGAACGGCTACTTCGACCAGTCCTCGACCGGCACCACGCTCTCGCGCGTGGCGTTCGACGCCGCCCAGGTGTCGCAGGCCGTGCTCAACGTCGTCAACGTCGCCGTGCGCGACTCGGTGGCCACCATCGGCTACCTGATCACGCTGTTCGTCGTCGACTGGCAGCTGGCGGTGTTCTGCCTCGGCCTGCTGCCGCTGGTGGCGGCCATCGTCACCTTCACCGGGCGCCGCATGCGCCACCTGAGCAAAAGCGCGCAGGCGGCCATGGGCGACCTGACCAATGTGCTCGACGAGAGCATCAGCGGCCAGCGCGTGGTCAAGATCTTCGGTGGCCAGAAATACGAGCAGACCCGCTTCGACAACGTCGTCAAGACCAACCGCCAGCTGGCCGTCAAGCACGCGGCGACGTCGGCGCTCAACTCCGGCATCATCATGCTGCTGATCGGGATCACGCTGTCGTCGGTGATCTACTTCGCGCTGATCCGCAGCCAGGCCGGCGCGCTGTCGCCGGGCGACTTCGTCGCCTTCATGTCGGCGCTGATGGCGATGCAGTCGCCGATCAAGAACCTGACCAAGATTAACGAACCGATGCAGCGCGGCCTGGCCGCCGCCGAATCGGTGTTCGGCCTGATCGACACCGAGACCGAGGCCGACACCGGCACCAGGACGCTGGAGCGCGCCGAGGGGCGCCTGCAACTTGACGATGTCAGCTTCCACTATCGCGGCGCCGACGGCCAGCCGCTGTCGCCGGACGCGCGCCCCGCGCTGGACCGCGTCTCGCTCGACATCGCCGCCGGCGAGACGGTGGCGCTGGTCGGCAGCTCAGGCAGCGGCAAGACCACGCTGGCCGGCCTGCTGCCGCGCTTCTACGATGTCAGCTCGGGCGGCATCAAGCTCGATGGCGTCGACCTGCGCGAGTACACGCTGGCGTCGCTGCGCAGCCAGATCGCGCTGGTGAGCCAGGATGTGGTGCTGTTCAACGATACCTTGGCGGCCAACATCGCCTACGGCGATCCGGCGCCGTCGATGGAGCGCATCGAGGCGGCGGCGCGCGCGGCGCACGCGCACGAATTCATCGAGCGCCAGCCGGGCGGCTACCTGGCGCCGGTGGGCGAAAACGGTTTGCGCCTGTCCGGCGGCCAGCGCCAGCGCCTGGCCATCGCCCGCGCCCTGTACAAGAACGCGCCGATCCTGATCCTCGACGAGGCCACCAGCGCGCTCGACACCGAATCGGAGCGGCTGGTGCAGTCGGCGCTGGAAGTGCTGATGAAGGGCCGCACCACGGTGGTCATCGCGCACCGCCTGTCGACCATCGAGAACGCCGACCGCATCGTGGTGCTCGACGGCGGCCGCATCGCCGAGGCGGGCAGCCACGCCGCGCTGCTGGCGCAAAGCGGCATCTACTCGCGTTTGTACCAAACGCAGAAGAGCGTGCAAACGGCTTAGAGCAGGCGCAGCGTCTTCTGCAGCTCGTCGAGCGCGGCCGGTTTGACGAGGTGGAAATCGAAGCCGGCGGCGGCGGTCTTCTCGCGGTCCTGCGCCGAGCCGAAGCCGGTGTGGGCGATCAGCCGAATGCGCGACAGCGCCGAGTCGGCGCGCAGCATGCGCGCCAGCGCGTAGCCATCGACGTTCGGCATGCCGATGTCGAGGATCATCGCGTGCGGCGCGAATTCGCGCGCGCTCGCCAGCGCGCTCGGCGCGTCGTGCGCCAGCCGCACCTCGTAGCCCAGCACCTGCAGCAGGTCGCACAGCACCTCGCCCGAATCGACGTTGTCGTCGACCACCAGCAGCCGGTTCAGGCCCCTGGCCGCCGCCGGCACCGGCGCGCCGGCGGCGCCAGCGAACGGCGTCCCGGCCGGCGCCGCGCCGGGCGCGACCAGCATCGGCAGCTCGATGACGAAGCTGCTGCCCTGGCCGGTGCCGGCGCTTTCGGCGTACACCGTCCCGCCATGCATCTGCACCATCTTCGACACCAGCGACAGGCCGATGCCCAGGCCGTCGTGCGCGCGGTCGTGCGCCGACGCGCCCTGCGCGAACATATCGAAGATGCGCGGCAGGTTTTCGGTCGAGATGCCGATGCCGTTGTCGCGCACGGCGATGCGCACGCGGTCCGGCGCCGGCAGCGTCACCTCCAGCCGGATCTCGCCGCCGACCACGGTGAACTTGGCCGCGTTGTGCAGCAGGTTGCCGACCGCCTGCGCCAGGCGCACCGGGTCGCCGTGCAGGCGGATCGGCTGCGGCGGCACGGCCACACTCAGCGTGTGGCCGCGCGATTCCATCAGCGGCCGGGCCGTCTCCAGCGCCGGTTCGAGCACCGATTGCAGCTCCAGGTCCTCCAGCTTCAACGCCAGCTTGCCCTCGGAGATGCGGGCCACGTCGAGCAGGTCGTCCACCAGCCGCGCCAGATGGCCGACCTGGCGCATGATCACCTGGCGCGCCTTGCGGTGCACCTCGACCTGGCTGGCGTCGGCCACGCCCATCAGCGCCACCGCGTTGCGGATCGGGCTCAATGGGTTGCGCAGCTCGTGCGCCAGTGTCGCCAGGAAGTCGTTCTTGTTGTCGTCGGCCGCGCGCAGCAGGCCTTCCATGGTTTTACGCTGGGTGATGTCGCTGCTGATGCGGGCGATGCGGTACGGCGTGTGGCCGGCGTCGCGCACCTGGAAAGCGCGGTCGCGCACCCAGCGCAAGGTGCCGTCGGCCAGCAGCAGGCGGTACTCCTCGTCGAAATGCTCGCCGTGCTGCGCGCCCTCCCAGCGGGCGGCGACGGCGATGCGGTCCTCGGCATGGATGGCGTTGAGCCAGTCGCCGGTGTTTTGCTGCAGCTGCGCCGCCGCCCGTCCCCAGAAGGTATCGTAGGCGTTGTTCACGTACAGTACGGAGCCGCTTTGGAGGTCGAACATCCAGAACACGTCCTCGATGTTCTCGGTCAGCTGGCGGAAGCGCTCCTCGCTGTTGCGCAGCTCCGTCTGGGTGCGCTGAAGGCGCAGCAGCGCGTTGACGTTGGCCACCAGCTCGTCGGCCTCGATCGGCGCGGCCAGGTAGTTGTCGGCGCCGCCCTCCAGGCCGCGGATCTTGTCGTCGCGCCCCGTCAGCGCGGCCGACGTTTGCAGCACCAGCACGCCGGCGGTCAAAGGATCGTCCTTGATGCGGCGGCACACCTCGATGCCGTTGATGTCGGGCAGTTTGACGTCCAGCAGCACCAGCGCCGGCAGCATCTGGCGCGTCAGCGCCAGTCCGTCGGTGCCGTTGGCGGCCTCCACCACCTTGAAGCCGGCGCCGTGCAGGATGCGCGTCTTGACGTAGCGCGCGCCGTCGTTGTCGTCGACATTCAGGATCAATATGCTGTCATTGTTCATGGAGTTGTCCTTCATGGCGCGTCGTCGGGGGCGCCCTCGGGTCGGCGCGGCAGGTGCAGCGAAAAGGTCGAACCGGCGCCGATCACGCTGGCCACGTCCACCGAGCCGCCCAGCAGCTGCGCCAGCTGGCGGCACAGCGGCAGCCCCAGGCCGGTCCCCTTCGCGCCGGCCTGCAGCGGATGGGCGATCTGGCTGAATTCCTCGAAAATCAGTTGCAGGTTGTCGGCCGCGATGCCGATGCCGGTGTCGCTGACGGTGAAGGTGAGCTGGTCGCCGCCATCGTCGTGCAGCGCCACCTCCACCTGGCCGGCCTGGGTGAACTTGAGCGCGTTGGAGATGAAGTTGCGCAGGATTTGCGCCACCTTGGGCTCGTCCGACAGAAGAAGGCGCGGCGCGGACGGCGCCACGAACACCAGTTCCACGTCCGGATTGCGCGTCAGCGGCCGCAGCATGCCCTTGAGGGTGCTGAACAAATTCTCGATGTCGATCGGCGCGATCGTCAGTTCGACCTTGCCCGCCTCGATCTTGGCCAGGTCCAGCAGATCGTTGACCAGCTCCGACAGATCGAAGGCGGCGCTGGCGATGAAGCCGACCTGGCGCTCCTGCTCGGGGGTCAGGTCGCCGTCCATGCGGTCGAGCAGCAGCTTGGCCAGCGCCCGGATGGAGCTCAGTGGCGTGCGCAGTTCGTGGCTGGTGTTGGACAGGAAGCGCGACTTCATCTCGTCGGCCTTGCGCAGGCGCTCGGCCTTTTCCTCGATCTCGGCGTACAGCGCCACCACGCCACGGTTGGTGTCCTCCAGCTCGCGCGTAAGCGACAGCAGGTCGTCCTGGCGCTCGCGCAACTCGGCCAGCGCGGCGCCCAGCTCGCGGTTTTGCTGCTGCATCTCCGAATACGTGTTCTGCACCGGACTGGCCGCCAGCTCGGCGCCGAGGCGCGCCAGGCCGGCGGCGTCGATGCGCTGGCCGGCCGGCAGATCCTTGCGCATGACCACCGTCAGGCCGCCGCCGTCCGCGTGTTCGACCTCGCAGTGGTCCATCAGCCGCCGGGCGGTAAGGACGGCGTTGTCGAACTGCGAGGCCGCCGATTCGGGCTCCAGGCCCGTCGCCGTCGACAAGGGCGGCGGCGACGACGCCGGCCGGGCCTCGGCGCGGATCGACACCGTCAGTTGCGCGACCGGACCGCGCTGGTCGAGCGCGAACTGCCCGCGCCCGCCGGACAGCCGGCCGTAGGCGCAGCGCGCCACCTCGGAGACCGCCGTCGCCACCCGCACCTGGTCCTGCACGCCGAAGCCGAGCAGGCCGGAGATCTGGCGCGCGCGCTGGCGCACCAGCACCACGTCAGGCTCGCTGTCGATGCCCACTTGCAGGATGCGGGTAAGCGACATCAGCGTTCTCCCGGACAGCGTTGCACCAGCACGCAGGCGTCGTCGCGCGCGCGCGCGTGGTCGCGCAGCAGCACCGCCGCCACGATGGCCGGGTCGCACGCGGCCAGGCCCGGATACTGCGCCAGGTCCCACTGCGTGGCGATGCCGTCGCTGGCCAGGATCACCAGCGCGCCGGGCGGACATGGCAGCACGAATTCCTGCACCTTGCGGATGTTATGGCCGACGATGCCGTTGTGCGACATCATCTGGCGGCGCTCCTCGCCGTCGATAATGCAGGCGCCGATGTTGCCGACACCGGCGAACGACAGCTGGCGCGCCTCCAGGTCCAGCAGCGCGATCGCCTGCGCCGCGCCGCGCGTGGGCCGCAACGCCGCGTGGCACACCTCGATCTGCTCGGCCGGACGCATGCCCGGCTGCAGCGCCACCGTGTCGACGGCGGCGCGGCCGGCCTTGGCCGCCTCCGGTCCGTGTCCGAGGCCGTCAACCACCATCAGCGCGATGGCGTGGCGCTGGCGCGCCACCAGCCAGGCGTCGCCGCTGTCGGTCTCGCCGGCCAACGGAAGGCATGCGGCGCCCGACAATGACGGCGCCGGCGATGGCAATGCCGCCCCCGCGCCGGTGCGCGGCCACAGCCGCATGCAGAACACCGCGCCCTTGCCAGGAAGGGCGTAGACGTCGAATTCATCGGCCAGGCGGCGCATCGCCCCCAGGCCGGTGCCGGCGGTGCCGGCGCTGGAGACGCCGTCGCGCAGCGCCTGCCCCAGGTTGGCGATGCCGGGTCCCTTGTCGAGCGCCAGCACCTCGATGCCGGCGGTCTCGCCACTAAACACCGGCAACAGCGCGATGCGCCCCTCGCCGGCGTGCTTCAGGATGTTGGTGGCGGCCTCGCTGATGACGATGGCCACCTGGCCGCTGCGCACGTCGTCGAAGCCGGCGTCCTGCGCCAGGCGCTGGCCGCAACGGCGGGCGCTGGCGATATCACTCGGATGAACAATCGAAAACCACTGCTGACCGTCGAACGAACTGGCTATTTTTTCCATTTGACGACCGCGACCGCGGTGCCCTCTCCGCTACGTGAATCGATGTCGAACTCGTCAACAAGCCTTTTGGCGCCGCCCAGGCCGAGGCCCAGGCCGCCGCCGCTGGTGTAACCGTCGCGCAGCGCCTGCGCGATGTCGGCGATGCCGGGGCCGTCGTCGGCGAACACCAGCCGCAGCCCCTGGCGCACGCCGTCCGTCAGCTCCTGCGCGACAACCATGCCGCCGCCGCCATATTTAATGGTGTTGCGCGCCAGTTCGCTGGCCGCCGTCACCAGCTTGGTCTGCTCGACCAGGCTCAGTTTGAGCGCCAGCGCGTGCTCGCGCACCACCCGGCGCACCGCCACGACATGCTCGTCGGTGCGCAACGGCAACGTTTGGCTGGTGCGCACCAGACGGTCCGCTGCCAGCAACGGCGAAGCGAAGCGGACCGGGTCCGCTGACGACGCACCGTTCATTGATAACTCTTGCCAAGCAGGGCCATGCCTTTTTCGACATTGAGCGCGGTTTTTACGCCTGGCAAGGTCAACCCCAGCTCGACGAGCGTGATGGCGACGGCCGGCTGCATGCCCACCAGCACCGTCTGGGCGTCGAGCACGCGCGCCATCGCCGCCGTGTTGCTGATCATGCGGCCGATGAAGGAGTCGACCAGGTCGAGCGCCGAGATATCGATCAGCACGCCCTTGGCCTGGTCCTTGACGATGCGCTCGGTCAGGTCGTCCTGCAACGTCATCGCCAGGCGGTCATGCATGTCGACCTGGATCGTCACCAGCAGCAGGTCGCCGATGCGCAGAATGGGTATGCGTTCCATCGGCGGCTCAGGCTTTGCGGGTGATGGTCGAGCCGACCCGCGCCAGCGCCACGATGAAGGCGTCGGCCAGGGTCGCCTTGGTCACGACGTCGTCCAGGTTCACGCCCAGGTGGACGATGGTCTGGGCGATCTGCGGGCGGATGCCGCTGATGATGCAGTCGGCGCCCATCAGGCGGGCGGCGGCGATGGTTTTCATCAGGTGCTGGGCCACCAGGGTGTCGACGGTCGGCACGCCGGTGATGTCGATGATGGCGATGGCGGCGCCGGTCTCGACGATCTTCTCCAGCAGGCTTTCCATCACCACCTGGGTGCGGGCGCTGTCGAGGGTGCCGATCAGCGGCAGCGCCAGGATGTCGGTCCACAGCTTGACGACCGGCGTCGACAGCTCCAGCAATTCCTGCTGCTGGCGCACGATGATCTGGTCGCGGCTCTTCTGGAACACTTCGATGGTGAACAGGCCCAGCTTGTCGAGCAGCGCGCTGACGTTCCACAGCGCCTCGGCCAGCAGTTCCGGCTCGGCCGCCAGCGACTGGCGCAGGCTGGCGAACAGCGACTGTTTGAGGGAGAAGACGAAGGTGGCCGTCTCGCTCGGCGTCGAGCCCTGCTTGGCGCGCTGGCCGGAGATCTCGGTCAGCTGGTCGCGCACCTCGTCCCAGGCGCGGCCCTCGATGCTGTCGAAACCGCCGCCCAGCGTGGCCTCCGGCAGCAACGCCAGCAACTGGCGGCAATGGCGGCGCAACTGCTCCTGCGAAGCGCTGTCGCTGCGGAAGGCCATGCTTTCCAGATTGGCGATCCAGTCGGCGCCGATATCGGCCTGGTGCTGTTGAATCAGGGCGCTGATACGGCGCGCATTGTCGTTGGTGGTCATCGAATCCCCGAAGTAATAACTAGTAAATTAAATAGTAGCAAGTATTGTAGCTTTTCCATGTTCAGTTGGCGTTATAAATTTAACATCCAAAATCGCCGAACGGTGAAATCTATTCGGCGTCGTGGAAAATCAGGCCCAGCGTGTGCCTGAGCGCCTTGCCGGATCCGGCCCGCACCCGGCTGACGCCATGCCGCATGGCAACCCGGTAGACGCCGCGTCCGCCTTGCACCGGCCGGTGGTTGACGGGGAAGATGACTATGTCGCCGCGCCGCAGCGGCACCACCTCCACCCGCGACTGCATGCGCGGGCGCTGCTCCGTCAGAACGAACTCGCCGCCGTCGAAGTCCTTACCCGGTTCGCTCAGCAGAATGGCAGCCTGCAGCGGGAACACGTGCTCGCCGTACAGGTCCTGGTGCAGGCAGTTGTAGTCCCCCGCACCGTATTGCAGCAGCAGCGGCGTCGGGCGGTTCTGGCCGGCGGCGTGGCAGCGCGCCAGGAAGTCGGCGTGGTCGGCCGGGAAGCGGATCTCGATGTCCAGCGCCGCGTGCCAGCGGTTGGCGATGGCGGCCAGCGGTCCGTACAACGCCTGCCGCAGGGCCGAGATCATCGACGGCAGCGGGTAGCGGAAATACTGGTACTCGCCGCTGCCGAATCCGTGGTGCGCCATCACCACGCGGCTGCGGAACAGCTGCGGCTGCGCGTACTGCGCGGCCATGGCGGCGCTTTCGTCGGCCGTCAGCATGCCGGGGACGATGGCGTAGCCGTGCGCGGTGAGCTCGTCGGCGATGGCTTGCCAGTCCAGCCCCGCCACGTGCACGGCGATGCCGGCCGCCGCGCCGACCGCCCGGCGGGCGTTGGCCAGCGCCAGCGCGCCGGCGGCGGCATCGGTGGTCGCCGTATCGGCGCCGGCAAGTGCCGCGGCATCGCCCGCCGGCGGCCTGGCCGGCGGCGCGCCCACCGGCGGCGTCTTGCGCGGCTGGCGCGCCGGCGCGCCGGCGCTGAAATCGAACTCCCCGGTGTCGCTACTCATTGCCCGGCCTCTCCCGGTCCAACAGCGCCGCCTTGCGGTCCACGCCCCAGCGGTAGCCGGAAATCGAGCCATCGTTGCGCACCACCCGGTGACAGGGAATCGCCACTGCCAGCGCGTTGGCGGCGCAGGCCCCGGCCACCGCGCGCGCGCCCTTGGGCGAGCCCACCAGCTCCGCCAGCTCGGCGTAGCTGACCGTGCGCCCGGCCGGTATCCCGCGCAGCACCTGCCACACCCGTTGCTGGAAGGCCGTTCCGCGCACGTCCAGCGGCAGGTCGAGGCCGATTTCGGGCCGTTCGACCATGCCCACCACGCGCGAGACCACCTGTTCGTACTCGGCCTCGGCGCCGATCAGCTCCGCCTTGGGAAAGCGGTCCTGCAGGTCGCGCACCAGGAAATCCGGATCGTCGTCGATCAGGATCGCGCAGATGCCCCGCGCCGTGCTGGCCACCAGGATCGCGCCCAGCGAACAGGCGGCGATGGCGAAGCGGATCACCGTGCCGGCGCCGCCGGCGCGGAAGGCGGTCGGCGTCATGCCCAGCACCGCGGGCGAATTGGCGTAGAAGCGGCCGCTGGAATTGAAGCCGGCGTCGTACATCGCCTCGGTGACGGACGCCTGCCGCGCCAGGCCGTCCTGCACCCGCCGCGCGCGCCGCGCCTGGGCGTACGCTTTCGGCGTGATCCCGGTCACAGCCTTGAACATCCGGTGGAAGTGGAAGCGGCTCACGCCGACGGCTGAGGCCAGGCTGTCCAGGTCCGGCGCCTCGTCGGCGGCGTCGATCAGGCGGCAGGCCTCGGCCACCAGCGCGGCCTGGCGCTCGGCCAGCGGCGGCAGCTCGGGCTTGCAGCGCAGGCAGGGCCGGAAACCGGCTTGCAGCGCCGCATCGCGGCTGTCGTGGAAGGCCACGTTCTTGCGCAGCGCCGGGCGCGCCCCGCACGACGGCCGGCAGTACACGCCGGTGCTGCGCACCGAATACCAGAACACGCCGTCGGCGCCGGCGTCGCGCTGTCGCACGGCCGTCCAGCGCGACTGCTCGTCGGCGTAGGGGGCCGTCGTTTCGGTTGGTTTATCGATTACCTTGTCCATCTCGGACTCCATCGTTGAATTGGAATGGTGCCATGCTATCGGGCGGTGGTTGGCGGCGCACTCCAACTCTTGCTTTTGAATCTATGCTGTTGAATACCTCCTTTTGAATTGTACCCGTGCCGGGTGCTAAAATGCCCGCTCTGTCGCCAGCGGAGGCGTACCCGGAGAAGCGGTTTGAAAGATCAAAGCGATCAGCAGCAGCAACAGCCAGCAGGCCCCTCGCCGGACGCCCCGGACGGCACCCCTATATTCCAGCGCATCAAGGACCATTTGCTGGCGCAGATCGCGGCCGGGGTCTGGAAGGAAGGCGACGTGATCCCGTCCGAACAGGCGCTGGTCAAGCAATTCGGCGTCTCCCGCATGACCGTCAACCGCGCCGTGCGCGAACTCACGGCCGAACAGGTGCTGACCCGCCGCCAGGGCTCCGGCACCTACGTCGCCCAGCAAAAATACCAGGCCACGCTGCTGGAGATCAAATCGATCGCCGACGAGGTGCGCGCGCGCGGCCACGTCCACCGCAGCAGCCTGCAGCAACTCGAGCGCGGCAAGGCCAGCGACCTGATGGCCAAGCAGTTCGACCTGCCGGCCGGCCACCCGCTGTTCCATTCGGTGATCATCCACTTCGAGAACGCGGTGCCGATCCAGGTCGAGGACCGCTGGGTCAACCCGCTGTGCGCGCCCGACTACATGGAACAGGACTTCGCCAGCATCACCCCCAACGAATACCTGATGAAGGCGGCGCCGCTGCAGGGGGCCACCTACAGCATCGAAGCGCTGGCCACGCCGCGCGACATCGCCGACATGCTGGCCATCGACACCAGGCAGGCCTGCCTGGTGCTCAAGCGCCAGACGCTGTCGGGCGGGCGCATCGCCAGCATCGCCACCATGTGGCATCCCGGCCACCGCTACCAGTTCGCCGGCAGCTTCGCCCAATAAGGCCACGGCGCCGGCGCGTGACTCCCAGCTGGCAAGTCGCGCGGCGCGCCGTTTTCTCGCCGAATGCCCCCTCCGGGCCCGGACGCGGGCGTTTTTGGGCCGCAAATGTGTCTTTTTCGCGGCGCCGCGGCCCCGCCACGGCGCAATTCCCTTCTTTTCTTATCGATGAGATCACAGCGGTTAAAACTGCTATAGTTGGCTGCCTCCAGACACCCACTGTCACCGGAAAGGGAAGCTCTTGCCGCACAGCCGTTCCCGCGTTCGCCCGAGCTCCTGGCGCCGTTTGCCGCGCCGGGTGGCGGCGCTCGTCCTGCTGCTGGCCGGCGCGCTGCCCGGCGCCCAGGCGGCCGAAAAGGTCACCATCCAGCTCAAATGGCGGCACCAGTTCCAGTTCGCCGGCTACTACGCCGCGCAGGACCAGGGCTACTATCGCGACGCCGGCCTCGATGTCACCCTGGCCGAGGCGGTGCCCGGCAGCGACCCGCTGCAAAACGTCGCCGGCGGCGGCGCCCAGTACGGCGTCGGCAACACCGGCCTGCTGCTGGCGCGCGGCGCCGGCCAGCCGGTGGTGGTGCTGGCCTCGATCTTCCAGCATTCCGCCGCGGCGCTGCTGGTGCGCCATGGCCCCGACGGCAAACCGCGCCCCTGGGCCGGCAGCCGCGTCATGCTGGCGCCGAACAACGAGGAGCTGACGGTCTACCTGAGAAAACTGGGCGTGCGCATCGACAGCCTGCATCTGCCCGGCCATACCCACAACTATGACGACCTGCTGCAGGGCCGCGTCGACGCCATGTCGGTCTACACCACCGAGGCGCCGTTCGTCCTCGAACGCACCAACCTGGCCTACACGATCTACTCGCCGCGCGCCGTCGGTCTCGATTTCTACGGCGATGTGCTCTACACCACCGAGAGCGAATTGCGCGAGCATCCGGCGCGCGCGCGGGCGCTGCGCGAGGCCACCCTGCGCGGCTGGCGCTACGCGATGGCGCACCAGGGCGAGATCGCCGACCTGATACGGGCCCGCTATCCCGAGCGCAACAGCCGTGAGCTGCTGATGTTCGAGGCGCGCCAGATCGCCCCGCTGCTGGAGCAGGACCTGATCGAACTCGGATACAGCAACCCGGAGCGCTGGAGCGCCATCGCCCGCGCCTACGCCCGGCAAGGCATGCTGCCGGCCGACTTCAAGCTCGACGGCTTCCTGTACCAGCCGCAGGGATCGAACCGGCTGCTGCGCTACGGCGGCTTCGCGCTCGGCGCGTTGCTGCTGCTGGTAACCCTGGGCGGCGCCTGGCGCCTGCGCAAGCAATCGGCCGCGCTGGCCGCCGCGCGCGCCGAGCAAAACAGCGCCGAGCGGGTCGCCGGCCTGGCGCTGGAAGGCTCGGGCGCCGGCACGTGGGAATGGCGCATCGACAGCGGCGCGCTGACACTGTCGGCGCGCTATTGCGAACTGCTCGGCTACGAGGCCGGCCCCGGGACGTCCAGGCCGGCGCCGGCGCAGCCGCCGGCACCACCGTTCGCGCAGTCGATGGCGCAATGGCGCGGCCATGTCCATGCCGACGACCTGGCGCAGGTCGAGCGGGCCATCCAGGATTGCCTGGCCGCCCCGCCCGACGGCAACGTCCAGATCAGCAGCGAGCACCGCATGCGCTGCAAGAACGGCAGCTGGAAGTGGGTGCTCATGCGCGGCATGGTGATCGAGCGCGACGCCGCCGGCAAGCCGCTGCGCGCGGTCGGCACCCTGGCCGACATCAGCGACCGCGCCGCCGCCGAGCAGGCGCGCCTGTGCGCCGTGGTCGACGCCACGCCGGGCGCGGTGCTGATCGCCGACAAGAGCGGGCGCGTGCGCCACGCCAACCCGGCCTGCGCCGCCAGCTTCGGCTACGACGGCGACATGGCCGGGCGCTCGGTCGACCAGCTGGCGCCGGAGGCGATGCGCAGCAACGGCCGCGGGCGCGAGCTGTTCGCCCGCCCCAACCTGCCCGGCCGGGTGCTCAGCGCCCACCGCGCCGACGGCAGCACCTTCCCGGCGATGGTGCACATCTCGCAGGTGGAGCTGGGCGGCCAGCAGCTGGTGATCATGGCGCTGCGCGACATGACCCAGCGCCAGCGCGCCGAGGAGGCGCTGCAGGCCAGCTCCGAGCGCTACCGCCTGATCGTGCAGACCGCCGCCGAGGGCATCTGGATGAGCGACGCCGACGACCGCACCACCTTCGTCAATCCGACCATGGCGCGCATGCTCGACTACGACGTCGAGCAGATCATGGGCCGCGCCATGACCGACTTCATGGACGCCGACGGCCGCCTGCAGCTGCACCACCACCTGCAGCGGCGCCTGGCCGGCGAGGCGATCCAGGGCGACGTCAGCTTCCGCCGCAGCGACGGCAGCACCGTCTGGTGCCTGCTGTCGACCACCGTCATCAATTCCGACGCCGGCCACTACGCCGGCACGCTGGCCATGCTCACCGATATCACGGCGCGCCGCCAGGCCGAGGGCGCGCTGCGCGGCTCGAGCCAGCGCCTGGCGTCGATCTTCAACGCCGTCACCAACGGCCTGGTGATGGTCGACGGCAACGGCGCCATCCTCGAGCGCAACGCCGCCGCCGCGCGCATGCTGGCGCACGCGCTGCCGATCGAGCCCGAGGGCGACAACGGAGGCGGCGGCGGCTTGTGGTGCGGGGTGCGCGAGGACGGCACCCGCTTCGACGCCGCCAGCCATCCGGTGCGCCTGGCCATCGTCACCGGCCTGTCGGTGCGCGACGTGGTGATGGGCATACTCCAACCCGACGGCGCCGTGCACTGGCTGTCGATCAACGCCGAGCCCATTCCCGACCAGGGCGGCGCCGTGCCGCTGGTGGTGGCCAGCCTGACCGACATCACCGACCGCAAACGCGGCGAGGACGCGCTGCGCGAGTTGAACGAGCATCTGGAGGAGCGCGTGGCCCAGCGCACGCTGGAACTGGACCAGGCGCGCCAGGTGGCCGAGGAGGCCAGCCAGACCAAGGGCCAGTTCCTGGCCAATATGAGCCACGAGATCCGCACGCCGATGAACGGCGTGATCGGCATGGCCTACCTGGCGCTCAAGACCGACCTCGATCCGCGCCAGCGCGACTACCTGGAAAAGATCCGCTTCGCCGGCGAGCACCTGCTGGGCATCATCGACGACATCCTCGACATCTCCAAGATCGAGGCCGGCAAGCTGGCCATCGAACAGGTCGACTTCGCGCTCGAACACGTGATCCAGACCCTGACCACGGTGGTCGCGCCCAAGGCCGCCAGCCGCGAGCTCGAACTGGTGTTCGACCTCGATCCGACCCTGCCCAAGGTGCTGCGCGGCGATCCGCTGCGGCTCGGCCAGGTGCTGATCAACTACACCAACAACGCCATCAAGTTCAGCGAAAAGGGCCGCATCGACGTGCGCGTGCGCCAGGTCGTCGGCGACGCCAACGGCTGCCTGCTGCGCTTCGAGGTCAGCGACTGCGGCATCGGCCTGTCCGAGGGCGAGATCGAAAAGCTGTTCCAGTCGTTCCAGCAGGCCGACACCTCGACCACGCGCGAGTACGGCGGCACCGGCCTCGGCCTGTCGATCTGCAAGCAGCTGGCGCAGCTGATGGGCGGCGAGGTCGGGGTGCGCAGCCGGCCCGGCCACGGCAGCACCTTCTGGTTCACGGCGCGCCTGGGCGTGTCGAGCGCCAGCGTGCCGGCGCTGATCGACCGGGTCAAGGACGCCGCCGCCGAGCTGCTGGCGTCCTCGCGCAGCGCGGCGGTGATGGCCGCGCTCAAGAACGCCCGCATCCTGCTGGTCGAGGACAACACCTTCAACCAGCAGATCGCGCTGGAGATGCTCGAGGAGGTCGGCTCGTCGGTGTGCCTGGCCGCCAACGGCATGGAGGCGCTCGAGCTGCTGCGCCAGACCGCCTTCGACTGCGTGCTGATGGACGTGCAGATGCCGCTGATGGACGGCCTGGAGGCGACCCGCCGCATCCGCGCCGACCCGCGCCTGGCCGACATCCGGGTGCTGGCCATGACGGCCACGGCCACCAGCGAGGACCGGGTGCGCTGCATCGAGGCCGGCATGGACGATTTCATCTCCAAGCCGATCCAGCCGGCGCTGATGTACCAGACCATCGCCAACTGGCTGCCCGAGCGCGACGGCACGCGCGAACGGCCGGCGGCGCCGGCGCGCCCGGCCTTCAAGACCACGCTGGGCGGCGATCCGGCGGTGATCGACCTGTCGATCCTGGCCAAGCTGCTGGGCTACCACCCGCACAAGGTGCGCAAGTTCGCCTTCAAGTTCCTGCAAAACAGCCAGGACGTCATCACCCGCATGGAGGCGGCGCTGCGGCGCGGCGACATGACCACGGTGCGCGACCTGAGCCACCGGTTGAAGTCGCCGGCGCGCACCGTCGGCGCGCTGGGCATGGGCGAGCTGCTGCACGAGCTCGAGGAACTGCCGCTGGACGATCCGGCCGGCGCGGCCAGGGCGCGGGCGCTGCTGGCCGACCTGTGGCCGCTGCTGGAAAAGATCACCGAGCAGATCATGACCAACACCACCTTCGCCGACGACAATTGAGGCCTTTCGACAATCCGCCGCACATTTTTAAAAAATGGGTTATTATTTGAGCCATCCCCGCCTGCCGACCTTGTTGCCATCCCATCCAAGACATTGAATTCGCGCAATTGGCCACCATCTGTTGCTACGGCAACGTTGCAGGCGATTGCGGACAACATGGCATAATCTCCAGGCGTTATTGACCCACTGACCTCGATTGAGGAATATATGAGCGAAAATATCAAACACATCACCGATACTTCTTTTGACGCCGACGTCCTGAAGTCCGACCGCCCCGTGCTGGTCGATTTCTGGGCCGAATGGTGCGGTCCTTGCAAGAGCATCGCCCCGATCCTGGAAGAAGTGGCCAAGGAATACGACGGCAAGATCCTGATCGCCAAGATGGACGTCGATTCGAACCAGGCCGTCCCGGCCAAGTTCGGCATCCGCGGCATCCCGACCCTGATCCTGTTCAAGAACGGCGTTCCAGCCGCTCAAAAAGTGGGCGCGATGGCAAAAGGTCAACTGACTTCTTTCATCGACAGTAATATCTAAGTGCGATAGTATTTGCCTGCATCGACGGCGCCGCGCCCGCGGCGCCGTCGCTCACCAGGCAAAAAACGATGGCCCGGCCAGACCGCGGCCCGTTTTATAATTAAATAGACAACACCACGCAGTTCCCTCCCCTACCTTTACTTTCCCGTCACGGGACACTCAACACATATGCATCTATCTGAATTAAAGGCCCTACACGTCTCGGCATTGCTGGAGATGGCCATCGGTCTTGATATCGACAACGCGGCGCGTCTGCGCAAACAGGAACTGATGTTCGCGATCCTGAAAAAGCGCGCGAAATCCGGTGAACAGATCTTCGGCGACGGCGCCCTGGAAGTGCTGCCGGACGGCTTCGGCTTCCTGCGCTCGCCGGACGCCAGCTACATGGCCTCCACCGACGATATCTACATTTCCCCTTCCCAGATCCGCCGCTTCAACCTGCACACCGGCGATTCGATCGAGGGCGAAGTGCGCACCCCGAAAGATGGCGAGCGCTATTTCGCGCTGGTCAAGGTCGACAAGGTCAACGGCGAATCGCCGGAAGCCTCGAAGCACCGCATATTGTTCGAGAACCTGACGCCGCTGCACCCGAACGAGCCGCTGCGCCTGGAACGTGACATCAACGGCACCGAAAACATCACCGGCCGCATCGTCGACCTGATCGCGCCGATCGGCAAGGGCCAGCGCGGCCTGCTGGTGGCGTCGCCGAAGTCCGGTAAATCGGTGCTGCTGCAGCACATCGCCCACGCGATCACCGCCAACCACCCGGACGTGACCTTGATCGTGCTGCTGATCGACGAACGTCCCGAGGAAGTGACCGAGATGCAGCGCTCGGTGCGCGGCGAAGTGGTCGCCTCGACCTTCGACGAACCGGCCACCCGCCACGTGCAGGTCGCCGAGATGGTGCTGGAAAAAGCCAAGCGTCTGGTCGAGATGAAAAAAGACGTGGTCATCCTGCTGGACTCGATCACCCGCCTGGCGCGCGCCTACAACACCGTGATCCCTGCCTCGGGCAAGGTGCTGACCGGTGGTGTCGACGCCAACGCGCTGCAGCGTCCGAAGCGTTTCTTCGGCGCCGCCCGCAACATCGAGGAAGGCGGCTCGCTGACCATCGTCGCCACCGCGCTGATCGAGACCGGTTCGCGCATGGATGACGTGATCTACGAGGAATTCAAGGGTACCGGCAACATGGAGGTGCACCTGGAGCGCCGCCTGGCCGAGAAGCGCGTCTACCCGGCGATCAACCTGAACAAGTCGGGCACCCGCCGCGAGGAACTGCTGATCAAGCCGGACCAGCTGCAGAAGATCTGGATCCTGCGCAAATTGCTGTACTCGATGGACGAGATCGAGGCGATGGAGTTCATCCTCGACAAGATGAAGGCCACCAAGAACAACGGTGAGTTCTTCGACATGATGCGGCGCGGCGGCTAAAACCGCCCACGGCTTCGTTGCCCCTCCTAGCCGTGCTATTCGCACTGTCTGCGTCGGGGCGCCTCGCCGCGAGCGGTTTTAGCCGCCGCGCGACGCCGGGTTGAAAAACGAAGCGCATCATGACAAACAGGCAACCTCGGTTGCCTGTTTCCGTTTACGGCTGTATAATCCGCGGTCGCACTATCACAACCCCTGGCAAGTGATCGGCAATCGGGTCAAGAAGCAGGATCGACCGACGAAGTGCTGTTTGGCTACCAAACTTACCGAGACTTAAACATGAAACCAGAAATCCATCCAGAATACCGCGACGTTGTCTTCCACGACCTGTCGTGCGACTTCAAATTCGTCACCCGTTCGACCATCCAGACCCGCGAAAAGATCCAGCACGAAGGTAAAGAATACCCGCTGGTCAAGATCGAGGTGTCGGCTGAATCGCACCCGTTCTACACCGGCAAACACAAAATCGTCGACACCGCTGGCCGCGTTGAGAAATTCCGCCAGAAGTTCGGCGCCGTCGGTTCGAAGACCCAAGTCGCCCAAGGTTAATTCCTTCCCGCGATCGAAAAAAGCAGCCTCTGGCTGCTTTTTTTGTTTGTCGGCCTCGCCTGCCGCCGGTTTTCCTTCATACTCCCGTCTACCTCAATTTGCACACTGATCGATGAAGCCAGTTCGTCTTCCCGCCGCCGCCACCCTGGCGCTGCCACGCTGGGCCCTGTTCGCCCTCGGCCTGCTCTACATCCTGCCCGGCCTGATCGGCCGCGATCCGTGGAAGAACGACGACGCCGCCAGCTTCGGCATCATGTGGACGATGGCGCACGGCACCTGGCAGGACTGGCTGTGGCCCAACATCGCCGGCCTGTCGATGCCCGACGAGGGCCCGCTGGCGTTCTGGATCGGCGCGCTCGGCATCAAGCTGTTCGGCTGGCTGCTGGGCGACGTCATGGCCGCCCGCGTCGGCACCGTCGCCATCTTCCTGATCGGCGTGTCGTCGCTGTGGTTCGCCACCTTCAACCTCGGCCGCCGCCAGGACGCGCAACCGCTGCGCCTGGCCTTCGGCGGCCAGCCCGAGCCGGACGACTTCGGCCGCACGCTGGCCGACGCCGCCGTCCTGATCTATCTCGGCTGCCTGGGCTTGCTGCTGCACAGTCACGAGACCACCTCCGAGGCGCTGCAAGTGTCGCTGACGGCGTTCATGCTGTACCGCACCGTGCGCTACGTCGAGGCGCCGTCGCTGCGCAACGCCGCGCTGAGCGGCCTGGCCATCGGCCTGCTGACATTGACGCGCGGCTGGGTCACGCCGGTGTTCCTCATGCTGGCCGTGTTCGCGTGCACGCGCCTGCTGGCCCAGCCGGTGCTGCGCGCGCTGCGCGACCTCGGCTTCGCCCTGCTGGTGGCCGCCGCCGTCGCCGCCGTGTGGCTGGTGCCGGCCGAGGCGCTGCGGCCCTACGACCAGCAGCCGCTGCAGGCGTGGATGGACTGGAACCTGAACCAGGTCGCGCTGCCCACCATCGCCGCCTTCAAATACTTCTTCCGGGTCGGGGTCTGGTTCTTCTGGCCGGCCTGGCCGTTCGCCGGCTGGGCCGTCTGGGCCTGGCGCCGCCAGCGCCTGGCGCTGCACATCGTCGTGCCGCTGGCCTTCGTCACCATGGGTACGCTGCTGAGCTTGTCAACCGAGGTGCCCGAGCAGGGCCAGTTGCTGGTGCTGCTGCCGCCGCTGGCCGTCATGGCCGCCTTCGGCCTGCTGACGATGAAGCGCGGCGCCATCAACGCCATCGACTGGTTCTCGGTGATGGCGCTGACCTTGTGCGGGGCCGTCATCTGGCTGTTCTGGATCGCCAAGCTGACCGGCTGGCCGGCGCAGTTCGCCAAGAACGCATTGAAACTGGTGCCTGGCTTCACGCCGGAGGTGGGGTTGGTGGCCGTGCCGGTGGCGCTGCTGGCCACCGCCGGCTGGTTCGCGCTGGTGCACTGGCGCGTGTCGCGCCGTCCGACGGTGCTGTGGCGCGCCGTGGTGCTGTCGTCCGGCGGCGTGATCCTGATCTGGATCTTGCTGATGACCTTGTTCCTGCCGGACGTCAACTACAGCAAGAGCTACGCCAGCGTGGCGCGCCAGATCGCCGAGAAGATCCCGTCGAAGGCCGATTGCATCGAAACGAATGTGGGACCGGCGCAACGCGCCTCGTTCGCCTACTACGCGCAACTGCCGTTCACCGGCGTCCAGGGCGGGCGCTGCAACCTGTTGCTGCTGCAGGACAGCACCAAAGTGCGCGACAACCGCGAGATCCAGCCGCAGCATCGCGGCAAGCAGTGGGTATTGATCTGGGAAGGCCGCCGCCCGGCAGACCGCTCCGAGCGCTTCCGCCTGTACCGCCGGGTCGACTAAAAGACTGGCTAAAAAAATTCGGGCGCCGGCGGTCGCTGCGCAACCGCCCGCCCGGCGCAAGGCCGCATCAGCGGCGCGCCATCATCATCGTGTTGGCAGGCAGCTTGGCGGCCATCGGCAGCTTTTCAAAATTGCTGATGCCCACCGTTTCGCCCTGTTCGGTGAAGACGATGCGGGTGCCGGCCTCCGTGACGAACTCCGTCGGCGAAGCGGCGAAGATGCGCACGCGCTGGCCCTTGTCGATCTGCGTGTAATAGTGGTTGCCGTTCTGGGTGAACTGCAGGATCTGGCCGTTGGTCAACTGGTAGGCGTTTTTGAAATCGGCGAACTCGGCCGGCGTCACGTAGTAGCGGGCCGGCTTGGCCTTGATCTGCACGCTGCTGTCGTCGGCGTGGGCAGCGGACATCGAGGTGAGGACGAGGGCGGCGGCGGCGATGCTGAACAGGGTCTTTTTCATGGTGTGCTCCGTAAGGTTGTTGGTTCATAAACTGCTCGGGGATCACCGCTGGAATGTGCTGTTCAGCGGCTGACGTGATCACATTAACAAAAGCCGGCGCCAAGATCCGGCGTTTGCGACGAGCGGTAAAACGGCGGTATTCAAGAGCAAAAAACCGCGACGAACGGAACGCGCCCGTACCCCGTCCCGGGCCGCCCGGCAGCAGCGGCCGCGCGCGCCGCCGGCTGTTGCGCGACACGCTTTTTTGTTGAGCAAACGCGAGACAAAACAAAAAAGGACCGCTATAGTTCACCTACGACGAGTTGCCGCACGGCATGTTAGTTTCACAAGATTCGTCCCAAGTTAACCTTTAGCAACACCCGGCTGCGCCACACCGCGCACCGGCAACGGCGGCCTCGGCTGCTGCGCCCCACTCCCGCGCACCAGCCCGACACACAGCTGCCCACTCCAGGTTGGATAGCGCACATGTTTACTCTTCACAAACTTCAATCCGCACTACGCAACAATTACGTCCGCGCCGCGCTGCTGCTGCTGGCGGTCGCCGCCGCCGCGCTGTTCAGCTGGCGCAGCGACGTGCCCCAGGACACGGGCCCGATCCTGCGTTCGCAGGACATTTCGCAGATCACCGCGCTGGCCACGCAACGCGAGCGGCTCGAATACCTGATGGTGGCCGCGCCGCTGTCGGAGGCGCCGCGCTATATCTTCAAGCTCAAGGGCGACCCGATGCTGCGCGTGATCAAGGTGCCCAGCACCTCGCACCTGAGCCTGGAGCGCGAAGTCCTGCTGCGCAATAACATTCCCTATTCCATCGCGCGCGAGGACTACCTGGCGTCGCACAAGGCGGTGCTGGTCGACGAGGACGACAGCAAGCTGGCGCGCGCCGGCGGCTTCCTGCGCCGCCACGCGGTCGATATCCTGCTGATCGGGCTGGTGCTGTTCCTGCTGCGCCACGGCATCCCCGGCACCGGCGTCAGCGCCACCGTGCTCGATCCGTCGCAGCTCAAGGGCAATATGGACGACCTGATCGGCATGGAAGATATCAAACAGGAAGTGCTGCACCTGGAAGACATGATCCGCAACCGCGCGGTGTACCGCGAGCACGACATCGACAAGCCGTTCAACGTCATGCTCACCGGCCCGGCCGGCACCGGCAAGACCAAGCTGGCCGGCTACCTGGCCAAGCGCCTCAACGTGCCGCTGATCCAGGCGTCGGCCTCGGCGCTCGAATCGGGCTACATCGGCGGCGGCTCCAAGGCGCTGCACGCGCTGCACCGCAAGGCCTGCGCGCGCGGCAGCTGCATCATCTTCCTCGACGAGGCCCAGGGCTTGTTCATGCCGCGCGGCCGCGGCGAAAAGAAATGGGAAGACGACACCGCCAACACGCTGCTCGGCCTGCTCGACGGCGTGCGCAGCGACAAGGGCGCCGGCGTGATCTGGGTGGTCGCCTCCAACTTCGACGACGCCTCCTCGCAGATGGACGAAGCGATGCTGCGCCGCTTCTCCGTCAAGATCAACTTCCGCCTGCCCAACAAGGGCGAGCGCAGCGAGCTGCTGCGTTCCTTCCTGGCGCGCAAGGCGCAGGGTTGCGTCGACTGGGACGCGCTCAACCTCGACCACGTGGCCGAGATCACCGCCAACCTCAGCCCGGCGCTGTTGCAGACCGTGGTCGAGCGCGCCAGCATGATCGCCATCCAGGAGAAGACCGTGATCAACACCGACCTGATGTTCCGCGCCTTCGAGCGCGCCACCATCGGCCTGACCGACCGCGCCACCACGGCCGAGAAGACCCGCCAGCGCGAACGGGTCGCGCTGCACGAGCTGGGCCACTTCTTCATGCAGATCGATCCGTGGCTGCGCGAGGGCCTGCCGCTGGCCGAGGTGAAGGAACGGTCGCCGCTGCTCAAGATCAGCACCGAGTCGGTGTCCAAGCTCGGCGCGCTCGGCTATGTGCTGTCGGCGTCGGACGACGTCGCGTTGCGCACGCTCGAGGAGCTCGAGCGCGACGTGATCCAGCTGTACGGCGGCGTGGCGGCGGAGGAATTGTTCTACGGCGCGCGCGGCATCTCGGTCGGCAGCCAGAACGACATCCAGAAGGCCACCTCGATGCTCGACATGATGGTCAACAAGCTGTCGATGTACTCGCGCTCCAAGCTGGACTACTCGCAATTCAAGAACAAGGAAAACGACCTCGACCAGGTTCAGGCCAAGGCGGACGAGCTCTACACGTACACACTGCAATCGATCAACGACTACCGCGAGCAGATCAGCGAACTCAAGGATGTACTGATGGACCAGTATGTGCTGTCGAAGGACGCCATCTTCGCGCTGCTGGAGCAGCAGCAGCAACAGCGCTTGTTGAAGGCCGCCTAGCGGCTCCATCCCTGGGACAGGGCCAGCACCAGTTGGGAAAGGTTGACGACGACCAGGAGCCACATGGCCAGCTCTACGCGGGTGGTCCGCTGGTCGGCCCTTTCGACGCGCTGGTCGACCCTTTCGACGCGCTGGTCGGCCCTTTCGACGCGCTGGTCGACCGCCTCGAGGCGCTGGTCGACCCTTTCTACTCGCTGATCGACCTTGTCAACCTGCGTGGCCAGATTGTCTACCCTGACGGAAAGCGCCGCCACATCGGCACGCAATAGCGAGACCTCGTGTTCGAGCGTCTGCAAGCGCCAGACCAGACCGTTCAACCGCTCCTCCAGCACCGTCGCTTTGACCGTCAGCGCGGCGACCTCCTTGCGCATCGCGCCGACCAGTTCACTGTGAGTGCGCAACACCCGCTCCAGCGCCGCCAGACGCCCGTCCTGATCACCTAGTTGCTCGCCGTGGGATTCGAGCTGTTCGGTGTGCGCCGCGCTCACCAGTTCAGCCAGCGCATCGACCCGCGCGGCGAGGATATCCACTCTCTCGGACAATTCCATAGCGCCCTCCATTCCTTCCGGTGCGTGGCTAAAGTTTATACTGTTTGCTGGAATACGATGGTCGTTCATGCATACATTGTCACACCTGAAAAGACGGGCTCGTCCAAACAAGATGGGAATGTTTGATCCGCGTCGAACCTGGCGCAGACGGCGATGACGGCCGGCCACTTGCTTAAAAACCAAATAGTGCGCATCAAGGCTTGCGGCTGCGAAGCAAATCAGTGATAATGCGGGTCGCGTTGCCGGGATGGCGGAATAGGTAGACGCACGGGACTCAAAATCCCGCGCCGCAAGGCGTGCCGGTTCGATTCCGGCTCCCGGCACCATGAATATGATCAGGTACGAAGTACACTGCCTCACCAAACGACAAAACCCGCATCGCCATCAGGCTCTGCGGGTTTTTTGTTGGATGGCGCCAGCGCGCCAACACGTCACTGGTGACGGCGGATGGCGTCGCTCTTCCTGCGGGTCTCCGGATAGGCCAGCACGCGGCGAATCGCTTCGGTGGGGACCTTATACGTTTGCATATACGCCCAGGCGATCGCGCTCCCCTGCGACTCGGCCAGCCAAATTCCATGTTCCACAGCCGCGCTCAGCGAAGCGTTGTGTCGTTGTTCTGTTTGCATGTGCTCTCTCCCAATGGGCGTGCAAGTTATCACAAAACCAAAAATAATGTCGCATGCGAACTAAAGTCGACCATTATACTGTATAAAAAGACAATTCCCCCACGGCTCCCCCAACCCTTCGTTAGGCCCCGAACAGACGCCGCCCCACAGCCCTTCTATGCTGAGCTTTTTAACTCGGGAGCAGTCATGGGCTTTGACCTCGGAAACTTATTGCAGCAGTTCGCGGGACATCCAACCGCGGCCGATCCGGAAGGCGTCGCGCAGGCGTTCTCGCACGTCGTCGGCGACACGCCGCGCTCTTCCCTCGCGCAGGGATTGGCGTCCGCCTTTTCGTCGGACCAGACGCCGCCTTTCGGCCAACTGGTCAGCCAGCTGTTCGTGCGCAGCGATCCGCAGGTGCAGGCCGGCTTGCTGAACCAGCTACTGGACGACGTCAGTCCGGCGATGCTGAGCGCCCTCGCCGGCAGTGTCGGCGAACTGTTCACCGCCAACGGCCACGCGACATTGACACCGGGTCAGGTTGCGGAAATCACCCCGCCGCAAGTGGCTGAAATCGCCGCTACCGCCCAGCAGCACAACCCGGGCGTCGTCGAGCGCGTCGCGACCTTTTTCGCCGACCATCCGCAACTGGTCAACTCGCTGGACAGCGCCAGCCTGAAGGTCGCGCTGGGCAAAATGGCCCAGGTGCACTAACGGACGGGGCGGCAACGACGAAGTAAGGATCAAACGACGGCAGGGTTGTTTTGAGTTTAATGCAAATAAGTTAAGCATGCTATTTTGACCATGACGGCGGGCGCCCGCTCGCCGTTTTCCACATTACTGGAGGTTAAGATGGCTGTTCCATTCACATCCGCTTTGATTTCGGCTTTCGCATTGGCGTTGACCCTGGGCCTGAGTAGCGGCGCCTCGGCCGATCCGCTCACCGAAAACTTCAACGCCGGCGTGCCGGCGGGCTGGACCGTCAACAACCTGAGTCAACCGCCGGGCACGCTCGACTGGTTCCAGGGCAACGAGTTCGTCTTTCCAGCGCAGCAGGGCGCGCCGAACTCCTACCTCGCCGCCAATTTTGAATCCGGCGCCGGGTTCTCCACCATCAGCACCTGGCTGATACTGCCCACGTCCACCTACCGCAATGGCGACGCGCTGTCCTTCTACAGCCGCACCGCCGAATTTTCGGAATGGCCGGACCGCCTGGAGGTCCGCTTCAGCAACGTCGGCGGCACCGACGTCGGGACCAGCGCGACCAGCGTGGGCACGTTCTCCACCCTGCTCATCAGCATCAATCCCGCGCTGGAGGTCGGCGGCTATCCGGAAGACTGGACCCGCTACAGCGCCACCTTGAGCGGCCTGACCGGCCCGACCACCGGAGCGTTCGCGTTCCGCTACACGGTCACCGACGGCGGGCTGTTCGGCGCCAACTCGAACTACATCGGCATCGACACGGTACAAATCACCGCCGTGCCCGAACCAAGCGTGTACATGATGATGGCGTTCGGACTGGGCATGGTCGGCTACCTGCGCAGGCGTCGGTTCCGCGCTTGAGCGGGCGACTGTGGGGCGGGTCCGCCGCATGGTGGGTCCGCCCCCGGCGTAGAATGTCGCCATGGCTACCAAATCCCCGAAATCCCCCACCTTTCCCGGTCCGTTGACGGCGCGCGGCGCCGTGCTGGCGGTGCTGCTGTCCGATAGCGACCAGTCCGGCAACCCGCCGCTGCAAGGACGCACCTCGCTCGCGGCCATCATCAAGAGCTTGAAACGCAAATATCACTGGCCGGTCGAAGTCAGCAGCTTTCCGTCGAACGGCGCCGATGGCAGGGCCACCTGGGCCACCGTGTACAGCCTGCCCGCCGCCGTGGTGGAGCGCGCGCTCGACCGGGGCGGACGCGAATGGCTGGAGCGCCGGAGCGTCGCCAGGAACGCGCCGTAACATCTGCTTACTCTGGAAACACTTTCCAGGTCACCCTGTTCCCTCCCCGCCCCGTTATAGGAGCAAGCGCCACGCACGGCGATATCTGGAGAGAAGAAAATGGAACATACCGTACCTAACCGCATGCACCCGTTGCTGGCTGTCGCCGCGTTTTCCGTGACCATCGTGAGCCTGGTCGGCGCCGCGTCCATTCTCGGCCTGCTGCCATACTCCCAAGCGAAAGGCAGCGCAACGCCGGAAATCAGCGCGGCCGCCACGCCGGCAATGCAGGCGAACCAGCCATTGACCGCGCAAGTACAAGCACCGCAGACGCCGCAACCGCAGCCACGCCAGATCGTCGAGCGCCGCACCGTCGTGCATCACACGTATGCGCCGGCCCGCCAGGCAAGCCGCAATGACGACCGCAACGAAGTGGCGCAAGCGCCGGTGCAGCGCGCTCCGGCCCCGGCTCCGGCGCCGCAGAACAGCGCGGTCGGCATCGGCCTCGGCGCGGTGGTGGGTGGCCTGCTGGGCAACCAGGTGGGCGACGGCAAAGGCAGGACGCTGGCAACCATCGCCGGCGCGGTGGGCGGCGCCTACGCCGGCAACGAAATCGCCAAGCGCAATCAGCAAGAACAGTAAGCCCGGGTCTAGCCCGCGCTCCGGTCCGGCGATTCGCGCGCCGGACCGGGATACGATTTAGTATTTGGCCGGCGCGTTGGGCGCCGGTGTCGCCTGGCGGATGAAGTCGCGCAGATCGTCGTTGGCGCTGGCCAGGTCCTCCGACCGCAAATACATCATGTGACCGCTGCGGTAGCCTTCAAAGCGCAGGCGGTCCTTCATCTTGCCGCTGGGGTCCAGCTGCCACATCGTGTACTTGGCGTCGAAGTAGGTGCAGGCACCGTCGTAGTAGCCCGACTGGATCATCACCTTCAGGTAGGGATTCGCGGCCATCGCCAGACGCAGGTTCTCGCCGGTTTTCTCGTTCTTGAAATCCCACGGGTGGACGTCGCCGAACAGGTTGTACTTGATGTCGGTCTTGTAGCCCAGATCCACGCGCAGGTACTGGTTGATGGCCGGCGTGAACGAGTGCAGCCACGACGTCAGTTCGGCGTTGTAATCGACCTTGTCGCCCGAATCGGTCTTGTCGATGCCGAGGTAGCGCGAGTCGAGGCGGCCGACGGTCTTGCCCTGCTTGCGCAGCAGCTCCTTCCAGAAGCTATCCACCGGCACCGACAGGTTATTCTGCAGCACATAGGTTTCCGACAGGCCGGAGTAGCGCGCGAACCTGGCCGCGATCCGCGCCTTCGTCTGCGGATCGATAAAGCCGCCGCGCGCCGTCGCCGGCAGCAGCTCGTCGACGGTGAAGGCTTCGACTTCCGGCAGCAAATCCTTCAGGTCGCGCGCCTGCAGGTCGGCCGGCAGCACCTTTTGATACCACGCGGTGGCAGCGAAGTACGGCAGCGCCAGCGCGTCGGCGACGATGCCGTCGCGCTTGAGGCCCAGTTCCGTCGGCGACACCAGCACCACGCCGTTCAAATACATCCACTGGGCGTTCTGCAATTCCAGCGCCAGGCCGGCCACGCGCGAGGTGCCGTAGCTCTCGCCGATCAGGTACTTCGGCGACGTCCAGCGGCCCTCGCGCGAGACGAAGGTGCTGACCCACTCGGCCAGGTACGCGATGTCGGCGTTGACGCCGAAGAAGCGCGCGCGGTCGCTCTTGCCGTCCAACACGCGCGAGAAGCCGGTGTTGACCGGATCGATGAAGATGATGTCGGCGACGTCGAGGATCGAGTGCGGGTTGTCGCGCACGCCGTAGGGCTGGGTCGGATAGCCTTCGGCGTCGAGGTTGAGCACCTTGGGGCCGGTGTAGGCGACGTGCATCCACACCGACGCCGATCCCGGGCCGCCGTTAAACGACAGCACCAGCGGGCGCTTGCTCTTGTCGGCGACGTCGGTGCGCTGGTAGTAGGTGTAGAACAAGGTCGCGCTGACCTTGCCATCCTTGTCCCACACCGGCTGCGTGCCCGCCGTGACCTTGTACGGCACCGCCTTGCCCTTGATGGTGACGGTCGCGGTTTTGCTCACGCGCGAGTCGGCCTTGATGACGCGCTCGTTGGCCAGCAGATCGGCCGCGCGCTCCTTGCCCAGCGCCGGCGGGGACTGTGCTTTGTCGGTATCGTGGTCCTGGGCGCAGACGGCCGCGCTGAGGGCCAGCAGCATGAGGGCAAGCTTGGATTTCATGGGCTACTCTTGACGTTAAAGAATCAATGGTAGTCCAATCAAATACCAACCGACAACAAAATACGTGCCACCGGCGGTACCGATTTGTCACGTATTGTTTCAACGCGGTTTCAATGCGGTCTCAATGCGGTCTTAATGCGGTTTCAATGCGGTTTCAGCGTGGCCGCCAGTCCAGCACCCGCACCGGCCGGGGCGGCACCGCCGCCTGTCCTTCGCCGTCGACCTGCTGCACGTCCTGCACGAACAGGCTGAGCACACCGTTGCGCCGCCACAACTCGGTATCGAAACTCGGCTCCCACGCGCCCACCGAGGCGGCCGTCAAATCGCTCACTTGCCACTTGCCGCCGACGAAATCGCTGATGCTGACCACCGACACCTTGCTGCCGCGTTCCTCGTCGCGGAACACCAGCAGGCCGCCCGGCGTGCCCGCGCCGGGACCGGAATCGACCATGATTTGCGGACGCGCGATCGGGATGCGCTTGGTGCCCTGCCCGCTCAGCGAAAACGCCGTCTTGCGGAAATCGAGCGCGCGCGCCGTCCAGCCGGCGCCAGTGTGGAACACCACGTGGTACTGCGGAACCGCCGAGCCGGCGTCGCGCCAGTAGCTGGCGATGTAGGGGTTGCCGTCGCGGTCGGCCGCCATCGAGGTCTGGTTGATCAGCTCACTGTTCTGCGGGATGCGCAGCGCGTACTCGGCGCTGTCCGCGCCGATCGGCAAGGCGTAGGGCCGTCCGTCCGATGTCTCCCACGTCACGCCGCCGTCGCGCGAGCGCGCGTAGGCCAGGTCGTGGTTGCTGGCCACATCCGGCGATTCGCGCCACACCCACGACAGGTGCAAAGTGCCCTTGTGGTCGAGGAAGGCTTGCCAGTAGGCGTTGCGCTTGCCTTCGCCGGTGATCAGGTTGGTGTGCAGCCGCGACCAGCGCCGCGTCGCCGTGTCGTAGCGGTTGATGACCAGGTCGCCCCGGCCCGAACCGCCCAGCCGGTAGAAGAACAGCAGGTTGCCGTCCGGCAGACGGTAGAACTCGGGATACGACACCGATTCCTCGTCGGCGCCGACCATGGCCAGCTTGGCGCCCAGTTCCAGCGATCCCGGCTTGACGCCGCGCGCGTAGCGCAGCGCGTTGTTGTGGTGGTCCCAGGACACGTGCAGGTAGCCGGCGCCGTCGAGCATCAGGCTGATGGCGTTGTGGGCATCGGCGGCGTTGCCGCGATACGGCGTGCGATGCGTGGTCCAGCGCGACGTGCCCAGCTTGCGCTTGCCCAGCACCAGGTAGCGCTCGGCGTCGTAGTAGCCGACGTATTGCGTGTGCCGGTCCGAGACGAGCGAATTCTTGCGGAACACCACGGCGTTGACCGAATTATTGGCCCAGCCGGGGCCGACGACCGATTCCGTCGGCGCCCCGGCGGCATCGGCCGCCGCCGCCCACGATGACGCGGCTACGACGCACACGGCCGCCAACGCCGCCGACAGCAAGTTGTTCTTCATTTCAGTCGTCCTTCTTGACACATATCAAATGCAACTTTAGTTTCTCTTTGGAAAATATGTCATATAATATTCCCCGCTCCACCCGCGCCCAAAAAATGCCGCCATGAATACCGATATCCCCGACACCGCCCCGCAAGACGCTCCTTTGGAATTCTGGCAGCAGCGCATCAAAGCCAGCCGCTGGTTGATCACCAAGACCGTGGCGCTGGGCGCGTGCGCCGCCGTGCTCGGCGTATTGGGCCAGGGCTGGCTGGAGCATGCGGCGCCGCTGTTTCCCTTCATCAGCCAGAATTATGGCATCTGGCAAGCGGTCTATCTGCTCTCCCTGTTGATCATTTTCGTCATCTGGGCGGCCGCGATGCGGCAAAAAATGGGGCTGCTGGAAAACAGCAAAAAGGGCTTTCAGGTGCAGCTGCGCATCGCCGAGCACAACGCGCGCCGCGCGCAGCAGGCGCGCGAGGTGCGGGAGCGGCGCAAGAAGCTGGAAGAGGACCGCGATCCCGTGCTCTTTTTCAAGAGCGCCACGCGCAGCAAAAAATTCGACTATTGAGCTTCTTCACTCGTAGCGCAGGCAATCGACCGGCAGCAGCTTCGACGCCCGCCGCGCCGGATAGAACCCGAAGAACACCCCCACCAGGCTGGAAAAGCCGCACGCCACCACCACGGCCTGCAAGGTGATGAACACGTCGAACTTGCCGGTCGCGGTGATGCCGGCCGCCGCCGCCGTGGCCACCAGGATCCCGAACACCCCGCCCACCAGGCAGATGACCACCGCCTCCGTCAGGAACTGCAGCAGCACGTCGCGCGGCTTGGCGCCGATCGCCATGCGGATGCCGATCTCGCGGGTGCGCTCGGTCACCGACACCAGCATGATGTTCATGATGCCGATGCCGCCGACGATCAGCGAGATCGCGCCGATCAGGCCAAGCAGCGCGGCCAGGCCGGCGCTGATGGTTTTGGCCGTCTCCGCGAACGATGCCAGGTTATCGATGCGGAAGTCGTCCGGCTGCTCGAACTTGATGCGGTGGCGGTCGCGCAGCGTTTCGTTGATGTCCTGGATGGCGTCCTGCAGGTTGCCACCGGATTTGCCCTGCGCGACCACGTAGTGCACATTGCCGGGGAACGGCATCTTCACCAGGTTGGCGGCGGCGGCCGTGATCGGCACCAGCACGTAGTCGCTCAAATCGCCGCCGTCGACCTGCTTGCCTTCGCCGTACAGCACCCCCACCACCTGGAACGAGACGTTCTCGATGCGGATGTATTTGCCCAGCGGGTCGATCTTGTAGAAAAACTGGTCGGCGATCTTGCGGCCGATGACCACCATGCGCGCGGCCGAACGCACGTCGGCGTCGCTGAAGGCGCTGCCCTTGTCGATCTTCCAGCCACGGATCTTGAACATGTCCGGCGTGACGCCATGCACCGTCTTCGAGGCGCTCTCGTTGCCGACCGCCAGATTGAAGCCGCCCTGCAGGGTCGGCGCCGCGCCGGCCAGCGACGGCAGCCGGTTCAGCGCCGCCGCGTCGAGCATCGTCAGCGCCGGCGCGGCGCCGTTGCGCAGGCGCTGCTGCTGCGCGCGGTCGCCCCCGGGGGAGATGAACAGCATGTTGGTGCCCAGCTGCTCCAGCTGCTTGCCGATGAAGCGTTTCATGCTGTCGCCGACGGCCAGCAGCAGCACCACCGAGGCGATGCCGATGATGATGCCCAGCATCGTCAACAGGGTGCGCAGGCGGTTCGCCAGCATCGAGCGGAACGCCTCTATCGTGATCTGTAAGGGATTCATGGCGCCGCCACGCTGGTTGTCGCGGCAGACGGGTGAGGCGGATGGCCAAGGGCCGCCTCTTGGCTCAGCGCCATCTCGCGCAGGCCTTCGGCGGCCGGGCCGTCGTACAGCACATGGCCGTCCTTGAGGCGCATCAGCCGCTTGCTGTAGGCGGCGATGTCCGGTTCGTGCGTGACCAGCAGGATGGTGATGCCGCGCTCCGCGTTCAATTGCTGGAACGAGCGCATGATCTCCTCGCTGGTCTGCGTATCGAGGTTGCCGGTCGGTTCGTCGGCCAGGATCAGCGGCGGATCGCCGACCAGCGCGCGGGCGATCGCCACGCGCTGCTGCTGGCCGCCGGACAGCTGGTTCGGCGTGCGCTTGGCGTACTCCTTCAATCCCACGCGCTCCAGCTCCACCAGCGCCTTGGCGTGCGCTTTCGCGCGCGAGACGCCGGCGTAGATCAATGGCAGCGCGACGTTCTCCGCCACGCTCATGCGCTTGATCAGGTTAAAGCTCTGGAACACGAAGCCGATGGTGCGGTTGCGGATGGTGGCCAGCTCCGCGCGCGACAAGGTCAGCGTGTCGACGCCGTTAAGGAAGTAGCTGCCGCCCGTGGCCTGGTCCAGGCAGCCGAAGATGTTCATCAAGGTCGACTTGCCGGAGCCGGACTGCCCCATCACCGCCAGGAAGTCGCCGCGCGGCACCGCCAGGTCGATCCCGAACAGCACCTTGGTCTCGACGCCGCCCGAGAAGTAGCTCTTGGTGACGCCACGTATGTCGATCAAGGCATTGGTCGCACCGCTGCCGGCTTGTGGCGTCATCAACGCACACCATCCTTGTTCTCGACGATCGCCCGGGTGACGACCTTGTCGCCTTTCTTCAAGGCGCCGCCCACCACCTCCGTGTAGCGGAAGTTCGACAGGCCGATCCTGATGTCCATCGGCTGCGGCTGATTCTTGGCGTCGAGCGTGTAGATCTTGAAAGTGCGCGTCAGATCGGCCTTGGTGCGGAAGGCTGCATCGTCGTCCGGGGGCGGCGCGTCCAGCGCGGCGTCGGCGTCGGCACCCGCCTTTGCGCCCTTGGCCGACTTGGCCTGCCGCTCGAGCTCCTCGTCGCTGAGGCGAAAGCGCAGCGCGGCGGTCGGAATACGCAGCACGTTCTCGCGGTTGCCCACCAGCAGGCGCACCTGCGCCGTCATGCCCGGCTTGAGCAACTCGTCCTGGTTGTCGACGTCGAGCACCACGTTGTAGGTGACGACGTTCTGCACCACGTTGGCGGCCAGGCGGAACTGCCGCATGCGCGCCTCGAATTCCCGGTCCGGATAGGCGTCGACGACGAAGCGCGCCTGCTGCCCCTCCTTCAGAGCGCCGACGTCCGCCTCCGAGACGCTGGTATCGATCTGCATCTTGGTCAAATCCTGCGCGATCTGGAACAGGGTCGGCGTGGTGAACGACGCCGCCACCGTCTGCCCCAGGTCCACGGTGCGCTTGATGATCACGCCGTCGATCGGCGAGCGGATCACGCTGTTGTTCAAATCCGCCTGCGCACGCGCCAGTTGCGCCTGCGTCAGCTGGATGTTCGCCTGCGCCACGTCGACCTCGCGCTTGGACTGGTCCAGCGCCAGCGGCGAGATGAAGCTCTGCGTCACCAGGGTCTGGTTGCGCTGGTGCGTGGCCTGCGCCAGCCGCAGCGAGGCGCGCGCCGACGCCAGTTGCGCCTCGCCCTGGCGGATCTGCGCGTTGAAGATGGTCGGATCGAGCGTCAGCAGGATCTGTCCCTTTTTCACGCGGTCGTTGAAGTCCGCCTTCAGCACATTGACCGTGCCCGATACCTGCGAACCGATGTTAATCAGGGCGACCGGGTTGATGGTGCCGGTGGCCGTCACCGTCTGCGTGATGGTGCCGGTGTCGACGGCCGCGACGCGGAATCGTGGCGGCTCCACCACAGGGGTCTGGCTTTTGGAATAGAACGCCAGCGCGGCGCCGCCGATCACGATCGCGCCAACCGCCAGCGCGATCTTTTTCTTGGTGAAAAAGGCCATCGTTTTTTATCTGTCTCATAATGGAGATCCGGCCATATGCGGATCAACCCGGCAAGTATTGAGCAGTTTTGCAAAAAACGCAATCCGATGCCGGGAATCGCCATCCAGCAAGCCGGAAGGGAGGCCCGTATCACTTAGGGGATGGCCGCCCGCCCCCTGATGGCGGGATATGCAATTTTGCAATCCGACTTTGCAGGAATGGCCGTTCCCAGCGACGAAAATCGGCCCTACCATGTACTCCATCGCCAGGCCATGACGGCCTGGCGGCGGCTAATACAACGGAGCAAAAACATGAACGCATCCCTCAAAGAATCCCTCACCGTCACGGTCGCCGACGGCAGCTTCCAGTGCTACGTCGCGCGTCCGGCCGGCAGCGGCAACGCGCCGGTGATCGTGGTGCTGCAGGAGATCTTCGGCGTCAACGCCGGCATCCGCAGCATCTGCGACGACTACGCCGCCAAGGGCTACATCGCCGTCGGCCCCGACCTGTTCTGGCGCGCCGCGCCCGGCCTGGACATGTCCGAGGCCAACCCCGGCGACTGGGAGCGCGGCTTCGCGCTGTACGGCGCCTATGACTTCGGCGCCGGCGTCGGCGACATCGCCGCCACCGTGGCCGCCGCCCGCGCGATGACTGGCGCCTCCGGCAAGGTCGGCGTGACCGGCTACTGCCTCGGCGGGCTGATGACCTTCCTCACCGCCGCCCGCGCCGACGCCGACGCCTTCGTCGCCTACTACGGCGGCGCCACCGAAAACTACGCGGCCGAAGGCGCCGCCATCAAACGCCCGCTGCTCTACCACCTGGCCGGCGAGGACGAATACATCGGCAAGGACGCGCAGGCGGCCATCCACGCCGCCCTCAAGGACAACGCCAACATCGAGATGCACACCTACCCGGGCTGCAACCACGCCTTCGCCCGCCCGGGGGGCGACCACTACGACGCCAACGCCGCGACCCTGGCCAACGGCCGCACCGACGCGTTCTTCAAACAGCACCTGCACTGATCCACGTCGTCCACCGGCCGCAAGGCGCGAAACAACAGTTCCCCAAAAACCGCCTTCGGGCGGTTTTTTATGTGATATGGTCGCGGTTCTGCAGAAACCATGCAGCACCAGCTATCAGATGACTATCAACTCCCTGCCGCAACTGTTCTCGCCGCCGGTCGATCCATCGCTGATCCACTACGGCACTTACACCCCCCCGCTGGTCCTGCTCTCCATCCTGGTTGCCATCTTTTCATCATGGATGGCTTTGCAAGTGGTGGGCCTGGCGCACGCCAGCACCAGCCGGGGGCGCGGCCTGCGCATCGTCATGCTCGGCAGCGGCAGCCTGGCGCTGGGCTGCGGTGTCTGGGCCATGCACTTCATCGGCATGCTCGCCTTTAACCTGTGCACCGTGGTCGACTACGATCCCGGCACCACCTTGCTGTCCGTGCTGCCCAGCCTTGGCGCCTCCGGCGTCGCGCTGGCGATCATCAGCCGCCGCCAGCTGACCGCCGCCACCCTGCTGGGCGGCGGCCTGCTGGTGGGCGGCGGCATCGGCGCGATGCACTACACCGGCATGGCGGCGATGCGAATGGATCTGGCCCTGCGCTACGATCCGGCGATGTTCGCGCTGTCGATCGTGGTGGCCGTGGTGCTGGCCACGCTGGCGATCTGGATCCGCTTCGGCCTGCGCACCCTGCGCGGCCGGCTGCACCGCCAGGTCCTCGATCTGATCAGCGCCGGCGTGATGGGCTGCGCCATCGCCGGCATGCACTACACCGGCATGGCGGCGGCGCGCTTCGTCGGCCAACTGCCGGCCGGCGCCGTGCCGGAACAACGCGGCACCTTCCTGGCGCTGGCGGTCGGCCTGATCACCGTCGCCATCACCATCTTCATCATGTCGGCCAACGGCCTGCTGCGCTACCGCGAACTGTTCCGCCAGAAAAGCGAGAGCGAAAGCTGGATGCGCGCGCTGCTCACCACCACCATCGACGGCGTCATCACCATCGACCGCGCCGGCACCATCCACGAATTCAATGTCTCGGCCGAGCGCATCTTCGGCTGGACGCGGGGACAAATCGCCGGCCGCGATATCCGCCTGTTGATGGCCGACCAGGAGCGCGCCGAACGCGAGGGCCTGCTCAAATACCTGGGCGAGGACGCCGCCACGCTCACCACCAGGGGCCGCGAGGTGCTGGGCGTGCGCAAGGACGGCTCCATCGTGCCGATCCGGCTGGCGGTCGGCCACGCGGCGCTGGCCGACCGCGATCTGTTCGTGCTGTTCATCACCGACATCACCGAGCGGCGCGCCATCATGCAAGCCTTGCGCGACAGCGAGCTGCAATTGCGCTCCCTGATCGGCAACATCCCCGGCATCTCCTTCCGCAGCAGCATGGAGTTCGACGCGCCGCCGCTGTTCATCAGCGACGGCATCGAGCGCCTCACCGGCCACCCGGCCAGCGATTTCACCGGTGCCGGCCGCACCCGCAAACTGAGTTCCCTGATCATGCCCGAGGACCGCGCCGGCGTGGCGGCGGAGATCGGCCGCAGCATCGCCGCGCTGGCGCCCTACAAGATCGAATACCGCATCGTCCACGCCGGCGGCGGCACCCGCTGGGTGTGGGAAAACGGCGCCGTCACGCGCGACGAGGACCGGCCGGACATCGTCTGGATCGACGGCGTGATCCTCGATATCACCGAACGCCATCAGATGGAGCAGGAACTGCGCAAGGCCAAGGAGATCGCCGAACAGGCGGCGGCGGCGCGCGCCAGCTTCGTCGCCAACATGAGCCACGAGATCCGCACCCCGCTCAACGCCATCCTCGGCTTCACCAAGGTGCTGCTCGACACCGATCTCGACGCCAGCCAGCGCCACCAGCTGGGCACCGTGCACAAGGCCGGCCGCTCGCTGCTGCGCCTGCTCAACGGCGTGCTCGACACGGCCAAGCTGGACAAGGGCGCGGTGGAGCTGGAGCACGCCGACTACAACCTGGCGGAGCTGATCGACGAACTGGCGTCCACCTTCGGCGGCAACGCCCGCAACAAGGGATTGCGCATCGAGGTCGATTGCGATCCCGCGCTGCCGGCGTGGCTGCGCGGCGACCAGCTGCGCATGCGCCAGGTCATCGGCAACCTGGTCGACAACGCCATCAAGTTCACCGAGGCCGGCACGGTCACGTTGCGCGCGCGCCGCGACGACGGTTGCCTGCGCATCGAAGTGCGGGACACCGGCATCGGCATCGCGCCGGAACGGCTGCACGCGATCTTCGACCAGTTCACCCAGGCCGACGCCTCGATGACGCGGCGCTTCGGCGGCACCGGACTGGGCACCACCATCAGCCGCCAGCTGGTCACCCTGATGGGCGGCCGGATCTGGGCCGAGAGCGCGCCGGGCCAGGGCGCCACCTTCCACGTCCGGCTGCCGTTGGAGGCGGCCGGCGACCAGCCCTGCAGGCACGCCGGCGCGGGTGCCGATTCCTCCGCGCCACGGCCGCCGACGGTGGACGCCACGCCGCCGGCCGCCTACGACGCCGCGCTGGTGCGCGCCAAGGCCGCCGTGCTGCTGCCTGCGCTCAAACGCGGGGAATTGAACGACGCCGCGCTGGCGGCGCTGGCGGCCGGCGTCGGCGGCGCCGGCGCGCCGGCCGCGCTGACCCGGCACATGGCCGACATCGAGAACGCCCTGAACGACTTCGACCTACCGCTCGCGCACGCGACACTGGAAGCCATGCTTGAAAGCCTGGCGGAGGAAAACCCGTGATCACCACACACCAACCGACGATACACCAGCCGAATCTTCCGCTGATCCTGGCGGTCGACGACGAACCGAACAACCTGCAGCTATTGCGGCACATCCTGCAGGACCATTACCGCCTGCTGTACGCCAAGGACGGCGCGCGCGCGCTGGAGCTGGCGCGCCAGGAGCTGCCGCAGTTGATACTGCTGGACGTGATGATGCCGGGGATGACGGGCTACGACGTCTGCCGCGCGCTCAAGGCCGACGGTGCAACCGCCGGCATCCCGGTCATCTTCGTCACCGCGCTGACCGAGGGCGACGACGAGGTGGTCGGCTTCGACGCCGGCGCCGTCGACTACATCACCAAGCCGGTCAACCCGGCGATCGTGCGCGCGCGCGTGCGCACCCACCTGTCGCTGGTGCGCATCGACGAACTCAAACGCACGCGCCTGGAGATCGTCCAGCGCCTCGGCCTGGCCGCCGAATACAAGGACAACGAGACCGGCCGCCACGTGATCCGCATGAGCCACTATTCGCGCATCCTCGGCCTGGCGCTGGGCATGGGCGAGGCCGAGGCGGACGACCTGCTGCACGCGGCGCCGATGCACGATGTCGGCAAGATCGGCATCCCCGACAGCATCCTGCGCAAACCGGGGCCGCTGGACGCGGACGAATGGAAGATCATGCAATCGCACGCCACGATCGGCGGCGAGATCATCGGCCGGCACGCCCACGGCATGCTGGCGATGGCGCACCAGCTGGCGGTGACGCACCACGAGAAATGGGATGGCAGCGGCTATCCTAACGGCCTGGCCGGCGAACAGATTCCGCTGGTGGGGCGCATCGTCGCCATCGCCGACGTGTTCGACGCGCTGACGTCGGCGCGGCCCTACAAGGAGGCCTGGCCGGTGGAGAAGGCGGCAGGGCATTTGCTGCAGCAGCGCGGCAAGCATTTCCAGCCGGAGCTGGTCGACCTGTTCCTGAAACAGATGCCCGCGCTCCTTGAGGTCAAGGAGCGCTGGGCAGAGCATTGAGTAATGGCGAGCCCCGGCCTCAGGCCACCATGCGCAACTCGCGTCCCGCCATGCGCGCCATCACGCCGACCACGTGGTCGATCTGCGCCCTGGTATGGCCGGCGTTCATCATGAAGCGCAGGCGCGCCTGGCCCACCGGCGCGGCCGGGAACTGGATCGCGTCGACATGGATGCCCTCGCGCCGCAGTTCGATGGCGTAGCGCTGGCAGGTCTCGGCGTCGCCGATCAAGACCGGCAGGATCGGCGTCTGCGTCGAGATGATGGTGTAGCCCAGCGGCGCCATCTTTTCGATGAAATAGCGCTGGTTGTCCCACAGGCGCTGGCGGCGCTGCGGCTCCTCTTCCAGCAAATCCAGGGCCGCCAGCAGCGCGGCCGCCTGGTCCGGCGGCGGCGGACAGGTGAAGCCGTAGGCGGAACTGGTGAGCCGGATCACGTCGGCGACGTCGGGCTCGACGGCGACGAAGCCGCCGATCGAACCGAGGGCCTTGCTCAAGGTCCCCATCTGCATGATGTTCTCGCTGTAGCAGTTGAAATGCTCGGAGGTGCCGCCGCCGTTGGCGCCAAGGATGCCGGTGGCGTGGGCGTCGTCGATGTACAGCAGCGCGCCATAGCGCTCGGCCAGCGCCACCAGGTCCGGCAGCGGCGCGATCGTGCCCTCCATGCTGAACACGCCGTCGCTGACGATCAGCGGCGTGGTGCCCTCCTCGGCGCCGGCCTTGAGCAGCGCCTCCAGGTGGTTCATGTCGCAGTGGCGGTAGTTGTAGCGCAGCGCGCCCGACATCTGGATGCCTTCGCGGATGCTGATGTGATTGAACTCGTCGGAATAGTAGGCGTACTTGTGGCGCTTCTTGGTGCGGAAGCCGTGCAGCCGCGCCAGGGTGGCCGCCTTGACGATCGACGACAGCACGCCGATGTTGGTCATGTAGCCGGTCACAAACAGCACCGCGTCGCCCTTGTGCTTGAGCGCCCCCAGGCGCCGTTCCAGCTCGCGGTAGACTTCCAGGTCGCCGCCCAGCAGGCGCGATTCGCAGTTGCCGACGCCGTAGCGGTCCAGGCCCTGCTTGGCCGCCGCCACCAGGCGCGGATGGTTGGCCAGCGCCAGGTAGTTGTTGGTGCTGAACGAGACCACCGTCTCGCCGCGCGCGACGAAGGTCGGATCGGGCAAGGTGCTGTGCACCAGCGAGTCGTGGTGGATCGGGTGGTGTTGCAGCCAGTGGGCGATGTCGCTTAAATCGTGCATGGTCTTGGAGAGTCGAGTGAGCGTGAAGCCATGATAGGACTGCACGCCTCTCCGCAAGCTTGCGGTCACATTACGGGTAGGATAGCTTGGCGATGGACTTCACCCCGGCGCCAGCGGCAACAGGATGCGCGCGACCAGGCCGGGCGCGCCGTCCTCCAGCGCCAGCGAGCCGCCGTGCGAGGTGGCGGTGGCGCTGACGATGGACAATCCCAAGCCGTTGCCGGGCAAGTGGCGGCTCTTATCGAGGCGGTAAAAGCGCTGCGTCACGTTGCCGCGCTCCGCCTCCGGGATGCCGGGGCCGTTGTCGTGGATGGCGATCGACGCCTGGCCGTGGTGCAGGCCGGCGCGCACGCGGATGGCGGCGCCCGGCCCGGCGTACTTGATGGCGTTGTCGAGCAGGCTGGCGACGGCGCTGGCCAGCAGGTTGCGGTCGCCGTCGACGTACAACGAGGCCGGCGCGTCGACCGTCAGCGAGATGCCGCCATCCTCGGCGATGGCCTCGTACATTTCGCCGATGTCGGCCACCACCCGCCCCAGGTCGAGCCGCTCGAACAGGCGCGCGCGCATGCCCGATTCGGCCTCGGCGATCTGCAGCAGGCGCTCGAACAGGCGTATCAGATCGTCGATGTCGTCGATGGCGTCGTGGGCGGCGCCGGACAGGCGCGGCACCGTCGTCTCGTGGCGCAGCGCGTCGTCGAGCCGGCCGCGGATGCGGCTAAGCGGCGTGCGCAGGTCGTGGGCGATGGCGTTGGAGACGTGGCGGATGCCCTCCATCAGCAGCTCGATGCGGTCGAGCATGCGGTTGATGTCGCGGTTGAGCAGCGCGAATTCGTCGCCGCCGGAGACGGGAATGCGGTGACTGAGGTTGCCCGCCTCGATCTGGGCGGCGGTGCGGCGGATCTCGCCCAGCCGCCCCTCTATGCCGCGGCGGAACAGCAGCGCGCCGCCCACCGTCAGCAGCAGCGAGACGCCGGCGCCGGCAAGCAGCGCGCGCCAGATCACCTCGCGCACCGCGTGCTGCTCGCTCAGGTCGCGCCCGACGATCAGCAGGCCGCCGTCGGCCATCGGCCGCAGGTACAGGCGCGCCGGCCGCTCATGGCCATTGCGCTTGACGACGGTGGTCAGCATGGCCGCCTTGCGCTGCGGCCCCGCGCCGGCGCCGGCCGGCACGGCATCGAGGTTGCCGGCGGCGGGCACGCCGTTGCCGGTGAGGAGCTGGAAGATCTCGCGGTCGCTGTCGACGCCGTCGGCCAGCTGGCGCCGCACCTCCTCCACCAGCGCGCCGTGGCCGGGGAAGCGGGCGTGTTCGATCAAGCGGTCCGACTGCATGACGATCTTGCCGTCGAGGTTCTCGTCGAGCACACCGATGGTGCCGGTGTAGAACACCGCCGACACCACCACGATCGAGAAGGTACCCAGCAGGCCGTAGCCCAGCGCCAGCTTGGCGGCGATCGAAGCCCGTCCGAGAGGCCCGAAAGGCCGCTTGACCGGGAACCTGGCGGACAGGGAGGCTGGATCAGCCAAGCGCCTGCCCCGTGTCGTCGGGCGCGCCCGCGCCCATGCGGTAGCCGACGCCGCGCAAGGTGTGGATCAGCATGACCGGGAAATCCTTGTCCACCTTGGCGCGCAGGCGGCTTATCTGGACGTCGATCACGTTGGTCTGCGGGTCGAAGTGGTAGTCCCACACCGATTCGAGCAGCATGGTGCGTGTGACGACCTGGTTCTCGTTGCGCATCAGGTACTCGAGCAGCCGGTACTCGCGCGGCTGCAAGGTGATGACCTTGGGGCCGCGCGTGACGCGCATGGTGCGCAGGTCCAGGGTCAGGTCGGCCACCTGCAGCTGGGTGCTGTCGGCGCCGGGGGCGCTGCGCCGCAGCAGCGCCTCGACGCGCGCCAGCAGCTCGGAGAAGGCGAAGGGCTTGGACAGGTAGTCGTCGGCGCCGCCGCGCAGGCCCGTCACGCGGGCATCGATGGTGGTCAGCGCGCTGACGATGATGACGGGGGTCTGCTTGCCCAGCGCGCGCAGCTTGTCGACGATGGACAGGCCGTCGATGCGGCCCGGCAGCATGCGGTCGAGGATGATCAGGTCCCACTGCTCGCCGGTGGCGTGATCGAGTCCGTCCGGACCGGTCGCGCAGGCGGTGACCAGATAGCCCGCTTCGCGCAGGCCCTTGCAGATGTAGTTCGAGGTTTCTACTTCATCTTCGATGACCAGGCAGCGCACGCGGTTCTCCATCATATTGGGGCGATGGACGTATTTTACCCGCTTGGGAGAAGGACCACGTGGTGAACTCCCGCCCGGCCGGCGTCGTTGCGTCGCACAGGGGGTGGCGCCATCATGGTAGCGCCATCAATGAGGACCGTCGGCGGGGCGCGGAGTTCGGTGACCATGATAGCCGCCGGCCTCGGCCGAAACTTTGCGCCAGATCAAATGGCGCGGCCGCGAGGGGCCGCGCGCTTGCCGCCGTGGCGCGCCGACAACTCGCGGTACAGCGCGTGGTAGTTCTCGGCCATGCGCTCGGCGGTGAACAGCTCCCAGTAGCGCGCCTCGGCGCGGCGGCCCATTTCGGCGGCGCGCTCCGGCTGCTCCCACAGCAGGCGCATGGCGCCGCTGAAGGCCTGCGGGTCGTCGGGCGGCACCACCAGCCCGGTCTCGTTGTCGATGTTGATGTAGGTGGTGCCGGTGCCGATCTCGCTCGAGATCATCGGCTTGCCGAACATCGCCCCCTCCAGCAGCGAGATGCCGAACGCCTCCGAGCGCAGGTGCGACGGGAACACCATCGCGTAGCACAGGCGCAGCAGCGCGATCTTGTCCTCCTCCTCCACCGCGCCGACGAAGGTCACGTGGGTCAGCCCCAGGCGGGCGGCATGCTCCTTGAGCTCCTGCTCGATCGGGCCGGCGCCGACGATCACCACCGGATAATCGATGTTGGCCATGGCGTCGAGCAGGATGTGCAGGCCCTTGTAGTAGCGCAGCACGCCGACGAACAGGAAGAAGCGCCCGCCGCAGCGTTCGCGCCACTTGTCCATGACCGCCGCCGACGGCTGCGGATAGATGCTTTTATCGAGGCCGTAGGTGATGGTGCGGGTCTTGTGTTCGAAGCGCTTGAGCACCGGCGACGAGGCCAGGTAGTTGGGCGAGGTGGCGATGATGGTGTCGACGCTGCGCAGGAAGCGGCGCTTGAGCGGGCTATAGACGCGCAGCAGGTTCTTCTGGCGCACGATGTCCGAGTGGTAGGTCACCACGCTCGGCTTGTCGATGCGCGCCATGAAGTGGGCGATGTCCATGAACGGCCACGGAAAATGGTAGTGGATCACGTCGGCCTTGCGCGCCAGGCGCGCCAGCGCGCGGATCGCCGCGAACGAAAAACCGGTCGAGGCGATCTCGAAGTCCATGCGCACTCGGTGCACCGTGTGCCCCTCGAACTCGATCTGCGCCGGGCCGCTGTCTCGGGTCAGGGTCAGCACTTCGTTGGTCACGCCGAGGCGGCCGGTCCCCACGCACATCTGGCGGATGACTTGCTCGATTCCGCCCCAGGTGTCGGGGTAGTAGGTCTTGTAGAAATGAAGGACGCGCATGGCTGGTGGTCGGGCTGCTCGGCGCAGCCGGGGTTAATATGACATTAGTGTGACAGGACGCCATGATACACGGCGGCGGTGCGGCGGGCCGCCTCGTCCCAGGTCAGTTCGAGCGCGCGGCGCCGGCCGGCGGCGACCAGGCGCTGGCGCAGCGCGTCGTCGCGCGCGATGGACGTCATGGCGGCGGTCATCTCCGGCACCGACAGCGGATCGAATTCGAGCGCGGCGCCCTGCGCCACTTCCGGCATCGAGGTGGCGTTGGAGGTGGCCACCGGAATCCCGCTGGCGAAGGCCTCGACCACCGGCAGGCCGAAGCCCTCGTACAGCGACGGGAAGACGAAGGCGCCGGCGCCGGCGTACAGGTGGCGCAACTGGCCATGGTCGGTCAGCTTGTCGAGCCAGACGACGTTCTCGCCGCGCTGCCGTGCCGCCTTGACGCGGTTGACCAGCTCCTCGCTGCGCCAACCCGGCGCGCCGACGATGACCAGCTGGCGCGCCGAACGCAGCACCGGCGGCAGCGCCAGATAGGCCTCCAGCAGGCGCGCGATGTTTTTACGCGGCTGCAGCGTGCCGACGAACAGGAAGTAGCCGGCCCGCAGCCGGTACTGCGCCAAGGTCGCGTCGCGCGCTTCGGCCGCCGGGGCGTCGAACCAATCGGCGCCGACGCCGTGGTGCACCACGCTGATGCGGCGCTCGTCGACGCCGAAGCACTCGACCAGTTCGCGGATCGAATAGCGCGAGCCGGTGATCACATGTTGCGCCTTGCGTGCGGCCTTGGCCTGCAGCCAGTTCTTCAGGCGCCGCATCTTCGGGCTGCACCATTCGGGATGGGAAATCGGCAGCGCGTCGTGCAGGGTCGCCACGACCGGGCAATCCATGCGCACGATGCGGTAGTCGGTGGCGTGGAACAGGTCCAGCGGCGGCGCGTCCCTGCCCATCACGCGGCTAGCGTGCAGGTGCACGCCGGCCGGCAGGATCAGGTCGCCCAGGGTCGCCAGCGGAAACGACAGCGGCAGCGCGCGGCCCACCGTCAGGCGGCCGGCGTCGCCGGGCGGGGCAAAGCTGAACGGCAGCACCTCGCAGCCGGCACCGGGCAGGTGCTCGAGCAAGGCGCGGCTGTAGACGCCGATGCCGTCCAGGCGGCCGCCGGTGAGCACCGGTTCGACGGTGGTGGTGGACAGGCCGACGCGCAGCCGGGGCGTGGCGCCCACGGCGCTCAAGCCTGGTACATCCAGCGCAGCGTGTCGGCCAGCGGCACGATGGCGAGCGGACCGGTGACGGCGGCCAGGCGGCTGTTGTCGCCGACCAGCCGCACCACTTCGTTGGCGCGCACGAAGGCGGGGTTGACGTGGACGTTGATCTTGTAGCCGGCGATGTCGGCCATCATGTCGAGCGCCTCGCCGAGCGAATAGGCCTGGCCCGAGCAGATGTTGAACGCCTGGCCGGCGGCGGCCGGCGCGGCCAGCAGGCGGCGGTAGCTGCGCGCCACCATGCGCACGTCGGAGAAGTCGCGCCACACGTGCAGGTTGCCCAGCTCGATGTCGGCGGCCTTGCGGCGGAAGTGCGAGACGATTTTCGGCAGCAGGAAGTTCTCGTGCTGGCCCACGCCGGTGTAGTTGAACGGCCGCGCCACGATCAGCGGCAGCTTGTCCTGCCACAGGCGCGCCATGTATTCCATCGCCAGCTTGCTGACGGCGTAATCGTTGGCCGGCGCCGCCGGGACGTCCTCGCCGATCACGCCGACGTCGGTGTTGCCGTAGATGTTGGCGCTCGACGCCAGCAGCACGGCCGACGGTTTCTTCTCCAGGCCGGCCAGCGCCTCGAGCAGATTGCGGGTTCCCGCGACGTTGACGCGGTAGATTTGTTCGACGTCGCCGTGGCCGACGAAGGCGATGGCGGCCAGGTGCGCCACCACGTCCGGCCGCACCTCTTGCACCACGGCGGCCAGGCCGGCGCGGTCGTTCAGGTCGACCGGGTAGCGCCCCTCGGCCGGCGCGCCGTCCGGCGAAATGGTGCCGAAGACTTGATAGCCGGCCGCGCGCAGCTCCCGCTCGACATACAAGCCGGTGAAGCCGGACAGGCCGGTGATCAACGCCCGCTTGCCCGTGCCCTCGCTGCCCTCCAACGCCGCCGTCACCGTGTCCGCCTTAGAAGGAGAAGCCGGCTTTGTTGCGGCGCAGGTCGGCGTCGACCATCATCTGGCACAGCTCTTCGAGCGTGGTCTTGGGCGTCCAACCCAGTTTTTCGGTGGCCTTGGCGGGGTCGCCGATCAGCAGCTCGACTTCGGCCGGACGGTAGAACTTCGGATTGACGCGCACCAGCACCTTGCCGGTCTTTTTGCAGGTGCCGATCTCGTTGTCGGCCGCGCCGCTCCACTCGATGGCCACGTCGATCGCCTTGAAGGCCATGCTGACGAAGTCGCGCACGGTCTCGGTGCGGTTGGTGGCCAGCACATAGGTGTCCGGCTCGTCGGCCTGCAGGATGCGCCACATGCCTTCGACGTACTCCTTGGCGTAGCCCCAGTCGCGCTTGGCGTCCATATTGCCCAGTTCGAGCACCTCGAGCAGGCCCAGATGGATCTTGGCCACGGAATCGGTGATCTTGCGGGTAACGAATTCACGGCCACGCAGCGGCGACTCGTGGTTGAACAGGATGCCCGACGAGCCGAAGATGCCATACGACTCGCGGTAGTTCACCGTCATCCAGTGGGCGTACAGCTTGGCCACGCCGTACGGACTGCGCGGGTAGAATGGGGTGTCTTCCTTTTGCGGCACGGCCTGCACCTTGCCGAACATTTCCGAGGTCGACGCCTGATAGAAGCGGATCTTCGGATTGACGATGCGGATCGCCTCGAGCAGGTGGACCGGGCCGACGCCGGTGATCTCGGCGGTGGTCAGCGGTTGGTCGAACGACACGCCGACGAAACTCTGGGCGGCCAGGTTGTACACTTCGTCCGGCTGCACCGTCTGCATCAGGCGGATGCTCGACGCCAGGTCTGTCAGGTCGTACTCGACCAGGTTCAGATTCGGATGCGACTGGATGCCCAGTTCATCGATGCGCCAGAAGTTGACCGAGCTGGTGCGACGATAAGTGCCGGTCACCTCATAACCCTTTTCCAGGAGCAACTCGGCCAGATAAGCGCCATCTTGCCCGGTGATGCCCGTAATGAGGGCCTTTTTTGTTTTCGTCATGATGTTTGGCTACAAATTGTAAGATAAAAATTGTCGGGTATTGTAACAGGGTCGCCCTTCCACACGGGCCGCGGCGGCGCATCCATTACAAAAATTACATCCTGTTACAGCGCCTCGCGTCACAAAAAAAGCCGGTCCGGCTCCTGGCGGAACCGGACCGGCTTCATCGGCCCGCGCGGCGGCGGGCCGCCGTGGCATGGCGCCCGGGCTCAGACCTTGCGCTGCGCGACCGAGTCGACCACGCACAGCGCGGTCATGTTGACGATGCGGCGCACCGTCGCCGACGGCGTCAGGATGTGCACCGCCTGGGCGCAGCCGAGCAGGATCGGGCCGACCGCGATGCCGTTGCCGGCCGCCGTCTTGACCAGGTTGTAGGCGATGTTGGCCGAGTCCATGTTCGGCGCCACCAGCAGGTTGGCGTCGCCCGTCAGCGTCGATTCCGGCATGATGGCGTGGCGCAGTTTCGAGTCGAGCGCGGTGTCGCCGTGCATCTCGCCGTCGATCTCCAGGGTCGGATCGAGCTTCTTGACCAGCGCCAGCGCGGCGCGCATCTTCTGCGCCGACTCGCTGTTGGACGAGCCGAAGTTCGAGTGCGACAGCAGCGCGGCGCGCGGCGACAGGCCGAAACGGCGCATCTCCTCGGCCGCCATGACGGTGATGGCCGCCAGTTCGTTGGCCGTCGGGTTTTCGTTGACGTGGGTATCGACCATGACCAGCTGGCGCTCGGGCATGATCAACACGTTCATCGCCGCGTAGACGCAGGCGCCTTCGCGCTTGCCCAGCACCTGGTCGATGTAATGCAGGTGCAGCTGGGTGGTGCCGAAGGTGCCGCAGATCATGCCGTCGGCGTCGCCCTTCTTGATCATCATGGCGCCGATCAAGGTGTGGCGGCGGCGCATTTCCAGCTTGGCGTATTCCTGCGTGACGCCCTTGCGGCTGGTCATGTCGTAGTAGGTCTGCCAGTAGTCGCGATAGCGGTCGTCGTGGTCCGGGTTGATGACGTCGAAATCGACGCCGTGCTTCAGGCGCAGGCCGAACTTGGCGATGCGCGTCTCCAGCACGGCCGGACGGCCGACCAGGATAGGGCGCGCCAGCTTCTCGTCGACGATGACCTGCACGGCGCGCAGCACGCGCTCCTCTTCGCCTTCGGCGTAGACGATGCGTTTGAGTTCGATGGCGGTCTTCTTGGCCACCTGGAATAGCGGCTTCATGAAGGTGCCGCTGCGGTAGACGAATTGCTGCAGGCTGTCGGCGTACGCTTGCAGGTCCTTGATCGGACGGGTGGCGACGCCCGACTCCTCGGCCGCCTTGGCCACGGCCGGCGCGATCTTGATCAGCAGGCGCGGGTCGAACGGCATCGGGATCAGGTACTCGGGGCCGAACGACAGGTTGGTAAAGCCGTAGGTGGTGGCGACGATGTCGGACTGCTCGGCGTGCGCCAGTTCGGCGATCGCGTGGACCACGGCGATCTCCATCTCGCGCGTGATGGTGGTGGCGCCGCAATCGAGGGCGCCGCGGAAGATGTACGGGAAGCACAGCACGTTGTTGACCTGGTTCGGATAGTCCGAACGGCCGGTGCAGATGATGGCGTCGCCGCGCACGGCCTTGACGTCGTCCGGCAGGATCTCCGGATTCGGGTTAGCCAGCGCCAGGATCAGCGGGTTCTTCGCCATGGCCTTGACCATGTCCTGTTTGAGCACGCCGCCGGCCGACAGGCCGAGGAAGATGTCGGCGTCGGGGATCACTTCGGCCAGGGTGCGGGCCGAGGTGTCGCGCGCGAAGCGTTCCTTGTCCGGGTCCATCAGCTCGGTGCGGCCCTTGTAAACCACGCCGGCCAGGTCGGTGACGTAGATGTTTTCCAGCGGGAAGCCGAGGTCGACGATCAGGTCCAGGCAGGCCAGCGCGGCCGCGCCGGCGCCCGAGACCACCAGTTTGCAGTTTTTAATATCCTTGCCGACGTACTGGATGCCGTTCATGATGGCCGCGCCGACGATGATGGCGGTGCCGTGCTGGTCGTCGTGGAAGACCGGGATCTTCATGCGCTCGCGCAGCTGGCGCTCGATGTAGAAGCACTCGGGCGCCTTGATGTCTTCCAGGTTGACGCCGCCGAAGGTCGGCTCGAGCGAGGCGATGATGTCGACCAGCTTGTCCGGGTCGAGCTCGTTGATCTCGATGTCGAACACGTCGATGCCGGCGAACTTCTTGAACAGCACGCCCTTGCCTTCCATGACGGGCTTGGCGGCCAGCGGGCCGATGTTGCCCAAGCCGAGCACGGCGGTGCCGTTGGTGATGACGGCCACCAGGTTGCCGCGCGCGGTGTATTTATAGGCGGCGGCCGGGTCGATGACGATTTCTTCGCACGGGGCGGCCACACCGGGGGAGTAGGCGAGCGCCAGATCGCGCTGGTTGGTCAGTTGCTTGGTCGGCGTAACGCTGATTTTGCCTGGGGTCGGGAACTCGTGGTACTCGAGCGCTGCGACGCGCAATTGTTGACGAATTTCTTCTTTTTTCTCAGATGACGAATCCATGCTGTGCTGCCTTCCTGTTTGTGCGGTCGGAAAGCCTACGATTTTATCAGACCAATTCTTTCATTTAAGTAGGTATTTTCACCAACGGTGATAACGGTTATTGGCAGAATTTATGGTTCCCGGGGGCAATTGGCCGAATTTTCGGCGCTTTTAGCGGCTTTAGGCTATCAATAGCTTCAACATAATCACATTTGAATAATAATTCAATATAGCTATTGAAATTCGATTGTTGATTGAGATTGTCAATACTAACCGCCCCGACTTAAAAGAGGTCGTAGCCGCTCAGTCGCCACACCCACCACCGCACCCGCCCCCGCAAGCCGCACCACAGTCGATCCCACCGCCGCAATCGTTCCCGCTCCAATCTTCCGCTGTGACGGAATCGGGTCCCAGATCGGCGGCACAATAAACGCCTGTTGTGCCGCCTGCGCCCAGCGCGGCGCCCCGCCGTATGTCTTCGACACAATCTGGAAGGTAGACGAAGCCGTTCTTGATCTCCAGCGTTCCGTCCAAGGCGAACAGCAGTGGAAGCCGCGAGGGCTTTTTGTGGTTGATGCGTTCCTGCTCGCAGACGAGCTTCCAGGTGCGTCGCAAGCCTTGCTGTGTCTTGCGGCCAACACCGGCGCCGCGCGCTGGGGTGTGGTGCAGCGTATTGCCAAATGCGCGACGGCAGAAATTCTCATAGAGCCGCGTGGACAGGATCATCTCATGCCAGAGATCATCGGCGACTTGCGAAGGCATCGCTAGAAAATACCTCCGGCGTTCGTGGTGAGCCAGGAAGAACTGGCGTAGCCCCCGAACGACTGTTTCGCAGTCGGCCGTCGATAAATGTGGGTGACGCGCACGCAGCGCGCCCAATAGTTCCGGCGGTGGCATGAAGTTTTGGATGAACTCCTTCCGGCTTCGATTCCTGCTGCTCTCGTAGTAAATCACGCAAGCAGAAATCACCAAGGCGGCACCTAGACAAAAGACCATTTCCATGGTCCCTCCCCTTAACTTCAAGTGCAACAGCAATATTCCGTTTCACCGCATGCCAGCACCATGCGCGTGCACTACTGCCCGTTCAGTTTCCGTGTAGCAAACCTTAACTCTGAGCCGTCCTCAACGACAGGCGAAATCGCAAACATTGCTTCTGCGATTTTTTAGTAGTGCTCGGCCCGGCTGAGGATGCGACGCGGCATATGGGTCGGTATAAAAGTCAGCTTCTGATCGCCGGGAGAACAAAAACCCGCATGGAAGAACGGAGGAGGTATTCTGAAATGGACACACAAAGCAATAGGGCATGCTGCTCAGCGACGCGTGGGAAAGAAACGTTTTCAGACTGGACCGATTTCGACCGTCTCTCTTCATCTATGTCGAATAATCTTGAATTTGTAACTACTTCCATCGTTGTCGGAAATTTGCAAGCTAGTTGTCGCCTAATCGCAAATTCATGCTGCTTTTCGTAGTGCCGTTTTCTCCTCTGGTTTATTGGCGTTTTCCAGGCCGGCTTTGTCGGGATTCAGATGCACGACAAGGACCGGTTTCCAGCTGC
>CAUPJZ010000029.1:0-85563 GCA_963511605.1 uncultured Duganella sp. | reverse complement strand
TCAAATAATTGGTGTGGAGGAGAGGTGAAGGGCCTAATCTACGTGACAAGGTCGAGCCTTCAGGGCGGATACAGGATGTCCCTCACCTCAGTTAATGGTAGCTAACCACTAACTCGTTCAAGATACAAGGGCGGATTAGCCGAAGGCGTAATCGGCCATGCATGAGCCGTCGGCGGCGCATGCGTGGCCGATTACGCTGCGCTAATCCGCCCTACGTGGAACACGACGGTTCATCCTCACCTTAAGACATCGCGCTTCAACTCCATGATCTGGCTGTGCATATGCGCGACCGAGCCCTTCATCTGCGCGGACAACTGCGGAATGTTGACGCACACCCGCTTGGCGCGCTCGGCCATCAATTCCATATCGCGGATCAACTTGTGGATGCGCTGGGCGTCCTGCGACAGCAAGATCTCGCGCGCCGTGTCCGACAGCCGGTCCACGCGCTGGATGCTGTCGCGCAGCTCGCTCGGAAGATTGGGCTCGGCGGAACTGGCCTGCGCCGCCTGGCCTATCGCTTGCTCTAGTAGATGAAACCGGTGCCCGATGTCGTTCGTTTGCAGCATGGTGACTCCTCCCCTGTAGGATCAGGCACAGGCGTGCCAGTGCAGATTCGACACTCGACCATCGCACCAGTTTCAGGCCCGCGCCCGCTCATTGACGCAGGTCAGAGCGCCATCGAAATCGCCGCCCTGGCCGGACGAGCCAGCCGTGCTACGCCCGCCCGGCCGCATCTGTTAGTATTAATCAACAAGGCCCGCCCCCCCCTCCAGAACGGACATGGACAGTCACCAGTATTCCGCACACCTCCGCGACACCGCCCCCCCGCCGTTGGAGCATTTTTTCGCCCACAGTCCCTACTTCGCTTTTTCGATCGACGAAAACGGCAAGCTGCTGTGGATCAACGGCCACACCCGCTCGGCGCTCGGCCCCATCGCCGACCAGGCGCCGGCGGCCTCGCTGTACGCGACCTGGTCGGTGCCCATGCTCAGGGACGAGGCGCTGCCGACGGCGCGCGCGCGCGGCTACTGGCGCGGCGAGCTCGAGCTGGTGCGCGCCGGCGGCGTGCCGCACGTGGTCACGCAGACGGTGGAATGGCGACGCCCCACGCCGCGGCAGCCGGGCCACTACCTGTGCCTGTCGTATCCGCTCGACGATTACGACGTGTTCGAGTCGCGGCTGCGCTTCAAGCACCTGTTCGAAGCCCATCCGCAACCGATGTGGGTGTATGACTTGCAAACGCTACAGTTCCTGGTCGTCAACGCCGCCGCCGTCGCCCACTACGGCTACACGGAGGCCGAATTCCTGCAGATGACAATCAAGGACATCCGCCCGCCCGAACAGCTCGAGCGGCTGGAGCGCAACCTGGCCGCCGCCCCCGGCAAGGGCGCCGAGCGCGCCGGCAGCTGGACCCACATCAAGCGCGACGGCAGCCACATCGAAGTGGAGATCTCGTCGCACTCGGTGACCATCGCCGGCCATCCGTCGCGCTTCGTCGTCGCCCACGACGTCACCGAACAATTGCAAATGGCGGCGGAACTGCACGCCTCGCGCGAGCTCAAGAACCTTGTCATCAACCAGATCCCGCACCAGATCTTCTGGAAAGGACTCGACGGCAACTACCTCGGCGGCAACGAAGTGTTCGCGCGCGCCGCCGGACTCGCTAGCACGACGCAAGTGCCCGGCAAGCGCGACGAGCAATTGCCGTGGGCGCACAACGCCGAGACCATCCGCGCCGAGGATGCCGCCATCGTCGCCACCGGCCGGCCGCAGCTGGACTACGAGGACCACATGACCCTGGCCGATGGCTCGGTGCACTGGTTCCTGATCAGCAAGCTGCCGTTCCACGACCAGTACGGCAACATCATCGGCGTGCTGGGCATGATCGAGGACATCACCGAGCGCAAACAGAACGAGATGATGCTGCAATTGCGCGGCCGCGCGCTCGACGCCAGCGTCAACGCCATCGTCATCACCGCGCACGGTCCGGACGGCGACCTGATCGAGTACGCCAATCCCTCCTTCGCCCGCCTGTTCGGCCACAGCGGCGCCGACGCCAACGGCCGGCGCCTGGAATTGATGCTCGGCCACGACCAGCACAGCGACGACGGCGAGGCGCTGCGCGCGGCGCTGCAATCGCGCCAGGAGGTGACGTTGCTGATGGGCGCGCGCCATCGCGACGGCACGCCGCTGTGGACCCAGCTGCACCTGGCGCCGGTGCACACCGGCGCGGCGATCACCCACCACGTCTGCGTGCTGACCGACCTGACCGAAACCATCAACTACCAGGAGCAGCTGGAGCACCAGGCCAGCCACGACGCGCTGACCGGCCTGCCCAACCGCGCGCTGTTCGGCGACCGCATGGCGCAGGCCATCAGCTACGCCCAGCGCTACGGCCACGGCGTGTGGGTCGCATTCATCGACCTCGACAACTTCAAGCTGGTCAACGACAGCGAAGGCCACCACGCCGGCGACGAGCTGCTGTGCACCATCGGCGCGCGCCTGAGCGCCTGCCTCGACACGGGCGACACCGTCGCCCGGCTCGGCGGCGACGAGTTCCTGCTGCTGATGCCGGACGCCGATGGCCGCGCCATGTCCATCCTGCTCGAGCGCGTGCTCGACGCCGTCAGCGCGCCGGTCGCGCTGGGCAAGCAATTGTTCACCGTCACCTGCAGCATCGGCGTCAGCGTCTACCCCAACGACGGCGCCGAGCCGCAGCAACTGCTCAAGCACGCCGACATCGCCATGTACCGCGCCAAGGAGGCCGGCCGCAACCAGATCCAGTTCTACGAGGCGGCCATGCATACCCGCATCGCCGAGCGCACGATGATCGAGGCCGAACTGCGCCACGCGCTGCCGCGCAACGAGCTCAGTTTGCAGTACCAGCCCAAGGTCGATTTGCGCAGCGGCGCCGTGGTGGGCATGGAGGCGCTGCTGCGTTGGCAGCATCCGGCCATGGGCATGGTGTCGCCGGCGCGCTTCATCGGCGTGGCCGAGGAGACCGGCATGATCGTGGCGATCGGCCGCTGGGTGTTGCGCACCGCGTGCGCGCAAAACAAGGCCTGGCAGGCGGCCGGGCTGACGCCGCTGCGGGTGGCCGTCAACCTGTCGGCGCGCCAGTTCCGCGATCCGGCGCTGACCGGCGAGATCCTGGCGGCATTGTCCGACAGCGGCCTGGAGGCGCAATACCTGGAGCTGGAGCTGACCGAGAGCCTGATGATGCACAACGTCGGCGAGGCGGTGGCGGTGGTCGAGCAGCTCAAGCGGCTCGGTATCGCGCTGTCGATCGACGACTTCGGCACCGGCTATTCGAGCCTGGCCTATCTGAAGCAATTCCCGGTCGACTACCTGAAGATCGACCAATCCTTCACGCGCGAGATGCTGGCCGAGCCGAAGGTGGCCGCGATCGTCCGCTCGGTGCTGGCGCTCGGCCACAGCCTGGGGTTCAAGGTCATCGCCGAGGGCGTCGAGACCGAGGCGCAACTGGCCTACCTGCGGCGCCATGGCTGCGACGAGATGCAGGGTTACTTCTTCAGCCGGCCGCTGCTGCCGCACGACTTCGCCGAGCTGCTGCGGCAGGAGCGCGCCCTGGCGCCTCAGCCGAGCGCGGTGCAGCGCCAGCAGCAAACCTTGCTCCTGCTGGACGACGAAGCGTCGATCCGCTCGTCGCTGAAGCGGCTGTTCCGCGTCGACGGCTACCATATCCTCAGCGCCGAAACGGCCGAGCAGGCGTTCGACATGCTCGCCATGAACGAGGTGCAGGTGGTCATCAGCGACCAGCGCATGCCGGGCATGAACGGCACCGAATTCCTCAGCCGGGTCAAGAACATGTACCCGGGCACGATACGCATCATCCTGTCCGGCTACGCCGATCTGGAATCGGTGCTCAACGCCATCAACCGGGGCGAGATCTACCGCTTCTACACCAAGCCGTGGGAAGACCAGACCTTGCGCGAGAACATACAGGAAGCGTTCGAATACCACCGGCTGCTGCATGCCGGCGACGCGGCCCGGGAACCGCCGGGATAGACCGCGGGGACTGTGGCGCGGTACTTGCAACAAAGATAAATCGCAGCCGGCGGCGCGGCTACAATACCGGCCATGGAACCACAACGCCAAACCCGTTGGCCCGGCTTGCTTCTGACCGGCGTGGCGCACGTCGCGGCGGTTTATTTTCTCTTGCAAAGCCAGCTTGCGACGGACGTGGCCCGCGCGCCGCGCGACACGATTCAATGGCTGCTGCCTTTGCCGGAAGTGGAAGTCATGCGTGTGGCGCCACCATCGTCGCACCGCGTCAAAACGCAACCCGCCGCGCCCCGACGGATTTCTCCGGTTGCCGAACCCGTGCCGGCAAGGCCAATAGCGGTGAGCGAAAGCGAGCCAGCGCCAGCCCCTGACGATCCCCTCGCACAAATCCAGGCCGAGCGGCACCCGCCCAGCACCGACAGCATGCTGGCGCAGGCCAAGCGCGACGCCGGCAAGATCGACAAGGAATTGCGCAAGACCTTTCCCATCGCGCAACCGCTACCGCCGCCCGACAGCAAACAGGCGCGGCTGCAACGGGGCTTCGACGCCGCCCGCGAGGCGGTGCCGCCGAAGTGGTACCAGGGCGCCAGAATGGTGGAGCTCAGCACGCCGGACGGCGAGAACAAGACCCGCACCTACAAGATCATCACCGCCCTGCTGGCCTACTGCATTAACATCTTCCCGGACGGCACGAAGAGCTACACCGAGTGTCCGCGCTGATTATTTTTCCGCCGCGCCCAGCGGCGCCAGACGGCGCAGGCGCAACGCCACCAGCATCGCCAGCGACAGCGCCAGGCCCAGCACCATCACCACGCCGGGCCAGCCGTCGCGGCCCCACATGACGCCGGTGGCCGAACCGATCACGCTCGAGCCGAGGTAATAGAAGAACAGGTACAGCGCCGACGCCAGCGCCTTGCTGGCGGTCGCGCGCCGGCCGACCCAGCTGCTGGCGACCGAGTGCGTGGCGAAGAAACCGTAGGTGAACAGCGCCACGCCGGCGACGATCAGCGGCAGCCAGTTGGACAAGGTCAGCAGCAAGCCGACGATCATGATGGCCATCACCGCCCACAGCACGTGGCGGCGGCCGAAGCGGTCGGCCAGGCGCCCGGCCCAGACCGAGCTGTAGATCCCCAGCAGATACAGGAACGACACGGCGCCGACCAGGCTATGGTTCAGGCCGAACGGCGCGCCCAGCAGGCGATAGCCGATGTAGTTGTACAAGCTGACGAAGGCGCCCATCAGCAGGAAGGCCAGCGCGAACAGCCACGGCATGCCGGGATCGGACAGATGCAGTTTGAAACCGGACGCCATCGAGCGCATGCCGCCGCCGGACGGCACGAAATGGCGCGAAGCCGGCAGGCTGCGCCAGAATTCCCATGCCGCCAGCACGCCGGCGACACCCACCGCGCCCACCGCCAGCCGCCACGAAAAATAGTCGCTCAGCACCGACGTGATGACCCGCCCCGCCATGCCGCCGAAGGCGCTGCCGCTGATGTACAGGCCCATCGACAGCCCGAGCGAGGTCGGCTCGATCTCCTCGCCGAGATACGCCATGGCGATGGCCGGCATGCCGCCCAGCGCGATGCCAAGCAGCGCGCGCATCGCCAGCAGTTGCGGATAGCTGTGGGCGAAAGCGCTCAATATCGTCATCAGCGCGGCGATCGCCATCGCCGCCACCATCAACGGCTTGCGGCCCAGGCGCTCGGACATCGCGCTCGACGCCACCAGCGACAGGGCCAGCGCGGCGGTCGAGACCGACAACACCATGCTGCTCTGCGCGGCGCTCAGGGCGAATTCGTGCGACAGCAAGGGCATCAGCGGCTGCACGCAGTACAGCAGCGCGAAACAGGAAAAGCCGCCGAAGAACATGGCGCGGTTGCTGCGTTTGAATTCCACGCTGCCGGCGGCGATGCGTGGCGCCGGCGCGTACGGTGGCGGCGAGACGGGTAAGGACGAAGCCGATGCTGTGCTTGAAGACATATTGGTGTTCCGTTGCAAAACGCGATGAAGTCATCTTAGGATTGCACTGTACGACTGTCCAATATATATTTAAGTCGTTAGTCATACTTTAAAAAGATAACCAAAGGGAGCCTCGGCTTTGGAATTACGCCATTTGCGCTACTTCGTCGCGGTCGCCGAGGAGCTGAGCTTTACCCGCGCCGCCGAACGCCTGCACATCGGCCAGCCGCCGCTGAGCCACCAGATCCAGATGCTGGAAGCCGAAGTGGGCGCCCAGTTACTGGAACGCAGCAAGCGCTGGGTGCGCCTGACGGAAGCGGGAAAACTGTTCCTCGACGATGCGCGCCGCGTGCTGTCGCTGTCGGAGCAGGCGGTGCAGACGGCGCGCCGGGCCGAGCGTGGCGAGGCCGGGGAATTGCGGGTCGGCTTCACGTTTTCGACCCCGCTGACGCCGTTGTTCGCCACCGTCATCAACCGCTACCGCCAGCGCTATCCGGGCGTAACCCTGACCTTGCATGAGCGATCGACCTTGGCGCAGATCAACGCGCTCGCCGGCCGCGAACTCGATCTGGGGCTGGTGCGGCCGCCGGAGTCGGCGCTGCCGGAGGCGGTGATGACGACGGAGTTGCGGCGCGATCCGCTGGTGATGGTGCTGCCGGAGGAGCACCCGCTGGCGGCCAGGCAAACGTTGCGGATCAGCGATCTGGAGGGGCAGCCGCTGGTGATGTATCCGAAGACGGCCGGCACCGGCATCCACCCGCAGATTTTCCGGCTGTGCCGCGCGGCGGGGTTCGAACCGACGATCGCGATGGAGGCCGGCGAGGCGTCGACGATGGCGGGACTGGTGGCGGCGGGGTTCGGGATCGCAGTGCTGCCGAGTTCGTTCGACATCATCCGCCTGAGCGGGGTGCTGTACCGGCCGCTGGCCGACAAGGACGCGACCACGGCGCTGCTGCTGGCGCAGCGAAAAGATGAGATATCGCCGCTGGTGGCCGCGTTCAGGGCAATCGCGCTGGAGGCCGCAAGCGGGTGAGGCCGCCGGCGGCTCGTGGCGGATTACGGATGAATCGCGGCGCGTCAACACCCCGGAGACACGTAGGGCGGATTAGCGCAGCGTAATCGGCCATCGACGAGCCGCCGGCGGCCCACACATGGCCGATTACGGCGTTCCGCCTAATCCGCCCTACGTGTCTCCACGGATAAGTTAGATCCGAGGCCGCCGGCCCGTCCATCCGTCAAATCACGAATAATCCGCGTCCAACTCCGACCCGGCATAATTTTCCAGCTCGGCGAACAAGGTCTTCATCGCCGTGCGTCCCTTGATGTGCTGGATCACGGTGCAGGTCTGGCGGTAACTGTCTATCCGGTCCAGCAACACCGGATGATGCTGCACAGGCACCTTGGCCACCAGCGCCGCCCAGCCCTCCTCGTAATCCGGCTTGTTCTTGCGCACCGATTTGACGAAACGCTCGAAATCCTTCTGCCCGGTGCGCGCCACCACCCTGCCCCCGCCCTCGATCGCGAAGATGATCGCCAGCGCGATGACGCCCTCGGCATTCAAATCGGTATCGCTGACAGGGCCCTCGGTGTTGTGCCGGCGCAGCCAGCCGGCCAGGCGCACGATCGCCTGCACTTCCTTGCGCTGCTTCAGCATGATCGAATAACGGTCGCCGCCGTTCCAGTTCTGGTTCGGATCGGTCTGGCACAGTTCGATGAACAGATCGCGCAAGCGGCGCGCCGAGTACACCGGATCGGTGTCGTACTCGCCGACCAGGGTATCCTCCGGCAAGGCCGACAATTCCTTGATCATCCGAAAACCGATCTGGAACGCATGCTCGGCGCCGTTCTCGATCAGAAAGTCGAGCGCGGCCAGGTCCGTGTCGTTCGGGATCACGTGATCGAGCCCCAGCGACACCCCGCCCACCGTCAACTGCAGCGCCTTCTGTATGCCCTCGGCCGTGCGGTCGTTGGTGAACTTTTCGGCCACCATCGCCGTGATGCCGGTCAGCTCGTCGGCCAGCGCATAGGCGGCGTCATCGTCCGGATGGGTCGCCAGTTGCTGGATCGCGCGCGTCAGGCGCGGCAAATTCTCTACTACTAATGCTGGCAGCATGGATCAGAGTTCCATCAAGAGAAAATGCCGGTGCCGACGCTGCGGCGCGAGCCCGCCTTGGCGCTGCGGGTCGACGGCACCTGCTTGCGCAAGCGGTACAGCAATTCCTTGGTCGAACGCTGCAGGAAGGTCGGCTCGTCGTCCGGGTCGTCGCTAAACTCGGCGTCGGCCAGGTCGGCGCTGTGGCGGAACTCGGGGAACAGCTCGAACAGCGAGCGGTCCCAGCCGTCTTCCGACGCTTGCGCCAACGCGATCGCCAGCGGCACGACGTCGTTGTCGGACGAGGTCTGGCCGGTCAGGTACGGGCCCTTGGCGATAATCTCGCCGGCCACCTCGAGGATTTCCTTCGGCGCCATCGAGAACAGGATGGCGAAGATGGTGGCGCCGTGGTCGGTCGCCGAGGCCGCCTGCAGCAGCTCGCTGCGGCGCTCCTCGTCGTCGGTCGAGAACACCACGCCGTGCACGTGCGCGAACAGCGATTCGGCGATGCGCTCCGGGTCGTCCTCGATCAAGTCGTCCTGCCAGGTCGCGGCGAAGAAGGCCAGGCTGTCGGCCCAGGCCTTGGGCGGCACCAGCAGCGTCGCCAGCGACATCTTGCCGCCGTCGAAGCCGGCCATGTGCAGCGCCGTCACTTGCGGCGGGATGTTGCTCAATACTTCCACCACCGCCAGGTCGCCGAACTGGTCGGCCGCTTCGGCGAAGGCTTGCTCGGCGTGGCCCAGCGAGCCGGCCAGCACCAGTTCGGTCACTTGCTTGCTCAGCGCCGGCAGATTGCTTTTGTTTTCGTCGGACATGGTTTAATCCTCCTTGTCGAACATTTGGGCGAAGTCGTCGGTCGCGTTGTCTTCGTCCTCGATATCGTCGCCGTCGTCGTTGGCCGACAGTTGTTCCAGCGATTGGTCGTCGTCGTCCCACTTGCGCGGATTCTTGAACAGGAAGGCGGTGATGATGGCCTGGCGCGCCAGTTCCGGCAGGTTCTGTTCCAGCGCCGCGTACATCTGTTGCGCCGCCTCGCCTTTGCACGAGGCCATCGCGAACACGCGGGCCGGGTCGCCGAACTCGTAGTCCTGGGCTTCGGCCAGCAAGCCTTTCGGGTCGCTGAACTCGATGTGGTCGACCAGCGCGAAGGCCAGCATGTTGACATCCTCGATGCCGCCGCCGCTGGCGTACTCGGACACCAGCGCGTCGATCATGCGCTGGTAGTTCTTGCGGTCGGGTGGATCGCCCAGAATGCCTTCGATCTGGCCTTCCAGTTCGCGCGATTGATAGGCGAATTCGGGGTGTACTTTTCTCATTGCTTGCTTTCGTTTTTTTGATGCTGTCTATATGTGTTTGGGCCGCCGGCGGAGCGTGGCCGATTACGGCGTGCCGCCTAATCCGCCCTACGTGTTTTCGTGGTCACGCCCGTCCACAGGTTCAGGCTGGCGGTAAGACGGTGCCGTGCAGGTTGAACACCGAGCGCCATAACTGGTACGCTTCCGCCTCCGAATCGATGATGATGCGGTGGTTGACGCTTTGGTTGTATTCCTCGCGCTTGACCGGGTCGGACAGGATCTCGTAGGCTTTGGTGATGCTTTTGAAGCGCGCCTCGGCGCCGGGCGCCTGGTTGCGGTCCGGGTGGAAGCGCATCGCCAGCGAACGGTATATCTTTTTGATCTCGTCTTCGGTGGCGTTGGGCGCGATCCCCAGCGTGTTGTAGTGATTTTCCATTTTGGAAACTCCGCGGCCATGTGCCGAAACAATTAAAGGCGAATTATACCCGTCGCACCACCGGCTATCCCGGCCGGGCCGCCGCGACGCAGCATTTCCCCTCAGCCCACGGAGGGGATACGGTAAAATGCCCTTCACACGAACTCTTGCAAAGCCCACTTTTCAGATGAGCAACGAAAAAAACAGCCCAGCGCCCGCCTTACCGTCCAACTTCCTGCGCGCGATCATCGATCACGACCAGGCCGCCGGCACCCACGTGCGCGCAGGCATGCCCAGTGTGATCACCCGCTTCCCGCCCGAGCCGAACGGCTACCTGCACATCGGCCACGCCAAGTCGATCTGCCTGAACTTCGGCCTCGCGCGCGACTACCAGGGCCGCTGCAACCTGCGCTTCGACGACACCAACCCGGCCAAGGAAGAGCAGGAATACGTCGATACCATCATCGACAGCGTCAAGTGGCTGGGGTTCGACTACGACTACCCCAAGGCCGACGGCGGCGTCGAGCACCACTTGCACTACGCCAGCGACTACTTCGACCAGCTGTACGCGATGGCCGAGTACCTGATCGGCAAGGGCTATGCCTACGTCGACAGCCAGTCGGCCGATGATATGGCGGCCAATCGCGGCAATTTCAATACGCCGGGCAAGAATTCGCCGTTCCGCGACCGTCCGCGCGAGGAATCGCTGCAAATCTTCCGCGACATGAAAGCCGGCAAATACGCCGACGGCGAGCACATCGTCCGCGCCAGGATCAGCGAGGACGCGATGTCCTCGCCGAACATGAACATGCGCGACCCGGCCATCTACCGCATCCGCCACGCCCACCATGTGCGTACCGGCGACGCCTGGTGCATCTATCCGATGTACGACTACACGCACCCGATCTCGGACGCGCTGGAAAACATCACCCATTCGCTGTGCACCTTGGAATTCCAGGACCACCGCCCGTTCTACGACTGGCTGCTGGAAACACTGGCCGAGGGCGGCTTCTTCACCTTGCCGCTGCCGCGCCAGTACGAGTTCTCGCGCCTGAACCTGACCTACGTCGTCACCAGCAAGCGCAAGCTGCGCCAGCTGGTCGAGGACGGCATCGTCAGCGGCTGGGACGATCCGCGCATGCCAACCATCGTCGGCCTGCGCCGGCGCGGCTACACGCCGGAGGCGATCCAGCTGTTCTGCGAGCGCATCGGCGTGACCAAGTCCGACGGCTGGATCGACATGAGCACGCTGGAAGGCTGCCTGCGCGAGGATCTCGATCCGAAAGCGCCGCGCGCCACCGCCGTGCTGCGTCCGCTCAAGCTGATCATCGACAATTATCCCGAAGGCCAGAGCGAGGAATGCACGTCGCCGGTCCACCCGCACCACCCGGAAATGGGCGTGCGCACCTTCCCGATCACGCGCGAGCTGTGGATCGAGGAAGAGGACTTCATGGAAGTGCCGAGCAAGGGCTATTTCCGCTACTTCCCGCCGATCGACGACAAGCCGGGCAGCCGCGTGCGCCTGCGCCACGGCTACGTGACCGAATGCACCGGGTTCGACAAGGATGAAAACGGCAAAGTCGTCGCTGTCCATGTCAATTACTTCCCGGACTCCAAATCGGGCACGCCCGGTTCGGACAACTACAAGGTCAAGGGCAACATCCACTGGGTGTCCGCCGCCACCGCGCTGCAAGCCGAAGTGCGCCTGTTCGACCGCCTGTTCACCGACGCCCAGCCGGACGCCGGCGGCAAGGAGTTCCTGTCGCTGCTCAATCCGAACGCCAAGGAGGTGGTCACCGCCTACCTGGAACCAGGCATGAGCGCCGCACAGCCGGACCAGCGCTTCCAGTTCGAGCGGCACGGCTACTTTGTCGCCGACCGTGTCGACTCGAGCGCCGGCAAACCGGTGTTCAACCGCATTGTGACGCTAAAAGACAGCTTCGTCGCCAAATAAGGCGCTGTCAGCCCTTTAAACCGGCGCCCTCCGCGAGGAGGCGCCGGTTTTTTTCATCCCCGCGCGAATAAAACGTCCAGGACAAATGGTGGTTTTTTCAAAATTACTTGACGCGCATTAGCAATATTTTCTATATTCAAGGACGGTGGAAATGATGAAGCTGCTTGAAAGGCAATCGGAATGGAGGTACTTCTCGCGCAGCGACAAATGTTTTCACCGCCGAAATCCGTCTGGTGGGCGGGCATCATGCTGTCCCTGGGCGTGGGCGCGCTGTGCTATGTGGCCGCCTATAAGATGGTCGAGTACGACGCCGGCGAACGCTTCATGCACCAGGCGCGCAATGCGCAATACCACATCAGCTCCCGCATCGACACCTATGCCGACGTGCTGCGCGCGACGGCCAGCTACTTCGAGGCCAGCGACAACGTCGAACGCGAAGACTTCCACCGCTTTGTGCGCGGACTGAAACTGTCGACCCGGTTTCCCGCGCTCGTCAGCATCAACTACGCCGAGTACATCACCGAAGCGCAGCGCGAGAATTTCGAAAAGGTATCGCGGCGCAGCGGCGACGGCACCCCCGACGGCTATCCCGACTACGTCATCCAGCCGACCGGCCGCCGCGCCGACTATTCCGTCATCACGATGATCGAGCCGATCGCGGCGTTCCGCTGGCGGGTCGGCCTGGACATCACGCACAAGCCGCCGGTGGCGCAGGCCCTGTCCAACGCGCGCGACACCGGCGAGATCAGCACCTCCGGCAAGCAGATCGACATGGACAGCTTCGGCCAGGGCGGCGGCATGGCGATCCGCCTGCCGCTGTACCGCAAGGATATGCCGCTGACCAACATCGAGGAGCGCCGCGCCGCCTACCGGGGTTCGGTCGGCATCGGTTTCAGCGTGCCGCGCCTGGTGCAACTGGCCATGGACCAAATGCAGGTGCGCGACGTGCGCCTGCGCCTGTACGACGGCGGCGAGAGCGGCGACCGTTCCTCGGCCACGTCGGCGCCCACCTTGTTATTCGACAACAAGGTCAACGGCGGCGAAAACGTGCGCCCGGCCGACCAGTTCGGCGTGGTGCTGCCGCTGATGTTCAACGGCCGCCAGTGGCATGCCCACTTCAGCGCGCCCAAGGCGGCCTGGTCGAGCCGTTTCGACCTGTTCCTGCCGTGGCTGGCCATGTTGAGCGGTTTTATCGGCTCGCTGCTGTTTTACCTGCTGATCCACACACTGTCGTCGTCGCGCATGCGGGCGATCAAGATGGCCAAGGTCATGACCAAGGAATTGCGCGACAGCCAGGCCAAGCTGCAGCAGTCGCACCACAAGCTGCGCCGGCTGGCCGCGCACGCCGACCAGATCAAGGAGCAGGAACGCAAGCGCATCGCCCGCGAAATCCATGACGACCTGGGCCAGAACCTGCTGGTGCTGCGCATCGAGGCGGACATGCTGGCCACCCGTACCCGCCACCGGCATCCGCGCCTGCACGCCCGCGCGAAAAGCACGCTCAGCCAGATCGACAGCACCATCAAAAGCGTGCGCCACATCATCAACGACCTGCGTCCGAACGTGCTGGACCTGGGCCTGAACGCCGCCGTCGAATGGCAGATCGCCCAGTTCCGCCAGCGCTCCGGCATGGTGTGCGAGCTGATCGAGCACCAGCGCGACATCCGCATCGACGACCATTGCGCCACCGCCTTCTTCCGCGTGCTGCAGGAATCGCTGAGCAACATCGTCCAGCACGCCCACGCCAGCATGGTCCGGGTGGAATTGCGGCAGGCCGGCGGCATGCTGAGCATGACCATCACCGACAACGGTGTCGGCATGCGGGCGAGCAATCGCAACAAGGTGGGTTCGTTCGGCCTGGTCGGCATCGAGGAGCGCATCAGCTTGCTCGGAGGCGTCTGCTCCATCATCGGCAGCCCCAACGCCGGCACCACGGTCGCCATCTCGGTACCGATCGACCACGTCCCCCCGCCCTCCAACGACGATATCAACGATATCAACGACGCCGGCCATCTGACCGCCAACGTTATCGCCTGATCCCCTGCCGGTTTGCCTTGTCCTCGACTAGGAAGAAGTCAGCGGCGTGTAGGAATTTCCTCAGTAACATTGATAAATATCAAATGTTAAGAAGCAAAGTTAGGCAAAAATCAATTTGCTCGCAATGTTTCTTAACCCGTATCAATTTAGAGGAGATGTCCATGAACGTCATCAACGCCCTGGATCTGGACCCCATCAAGGTCAAGCTGATGCATAAAGAGTCCGGCGAAGGCTGGTCGCTGGAACATGTTAACGCTATCGAGTTGGAATATCGCCGGTTCCTGACGCTCATGAAAAAATACCCCCACGAACAGACCTCGCCGCTGGTCGACGTCGACACGTTCTGGCACTACCACATCCTCGATACGATGAAGTACGCCGCCGATTGCGAGGCCGTGTTCGGTTACTTCCTGCACCACTTCCCGTACGTCGGCATGCGCGGCGAGGAAGACGAAGCGGCACTGGCGCGCATCGGGCAGCGGATGAAGGAACTGTACGAAGCGGAATTCGGCGAGGCCTATGTGCGTCCGGCCAAGCGTGCCTTCGAAGGCGCCACTCAAGCCAACGCCTTCTGCGGCTCGCCGGAAATGCAGGCCAACGCCTTCTGCGGCTCGCCCGAAAAGCAAGCCAACGCCTTCTGCGGCTCACCCGAGAAACAGGCCAATGCCTTCTGCGGCTCGCCCGAGAAACAGGCCAACGCCTTCTGCGGCTCGCCCGAGAAACAGGCCAACGCGTTTTGTGGCTCGCCAGAAAAACAAGCCAACGCCTTCTGCGGCTCACCTGAGAAGCAAGCCAACGCATTTTGCGGTTCACCGGAGAAACAAGCCAACGCGTTTTGCGGCTCCCCGAAGAAAAAGTCGCTTTTTGCGGCAGCCCGGAGAAGGCAGTAGCGGGCAAAGTCCCGAACCAGCCCGGCCTGTTCAGCGGCCGTCCCACCCTGAGCTAGGAAGCACCCGGCGGCCATCGGCCTGGGCTGTCATCTAAACCACGTAGGGCGGATTAGCGAAGCGTAATCCGCCATCTCCGGTCCGCCAACAACATAAGCTGTGGCCGGCGTTGCCACCCAAAACACGCAACGCCGACAGGCGGCATGATTAAATAAGTGGCATACTCTGAACTCCACCGTCTTGGGAGCTCATCATGGCCGTCAATTCAGTCGCCTCAAACAGCGCCGCAGTCCAATCAACGCCGCCACCGCGCCAGGCCGAACCGGTGCAGGCCGCGCCCAAACCTGCCGAGCAAGCGGCGCCGCCGGCACCGCCGCCGCAGCAAGCGGCACCCGCGCCCACCGTGAACACCAACGGCCAGCGCATCGGCACGACGATCAGCACGTCAGCGTAAGCGAACCCACCCCAGGCGGGCCGACCAAAACCGGACCCACCAAAGAAAACGGCGCGTTACCGAGAGGTGCGCGCCGTTGTCTTTTTTGTTGGTCGCCTATCAGGCCGCCATCAGTTCGCGCAGCTCGCGGATGCTGAAATCGCTGATCTCGTGCATACGGATCAGGATGGTTGCACCAATCGGGAGGGTATTGTGGCGAATTTTGCTGATGACTGGAGGGGCTACTTCCAGGGCACGCGACAACGCAGCATCGTTTTTCAGTTGCAGCTTTTCGATGATGGCGTCGAGGACGCGGTTCGGATTGTAGGTTGGGGATGCGGTGATTTCTTTGATAGACATAATGTTTAAGTAGGTTCGTGGCCGCTTTCGCAAAAAAACGACACATGGGTAAATAAAATTTTTAGCTCAATTACCAGTGAAGCACTACAAAACGCGAACGTTTATGCCGGTTTTTAGTGCCTAGCCGCGATAATACACGTTTTTGTTAACGAACGGCTAACCCGAGCTGTTTTTGTGTGAGATTTTGATAGATTCTACACCTATTTCTTATGCTAGTAAGAAATTTGTTGCAAGAAATGGTATAGAACATTGTAAAGTTTTGTAGCAACTCAGTTCGAGCGGCTAAGGCCGGAGGCGAGGAAACACCATTCGACGGCCATCAGCGTGGCCAATTGCGCAATGGTGCTTGGGAGGAAGATCGTCGCAGTGGACCCGAAGCCCGCACTGCTGGACGCGCAGCGCCAGCCCAACTGACGACGGATTTCTTCCGGCGTCGGTGGTGGACGGCGGTCACACTCACGCAGTTGCATATAAGCACGTACCTGCTCTTTGGTCGGATGCAAAGTGGCTGGCATACGCGAGCTCCTCTTAGAGATAACAACAATATCGCATCAAGCGCTGCTTTGTTTGATGCGCGTCAAGCAAGTCATCTTAATAGTTTGACACAGAAAGCTGACATCGGGCTTGCACTGGTATAAGTCTCCGTATCTTTTACACCTTTTTGCGGGGCAACTACAAGCGCCGCACCGCCGCTATGTGCGACTAGCAACGCTCGACTTGATCCGGTCGTTTAAAATGACGTTTTTCCGCCTCCGGCCGGACCGACAACCGCAATCCAACAACACTAAGGCGCCCATGACCTACGAAGAATTCCTCGATGAGGTAACCACCCTGCTGCACGAGATCTACGACCTCGACGACGCGGCCGCGATCAAGCTGGTGGTCGACGCCCAGGACGCCGATTATTTTGTCGCGCACGACGACAAGGAAGAGATGCGCACGGTTGAACAGGCAAAGAAAGAAGCCACCGCGCTCTACGAAGCGAAGCAGAACCGCAATCAGACCCAGCGCAAGCAGCAGTTGCGCAAGGTGCAGCAGAAGAAGTAAGCAAAAAACAAGCGCAACCCGGGCGGCCCTGCCTTTTCCACCTTGCCGCCCGCCGGCCTCACATCGCCGCCAGCATCCCCGCCACCGTCGGATACCGCAGCCGCACGCCCAATTCCCGCTTGATGCGTCCATTGCTCAGTCTGCGCGATTCGGACATGAACGACAACAGCGCTGGCGTGATCACCTGTTGCAATTCAGCACGCGGCAAGCGTGGCGGACGTTGCATGCCGAAAGCGTCCGCCACCGCGTCGAAATACTCCGCCATCTTCATATCGCTGTCATCGACCGCGTGGTAGATTCGGTTTGGCAAGCCGCCAAACAGCGCGCTGACGATGATCGTGGCCAGGTCGTCGGCATGGATATGGTTGGTATACACGTCCTCGGCGGCCAGCAAGGCCGGCGTGCCCTGTTGCAAGCGCTTGATCGGCAGGCGCTCGGCCCCATAAATCCCCGGCACGCGCAGTATGGACAGGTCGGAACCGGCACGCACGGCCCAGCGCCGCAACACGGCCTCGGCGTCGACCCGGCGCGTGGCCCGGGGGTTGCGCGGCGCCACCGGACGGCTCTCGTCGAACAACGCCCCGCCACAATCGCCGTACACCCCGGTGGTGCTGACATAAACCATGCGGCCTTGCTCGGGTAAAATGGCGGTCAGGTTGCGCGTGCGCCGGTCCAGCGCGCCGTCGGCCGGCGGCGGCGCCAGGTGCACCACGTACCGGGCCAGTCCGGCCAGGCGCCGCAAGCTGGCGGGATGGTCGAGGTCGGCCACCAGCGGCACGGCGCCCAAGGCGCGCAACTCGGCGCGGCGCTCGGGCTGGCTGGTGGTGGCGAACACGCGGAAGTGGCGCCGCAGCAGCGGCACCAGGCGCATGCCGACATCGCCGCAGCCGACGATCAGCAGACGCGGCCGGTTGAATGCGTGGGAACGGTGTTGGTTATTGATTAGCTTGATGTTTTTCATCTGAAGGATTGTATGACGTTTCAAATTACTGTACAGCCTAGCGGCCACCAATTCAGCTGCGAGGAAGACGAAACCGTACTGGCGGCGGCCATCCGCGCCGGTGTCGGCTTGCCTTACGGCTGCAAGAACGGCGCCTGCAGTTCCTGCCGGGGCAAGGTCTTGTCCGGCTCGGTGACGCACAAGGCCCACCAGGAACGCGCGCTGAGCAAGGAAGACGAAGCGGCCGGCTACTCGCTGTTCTGCTGCGCCACCGCGCACGAGGATCTGGTGATCGAAGCGCGCGAAGTGGCCGGCAGCGACGACTATCCTATCCGCAAGATGCCATCGCGCGTCGCAACCCTGGAAAAAGTGGCGCCGGACGTGGTCGTGATGACCTTGCAATTGCCGGCCAACGAGACACTGAAATTCCGCGCCGGCCAGTATATCGAATTCATGCTGCGCGACGGCAAGCGCCGCAGCTACAGCCTGGCCTCGCCGCCGGACCAGGACCAGCCGCTGACGCTGCACATCCGCCACATGCCAGGCGGGCTGTTCACCGACCAGGTGTTCACGACGATGAAGGAACGCGACATCCTGCGCTTCGAAGGCCCGATGGGCACCTTCTTCGTGCGCGAGGATACCGACAAGCCGATGGTGCTGCTGGCCTCCGGCACCGGTTTCGCGCCGATCAAGGCCATCGTCGAGCACCTGCGGGCGCAGGACTCGCAGCGTCCGATGACCCTGTACTGGGGCGGCCGCCGCCCGCAAGACCTGTACATGGACGCGCTGTGCCGCCAGTGGGAAGCGATCCTGCCCAACTTCAAGTACGTGCCGGTGATCTCGGCCGCGCTGCCGGAGGACAACTGGAACGGCCGCACCGGCTACGTGCACGCGGCCGTCATGGCCGACCTGCCCGACCTGTCGGGCCACCAGGTGTACGCCTGCGGCGCGCCGGTGATGGTCGACTCGGCCAAGCAGGACTTTGTCGCGCAATGCCGTTTGCCGGAGGAGGAATTCTACGCCGACGCCTTCACAACAGAAGCCGACATCAACAAACCGTAACAGCATCCAACCGGGAGCGGACTGGGATGCGGAGTCCCAGGACCCCGCTCCCAGAAAGCCCCAATGTCCGACAGTTCCGCCTCTTCAAACGCTGGCAATGGCTTCAGCGTTCTGCGTCACCGCAACTTCACCCTGTACTTAAGCGCCCGCACCCTCGCCACCCTCGCCGTCCAGATGCAAAACGTCGCCATCGGCTGGCAGGTGTATTCGATGACGCACAATCTGTTCGACCTCGGCCTGATCGGCCTGGCGCAGTTCGCACCCTTCCTGCTGCTGATCCTGATCGCCGGCCACGCCGCCGACCGCTACGACCGCCGCAACCTGATCGCCATCGCGCTCGCCGCGCAGCTGCTGTGCGGGCTCACCCTGCTCGCCTTCACGATGGCCGGCCTCAGTACCGTGTGGCCCGTGTTCGCCGTGCTGGTGCTGTTCGGCAGCGCGCGCGCCTTCATGGGGCCGGCCACGCAGGCCATCCTGGTCAACCTGGTGCCGCCGGAAAGCTTCAGCAAGGCCGTCGCGCTGAGCTCGTCGAGCTTCCACGTGGCCGTCATCCTCGGGCCGACCCTGGGCGGCCTGTTCTACCTGGCCGGGCCGAAAACGGTGTATATCATTTCCTCGGCGCTGCTGGTCGCCGCCGTGGTGATGATGTGCATGGTCAAGTCGGTCAAGCAGCCGAGCAACCGCGAACCGGCCACCTGGCACACGGTGCTCGAGGGCCTGCGCTTCGTGCGCTCGCGCCCGGTGGTGCTGGGCGCGATCTCGCTCGACCTGTTCGCCGTGCTGTTCGGCGGCGCCACCGCGCTGCTGCCCGCGCTGGCGCACGACGTGCTGCACGTCGGCCCGACCGGCCTCGGCATGCTGCGCACCGCGCCCGGCGCCGGCGCCGCGCTGTGCTCGATCGCGCTGGCCTTCTTCCCGATCACGCGCCGGGTCGGCCTGTGGATGTTCGGCGGCGTTGCGGTGTTCGGCATGGGCACCTTGGTGCTCGGCGCCACCTCCACCTTCATCGTCGCGCTGGTGGCGCTGTTCCTGATGGGCGCCGGCGACATGATCAGCGTCTACGTGCGCCACCTGCTGGTGCAATACGAAACGCCGGACGCGATACGCGGCAGGGTCAGCGCCGTCAACTCGGTGTTCATCGGCGCCTCCAACGAACTGGGCGAGTTCGAATCGGGCGTCACCGCCGGCTGGATGGGGTTGACACGCGCCATCCTGTTCGGCGGGGCCGCCACCCTGGCCGTGACGGGACTATGGGCCTGGCTGTTCCCGGTCCTGTCGCGCATGGACCGCTTCCCGCATGAGGATAAAAAATGACATTCCTGCCCAAGATCGCCCACAGCCGCCCGCACCTGACCCTGGCCATCGTGATCGGGGCCGTGGTGCTGCCCCTGCTGCCCGGCCATTGGCGCTGGCTCAGCCGCGTGCTGACGGCGTGGGACGTGACGGTCTGGACCTACCTGGCGACGATGGGATGGATGATGCTGCGCGCCGACCAGCACGACATCAAACGCGCCGCCTGCCGCCAGGACGAAAAGGGGCCGGTGATCCTGGCGACCTTGTCGATCGCCGTGATGATCAGCCTGGCCGCCATCGTCTCGCAGATGACTACGCTCAAGGACGCGCCGCGCGCCGATCTGGCGATGCACTACGGCTTCGTGGTGCTGACCTTGACGGGCTCGTGGTTCATGGTGGGCGTGATGTTCTGCTCGCACTACGCGCACCTGTACTACACCCACGCCGGCGGCGAGCCGCCGCTGGGCTTTCCGGACCGCCACCTGAAGCCGAATTACTGGGACTTCCTGTATTTCTCGTTCACGATCTCGGTGGCGGTGCAGACCTCGGACGTGACCGTGCGCTGTCGGCGCATGCGCAAGGTGGTGCTGGGCCAGTCGGTGCTGTGCTTCTTCTACAACCTGGCGATTCTGGGTCTTTCCATCAATATTGCAGCCTCTCTCATCAACGGTTAGCTACTTAACGAGAACCTAAGTCAAAAAGGAGTAATATTGATTCGCAGTTCAACAACACAGGAGCAAAGCATATGCAGATCAATATTAATTCCGACAAAACCATCGATCGCAACGCGGGTCTGGACGAGCATGTGCAATCAGTCGTGAACAACGCGCTTCATCGCTTTGGTGAGCAGATCACCAGTGTGGAAGTGCACCTGAGCGACAACGTGGGTCAGAAATCAGTGGATGGCGACAACCGCGTCCTGATGGAAGCACGGGTTACCGGATACAAGCCGATCGCCGTGAGCGATCACGCGGCCACCCTGCACCAATCGATAGGCGGCGCCGCCGACAAGCTCAAACGCGCGCTCGACAGCGCCCTGGGCCGCCTGCACGACAAGGACAAGCGCCACGCGGCCGACCCGGTCGCCGCCACGGCGGATACGGACGAAGACGAGTAATCATCCGGGGCCGGTGCGCCACCCCGGATACACGTAGGGCGGATTAGGCGGAACGCCGTAATCGGCCATGCATATGCCGCCCGCGGCTCAAACATGGCCGATTACGCTCCGCTAATCCGCCCTACGTGTTTCAGAAGGTTTCACAAGCCTGTGGCGAGCTCGCGCAAATACCGCAGTCCCTGCACCGACCGGCTGCCATACCACGACATCATCTCCCCATCGACCAGCAGCACCGGCTTGCCCAGCTGCTTTTCCAGCGCAAACGCATGAGCCTCCGTGAATCGATACGGTTCGCTCGACAGCAGCACGCCATCGATGCCGGCCACCAGCTCCGAAGACCATGCGAATTGCGGATACCGCACCTCGCCCAGGTCCGGCACGCTCCAGCCGATCTCCTCCAGCATGCGCGCGATATAGGTATCGCGCGAAATCGTCATCCACGGGTCCTGCCAGATGCAGTACAACATCGTCTGCGGCGGCCCTTTCGGCGCCGCCTGCAACAACGCGTACTCCGCCTCGAACGCGGCGCACCAGCGCTCCGCCGCCTCATCCCTGCCGAACACCCCGCCCATCAAGCGCGCCAGCGCCAGGTTATCGCGCGGCCGCACCGGGTGCGTGACGACAATATTGGGAATGAACTCGGCCAGCTCCTCGACGGTCGGCTTTTCGTTCTCGTCGATGTTGACCACCAGATGCGTCGGCGCCAGCTTGCGAATCTTTTCAACGTTGACATCCTTGGTGCCGCCCACCTTGGGAATGGCTTGCACAACGTCGGCGGGATGGATGCAAAAACCGGTACGTCCGACCAGTTGCTGCGCCAACCCGAGATCGCACAACAGCTCGGTAATCGACGGCACCAGCGAGACGATGCGCGCGTTCGGGTCCGCCGGGTGCTCAGTGCCAAGCGCATCGATATAAGTCATGAGGTTTTCCGTCTTGATAGCAATGGCAATATTGAAGCACTCCACACCACAACACGCAACAACTACGTGACCCGGCTCCCCCGTTTGGGTATGATGTTTGAGTATCATAAGAATGCCTGCCAGCATAAATCGCTGCGCTACTGAAAGATTATCTTGAAACAGATCAGCACCTTCGGCAGCTCCCCCCACCAGATCGGCGACTTGCAGCTGCTGCGCAATGCGAATGATGACGCCACCATCGCCAAACTGCTGGCGCACTGCCCCATCATGCGGCTGGAAGCGGACGAAGCGGTCACGGACTCGAGCAAGGCGCGGCTCTACATCGTGCTGCGCGGCGCGCTGTCGGTTGCCACCGACACCCGCACCGGCATGGCCGACGGCACCGTCAGCAAGATCCTGCCCGGCGAAAGCGTGGGCGAGCAATCGGTGCTCGACGAGGAAGCCAATCTGTCGAGCATCACCGCGCTGGAGGAAAGCGATGTGCTGGTGATCGAAGCGGAGATCGTCTGGCAATTGATCGACGAATCGAACGTGCTGGCGCGCAATCTGCTGCGCCTGTTGTCGTTCCGCATACGCGCCGCCAACGCGCAGTTGCGCAGGCGCCAGAAACTGGGCGAGTTCTACCGTCAGCTGTCGATGATCGACGGCCTCACGGGCCTGTATAACCGCGCCTGGCTCAACGACCTGCTGCCGACGATGATCACCACCGCGCACGGCTCGAATTCGCCGCTGGCGCTGATCATGATCGATCTGGACCACTTTAAACGTTTCAATGACAGCCATGGCCACCTGGCCGGCGACCAGGCCTTGCGCTCGGCCGCGCAGGTGCTCAGCGGCGCGCTGCGCCCGACCGATTTCGCCGTGCGCTACGGCGGCGAGGAAATGATGGTGCTGCTGCCGGACACGCAGCGCAAGGTGGCGCTGGCGGTCGCCGAGCGCTTGTGCGAGCGCATGCAGCAAGCGGTGGTGTTCAGCGACATGCGCGCGCCGCTGCCGCACATCACCGCCTCCTTCGGCGTCGCGATATTGCAGCCCCAGCAGAACGAACAAGACCTGATCGCCGCCGCCGACGCCGCACTCTACCGCGCCAAGGAGCTGGGCCGCAATCAGGTGGCGCAGGAAGAACTGGCGTAGTCTACTGCGCCGGAGCGATCAGCTCCACGTACTCGTACAACTCCGCCAGGATCTGCTCGGCCCGCTCGTCCGCGTCCTGCTGCAAATGGTCGATCTCGCCAAAGAACTGATCGATGCTGCGCGCACCGCCGGCCCCGTCGTAAAACCGCGCCGCCCGATGCTGTTCCCAATGCTCCATCTCCGGCTCGGACAAGGTCTCCGGGAAATTACGCGCGCGGTAGCGGAACAGCAATTCCACCAGGCGCGGATCGTCGAACGACGGCGACGCCACCGCCAATTTCGCGGGCGCCTCCTTGCGCAAGGACTCCAGCAAACGTCTATCCTCCTTGCCAATGAAGCCGTTATACAAATCCTCGTCGACGTCGAGCTCGGCGCCCGGCGGACGATAAAACACCTGTTCCCACTCGATATCCATATTGCGCCCGGCTGCGGCCAGCGCGGCGAACGCCTTGCCCTGCTCCAGGTCGATACCCCACCGGGCCGCCATGGCCGGCGACAGCGTCTTCAGGTTCGACACCAGCATCGGCGATTTGTTCAGATGAATGCTCTTGACCGGCAACCGCGTCATGCCCTCGGGCAGCGCGTCGGCACGCGTGAAGATGCGGGTGCGTATCGTATCGGCATCCAGCGTGAACAACTCGGTCGGATCGTAGGTGCAATCCCAGACGATGACTTCGTTCTTGTTGGTCGGATGCGTCGCCAGCGGCCACACCAGCGCGATACAGCCGCGTTCGGCAGGGAACATGCCCGACACGTGCAGGAACGGCGCGCGCAGCTGCGGCGCCAGATGCATGCCGATCTCGTCGGCCACGCGGTCCTTCTTGTGCAGCGCGAAGCAGAAGTCGAACAGTTTCGGCTGTTTCTGCTTGATCAAGCGCGCCAGCGCGATGGTGGCGCGCACGTCGGACAGCGCGTCGTGCGCCGCCTCGTGCAGCAGGCCGTTGGCCTTGGCCAGGTCTTCCAGCCGGAAGCTGGGCTTGCCGTCGGCCTTCGTCGGCCATTCGATGCCTTCCGGACGCAGCGCATACGTCATCCGCACCACGTCCAGCAGGTCCCAGCGGCCGCACTGGTTCTGCCATTCGCGCGCGTACGGATCGATCAGGTTACGCCAGAACATGAAGCGGGTGATTTCATCGTCGAAGCGGATCGTGTTGTAGCCGACGCCGATCGTGCCCGGCTTGGAAAACGCCTGCTCGATGGTGGCGGCGAACTTGTGCTCCGGCACGCCCCATTCCAGGCACTGCTGCGGCGTGATGCCGGTGATCAGGCAAGATTGCGGATCGGGCAAGAAGTCATTGGCCGGCTTGCAATACAACATGATCGGGTCGCCGATCTCGTTGAGGTCGGCGTCGGTGCGGATCGCGGCGAATTGCGCCGGGCGATCGCGACGCGTCTGCGCGCCAAAGGTTTCGTAGTCGTGCCAGAGAAAAGTCTGTGTGGTCATAGAGGCGCATTCAGGGGGGCTACAGTTATTCTAAAAACTGCCGATAATTCAAGGATATTCCAACCGGAGCAACATCATGGCGACTCCCGTCTCAGTTACAGCAGGCAGCACGGCCGCCAAGGCCGCACCACTCCAGGCGAAGGACGTCCAGGCCAAGGACGAGAGCACGATGTCGGTCGGCGCCAAGGCCAAGGCGCAACTTAACGCTTCCATCGTACAAGCTTCTTTGACGGTATCGTTGAAATCCTCCAACGACCCGATGTCGGTCGTGCTGAAAACGGCGCTGACCGGCATCAACGAGGCGCTCAAGGACGACTTCGGCGACAACGCCATCCAGAACGCCGTGTCCCAGGACAATACGCCGGAAGGCACCGCGAGCCGCATTGTATCGCTGTCGACGGCATTTTACGATGCGTTCAAGCAGCAGAACCCGGGTGTGGATGAGGAGGTGCTGCTCAACAAGTTCGTCGATACCTTGAAAAAAGGTGTCGACCAGGGCTTCGGCGAGGCGCGCGATGTACTGGAGGGATTGAAAGTGTTGGGTGGCGAGGTCGCCAGCAATATCGACAAGACCTACGAATTGGTGCAGAAGGGGTTCGAGGATTTCATCGCCGCGCGCTTGGCGAAGCCGGCGGAAACATTGCCCAAAACGGACGCGAATCCGTCGAATCGCGCGTAACCATCGGAACCGTTACCGTGGAACCACGCGGAATCACGTAGGGCGGATTAGGCGGAACGCCGTAATCGGCCATTTATGCGCCGCCGGCAGCGCACGCATGGCCGATTACGCTTCGCTAATCCGCCCTACGTGTCCCCGCGAAATGCACGCGCCGAGGTCTAATCAACCGCGATGCAAATTGATCGCGTCACGCGTTTCCAGCGCCACACGGCGCGCCGCGGACGCGAAATCCTCGCCCGCCTGCGGCGCCGCATACAAAATCGCGCGCGACGAGTTGATCATCATGCCGGCGCCGGCCGCCGTCTTGCCCGATTTAACGGTCGCGGCGATGTCCCCGCCCTGCGCGCCGATGCCCGGCACCAGCAATGGCATATCGCCAACAATCGCCCTCACCTGCGCCAGTTCCTCCGGGAAGGTCGCTCCCACCACCAGCGCGCACTGGCCATTGGCGTTCCACTTCTCCGCCACCAGGCGCGCGACGTGCTGATACAGCGGCTTGCCGTCGACGTTCAGGAACTGCAAATCCGAACCACCCGCATTCGATGTACGGCACAGCACGATGATGCCGCGATCGGCCCACTCCATATACGGCTCCACCGAATCGTAACCCATATACGGGCTGACCGTGACCGCGTCGGCGCCATAGCGGTCGTAGGCCTCGCGCGCGTACTGGCGCGCGGTGGCGCCGATGTCGCCGCGCTTGGCGTCCAGGATCAACGGGATATGCGGATAGTTCTCGCGCGCATAGGCGCAGATCTTTTCCAGCTGGTCTTCCGCGCCCAGGGCGGCAAAATAGGCGATCTGCGGCTTGAACGAACACGCCAGGTCGGCCGTCGCGTCGATGATCTCGCGGCAGAAATGATAAATACCTTGCGGGTCATTGTGGAACCGGGCCGGCAGCTTGGCCATGTCCGGGTCCAGGCCCACGCACAGCAGGGAGTCGTTGGCCGTCCACGCGGCAGACAATTTGTTGATGAAATTCACGACGCACCTTTTAATCTGTTGCAAACCCTCTATTGTAACGCGCCGCCACCGGGCTGTTAAAATTTGGCCTCCATCCCAGAACGCTCAGAAAGCACTCCTATGAAATTATCCCAAAAAGTCGCTATCGTGACCGGCGCTACCCAAGGCATAGGCTTGGCGTGCGCCCAACGCCTGATCACCGAAGGCGCGAAAGTCATGCTGGTCGATATCAAACCGGAGGGCGAGCAGGCCGCCGCCGCGTTGGGCGAACAGGCCCGCTTCTTCGCCGCCGACGTCAGCCAGAAGGCCGATGTCGACGCGCTGGTCGCCGCCACCATGGCCGCCTTCGGCCGTATCGACATCCTGATCAACAACGCCGGCGTCACCCACGCCGCCGATTTCCTCGACGTCACCGAGGATGATTTCGACCGCGTCATGCGCATCAACCTGAAATCGATGTTCCTGTGCGGCCAGGCGGTGGCGCGCGAGATGGTCAAGCAGCAAAGCGGCTGCATCATCAATATGTCCAGCGTCAACGCCGAGCTGGCGATCCCGAACCAGGTGCCGTATGTGGTGTCCAAGGGCGCGATCAACCAGTTGACCAAGGTGATGTCGCTGAACCTGATCCCGCATGGCATCCGCGTCAACGGCATCGGTCCCGGCACCATCCTGACGGAGCTGGCGAAGAAAGCGGTCATGTCGAGCCCGGAAGCGCGCAACACCATTTTGTCACGCACGCCGATGGGCCGCTGCGGCGAGCCGGAGGAAGTGGCGTCGATCGCCGCCTTCCTCGCCAGCGACGACGCCAGCTACATGACCGGGCAAACCCTGTATGTCGACGGCGGCCGCCTGGCGTTGAATTACACCGTCCCCGTCAAATAAAACATCTTAAAGATAGAGTTATACGCCTGCCTGATGTCTGGTATCTGAAACAACAATTAGACACATATCTGATGCAGGCCCATAATTACACCTGTCTCCACTATTCTCCTCCAAGAAAATAGTTTTAAGCCCGCTTTAACCAGCGGGCTTTTTTTTGCCCTTTTTTGGCTGGTATTGTTTTTTGTCATGGCCGCGTCATATTGCCGCCCTATACTGATTACATCTTAAGTACATGCAACCGATAGGCATGACTGAAGAAAGGTGCACCGGGATCCTGGTGCACCACTCCCCATTTCACGCGGTGCGTGGTATTGTCTGGTTTATGATCAAGCAATTACTTCTGACTTCATCGCACGCCAAACTGCGCTACCGAACCGCCATCTTCCTCTATGTGCTGATTCTGATTTTCGGCTCGATTCCCGGCGCCCGCCAGGATATCGGCGAGGTCGCGTCCGGCGTCATCCTGCATTCGATCGCCTATGCGGGCCTGGCCTTCCTGATCTTTACCGGCGGCACGGGCAGCCCGGCACGACGGGCCGGCAAGGCCGTTCTCACCATCGCGGCCATGGGTGCCGTGGACGAGTTGGTGCAAAGCTTCCTGCCCTACCGCCACGGCGCCGTTTCCGATTGGCTGGTCGACTGCAACGCCGCCATCCTGACTTCGCTGCTCATGTGGGCCTTGTGGACGCGTTTCCGTATCCAGCCGCAAACTTAAGATCGGCACTGACATCTGCGGGAAAGCTTTTCCCGCCGCCGGTCGCCGATTCCACATCCAAACGCATTTGCTGCAACTGCTCGGCCTGGGCCACGCGTACCAACCCGTGCAATGCATGAGTAAGCAAATGCCTGCAGCGGGGATCCTGCTTTTCCCCACAGGCTAGAGTGATTAACTCTTCGATAATAGTGTCTGTCACGCGTGTCAACATATCGATGTCCTTTAAAGTGATACCGAACAATTATTGTCTGTAGGTAGCATGTTTCAATTGATGTACATCAATTGTGGCGGGATAGTCTGGAACAAAAAAACCCTCGCGCCTCTCTCACCCAAGTGGCTGGCCACTTTGATTAACCAATGGGGAGGCAAAAATGTACATCACCAAGCAAAATAAATGGGTTGCAGTTGTATGCATGGCGGCGTTGGCCGGATGCGCTTCGGACGGGATGTCCGACAGCTCGTCCAGTGCCAACACCGGCTATACGGCGCCGGGCACCACGGCAACGTCAAGCACCGCTGGAACCGGCACGGGGAGTTTGGGAAGTACCGGCAGCGGTACGGGAAGCACTGGAAGCGCTGGCGCCATGATGGGTAGCGGGGGCATGATGGGTAGCGGGGGTATGATGGGCGGCACCGCGGGCGCCGGGCACACCAGCTCCGCGCAAACCTCGTACGGAACCGTGCAAGCCATCGATCAGATGCAACGTCAGGATGTGGGCGCGGGCGCGGTGGGCGCGGCGGCGGCGGGCGGCACCTTGGGCGGTTCGCCGACCGACCGCGTGTATCGCGTCACCGTGCGGATGGACGACGGCAGCAGCCAGCTCGTGGTGGTCGACTCCATGCCTGCCTACAAAATAGGTGACCGGGTCCGCTACAACAACGGCACCCTGACGCCTTATTAATACAACTGTTCGACCTGATAGCCGCGCCGCTTGAGCAACTGCGGCAGGCCATCATCACCCACCAGATGCAGCAGGCCAACGCCGACAAAGGCGACTTTGTCCTGCTGCATGATGCGTTCGATATTGGCGGCCATCTCAGGATTCCGCTTGCCCAGCAGCACACGCTGCATGAAGCCGGCCGAAATGGAATCGCCGGTGGTGGCCGAGTGCCACGCCGCCTTGATGCCTGGCGCGTCGGCCGAACTCCACGCGTCGATCAACGCCTGCGACTTCTTCAACGACGAACCGCTGGCCAAGTCGGCCAGGCTTTCCACCAAATATTGCTCTTGCTGGCGCGCGTCCAGCATGTCGAACAAGCCCAACTGATATTCCGCGCTTTCCAGTTCCTGCACGTTCTTCTGCTGCTTCTGCGCGGCCGCCAGCAGCGCGTATTCCACCGCCTGGCTGCGCTGATATCCGTGCAGGTCCAACTCCGTACCGACCAGCAGATTGGCGATCAGCCAGGGCTTGTAGTGCTGCACCGATTGCAGCGACAAACCGGCCTTGGCCAGCGCCGCGACCATTTTGTTCAACGTGGCCGGGCTCAAATGGTTCTGCACCATATCGCCGTCCGGATAGCGGCCATGGCGGGCCAGTGCTTTCTGGAACGGCAAATCCTGGCGAATATCCAGTTCGATCACCAAAGTATTCGAGTCGAGCAGCGCACGCGACGCCTGTTCATCGAGCGGGTAAAAACCGTCCTTGCCGACATGAATAGTGCCATACAAATAACTTACTTTACCTTCATGACTAATCCGGTATAGCTGGCCGCGACGCTGCGCACTCATCTCGCTCACGCCCGCAGCGAACACCGCTTCGCTGACAAAACCGAGTAACAATGCAAACAAGATGACAAGTTTCCTAGGCATGCGAATTCCCGACGATGGCAGGAGATGCCATCGAAATAACATTATTTAAGAGGGGTGGGAGCAGCTCGGCGTGGCGCTTTGCTGTTTCTTATAGTAAATCAGGAAGGCGCTGAAGAAAAACTTTTTGTGACATTTGGCACGGCTGTCGGCAAATTAAACACACTTAGATAGCAGTGAAATAATAAAAAAGCTGTGAAAATATAAAGACGTTGGCGCTTTAACATGGGTTCACTAAACCCACATCCGCGCCAAGGGCTTCATTGAAAGCTGTGCGGTTGGCCCGATATGTGATTCATGATCCCATTTTCCATACTCGACCTCGCCCCGATCGCCGAAGGCAGCAACGCTTCCGCATCGTTCCGCAACACACTCGACCTCGCCCAACACGGGGAGCGCTGGGGTTATCAGCGCTACTGGCTGGCAGAACACCACGGCATGCCGGGCATCGCCAGCGCCGCGACCGCCGTGGTCATCGCCCATGTGGCCGGGGGCACCTCGACCATCCGCGTCGGTGCCGGCGGCATCATGCTGCCCAACCACGCGCCGCTGGTGATCGCCGAGCAGTTCGGCACCCTGGAAGCGCTGTATCCGGGCCGCATCGACCTCGGACTGGGCCGCGCGCCCGGCTCCGACCAGACCACGGCCCGCGCACTGCGCCGCACCCTGGAAACGGACGCCGACGCCTTCCCTCAGGATGTGCTGGAGTTACAAGATTACATGTCCGACACACCGCGCCAGCGCGTGCTGGCCGTGCCCGGCAAAGGCGCCAAGGTGCCGCTGTGGATACTGGGCTCCAGCACCTTCGGCGCGCAGCTGGCCGCGCATATGGGTTTGCCGTTCGCCTTCGCCTCGCACTTCGCGCCGCAGATGATGATGCAAGCGTTGACCTTGTACCGCGCCAACTTCCAACCCTCGGCGCAACTGGCCAAGCCTTATGTCATGCTGGGCTTTAACGTCTTCGCCGCCGACACGGACGAGGAGGCTCGCCTGCGCGCCACCTCGATGCAGCAAGCCTTTGTCAACCTGCGGACCGGCAAGCCGTCACGGCTGCAGCCGCCGCAACCAGGCTATCTGGAATCGCTGGGGCTGCCGGAGCGCGCGATGCTCGACTCCGTCCTGTCGTGCAGCGCGATCGGCGCGCCGGAGACGGTCGGCCGCCAATTGCAGGAGTTCATCAACCGCACCGGCGCCGATGAGCTGATGATCACCTCGCAGATCTTCGAGCACGAGCATCGTCTGCGTTCGTATGAAATCACCGCCGAAGTGCATCAGTCGCTAAAGCGTGCCGAGGCAGGTCTTTAAGCCAGGCCATAGACGGTAGATTCCACGAGGAATCACGTAGGGCGGATTAGCGCGCAGCGCGTAATCGGCCATCAATGAGCCGTCGACGGCACATCGATGGCCGATTACGGCGTTCCGCCTAATCCGCCCTACGTGTGTCCGTGTCTCCATGACAATTTCAGCTTGCTCAGCAGCATTTTGCGATCGCCGGTAGAATTGCCGCCTGCAAAATGAAGGAGCATCACGTGAGCCAGTCCCACGCCCAGCAAGATCTTTCCCCCGGCATGGTCTGGCTGTTCGCCGTGGCAACCGGCCTGATCGTCGCCAACCTGTACTACGCGCAAACGCTGATCGGCCCGATCAGCCGCGCCACCGGCCTCGACCCAAGCGCCGCCGGCCTGATCGTCACGCTCACGCAAGTCGGCTACTGCGCCGGACTGCTGTTCATCGCCCCGCTCGGCGACCTGGTGGAAAACCGCCGCCTGATCTTCATCGCCTTGCTGACCAGCGCGCTCGCCCTGCTGGCCGCCTCCGCCACCAGCAACCCCAACCTGTTCCTGCTGGCAGCCTTCTGCATCGGCCTCGGCACCGTCGCCGCGCAAATCGTCGTGCCGTTCGCCGCCCACATGTCGCGTCCCGAAACACGCGGCCAGACGGTCGGCAAGGTCATGAGCGGCCTGATGATGGGCATCATGCTCGCCCGTCCCGTCGCCAGCCTGATCGCCGACGCCTTGAACTGGCATGCCGTGTTCGTCATTTCCGCCGCCACCACCACCGCCCTCGCCTTCCTGCTGCGCGCCCGGCTGCCGCAGCGCCATCCGAACTCCGGCCTGCATTACTTTGAACTATTGGGTTCGATGTGGCACCTGCTGAAGACCACCCCTATCCTGCGCCGGCGCGCCGCCTACCAAGCCTGCATGTTCGGCGCCTTCAGCCTGTTCTGGACCAGCGTCTCGCTCGAGCTGACGGGGCCGTACTTCCACCTCAGCCAAACCGGTGTCGCCATTTTCGCGCTGGTCGGCGTCGCCGGCGCGGTCGCCTCGCCGATCGCCGGCAAACGTGCCGACCAGGGCAAAAGCCTGTCGACCACGCTGATCGCGTTCTCGCTGGGGGCCGTGGCGTTCCTGCTGCCGCTGGCGATACACGCCAACCGCATCGTCGATCTCGGCGTGCTGGTGCTCACCTCGATCCTGCTGGACATGGGCGTCTCGGCCAGCCTGGTGACGGGGCAGCGGGCGATATTCGCGTTGCCGGCGGAGATACGCGCACGTTTGAACGGGCTCTACATCGCGTTGTTCTTCATGGGAGGCGCGATCGGCTCGTCGCTGGGCGGCTGGGTGTTCGCCGCGCACGGATGGCGCGGCGTGTTGTGGGCAGGATTGGTGTTTCCGGTGGCGGCGCTGTGCGTTTTCGCCACCGAACCCGGGGTCAGGTCATTCGCCGGGAAAACACGTAGGGCGGATTAGCGCGCAGCGCGTAATCGGCCATCGATGAGCCGCCGACGGCCCGGAGACGGCCGATTACGGCGTTCCGCCTAATCCGCCCTACGTGTCTCCGAGGTTATTCGACGTTTCCGGGCTTTATTTACGGTGCATTTTGCCGTCGGCGCTGTATTCAATCTCCTGCATCAGGATCGAGCGGCGGTGGTCGCCGCCGCCGGGCAGCACATTGTCGTGGTAGAACAGCAGCGTCTTGCCACCATGCTCCAGTATCGCCTGGTGATTGGTCGATATCTTCAGGAAGTCGATCAGCACGCCACGATACTCAAACGGCCCCAGCGGCGATTTGCCGGTCGCGTAGACGATCTGCCCCGGCCAGCCGGTCGAGAACGAGAAGTAATAGACGCCCTTGTGCTGATGCAGGAACGGCGCCTCGCCGTACGCGGTCTTGGCCGGGAACTTGTCCACCACCACATTCTTGATGCCACCCACCGCGCTCTTGAGGTCGGCGGACAACTCGACCACCTTCGGCACCCGCGTGCCGAAGTACAAATAAATACGCTTGTCCTTGTCGATAAATACCGCCGGATCGATGGGCTCGTCGCCGGCATTGGCGTCGCGCGGCGTTTCGACCAGGGGCTTGCCGATCAGATCGACGAACGGCCCCATCGGGCTATCGCTGACGGCCACGCCGATTTGCTTGCCGCCCACCGGCGCGAAGAAATAGTATTTGCCGCCGTGTTCTACCGCCTCCGGCGCCCATGCCTTGGCATCCGCGCTGGCCCACTTGAAAATACTGGCGGGCAAAGTCGGGCCGTGATCCTTCCAGTTCTTCAGATCGGGCGACGTCAGCACGCGCCATGCGGTCGAGTCCCAATACTTGCCCGAGTTGTTCTGATCGTCGGTCGCGTAGACGACGTACTGTCCGGCGAAAAAGTGCGGCGATGGATCGGCGGCGAAATTTTTCGTCAGCAAAGTTTGCGCGCTCGCGCACGCGCCGGCTGCCAGCAGCACGGTGGCTAGAATGGTTTTCACGAAGTCTCCAATATTTTTATTGAGGCAATGGTAAAACTGATAATGACCGCCGAGATATAACTTTATTGAGTGCAGCCATAAAAAAAGCAGCCACGAGGGCTGCTTTCACAAAACCGTCAGCGCTTACTTGACGTTGCGCGGTTTGGCGAACGCGTCGCCGGCCTTCCATTCAGGCAGCTTCGGGCTGTCGGCGATCATGCGGCCCAGGTTCAGCGTGTACTGCGCCATCTGCACCATGCCCGACAGATCCCAGCTGGCGTCGTACTCGTCGCTGACCTGGTGGTAGCGCTTGCCATACGCATCCGCCTTCAGCTTGGAACCGGCCGGGTCCTTGATGTATTCGCGGCCGCCGTCGATCGAAAACGCCGGCACACCCTGCTTGGCGAAGCTGAAGTGGTCGCTGCGGAAATAGCCACCGGCCAGATCCGGTTCAGCCTTGGCGATATGCATGCCCATGGCCTTGGCGGCAGCCTCCGCCATCTTGCCCAGTTCGGTGCGCTCGCTGCCCTGGGTGCCGATATCGCGCGTGGCACCGACAAAATTCAGGCTGTCCAGATTCAGGTTGGCGGCCGTCTTCGCCAGCGGCCACAACGGCGCCGTCGCGTACGCGGCGCTGCCCAGCAGCCCCTGCTCTTCCGCGGCGACCCACAGGAACATCTGGCTGCGCCTGGCCGGCGCGCGCACCGCCTGTTGCGCCATCGCCAGCAAACCGGCCGTGCCCGAAGCGTTGTCGACCGCGCCATTGAAGATCGTGTCTCCGCTATCGCCCTGCTTGCCCAGGTGATCGTAGTGCGCGCTGTAGATGACGACTTCGTCCTTCAGCTTCGGATCGGTACCCGGCACCACGGCGGCAACGTTGAACTGCTCGACCTTGCGCACGGCAGCCTTCATTTCACCGCTCAGTTTGGCGGCCAGCGGCACCGGCTTGAAATCCTTGCCCTCGGCGGCGGTGCGCAGCGCGTCCAGATCCTGGCCGGCGGCCTTGAACAAGGTACGCGCCGTGTCGTCCGTCATCCAGCCCTGCAGCTCGGTCCCCAGGGTACCGGCCGCCAGCTGGAAGCGCTCGACACCGGACCAGCTGTTCTGGATCACGCTCCAGCCGTACGATGCGCTCGGCGTCGTATGGATCAGCAACACGCCGGCGGCGCCCCGGCGCTTGGCTTCCTCGAACTTGTAGGTCCAACGGCCGTAGTACGTCAGTCCCTTGCCGTTGAAGCGGTTCGGCTGCCCGGCGCTCGGCTGCGGATCGTTGACCATCATGACCAGGATCTTGCCTTTGAGGTCGGCGCCCTTGAAATCGTCCCACTGCTCGTCCTGCGCGGTGATGCCGTAGCCGACGAACACCAGGTCGGCGTCGAAGCTGTGCGCGGCGGCCGCGTCGCCCGGCGCGAACACCCAGTCCTTGCCAAAGCTGATCGGCAGCGCCCGGCCGCCCGCTTCCAGCTTCAGCGTGCTCTCGGCCGGCAGCGTTTTGACGCCGGCGATCTGCACCGCCTGGCGATAGCTGTCGCCGTTACCGGGTTTCAAGCCCAGCGCCAGCGACTGCGTTTCCAGATAGGAGACGGTCAGGTCGGCGCCGCGCTGGCCGGTGCCCCGGCCCTCCAGCAAATCGCTGGACAGGAACGCGAGGTGCGCGCGCAGCGGAGCTTCCTGCACCACGGCAGCGGTTTTGCCGCTGGCCGCTTGTGCGGGGAAAGCCAGCGCCAGGCTGATGGCCAAGGCGGAGGCAATAAAGGATGGGGTCATTTTTTGCATGATGTCCTGAAGGCGTGGATGATGAGTGCGCTAATTGGCGCGCGCACATTGTAAGACATTTGCCGGGGCCGCCGAACGCCATCCATTGCGCAGCGCAGCATGGGCCGCCGCGTTAAAATGGCGGCATGACCGATCGCATCAACACCGCTGACAGCTACATAGGCCGCTTCGCGCCCTCCCCCACCGGCCCACTGCACATCGGTTCGCTGGTGGCGGCCATGGCCAGCTACCTGGACGCCAAGGTGCACCACGGCCAGTGGCTGCTGCGTATCGAGGATGTCGACGGCGACCGCAACGTCGCCGGCGCCGACCAGCACATCCTGGCCTCGCTGCAACGTTGCGGCATGCGCTGGGACGGCGAGGCCACCTGGCAAAGCCGCCGCACCGGCCTGTATGAACAAGCGTTGGCGCGGCTCGGCGACCTCGTCTACCCCTGCGGCTGCTCCCGCAAGGAAATCGCCGATTCGCAATTGAGCCTGACCGGCAGGCAGGCGCAGGCGCTGATCTACCCCGGCACCTGCCGCCACGGCCTGGCGCCGGGCAAGGGCGCCCGCGCGCTGCGCCTCAAAGTGCCGCAATCGCCGCATTGCGTGATCGGCTTCGACGACCGCTGGGCCGGCCACGTCAGCCAGGACCTGACCGACGAGGCTGGCGACTTCGTCATCAAGCGCGCCGACGGCTTCTGGGCCTATCAACTGGCGGTGGTGGTCGACGACGGCGACCAGGGCGTGACCGACATCGTGCGCGGCGCCGACCTGCTGGAATCGACCCCGCGCCAGATCCATCTGCAACAGGCGCTCGGCCTGCCGCAGCCGCGTTACCTGCACGTCCCGGTGGTGGTCAACGAACTGGGCGAGAAATTGTCCAAGCAGACCGGCGCCATGGCCTTCGACAACGGCGCGCCGCCGGACCTGCTGCTGCAACAGGCGCTGCTGCCGGCCGCGCGCTTCCTCGGCATGGATTTCCAGGCCGACACGATTGAAGCCTTCTGGCGGGCCGCCACGCCGGCCTGGGCACAAGTTCTGCGGAATCCGCCTATTTCGCGGTAGTCTCGACCTCGCTCAAACCCGGCAGAGGCGTGCGCCGCCCGCCCGGATTTTTCATCTACACTGGCGCCATGGAAGTCGAACTCAAACTACTACTCGCCCCCGCCGACAATGCGGCGCTGATGGGCCACCCGCTGATCGCCGCCCACGCCGGCGGTCCCGCGCGCGCGCAACAGATGACGGCGCGCTACTTCGATACGCCCGATCTGCATTTCCTGCACCACGGGGCCGGCTTGCGCGTGCGCAAGGTCGGCGAAGAGTGGATACAAACGATGAAGGCCGGCGGCAGCGTGCAAAGCGGCTTGCATAGCCGCAATGAGTGGGAATGCCCGGTGGAACGTGCGTGGCCGCGCTTGGGCCGCCTGCGCAAGCTGATCGGCAACGATCCGCAATGGCGGGACATGCTGGACCTGCCGGACCTGAAGGAGCGGCTGGAGCCGCTGTTCGTGGTGGAGGTCGTGCGCCACACCTGGGATCTGGAAATCGAAGGCAATTCGATCGAGCTGGTGCTCGATCAGGGCCACATCGAACGCCACGGCCGCAAAATCGACGTCAACGAGATCGAACTGGAACTCAAGGAAGGCGAACCGGCCGCGCTGTACGCCTTCGCGCTGGAACTGCACAAGCAGATCCCCCTTCGGCTCAGCAACATCAGCAAGGCCGAACGGGGCTACCTGCTGTGCCGTCAAACCGGCACCGCGCCCTACCGTGCCCAGGCCCTGAGCCTGGATTCGGACAACACCGTCGGCGAGGCGCTCAAGACCATCCTCGACAACTGCCTGCAGCACATCCAGCGCAACGAGGAGGCCGTCATCCATGGCGACGATCCCGAGACCTTGCACCAGATGCGCGTCGGCCTGCGCCGCCTGCGTTCGGCCTTAAAACTGTTCAACACCGTCGCACCCTGTCCGGAAATGCTGGCGGCCGACATCGGCTGGCTGGGCACGGAGCTGGGCGCCGCCCGCGACGCCGACGTGTTGCTGATGTCGACCTTGCCGCGCATCCAGTCCAATCCAGGCGGCAAGAACGGCCTGCTGGAACTGCAGGCGCTGGCCTTGGCCGCCGCGCGCGGCTACCGTAAAACGGCGGCGCAGGCGCTGCTGTCGCCGCGCTACACGCAGCTGTTGCTGTCGATGGGCGTGTGGATGCAGCACATCGCCACGGACGTCCCCGACAGTCCGCTGCCGAAATTCGTGCACTCGACGATGCAGCGCCTGCACAAGCAGTTGATCAAGCGCGCCAACCGCATGGACGACGATGACGCCGCCTCCATCCACCGCACCCGCATCGCCGCCAAGCGCGGCAGGTACGCGCTGGAATTTTTCCACTCGCTGTACCGCCAGAAAGGCTCGCGCCAATATCTGAAGACGCTGGCGGCGATCCAGTCGGAGCTGGGCCAGCACAACGACCTCATCATCGCCGACCGGCTGCTGCAGGAAATGGCCGAGCAGCATCCCGACGCGGCCGACACCATCGGCTACGCGCGCGGCTATCTACAGGCGTTGCAGTCGCAGAAGCCGGTCGACCTGGACCAGATCCGCGACACCTTGCACCACCTCAAACTGCCGCACTAACTGCCGCACTAACTGCCACGCCAGCCTATCGCGCCGCGCCGCTCGTGGCCGGCACCGGCTTCGACGTCACCGTCCAGGCCAGCGTGCCTGTGCACCCGGCCCGCACCACCGCCGACAGCGTCTCGTCGGCCTCCTCGCTCGCCAGCGGATATTCCTTGGTCCCCTCGATCTTGAAATGCAGATCGGGCATGGTGGAACTGGCCGTCTTCGACAGCACGGGCGCATAACCACGCTCGGCCAATATCCGTCGGCAAGGCTCGATCCCTTTCAGATCGATGGATTCCAGCTTGACGCTGAACACCCAGCGCTCCGCCACGCCGCGCGCGGCCAGCACGGGGTCGGGCAGCATCAGGTTCGATGGCAAGGTGGCGGCACCGGCATGGGCGGCGAGCGCGGAGGCGGCCAGCAAGGCGGCGCGGACAATGGAGGAAACGAAACGGCGATACATGGGCATTCCTCAAAATCAAATCAAGCCGTCATGGTATCAGCCCACGAGAATTGGATACAGCGTGGCCACCAACAGCAGCGCCATCACGACGTTAAAGACGCGCACCGAGCGCGGATCCTGCAACAGGCGGCGCATGGCCACGCCGAACATCGCCCAGGCGCCGACGCAGAAGATGCCGATCACGCCGAACACGCCGGCCAGCTGCGCCACATCGCCGATGCCGAAACCTTGCGGCAGGTAGGTGGTCAGCGCGCCGACGGCCATGACCCAAGCCTTGGGATTCACCCACTGGAACGCGGCGGCGCCGATGAACCCCATAGGCTTGGACCGCGCCGCCTGCTCGGCGTTCATCGGCGCCGCGTGGGCCAGCTTCCAGGCCAGCCACAGCAGGTAGATGGCCCCGGCGTACTTGAGTATCAACTGCAGCATAGGAAACCGCACGAACACCGCATGCAGGCCAAGTCCGGTGGCAAAAATCATGAAGGCGAAGCCGCAGCAGATGCCGAACAGATGCGGCAGCGAGCGCGCGAAGCCATAGTTCAGCCCGGAGGCCATGATCATGGCGTTGTTCGGTCCGGGGGTGATGGAACTGACGACGGCAAAGGTGCACAGGGGCAGCAGCAAATCGGGCGACATATCGTTTCCAGGAGCGATGAGGTGCCTCTATTGTAGGCGCAACTGTGCTGGCGTGTACCAGTACACTTATGCAAACCATGCCCCCACGTGTATTGGTCACTTGGCCGATACGACCTTGGGCGTCCCCGTCTTTGCCGCCGCCCGCGCCGGCTTGCGCTGGCCGCCCAACAGCTTGTAGAAGCTCTCCAGCTCCCGCCGCACCAGGTCCTGGCCGTTCTCGATGACGAAATCCTGGAACGAGGCGGCCACTTTGGGGATCGGCTGGCCGCTCAGGTGCATGATGTGCCAGTCTGCCTCCACCGGATTTTCCTGCATCGGCAGGATCGCCAGCAGGCCGGCCTCGAACTCCAGTCCGCAGGCGTGCACCGACAGGAAGCCCAGTCCCAGCCCGGCCGACACCATGCGCTTGATCGCCTCGTTGCTCGACACCTCGGAGCCGAATTCCGCCGGATGCCCGGCCTCGCGCAGCAGCTTCTCGACAGCCGTGCGGGTACCGGAGCCGCGCTCGCGCACCATCAGGTTGGCGGCCATGACGTCGTTGAGCGTGATTTTTTTCTTCTTCATCAGCGGGTGCGTGGGACTGGCGACGAACGCCATCGGATGCCGCGCGAACTTGGCCGCGTTGGTGCGCAGCTCGCGCGGCGGCGTGCCCATGATGGCCAGGTCGATCTCCTGGCGCGCCAGCATGTTGACGATCTCCGAGCGGTTCCCCACCTGCAGCTTGAGGCGCACGTCCGGCCGCTTGATCGTAAACGGCACCAGCATCGGCGGCAGCAAATGCTCGGCGGTGGTGACGGCGCCGATGCGCAAGGTACCGCTGGTAACGCCCTGCAGCGCCGCCAGCTCGTCGCCGGCCTGCTCCAGCAGCCGCAGGATGCGCTCCGAGAAGGTGGCCATTACCTCGCCGGCGGCGGTCAGCTGGATGTTGCGCCCGACTTTGCGCGTGAGCGCGATGCCGGCGATGTCCTCCAGCGTGCGCAGTTGCAGCGAGACGGCCGGCTGCGTGACGTGCATCGCCTCGGCCGCGCGCGACACGCTCTCGTGGCGGGCCACCAAAACCAGCGATTGCAGCTGGCGGAAACTGGCGTGATACATAAGCTCTCCCTTATCAACTATCGAATATCTTTAATTTTTCTTTTGTAGATTCTACCGTTATATTTACGTCAATGCGATAGATCAAATTTTGAGGGAACGATATGAGCATAGACGTGATCTTCCTCGGCCTCGACGGCGTACTGTTCGACACCGAAGCGCTGCACCTGGCGGCCTGCAACGCGGCCTTCGCCAACGCCGGGCTGTCGATACGCTGGACCTTGCCCGCCCTGCGCGCGGCCGCCGCCACCCACGGCTATGCCCGCGCCATCGGCACCGTCATCACCCGCGAACTGTTCGGCCGCGGCAAAGACCGGGGCCGCGCGGCCGAACTGTACGCCGACAAGCACCGCCAGTTCCACCAGGCCATCGCGGACTCGCCACCGGCAGCGCTGCCGGCGGCCCTCACGCTGATCGACGACGCCATCGCCGCCGGCTGCAAGATCTGCATCCTGACCGACCTGCCGGCGCCCGCCACCTCGGCGCTGCTGGCCAACAGCTTCGGCGCGAACGTCAACAGCGTGTTCACGGTCGTCACCGGCGGCGCCGGTTTCGACGGCCCGTCCGGCACCGGCCCCTACGCCAAGGCGCTGCACGCGATGGGCGTGGCGCCGGGCGACGCCATCGCCATCGACACGGCCGTCCCAAGCCTGCGCGCCGCCGAGGAAGCCGGCCTGTGGACGGTATCGGTGGCCCCCTACGGCGCCGACGTGGTCCGCCCCCGCCAATTCATCACCTTCGAAGCGCTGAACGAACTGCGCTCCAGTCCCTACACCCCCGACCAGCAGCAAGACCAGGACCACCAAAACCTGGCCGCCTAGGACGCAAACGCGGAACAACTACGGAAACACGTAGGGCGGATTAGCGCAAAGCGCGTAATCGGCCAAGCTCCGCCACCAGCACCAATCGACTCACCAACCTGGAGAAAAAAAATGGAAACGATCGTCATCGTAGGGGGAGGTGCGGGCGGACTGGAACTCGCCACCCGTCTTGGAGACACACTGGGCGCCGGCAAGCGCGCCCGCATCCTGCTGGTGGACCGCTCCCCGGGCCACTTCTGGAAGCCGCTGCTGCACACCGTCGCCTCCGGAAAATGCGATCCGCAGGTCACCGAACTGGCCTTCACCGCGCAAGCCCTGGACCACGACTTCGAATTCCTGCAAGGCGAAGTGCTGTGCGTGGACCGTGCCCACCAAACCATCACCCTCACCCCGCGCGGCGGCCGGCAAGACGACGGCGTCTGCCGCACCATCGGTTACGACAAACTGGTGCTGGCACTCGGCGCGGTCACCAACTTCTACAGCGTGCCCGGCGCCGCCCGCCACGCGATGACCCTCGACAGCGTGGCCGACGCCGAAGCCTTCCGCCGCCGCTTCGTCGATGGCTGCATCCGCGCCGGCGAGCGCAAGGAACAACTCAACGTCGTCATCGTCGGCGGCGGCGCCACCGGCGTCGAGCTGGCGGCTGAACTGAGCAACAGCGCCCGCGCGCTGGCCGACTACCGCGTTCACACGCTCGATCCGGAGCGCGACATCCGCATCACCGTTATCGAGCGCGGCGAAAACCTGCTGCCACACCTGCACCCGCTCCAATCGCAGCGCGCCGCCAACCATCTGCGTTCGCTCGGCATCGACGTGCGCACCGCGACCGCCGTCGCCCACGTCACCGACAACGCGGTGATCGACGCCACCGGCGCCGCCCATCGCGCCGACCTGACCTTGTGGGCCGCCGGCGTCGAAGCGCCGGAACTGTGCGCCACGCTCGGCCTGACGCTCAACCACATCCGCCAGATCGTGGTCGACTCCAGCCTGCGCGCCGCCTGCGACAGCCGTATCTACGCCTTCGGCGACTGCGCCAGCTACGTCTGCCCGATCAAGGGCGCCGCGCCGCCGCGCGCGCAGGTCGCGCACCAGCAGGCGATGTTCCTGGCCGAGCTGCTGTCGCGCCGCGACGACGGCCCACGGCCGGAATTCCGCTACCACGACTACGGCTCGCTGGTCTCGCTCGGCACGCAGGCGGCGGTGGGTGTCCTGACGGGCGCCCTCACCGGCAAGAGCATCCGCGTCGGCGGCGCGGCCGCGAGCCTGCTGTATGCGCTGATGTACCAAAAACATCTGCTGCAGCTGCATGGCAGCGTGCGCATGGCGGCGCAAACGCTGGTGGACTGGCTGCGCGCGAAAATCCTGCCACCGGTGCGATTGCACTAGTGTCAAGCCCCCGGTGCCCCACGGCGGGGAACCGTTCTATAATGGGTTCATGACCACCATCACTCCATTCAACCGGGACACGGCCGCTAACGCGGCGGCCGGGGTCACCGCATCGACCTCCCGCTCCACATCCCCGACCGCCAGCGGCCAGGCCTCCGGTACGCCTAGCGGCGGCTCTTCCACCATGGTGTCGCTCAGCGGCGGCCAGGATGCCCCACAGCCCAAGGCCGTGGTCTGGGAGAACCGCACCCGCAGCACCTCCAGCACGATGATGGCGCGGAATTTCGCCGAGCAGCCGCTGGCCGGACGCCTCAAGGGCCTCGGCGGCGAGCTGCTGAAGCAGGTGGCCTACGACGGCGAGGATTTCTCGCAATCGATCCAGCAAGCCCCGACCGGCGTGCAAGCTGATACCTACGACATGCTGGTATCGCCGTCGCAGGTATCGCAGCACGGCATGGGCGACAACCGCATCGGCCTGACGATCACCACCCGCAGCGGCGTCACGGTCGAACTGTCGCTGGACGCCGGCGACAACAGCATCGCGGTCGAGGCCAAAAGCAGCGGCAAGCTCACCGAAGTGGAACGCAAGGCGCTGGGCAAGCTGTCGGAAGCCTTCCAGAAAGCGGTCGACGGCCTGACCGAAGACCCGCCGCGCGTGGACCTGGCCGGCCTGACGCAGTTCGACAGCGCGGTCCTGTCATCGGTCGATCTGAAGGGCGAGATCAAGCTCAATCCCAAGGAAACGCAGCGGCTCGAATTCCATGCCGACAGCGGCAAGCGCACGGTCAGTTTCAGCGGCCCGGATGGCGTGGCCAGGATCGGTGTGGACCTCAGCCAGCCCGCCAGTTGGGGCAACAAGGAGCAGCAGGCCAAGGCGCTCAACCGCTATCTGCAGCAGGTCGACCAGGCCGGCATGCGCGGCCAGGGCAACGCCGCCATGCTCACCATGTTCAAGGACGCCCTGGTCGATATGAACAGCGACTACGGCACGCCGCCGGTGGCGCCGCGCGACATGCTGCTCACCGACCGCGATCGTGCCACGACCACCGGCCTGGCCGACTTCACCGCCTCCGTCACGCAAACCGAGGTGGCGTCCAATCCCGCCAAGTCCACAGAGAAGGACAGCTTCGCCTACGAGCTGTCGCAAAAGACCAAGATATCCGGCCGCTCGCAAATGGACCTCGCGCTCTCGCAGCAACAGCAGTCGCACCTGAAGGCGCGCTACCACGCGCCGGTCTCCCCGACCGCGACCTTGGCGCTGGACCTGGAGCCGCAATCGCAGAACTACAAATACATGATGATCGACGAATCGGCCAGCAGCACCACCAGCATCGAGTACGACAAGGGCAAGCTGGTAAAGGCGTCATTGGAGATGCAGGCCAGCCGCTCGACGCGGGTGCTGGAATACATGTTCGGCAAGCTCAAAGACGACCACACCACGCCGTCCGGCAAGGCGATGACTCGCGACCTGCTGCCAACGCTGGACCCGCAAGATGGCCGCCAATCCATGGGCGACTTCGAGCGCGCGCAGATGCTGGCGAAGGTGAACGACGCCATCTTCCTGCAATCGAATCCCGACGCGATAGCTGGCAACTGAGCCAATGGACACGCCCGAGCATTTCATCCTGCTGGCGAGGTATAACGCCGACATGAACCGCAACCTTTACGCTGCGGCGGCCAAACTGCCGCCGGGCGAACTGGCGGCGGACCGCAAAGCCTTCTTCGGTTCCCTCGCCGGCACCTTGAACCACCTGCTGGCGGGCGACACCATCTGGCTCAAACGCTTCGCCACGCACCCGGCCAATTTTCCGGCGCTGGCCGCGATGGGCGGGATGCCGCAACCCGGCGGGCTGGCGCACAGCTTCAGCGACGACCTGCCCACCCTGCGCCGCCACCGCGAACAACTGGACGCCATCATCAGCGCCTGGGTGCCGCAGCTCACCGCCGCCGACCTGGCGCACGGCTTCGAATACCGCAGCACCAGGGGAGACGTCTACCGCAAGCACTTCGGCAGCGTGCTGGCGCACTTTTTCAATCACCAGACCCACCACAGGGGCCAGGCCAGCACCTTGCTGACCCAGGCGGGCGTCGACATCGGCGTCACCGACCTGCTGCTGTGGGTACCCGACCTGGAACCGACAAGCTCATGAAAATCGCCGTCTACAGCGCCCAACCCTACGACCGCCGCTTCCTCGACGAAGCCCGGCTTGAAGCGGTGGAAGCCACGCCGGCGTCGCCGATCGACGCCGTCTACTTCGCCAACCGCCTGACCATCGACACGGTGCCGCTGGCGCACGGCTGCGCCGTGGTCTGCGTCTTCGTCAACGATATCCTCGATGCGGAGGTAATGGAGGCCTTGCACGCGCTGGGCGTGCGCGCCGTGCTGCTGCGCTGCGCCGGCTTCAACAACGTCGACATACAAGCCGGCGAGCGGCTCGGCATGTTCATGGCGCGCGTGCCCACCTACGCGCCGGAAGCGGTGGCCGAACACGCGCTGGCGCTGGTGATGACGCTCAACCGCCACACGCACCGCGCCTACGCGCGCGTCCGCGAGGGCAATTTCTCGCTCGACGGCCTGCTCGGCATGACCTTGCACGGCAAGACCGTGGGCATCGTCGGCGCCGGCCAGATCGGCACCGCCGCCGCCCGTATCTTCAAGGGCATCGGCTGCACGGTGCTGGTCAGCGATCCGGCGCCGCAGTTGCAGCTGCAACTGGGCGCCATCGCCGCCCGCGTCACACTGGAACAGCTGCTGGCGCAATCGGACATCGTCTCCCTGCATTGCCCGCTGATGGACGCCACGCGCCACATGATCAACGCCGCCAGCCTGGCGCTGATGAAGCCCGGCGCGATGCTGGTCAACACCTCGCGCGGCGCGCTGATCGACACGATGGCCGTCATCGCCGCGCTCAAGTCCAAGCACTTGGGCGCGCTGGCGATCGACGTCTACGAGCAGGAAAGCGACCTGTTTTTCCACGACCATTCGAGCGACATCATCGACGACGACGTCTTCCAGCGGCTGATGACGTTCCCGAATGTGCTGGTCACCGGCCACCAGGGCTTCTTCACCATCGAAGCGATGCGCGAAATCGCCGCCGTCACCTTCGCCAACCTGGCCGCCTTCATGCGCGGCGAGCCGACGGCCAACGCGCTGGCGGCCAAGGCGCCGCCGACTTAGCATCGCAATCCTCAAAAAAGTGATCACCCGGCGGCGTTTTCCCCGGTAACATCACTGTTACGCATGACCGCCATGCGTACTGCGCGGTTGTGGCCGCGCCGCGCCTGGCTTATACTGCACTGCAACAATCCGGCTTTTTATAACTAATAATACCGTTCCACCGGAGAAGGTCATGTCCCTCGCTTACCGCGCCACCGCCGATTTCGCCAAATTGAACCACCCGATGCGGGTGCCGCTGTCGGCGGAGATCCACTCACGCCCCTTCCTGCAATTGCAGGCACCGGAAAGCCTGACCCATTTCGCGCTCTACGTGCAGCAGGATCAGCCCTCCCAAAAATACCATCGCGGCACGCAGCACCAGATTTTGCAGCAGCTGTGCACCCACTACGGCGTGGCCGGGCCGCATCCGCAGGCGCGCTACTTCTTCCATGACTTCGGGCGTTTTCGCCTGAAGTGGGAATGCCATACCGAATTCGCCACCTACACCTTCGTCGAGCGCGGCGAGCCGGGACTGGACTTCCGCCAGGCGTTCGACCGCATGCCGCTGCAGCACGTGCCGCAGGAATGGCTGGCCGGGCTGGCCGGGAAAATCATCGTCGCCTCGCACGTCGTGCTGCGCAAGGGCGACACGGCCGGCGCCGACGAGGAAGCCATCGCCGAGCTGTTTCAAGGTAAATCGATGGTCGGCAGCAGCGTGGGCAGCGGCGCCGAGGTCTGGACCGACTTCCTGATCCAGCCCGATGGCTTCAGCCGCTTCATCGTGCGCGACCTGGGCCTGCGCGAATTCCAGGCCGGCCGCCTGGTCGGGCGCCTGCTGGAGATCGAGAACTACCGCATGATGGCGCTCCTCGGCCTGCCGCACGCCGAAGCCTCGCAGCCGCTGTTGAACGGCATCGAAAACGAGCTGGCCGACCTGACCGCGACCCTGGTGCAGGCCGACATGCCGCAGTCGCTGGACGCGCGCGGCCCGGACGCGCACGAGGAACAGAACCTGCTGCACCGTATCACCAGCCTGGCCGCGCGGCTGGAGAAGCTGTCGGTCAACAACAGCTACCGCTTCGCCGCGTCGCAGGCGTATTTCAGCCTGGTGCAGGCGCGCATCCACGAGCTGCGCGAAGTGCGCATGACCGGCATCCCGACCCTGGCCGAATTCATGGGCCGCAGGCTGGCGCCGGCGATCCACACCTGCACCTCGGTCTCGCAGCGGCAGGAAGCGCTGGCCAAGCGTATCGCCCGCAGCAACGACCTGCTGCGCACCCGCGTCGGCATCGAACAGGAACGCCAGAACCGCAAGATCCTGCAATCGCTGGACGCGCGCGCGGCCCAGCAACTGCGGCTGCAACAGGCGGTCGAGGGATTGTCCGCGGTGGCGATTTCGTACTACACGCTGGGATTGATCGGCTACGCCGGCAAGGCGATGAAGGCCGGCGGCCTGCCGGTCAATCCGGACATCCTGCAGGGCGTGGCCGTGCCGGTGGTGATTCTGGCCGTGTGGATGGGACTACGGCGCGTGCATAAGCAGCTGACGGCGCGCGGCACGGCGGCAGCGCAACGCCACCCAGCCTGAAATCCGGCTCAACGAGATCCGGCTAACAAATAACAAAAACCCGTAGGGCGGATTAGCGCGCAGCGCGTAATCCGCCACGAGCCGCCGACGGAGCCTGGCGGATTACGCTGCGCTAATCCGCCCCAAGGGGATATGGATCAGGACAGTCTCAGCCGCGTCGACAGCTTGCCTGCGCCCGCGCCGCCGGCGCCACCCTCCACCGTGAACCGCCCCACCTGCGACAGCAAGGCCTGCGCCTGCTCGCGCATGCTCGCGGCGGCGGCGGCGGCCTGCTCGACCAGCGCCGCGTTCTGTTGCGTCATCTCGTCCATCTGACCGATCGCGCGGTTGACCTGCTCGATGCCCGAGCTTTGCTGTTCGCTCGCCTGCGTGATCTCGCCCATGATCTCGGCCACTTTCTGCACGCTGGCCACCACCTCGCTCATGGTCTGGCCGGCACGGTCCACCAGCCTGCCGCCCTCGTCGACCTTGCCGACGGAATCGTCGATCAATCCCTTGATCTCCTTGGCCGCCGACGCCGAGCGCTGCGCCAGGTTGCGCACCTCGGACGCCACCACCGCGAAGCCGCGCCCCTGCTCGCCGGCGCGCGCCGCCTCGACGGCGGCGTTAAGGGCCAGGATGTTGGTCTGGAAGGCGATGCCGTCGATGACGCCGATGATGTCGACGATCTTGCTGGAGCTGGTCTTGATCGAACCCATGGTCTCGACCACCTGTCCGACCACGTCGCCGCCGCGCACGGCGATGCCGCTGGCGGCCACCACCAGATCGTTGGCGTGGCGCGCGCTGTCGGCGTTCTGCCGCACGGTGCTGGTCAACTCCTCCATCGAACTGGCGGTTTCCTCCAGCGCGCCGGCCTGCGCTTCGGTGCGCGCCGACAAATCGGCGTTGCCGGCCGCGATCTCCTGCGCCGCCACGGTGATGGTGTCGGTCGACAGGCGCACGTCGCCGACCAGCTGCGACAGGCTGCCGTTCATCTGGCCAAGCGCGTCGAGCAGCTGGCCGGTTTCGTCACGCGCCTGGTTCTCCACCCGCGAGGTCAGGTCGCCATCGGCCACGCGGCGCGCCAGCGCCACCGCGCGCTCCAGCGGTTGCGCGATCGAACGGCCCAGCGCGAAAGCCAGCGTCCCGCCCAGCAGCAGGATCACGACCGCCAGCGCCACCATCAGGTTGCGGCTGGCGACATTGATTTGCTCGATCTCCGCGGTGGCCTCGTCGATCTGGCGGCGCTGTTCCTTCAACAGCGCTTCGGCCGTGGCCAGATACGTCACGCTGGCCGGTGTGTAGACGTCGCGCATTTGCTGTTGCGCCTCGTCGACCTTGCCGGCCTTCTTGAGGGCCAGGGCGGCGTCGCGGGCACCGAGGAACGCCTTGCGCCGCGCGCCCAGCTCCGAGAACAGGGATTTCTCGGCGTCGCTGTCCATGTGCGCCTCGACCTGCTTTTGCAGCGCGCTGGAAGCGTCCGACGAGGCCTTGATGCCGGCGGCGAAATAGTCGCCCAGGCTGGCGTCGGTGCTGACAATGATGGCGGTGGTGCGCGGCACCGCCGCGAACATGTAGCGGTACCAGTCCTGCAGATAGCGCTCGGTGGCCATCGGCTCGTCGATCATGTGGCGGGTGGCGACCGCCACGCTATTGAGGCGGATGATGCTGACCGCGATGGCGATCAGCGCCAGCAGCAGGATGCTGGCGAAGCCCAGGGCGAGACGCCGTTTAACACTAATGTTGTTTAGTAGTTGGAACATCTGGTCCGTCCTGTGAGGGAAATACTGCGATTGCGCAGAAACGGAACCAATGATAGCGCCAAAGTAAGGCGTAAACGTCACATTGTTACTCTTAAACAACAGTCCCTACCGACAACAAGTCGGTACGAAACTAACCTGTCATGACCGGCGGCTGGGGTGACGGGTCGGCCTGCTGCCGCCGGGCAGGCTGGCTGAAGCGGCCTGCCAGGAAGCTGGCGATGCGCTGCTGCGTGGACTCCAGATAAGGGATGTTCATGTGGTCGGAATCGGGCACGATTTCGTCCGCGTGCAGGGTGCCGAGTTTTTGCACCAGCAGATCGGTATGCGAATGCGGCACCACGTCGTCGAACGCCGCCCGCAGCACATAGGTCGGCGCCTTGAGCTGGTGCGCATACTTGACCGACTCGAATTTATGCCGCAGCACATACTCCACCGGCAGCGTCCTGAATTTGCGCTTGGCGATCGCCAGGATCGAATCGTATGGCGTGATCAGCACGATGGCGCTGGCCTCGCGCTCCATCGCCACCTGCACCGCCACGCCGGAACCGAGGCTGCGGCCGACGACGGCGATGCGCGCCGGATCGACGTGATGGCGCTCGCTGAGCCAGTCGAACAGCATGCGGCCGTCCTCGACGAAGTGGGCCTCGGCCGGATCGCCGTGCGAATCGCCGTAGCCGCGATAATTCACCGCCAGCACCGCCATGCCGGGAAACAGCTTGCCCGCGTCGCGCGCCACCCACGACACCTCCTCCGAGCGGCCGCCGAAATAGACGACGCCCGGCGTCTGTCCCGCCACCAGGGGCGTCATCAGCCAGCCCGACAAACGGGTGCCATCCTTCGCGCGGATCACGACGGGGCGCGTGCGGTGGCCGGTGCTGTAAGGCTTGAGCACCTCGCGGCGGCTGCCGAGAGGATTAAACAGCAGGCGTTTCTGGTTGGCCGCGACCGCCGCCGTCAACCCCATCCACAGCACGCTGACGATGCCGGCCAGACCGGCGACTTTTTTTGAATTGTCCATCCCTCTACTTTACCCTCGTCTTGACTCTCTGCTGTACGCCAGCGTACAAATACATTTGCCCGTGGCAAACACCAAATGCGGGCGGGCCGCCGGTTTCTCAAGGAAAAGGGGGCGAACCGGTATAATCGGCGCTTCGTTTCGCTCTCCCGCCCTCTATGAAACCGGCCATCGTCCTGCTGCACAGCTCCATGAGTTCCAAGGCCCAATGGGCGACACTTGTCGAACTGCTCACGCCCGATTTCCGCTGCATCCCGCTCGATTTGCTCGGCTACGGCGCCGCGCCCTATCCGCCGGGCGCCGGCCAGGGCGAAGCATACACCCATACGCTGGCCCACGAAGCGGACGCCCTCGCCGAAGCCATCGCCGCCCGGCTGGCGCCGGCCGAAGGGTTCCACCTGGTCGGCCACTCGTTCGGCGGCGTCGCCGCGCTGCACCTGGCGCGCCGCATGCCGCAGCGCGTGCGCACGTTGGCATTGTTCGAGCCGGTCGCCTTCCACCTGCTGCCGGAGCAGGACGCCGCGCGGGTGGAAATCGTCACCGTCGTCGGCGGCATCATGGCATGCGCCTCCGACCGCGACGCCACCCGCGTCTTCATCGACTACTGGAACCGTCCGGGCGCGTTCGACGCCGCGCCGGCATCGGCCCAGGACAAGATGATCGCGCAGATCGCAAAGGTCAAGCTGGACTTCCAGGCGCTGCTGGGCGAGCCGGTCTCCCTGGCCGATCTGGCCGTGCTGACGATGCCGGCGCTGGTGCTGTCCGGCCAGCACAGTCCCGCCTCGACGCGATCGCTGGCCGCGCAACTGGCGGCCGCGCTGCCCGACGCACGCGCGCTGCAGACGCGCGGCGGCCATATGGGACCGATCACCCACGGCGACGCGATCAACCCCACCATTGCCGCCTTCCTGCGCGGCGAAGACCTGACCCAAGGCTGACATGCAAACCAATCTCCCATCGCGCGGTGTGTCCCCGCTCATTCAACGCGGCCTGCTGGCACTGGCGTTTAGCGGCATTGCCGCCCTGTCGCATGCCGCCGTCAAGCCGGTGACGGTGGCGCCGGAGGTCACCGGAGAATGGGTCACGCCCGATGGCGCCTGGGATGGCCGCACGGTGCTGATGCTGCACGGTTTCGCCGACGACCTGAATGGCGCCGGAGACCTGAGCAAGCGCATGTCCACGCGGCTGGCGGAAATCGGGATCGCCTCGTTGCGGATCAACTTCCGTGGCGAGGGTGGCCGCATGCGCAGCGACATCGATTCGACGCTCGACACGCGGGTCGCGGACACCGAGGCGGCGTATGCGTTCCTGCAAAAGCAGGCCGGCGTCAAGATCGCGCACAGCGCGGTGCTGGGGTGGAGTTTGGGCGGCGCCACCGCGATGGTGGTGGGCAGCAAGCACCCGGAATGGTTCCGCAGCATGGTGGTGTGGTCGACGCCCAGCGGCGATTTGTATAAGTACTTCATGTCGAAGCCGACGCCGCAAAAGGCGGTCCGGGATGGCGTCGCCTCGGAGGTGATACCGGGCTGGAAGACCATCACCACCAAGCGCGAGTTCTACGAGAGCTTCAAGGGTGTGGATCTGGACAAGGCGCTGGCGGGATACCGGGGCGCGTTCTTGACGGTCCGGGGCAGCAAGGATTATCTGCCGCAGAGGGATTTCGACTTGATCCGGATCGCGCCGGGCAAACCGGCGCAGGCGGAGATGATCGATGGAGCGGATCACGTGTTCAACGTGTTCGAGGCCAACAGCCCGGCGGCCAGGCGGGTGATCGACATCACTGCCGCGTGGCTTTCAAAGACCTTGTGACACGTAGGGCGGATTAGGCGGCACGCCGTAATCGGCCATCTGCGCGCCGTTGGCGGCTCACCGATGGCCGATTACGCTTCGCTAATCCGCCCTACGTGGTCCGACCGCTGTCATTTTCGGTCGCCGATCACGATATCGATCGTATTCTCGAACCACGCCCCCAGGTTGGGCGTGCGGCCGCGCTGCGCCGACGGTCCCAGTTCATGCGGCGGATGGAACTTGGTGCCGATCGGCAGAATCGCGTTCAGGAACGAGATATCCCCCGGCGGGAACTCCATATGCGTTGCCTTCGGCTCGAAGCCCTCGCCGCTGGCCTCCCTCGGCGTGAACACCCGCAAGGCGATGTCGTCGCTATGGTTGACGAACCTGATCGGCAGATTCCTCGTCGCCAGCTCCGCCCAATACACCTTGTCATGGAAGCCCTTAAACTCCGGATAATTCCACGACAGGCCGGTGATGGTGTCGTTGTAATCCTTCTGCCACACGTCGAACTCCACGCCCTGCGTGCGGTTCTTCCACACGCGATAAGGACCGCGTCCCAGCCAGCGCATCGACTGCACTTGCGCATCCGGATAATCGAAGGTCACGCCCAATGCATCGGCGGGCTTGCCGCCCTCCATGCCGTACGCGTAGTGCACGCTCAACGTGCCGGCCGCATTCAAACGCCAGTTCACCTTGCGCAGGTTCCCCGTGTATTCCGCCTGCACCACCACATCGTTGCCATCCCGGCGTGCGGCGATGCTCTTCAAGGTAGCCGTCCCCGCCACCAGACGCGGGCCATTCGTCAACGGCACCACGGTGTCGCCTTTCTTCAGCGAGCGCAGATAGCCGGTGCTCTTGTCGATAACGGCATTCAGCGCGCCGGCCTGCAACTGGAAGCCGTCGCCCGCTTCCGTCAGCGTGGCCGCACCTGACGCGGCGGCAGCCGGCTGCATCCGCTGCGCCACCTGCTGCGCGCTGGCGATCATCCACGACCAGGTATAGATTTCGCGGCCATCGCGGTCCGTCGCCGTGAAGTACAACGCGTCCTGCCGCGCCCAGTCGGCCGGCAGGGCGATGCTGGTGGTGCAGCGCATGCCGGCGGCGACATCCGGCGCCTTGGCGCTGCCTTTGGCAACGACCTTGTGGCCCGCCTCGCTGCCGAACTTCACCAACTGCCAGCTCAACTTCACCTGATTCAGATTGCTGATGTCGTAGCGGTTCTCCAGCGTGATCTTGCCGTCGAAGGTGGGCGGCAGGAAGGCCATTTCCGACAACGGCAGGTACACCGGCGTCCAGATCTTCTTGACGGCGAAGAAGCTGCCCTCCTTCTCGCGATACGGCCCGACGATGCCGTCCGGCGCCAGATTGCCGGCGACGTCGATAGCGCCATTCTTATCGTCGCGAACAATACCTTCATCTGCGAACGCCCAAAGGAAGCCCCCGGCGCTGAGCGGATTGGAAAGCATGTCCTTCCACCAGTCGTCCAGGCTCGCGCCGGCGCCGCCGTCGTACAGGCCATGCAGGAACTCGGTCGGCATGAAGACCTCGCGTCCATGGAACAGCGACGCCGCGCAGCAGTTGTAGGTCGGATAGTGCGCGGTATCGATGCCGCCGAAGTTCGCCCACGGATGGATGACGGGACGCTTTTGCGTATCCCACTCCGGATACAGCTTGTCCAGATCGTGATTGAAACCGCCCTCGTTACCGTTGGCCCAGAAGACAATCGAAGGGTGATGCTGATCGCGCGTCACCAGTTCCTTCACCAGTGGCGTCGAAACATCGGTGTCGTAGAATTTCTGCCAGCCGGTCAACTCGTCGATCACGTACAGTCCCACTTCATCGGCCACGTCGAGGAAATGCGGGTCGGGCGGATAGTGGGACATCCGCACCGCGTTCATATTCATTTCCTTCATCAGCTTCGCGTCCTGGTAGCTCAGCGCCTTGCTGCTGGCGCGGCCGGAGGTCGGCCAGATCGTGTGCCGGTTCGATCCCTTGAAGCGCACCTTGTAGCCATTGACGTACACGCCGTCGCGCGGGCGCAGCTCGATGGTGCGGAAGCCGATCGTCTTGCTCACTTCATGCACCACCTTCTTGCCGCTGACCAGCTGGAAGTTGACTTTGTAGCGCTGTGGATTTTCCGCCGACCAAGGCTTCACCCTGGCGACATTCCCCTTGAGCTGCGCCTTGCCGTCGACGACTTGTGCCGTCATCTCCTTGCCCAGCGCCTTGCCATCCAAAGTGGTCACGCGCGCGACGACCTTGCCGTCCGGCCGGCCGGCGAGGAAAACATCGGCGCTGAAGTCACCATTGTGGCGCGCATCGAGGCTGATACGGTCGATATTGTCCAGCGGTTTGGCTTCCAGCCACACCGGCCGGTAGATCCCGCTGAACAGCCAGAAGTCGCCGCTACGCTCGGCGCGGTTGACCGACTCGTTGGCCGAGAAACGATTGACCGTCACCTCCAGCTGGTTGCTCTGCCCAGGTTTCAGCAACCTGGAGATATCGTAGCGGAACTCATAGAAACCGCCCTGGTGGACGGCGCCCGCCGGCTGTCCGTTGATCTTCACCAGCGTATCGGTCATCGCTGCGCCGAACACGATGTCGATTTGCTTGCCCTGCCAGTCGGCGGGCACGTCGAACTTGTAGCGGTACATGCCGGTGGTATCCGGCGCGGGGTCCTTTCCCCAGTCGGCGAAGTAGCGGTAGGTGCCGAAGCCCTCCATCTCCCAGTTCGACGGCACCGGTATGGTCTTCCACGTGCCGCTATTGCGCCCGCCGTTGACCATGAAATCCCAATTGACACGGTGGTCCTTGTCCGTGCCGCTCAAATACCTCACTTGCGTACCTTCGGCAAAAGCCAGTCCGCTCAATGCCAGCAGCAACAGCAGCAGCGTTCCAAGGACCTGTCGCATCATAGTTTTTCTCCCAGACGTTTGCTCTCCCCGACCTTGAGGTTGAGCGGTATGACCTTGTCGCCGTAGCGTACCTTGCCGGCGCCCTCGCCCGCCGTGCGGCGTATCGTCGCCGACGCCAGCTTGCCGTTCTTCCATGCCAGATCGACCTCGTAGCCGCCGCGCGCGCGCAAGCCCTTGACAGAGCCGGTGGCCCAGGCCGACGGCAGCGCCGGCAGCAAATGCAGCTCGCCCGTCTGCGACTGCAGCAGCATTTCGCAGATCGCGGCGGTGGCGCCGAAGTTACCGTCGATCTGGAACGGTGGGTGCGCATCGAACATATTGGCGTAGGTGCCGCCGGCGTTGTTCGATTCCGTGCCCTGGCCACTCTGCTGCGCGGCGCGCGCGCCGGGTTTCGCCAGCTGCCCGCGCAGCATCTTGTACGCGCGATCGCCGTCCAGCAGGCGTGCCCAGAACGCCGTCTTCCACGCCATCGACCAGCCGGTGCCGGCGTCGCCACGGCTCTCCAGCGATTTGCGCGCGGCGGCGGCCAGTTCAGGCGTCTTGGTCGGCGAGATCTGACGGCCCGGGAAGACGCCGAACAAATGCGACACGTGGCGGTGCGTATCGCCCGGTTTGTCCAGCACCGGATCGCTCTTCTTCTCCTCCATCCACTCCAGCAGCTGGCCCCAGCTGCCCACGCGCGGCGCGGCCAGCCTGTCGCGCAGACCCGCTATCTGGTCACGGAACTGAACATCGCCCAAGGCATCCGCCGCATCGACGGTATTGTTGAACAAGTCCCAGATGATGGCCTGGTCATAGGTCACGCCGTCCTCGATCGGGCCGTGCTCCGGCGACCATCCCAGCGGCGCGACCAGGCGGCCGTCGGGCAGCACCTTCAGATAGTCCTGCCAGAAGGCGACCGCCTCCCTCATCACCGGATACGCCACCTCGCGCAAGTACTTCTTGTCCTGCGTGTAGGCGTAGTGTTCCCAGAAGTGTTGGGCATACCACGCGTTGCCGGTCTTGTTCCAGATATAGCCCATGGCGCCGAACGGATTGGACTCGGTGCGCAGGGTCCAGCCGCGCACCGGCTTGCCGGAGGCGCTGACGAAGGTTTCCTCCTTCTGCACCGCCTGGCCGCTCAGGTCCGGCGCGGCCATCACCACGGAGGATGGATCGGCGATCGCCTTGGCCGCCGTCTCGGCGATCAGCTGGCGATACACCGGCGCCACGCCCTGCACGAAGTTCAGGAAAGGCAGCGCGTGTTCCGACAGGTTGGCCGGTTCCGCCGGCCAGTAGTTCATCTGGACGTTGATGTTGGTGTGGTAGTCCGATCTCCACGGCGGGTTCGGATTATTGTTCCACAGTCCTTGCAGATTGGCCGGCAGCGAACCGCGCGAGCTGGAGATCAACAGGTAGCGGCCATACTGGAAGAACTGCGCCTCCAGCTCCGGGTCCCCGCCCTCGGTCGTATAAGTCTCGATGCGCTGGTCGGTCGGCAGCGCGCGCCGCGCCGCCGTGGCCGCGCCGAAGTCCACGCTCACGCGGTTGAATTGGGCCTGGAAATCCTTGCGGTGTTCCGCCAGCAGCGCCGGCCACGGACGCGTCGCGGCGCCCACCTGGGCCGACACGCGCGCCAGCGGATGCTCGCCCTGGAACTTCTTCTCCGCATCGAGCACATAGCTGGTGCCGGCGCCGAGTATCAAGGTCACCGCGTCGCAGCCGGTGAAGGTGATTTTATTGCCGTCGATGGCGATGGCGCCGCCCTCGTTTTGCACCTGCACCTGGCTGGCGTAGTCCATCGCGTTCGACGATGCGTCGCCCTTGCCGCGCAGCGAACCGGTGGCGACGATGCGGTTGCCCAGCGCGTTGATCTGCGCCTCGTGCATGTCGGTCAGTTCGATCGAGCCGGTGTACTGGCCACGCTTGTCGGCGGTCAGCCGCACCGCGATCACCTGCGCCGGATAGCTGGCGAAGGCTTCGCGCTTGAACTTCACGCCCTTGTGCGTGTAGCTGACGCTGTGCAGGCTCTGGCCGATATCGAGCCGGCGCGAATAGTCGGTGGTGGACTGGTCGTGTCCCGGCAGGTTCACATACACGTCGCCGAACGGCTGGTAGGAGCCCATCACCTTGTCGTCGCCGGTCCACAGCGTGATGTCGTTGAACTGGATACGCTCGCGCGCCAGCTGGCCGAAGATCATCGCGCCGATTCGGCCGTTACCGATCGGCAGCGCTTCGCGCTCCCATCCTTGCGGCGTATCGGGCGCCGCCTGTTTGTAGCGCAGCGTCAGGTCCGGGGCCGCCGCGATCGCAAAGGAAGCGGAGCAGCAAACCGAAGAAAGAAAGAGCGTGGAGCGCAGCAAAATTTTCATGAACATTGTCTCGTGAAGCAGAACAAAAACGGCGGAGGCGGCATGCACCGCCCCCGCCGTCATCGAGGAATCATCGTCAGTGCGGAATCAGCGCTTGACGGTGACCGCCTTGCCTTCGTAGCTGACCGTCTTGTCGGCGGCGTCGAAGTTGTCCGAGCTCGAAACGCCAGGCTTGATGAAGCGTACCTTGAACTCGCGCTTGGCGACCATGCCCTTGTACTGGCCAACGCGCTCGCCGATGGTGACGGTGCCGGTCTTGTCGTTGTAGCTCAGCGGAATACGCGTGAACTCGTTGCGCATGTAGGCATTCGACACGCCGTCATCCTCGTACAGGCTGAATTTGCCGTCCGCGCCGGTGTAGATGTTCAGCGTGATCGGCGCGTCCGGTTTCTCGTCGACGTACTGCGTCACGGGACCCATCGGCAGGATCGCGCCGGCCTTCACCAGCAGCGGCATGCGTGTCTCAGGCGCGTTGATCGACTTGCGGGTGCCGCCCTTGTGCACTTCGCCGGTGTAGAAGTCATACCAGTTCGCGCCCTTCGGCATGTAGACGCTACGCTCGCGCGCACCGTACACGTACACCGGAGCGACCATCAGATTGTGGCCGAACAGGTACTGGTCGGCGATGTTCTTGACAGCGTCGTCGTTCGGGAAGTCCATCACCAGACCGCGCATGATGGTGCCCGATTCGTGGTGGGTGGTCGCGGCGGTCGAGTAAATGTACGGCATCATGCGATAGCGCAGTTTGTCGTACCAGACCATCGAGTCGCGCATCGGCGAGCCTTCCGGCGAAATCTCATGGATTTCGCGCTTGACCACTTCGCCGTGGGAGCGGAACAGCGGCGAGAACGCGCCGAACTGCCACCAGCGCAGATTCAGTTCGCGCCATTCCTTCATGTCCTCCGGCTTGGCTTTGACCGCCGCGACCGCGCGATTCTCCTGCGCGGTGCCGGTGGCGCCGTCCTGGAAGCGCTCTTCCTGCGCGTAACCGCCGATATCATGCGTCCAGTTCGGGATACCCGACATCGAGATGTTCACGCCGGCCGAGATCTGGTCGTACAGATTGTTCCAGCGGCCGACGGTATCGCCGCTCCACAGGGCGGTGGCGTTACGCTGGATGCCCGCGAAACCGGAACGCGACAGGATGAACTGGCGCTTCTCCGGCTGGTCGTTCTTCAGGCCCTGGTAGAAGCCCTCGGTATGCACCAGGCTATACGGGTTGAAGGTGATCTCGCCGGCGCCGTAGACGGTCGGTCCGATCAGTTTCTTGAAGTCTTCCAGGCGGGTGTTCGACAACACGTCGGGCTCGGTGTTGTCCATCCACCAGGCGTCGAAGCCCAGGTCGACCAGCTTGGACTTCATCTGGCGATAGTACATCTCGCGCGCACCCTTGGTGTACGGATCGTAGTGGCTGTTCTTGTAGCCAGGGCCAACCCAGTCAAGATCGCCGTTTTCGACGTTCTTGGTCCACATGTAGCCCTTCGACGCCAGTTCCTTGTAGTTGGCGGTGTTGTCGTAGAACTTGCCCCAGATCGAAATCATGATGCGGGCGTTGTTCTTGTGGACCTCGTCCACCAGGCCTTTAGGATCGGGGAAGCGCGCCTTGTCGAAATCGTGCGAACCCCAGCCGTCCTGCGGCCAGTAGAACCAGTCCTGCACCATGGCGTCGACCGGCCAGCCCTGCTTGCGGTACTCCTTCAGCACGCCGAGCAGCTGCTCCTGCGTCTCGTAACGCTGGCGCGACTGCCACAGGCCGTAGGACCACTTCGGCATCATCGGCGCCTGGCCCGTCAGATGACGGTAGCCGGCGATGACGTTGTCGATGCTGGTCTCGCCGTTGACGACGTAGTAGTTGATGCTCTGCGCGACTTCCGACGAGAAGGTCAGCGAATGGCGCTCAGGCGCCGGCAGCGGATCGTTGTGCGTCATGGCGATCATGCCGCCCGACGGTTTCCATTCCAGGTGCAGCTTGACCGGCTTGCCCGCTTCGAACTTCTGCTCGAAGTTGTGGTACCACGGATTCCAGCTCTGGCGCCACACGTCCATGACTTCCTTGCCGTCCATGGTCAGCTTGGCGTAGTCCGACGAATACATCTGCATCTTGTGCACGCCGGCCTTGTCGGACGTCAGCGTCCCTTCCCACACCACCTTGACGCCTTTGGCCTTCTTGGGATCGCCCAGTTCCTTCGGCCAGTTCTCGGCCACGTCCTTCAGGTACTGGTAATCGATGTCTTTTTCCTGGCGCGTCAGCACCAGTTTGCCGTCGACATAGTAGCGCGCGGTCAGGCCGCCGGCCTTGCCTTCGGCGTCTGCCACTTTCAGGTCGCGGCTCAGGAAGCCGTATGGCTTGGCGTCGCCGAAGCGCGAGATCGAATTGTTATCCCACAAAACGCCGTAGTTCTTGTCCGAGACGACGAACGGCACCGCGATGACCATATTGTGCTGCATCAGCAGCACGTCTTCGCCGTTCAGGTTCATCTGGCCGTTCTGGTGCTGGCCCAAGCCGTAGTACGCGTCCTTGGTGCCGTGGTTGAAGCCCTGCTTGACCGCCATGAACGGCTTGCCGCCGATATCGACGGGCGACATGCTTTCCGAGGCCTGGCTCAGGAAAGCCTTGCCGGCCGCGTTGAAGAACTGCACCTGGCCGGTCGCCAGCGACACCGCCACCGAGATTTTCTTGGCCTTGAGCGTGACTTTGTCCTTGCCCGAAGCGGTAACGCTGAAGATACCGCTAACAGGTGCGGCCACCGTCATCAGCGATGGGGTCAGCTCCTTGCCTTCCTTGTCGGTCTTGACGACGTGGATGATGTTGTCGCTCATGACTTCCAGGCGCACTTCCTTGGCGCCCGAATCCGGCTTGACCACCACGCCGGTGGAGGTTTTCTCAAACGTGCCGGCCAGGGCCTGGCCGGACATCATCACCGCCAGGCACGAAGCCGCCGGTACTATCGCTTTGAATCGCATGTTCTCTATCTCCTGTTTTTTTTACTCAGTACGTACCGACTTTGACCTTCAACACCACCGGCTTGCCGGTCAGATTGAGGCCGTAGTCCGTCTGGTCGCCGTTCCAGTTGCGCTCCATGATCCATTTACCGGATGGATCATAATACCCTTCCTCGACGCGCGCCCACATGGTTGGTTTGCCGTCCGCGTGCTCGATCTTCACGCGCGCATGCTGGCCGACGATGATGAACTCATTGTCGGCGATCTGCGCGATCGCCACGCCACCGTTGGGCTTCTCGGTGCCGGCCGGCAGGTCCTTCACTTCCTTGAAATACTCACGTTCGCCGAACTGCCATTCGCGGAACGAGATCGTGCCCTTCCAACCCTTCATCGCGATGGTCTGCGGCGCGCGGTCGTCGCCCTCGGCCACGCCGTAGGTGCGGCCCTCGAAGGCCCACTTGGACCACTGGCGCTCCATCGGCCGGAAGGCCGAATAGATTTTGCCATACGGTTCAACCATGGTCTTGTCGGTGGCCTTGTGACCGAGCGGGAAATTGCTGTAGTCCGCGTAGTCGATGCCGAACGGCGAGAAGTTGATCGCGCCGCGGCCAAGCACCAGATAGGCGTAGCGCACGTACTCGGCGGCGTTGCTCATCTCCGGCACGGCCAGTGCGTTGTCCGGACGCTGGAACTTGTCGAGCGTGGCGGCGAACTTCTTCGACTCCCCGTTGTAGATGTCGGGCGCGGCGAAATCGATCGCCGGCGCGGCCGCCTTGTAGATGTCGATCACATCGAAGGTCGGGCCGCCGCTTGCGAAGTTCTTGTTCCACGGTTTGAGCGGCGCTTCCAGCGGATCGCGCACCGCGTTGTTGACGTACATCGGCAGGTTGTAGACCGCGCGGCCCGCCTTGGCGATGTCGCCGATGTAGCTGGCGATCGAATACGCGTGGAAGTACTCGTCGGCGTAGTCGCCGTAGACCTGCTTCCAGGTGCCGCTGGCGGCCAGCGCCACCGGCGATTTTTTGCGTTTCAACACCGCTTCGGGCACCGGCTGGTTGAACTGCGCTTCGGCCTTCGGACCGTAGTCGCGCGCGAAGCCGTAGGTGCCCACTTCGTTCTGGACCTGCATCATGATGACGGTGCGGTGCGCCTCGTCGATCTTTTTGATGTGCGTCATCAGCGCGACAAACGCCTTCTTGTCGGCCTTGAGCGTCTCCTCGCCTTGCGGCGACAGGCAGTAAATCGGCTTGCCTTCCTTGTCCAGCATGCGCGGGAAGCGGGCGTTATTGAACTTGACCCACTCCGGCGCGTAATTGGCGCCGGTGTTTTTCCAGGTGCCGAACCACAGCAGCACCAGGCGCACCTTGTTCTTGCGCGCCTCGGCCACGAGGGTGTCGACGTAGCTGAAATCGAACTTGCCTTCCACCTGCTCGATCTGTTCCCATGCGACCGGGATCTCGAGGGTGTTGGCGTTCATGTCCTTGATCGCCGCCCACACCTTGTTCAGTGCAAGCGGATAGTTACTCGAGTTCTGCGCCTGCCCCCCGAACATGACAAAAGGCGCGCCGTCCACCATCAAGGCGTGACGGCCATCCTTTTGCACCAGTTCGGGGATGGGCGCGGCCGCCGCGCCAGCTGCGGCCAACATAACAAAACCAAAAGAGCTCACAAGCTGGCGGGCGGTAATCTTCATGCAGTTTGGCTTCCTTAGTCGAAGTTGTAGCTCACGCGAGCGGTGTAGCGCGGACCGGACGAGAACCATGCGCGGCCCATCATACCGATGTTTTGCTGCATCAGGACCTTGTACTTGGAGTCGGTGATGTTCTGGGCTTCCAGACCGATCTGAATACGCTCGTTGATCTTGTACGACACGGAGGCATCGGCCTGGCCGTAGTCGTCCGCCCAAGTCGGCAGACCCCAGGCGACGTTACGCTGGCCGAAGGTGGCGCTGGCCGGATTGGTGTCCGTGCCGTCGGTACCCTGGGTGCCGTTCACGTTGACCGCCTGCAGGCTCTTCGAACGCCAGTTGTAGGCCAGGCGCGCCGACCATGGACCCTTGTCGTACATCAGAGCGATGTTGTACGAACGACGGGACAGGTTTTCCAGCGGCAGATTGCCGAAGGTGGTGCCGTTGGTGTCGCAACCGTTCAGGTTCAGGTTCAGGTTTGCCGCGCCACCGCCGCTGCCGGTGCAGTACTGCTGGAACACGCCGTTGTACAAGGTGCGCTCGCTGTCGACGAAGGTGAAGTTACCCTGCAGGCCCAGGCCCGACCAGGCGCCAGGCAGCTTGTCGAAGTACTGCTGGTAAGCCAGCTCGAAACCGCGCGCGCGGCCCTTGGCGCCGTTGACCGGCGCCGTGGTGATGAAGTTGTACCCCCGTCCGGTGACATCGTTCAGCTGGAACGCGGTGGTCTGGTTGACGATGACGTCCTTCAGGCGCTTGTTGAACACGGCCAGCGTGAACGAACCAACCGGCGAGAAGTACCACTCGGCGGTCAGGTCGAGCTGCTTGGCGGTGATCGGACGCAGGTTCGGATTGCCCTTGGCTTCACCGGAGTAGGTGATGCTGTTGACGGTGCCGTTGGCGGCGACGTCGGCGCTCTGGCTCAAGGTGGTGTAGCCCTGCAGCTGCGAAGGGTCCGGACGCGACATCGCGCCGGCGTAGGCGAAGCGGAACTGCAGCGTGTCGCTGGCCTTCATGCGCAGGTTCAGGCTAGGCAGCCAGTTGTGGTACGAGTTCTGGTAGGTGTCCGCACGCGAGAAGCTGTTGAACACCGGGATTGCCGGGTTGCTTGGGGCGGTCGAGTTGAACACCGTGTAGCCGCTGGCGGTGGCATCGGTCTTCACATAGCGCAGGCCGATGTTACCGTCGATCGGGAATTTCAGGTCGTCGAAGCCGAAGCGGGTTTGCGTGTAAAGCGCCTTGGTCTTCTCGCTCTGCGAGTTGAGACCGGCCGGGTCGCCGCCGAAGGTGGCCGCTTTCCACGGCGTGCAGGTGTTGGTCGGCTGGCCGGCGGCGGCCAGGGTGGCGTTCTTCTCCGCGCACAGGATATCGTGGTAGGAGTGCAGCGTGGCGTAGCTCGATGGATAGCCCTGGGACAGCGAGGAGTTCGGGAACACCACGGCCGGCACGCTCATTTTACCGTTGAAGAAGTTATCGAAGCTGTGGGTCGAGGTATTGCCCGAGAAACGCGGGTCGCCCAGGTAGGCCAGACCACTGATCTCGCCCTGCCATGGCTGGGTGACTGCGGCCCAGTTGTAGCTTGGGTTGGAGTTCTCGGTGACCGAATCACGGTTGGTCATGCGCGCACCGAATTTGATGTCGCGGAAGATCGGGTGGTCGAAGTCGTATTTCAGATCGATCTTGCCCGCGTCCGAATCGGCCTTGGCGCGATCCAGGTGCTCCATCGTGAACGCCCAGTAGTAGTTGTTCGGATTGGCCAGATTGGCGCGGTCGGCGGCGTCGAAGATGATGTTCGGCAGGCTGCCCGACAGGTCCAGCTGTTCCTTCGGCATTCTCAGGCCGGTGGCCACGGTCGAATCGACGCTCTCGGTGTTGGCGCGGATGCGCTGCAGATCGGTGGTGATGGTCCAGCGATCGTTCGGGCGCCAGCGCATGTTCCACGACACGTCGGTGGTGTCGGACTTGCGCCACGCGGTACGGGTGTCGTTGTTGAAGTTGATGCCGCCGTCGGCCGGATCGCTCAGCGTGCCGCTGATGAAGGTGCCGTTGTCGGCGTACTTGCCGTTCGCGACCTGAATGTTGTAAGGGCTCGATTGGGCGAAGATCGCCTGCTCGTCCCAGGTCATCTTGTACTTCGACTTGAAGTAGGTCAGGCCGGTGGTGATCTGGCTGTTCGGCTTCCACTGCAACGCGCCATATGCGCCTTCGCGGGTGCGGTCGAAGTTCAGCGAACGCCATTGCGCGCCCTTTGGCACGTAGACGGTGCGGCCCGGTTCGATATCGTTGCGCGGGTAGTACGGCTCGACCTGGATGGCGTCGGTGCGGGTGGCCGATTCCGAGTAGGCCAGGTCGATCAGGGCGCCGACCTCGCCGAACGGGGTTTTCCAGCGGTTGGAGACCATGCCCGAACCCGATGGCGATGCTTTGCCCTTGCGCAGTTCGGAGTAGGTCTCCGAGCCGCTGATGGAGGCCTTGAAGCCCTTGTAATCGAACGGCATCGCGGTGCGCAGGTTGATCAGGCCACCGATGGCGCCCTCCACCTGTTCCGCCGACGGGTTCTTGTAGATGTCGACGCCGGCCATCAGCTCTGGCGGCACGTCTTCGAAGTTGAGCGAGCGGCCACCGTTGGCGGAGAACGAATCGCGGCCATTGAGTTCCGAACGCACGTAGCTCAGGCCACGCACGGACACGCCGGAGCCTTCGACCGAAAAGTGATCCGGGTCGGCGCGCGACATGGCGCGGTCGATGGTCACGCCCGAGACGCGCTGCAGCACCTCGGTCACCGAACGGTCCGGCAGCTTGCCGATATCGTCGGCGGAGATCGAGTCGACCACCTCGTCGGCGTTCTGTTTGATTTTCTGGGCCGACTGCAGCGCCGCGCGCTGGCCGGTGATGACCACCGCCACCGGGGCCGCGGCTGGCGCCGGGGTGTCGGATTGTGCGGCCGGCGCCTGGGCGGTCTGCGCGTGCGAAGCACCGCTGGCCATCATCGCCATCTGGGCCAGGCCCAGTGCGATCGCTGTCTTTTTAAACTGTTTCATGTTACGCTCTCCAAAAGGTATACGAATTTTTCATAGCTCTTAGGCTATTTGTTATTGGTGCTTTTCAGCGGCACTTGGGACTAGCCTGGGGTGGGTGATTCCGAACGCGGGACGAACGACACCCGCAGGCGCCACAAGGCGCGGTTGTTTGATCTTCATTGGGACGTCTCGCTCTTTAATATTTTTTTTCGTTCTGGCTTTACTGGCGGGGTGCCAAGGCCACACGATGATATGCAAACATTTTGCAAGTTACGCAAAAGTGTGGCAATTGCGAAATTCACCAAGCGGCGGAATGATAATCCGCAAGCGTCGCGCGCATCACACAATCCCGCACACGAACCCTCGTACAAATCCGCAGACAAACTGGGCCGTAAACGACAACGCGGCCCGTCGTTGCGGGCCGCGTGTCGCTGAAACCGGACTCAGCTATTCAGCTTGGCTATTCAAATTCAACGGCGGCCCGAGCGCGTCGCCACATCGACCCACACCGCCAACGTCAGGATGCAGCCCTTGACGATCATCTGCCAGTAGGTGTCGACGTCCAGCATCGACATGCCGTTATCCAGGCTGGCCATCACCAGCGCGCCGATCAAGGCGCCGTACACGGTGCCCGAGCCGCCGCGCATCGAGGTGCCGCCGATGAAGCAGGCCGCGATCGCATCGAGTTCGCCCGAGGTGCCGGCCGACGGCGAACCTGCCGCCAGACGGGCCGTGTTGATCAGGCCAGCCAGTGCGCACATCAGGCCCATGATCCCGAAGATCCACAGCTTCACGGCCTGCACATTGACGCCCGACAGGCGCGTCGCCTCCATGTTGCTGCCCACCGCGTAGATGCGGCGACCGAACACGGTTTGCGTCGCAACATAGCTGAACACACCGAGCAAAACCAGCAGCAGCAAGACCGGCAGCGGGATGCCCTCGTAGCTGTTCAGGGTGCGCACGAAAGCGAAAAGCACCGCACCAATTGCTGCAAGGCGCAAACCGTCACGCCACATCGGCGGCACCGGCAGGCCGTGGCGCGCCAGGCTGGCGCGCTGGCGCCAGGTCAGCACGGCGCCCAGGATGAACAGGCCCACGCCCAGCACCACGCCCATTTGCGGCGACAGGTAGCCCTGGCCCAGGTTGACCAGCGGTTCGGACACCGGCGCCACCGTCACGCCGTCGGTCACGCCCAGCACGATGCCGCGGTAGGCCAGCATGCCGCCCAGGCCCACGATGAAGGACGGTATGTGCTTGTAGGCCGTCAGATAGCCGTTGAACAGGCCAAGCACCAGGCCGCAGGCCAGCACCACCGCGATGGTGGCCGGCAGCGGCATGTGGTGGGTGACGTCGAGCACCGCCGCCACCCCGCCCAGAAGGCCGAGCAGCGAGCCGACCGACAGGTCGATCTCGCCGGCGATGATGACGAAGGCCATGCCGCAGGCGACGATGCCGGTGACGGCCATCTGGCGCATCAGGTTGGACAGGTTGCGCGGCGAGATGAAGCCGCCCTCCGTCTTCCAGCTGAAGAAGGCCCAGATGATGGCGATGGCGATCAGCAGCGCCAGGATCTTGTACTGCGTGAAGAGCTGTTTGAGATTTAAGGTTTTCATGGATTTCAAAGATAAGTCATCACGAATGATCGAGTGCCGCCGACAGCAGCGTTTCCTGGGTCAGGTTCTGGTTGATGAAATCGCCGCGCAGCTTGCCCTCGCCCATGACCAGCACGCGGTCGGACACGCCCAGTACTTCGGCCAGTTCGGAGGACACCATGATGATGGAGACGCCCTGGCTGGCCAGTTCCAGCATCAACTTGTAGATCTCGAACTTGGCGCCGACGTCGACGCCGCGTGTCGGCTCGTCGAGGATCAGCACCTTGGGGCGCGTCAGCAGCATCTTCGACAGCACCGCCTTCTGCTGGTTGCCGCCCGAGAGCGACGTGATCGACAGGAACGGGCTGGCCGTCTTCAGCGCCAGCCGCGCGATCTCCTCGCTGACCACCTTCAGTTCCGCCTCGCGGTCGATGCGGGTGAACTTCGAGAAGCGCCCCAGCACCGACAAGGTGATGTTCTGGCCGACGTCCAGGTCGCGCACGATGCCGTGCTGCTTGCGGTCCTCCGGCACCAGCGCCAGGCCGGCGCGGATCGCCTTGAGCGGCGTGCCGGTATCGATCCTGGCGCCGTTGAGCCATACCTCGGCCTCCGAACGGCCCGGATAGGCGCCGAACAGCGCCGACACCAGCTCCGTGCGGCCGGCGCCGACCAGGCCTGCGATGCCGAGGATCTCGCCCTTGCGCAGCGCGAAGGAGACGTTGTCGACCTTCCTGCGTTCCGGCTTCTCGACGTCGTAGCAAATCACGTTGCGCGCCTCGAACACGATTTCCTCGCTCGGCGCGCGCTCCAGCGTCGGATACAGCTGGTTCATTTCGCGGCCGACCATCTGCGCGATGATCTGCTTGACGTCCATCTTGTCCATTGGCGTGGTGGCGATGTGCTGGCCGTCGCGGATGACGACGATGGTGTCGCAGATCGCCTCGACCTCGTCGAGCTTGTGCGAGATGTAGACACAGGCCACGCCCTTGGCCTTCAGGCCGCGGATGATATCGAGCAGCACCTGGATCTCGGAGGTCGTCAGCGACGACGACGGCTCGTCCAGGATCAGCAGGCGCGCGTTCTTGTTCAGCGCCTTGGCGATCTCGATCAACTGCTGGTGGCCGCCGCCGTAGTTCGACACCGGCAGCACCACGTTGACGTCGGTCAGGTTCAATTCTTTCAGCAGCGCCTCGGCGCGCTGGTTCATGGCCGAATAATCCATGCGGCCGCCCGGCAAGGTGATCTCATTGCCGAGGAACAGATTCTCGGTCACGGACAGCTCCGGCACCAGCATCAGTTCCTGGTGGATGATGACGACGCCGGCGGCCTCGCTTTCGCGGATCGACTGCGCGCGCAGCGGCTTGCCGTCGAAGAGAATCTCGCCGTCCCAGGTGCCGTGCGGGTAGACGGCGGACAGCACTTTCATCAGGGTCGACTTGCCGGCGCCATTCTCGCCGCACAAGCCGATGCACTCACCGGCCCGCACTTGCAGGTCGATGCCGTCGAGCGCCGGAACACCGCCAAATTTTTTGACGATGCCCTTCATTTCTAGCAAATAGCCGGACATACTGGTTCTCGCAGAGGTGGTGGAACTCGCCACGCGCACGCCGCTGCACAATCAGCGGAACGGGGCGTGGCGAAAGACAGTGCGAACGCACGGCGGGGCGTGGACGACGCCCCGGTCTTCATGAAGCGGCGATTACTTCGCTGCCGCGAGTTGGGCCTTGGTATAGAAGCCGTCGGCCACGACGACATCCATATTCGCCTTGGTCAGCATGGTCGGCTTCAGCAGCAGCGTATCGACTTGCTTGAAGCCGTTCTGGTACTGCGAATTGAAGGCCGGCTTTTCGCCGCGCACCAGCTGGACCGACAGCTTGGCCGCCTCGGTGGCGATCAGCTTAAGCGGCTTGTAGACCGTCATGGTCTGGGTGCCGGCGATGACGCGGCGCACGCCGGCCAGATCGGCGTCCTGGCCGGAGACGGCCACTTTGCCGTCCAGCTTTTGCGAAGCCAGCGCCTGGATCGCGCCGCCGGCGGTGGCGTCGTTGGAGGCGACCACCGCATCGAGCTTGTTGCCGTTGGCGGTCAGCGCGTTTTCGACGATGGACATCGCCTCGGCTGGATTCCAGTCCTTGACCCACTGCTTGCCGACGACTTTGATGTCGCCCTTGTCGATCAGCGGCTGCAGCACCTTCAGCTGGCCTTCGCGCAGCATCTTGGCGTTGTTGTCGGTCGGCGCGCCGCCCAGCAGGTAGTAGTTACCCTTAGGTTTGACGGCCACCACGCCCTGCGCCTGCATTTCGCCCACGGCCTTGTTGTCGAAGGAGATGTAGGCATCGATGTCGGCGTTGAGGATCAGGCGGTCGTACGAGACGACCTTGATCTTGGCCTTCTTCGCCTCTTTGACGGCGTTGTTCAGCACCGTGGCGTTGTAGGGAACGATGACCAGCACGTCGACGCCGCGCGAAATCAGGTTCTCGATCTGGGCGATCTGGCGCTGCTCGCTGGCGTCGGCCGACTGCACGAAGACTTTGGCGCCCTGCTTTTCAGCGGCGGCGACGAAGTAGTCGCGATCGCGCGCCCAGCGCTCGAGGCGCAGGTCGTCGATGGAAAAGCCGATTTTAGGATTCTTGGCGTCCGCCATGGCGTTACCGCCGGCGCACACCATCATGACCGCGATGGCGGCCGCACTCAGTAATTTCTTCATTTGTTTCGTCTCCTGATTCGAATGCCGTTTTGCCTGACACAGGCCCTACTAATGCCACTAACTTTAACGATTTCGCGATTTTCGTAGGGCGGATTAGGCGTAGCCGTAATCGGCCATGAGCCGCTGACGGCGCTTGGCCGATTACGCTGCGCTAATCCGCCCTACGTTATTCTGTAATTATTTTAATGATTATGCCGGGCCGGATTATCCGCCACGCCCCGGTATGGTACAGCCAGTTCCATGCAAGCGCCGCTTTCCATCTGGCCTACGGTGCTGCGGTAAATCTCCTGCCAAGGCGTCTGGCTGGCCGGAATGGCCGGCAGCGCGCCCTTCTTGCGTTCTTCCCACTCGGCCTGCGGCACCAGCGCGTCGCAAGTGCCGGCGTTCAGATCGACGCGGATCATATCACCGGTGCGCAGCCACGCCAGACCGCCGCCGACGGCGCTTTCCGGCGACGCGTTCAGGATCGACGGGCTGTCCGAGGTGCCGGACTGGCGTCCGTCGCCCAGGGTCGGCAGCCAGTTGACACCGCGCTTGACCAGCGCATCGGGCGGCTGCATGTTCACCACCTCGGCCGAACCAGGCCAGCCCACCGGGCCGGCGCCGCGAATCACGAGGATGCAGTCCTCGTCGATGTTCAGCGCCGGATCGTTGATACGGTTGTGATAGTCGGTCGAACCGTCGAACACCACGGCGCGCGACTCGAACACGTTTTCCTGTCCGAGCTTGCTCAGATAACGCTCGCGGAAGGCCGGCGAAATCACGCTGGTCTTCATGATCGCGAAGTCGAACAGGTTGCCTTTCAAGACGAAGAAGCCCGCATCTTCTTTCAGCGGCGCGTTGAACGGGAAGATCACTTCGCGGTCCTGCGTCTCTTTGCCGGCCAGGTTGTCGCGCATGGTGCGGCCGGTGACGGTGGCGCGCTCCGAGCGCAACATGCCCTGCTGTTCCAGCTCCCACATCACGGCCGGCACGCCGCCCGCGCGGTGGAAACGCTCGCCCAGGAATTTACCGGCCGGCTGCATGTTCAGCAGCAGCGGCACCTTGTGGCCGTATTCCATCCAGTCGCTCGAATGCAGCTCGACGCCGGCGTGGCGCGCCATCGCGACGATGTGCTGCTGCGCGTTGGTCGAGCCGCCGATGGCGGCGTTGACCACGATCGCGTCCAGGAAGGCGTCGCGGTTCAGGATCGAAGAAGGCTTGATGTCCAGCTTTGCCATCTCGACGATGCGGCGGCCGGTTTCATAGGCCATCTGGCCACGCTCGCGGTATGGCGCGGGAATCGCCGAGCAGCCGGTCAGCGACATGCCCAGCGCTTCGGCGATGGCGTTCATCGTCGACGCGGTGCCCATGGTGTTGCAGTGTCCCGCCGACGGCGCCGAAGCGGCGGCGATCTGCAGGAACTTCTCGTTGTCGATGGTGCCGGCGGCCAGCTGGCGGCGGCCCTTCCAGATCGCCGCGCCGGAACCGGCCAGCTCACCCTCGAACCAGCCATCCAGCATCGGACCGCCGGACAGCACGATGGCGGGGATATCCACCGTCGATGCGGCCATGATCTGCGACGGCGTGGTCTTGTCGCAGCCGGTGGTCAGCACCACGGCGTCGATCGGATAGCCGTGCAGGATCTCGACCAGGCCCATATAGGCCAGGTTGCGGTCGATCGCCGCAGTCGGACGACGGCAGTTCTCGAAGATCGGATGCAGCGGGAATTCCATCGCGATACCGCCCGCATCACGAATGCCATCGCGCACGCGCTTGGCCAGCTCCAGGTGTATGCGGTTGCACGGGCTGATGTCGCTGCCGCTTTGCGCGATGCCGATGATCGGCCGGCCCGAGCGCAGCTCTTCCGGCGTGATCCCGTAGTTCATGAAGCGCTCGAGATAGAGCGCGGTCATGTCGATATGGTCTGGATTGTCGAACCAGTCTTGCGAGCGGTAGCGGCGTGGCTGCTGGTTGTTCATGTCATTGCTCATTCTCTTTAAGCGTCCCTGTGCTTCTTATGCGCCGTACCAGCCGGCATCGACGAAGTATTCACGACCGGAGCACGCCGAGGCGCTGTCCGAGGAAAGGAACAGCGTTATGGCCGCCACGTCGTCCACCTGCACGCGCTTTTTCAGGCACTGGCCGGCCAGGATGCGGGCTTCCTCGTCCGGCGTGTGCCACAGCGCTTCCTGGCGCGGCGTACGGACGCCGCCAGGAATAATGCAATTGACACGGATATTATCAGGTCCAAGATCGCGCGCAAGGCCACGGGTCATGCCCTCGATGGCGGCTTTGGCCATCATGTACAGGGTCAGGTCCGGCAGCGCCAGGTGCCACGAGATCGAACCGAAGTTCAGGATCACGCCGCCGCCCTGCTCGCGCATGCCCTGCGCCACGGCCTTGGCGCAGAAATATTGATGGCGCAGGTTGACCGCCATGCGGCCTTCCCAGTATGCCGGCGTGACGTCGGCCAGGTTGTGGCGGTCGTCGTTGGCGGCATTGTTGATCAGGATATCGACGGTGCCGATGTCGGCGAACGTCTTGGCCAGCACGTCGAGGTTGGTCAGGTCGCAGTGCAGGTACTTCGGCGGCACCGGCAGGGTCGACAAGGTCGCCTCCAGCGCGCGCGAATCGGCTTCGGCGATGTCGAGGAAGGTCACGCGGGCGCCCTGGCGCGCGTAGGCCTCGACGATGCCGGCGCCGATGCCGCTGCCGCCACCGGTGACGACCACGCGCTTGCCGGCCAGGCTGGGATAGATCGCCTGTTCCGGCCTGGTTTGCGCGGCCGGTTTTGCGGTCGCTGGAGCCGAAGCGCGGGCACGGTTCATCAGCGCGCGCACGCCGTAGGTCCACGGTGCGATCTGGTCGCTGCGCTGCACATGGTTGACCAGGGCGCCCAGCGAAGGCGTCGAGATGCTGACACGGTCGCCCAGATGGTGGGTGAAACCGCCGCCGACGGCGTCGCGGTCTTTGATCGGCGAGAACATCGTACCGAGGAACAGCATGAAGCCGTCCGGGTACTGGTGATGGCGGCCGCACACCTGGCTGACCAGGTCCAGCGGATCGCGGCTGATTTCGCGCATGCGGCTGGCGCCGGCCAGACGGAAGTCGTCGTCCTGGCCTTCGATCAGCATGCTCACTTCCGCGTTGCGGATGGTGTCGATGGTGAAGTGTTCGTCGAACAGGCGGATGAACGGGCCGATCGAGCACGAACCGTTGTTGTCCTTGGCTTTACCCAGCAGCAGCGCGCTGCGGCCTTCGATGTCGCGCAGGTTGACGTCGTTGCCCAGCGTGGCGCCGAGCACCTTGGCCTGGCTGTTGACCGCCAGGACGATCTCCGGCTCCGGGTTGTTCCACTTCGAATCGGGGTGCAGGCCGACGTCGGCGCCCACGCCGACAGCGGACATCGGCTGCGACTTGGAGAACACCTCTGCGTCCGGGCCGATACCGACTTCCATGTATGGCGACCACAGGCCGCGCGCGATCAGGTCCGCCTTCAGCTTGGCCGCTTCCGGCGAGCCCGGACGGATGGCCGACAGGTCGGAACCGATGATGGTCTGGATTTCGGCGCGCAGGGCGTTGGCGCGCGACGGATCGCCGGCGGCCTGCTCTTCGATCACGCGTTCCAGCAGGCTGACCGCGAAGGTCACGCCGCAGGCCTTGATCGCCTGCAGGTCGCATGGCGCCAGCAGGCGCGGTATGCCGCCGTCGGCGCCGCCGCCGATGGCATTCGCCAGCAAGGCCTGCACCGGGCCGAGCGATTCGCCGGGAGCGGAACGGGCCACTTCCAGCGCGTCGCCGCGCTCCAGCAAATCGGACATGGTCGGGGCGTGGCCGGTGATGTCGAACACCTCGCCGTTGCGTACGGCGACCACACAAGGACCATTGATGACGCCATCACGCCATACACGTCCCACCAGCACTGCGCGGCTCACATCGTCCGGCAGCATCGAATTTATATTATTTTCCAAGGTCTCTCTCTCCAGGCAGGCTAGCAAACTGCGTGGGAGATTTTCACCTTATTCAGGGGTGGGGGCAATTACGAAAACCACCAAGCACGGTCATGATTTAAGCGTATCTTGGTCAAATACGTTAAACCCGAACCGCGATCCGCGATCCGCCGCTGGGCGCGGGTTCAGGCGACGCTGCGCAAGGCGGGTTGAGCGCCCTCCGGCGCGGCAGCCGCCTCGGGACATTTGAGCATGCGGTCCTGGTAGGCGCGCGGCGTGCAGCCCAGCTCCCGCTTGAACACCGCGTGCATGTACTGGACGGAAGTGAAGCCGCACGTCAGCGCCACCTCGGCGATGCTGCTGTCGCCGCGCGCCAGGCGCTCGGTGGCCGCGTCCAGTTTGAAGCGCAGGATCACATCGTGCACGCTGCAATCGAGCTCCTGGCGGAAGTACGACTCCAGCGACGAGCGCGAAATGCCGACATATTCGGCCACCTGGTGCGTCTTGATGCCCTGGCAGGCGTACTGGCGGATGAAATGGCGTGCGCGCATCACGTGCGGATGCTTGGGCGCCTCATGGCGGGTGGAGGTCTGGACGTTGATGCCGACCGGCGGCACCATCACGCGCGTGCCCTGCAAGCGCACGCCGTGCAGCATCTGGTCCAGCAGGTGGGCGGCGGTGCGGCCCATCTCCTGGGCGCCCTGGATGACGGAACTGAGGGGTATGCGGGTGAGCATGCGCGCCAGCGGATCGTTGTCGATGCCGATCAGCGCCACCTGCTCCGGCACCTCGATATTGGCCATGATGCAGGCCTGTAGCAGCTGGCGCGCGCGGGCGTCGGTGACGGCGATGATGCCGACCGGTTTGGGCAGGCTATGCAGCCATTTGATCTGCTGTTCGACCGCCTCGTCCCACGAGGCGGCGCTGGTACCCAGGCCGCGATAGATCTGCGGCTCCATCTTGTCCTCGACCATCAGCTTGCGGAACGCCGTCTCGCGCTCCTGCGCCCAGCGGTTTTCCTGCGCCTCGGGCAGACTGAACATGGCGAAATGGCGTAGCCCGGCCTCGATTAGATGATCGTGGGCAAGTTTAATCAGTTTGAAGTTATCAGTCGCGACGTAGGGCACGCCGGTCGGATAGTTGGCTTCGCTGGCGTAGGAGCCGCCCACGGCCACCACCGGGATGCGGGTGCGCGACAGCGCGGCGGCCACGGCCGGATCGTCGAAGTCGGCGATGATGCCGTCGCCCTGCCAATGTTCGATGCCCGGCAGGCGCAAGCGGAAGTCTTCCTCCAGGAACAGATCCCAGGACGCGCGGGTACTGCTCAAATGCGCGGCAATACCGGCGATGACTTCGCGGTCAAAAATCTTGTTTGCGTTAAATAACAGCGCAATACGGTGGGACTTCATCTGCATCTTCAACTACCTCAATCGGGAACGGCACGTCTCATCGCACCCTCTCGGGGATGCGATTTGTATTGTGGCATGATTCCGTCACGATTTAGATGAAAAAGACGTTCCCGTCCGTAAATGTCACCATCTATCCGGCTATTTTTCTCCTGTCATAGGGGTAGGTTTCCCAAATACAATGCCCCGGCCCGCCGTACTCATGAAAACGATGCCAAAAGTGTTGATGTCACCGATAACGAATTGAGCATCGCCCGGGCCGCCGTATTGATGATCATCGTCATTAATGCGCAGCCATGTGGCTCCGGTGTCGGTGGAGCGGAACACGCCGCGCACGCCGCCGACGGTGCCCCAGATGTAGACAGTCGGGTAATTCGCGCCCGGCGCGGCCTTGCCGAAGCCCACCGCAGCCGCGTAGCCGACACCCGGCAGGTTGCCGAAGCTCTTGCCGGAATCGGTGGAACGGGCCAGGCCGCCGTCATACTGCGGCACCCAGATATCGCCCTCGCGGCCCGGCGCCGCCCGCAGCACCGCGCGCGTGCGCTTGGCCGACGCCAGCGCGCCGGCCGGGGCGAAACTCGCGCCGCCATCGGTGCTCACCAGCACATGGTCGCCGCCGATGGCGTAAAACTTGTTCGCGTCGACCGGATCGGCCACCGGACGGGCGCCGCCCAGCCCTTTGACCGGGCTCCAGCTGTCGCCGCCGTTGGTGCTGACGTAGCTGGTGTCCGATTTCTCCGGGCTATGCACAAGCACCTTGCCGTCGGCGCTCAGCGCCAACTGGCCCTTGGTGCCGTTCATGGACGCGGTCTTCTTCCAGCTCACCCCCATGTCGTTGGAGATGTAGATCGCGCTGCCGGCGCGGGCCACCACGTTCGGGTTCTTCGCCGCGAAATCCAGCCCCCAGGTCGTGCCCATGGTCGGCGTATGGATCGGCGAGTATTTGGTCGGATCGGTGTGGCGGAAGCCGTCATAGTCGCCGATCGCCGAGATCACCGGGCCGCCGGGAATGCTGACCAGGTTGAGCGGCACCGATTCCTCCAGCCCCTCGTCCTCGAACTTCCAGATCGCCGGCGAGGCGTTGATATCGGTCGAATTGAAGATGCCGTTGCCGGAGACGACCATCAGCTTTTTCGTGTCGAAGGGATCGAATTCCACGCTGGCCGCCCAGTGTATGAAGCTGCCGGCGATCCAGCTCACGCCATTGGCGTCGATCTTCACGCCCTGGTCGACGATGCTCTTCCAGCTCTTGCCGCCGTCGAGCGTCTCGAAGAACTGGTCGCGAATCGCGTTGGTGTGGTTGCGGTAGTAGCTGATGGTGGTGACCACCATGCGTTTGGGGTTGCCCGGATCGACGGTGATGCCCGCGTAGGCGCGGTTCAGCGGCGGCGAGATATCGGTCCACTTCTTCGCGGCGATATCGTACTGCCACACGCCGCCCTCCTCCAGGCCCTCGCCGTGGGCGACATCGCCCCATGGGCCGGCGCCCTTGGCGAAGGTCACCACCAGCTTGCCGTCCGCCAGAACCGCGCGGTGCGGCATCAGCTTCGAGGGTCCGCCCGCCATCGCGGTAAAGGTCTTGCCGGCGTCGTCGGACACGTACATATTCGCGCCGTCCTTGCCGAAGCGCGAGACGCCGGCGAACAGGCGCTGCGTGGCGCCATCCTTCACGCTCGACGGATCGAGGACGACCAGGCTCACGCCATTCTTGTTGACCGGCGTCGTGGTCACGTCCAGGCCATCGAGGCGGCGCCAGGTCATGCCCTCGTCCACGCTCTTGAACATGCCGTTGGCGCGCGTGCCGATGTACAGGATCTTGCCATTGGCCGGATCGACCTGCAGCTTCTCGCCGTTGCCGCGTCCCATGCCGTTGCCGTGCACCTTGAACTGGTTGGTGACGTCGATCCTGGTGAAGGTCTTGCCGTAGTCGCTGGATTTCAGAATCGCGCTGGCGCCGTCGTTCAGATACTCGATCCCGGTCGACATATACACCCTGCCCGGCGTGGTCGGATCGATGGCGATCGACTCCACGCCCAACATGCCGGTCTCGCGGTCGGACACCCAGTCCATCAGGGCGATCCAGCGCTTGTTCGGCGCGTCCCAGCGATAGGCGCCGCCGACGTCGGTGCGCAGGTAGATCAGGTCTTTCTCGGTTTTGCTGGTGATGATGCCGGAGACGAAACCGCTGCCGCCGATGGCCACCGGCTGCCAGGCATAGGGTACACGCGAACTTCCGCCCGAATTTTCACCCGCCGGCATCAGCTTTTTCAGCTCCGGCGCCAGCGCCCTGGCCCAGATCTCATAGCCTTTTTCGTTCGGATGCAGCAGGTCCGGCATGATGTCGGTCGACAGCGTGCCGTCCGGCGCCAGGAACTGCTGATTGAGATCGGCGAAGAAGACCTTCTTGTTGTCGGCGTAGCCGGCGATGATGGCGTTGACCTTGTTGTTAATCTCGCGCAGCAGGTCGTTCGGCTTTTCACCGCGCGGGAAGATCGCCAGCAGCAGGATCTTGGTCTGGGGCAGGCGGCGCTGTAATTCCTCGATATTGCGCTTGATGCCGGCGGCCGTGGTCTTCGGGTCCTCCTGGCGGTGGCCGGTGTTATTGGTGCCGAACATCAGCACCGCGACCTTGGGCGCGATGCCATCGACCTCGCCGTGCTGCAGGCGCCACAGCACGTTCTCCGTGCGGTCGCCGCCGAAGCCCAGCGCCAGGCCGTTCATCGGCTTGTAGTAGCGAGCCCAGACCGGCGCGCCGTCCTTTTCCCAGCCTTGGGTGATGGAGTCGCCGATAAAGACGATCTGGCTCTTCTTGCCCATCGCCTGGACCTCTTTCAGCTTCGCCTCGTGGCGCCCGGTCCACCAACTGATCGCCCACGATTCGTTTAGCTTATCCGGCGTGACCGACACGGTGCGGTAGTCGGGGCAGCTGGCGTTCGGCTTGCCGCTCTTGAGGATCCTGACGTTGGCGACGGCCACCTCGCCGGTGCCGGTGCCCTCGAGCGCGAACGGCCGCGCCACCTTGCTGAAATCGTCGCCCTCGCGCGCGAAGCAGCTCATCGCAAACACCAGATGCCGCCAGCCCTTGCCGGCCGCCTCGCGCCCTTGCACCACGTAGGGCACGGCGCGCTCGCAGTTCTCGCAGCAGCCGACCTTGAAGTTGATGCCGCCGTTGCTCAATTCCTTGACGTTGACGTCCAGCGCCAGCACGCCCTTGTCCATGTAGGGACGCAGGTCGAGCGGCTGCCTGCCGCCGTCGATGCGCAGACTGGCGTACCAGGTATCGGTCCATTGCAGGGTCAGTGCGTCGTCGGCCTTCTTCATGCCGGACTTGCCGACGCTCACGCTGCCGTTCGGCGACTTGTTCGCCTTCGAAATGACGACCTTGGCGCCCTCCAGCGTTTTTTGCGATTCGAAATCGGCGGCGGCGGCCTGCAAGGAACCCAGCGGACGCCCGCTGTAAATGTTGAGTTCGCTGGACGGCACGGCTGCGCCTGCCTGAGCGGCGCAGGCGAGCGCGATGACGGCCAAGGCCCGCCGATGGGGGATGATCATTGAAGTGTCTCGTCGAGATAGTATTTTCGCCTATTCTGCAAGCAGCGCGGAGCTGCCGCAATTGCGAAAATCACCAAGCGGTCGAATGATATTGGCCGCGGCCGAAGCGCGGGTCGGCGAAGAACCACCTTATAATTTGGGTATGAATGCGCCAGCCAGAGAAGAGATCGATGCCAAGCTCCAACTCATTGAAACGAGGATGGACGCTCGCGTCGCGTCCATCGAGCGAGCTGTCGCCGACTCCATCGCCGCCGCCATCGAAACGCGGAATGACATCAAAAACCTAAAGTGGACAATGATAGTCACCGCCATCGCGACTGTGCTTGGCATCGCGGCCTTCAATGCAACCGTACTGTCAAACATGGTTGCTTCTTTCGAGTCGGGCAAGAACACCGCAACAGCTCAAGCCGAAAAAAAACAGTCTGAAGAAGCCATCGCAAAAATAAAGACCATGCAACAGGATTTTGACGCTAAGCACGTTGAACCGACGGAAAAATAGGCTGTGAGACGACTTAATCGTCCGGAATCCCTTTCGGATCGATGCAATACGGCCGCTCGCGATACTCGAAGTAATCGAAATCCGCATGCAAGCCCGTGCCGGCCATGTCCTGGCACGCCATGCCGACAAACGCCCCGGTGAAGTTGGGTTGCCCGGGCGCGTTGGCCTCGTCGGACAAAATGCTGGCGTCGAACTGCTGTGTCAGCCACTGCCAGTCGCCGTCCGCGATCCGGTAGCCGAAGTACAGGCGCTCCTCGTCCACCTCCACCCGCAACGCCACAGGCCCGCCCGAAGGCAGCGCGACCGGCGCCGTGAAGGTGTCCGTCTGCACATGGTTGGGCAGGCTGCTCATCACACGCAAATGCCTGCCGACCGCCTCGTCATGCGTGATGTACAGATAGTGGAACTTGGCGCCGCCGTAATAGCAGACCAGCCCCGCCTGCTGCTGGTAATGCTCCGGCTCGAAATCGACCACGGTGGAGGCGCTGTAGCAGTGGGACTGCTGGCGCCGCGCCACCAGCGCCTGGCGGAACTGGCTGCCCAGGCTTTCGCGGCCATACAAACGCAAATGGCCGGGCCGCTCGGTCAGGCTGAACAGCTCCTCCGGCCACGGCGTGCGCAGCCACTGGAAGGCCAACGGCAATTGCCCCGCATCGAATTCTTCACGGGCCGGCTCGACGGGCCACGGATGCAACGGCAAGCCCGGCGCGGCGGCCTCAAGCTGCGCCGTACCCTGCCCGTCGACCGTGCGCAGCCATCCATCCGCGCCCCACACCACCGGCTGGATCGCGGTCTCGCGCCCCAGCGTGCAGGTGCCGCGATTGCGCAGCGGCCTGCCGCACAGATACACCATATAAGTTTGCCCGTCCGGCGTCTCCACCAGATCGGCGTGGCCGGACCGCTGCAACTGGGCATCGGGCCGGTGACGCGAACTGAGGATGGTCTGATCGGGATGCAGCTCGTACGGCCCATGCAGATCGCGCGCCCGCGCCATCGTCACGCCATGGTTCCAGCCGGTGCCGCCCTCGGCGGTCAGCAGGTAGTAATAACCGTCGCGCTTGTACAAGTGCGGCGCCTCCGTCAGCCCGTGCGCCGTCCCTTTGAAGATGTTCTCGCGGCGGCCGATCAAGCGCCCCTCCGCCACCGAATATTCCTGCGCCACGATGCCGGCGAAGCGGTTGCCGCCCGGCCGGTGGTCCCACAACTGGTTCAGCAGATACTTGCGGCCGTCGTCGTCATGGAACAGCGACGGATCGAAGCCGCTGCTGTTCAGATGCACCGGATCGGACCACGGACCGTCGATGGCCGGACTGGTGACCAGATAATTGTGAAAGTCGCGCAGCGAAGCGCTGCCCGCCGCGCCGCCGGTGGAGGTGCGGCCGTAACGCTTGACGTCGGTATAGATCAGCCAGAACAAGCCATCCGCATAGGTCAGGCAAGGCGCCCACACACCGCAGGAATCCGGCGCGCCCAACATGTTGAGCTGGCTCGCGCGCGTCAGCGGACGGCACAGCAGCCGCCAGTTGACCAGGTCGCGCGAATGGTGGATCTGCACGCCAGGAAACCATTCGAAGGTGGACGTGGCGATGTAATAGTCGTCCCCCACCCGCACGATGGACGGATCGGGATTGAAGCCGGGCAAAATAGGATTCTGGATCATGCTGTTTTGATGGTGAGGGGTTCTGCGATTGCCGCCGGTTCGCGCACCAGCGTCCACAACAGCACGGCGGCCACCAGGTCGAGCACGGCCAGGCTGACAAAGAACGGCGTGTAGCCGACGGTGGCCATCAGGCCGCCGATCAGCAACGAGAATATCAGCAGGCCCAGGTTGCCGAAAGTGCCGCACATGCCGGCCACGGTGGCCACCTCGTTGCGGCGGAACAGGTCGGACGACATCGTGATGACGGTGACGGACAAGGTCTGGTGCGCGAAGCCGGCCAGACTGAGCAAGGCGATCGCGGCATAGGGGCTGTCGACGTAGCCGACGAACGCCACGCCCATCATCATGCAGGCGCCCAGCGTGAAGGCGCCGCGCCGCGCGTTAATCAGGCGCACGCCGCGCTTTTGCAGCGCCAGCACCACCACCGGCCCGAACATGCAGCCCAGGTCGGCGGCCAGGAACGGCAGCCAGGCGAACATCGCGATCTGCGCCAGGTCGAAGTTGCGCACCGTCGTCAGGTACAGCGGCACCCAGAACGATAGCGTGCCCCAGGCCGGGTCGGCCAGGAAGCGCGGCAGCGCGATACCCCAGAAATTGCGCATCTTCAGGATACTGACGATGGACGGGCGCTTGCCGTCGCCTTCCAGGTGCTTCTCCTGGCCGGCGGCGATGTGCTCTTTCTCGGCGGCCGACAGGCGGCGATGGCGGGCCGGCGCGTCGTACAGCAGCAGCCAGGCCGCCACCCACACCAGGCCCAGCGCGCCGGTGATGACGAACGCGGACTGCCAGTTGTAATACAGGATGGCCCACACCACCAGCGGCGGCGCCAGCATCGAGCCGAATGAGGCGCCGATATTGAAGATACCGCCCGCCAGGCCACGCTCCTTGGCCGGGAACCACTCGGACACAGCCTTCATGCCGGCGGGATTGGCCGAGCCCTCCGCCAGCCCCAGCAGGGCGCGCAGCGCGGCCAGGGTCTGCCAGTTGGTGGCCATGCCGTGCATCATGCAGATCACCGACCAGGCGGCGGCGAACATGGCAAAGCCCCATTTGAGGCCGATCACATCGAGGATGTAGCCGCACAAGGGTTGCAGCATGATGGTGCCCTGGAACGCGGCAGTGATGTACGAGTATTCCTTGGTGGTAATGCCCAGCTCGGTGAGCAAGGTCGGCGCGGCCACGGCCAAGGTGCTGCGCGTCAGATAGTTGATGACCGCCCCCAGCATGATCAGACTGATCATCCACCAGCGTAAGCCCTTGATCTTTCTCAGAGACATGTTTGCGCAATCATTTACCATGGAGCGGCAACATTACCACATTTCTCGACGCAAATGATAGCGCAATCTTCCAACCGGTCCGGTGTTGGGCTTCGGCTGCATGTTGAACAATACACAATAATAGTTGTTGCTATTACCAACTGATTGGTTATGATGTGGTTTTAACCAAAAACATTTCCAAACGGGGAAAAATATGAATCTAAAGCAACTTGTCACTACCATTTTGATAGCTGCGGCGACCGTCTGCGGCGCCACTCGCGCAGACACGGTGTATAGCAACTCCGACGACGGCACCAACGCCATTTACTACATGGGCGAACCGGACACGACCAGCTATGGTCAATTTTTCACGGCGCCGGGCGGTTTCTTAAAAGATTTTAGTTTCCACGCACTGTCGGGCACCAGCGGCGATGTCGCACTCGTCGTTGCCGCCTGGGACGGCAGCAAGGCGGTCGGCCCGGCGCTGTACACCAGCGCGCCGATCAACTACGAAGGCGGCAGCCAATTCCTGGGCGCGAGCGGTATCAACCTGGCGCTGACGGCGGGCAACAACTACATCGCCTACCTGACGGTCGCGAATATCGCCACGCCGGTCTCCTACGTGACCATCGTCGGCTCCGGCACCGCCACCGGCCTTGGCGGCGGCTTCCGCTACCTCAATTCTGGACTTGTCGATCCGCTGACGCTGAACGAAGGCTGGAGCGACTATTCCGTGCCGCACATGGCGTACACGGCCACCTTCGGCACGGCCACCGCCGTGCCGGAACCCGGCACCTACATCATGCTGCTGGCCGGGATGGGCATGATGGGCGTCGTCGCCCGCCGCCGCAAAAACCAGGCGTAACCCGCATCGCCGCCCCGCCCGCCTCATGCCGAGGCGGGCACCCTGCGGGTTTGCAGGAACGCCTCCAGCGTCTCCCCGCGCATGCTGGCGTACACCTGCAGGTTAGACATCTTCTGCACGCGTGCGAACTTGAGCGGCCTGGGCAACGCGCTGCGCATCGCCGTCGCCGTGCCGCAGGGCGACATCTTCACACCGGCCTACCTGACCACCTTGCAGAAGATGAACGACGAGATCTATCTGCTACCCGGCGTCGACCGTCCGTACATGAAATCGCTATGAACCGCCAACACGCGCTGGACGGCCGTGACCGAGGACGGCCTCGACGGCGGCACCGTGATCCCCGGCGACTACGACGGCTCGGCCGCCAGCATCGACGTGCTGCGCGCCAACGTCGCGCGCTCGGGCGAGATCGGCCAGATCGTCGCCGCCAACTATCAGCGCGACCTCGATCCCGGCGCGCCGGAACTGCGGGCCGATTCGCGCTACAACCGCGACAACGCCTTCATGGTCAGCAACTACGCCGCCAGCGCGGACGTGCTGGTGGTCATGATCAAGACCGGCGCCGACCAGTGCACGCAGTACGACACGCTGGCCAAGGTCGACGCGCTGGCCTGGCAACTGGAGCAACTGCCCGGCGTGGAAGCGACCAATTCCATGGCCCTGCTCAGCAAGCTGGCCGCGACCGGCTACAACGAAGGCAACTTCAAGTGGTACGACCTGACACCGAACCAGAGCGCGCTGGGCGCGGTGCAAACGCGCGCGCCACGCGAACTGTTCAACCAGAGCTGCTCGATGCTGTCGCTGTACGTGTATCTGAAGGACCACAAGGCCGCGACCTTGAGCGGCGTGGTCGACCAGGCGAGCAATTCTCCGCGCGCCACGGCACGCCGGAGGCCAGGTTCCTGCTCGCGGCCGGCAGCGCCGGCATCGAAGCGGCGACCAACATCGTCGTCAAGAAAGCCATGCGCGAGATGCTGTTCTGGGTCTACGGCGCGGTGACCTTGCTGTGCTACGCGACCTTCCGCTCCTGGCGCGCGGTGGTGGTGGCGGTGCTGCCGCTGGTGCTGACCTCGATCCTGTGCGAGGTGCTGATGGTGTGGCTGGGCATGGGCGTGAAGGTGGCCACCCTGCCGGTCATCGCTTGGGGGTGGGTATCGGCGTCGACTATGCGCTGTATGTGCTGAGCGTGGTGCTGGCGCGGATGCGCGGCGGCGCGAACCTGTCCGACGCCTTCCACCACGCGCTGGAGTTCACCGGGCGGGTGGTGCTGCTGACCGGGATCACCCTGGCGATCGCGGTGGCGACGTGGATCTTCTCGCCGATCAAGTTTCAGGCGGACATGGGGATACTGCTGGCGTTTATGTTCTTGTGGAATATGGTGGGGGGGCGTTGGTGTTGCTGCCGGCGTTGGCGCATTTCCTGTTGAAACCAACGCCTCGGAAGGAGGCTGGATCATTTAGCAATGAAACGTACGGCGCAAAAACGATGGTATCTTGACCTCACAGCACGGATGAATCGCCTTCTTCGCCGGAAAGGAATTTCACCATGAACAAGATCTCCATCTATGTCCTCGTTGCGTTGCTCGTGGCAATCATCGGCTACTTCGCCTTCGAACGCAGCAACGCGAGCAAATTAACGGGAACTCAAACGTCTCAGCATTGGGAGCTCGATCAGCGGATGACTGCGGGGTGAGGCAGCCCTGCAGTTCCATCCTGTCACATATTCGATGGCGAATCCGCAGTCGATTTGCAATTAAGGAATAACGTGCCGCCTCCGCGAGCGGCACGCGTCTCCGCCCGCTGGCCGGCCCCGCAAACCTTGTCGAGATCCGGCGGCGTATAAGTGCGCAAAATATCGCCATTCGGCGCCAGGACCACGCCCTTGCCGCCTACTAAGATTCTGTCGTGGCAATCCTCATCGGTGCAATAACTGACGCATTCCGTGCAGGCCTCACCTTCCCCCTCGCGAAAGGGGGCGCACTGATCGTACTGCGCGGGCACCACGATACGAAACTGTCCGGCCTTGAAGTAGCCGCATTTCAGCACTGGATGCGCCTCGTCGCCGGCCACATTGACAGCAAAACGCCCAATCCCACGGTCCGCCGTCGGGTAGTCGAAATCGCCGGTGTGACGGATATTCGGCACCACCACAACGCCTCGCCGATTGACGGCGACCATCTCGCGCGGGTCGTCGATGGTGATAACGGCCATGCCGTGGCGGTTGGCGTTTATGCGTTTTAAATACTGCGGCTTCACTTTGCGTTCGCCACCCTTTCCTGCGAAGCATTGCGCCGACCATTCGTCGCCGGACTTGGTGGGCGGGCAAGGGCTGACTGGCTTCGCCGCAAGCGCATGCGTGCTAACGGTCAGTACCAGCCATCCTGCCAACAGCGCGCTCACTTTCATTTCTGCTCCCAGTTCAACTGCGCTTGAATCCGTTGCTGCTGCTTCGACGTATAAATTGTTTAAGCGAAAGCACATTAGGCTGGAATGCACCGGAGGGTGGCGCCATGAGAAAACTCGTTCTTGCAGTTCAATTCTGCATGTATTGGGACCCTGTCCGCACGTTCGCCGACGCGGAAAACTCGGTCTGCGCCGCGTTCCTTTCCACACACTCGGAAGCCGAATTTGCCCGATGGAATACCCGGCTCGATCCCGCATGGGCGATGTCATTCTTCCGCACCTATCGAGACGAGCCCGGAATCGATCTTTCATGGATTGTCGAGGCGCTGTACGAGATTCGCTAACGCCGCGATAGAAGGCGCCGATAGCACTGTAGCGTAAGCCGAAGGACGGGCGCAACTAATTGCGTAGGAGCAAAACTCCAGTCAGGCTCCCGGTCTATCCTCGAATACCGATTCCATTCGATGAGAGAACCATGAACGACGCCCACACTTCCTCACTCACACCGACCGCAACGCTGAAATGGGCACTCTTTATTCTCTTGCTCACAACGCACCTCTTCCTGACCTGGAAAGCGTTTGAGTTGGATTGGTTGTACCTGGAGATCGCCGCCATGGGTCCGGCGCTTGCCCTTGACGAGATTGGAATCAGGCTCGACGCGTGCCGTGGGTTCATTTGCATGCCAGGCCCGGTAGGATCGACCTTTTGCTTGCTAGTCTGGACTGGGGTGCATTATCTGGTGGCCAAATTTCTCAGTATGTGGGCGATAAAAAAGGAAACGCCTCAAGCCTGAGAGGGAGTGTCCATCGCCTTCAGAATGACTGGGATAGCCATCGATCAGGCGGCAGTCGAACGGACGATTTAGATCTGTCGCCATCGGCTGGGCTAGCCTATTCGTACGCCGCTAGCACAGTGTGGGATCAGTTTGCCGCATAGGCTATCCGGCGGCCAGCTTCTCCCGGACGGCCTTGGCGCTGGGCCCAACTTCCTTAACCAGCTGTTGCAGCCTGTCCTTGGTTACACCTAGCTCATTGGTCCAGTAGGTAACTTCGTGTGCCTCGTTGACATTGATGCGGGCACGGTCTTGCGCGCCGTTTTTGGTCAGATCATCGCTCATGATTTCCTCCTTTGAATAGTGTGTGCCATAAGGATTGCACGGCGACGGTATTCGCACCGTTACTTGGCGCACATGAGCGCAATGCAACCAACCCGCGAGTTGGTGAAGTAAGAGGAGGAATACTCGCCCCCCATGGAAGACTATGCTATTTTCGTATTTTTCCCCGAAAATATACGATGACGATAATCCGCTGGTTGGCTGGATGGGCGCTGCTGGTTTGCAGCTTTGCGGCGCAAGCGGATGGGCAGACTGCTGTGGTCTAATTTGCCTGGACACCTCAATAGGTGGAAAATCCACCACCTGAGGAGAAATGCATGACAAGAAAGCGTAAAACATTCGATCCCAGCTTGAAGCTGGAAGTCGTTCGGATGATCACGGAGCAAGGCCTG
>CAUPJZ010000028.1:0-86602 GCA_963511605.1 uncultured Duganella sp. | reverse complement strand
TCACGATTGCCTACTTCGACCGCCTTGGCGTACCTCGCCTCTCCTAACCTCAACTACTTGAACCGCCCGGTGCGGACCCGCATGCCGGGTGGTGTGGCAGGGGACCGGCCAGTTATACTGGCCGCCCCTATGCCGATCCCGCGCGCTTTACACGGTCAGCGGTTTGTAACGGATACGCTTCGGCTTGGCGCCTTCCTCGCCGAGGCGTTTCTTCTTGTCGGCTTCGTATTCCTGATAGTTACCGTCGAAGAAGGTCACCTGCGAATTGCCCTCGAACGCCAGGATGTGCGTGGCGATACGGTCCAGGAACCACCGATCGTGGGAGATCACAAGCACGGAGCCGGCGAACTCGAGCAGCGCGTCTTCCAGCGCGCGCAAGGTTTCGATGTCCAGGTCGTTCGACGGTTCATCGAGCAGCAATACGTTGCCGCCCTTGAGCAGCGTCTTGGCCAGGTGCAGACGGCCGCGCTCACCGCCGGACAGGTTGCCGACGATCTTCTGCTGGTCCGAACCCTTGAAGTTGAAGCGGCCCAGGTAGGCGCGCGACGGCATGTCGAAGCGGCCGACGGTCAGCATGTCGGCGCCGCCGGAGACGTCCTCGAACACGCTCTTGCTGTCGCTCAGGGTGTCGCGGTTCTGGTCCACCAGCGAAACGCGGGCGGTCTGGCCGATAACCACTTCGCCGCTGTCCGGCTTGTCCAGGCCGGCCACCATCTTGAACAAGGTCGATTTACCGGCGCCGTTCGGGCCGATGATGCCGACGATGGCGCCAGGCGGGATGGTGAACGAGATGTTGTCCATCAACAGGCGGTCGCCGAACGCTTTCGACACGTTCTTGAACTCGATCACTTCGTTGCCCAGACGCTCGGCCACAGGGATGAAGATCTCCTGGGTCTCGTTGCGCTTCTGGTATTCGTACTCGCTCAGCTCGTTGAAGCGGGCCAGGCGGGCCTTCGACTTGGCCTGGCGCGCCTTCGGATTCTGGCGCGACCATTCCAATTCCTTGGCCAGCGCTTTTTGACGCGCCGATTCGGTCGATTCTTCCTGCTTCAGGCGGTTGGCCTTCTGGTCCAGCCACGACGAGTAGTTGCCCTTCCATGGAATGCCATGGCCGCGGTCCAGTTCCAGGATCCATTCGGCGGCGTTATCGAGGAAGTAGCGATCGTGGGTGATGCCGACCACGGTGCCCGGGAAGCGCAGCAGGAACTGCTCCAGCCATTCGACGGACTCGGCGTCCAGGTGGTTGGTCGGTTCGTCGAGCAGCAGCATGTCCGGCTTGGACAGCAGCAACTTGCACAGCGCCACGCGGCGCTTCTCGCCGCCGGACAGCACGCCGATCCTGGCGTCCCATGGCGGCAGGCGCAGCGCGTCGGCGGCCATTTCCAGTTGCAGGTTCAGGTTGCCGCCGTCGGAGGTCGAGATGATCGCTTCCAGACGGGCCTGCTCGGTGGCCAGCGCGTCGAAGTCGGCGTCCTCTTCGGCGTAGGCGGCGTACACGGCCTCCAGCTTCGCCTGCGCCTCGAACACTTCGCCCAGGCCCGATTCGACTTCCTGGCGCACGGTTTTTTCGGGATCGAGCTGCGGTTCCTGCGGCAGGTAGCCGATGTTCAGGCCCGGCATCGGCACGGCTTCGCCCTGGATGTCGGTGTCGATGCCTGCCATAATTTTCAGCAAGGTCGACTTACCCGATCCGTTCAGACCCAGCACGCCGATTTTTGCGCCTGGGAAGAAGGACAGCGAAATATCTTTCAGAATCTGGCGCTTGGGCGGGACGATTTTGCCCACGCGGTTCATGGTGTAGACGTAATTTGCCATTCAGGGGGAGCTTTCAAGAGAGTAAGTGATAATCCGTATCCAGCATTATAGGCGCAGCGGACAGCGCCGGACACCTTGCGCGCGCATTCGGACACTCCGTTTCAGCAAATTCAAGGACTTAGCGATGGCACGGATCCTGCAAGTCACGGCTGTTCTTTATTCAAACCAACACCAATGAAAAATATGCTTTGCGCAGTCCTGTTTGCTATCGTGTCAGCTGCCGCGTCGGCCGCCTTGCCGGCGCCGCGCGACATCCCGTTCAAGGGCGAGATGAAGCTGAGCGTCGACGCCACCGACCAGGTCCATAAAATCCTGCGCGTGCGCCAAACCATTCCGGTCCAGGGCAAAGGGGAGATGGTGCTGATGTATCCGCAGTGGGAAACCGACAGCCATTCGGCCACGCAGGAGCTCACCGGCCTGGCCGGCCTGGTCGTCAAGGCCGGCGGCCGGCGCATCGAATGGCTGCGCGACGGCGGCGATCCGTACGCCTTCCATATCGACGTCCCCAAGGGCGCGCGCGCGCTGGAGCTGGAGTTCCAGTTCCTGTCGTCGACCGCCGGCAACGTATTGATGAGCCGCGACATGCTGACCTTGCCGTGGCAAAAAGTCGCGCTGTACCCGGCCGGCTGGTTCATCCGCAACATCGCCGTGCGGGCCGAGCTGAAGCTGCCCGCCGGCTTCCAGTACGCCACGTCGCTGGAGACGGCCGCCGTCCAGGACCAGCTGGTGGCGTTCAAGCCCACCACCTTCGAGAATCTGGTCGACGCGCCCGTGCACGCCGGCCGCTACTTCAGGCGCATCGATCTCACGCCCGGCGCTGCCCGCCCTGTCCGCCTGAACATGATCGGCGATAACGAGGCCGCCTTGGCCATCCCGCCGGCCATGCTGGACAAATACCGCGCCATGGCCGCCGCGCTGCCCCGCTTGTTCCGCTCGGAGCACTACCGCCATTACGATTTCCTGCTGACCCTGACCGACATCCTGCCCTCGGGCGGCGGACGCGAGCACCAGGAATCGAGCGAGAACAACTTCGCGCTGGATTTCTTCACCCGGCCGGACGGCCACCTGCCGATGGCCGATTTGATCGTGCACGAATACGCGCACTCGTGGAACGGCCGCTTCCGCCAGCCGGCCGACCTGTGGTCGCCGACGATGAACCAGCCGGTGCGCGGCAGCCTGTTGTGGGTGTACGAGGGGCAGACCGAATTCTGGGGCAGGATGCTGGCCGCGCAACTGGGCTTGCGTACCCGCCAGCAAACCCTGGACGCGCTGGCCGTCGACGCCGCCAACGCCGTCGCGCGCACGGGCCGCCAGTGGAAATCGCTGGGGGACACCACCAACGACCCGTTGTACATGCCCGGCCGCAGGATGCAATGGCGCGACTGGCAGCGACGCGAAGATTATTACGGCGAGGGCGTGCTGCTGTGGCTGGACGTCGACATGCTGTTAAGGGAGCGCACCGGCGGCAGGCATAGCCTGGCCGATTTCGCCGGCGCCTTCTTCGGCGCCGGGAGCAACGCGTTGGCGACCAGCACCTACACCTTCGCCGACGTCTGCAACACGCTCAACGCCATCGCGCCCCACGACTGGGCCGGCTATTTCAACACGCGCCTGCGCGCCCACGACGACGGCCACTTGCTGGACGGCCTGGCGCGCGCCGGCTACCGCCTGGTCTACACCGACGAGGCGACCGAATATTTCGTGCAAAACGAGGATTTCAACGCCGGCGGCATGGACTTGAGCGCGTCGCTGGGCGTGACTGTCGGCAAGAAAGGCGTGGTCAAGACGGTGGCGTGGGAAGGGCCGGCCTTCCGCGCCGGCGTCGCCATCGGCGCGAAACTGAACCAGGTCGGCGGGCAGCCCTATACCGACGAGGCGCTCAAGCAGGCGATCAAGGCGGCGTCCGCGACTGAACAGCCGATCTCGCTTGGCTTCGAGGCCGATGGCCGGTCACAGACGGTGCTGATACCGTACTACGGCTCGCTTCGCTATCCCCGCCTCGAACGCCTCCCCGGCAAACCCGACCAGCTCGAACGCCTGCTGGCCCCGACTCCCCCCGCCCTATAAAACCGATACCCATGATAAAAACCATAGTTTTGCTTCTCATCGCGACGCTGGTGCCGCTGCCATCCACCGCCGGCCCGGTGAACATCGACCAGTCGTTTACACCCGATATCGGCGGCATCAAGCAGTTTGTCGAGATCAAGACCGACGACGCGAACAAGCCGGCGCTGCTCTTTTTATCGGGTGGGCCGGGCAGTTCCATGATCAATAATGCCGCCGCTTTCACCGAACAGCTGAAAAAGCACTTCACGATTGTTCAATGGGATCAACGCGATGCCGGCAAGACGCTGAAATTGAATCCTTCTCCCATCAAGCCTTCGCTCGCGCGAATGGAAAGCGACACGCTCGAGGTCATTCAATTCGTCAGGACTGAGCTGAAACAGCAAAAGATTTATTTGCTGGGTAGCTCGTGGGGGAATGTGCTGGGTTTTCATATCGTCAAAACCCATCCGGAATTATTGAGCGCTTACTTCGCCGTCAATCCCGTGGTCAGCCAGTTGGCAAGCGAGAAGGAATTGCTTGAAACCTTAAAGCTTCACTTCAAGGACAACGCCGCCGCCACCGGTGAGCTGGCCGCCGTCAGCCTGCCGTTCAAAACAGACGAAGACCTTTTCCACCTGAGAAAGTGGCTCTTCATCAAGGACGGCAAGGCGTTCGCGGCAAGCACCGACTTCAAGAGTGCTTTTCTGCAATGGTCGAAAGCCTGGTCGCCCGTCTGGAACGAAGTGATGGCGATCGATCTGACCGCGTCGTTGAACAAGGTAGACTGTCCGATCTACTTCCTGGTCGGTAAAAACGATATCCAGACGTCCACAAACATCACCGTCCGCTATGCCGAGGCGTTACAGGCGCCTAAGAAGGAGCTCTACCTCTTTGAAAAATCCGGGCATCAGATTCATCGGGATGAACCGGAAAAATTCCAGGCGACGATCATCCGGACGCTGGCCGCCGCCAGGTAGCTAGGTAGCCGGATGCGGCCGGCGCCGGCCGGCCCACAGGCCCTCGGCCACGTACAGCGCCAGCGCGGCCCAGATGATGACGAAGCCGATCAGGCGGGCCGGCGGGAACGCTTCGTGGAACACCCACACGCCCAGCAGCGCCTGCATGGTCGGCGACAGGTATTGCAGCAGTCCCAGCGCCGCCATCGGAATCTTGCGGGCGCCGGCGGCGAACAGCAGCAGCGGAATGGCGGTGATTGGCCCGGCCGCCGCCAGCAGCCAGCGGGTGCTGTCGAATTCGCTGTTGACGAAGGTGTTCTGGCCGTTCATTGTCAGCCACACCACATAGATCAGGGCCAGCGGGAACAGGATCATCGTTTCCAGCGACAGGCCCTCGAGCGCGGCGAGCGCCGCCGTTTTGCGCAGCAGGCCGTAGGAGCCGAAGGTGATGCCTAAAATTAGGGCAATCCACGGCACCTGGCCGGCCGACCACGTCAGCCACAGCACGCCGCAAGCCGCCAGCGCGATCGCGATCCATTGGGCGCGCCGCAGCTTTTCCTTCAGCACCACCACGCCCAGCAGCACATTGACCAGCGGATTGATGAAGTAACCGAGGCTGGCGTCGATGACGTGGCCATTGTTGACCGACCAGATATAAACGAACCAGTTTGCGGAGAGCAACACGGCGCTGGCGACGAAGCTGGCCAGCACGCGCGGCCGGCCCAAGGTTTGCGGCAGCCATTTCCACTGGCGCCGCGCGGTCAGCACGAGGGCCAGGAACAGCAGCGACCACAGCATGCGGTGCGCCAGCATTTCCAGCGCCGGCACCTCGGCCAGCGCGTGGAAATACAGCGGGAATAGTCCCCAGCAAAAGAACGCGAAAGCGGCGTAGACAATACCTGGGTTCATGGTGCGCAGCGGCGTAAGGAGGGCGGGCCGACATTATCGCGCAATTAAGCGTCCCTTGCTGGCCGCAAGGCAACAACGGCGTCCTGGCAGCGCGCCGCACTCGCGCTCGCGGCCACAGCAGCGTACACTGGCGCAATTGACTAATTGGAATGCCTGCGTATGCCAAAATCTCCTTGCCTTTTGCAAATAGTTATCCTATTGTGCAACGCACCAAAACAACAACAGGTGCAATCTTGACCGAGCAACACAAGAAAAGCAGTGTCGCCGCCCTTACCCTCGCGGCGGTCGGCATCGTCTACGGCGACATCGGTACCAGCCCCCTCTACACCCTCAAAACCATCTTCGATCCCGAGCACGGTCTGGCGCTGAGCGAATTCAATCTGCAGGGCATCATTTCACTGATTTTCTGGGGCCTGACGATGATCGTCTCGCTCAAGTACGTGACCCTGGTGCTGCGCGCGGACAACCGCGGCGAGGGCGGCATCATGGCGCTGATGGCCCTGGCGCTCAATTCAGTCACCAAGGCGGCGCCGCGCTGGCACTTTCCGCTGATGCTGCTGGGCGTGTTCGGCGCCACCATGTTCTACGGCGACAGCGTCATCACGCCCGCCATCTCGGTGCTGGGCGCGATCGAGGGCCTGGAAGTGGCCGCGCCGGGACTGGAGCAGTACATCGTTCCGCTGTCGATCATCGTGCTGGTGTCGCTGTACGCGCTGCAAAGCACGGGCACGGCCGGCATCGGACGCTGGTTCGGGCCGATCATGGTGATCTGGTTCCTGGCGCTCGCCGTCATGGGCGTGATCAACATCGTCGCCGCGCCGCAGATCCTGTACGCGCTCAACCCGATGAACGCCTTCCACTTCATGCTGGAAAACCGCATGATCGCCTTCGTCGCGCTGGGCGCCGTGGTGCTGGCCTTCACCGGCGCCGAGGCGCTGTACGCCGACATGGGCCACTTCGGCAAAAAACCGATCCGCGCGGCCTGGTTCCTGATCGTGTTCCCGGCGCTGGCGCTGAACTACCTGGGCCAGGGCGCGCTGCTGCTGACGCACCCGGAGGCGGTGTCCAACCCGTTCTTCAACCAGTTGGGTTCATGGAGCGTCTACCCGCTGGTGGTGCTGTCGACGATGGCCGCGGTGATCGCCTCGCAGGCGACCATCTCCGGCACCTTCTCGATGACCAAGCAGGCCATCGCCCTGGGCCTGCTGCCGCGCATGCGCATCCTGCACACCTCGGCCAGCGAAATCGGCCAGATCTACATCCCGGCGGTCAACTGGCTGCAACTGGTGGTGGTGTTGATGGCGGTCGTCGGCTTCGGCTCGTCGGACAAGCTGGCCGGCGCCTATGGCATCGCGGTCACGGCCACCATGCTGTGCACCACCGTGCTGACCTTCTTCGTGATCCGCTACCGCTGGCACCTGCCGCTGTGGCTGTGCTTTGGCGCCACCGGCTTTTTCGTCGCGATCGACATCCTGCTGTTCTCGGCCAGCACGCTCAAGCTGTTCCACGGCGGCTGGTTCCCGCTGCTGCTGGCGATCGTCCTGTTCACCATCATGCTGACCTGGAAGCGCGGGCGCGAGCTGGTGTTCAAGAATCTGCAAAAGCACGCCATTCCGCTCGAGGAATTCCTGTCGTCGCTGTTCGTGGCGCCGCCCACGCGGGTCTACGGCACCGCCATTTTCCTGCGCGGCGAGAGCGACGGCGTGCCGCACGCGCTGCTGCACAACCTGTCGCACAACAAGGTGCTGCACGAGCGCGTGGTGTTCTTCACCGTGCATATCGTCGAGGAGCCCTGGGTGTCGGAGGAGGAGCAGGTCAAGGTGATCGACCTCGGACACCAGTGCTACCAGGTCAATGTGTTCTACGGCTTCAAGGACGAACCGGATATCCCCAAGGTGCTGGCGCAGTGCGAGTGTCTGGGCCTGCCGTTCGAGATGATGGAAACGTCGTTCTTCATCGCCCGCCAGACGGTCATCTCGACCCCCGGCCACGGCATGGCGCCATGGCGCGAGCATCTGTTCGTGACGATGTCGCGCAACGCCCGCGGCGCGGCCGACTACTACCAGATTCCGCCGAACCGCGTCATCGAACTTGGCACGCAAGTGGAAATATAAGCACACAAACGGCGCTAAAAGATGTAACCGAATGTAGTGCTTGGGGTGGAGGAGCCGGCGTCTGCTAAACTTCTGCTCCTAAAAGCTTGCACGAATATGAACTATTCTTCAAAGGTCATCATGAAATCGAAGTTTCACATTATTGTTGCTGTTGCCTGCCTGGCGATCTTGACGGCCTGCGGTGGCGGTTCGAAGAAATCCGATCCGGTCGTGGTGCCGCAGCCGGCGTATGCGATCAAGGATGTCACGGTCGGTGATGCCGCCGCGCCGGTGGCGGAAAAAGGCGATCTGGTGACGGTGGCGTACACCGGCTACCTGTACGACGCCACCAAGACCGACGGCATCGGCGCCAAAGTTGAAAGCTCGATCGACTCCGGCACGACAGCGCCGCCGTTCACGCTGGGCGTGGGCGGCATCGTACCGAGCGGCTGGGACCTGGCCATCGTCGGCATGCGCGTGGGCGGCGTGCGCCTGGCGACCCTGCCGGATAATCTGGCCTACGGCGCCACCGTGCGGGCGGCGCAAACGGTCAATGGCATCGCCTACGCCGAGATCAAGGCCAATTCTCCGCTGGTCTACGAACTGCGGCTGATCAGCGTGACCAAGCCAAACCAACTGCCCAACCAACCGGGTGGCACGACTTTCGCCATCGTGAGCGAACAGGTGGGGACGGGCGCCGCCGCGACAGCCGGCAAGACCGCCGCTGTTCGCTACACCGGCTGGTTGTATGACCGCACCGCCGCTAACGGCAAAGGCAAGCAGTTCGACACCAACATCCGCACTCCCGCAGTGGACCCATTGTCGATCGTGATCGACTCCTCGCCCCTGAAAGTGATCCCAGGTTTCAACATGGGCGTGAAAGACATGAAGGTCGGTGGAAAGCGCACGATCTACATCCCGACGACCTTGGGCTACGGTTCCACGTCGCAAACCGGCATCCCGGCCAACTCGAATCTGATCTTCGACGTCGAGCTGATCTCGGTCAACTGATCGTCTGCAGTAAGAATGAAGATGGCAGCCAATGAAATGGCTGCCATTTTTTTCGTCCCTGCTATCTAGTCGCGCAACGCCCGAGCGGGGGAGATGCGCATCGCCGCCAAGGTGTGACGGGCGGTCGCCGCCGCCACGATCAGCAGCGCGATGGCCAATGCCGCCGCTGGCGCCCAGCCGCCCAGCGGCGTGCGCTCGACGAACGGCGCTAGATAGTGCTGGATCGCCAGCACGGCCGGCGGCAGCCCGATCAGCGCGGCGACGCCCGTCAGCAGCAGGAATTCACGCCCCACCAGCGCGCCGATGGCCGCGCGGCCGGCGCCATGCAGCTTGCGCAGCACGATCTCGCGCGCGCGCCGCTGCACGCTGTTCGCCGCCAGCACGTAGATGCCGAACGCCGCCAGCGCGAACACCACGGCGGTGGCGCAGGCCAGCATCCTTGCCACGCGCAGATCGTCGGCATACGCCTCGGCGTGGTAGCTGCCGGCGCGCCGTATGATCGGCGGGGATGTCGGGAAGTAGCGCAGCGCCGTCGCGGCGACCGCCCGCTCCAGTGCATCCGCCGCGCCGCTTGCCGATGGCGCGGTGCGCATCCGCACCGTCAGCAGGCGGCTGTTCTCAGCCGGCTGGTACATCGTCGGCGCCACCGGTTCACGCAAGGTGTACCAGCGGATGTCCGGCGCCACGCCGACGATGCGCCAGTTGGAGCCGGGGATGCGCTGGCCCAGCGCCTGTTGCATCGAATTCCAGCCCAGCGCTGTCACCGCCGCCCGGTTGATGACGATATTGCGCTCCCCGTCCTTGCCGGCGTTGTTGTCGATGCGCGGGTCGAGCAGCCGTCCGGCGATGGCGGACAGGCCGTAGACGTCGAAGAACTCGGGACTGACGAATTGCACCGTCAAAGCGGCAGTACTGCCGTCCGCACGCCGCACCGACGTGCTGCCCCGTGTGCCGGTGTGGTCGTCGCGGCCGGGCACAGAGAGGCTGTCCGCCACGCCCGCCACCTCCGGCAAGCGCGCGACGGCGTCGCGGAACGCCCGCGCCCGCGCATCGTCCAGCCCTTTGCTCATTTCTACTACCAGCAACGGCGCCGGATCGAAGCCCGGCGACGCCCGGCCGGCGAACTGCGTCTGCCACAGGATCGCCAGCGCCACGCTGCCCGTCGCCATCGCCGTGGCGAACTGCAATGCCGTCAGCACGCGCCGCAGCCATGCGCCGCCAGCCGTCTCGCCGCTGCGGTGGGCCAGCGCTGCCCCCATGTCGACGCCGCGCGCCAGCCAGCCGGGATACAGGCCCGCCAGCGCGCCCACCACGACGCCGGACAGCAGGCCGGCCGCCAGCGACAGCGGCGTGAACACGTCGTCGAACCGCCGGTCCAGTAGTTCGGACAATAACGGCAGCAGCAGCCACGCCAGCAGCATGCCCAGCGCGGCGGCGGCAACCGACAGCAGCACCGCTTCGGCCATGAACTGCGTCAGCAGCCGGCGTGTGGTGGCGCCCAGCACGCGGCGCATGGCGATCTCGCGCTGGCGGCGCAGGGTGCGCACCGTCGCCAGGTTGACGTAGTTGACCACGGCGATTGCGAGGATCAGCAGGCCGGCCGCGCCCATGGCCAGCACCAGGCGCTTGTCGCCGCGTGGGCCTGCGCCCATGGTGTTGGCGACGCTGCGGTCGAAGTAGGCATCGGCCAGCGGACCAAGGCCTATGTCGACCATCTTGCGTCCACCCAGCGCGGCCTTCATCTCCGGCGTGGCAATGTCGCCCCATGGCGCCTGATCCACCACATCCTGCAGGACCTTTTGCAGCGCCTGCGCGCTGACGCCGTCCCCGGTCTTGACGTAGATCCGGCCTTCTATACCCATCCAGTTCGATAGCGCCCGCTGGCGTTCCGCGTCCGGCCACAGCGCGCTGCCGATGCCGACCATCGCGCCGAATTGCAAGGTGCTGTTGCCGGGCCGGTCGTCCAGTACGGCGCGCACCTGCAAGGTTTGACCGTCGATGTCCACGGTCCTGCCAAGGGCATCGAAGGTGCCGAACAAGGCCAGCGCGGTCCGGTGCGTCACCGCCAGGCCGTCGGGCAAAGTCAGCGCCTGTTGCAGGTTTCCTTCCCGCGCCCGCAGGCCGGCGATGCGCTCGAAGGCCGGATCGACCGCTATCACCTCCAGCTCGCGCGCGCGGCCCTGCAGCGACGCCGTCGTCTTGTGCGGCCACCACACGCTGGCCTCCAGCGGCAGGCCGCTGCGCAGCGCCACCTCGCGCAGCGCGAACGGCGTGTATTCCATCCACTGCGGCTGCGGGATGAAGTTGAGCCGGTGTTTGATCACGTAGACCCGCTCGCGCTGCGGCACGTCGCTGTCGTAGCTGAACGAGTAAGCCACAAACCCGAGCAACAGGAAGCAGACCGCGAAGCCGGTCGCCAATCCCAGCAGCTCGACCGCCGATTGGAATGGTTGACGCAGCAGCAGGCGCCAGCCGATGCGAAAATCCCTTGGTCTCATTTCTATCTCCTTTTCAGTCGCGCAGCGCCATCGCCGGCGACATGCGCAACGCCGCCACCGTGTGCCGCGTGGTTGCCAGCAGGGCGACCAGCGCCGCCATCGCCAGCGCCGCCGCCAACGTCCACATGCCGATCGGCGCGCGCTCGGTATAGCCGGCGAGATAGCGTTCGATCGCCAGCGCCGCCAGCGGCAGGCCGAGGAGTGCGCCCACGCCGATCAGCGACAAGAACTCGCGGCCCATCATCAGCGCGATATCGAGACGCCGCGCTCCGTGCAGCTTGCGCATGACGATCTCGCGCCGGCTGCGTTGCACGCTGTAGGCCGACAACACGTAAATGCCGAAGGCCGCCAGCGCGATCGCCACCACGCTGGTGGTGACCAGGATGCGCACCAGGCGCGCATCATCGGTATAAGGTTCGGCCAGCACCGCCTCTTGCGACGTGATTTGCAGGATGTCGCCGGGGAAGTGGCGGCGCCAGACCGGCTCGATGGCGCCGTAGGCGTCGGCCAGGCGGCCGTCGGTGCGGACCGACAGCATGCCGGCCGGACGAATGCCGTAGATGATGGCCTTCGCCGGCTGCCGCAGGCCCTGGAAGCGGATATCCGGCGCGATGCCGTTGATCCGCAGGCCGCTCGGCGTCGCCTGGCCCACCGCATCCCGTGGCGAGGCATATCCCAGCGCCAGCGCGCCGGCCTGGTTCAGCACCACGCCGCCGAGGTCCAGCGCGATCACGCAGCGCAGTGGTGTGAACATGCCGTCCAGCGGGCGGTTCACCATGTCGGAGAACACCGGCAGCAGCAGCCAGGCGAGCATCAGTCCCGCGACGGTCGCGATCAGCGCGGTCAGCACCGCCTCGCTGAGGAACTGGCGCACCAGCCGCGCCGCGCTGGCGCCGAGCAGTTTGCGCAGGCCGATCTCGCGCTGCCGGCGCAAGGTGCGCACGGTGGCCAGGTTGACATAGTTGATCGCCGCCAGCAGCAGGATCAGCAAGCCGCCGGCGGCCATGCCGAACACGGTGCTGCGCTGGCCATGCCTTTGCGCCGCGCGGCTATTGAGCAGTTCCTGGTCGAAGTAGGCGTCGCGCAGCGATAGCAGCTTGATGTCCGAGACGTTGCGGCCATTGAGCGCGGCGCCCATCGGACCGGCCTTGACGCGTTGATTCATCGGCGACTTTTCGGTGGCGTCCTGCAGCAGCGTGGCCAGCGCCTCCATCGGCGCGCCGGGTTTGAGCTTCATGTAGACGGTGCCGCGCGACCAGTTGGCGAAGGCGGTCTCGCGCTCGGGCCAGGCGCTGCTCTTGCTACCGATCAGCGCCTCGTAAAACTGGCTGGAGTTGGCCGGCGGATCGGACAGCAGCGCGCGTACCTGCAGCACATTGTCGCCGACGTTGACGCTTTGCCCCAATGCCGGTGCTTCGCCGAACAGCTTGCGGGCGGCGGTCTTGGTCAGCGCCAGGCCATCCGGCTGCGTCAGCGCCGCTTGCAGATCGCCTGCCGATGCGGAGATGCCGAACAACGGGCCGAAGGCCGGATCGACCACGCTCAAGTCCATCGCATGCAGCGTTCCGGCGGCGCGCAGCGGCCTGTCGATGCTCCTGACGATACTGGCCCGCTCCACCAGGCCGCTGGCCAGCGCGATGTCGCGCAGCGGCAGATAGCCGACGGTCTGCCATTCGGGACGTGGAAAGACGTTGATGCGCTGCTTGACCACCATCAAGCGGTCGTTGTCCGGTAAGCTGCTGTTGTAGTTCAGGCAGAAGGCGACAAAGCCGAACAGCAGGAAGCAGGCCGCGAAGCCGATCGCCAGGCCGCCGGTGACCACGATGGAGTAGGCCGGCTGCTGCAGCAGCAAACGCCAGCCGATGCGAAAATCGCGCAATGTCATTTTACTTTCCTTTTCTTTTGCGTCAGTCGCGCAACACCAGGGCGGGCGACATGCCGGTCGCCGCGATGGTGCCGCGTAGCGTCGACACCAGCGTCACCACCAACGCCGCCACCAGCCCGGCCAGCAATGTCCAGCCGCCGATGGGCGCGCGTTCGACGAACGAGGCCAGGTAGCGCTGGATCACCAGCGCGGCCAGCGGCAGGCCGATGGCCGCGCTGATCGCCACTAGCACCAGCACTTCACGTCCGACCAGCCTGGCGATGTCGCGCCGCCCGGCGCCGAACAGCTTGCGCAGCACGATCTGCCGGCCCAGGCGGCGCACGTTGTACGCCGACAGCGCATACACGCCGAAGCCGGCGATCATCACGGCGATGGCGCTGGCCAGGCCGAGCAGCTTGGCCAGCCGCAGGTCGTCGCCGTAGTTCTGCGCGAAGTAGCTGCGCGCCTGGCGTACCGGCACCACATCGTTCGGGAAGTAGCGCGCCGCCAGCGCGTGTGCGGCGCTTTCGAGCTTGCTCATGTCGCCGTGTGCGCGCACCGTCAGCGTGCTGTTTTGCTGGCTGGTGAAGTACAGGTAGGATTTGGGCGTGTCGCGCAGGCTTTCGTAGCGCAGATCGGGCGCGATGCCGACGATCGTCGCGGTTACCATGCCGTCCGCGCTGTCGGTGGTGAGGATCTGGCCGACGGCGTCCGCCGGTTCGGCGAAGCCCAGCGCGCGCGCGGCGCGGGCGTTGAGCAGAACCGATTCGAAGCCGCCTTCGTCCTTTTCCGTTTTGTCGCTGAACAGGCGGCCGGCGACCGGCCGCAGTGCATGGACGTCGAAGAAGTCGGCGCTGATCGCGCGGATCGACAGGCCGCTCCAGCGGCCGTTCTTGAGCGTGACCTTGATGTGGGCGCCGGCGAACGGGCGCCCGATCGGATCGAGCGATGTCGCCACGCCGTCGACACCGGGCAGGTGTTTGAGCGCTTCGCGCAGGCTGCGCGCGGCCACATTGGAGGTGTCGGCCGGCAGCTCCAGCACCAGCAGCGGGGACGGGTCGAAGCCGGGACTGGCCTGGCTGGCGTAGCGGGTTTGCCATGCCACCGCCAGGGTGACGGCGACCAGCCCAATGGCGGTGGAAAACTGCAGCACCGTCAGCGCGCGCCGCAGCCACAGGGCGCCGAATGTTTCGGCGCCACCGCGTCCCGCCAGCGCCTGTGGCGGCCGTACGCGCAGCGCCACCCAGGCCGGGTAGGCGCCCGCCAACAGACCAATGGCCGCGCCCAGCGCCAGGTTGAGCAGCAGCGCGGCGGGCGTAAACAAGCCATCAAGCCGGCGGTCGACCAAATCGGCGAACACCGGCAGCAGCACCCACGCCAGCACCAGGCCCAGGGCGGTGGCCGTCATCGCCACCAGCAGCGATTCGGCCAGGAATTGGCCCAGTACGCGCTTGCCGTCGGCGCCGAGCACCTTGCGCACGGCGATCTCGCGCTGGCGCCGCAGCGCACGCACGGTGGCCAGGTTGGCGTAGTTGATCGCCGCCAGCGCGAGGATCAGCAGCGCCACCGCCGTCAGGCCCAGCATGCCGCGCAGGTCGCCGTGCGGACCGCTGAACGGCGTGTTGGCGGTATTGGCGTCGAAGTACATCCCGGGGAGGGCGCCCAGGGCCATTTCGCGCATTTTCCGCCCACCGGGCTTTTGCTCGAATTCGACGATTTGCCCGCGCCGGAATGGCGAGTCGTCGGCGGCTTGTTGCAAGTGCCGGCGCAGCGCGTCGGCGTCGACGCCGGGCTTGAGCCGCACATAGATCCTCGCGCCGTTGACGTAACCCCACGACGCCATCAGCTCCTTGCGCTCGGCTTCATCCCAGGCGCCGGTGTCCATGCCGGCCAGCGCGCCGTAGCTCAAGGTGCTGTTGGACGGCCGGTCGGCGACCAGCGCCGCCACCGTGTAGGGTTTGCCGCCGATGTGCACCACCCGGCCGACGGCGTCGGCGCCGCCGAACAAGCGCGTCGCGCTGCTGGTCGTCAGGGCCAGGGTGTCGGGACGGCTCAAGGCCTGGCGCAGGTCGCCGGCCAGCGCCCGCACGCCGAACATCGCCGGGAAGTCGGCATGGACCGCCGCCAGCTGGATCGATTGCGGCGGGGCGCCGGTCTTCATCCCCACCGGCAGCGGCACCACGGCGGTGACGCCGTCGGTCATGCCGCTGGTGCGGGCCGGCTCGAGAAAGGCCAGCGGCACGGACTCCGTCCACGTCGGCTGCTCGAAGTGGTTGTTGCGCATCTTGACCAGGAAAACCCGGTCGGCTTGCGGCACGTCGCGGTCATAGCTGAACGAGTAGCGCACAAACCCCAGCAGCAGGAAGCAGCTGGCGAAACCGACCGCCAGGCTCAGTATCACGGCGGCCGAGTAGCCGGGTTCCCCGGCCAGCAGGCGCCAGCCGATGCGAAAATCGCGCAGGTTCATGGAGGTGAGCCTGACGCTTAAGCGGCTTGCAGGGCGTCGACCATGATGCGGCCGTCCAGCAGGTTGATGGTGCGCGAGGCCTGCGCGGCGTGGTCCGGCGAGTGCGTCACCATCACCACGGTCGTGCCCTCGGCGTTGATCTCGCGCAGCAGGCGCATGACTTCGTCGCCGTGCGCCGTGTCGAGGTTACCGGTCGGTTCATCGGCCAGCAGCACGGCGGGACCGGCCACCAGCGCGCGCGCGATCGCCACGCGCTGCTGCTGGCCGCCGGACAGCTGCGACGGGCGGTGCGCGGCGCGGTGGCCGACGCCCAGCTTATTGAGCATCGCGGTGACGCGGTCGCGCCGTTCGCGCGCCGGGGTGCCGTTGTATTCCAGCGCCAGTTCGACGTTTTCGAACACGGTCAGTTCCTCGATCAGGTTGAAGCTCTGGAAAATGAAGCCGATGCGCCCGCGCCGCAGCTGGTTCAGCTTCGATTCGCTCCAGCCGGCCACGTTTTGGCCTTCGAACCAGTATTCGCCATGGTTGGGCGTGTCGAGCAGCCCCAGGATGCCCAGCATGGTCGACTTGCCGCAGCCGGACGGTCCGGTGATGGCGACATATTCGCCCGCCTCGATCTCCAGGTCGATGCGGTCCAGGGCCGTGGTCTGGATTTCCCCTGCCTGGTGGATTTTGCTGATGCCGACGAGTTTGAGCATGTGGGTTTGCCTTTTGGTGGTGTGGATGTGAATTTACTGCGTAATCTGCAGCCTGGGTGAATTTCCGTAGGCGGCGTAGCTGGACAGGATCACCTTGTCGCCGGCAGCCAGGCCTTCGAGCACCTCGATCTGGCTGTTGTTGCGGCGCCCGACGCGCACCGCGCGCCTTTGCGCGCCACGGCCGCTGGCGTCGACCACGTAGACCCAGGCGCCGCCGCTGTCGTTGATGAAGGCGCCGTTGGGCAGCAGCAGCGCCGGCGCCGGCTCGCCCAGGGTGATGCGGGCGTCCAGGCTTTGGCCTGGATTGAGCACCGGCGGCTGGCCGTCCTTGAACACCATTTCGACCGTGAAGCGGCCTTCCTTGATCTGCGGGTAGATGGTGCTGATGTCGGCGGCGTAGCTTTTATCGTCCTGCTTGACGCTGCCCTTGCGCCCGACCGCCATGCGGTTAAGGTAGTACTCGTCGACGCTGGCCGAGAGCTTGAAGCGCAGCGGATCGTCGATGCGGCCGATGTTCTTGCCGGTGGCGATCGATTCGCCCACCTGCAATCGGAAATTGGTCAGCCGGCCTTCGACCGGCGCGCGCACCGCCAGCGCGTCGACCGTGCCGGAGACCAGCTTCAGGCCCGAGTTCAGGCCGTCGATCGCGCTTTCGAGCTGCTGGGCGGCGGCGCTACGCACCTTGTCCTCGGTGCTCGACGCCCGCTGCTCGTTCGCCAGCTGGCGTTGTTGCTGTTCCAGCTTGTCGGCCGACTCCTCCAGCGCGACGCTGGAGATGAAACCCTGCGCGGCCAGCCGCGCGTTGCGCTGGTGCTGCTTGCGCGCCTGGTCCACCTCGAATTGCAGCTCGTCGAGCCGGCGCCGGTGGTCGCTGGCGCTGGCCTCCTGCGCCACGCGCAGATTCGACAGGTTGAAGATGCTGACCGCGTGTTCGGACTGGCGCGCCAGCAGTTCCAGGTTGCGCTGCGGGTTGGAGATGCGAAACAGCAGCTGGCCTTTTTTGACCAGCGCGCCGTCGCTCGCCAGCACCTCCTCGACGCGGCCCGATTCCACCGAATCGAGGATCACGGAGTTGAGCGGTTCGGCGTTGGCGCGCACGACGATTTCGTCGACGAAGACGCCGCGCGCGGCCTGGCCGATGCGCAGGTCGGCGCCGTCGATCTGCAAACCGCGCGGCATCCACGACCATAGCGCGTAGCCGGCGGCGGCCACCGCCAGTACCGAGGCGACCGCGATGGCGATGGTTTTCCCGCGCCGGCGCGGCACCACGGTGTCCATCGCGGCGCCGCTGGCCGGCAGTCCCGGATTCGGCTGGTCGATATTTTTTTTGATCTGCATACGGGCCTTAGAGCAAAGGACGTGCCACGCGCAAAAACCGGCGATTCAGGGGTTTTTGGCATGCGTGCGCCCCGCAGGTGTTCAATATCGAACACCGGCCGATGTTCGGAACTGGACATCCGCGTTCCCAGCGGCTTGCCGCGCAGGTTTTGCCTTGTCCGCCGCCCCTCGCGCGCTGCTAGAATGCCTGCATGTCCGCCTACGTACTGATACTCGATGATGATCCCGACGTCGCCACCGCCGCGCAGTTGCTGCTGCGGCGCCGCCATGGCCAGGTGGCCACGCTTTGCGATCCCGCCGGCTTGCCCGCGCTGCTGGCGCGGGGCGTGCCGGACGTCGTGCTGCTCGACCTGAATTTCACGCCCGGCTGCATCGATGGCGCCGAGGGACTGGCGCTGCTCGATGTGCTGCGCGCCCAGGGCCGTCCGCCGGCGGTGATCGCGATGACGGCATATGCCGACGTTCCGCTGGCCGTCGAGGCGCTCAAGCGAGGCGCCGGCGACTTCATCACCAAGCCGTGGGACAACGCGCGGCTGGTGGCGGCCGTCGACCAGGCGCTGGCGCGGCGCGCGGCCCTGCGCGGGTCGTCGGCCGCCGCTCCCGAGCTGATGGGAGAGTCGCCCGCGATGCGCGAGCTCAAGGCATTGATCGGCAGCGTGGCGCCGACCGAGGCGAATGTGATGGTGCTCGGCGAGAACGGCGTCGGCAAGGAGCTGGTGGCGCGCGCCATCCACGCGCTGTCGCGCCGCGCGGCCGGCACCTTGCTGGCGGTGGACATGGGCGCGTTGCCGGAATCGACTTTCGAGAGCGAGTTGTTCGGCCATCGCAAAGGCTCGTTCACGGATGCCAAGTCGGACCGCGCGGGGCGCTTCCAGGCGGCGCGCGGCGGCTCGCTGTTCCTGGACGAAATCGGCAACATGCCGTTGGCCGCGCAAGCCAAGCTGCTGACGGCGCTGGAGCGGCGCGAGGTGACGCCGATCGGCGCCGACAAGCCGGAGGCGATCGACGTGCGCATCATCAGCGCCACCAACCTGGAAGAGGCGCGCCTGTTCGATCCATCCGTGTTCCGGCCGGATTTGCTGTTCCGGCTCAATACCATCGTGATCCGCGTGCCGCCGCTGCGCGAGCGGCGCGAGGACATCCCCATGCTGCTCGCTCACTATCTGAGACTGTATGAGTTGCAGTATCAGCGGCCGGCGCGCGAGGTGGCCTGTGTGGCGATGGAAAACCTGTGCCGACATGATTGGCCCGGCAACGTGCGCGCGCTGCGCCACGCGTGCGAACGCGCCGTCATCCTTGGACAGGGGACGGAGTATGGCTTGAACGACTTCGGCCTCGGCGCCGCGCCGGCCGCCGCCAGTATCGTCGCCGCCAACGAGGGCGCCGCGCTCGCTGTGCCCGGCGACATGACGCTCGACGCCCTGGAACGCGAAGCCATCGCCGGCACGCTGGCCCAGTTCAACGGCAACATCAGCCACGCCGCCAAAACGCTCGGCATCAGCCGCGCCGCCTTGTACCGCAAACTGGGCAAACATGGCATCTGAGCGCGCGCTCAAGTTCGGCGTCGCGGCCAGCGTGCTCGCTTTGCTGGCGCTGGCCGTCGCGGCGGACGCCTTGTCGGCGTCGCCGGAGCCGCGCCGCATCGTGCTGTGCGCGATGCTTGCGCTGGCGCCGCTGTGCACGTTGTGGCAATGTCTGCGAAAACTCGGACCGCGCGTCCCGCGCATGGAGCCGCAGGGCGCCACCGCCGGCGCGGCCCCCGGCCCCCGGCAGAACGAGTTGGCCGCCAGCGTGCTGGCGCTGGAGGCGCGGCTGGAACACGCCCCCATCGCGCTGTTTCGCATCATGCATGCCAGCGGCGCCGGGCAGGTCGCGCCCCTCAACGCCAGCGCCCGCAGGCTGCTGGCGCCGGGCCGCGCCAGCGCGCCGCAGGATTTGCACGAGCTGCTGGCGGCGCAGCCGGTCGGCCAGCGCAGGTTGATCACCTTCGACACTGAACGCGGTGGCGAGCGCGCGCTGGTCGCCATCTCCGCTTTGTCGGTGCAGGGCGCCGCGCAGCGGCTGGCGGCGCTGATGCCGGTGGAAAGCGAACTGGAAGCGGAGGCCTTGAACGCCTGGCGCGAGCTGGTGCAGGTGCTGACGCACGAGATCATGAATTCCCTGACGCCGGTGGCATCGCTGTCGCGCACCGCCCGCGGCCTGCTCGACGAAGCCGGCGCCGGACTGCCCGCCGATATCCACGCCGATCTTGGCATCGCGCTGGACGCCATCGCCCGCCGCGCCGCCAGCCTGGTCGATTTTGTCGGCAGTTACCGCAGCCTGTCGACGGTGCCGCAGGCGCAGCCGCAGCGCGTGCCGCTGGAGGATTTGTTCGGCCGCTTGTCCGCGCTGCTGGCGCCGCAGTGGCAGGCGCTGGGCGGGCAGGTGGTGTTTTCGGTGGAGCCGGCGTCGCTGGAGGTGATGATCGATCCGGGGCAGCTGGAGCAGGCGTTGATCAATTTGCTCAAGAACGCCGCCGAGGCCATGGCCGGTGGCGCCCGTCCGCCGCGCGCGGTGGTGAGCGCGCGCCTGAGCCGGGGCAGCCGTTTGCGCATCGAGGTCGCCGACAACGGTCCCGGCGTGCCGGAAGCGCTGGCCGCCCACATCTTCACGCCGTTCTTCTCGACGAAAAAACAGGGCAGGGGGATCGGGCTGGCGATGGTGCGCCATCTGGTGCACGCCAATGGCGGCACGGTGCGCTACGCGCGCTCGGTGGGCGAGGGCGCGCGTTTCATGCTGACGTTTTAAAGCCGCAGGCGAGCAAACCTTCAGCGCACCATATCGATGTGCATGATGCCGTCTTCGTCATACGGCTCGCTGACGGTTTGGAAGCCGAAGCTGGCGTAGAATTTTTCCAGGTGGGCCTGGGCGCCGATGCGGAACCGGTGGCCGGGATGCAGCGCCTCGGCCAGCGGAATGGCTTTGGCCAGCAGTTCGCGGCCGATGCCGCTGCCGCGCGCGGCGCGCGTGGTCAGCACGCGGCCCAGCGACATCTCGTCGTACTTCAAGCCGGGAGGCAGGCAGCGCAGATAGGCGACCAGGGTGCGCTTGCCGTCGATCTCGCGCCACGCCATCAGGTGGTGGCTGTCCAAATCGTAGCCGTCGATATCGGGATACAAGCAGGTTTGTTCGAGGATGAACACGTCCTGGCGCTGGCGCAGCACCTCGTACCAGTCGTCGCGGGGGATGTCGTCAAAGCCCAGCCAATGCCATTCGATCATTGCGTATCTCTGTAAGGGATGAACGGCGATTGTAATGCAGAAGGCCGGCGCTGGTGGGCGCCGGCCTCGGGACCGTCAATCGCTGAACGCGGCGATTACAGGATGGTCAGGGTGACGTCGATGTTGCCACGGGTGGCGTTCGAGTAAGGGCACACGATGTGGGCGGCGTCGACCAGCTTCTGCGCGCTCTCGCGGTCCATGCCTGGCAGCGAGATTTTCAGTTCCGCTTCGATGCCGAAACCGGTAGGGATCGGGCCGATACCGACCGTGCCTTCGATCGAGACGTCCGCCGGCAGGGCGATCTTGTCGCGGCCGCTGACGAATTTCAGCGCGCCCAGGAAGCATGCCGAGTAGCCGGCCGCGAACAGCTGCTCAGGGTTGGTGCCGACCGCGCCGGCGCCGCCGAGCTCTTTCGGGGTGGTCAGCTTGACGTCCAGCACGCCGTCGGAGGAGACGGCTTTGCCTTCACGGCCGCCGGTGGCTTTTGCGGTTGCGCGGTACAGTACTTTTTCGATCGACATGATGAATTCCTTTTCAGTTAAGTTGACGTGCAAATCATTGGACTACAAATCTAACAAACTATCTAATCGCTAGCGATCTACCATCTGCGCGACAGCTTGCTAATCTACTACGCTTCGCTGCTGTTTGCAGCGCCGATGTGAGAACTATACATAGTGTGCGATCAAATAGCAAGCGATTTGCGTAAAATATTTTCGTGCCTGCGGTCCGTGTACCGAATCAAAGTTGCGTCGGCAGTTGTAACCATGCCCTTGGTTCGAGCCCATCGCGCTATAGCGCAACGACGATGCCTTCCTCACCCGGCGCCGGAAATCTGGTCGTGAAACGCGCTCCCGGCAATCGGGCCCGCGCTTCATATGGCTGGGTAAATGGGCTACGATAGTTGAACCACAACACAGGTTCTCGTGTCGAGCCGGCGATGACCGCTTCCACCGCCGCGGCGTCGGGGTGGTCGTGGATGTCGCCGTTGGTGCTGAACAGGTAGTGTTTGGCGTCGACCAGATCGAAAAACTCGGCGGTTAAATTATTCTTGCTGCCATGGTGCGACATCTTCACCGCATCCACCCTCAGCGTTTCGCCTTCCTGCTTCGCCAGCTTTTTCAGCGAGCGGTTGATGATGTCGCGGTGCGCGTCGGCCAGGAACAGGCACGACTTGCCATTGCAGCGCGCCAGGAAGGCGATGCTGCTGCCGTTGGCCTCGGAGCCGTCGACTTTCTTGAGCATGTCCCGCAGCTCGTCCCCGAGGTCGGCGGAACCGAGCGTGCTCTCTTCGCCGAGTTTAAAACGCGGCAGCGATGCGAGCTGCTTCCATGCCGCGTCCAGGTCGCCGGCGGTCATCTTGAATTTGACCAGGTCCTGCCGCCATTTCTTCGCCATCTTCTCCAGCTTGGCGCGATCGGGCGAGAGCAGCGTCAGGACCATGCCGCCGGCGAGCGGAATCTCCGGCAGCGCCTCCTCATCCCCGCCCAGCGCCACCGCCTTGCCACCGAACGCCTTGTTCCATGATTTGTGGTCGCGCTCGTGGATGAGGGCGCTGATCATCTCCCCCTCGCGCCCGCCCAGTTCGTCCTGCGGCGCGACGTGGCGATAGCCGTTGAACCAGATATCCTGCGGCGCGATCGGCCACTTGGCGCGCGGCATGGCCAGCAGGCGGATGATGCCCTCGATGTGGTCGGTGTCCACGTGGGTGACGACCAACAATTCGACACGCTTGTCGTCGTCCGGCAAGCGCGCCAGACAACTCTCCAGCGCGGCGTAAGCGCCGATGGGGCCGCCGTCGATGCACAGGCGGCGGGTGCGCTTGCCGTCGAGGTATTCGACCCACAAGGCGTCGCCGTGCTTGGCCGCCAGCATCTCAATGTTGAACGTCGTCATGTTTGGCTCCCGTGGTTTCAATGCGCCAGTCCGCGTCGCCATACGCGACGACGCACAATGGCATGATGAGATTGTTGAGCAAGGATTGCCGCTTGACGGCGCGGATGGCTTCGCCGAGCCGGAAGGGGTGCGCGCGCTCCTTGAGCAACTCGGTCGCCAGCAAGGCGGCCACTTCGGCCGCGTGCGAGCTGGCCACGGTGGCGACGGTCGCCAGCACCACGGCCGCGCCCTTGCGATTGAAGACCGCCACATGCCGGCTGAAGGCCTCCGTGGGCGCGGCCACGTCACAGCCGAGCAGGACCACGATCGGCGGCCGGCCGGCGGGGCGCGGGCAGACGTGGTCGTCGGTCAAGTCGATCGACTCGATGGTCTGTTCGCTGATCTCCAGCGATACGTTGCGGCCGGTGCCGTCGGTGTGCGGCATGCTGAGGATGAGCCCGGGGTTGCGCGCGGCCACTTCGCTGGCCCATTGCTCCCATGTCCGCACCAGCACCGGCTCCACGCCGGGCACCGCCATCAGGGCGGCGCGCACCTTGGCGAGCGCGTCCGCCTTGATGCGCGAACTGCCGGAAAATACCACCGGGCCGCCGACGGTGATCGCGTCCGACTGGCGGGTCGGCTCCGATTGCAGGAAGTACTCCTTGCCGTCGGCGCGATGCTCGTACGATAGCTGGTGCCGCTCGATGACCTTGCTCACACTCCAAAACCCCATCGGGCAGACGCGCTCCCTGGTGCCGCCGCCGCAACCGGCGTCGCACTGGCCCGCGCTGACGGCGTCTCGCCAGTGCGCGCACAGCGCCGCGTCCTTGCGTGGCGCCGGGAAATCGTAGACGAACTCCAGCGGTAAGGTCTCGCTGCGCATGCTGACGATCTGGATGAATTCCTTGCCGGCCATGAAGGCATTGTTGTCGGGGCGTTCCAACTGTTCGTCCATCAGCAGATCGTGGAGGTAACTGCCGCTGCGGGCCAGGTCGATCAGGACCCTCTTGCCCGCATCGCCCTCGATGCCGTCGGCAAAATCGGCGGCCGATTGCGCCACTTCGGTGAGCGACTCGCTAATTTCCCCCAGATGGTCGATCAGTGCGGACGCGTCGGCAATCCAGGCCCGGTCCGGGGACAGCGCCACCGTGCGCGGCGCGCCGGCCAGGCTATGGTTTTCGACGATCGCGAGATCGAAATAGCGCCGGTCGCGCACGTCGCCGAGGTTGTGGCGTACCGGCGTGATGCGCTCGAGCCTGGGGGGGCGCGCTATCGGGAAGAGGCCCTTTCGTTCGATCACGCGCGCCGTGAGCAGCGCCGTCTGCAGCACCCGGCCGTGGTGCAGCACGGTGACGCGGCCTTCGAAGCGGCCGAGCCGGCGCGGCGTGAAGCGCAAGGTGCACGGCGCGCTGGCGCCATCGCGCGGAAGCGCTAGTTTGGCGCTGACGGGGGCCGCCAATTGCTCCGGTTCGGTCAGCCACACGGTCAGCGAGGCGGCATCGCGATCGAGAAACAGATCCGCATCGTCAAACGCGTCGGGCAAGCCTTGCCAGCTTTCCTCTTGCGGGCCGATGCGCAGATCGACTTCGGCCGCTTTGCCGACGAGGAAGCCATGCGTGGCCGATACGCGCGGCCGGGCGGGGGTGGCGTCGCCGTCGGGCAGCACAAACGATTGCTGCTGCAGAAAGCGTTCTGCGCGCCTGGCACTGACCGTCGGGGGCACGGTGGCGTCGTTGACCGATTCGGCAAGGTCTGCAAGTACCGTGGCGCCTTCCGATTCGCGATGGAACACCAGCCCGCCCAGGTCGAGGTTGACGCCGCTCTTGCGAAGCATGCTGGTGGAATTGTCGCCAGGCGGTTCGGACTGCGCGCCGGCGGACATGGGCGCGTCCGACGTCGTCGGCGCACGGCGCAGCACCCGCTCCACCGCTTCGCCGCCTCGCATGAACGCATTGTCGGGCAGCGCATCGAATTGCTGTTTGAGCGTGCCGGCCATGTCGTGGAGGGTGGCGCCGGCCAACTCCTCGCTCAAGCGCATCACCGCGACGCCGACCTGCTCTTCCACGCCCAGGCGCAGCGCCGCGTCGCAGCTTAGTCCATGCGAAAACTCGACGATGAAGCGGTGCAGCGCGGGATCGACGTCGTCGCCCGTGGCGCCGTGGTCGAGCACCATGATGCCGCTTGCGCGCACCAGTTCGCACAGCGCGGTGCCGGCCTCCGGCTTGGGAATATCCGGGCTGATCAACATGAGCAGGTTGGCCTTGATCCGGCCGTTGCTGGCGCGTACGTGCTGGGCGCATTGCGGCGCCGTGCCCCAAAACACCAGCAGATCGCACTTGGCATGATCGCGGCCCAGGGCGAACTGGCGGGTCAGGCGGCCGGCTGTCCGGCTCGCGGGGGCGAGCAGGCCGCGCAACGCGGCATCCGGTTTGTTGTTGTCGAAATAGCCGATCCGCAACGGCCAGCCCAGGCGCAGCTGCGGCGCCGTCCCGTCGAGCGTGTTGCTGGCGGCGACGACCGTGTCGCCCGCACCGACCAGCGGCTGGCGCCAGGCGCGCTGGTGGCTCGTGCCGGGATCGTCGCCGTTGACCACGCGCCAGCATGGCGAGTCGAGGCTGGCGCCCCTGACGGCGTCGACCCACAGGCCCGGCGGCGCGGCCTGGAGGATTCGGGTGGCGCTGGGATACCGCCAGGGGATGCGCACGCCACGCGCCGCGCATTCGGCGACCCGGCGCATGATGCCCACGTCCAGCGCCAGCGCGCCGAGCGCCGCCTCCGGGCTTGCGCCGCCATCGTCCAGCATGGCCTGCCAGATGCCCAGGCCCAGCCAGACATCACTGAACGCGATGTCGCCGCCGCACCAGGCTTTCCATTCAGCAATGGTCATCATCGTCCCGCCTGGCAAAGCTCGGGCGCATAGGTGCCGAGCCGGGCTTTCACCAGGGCCGCGCCGTGCCGCGTCAACACGCCCATCTCCTCATTGGACAGCCTGGTCAAGTTGGTGCCTATGCCTGAGGCGAACGCGGCATCGCCGGCGCGCGCCTCGCCGATCCGGCTGTCGATCGAGAACCACATCGGGCGCGCGCCCTTCCCGGCCAGATAGCGATGTTGGAGGCGGTCGAATTCCAGGCCGCGGATTTGCTCCATCATGATATCCAGGCCGGCCTTCAGCACGATGGTGCCCGATTCGGTCGGCCGGGTATCGATCGCGAAGGGCTTGCCGCCATCGCTGACGATGACGTAGTCGAGCCCGTTGCGGCCGCGCAGCAGCGGGTTGACGCCGAGGTTGTCGTAGATGCCGCCATCGGTCAGCGTGACGTAGTCGACATCGCGTGCGGGGCCATACTCGGCGGCATCGATCCGCAGCGGCGGAAACACCGGCGGGAACGCCGACGAGGCGGCGACAGCCTTGCACAGCGGGAAGGACGGCTTGTTGATGACGCCCAGTTCGTGTTCGCCCATTTCGCACGGCTTGCCGCCGCCGGCGACGAAGAAGAACATGTTCCCGGTCGATAAGTTGGTCGCGTTCAAATAGATGCGCGGGCCGCCCGACAGCGATTCGAGCGTGGCGCCGTTGAAGAGGTGCTTGTCGTAGGCGTTGGCGAGTTTGTCGAGCCGGCCTTCGAAGGGGTCGAGCGTGCCGGCAAGCACCGACGAGACGGCGATGGACCGCGTGCGCAGGTAGCTTTCCAGCAGGTCGAGCTTGTTTGGGGCCGTCCAGTTCAGCGCCACGGTGGCGCCAGCGATGCTGCCGCCGCTCACGCAAGTGATCAGATCGAGCTTATCGAGGATGCCGCATCGCTCCAGCTCGCGCATGACGCCGAGGTGGAACCCCGCCGCGCGAAATCCACCACCGGACATCGCCAGTCCGATCCGCTTTTGCACCCCATCCACCATGATAGCCATGTTGTCCTCCTGCGGTCGGCGCGCCACGTGCGCGCCATGGAGATTTTGAACCACTTTGGTGGCGGAATTTCACCAAACTTTCTTGTTCTATTGATATTTGCTAAAAAACAACGGTGCTGCCGGCTTTGCGGCAAAAATGCACCGTTGACGTTCGTGTGACACATGTCGCATAATTGTGGCAATTGCCACCCATTAGGCCCGCCATGACCATCCCATCCATCACCGAACTGACCGTGCTCAAGGCGCTGTGGAAGCAGCAGCCGCTGAGCGCGCGCGAAATCCACCAGCACATAGAAGACGAGCTCGGCTGGTCTTTCTCGTCCACCCGCAAGACGCTCGAGCGCATGCTCGACAAGGGCTCGCTGCGCCAGCACACGGTGCACGGCGTGCAAGTTTATACGGCGGTGCTGGAGAAGGTCGGCACCCTCGCCGCGTTCGCGCGCGATTTCGGCCAGCGGGTGATGGAAATGGACGGCCCCTTGCCCGTGAATATGTTCACCGGCAGCAAGCTGGTCGACGATGACGAGCTGGCGCAGCTCGAACAGTTGCTGAAGGACTGGCCCGACGAGCCGGACGCGCCATGAGTTTCGACGATCTGCTGATTTACCGGTTCTTGCTGGCGTGCGCCGGCTGCCTGGCCGCCGGCCTGGGCGTGTGGGCCCTGCTGGCGGTGCTGGGCCGGCGCCTGCCCGCGCTGGCGTCGCAACGCTCGATCTGGCTGCTGGGCCAGGTCACCGTCGCGGCCGCCTTCCTGGTGGTGCTGCTGCCGCACAGCGAACGGCTGCGCGTGGTGCCGCAAATCGAATTGCCGAATCCGGCCATCGCCGCCGCGCCCGCGCCGGGAAAATCCACGCCCTCGACCGCCGCGACGGGCGCCGAGTGGAGCACGGATTTGCGGCCGGCGGGGCGGTCCTGGCTGGCCGTCGGCGCCAGCGCCTGGCTGGTGGTGTATCTGTCCGGCCTGTGCTACGCCATATTCCGGCTGTGGAAAGCCGGGCGCTTCCTGCGCGGTTTGTCTGCCTCGGGCAGCAGCGTTCCCGGCGCGTTGGCCGGCGGCGCCGAAGTGATCGAGGTGGACGCGCCGATTTCGCCGATGTTGTACGGTTTTTTCCGCGCCCGCCTGCTGCTGCCCAGGCATCTGTGCAGCTTCGATCCCCTGCAGCGGCAAATGATGATCGAGCACGAGGTGACGCATTTGCGCCGGCGCGACCTGCAATGGATGGGCGCGGGCCTGCTGCTGCAAACGCTGTTCTGGTTCAATCCCTTCATGCGGATGTTGCGCGGGCGGCTGTCGTGGGCGCAGGAGCTGGGTTGCGACCGCGATGTGCTGCGCGGCCGTCCGCCGGCCCAGCGCAAGGCCTACGCTGCGGCGCTGCTGGCGCAGTTGAAGATGCAAGGGACGGGCGTCGAGACGGCGCTCGCCTTTGGCAGCGTCGGCGCGCGGCAGCTGGCCGCCCGCATCGGCTTGATACGCGCGCCGTCCGGCGCCGGGCGCTCGCTGTGGCTGCGGCTAGGGGCGTTGGCCGGATTGGCCGGCATCTTCCTCGTCACGCTGGCGTTTCAGCCGGCGCTGGCATGGCGCATCGATCCATTGTCGGCTGCCGCGGCGGCGTCGCGCCAGCCGTTCAGCTGCCTGACGATGGCCGACGCGGCCAGCGGCGCGACCCTGGCGAACGAAGGCCGCTGCGACGAGCGCGTGACGCCGGCGTCGACGTTCAACATCGTGGTCAGCCTGATGGGCTATGACGCCGGCATCCTGACCGACGCGCACACGCCGATGATGCCGTTCAAGGCCGGCTATACCGACTACAACGAGTCGTGGCGGCAGGACACCGACCCCACGCTGTGGTTCAAGAACTCGGTGCTGTGGTTCGCGCAGCAGGTGACGGCGGCCCTGGGCATGGAGCGCTTCAAGCGCTACATCGACGGCTTCGATTACGGCAACCGCGACCTCTCCGGCGACACAGGCAAGGACAACGGCCTGTCGCTGTCCTGGGTCGGATCGAGCCTGAAGATTTCGCCGGTCGAGCAGGTGGCCTTCCTGCGCAAGATGGTGCGGCGCGAGCTGCCGCTGTCGCCGCAGGCTTATGAGATGACGTCGCGGATCATGGCGCCGGTGACGCTGTCGAACGGCTGGACCGTCCAGGGGAAGACCGGGACCGCGTCGCCGGTGCGGGTGGACGGCGACGGCGCCGGCGCGCTGCAGTACGGCTGGTATGTCGGCTGGGCCAGCAAAGGCGGGCGCACCGTGGTGTTCGCGCATCTGGTGCTGGACCGCACGCAGGAGCGCGCCGGCGGACCCCGCGCCCGCGCCGCCTTGCTGCGCGAGCTGCCTGCGCGCCTGGATAAACTTTAACAACCAAAGGAATGACGATGCAAGGTATGAAACGTTTGATGCTGTCGGCGGTGTTTGCCGCAGGTTTGTTCGCAGCGCCTGCCATGGCCGAGAACTGGAACGATCCGCAGGATCCGTTCGCGGTGTTCGGCGACACCTATTACGTCGGCACGCGCGGCCTGAGCGCCGTGTTGATCACGTCGCCGCAGGGCCACATCCTGATCGACGGCGGTAGTCCCGAATCGGCGCCGATGATCGCGCAGCACATCCGCCAGCTGGGATTCAAACTGGAGGACGTCAAATTCATCCTCAATTCGCACGACCACTTCGACCACGCCGGCGGCATCAGCGAATTGCAGAAGCTGTCCGGGGCGGTCGTGCTGGCCAGCGTGCAGGGCGAAAAGGTGCTGCGCAGCGGCCAGCCGAGCAAGGGCGATCCGCAATACGGCGACCTGCAGTCGATGAAACCCGTCGCCAACACGCGCGCCGTGGCCGATGGCGAAGTGGTCAGGCTTGGGCCGCTGGCGGTGACGGCGCGCTACACGCCGGGCCACACGCAGGGGGGCGTGAGCTGGACCTGGCGCTCGACCGAGAACGGCAAGGGCGCGGCCATGGTGTATGCGGACAGCCTGAACGCGTTCGCCGCCAAGCCGTTCCGCTACAGCGATTCCAAGTCGTATCCGAGCGCGCTGGCCGATATCAGGAAATCGATCGCCACGGTGGCGGGGCTCGATTGCGATATCCTGATTTCGGCGCATCCCGGCGCCTCCGACCTGTTCGAGCGCCAGGCCAAACAGGCCAAACTGGGTAACGCGGCCTTCATCGACCGCCAGGCGTGCCGCGAGTATGCGCAGGCGGGCACCGAGCGGCTGAATAAAACGCTGGCGGCGGAGGCGGGAGGCACGTAGGGCGGATTAGGCGGCACGCCGTAATCGGCCATGAGCCGCCACCGGCGTAACTTGGATGGATAACCGGAATTGATAATCATTCTCATTATCTAGTAAAATGGCGGCATCCTTTCAATTTGATGCCTTCTTGTCCACCCATGTCCCAGTTTCGCCTGATCCCGCTCTACCTCGCGCTGTGCGCGGCATTCCCATCCGCCGCGCTGGCGCAGCAGACCGCTGAAAAAATCCTGCAGACCGTCAAAGTGACGGCCGCGCGGGCCGACGGTTTCGTGCCGACGACGGTCGAAGCGGGCAGCTTCCGTGGCGCCGACATCATGGAAGTGCCGTCGACCGTCAACGTCGTCACGCGCGAAGTGCTGGAGCTGCAGGCGGCCGGCGGCTTGTACGACGCGGTGCGCAACACGGCCGGCGTCACGCGCCAGCAAAACGGCGGCGAGACCTGGGACCAGCTGGTCATACGCGGCATCGCGGTGGAAAACCGCACCAACTATCGCCTCAACGGTTCGCTGCCGATCATGAATTTCGGCCAGGTACCGATGGAGGACAAGGAGCGTGTCGAAGTATTGAAGGGCGCGACCGCCTTGTACTACGGCTTCACGTCGCCGGCCGGCGTGGTCAACTTCGTCACCAAGCGCGCCGGCGCCACGCCGGTGACCACGGTGGGCATGACGGTCGACCAGAACGGCACGGCGGTGGCCACCGCAGACGTCGCGCGCCGCTTCGGCGAGCAGCAGCAGGTCGGCGTGCGTATCAACGCCGCCGGCGGCACCCTGGGCAGCTATCTGGACGACGTGGGCAACGGCAATCGCCGCTTCATCTCGGCGGCGCTGGACTGGCGCGTCAACGCGCGCCTGCGCCTGGCGGCCGATCTGGAATACGACAAGCGCCGCGTCACCGAGCAGGTGGGCATCACCCTGCCGGCCGCCGTCAACGGCGTGATCACCCTGCCGCGCACCGTAGATCCGAAGCGCCTGGTCGGCCCGGACTGGGCCAAATTCGAAACCGAGACCAAGAACGCGCTGCTGCGCGCCGATTACGCATTGAGCGGCAACTGGGCGCTGACCGTCGAAGGCGGACACTCGGAAACGGCGCGTGACCGCGCGCTGCCTATCTTCCGCTTCACGAACAACGCCGCCATCGCCACCGGCGCCGGCCGCATCACCGGCAACCTGCAACACAGCGTGCTCGATTCGACCATGCTGCGCGCCGAACTGGCGGGCACGGTGACCACCGGCCCGGTCAAGCATGACGTCACCTTCGGCGTGAACCGCACCGACAAGGGACAGGACCCGATCTACCAGGCCACCTACACGATCCCGTCGCAGAATTTGTACAACCCGGCGCCGGTCGCCAACTACACCGTCAGCGCTTATTCGGCCACGCCGACCACCGCCGGCCTGGAGACGCGCGACTCGGGCGCCTACGCGATCGACCGCATGACCTTCTCGCCGCACTGGCAGGCCGTCGCCGGCGTGCGCAGCGTGAAGTACAAGAGCGACCAGGGCACCAACCATTACGACGTGAGCAAAACCACGCCGATGGCGGCGCTGATCTACAAGTACACCGACGACCTGTCGTTCTATGTATCCGGCTCCCAGGGCCTGGAGGAGGGCGAAACCGCGCCGACCGGCACCGCCAACGCCAACCAGCGCCTGGCGCCCGGCGTGAGCCGCCAGAAGGAACTGGGCGCGCGCTGGCGCATGCCGGGAGCCGGCGGCACCCTGGTGCAGGCTTCGCTGTTCGAGATCAACCGTCCGGGCTATTACACCAACACCGCCAACATCTATAGCGCCGACGGCGAGCAGCACTTCCGCGGCCTGGAGTTGTCCACCCAGGGCAGGTTGACGCCGCAATTGTCGTGGCAAACCTCGGCCCAGTTCATCGATCCGGAATTCCGCGACATCGGCGCCGCCTACAACGGCAAGCTGCCGGAAAACGCCGCCAAGCGCACCGCCAGCGCCTTCCTGTCGTATGAACTCGACGCGGTGCCGGGCCTGTCGTTCAACGGCGGCGCGTACTACACCGGCAGCCGTCCGGTCAACGATTTGAACCAGGCCTTCCTCGGCGGCGCCACCTTGTTCAGCGTCGGCGGCCGCTATGTGACGACGGTCATGGGCAAGCGCACCAGCGTGCAGCTCAATGTGGAAAACGCGGGCGGCAAGGAGTACTGGGCCGGCGCGGGCACGCGCCTGAGCTCCGGCGCGCCGCGCCTGATTAAACTGGGCGTGAAGGTCGATCTGTGAAAAAGCTCTGGTTCCAGCTGCACTGGTTTGTCGGCATTACCGCCGGCACGATCCTGATACTGATCGGGCTCACCGGCGCCATTCTCGCGTTCCGCGAGGAGATACTGGACCTGCTGAATCCGGGCGTGATGCACGTGCCTGTGGAACCGGCCGCGCCCGTGCTGGCGCCGCCGCAACTCGCGCAAGCGACCAAGCGGCTGCATCCGGATGCGCGCATCACCGGCATCATCGTCTACACCGAACCTGGGACCACCGCGCGCGTGACCATGGCGCCGGCGCCGGGCGCCGAACATGGCGAAACGATTTATCTCAATCCGTATACCGGCGCGCTGCTGCCGCCGCTGCACTACGACGAGGCCTTCGAATGGGTGGAGTCGCTGCACCGCCACCTGCTGCTGCCGCGCGACGTCGGCCGCATCGTGCTGGGCATCCTGGCGATCTGCCTTCTGGGGCTGTCGCTGAGCGGACTGTATCTGCGCTGGCCGCGCCGCGCGCTCGACTGGCGCACCTGGCTGACCTTCGACACGCGCCTCAAAGGCCGCTCCTTCCTGTGGGGACTGCACTCGGTGGCCGGCACCTGGGCGCTGGTCGCATATGTGGTCTTCACGCTGACCGGTTTGTACTGGAGTTTCGACGTGGTGCGCAACACCGTCGACGGCTGGCTGGGCACCACCCGTCCGCCGCGCGTGGCGACCGCGCCGAAGCCGAAAGGCGTCAAGCCGCCGAAGGCCGCCGAGCAGGCCGACCTGACCGCGAGCTGGGCGACCTTCCAGCAGGCCGCGCCGGACTGGAAGATGGCCTTCCTGCGGCCGCCGGAGCGCGCCACGCAGCCGATCCAGATCTTGTGGGTGGCCAACGACGCGCCGCACGTGCGCGCGCGCGGCCGCATGTCGGTCAACCAGCAGACCGGCGCCATGATCAAGAACGAACCGTATCGCGACATGGCGGTCGGCACGCGCGCGCAGTCGACGATCTATCCGCTGCATATGGGGACGTATTTCGGCTTGCCCGGTCGCCTGTTCATGTTCCTTACCAGCCTGGCGCTGCCGGGCTTCGCGATCACCGGCTGGATGCTGTACCTGAACCGCCGCCGCCAGAAGCGCATCGCGCAGGCCGAGCGCGCGCAGTTCGCGGCCGCCGCCGGCGCCAACGTCACCGATGACGCTTTGGAGCCGGTGCTGATGGCCTACGCCAGCCAGACCGGCCAGGCCGAACGTCTTGCGCTGCAAAGCGCGGCGGCCTTGCAGAAGGCCGGCGTTCCGGTCCACGTGCATTCGCTGGAAAAACTGACGCCGCCGCAGCTGGTCAAGTACCGGCGCGCGCTGTTCGTCGCCAGCAGCTTCGGCGAAGGCGAACCGCCGGACGGCGCGCGCCGCTTCAGCCGCCTGCTGCAAACAGCGGCGGAGGAACTGGCGCACATGCAGTACGCGGTGCTGGCGCTGGGTGACCGCAACTATGTGCAGTTCTGCGGCTTCGGCCAGACCCTGGACCAGCGCCTGCGCGTGATGGGCGCGCGCCCGCTGCATCCCATGATCGAAGTCGATAACGGCGACGCCGGCGCCCTGGCGCGCTGGTCGCACACCTTGCGTGAGCTGATCGGCGGCGAATCGGCCGGGGTGTCGCTGTCGGCGGCGGTGGCGGAATCGGACTATACCAACTGGACGCTGATGGAACGCCAACTGCTCAACCCCGGCAGCGTCGGTGATGGGCTGTACGAAATCACGCTGTGCGGCGGTGATGCCGAAGCCGCCACCAATTGGCAACCGGGCGCGCTGGTCGACATCTGGCCGGGCCACTACACGCCGGATGGCGCCAGCGACGCGCCGCGCCAGGCCATCGCGCCGCGCCGCTACTCGCTGGCGTCGTTGCCGTCGGACGGCGGCATGCAGCTGCTGGTGCGCCAGGTCAAACACGAACAGGGCCTGGGCCTGGCCTCCGGCTGGTTGACGGCGCAGGCGGCGCTGGGCGACGCGGTGCGCGTTCGCCTGGTGGCCAATCCTTCGTTCGACGCGCATCCGCAGCCGCTGCCGGGCATTTACATTGGCAACGGTTCCGGCATGGCGGGCCTGCGTTCGCATTTGCGCGCGCGCGTGCGCGGCGGCGTGCGCCGCAACTGGCTCATTTTCGGCGAGCGCCAGCGCGAGTTCGACAGCATCTGCGCGGACGAGATACGCGATTACCGCGAACGCGGTTTCCTGCCGGAGCTGGACCTGGTGTTCTCGCGCGACGTCTCGGGCGGCGAGTATGTGCAGGACCGCATGCGTACCAAAGCCGATACCTTGCGCGCCTGGATCGCCGGCGGCGCCGTGCTGTATGTCTGCGGCAGTTTGCATGGCATGGCCGGCGGCGTCGAAGCCGCGCTGGAGGAAATCATCGGCCGCGCCGCGCTCGACGATCTGATCGAGACGGGCCGATATCGCCGCGATGTATACTGATCCTGTCTGGAGCCGTCGACGGTTCCTGGCCGATTACGCCGCGCTAATCCGCCCTACGTGATTTAGCGCGGCTTTCAAATTGCGGCTTTCATGACAGGATGGGGTTTATATGCGCAGAACTCTTGTTTCCTTGATGTTGGCAGGCGTGACGGCGGCCTCCATGGCGGCCGAGGAATGGGGCTACGCCACGCCCTCCGAGGCCGGCCTCAATCCGAGGTCGCTGGAGGCGATGGACGCGGCGGTGCGCAAGGGTGATTTCAAGCAGATCACTAGCATCCTGATTGCCAGCGACGGAAAGCTGGTCTACGAAGCCTACTTCGACGCCGAGGGCGAAGCCGCCCTGCGCAACACGCGCTCCGTGACCAAGAGCGTGACGGATATGCTGGTGGGGATCGCGATCGACAAGGGTAGCCTGTCCGGCGTGGCGGCGCCGGTGTTCGCCTTCTTCCCCGAGCGGCAGCCGGTGCGCCATCCCGATCCGCGCAAAGCCAAGATCACCATCGAAGACTTGCTGAGCATGAGTTCCCTGCTCGAATGCGACGATCAAAACCAGTACTCGCGCGGGAACGAGGAGAGCATGTACCTGATCGAGGACTGGACCCAGTTCGCGCTGGACCTGCCGATCAAGGGCTTCCCCGCCTGGACGCCAAAGCCGGAGGATTCGCCTTACGGTCGCAGTTTTTCCTACTGCACCGCCGGTCCGACCCTGATGGGGCCTTTGCTGGAGAAGGCCACCGGCGAGAAGGTCGACCGTTTTGCGCAACGCACCCTGTTCAACCCACTGGGCATCAGCAAACTTCAGTGGCAATACACGCCTGCGGGGACGGCGATGACGGGTGGCGGGCTGGCTTTGCGCAGCCGCGATCTGCTCAAGCTCGGCCAGCTGTATCTCGATGGCGGCATGTGGCAGGGCAAACGCGTGATCTCGGAGCAGTGGGTGCGGCAATCGACGGCGCCGCACGTGCGGGTCGACGACAGCACGGATTATGGTTATTGGTGGTGGATCAAGAGCTTCCCGCTGGAGGGCAAGACCTACCGCACGGTCATGATGCAGGGCAGCGGCGGGAACAAAGTGGTGATCATGCCGGAGCAGCGTGTGGTGGCGGTGATCACGACGACCAATTTCCAGGTCCGCTCGCCGCACGCGATCACCGACAAGCTGCTGACCGATTACGTGTTCAAAGCGATGAAGTGAGGCGCCACCGGTCGGCGTTGTCGACGGCTCATCGAATGGCCGATTACGCTTCGCTAATCCGCCCTACGTGTCTCCTGGATTGCCTTGCGGCCAACGCATACCTTGGATCCACGTAGGGCGGATTAGGCGGAACGCCGTAATCCGCCATCTGTGAGCCGCCGGCGGTGTATGCACTCGCCTACAGCGCCGTCTCGTAACCCTCAAGGACGTTGACGACGTTGGTGCCCAGCTCCTTGACCGCGTAGCCGCCCTCGAAGATGAAGGCGGTCGGCAGGCCCAGGTAGGCCAGGCGCTCGCCCACCTTTAAATAATCCGCGCTTTGCAGCGCGAAGCGCGACAGCGGATCCCCGGCGAACGTATCCACGCCCAGCGACACCACCAGCGCGTCCGGCGCGAAGCCGCCGATGCGGATGCAGGCCGTCTCCAGCGCCGTGAACCACGCCTTGACCGAGCTGCCCGCCGCCAGCGGCAGATTCATATTGAACCCCTGGCCCGCGCCTTCGCCCCGTTCATCCGCATGCCCCAGATAAAAAGGATACTCGCTGCGCGGATCGGCGTGTATGGACACGAACAACACATCGTCGCGCCCATAGAAAATGCTCTGCGTGCCGTTGCCGTGGTGGTAGTCGATGTCGATGATGGCGACCTTTTTCGCGCCGTCGTCGAGCATGTGCTGCGCTGCCAGCGCGGCGTTGTTCAGGAAGCAGTAGCCGCCGAAGAAATCGGCGCCGGCGTGGTGGCCCGGCGGGCGGCTGAGCACAAACGCGCCGCGCTCCCCCAGCCGCAGCGCGTGCGCGGCGTTGACCGCGCAGTCTGCGCCGGTCTTGGCGGCGGTCCAGGTGCCGGCCGTCAGCGGCGTGCCGCTGTCCATCGAATACAAACCGAGTTTGGCGCAGAAGTTATCCGGCTCGATGTCGTCGCGCAGCGTGCGCACCGGCCAGACGGCGGGGAAGGCGTCCTTCTGCGCGTTGGCCGGATCGAGCGCCAGCCATTCGCTCCACGCGGTGCGCAGGAAGTGCAGGTAGCGCGGCGTGTGGATGCGTTCGAGCGACATCAACGGCACGCCGTGCGGCGTGACGATGCGGCCAAGGCCGCGCCGGCCCAGCTCCGCCAGCACCGAGTCGGCCCGCTCCGGCTTTTCGAAGCACGGCACCATCTCGCCGCGAAAAATCTCGTAGCGTCCCCGGTGCTGGGCATGCAGCTCGTTGTAGAAGGTGAGCACGGGCGTCCCGATGGGTTGTGGTTAGTCGCAGTCGATGCTGGAGTGGCACAGATTGCTGGCGCGGTAGGCGGCGACGTAGTCGTCGAAATTGCCTTGCGGGGCGGCTTCCATCTCGGCCTGCTCGGCCAGCGAGACGGCGGCCAGGCCGTCGAAATACGCCATCTCGTCGGCGCTCGGCGGATGGCTGCGGAAGTAGGCGGCATGCTTTTCGCTCTGCGCCAGCCCGAAGGCGGCGAACGACTTGCCGTTCGCTTGCAGGGCCGCCAGCACCTTGGCCGATGGCGTCAGGCTGGCGTCGGCCAGCTTGGCCGCCTGCGACGCCATCGCGTCGGCATGCGCGCCGTCGCCGCGCAGCGAGTCCAGCAGCTCGGCGGCCGGGCGGATACGTTCGAGCAGTTCGGCGCCCCAGCTTTGCAGGCCGATGTCGCCGTCGTCGTTGGTCAGCATCAGGCCCGGACGGCGGCCCTCCTTGACGGTGCGGGCAAAGTTGCGCGTGTGGCGCAGGCTCTCCTCAGGCGAAATCGCCGGGCTTTCCTCGAGCGCGCAGAACAGCAGGAAGGCGTCGAGGAAGCGGCCCGCCTGCTCGCTGATGCCGACCGGTTCGAACGGGTCGACGTCCATGCAGCGCACTTCGATGTACTGCACGCCGCGCGCGCACAGCGCCTGGATCGGCCGTTCGCCGGTCTGGATCACGCGCTTCGGACGAATGGTGGAGTAGTACTCGTTTTCGATCTGCAGCACGTTGGTGCTGAGCTGTATCCATTCGCCATCGCGCTTGGTGCCCACTTCCGCGTACGGCGCGTAGGGCTGGTTGACGGCCTTGGTCAGCGCGGCGACGTAACTGTCCAAACAGTTCTCGTGCGGGCTCAGACCCGATTGCGCGTCGTTCTGGTAACCGAGGTCGCTCATGCGCAGGCTGGTGGCGTAGGGCAGGTACAGCGTGTCTTCGGACAGTTTTTCGAGCTTGTGCGGACGCCCGCGCAGGAAACCGGTCGACAGCACCGGCGAGGCGCCGAACAGGTACATCAGCAGCCAGCTATAGCGGCGGAAGTTGCGGATGGTCGCGAGGTAGGCTTCCGACTGGTAGCCCTTTTTCGACAGGCGCTTCTCCGAAGGTTCGTTCTCCGCCAGCACGCGCCACAGGCGTTCGTCCAGCGAGTAGTTGTAGTGGATGCCGGCGATGCACTGCATCGCTTTACCGTAGCGCAGCGCCAGGCCGCGGCGGTACACGTGTTTGAGCGTGCCCAGATTGGAGCTGCCGTACCAGGCGATCTCGATGTCTTCCTCGCCGGGCAGCTGGCATGGCATCGATTGGCTCCACAGCAGTTCGCCGCCCAGTTTGCTGTAGGCGTAGCGATGGATGCCGTCGAGCTTTTCGATGGTGATGGCGATGTCCTTTTCGGCCGGCGTGATGAACTCCAGCAGCGCCTCGGCGTAGTCGGTGGTGATTTGCGGATGCGTCAGGGCCGAGCCCATGGCCACCGGATGCGGCGTGGCGGCCAGGTGGCCGTGCCGGTCAACCCGCAGCGTTTCGCGCTCGATGCCACGCAAGCCGCCGAGCACCGCGCGGTGCTCTGGCTTGGCCAGCAGTGCCAGGCGGCGAGTCAGTAGATTGGACAATTGGGTCTTCCTTTCGTGTTGCATCAAACAAACTGTGAGGTGCGAGATTAACCGAAAACGGGCAAACGCGTCGGCGAAGCCAAAAGTTGGCCGGGCCATAACGCGGTTACACGTAGGGCGGATTAGCGCGCAGCGCGTAATCCGCCATGCATGCGCCGCCATCAATATGTCGCTTGCTAGTTTAACAAATAGTTTGGGAAGCGGCGCAAAGCCACGATACCTCAGGGGAGGGGCGCTTGTCAGTGCGTCCGCGCACCGGTCACCCGCTCGATGCCGGCCAGGTCGGTCCAGCTTTGCACGTCGGTGTAACCTTGACCGGATAATAACTGTCGCACCGCCGCCGACTGGTCGTAGCCATGCTCCATCAGCAGCCAGCCCCCGGGCTTGAGGCGCGCGGAGGCCCCGGCGACGATGATGCGCAGCGCCGACAAGCCATCCGCATGGTCGGTCAGCGCGCCCACCGGCTCGTAGCGCAGGTCGCCCTCGGACAGATGGCGGTCGCCGCTGGCGATGTAGGGCGGGTTGGAGGCGATGACGTCGAACGGCGGCTTTGCCTCCAGCGCCCCGTACCAGTCGCTTTGCAGGAAGGCGACGCGGGCGCCGTTGGCGGCGGCGTTGCGGCGCGCCACGGCCAGTGCCTCGGGGCTGACATCGAGGGCGGTGACGTCGGCGTCGCGCCGCGTGTGGGCCAGGGCGACGGCGATGGCGCCGCTGCCTGTGCCCATGTCGAGCACCCGGCCCGACGGCGGCAGGCGCTCCAGGGTCAGTTCGACCAGCAGTTCGGTGTCGGGACGCGGGATCAGCACGGCGTCGCTCACTTCAAACGGCAGGCCGAAAAACTCGCGCTGGCCGACGATGTAGGCGATCGGTTCGCCGTCCATGCGGCGCTGTACCAGCGCGGCGAAGCGCCGTGCCTCGCCGGCGTCCAGCGCCCGCTCCGATTGGGTGATCAGGCCGACGCGCGTCAGTCCCAGCGCGTGGCACAACAGGATGCGGTTATCCAGCGCGTCGAGCAGCGACTGGATTTGCAGCGCGCCGACGGTGAGGCCGGCCCCGATGGCGCCGAGTCGGTCGATCATGCGCGCGGGCGCCGCAGCAGGGCCCACGCCAGCGCGAGGGCGAAGAAGGCGAACCAGATGAAGGACCACTGCGGAATCGACAGGCCGAACCACGGCGCCAGCGCGTCCTCGCACAGGCCGTCGGCCTTGAACAGGAAGGGCAGGTAGGTGGCGGTGGGGATCTTGTTGAGGAAGGTTTCCATCGGGTCGATGCCGCACGACAGGCCGGGGTTGGCCAGCACGTACAGGTGGTCGCCGGCGTAGTACAGCCCGCCCAGCGCGGCCAGCAGGCCGACGCCGGCGCCGATCTTAGGCTTGCTGATGTACGCGCCGGCCAGCGACGCGAAGCCGATCGCCAGGAACAGGTAGCGCTGGATCACGCACAGCGGACACGGAAGCATGTCGAGGCCATGCTGCAGATACAGGGCGACGGCGATCAGGCCGAAGCTGGCGAAGGCGATAAACAGCAGCAGGGAGCGTGACTGGTTCATGTTGTTATCCGTTGTAGTGGGTCGCGTGATTTTCGCACATCACCGGCGTCGCGGTCTTAGGCGGCTCTTAATCCCGGAGTCCGGCGTCAATCGCCCAGCGCCGCCAGCAATTCGGCCTGGTGTTCGGCCGCCAGCGCGTTGGTCAGCTCCGTCAGGTCGCCGTCCATGATGAAGTCCAGCTTGTACAAGGTCAGGTTGATGCGGTGGTCCGTCATGCGGCCCTGCGGGAAGTTGTACGTCCGAATCCGCTCGCTGCGGTCGCCCGAGCCGATCAGGCTCTTGCGGGTGGCCGCTTCCTTCGATTGCTGCTCGCGCAGCTGCACGTCCTTGATGCGCGCGGCCAGCACCTTCATCGCCTGCGCCTTGTTCTTGTGCTGCGAGCGGTCGTCCTGGCACTCGACCACGATCCCGGTCGGCAAGTGGGTCAGGCGCACGGCCGAATCGGTCTTGTTGATGTGCTGGCCGCCGGCGCCGGAGGCGCGGAAGGTGTCGATGCGCAGGTCGGCCGGATTGATGTTGACGTCTTCGACTTCGTCGGCCTCCGGCATCACCGCCACGGTGCAGGCGGAGGTGTGGATCCGGCCCTGCGTTTCGGTGGCCGGCACGCGCTGCACGCGGTGGCCGCCGGATTCGAATTTCAGCTTCGCGTAGACGCCGTTGCCGACCAGGCGCACGATCACCTCGCGGTAGCCGCCCAGGTCCGACGCCGATTCCGACACCACTTCCACCTGCCAGCGATTGCGCTCGGCGAAACGGGTGTACATGCGCAGCAGGTCGCCGGCGAACAAGGCCGATTCGTCGCCGCCGGTGCCGGCGCGGATTTCGAGGAAGATGTTGCGCTCGTCGTTGGCGTCCTTCGGCAGCAGCATTTTCTGCAGCTCGATTTCCAGCTCCGCCATGCGGGCCTTGGACGCTTCGATCTCGTCCTGCGCGAAGTCCTTCATCTCGGGATCGGACAGCATCTCCTGCGCGGCGACGCCGTCGCCGATCGCTTCCTGGTAGGCGTTGTACAGCGCGACCAGCGGACCGAGTTCGGCGTGCTCGCGGGTCATTTTGCGGTAGGCGTCCATATTGCTGGTGGCGCCCTCGGACATCAGCAGTTCATCGAGTTCGACCAGGCGGTTGGCCAATTGATCGAGCTTGGACAGCATGGATGGTTTCATAGCGTATTCGGTATTCTGTAAGGGGTGAAGCGGATGCCGCGTGGACGCGGCGCGGGTGCGACCGGCTGCGGGCGCGGTCGGCGGTGGGCTGCGGGGTCGCTAACGGCGGCCGCGGAACAGCTGCGGCAGCAGCTCGGCCAGGTGGGCGCGCTCGTCGCCCTGGGCACGGTGCAGCGCCTGCTGCGGACCGTGCATGAATTTCGCGGTGAGGCCCTTGGACAGCGCTTCGAGGACGGCGTCGATGTCCTCGCCCTTGGCCAGCATCTTGCGGGCGCGTTCCAGTTCGATCTGGCGCAGCGCCTCGCCGTTTTCCTGCAAACTTTGAATGACCGGCACCACGGCGCGGTCGTCGATCCAGTGCATGAACGACTGCACCCGCGTTTCGATGATCGCCTCGGCCTGGGCGACGGCGGCCTGGCGGTTCTCCATCCCGGTCTGCACGACCTTGCCCAGGTCGTCGACGGTGTACAGGAAGGCGTCGTTCAGGCGCGATACTTCCGGCTCGATATCGCGCGGCACGGCCAGGTCGACCATGAACATCGGCTTGTGGCGGCGCGCCTTGATCGCGCGCTCCACCATGCCAAGGCCGATCAGCGGCAGCGACGAGGCGGTGCACGAGATGACGATGTCGTACTGGTGCAGTTTGTCCTGCAGGTCGGCCAGGCGGATCGCGCGGCCGCCGTAGCGGTGCGCCAGCATCTCGCCGCGTTCGAGCGTGCGGTTGGCGATGGTGATGGTCTTCGGATTCTGCGCCGCGAAGTGGGTGGCGCACAACTCGATCATCTCGCCGGCGCCGATGAACAGCACGTTCTGTTCGGAGATCTTGTCGAAGATGCGCTGCGACAGGCGCACGGCGGCGGCGGCCATCGACACGCTGTGCGCGCCGATCTCGGTGGTGCTGCGCACTTCCTTGGCGACCGAGAAGCTGCGCTGGAACAGCTGGTGCAGATAGGTGCCCAGGCCGCCCGCCTCGTCGGCGGTGCGGATCGCGTCCTTGATCTGGCCGAGGATCTGCGTCTCGCCCAGCACCATCGAATCGAGCCCGGAGGCGACGCGGAAGGTGTGGCGCACGGCGTCGTGCTGCGGCAACAAATACAGGTGCGGACGCAGTTCGGCGTAGTTCAGCTTGTGGAAATCGGCGAGGAAATGGGCGCCGGCGTCGAGCGGCTCGGGCACCTGGCTGGCCGCGTAGAGCTCGGTGCGGTTGCAGGTCGACAGGATCGCCGCCTCGTCGCTGCCGCGATGGTCGATGCGCTCGAACCACGAACGCGCCGCCACCACCGCCTGGCCGAGCTGGTCAGGGGCGAACGCCAGCTGCTCGCGTAGCGAGACCGGTGCGGTGTTGTGGTTGAGGCCGACGGCAAGCAGCTGCATTTCGGGTCCGGACGATGAATTAGCGGACATTATACCGTGATGTACCTGTATGTTGCCCCGAGGCTGCCTAAAGCCATAGCAGCGGCGGTCGCGGCCAACCCGTCGCCGGAGCGGACGGCGGGGGGGATTACGCCGCGCCGAGTTTTTCCAGACGGTAACCGTAACTGTAGACCGGCACCAGCCGGAAGCCGTTTTCCGGTTTCAGCTGCAATTTGTTGCGAACGCGCGAAACGTGGGTGTCCATAGTGCGGGACGGCACGGCGGTCTCGCGTATCCACACGGCCTCGTGAATATAGGCGCGCGACAGCGGCCGGCCGATGTTGCGGAAAAATAACAGTGCGAGGTAGAACTCTTTGTGGGTGACGTCCAACACCACGCCATCCATCAGCAAACGGCCGGGGCGCGTCTCGAAAACGTATTGGCCGAATTGCAATTGTTCGGCGCCGTTCTGGGCCGGATAGGCGCGCCGCAGCAGCGCTTGCACGCGCGCGACCATCTCGCTGCGGCGTAGCGGCTTGATCATGTAATCGTCGGCGCCGGCGGCCAGGCCGGCGACGATATCGTCCTCGCCGGAGCTGGTCGTGAGGAACAACACGGGGGCGCTGTCGGGCAGCTTTTCACGAGCGCGGCGCATCACTTCGGCACCGGTCAGATCGACCACCTGCCAGTCGAGTATGAGCATGTCGTAACTGTCTTTACGCAGCTGTGCCAGCACGTCTTTTGCGGTCTGAAAACTGTGGCAAATGTGGCCGGCGGAGGTCAGTACCTGGCAGATCAAGTCTGCCTGGCTGCGGTCGTTGTCGAGTACGGCGATTCTCATACTGCTGCCTGTAGGAAATATATGTTAAAGAGATGTCACGTCAAATATAACAGAGATTCACAAATTAATTGGCAGAATGATTAAATATTTTTTTTGGGACATTAACGTTTGTCGTCTGACAACATATTTTTATTGCATTTTTTCATCGTGCGCGCCTGTCCTGTTAGTACACGGTACACTGGAAAAAGCCCGAATTCAATGAAGAAGTTGAAATTTGGAAAGAATCCTCAACTCATCCCGGAGGCGCTATGGGACTCAAATCAAACACCAACTGGACGCTGGTTCCGGGCACCACCCGCGATATTGATGCAGTGCGGGAACGCTGCCGGAAACTGGTGCGCCGCCGCGCGATGGTGTCGGCCGGGGTGGCGGCGGTGCCGATCCCTGGCCTCGACGTGGTGTCGGACTTGCGCCTGTTCGCGCTGCTGATCGACGACATCAACCACGAGTTCGGGCTGTCGGAAGAGCAGATCGAGCGGCTGCAGCCCAAGTTCAAGCTGATCGCCTACGAGGCGGCGATCGGCGTCGGCGGCATGCTGGTGGGCAAGGTGGTCACGCGGGAAGTGGTCACGCAGATGTTGCGCCGGACCGGCATGAAGGTGGCGGCGCGCCAGGCCGGCAAGATGGTGCCGCTGGCCGGCCAGCTGGCGGCGGCCGGCATCGGATTTTTCGCCTTCCGGCAGATCGGCTACCAGCATGTGGAAGCCTGCGCCAAGGTGGCGGCGAAGCTGGTGACGGCGGGTGTCGCGCAGGACGGCGCAGTGGCCCGTCCTGCATAAAGTGTGTCGCCGGTGACACGTTGGCGGGCCGCCCGGTCCGCCGTTTTATGACCGTCGGTTAAGCGTCCGGCAGCACCACGTTCACGTCCAGCACCTCCAGGTTGCCCTGGCGATCGAGCGAGATCTTGATGTCGTCGGCGTTGACCTTGGTGTACTTCGAAATCACCTCGATCAATTCCTTGTGCAGCGCCGGCAGAAAATCCGGACCGCTGCGGCCATTGCGCTCGCGCGCGATGATGATCTGCAACCGCTCCTTGGCCGCCGTCGCGGTTTTCTGTTTTTGCGGGAACAGGAAAGAAAGCAGGGCCATGTCACTTGCTCCCAAAAATACGCTGCAGAAGGCCTGGCTTTTCATAATTGACGAAGCGCAACGGCAATTCCTGGCCGAGGAAACGCGACACCACGTCTTCGTAGGCTTCCGCGACATCGGTGCCCTTGAAGTGAATGGCCGGGTTACCCTGGTTTGAAGCGTGCAGCACCGATTCCGATTCCGGGATGATGCCGATCAAAGGAATGCGCAGGATTTCCTGCACGTCTTGGTACGACAGCATTTCGTCCGCTTCCACGCGTTTCGGCGAGTAGCGGGTGATCAGCAGATGTTCCTTGACCGGCTCGCCGCCGGTCTGGGCGCGGCGCGACTTGGCCTGGATGATGCCGAGGATGCGGTCCGAATCGCGCACCGACGACACTTCCGGATTGGTGACGATGATCGCTTCGTCGGCGAAGGTCAGCGCCATCAAGGCGCCGTGTTCGATACCGGCCGGCGAATCGCAGATGATGAACTCGAAGCCCATGTTGATCAGTTCGTGCAGCACGACTTCCACGCCGTCTTCGGACAGCGCATCCTTGTCGCGCGTCTGCGAGGCCGGCAGGATGAACAGGTTGTCGCAGTGCTTGTCCTTGATCAGCGCCTGGGTCAGCGACGCTTCCTTGTTGATCACGTTGATCAGGTCGTAGACGACGCGGCGTTCGCAGCCCATGATCAGGTCGAGGTTGCGCAGGCCGACGTCGAAGTCGATGACGGCGGTCTTATGGCCGCGCATGGCCAGGCCGGTGGAGAAGCTCGCGCTGGAAGTCGTCTTACCGACACCGCCCTTGCCGGACGTCACTACAATGATTCTCGCCACAAATAATCCTTTTCAGAGAGAGGAACAGCAGGCCACTCAGGCGCGGTTCGCGGAATTGACAGATAGTATATCGATTCGGTCGCCGACCAAGCGAATTTGCGCAGGGGAACGCGCGAACTCGGCGGGGAAACCGTCTTCAAAAGTACGGTAAACGCCGGCAATTGACACCAATTCCGGCGACATGGTCATCGCGAAGATGCGCGCCTCGGGGTTGCCGGAGGCGCCCGCCAGCGCGCGGCCGTGCAGCGTGTTATAGACATGGATGCTGCCGTCGGCGATGACTTCGGCGCCGTTGTTGACGACCGCCGTGATGATCAGGTCGCAGCCGCGCGCGTAGATGCGCTGGCCGGCGCGCACCGGCGTGTCGATGATCATGACGCCGGCGTTGCCGGGCAGGCTGTCGGTGGCCGCCGCCGCCGTGGCCGCAGCCACCGGCGCCTTGCTGGCGGCCGGCGCTGGCGTTGCCGCCTTGGCTGCCGCTTTGGCCGCTGTTTTGGCCGGTTCGGCGTCGACCTCGTCGGCGCGCGGCTTGGTCGCGGTTTCCAGGCTCAGTCCGTGGGCGGCGATGGCGGCGGCCATGGACGGCGGCGCGTTGCGCACGGCGACCGGATTCAAGCGGTATTTTTTCAGCAGGGCGATGATGCCGGCCCAGTCGACGGGATCGCAGCCGGCCGGCAGCGCCGCGACGTCGATCACGGCCAGGTCGTCTTCGAAAAAGTCGGTGGTGCCGCCGGTCATTTCGGCCAGCGCGGCGTCGAGCGCGATGCTGTCGGCGGTCGCCAGGATGGCGGAGACGGCGACAACGGTGGAAATCTTGATTTCGATGGGCTTTTGAAACAGGCTCTTGGACATGGGCGACAGTATGAGAGGTTAACCTCGCGCGCATGCGCAGGCACGAGCATTCTACTGTGGAAACCGGTGGATGGGGAGGGCGCACGGCGTACTGGGCCAGTAAAAATGCGGGATTTGGGGCTGCGGGGCGGCCATGGCCCGGGCCGTTGACGAATGCCGCGACGTTACGCCTTCTTCCGAATTGGCTCCGGACCCAAGCAAATTCTGAAACACGTAGGGCGGATTAGCGTAGCGTAATCGGCCATTGATGCGCCCCCGGCGGCCCACGCATGGCCGATTACGGCGTCCCGCCTAATCCGCCCTACGTGGTTTAGATTTGATTGAAGGTACGGGCCCCATCGAGTCGGGGCCCTGCGGTCTTAATAGATCGCGTGCTCGGCGCGCAGCTGATGCGCCGCCGCCACCATATTGCGCAGCGCCGTCTCCGTCTCCGCCCACCCGCGCGTCTTCAGGCCGCAGTCCGGATTCACCCAGAGATTGCCAGCAGGAATCACCGCGCTGGCCTTGCGCAGCAGCCTTACCATTTCCGCCTGGCCCGGCACGCGCGGCGAGTGGATATCGTACACGCCCGGTCCGATCTCATTCGGATAACGGAATTGCCCGAAGCCATTGAGCAGCTCCATGTCCGAACGGCTGGTCTCGATCGTGATCACGTCCGCGTCCATCGCGGCGATCTGCGGCAGGATGTCGTTGAACTCGGCATAGCACATGTGCGTATGAATCTGCGTGCCGTCCGCCGCCACGCCGGCCGAGACGCGGAACGCGCGCGTGGCCCAGTCCAGATATTCGTCCCAGCGGCCCCGGCGCAGCGGCAAGCCTTCGCGCACGGCGGGCTCGTCGATCTGGATGATGACGATGCCGGCCCGCTGCAAATCGTCGACCTCGTCGCGGATCGCCAGCGCGATATGCAGCGCGGTGCGCGAGCGCGGCTGGTCGTCGCGCACGAACGACCATTGCAAGATCGTGATCGGTCCCGTCAGCATGCCCTTCATCGGCTTGCCGGTCAGGCTTTGCGCGTGCACGGTCCAGTCCACCGTCATCGCCTTCGGGCGGCTGACGTCGCCGTAAATGATCGGCGGCTTGACGCAGCGCGAGCCGTACGACTGCACCCAGCCCAGTTGCGTGAAGACGAAGCCGTCCAGCTGCTCGCCGAAATACTCGACCATGTCGTTGCGCTCGGCTTCGCCGTGCACCAGCACGTCGAGGCCCAGCGCCTCCTGGCGGCGCACCGCGTAGGCGATCTCGTCGCGCATCTTGCCTTCGTAGTCGGCGGCGTTCAGTTCGCCTCGCTTGAAGCCGGCGCGGGCGGCGCGGATGGCCGCCGTTTGCGGGAACGAGCCGATGGTCGTGGTCGGAAAGTCAGGCAGCCGCAGCCGCGCGCGCTGCACCGCCTGGCGTTGCGCGAAGCCCGATTGCCGGCGGTCGGCGTCGCCGCCCAGCGTCGCCAGCCGCTCCTGGACGGCGGGCTGGTGCACGCGTGTGCTGGCGCGGCGGCCGGCCAGTGCGGCGCGCGAGACCTCCAGCGCATCGGTGACCGAGGCTTCGTGGATGCCTTGCAGCGCTTGCTTCAGCACGTACAGCTCGTCCAGTTTTTCGGTGGCGAAGGCCAGCCACGATTTGATGTCGGCGTCGAGCGCGTGTTCGGCGGCAAGCGTGAACGGCACGTGCAGCAACGAGCAGGACGACGACAGCCACAGCTTGCCGCCGCGCTTCTCGACGATGGGCGCCAAGGCCGCCAGTGCCGCGTCCAGGTCGGTGCGCCAGATGTTGCGGCCGTCGACGATGCCGACCGACAGCACCTTGTGCACCGGCAGCCAGTCGGCGATGCTGGTCAGCTCATGCGCGGCACGCACGCCGTCCACATGCAACCCCGCGACGGGCAGCCGGCAAGCCAGGCTCAGGTTTTCCTCCAGCGGCGAGAAATAGGTCGCCAGCAGCAGCGGCACGCCGACCTGGTTCAGTTGCCAGTAGGTGTTCTCAAACGCGCTGCGCCAGGGCGCAGGCAGGTCCAGGCCCATGATGGGTTCGTCCACCTGCACCCACTGCACGCCTTGCTCCTTCAGGCGGTCCAGCGCGGCGCCGTAGACCGGCAGCAGCTTGTCGAGCAGGTCGAGGCGGTTGAATCCGGCCTCCACGGCGGCTCCCTTCTCCTTGCCCAGCCACAGGAAGCTCAGCGGCCCGAGCAGCACTGCCTTGACCGCGTGGCCGAGCGCCTGCGCTTCGGCGACCTCGTCGAACAGCCGTTCGCAGGCCAGCGAGAACGCGGTTTCCGGCGTGAATTCCGGCACGAGGTAGTGGTAGTTGGTGTCGAACCACTTGGTCATTTCCAGCGCGGCCGAGGCGTGCACGTCGCCGTCGCGGGAATGGTCGTGGCCGCAGTCGGGGCCGCATTCCTTGCCGCTGTCATGACCATCGTTGCCGCCATCGCCGCGCGCCATTGCGAAATAGCGGCTCAGCTGCGATTGGCGGGGATCGAAGCCGTAACGGGCCGGTTCGCAGCCCAATAGCTGAACATGATTGGCGACCTGGTCGTAGAAGGCGAAATCGCCGACGGTGACGAAGTCCAGCCCGGCACGCTCCTGCAGCGCCCAGTGGCGGGCGCGCAGATCGCGGCCGACCGCTTCCAGTCCGGCTTCCGACAGCTCGCCGCGCCAGTGCGCTTCGAGCGCGAATTTCAGTTCACGTGCCGCGCCGATGCGTGGAAAACCCGGAATATGGGTGTGGATGTGGCTCGCGCCCGCTTTATTTGATGGTGTCATGATCGGTGTCATCCGCATTTAATATTGATGCGATAAAGTTTGCGGCATTCCGGTCTATAATCAAAACGAAAGATTTTGTAGTTTCACATGAAAATTTTTAATAGACCATGCTAGAGATACGCCACCTCCGCACTTTGAGCGCGCTCCGTTCGGCCGGCAGCCTGGTGCGCGCCGCCCAACTGCTCAACCTGACCCAGTCGGCGTTGTCCCATCAAATCAAGTTACTGGAAGATCGCTACGGCGGACCGCTTTTTGAGCGAAAATCCGTGCCGATAGGCTTTACCGCCACCGGCGCGCGGCTGCTCAAACTGGCCGATATGCTGCTGCCGGAGATCGAGGCGGCCGAGCGCGAAGTCGCCCGTTTGACCCAGGGCGACACCGGCCAGCTGCGCGTCGCGCTCGAATGCCACACCTGCTTCGATTGGCTGATGCCGGTCATGGACGAGTTCCGCAAACGCTGGCCGGACGTCGAAATCGACCTGGTCTCCGGCTTTCACAGCGAGCCCGCCGAGCTGCTGCGCGCCGGCGCCGCCGACCTCGTCATCGGTTCGCCGTACGGCCCGGATTTCGTAACCTTCCCGCTGTTCCGTTATGAAATCCTGGTCGTCATGGCGCAAAAACACCGGCTGGCGATGCAGCGCCGCCTGCAGGCGGCCGACTTCGAAGGCGAGACCCTGATCACCTATCCGGTGCCGGAAACCCGTATCGACCTGATCCGCGAAGTGCTGCAACCGGCCGGCATCCAGGTCCAGCGCCGCACCGCCGAGCTGACCGTGGCGGTGCTGCAACTGGTCGCCAGCCGCCGCGGCATCGCCGCCTTGCCCAACTGGGCCATCAAGAACTATGTCGACTACGACTACGTCATCGCCAAGCCGGTGGGCGACCACGGCCTGTGGAGCGACCTGTTCGTCTCCGTGCCGGAGTCGCAAAAGCACAAGGCCTACGTGCTCGATTTCGTCAAAGTGATACGCGAGCAGTGCGCCGCCACGCTCGACGGTATCAGATTATTGTCGTGACAAATTTATATTGTTTCTTCAAAATGTCTTGAGGCAGGTCTGTGCAAAGATTGACACAAATCAAAGTGTCGTCAAATCCGGGCGCTTACGATGGCTCCGCGACTTTGACGGTCGCTGGCATGGATGCTGCTAGAGAGATACTGGCCATTCCTCGCGGCGACGCACAATCGAAACCCCCCACGGCCTCGCCACCGTAGGCGTATTATCGACGTTCACGTAGTTGCTCAATGTTGTTGCTAAACTAAGCCGGCCCTGGCCGGCGTATTGGAGAATCATATGGATGATGTAGTTATCGTGGCCGCTGGCCGCACCGGTGTCGGCAAATTCGGCGGCAGCCTCGCCAAGATCGCGGCCTCGGACCTGGGCGCGCACGTGATCAAGGGCCTGCTGGCCAAGACCGGCATCGATCCAAGCCAGATCAGCGAAGCGATCCTCGGCCAGGTGCTGACCGCCGGTGTCGGCCAGAACCCGGCCCGCCAGGCGGTCATCAAGTCCGGCCTGCCGAATTCCATTCCCGGTTTCACCATCAACCACGTGTGCGGCAGCGGTTTGAAAGCCACCCACCTGGCGGCCCAGGCGATTAAATGTGGCGACGCACAAATCGTCATCGCCGGCGGCCAGGAAAACATGAGCGCCTCGCCGCACGCGATGCCGGGTTCGCGCGACGGCTTCCGCATGGGCGAGATCAAGATGGTCGACACCATGATCGTCGACGGACTGTGGGACGCGTTCAACCAGTACCACATGGGCATCACCGCCGAGAACGTCGCGAAAAAACACGACATCTCGCGCGCCGAGCAGGACGAGTTCGCGCTGCAATCGCAGCTGAAGGCCGAAGCCGCTCAAAAAGAAGGCAAGTTCAAGGACGAGATCCTGCCGCTGGAGATCGCCAATAAAAAAGGCACCGTGGTCTTCGACAGCGACGAATACATCAAGCCCGGCTCGACCCTCGAAGGACTGGCCGGCCTGCGTCCGGCGTTCAACAAGGAAGGCAGCGTCACCGCCGGCAACGCGTCCGGCCTGAACGACGGCGCCGCCGCCGTCATCATGATGTCCGCCACCAAGGCCAGGGAACTGGGCCTGCCGGTGCTGGCCAAGGTCAAGGCCTACGCCTCGTCCGGCCTGGACCCGGCCCTGATGGGCATGGGCCCGGTCTCGGCCAGCCGCCTGTGCCTGAAAAAGGCCGGCTGGACCCCGGACGACCTGGACCTGATGGAAATCAACGAAGCGTTCGCCGCGCAGGCCGTCGCCGTCAACAAGGAAATGGGCTGGGACACCAGCAAGATCAACGTCAACGGCGGCGCCATCGCGATCGGCCACCCGATCGGCGCGTCCGGCGCCCGCATCCTGGTCACCCTGATCCACGAAATGATACGCCGCGACGCCAAGAAGGGCCTGGCCTCGCTGTGCATCGGCGGCGGCATGGGCGTGGCGCTGGCGATCGAGCGTCCATAAGCGATAAAACATGCCGCCTCCGCGGTCGCGGGGCGGCCCGCGAACTTTGGTGTCAGCGAAGTTTGGTATCAACTACGAAGAGGGGACAATAAAATGGCAAGAGTTGCATTGGTAACTGGCGGTATGGGCGGTCTGGGCGAAGCGGTGTGTTTCAAGCTGTCGGCGCTCGGCTATAACGTGGTCACGACGTATTCCCCTGGCAATCCCAAGGTCGAGCAGTGGCTCGCCACGACGCGCGACCAGGGCTTCAACTTCCGCGCCTATCCTTGCGACGTGGCGGACTACGACTCGGCGCAAGCCTGCGTGGCCGCCATCGAAAAGGACATCGGTCCGATCGATGTGCTGGTCAACAACGCCGGCATCACCCGCGACATGACGTTCAAGAAGATGGACAAGCCGAATTGGGACGCCGTCATGGCCACCAATCTGGACTCCGTGTTCAACATGACCAAGCCGGTCTGCGACGGCATGGTCGATCGCGGCTGGGGCCGTATCATCAACATCTCGTCGGTCAACGGCCAGAAGGGCGCCTTCGGCCAGACCAACTACTCGGCGGCCAAGGCCGGCATGCACGGCTTCACCAAGGCGCTGGCGCTGGAAGTGGCGCGCAAGGGCGTGACCGTCAACACCATCTCGCCGGGCTACATCGGCACCAAGATGGTCATGGAGATCCCGCAGGAAGTGCTCGATACCAAGATCATTCCGCAAATTCCAATGGCGCGCCTGGGCAAGCCCGAGGAAGTGGCCGGCCTGGTCGCGTATCTGTCGTCGGACGAGGCGGCCTTCGTCACCGGCGCCAACATCGCCATCAACGGCGGCCAGCACATGTCGTAAGCCGCCGTGACGTGAGGCGGCAAGCTTGCCGCCACGGCAATCGAAGCCAGGTTCGTTCGCGATCCTGGCTTTTTTTTCGTACAATCAGCTATCGATGCCCAAAGGATAGCCATGTTCGACCCGACCTCGCCCCTGTTCCCGCCCATCCTGCCGACCCGGCACGGCATGCTGGCGCTCGACGACCTGCACACCATCTACTGGGAGGAGGTCGGCAATCCGAACGGGATTCCGGTCATCTTCCTGCACGGCGGCCCGGGTGCCGGCCTGTCGCCGCAGCACCGCCGCTTCTTCGACCCGGAACAGTACCGCGTGATCCTGTTCGACCAGCGCGGCGCCGGCAAATCGCTGCCGCTGGGCGAGTGCCGCAACAACACCACCCAATTGCTGATCGAGGACATCGAACGCCTGCGCGCGCTGTTCGGCATCGAGCGGTGGCTGGTGTTCGGCGGCTCGTGGGGCTCGACCCTGGCGCTGGCCTATGGCCAGGCGCATCCCGAGCGCTGTCTCGGCTTCGTGCTGCGCGGGATCTTCCTGTGCACGCAGGCGGAAATCGACTGGTTCCTGTACGGCGCGCAGTGGTTCCACCCCGAGGTGTACGAGGAGTTCATCGCGCCGATTCCGCCGGCGGAGCGCGGCAACCTGCTCAAAGCCTATGTGGACCGCATCATGAGCGACGACCCGGAGGTTTACTGGCCGGCGGTGCGCGCGTGGAGCCGTTTCGAGGGCCGCCGCGTGTTCCTGCTGCCGCAGCCGGACGAACCGCCGTCGGACACGCTCGACCTGGGCGTGGGGCGTCTGGAATCGCACTACATGGCCAACCTGGGCTTCTTCGAAGACGATCAACTGGTCCGCGACATCGGCCGCATCGCCCACCTGCCGGCGGTGATCGTCCAGGGGCGTTACGATGTGATTTGCCCGCCGTCGTCCGCCTGGCGCCTGCGCGAGGCCTGGCCGGGCGCGGTGCTGCACATGATTCCCGACGCCGGCCACGGCGCGATGGAGAAGGGTATCGCGCGCGCGCTGGTCGGCGCGACGGAACAGTTCAAGCGCAGTCGCGCGTTTGCATAAACGCTGCACATTCGTGCGCGCGGCGCCGAGAATCGGCCCGCGCGCGCGCCGGGCTGCTACACTATGGCTTGAGTAGCAATATCGACAGCCCAGAGAGGCGCGCATCAAACCAAGCTTATATGCAATCATGAATATTCAGATCGGCGATATCGGCCACATTATCCAACTGGCCATCGCGCCGGTGTTCCTGCTGACCGGCGTGTGCACCAACCTGATGGTGCTGACCAATCGGCTGGCGCGCATCATCGACCGTTCGCGGGTGCTGGAGGACCGGCTGGACATCGGCTACAGCGACGTCTATCTCAACGAACTCGATGTGCTCTACCGACGATCGCACCTGATCAACGCCTCGATCACCTTGTCGACCGCCTGCGGCCTGCTGATTTGCCTGGTCATCGCGATGCTGTTTTTGGGCGATATCACCAACACCCCGCTGGACAAATACATCGCCGGCATGTTCGTGGTGGCGATGCTGGCGCTGATCGGCAGCTTCTGCTACCTGCTGCGCGAGATCTTCATCGCCTCGGCGGCGATGCGCTCGCACCGCCACGTGCGCCGCGCCCCGGTCAAATAACCTGTAAAGAATAGAGTACCAACATGCACGACTACCAACGCCCTCCGACCCTGCACCGCTACGGTGTGCGCGAAGACCTGGAACTGGCGCTGACCCAGGGCCAGTTCATCCTCGTCCCGGCCTCCAATTGCCTGACCCTGAGCTTTTCGAAGGCGTGGGACCGCAAGCTGTTCGAGCTGTTCTCGTCGGACGCCTGCCTGATCATCCACAACACCGAGGAATTCGGCGAGCGCCTGCACCGCGCGGTGCAGCGCACGCTCCCCAGCTGGGCGGGCATCGACGGCGCTGTGGAATACGGCACGCGCGCCGCGCTGGGCGCCGCCTTCACCAAGACGGCGGCCGAAGCGCAGGAGCAGGAGTGGCAGTTCGCCTGGCGCTCGATGCAGAGCAAATTGAGTTTGAATCCGGTGCTGGTGAAGATCGGCAGCCTGGAAAACTTCGCCGAGCTGCGCTCGCGCGATACCTACCTGGCCTGATTGGCCGGCGTCGGCGGTGCGACCGGAACTGCCGGCGTGGCCTGCACCGACGGCGCGCCGCGCTTGGCGGCGTCGTCGCGCCGCTCGATGCGCGCCACCACGGCGCTCATCATGTGTTCGATATCGTTGCGTATCATCTTCGCGCCCAGGATGCCGGGCACATAGAAGTTCGGCACCAGCCGTCCGCTGTAGACGATTTTGGTGCCGCCGGTTTCGGGCACCGGTATCAATTCCCATTTCGATTCGTAGTGCTTCATGTCGCCCGATATCAGCGAGATATCGATCGACGACATCGGCTGCTCGGTCGCCCGCACGATCAGGTGGATGGCTTTGGACATGAACAAAAAGCGCGCCACGCCGAATTGTTCGATGATCACTTCATTACCGTTGCGTGACAGGACCTTGCACGATTCGAGGTCCGGCACGAATTCGGACATGCGCTCGTAGCCTGTCAGCACGCGCCATACCTTCGGCAGTGGCGCCGCCACCGTCGCCGTGGCGTCCACTTCGTACATGTGCTGCGCATCGGCGTCCACGCGATTGACCGAGACCTCCAGCTTGGGTAGTTCAAGCTTCGGTGCTTGTGCCGTCACCACCGGGGCAGTCACACCTAACAACAAAAACAGAAGGAATCGCATCATCTTTCCAGCGTAAGGGAAAGGATGGCAGAATACAAGCGAAGCGCCATCACGTTACAAAATACACGCGGTGCCGGGCCTTTAGAAGCCCGGGTCTAGGGAATTGGGTTTTAATGCGGGCATCACGTCTGGACCATATAACCATAATGACAAACACACCATACCCCCACCTGCTCGCGCCCCTCGATCTGGGCTTCACGACGTTGCGCAACCGCGTCGTCATGGGATCGATGCACACCGGTCTCGAAGACCGCTTCTACAACTACGGCAAGCTGGCGGCGTTCTATCGGGAGCGCGCGCGCGGCGGCGTGGGGCTGATCGTCACCGGCGGTATTTCTCCCAACCGCTCCGGATGGTTGCTGCCCTTTGGCGGGACGCTCAATTTCAAGGGCGACGTGCACAATCACCGCCGTGTCACCAGCGCGGTGCACGAGGAGGGCGGCAAGATCCTGATGCAGATCCTGCACGCGGGCCGCTACGGATATCAGCCGTTCGTGGTGTCGGCGTCGGACAAGAAATCGCCGATCTCGCCGTTCAAGCCGCGCGCGCTGACGGAGGCAGGCATCGAGCAGACCATACGCGATTACGCCCGCTGCGCCAGGCTGGCGCGCGAGGCGGGCTACGACGGCATCGAGGTGATGGGCAGCGAAGGCTACTTGCTCAACCAGTTCCTGTGCGCGCGCACCAACCTGCGCACCGACCGCTGGGGCGGCAGCATCGAAAACCGCATGCGGCTGCCGGTGGAAATCGTCAAGCGCATCCGCGCCGAAGTCGGTCATGACTTCATCATCATGTACCGCCACTCGCTGCTCGACCTGGTCGACGGCGGCAATACCTGGGAGGACGTGGTGGCCGTGGCCAAGGCGCTGCAGCATGCGGGCGTCACGATCCTCAACAGCGGCTACGGCTGGCACGAGGCGCGGGTACCGACCATCGTCACGTCGGTGCCGCGCGCGGCCTTCGCCGGCATCGCGGGCCGCCTGCGGCTGGAGGTGACGATACCGGTGGTGGCGTCGAACCGCATCAACATGCCGGCCGAGGCGGAAGGTATTTTGCAGCGCGGCGACGCCGACATGATATCGATGGCGCGGCCCTTCCTGGCCGACTCGCACTTTGTCGCCAAGGCGGCCCAGGGCAAGGCCGACGAGATCAACACCTGCATCGGCTGCAACCAGGCCTGCCTCGATCACACCTTCTCCAACAAGCGCGCCAGTTGCCTGGTCAACCCGCGCGCCTGCCACGAGACGGAACTGGTGTACGCGAAGACGGCCAGGCCGCGCCGCGTGGCGGTGGTCGGCGCCGGTCCGGCGGGATTGTCGGCGGCGACGGTGGCGGCCGAATGCGGCCACGATGTCACCCTGTTCGATTCCAGCGACAGCGTCGGCGGCCAGTTCAAGATCGCCATGCAGATTCCGGGCAAGGAGGAATTCGCCGAAACCATACGCTACTTCCGCCGCCAGATCGATTTGACCGGCGTGAAGCTCAGGCTGGGCGTGCGCGTCACGCGCGGGCAGTTGGTCGCCGAGGGATACGATGAGGTGGTGGTCGCCACCGGCATCAAGGTGCGCCGCCCGCCGATCGAGGGCATCGATCATCCGAAGGTGCTGTCGTATATCGACGTGTTGCAGAACAAGGCGCCGGTGGGCAAGCGCGTGGCCATCATCGGCGCGGGCGGCATCGGCTTCGATGTCGGCGAGTATCTGCTGCACGATCCGAGGCATCCGCTGCCGCTGGCGCTGGATGTCTGGGCGAAGGAATGGGGGGTGGGTTTGAAGGGCGATACGCCGGGTGGACTGGTCGCGCCGGAGACGCCGCAGCCGGTACGGCAGTTGTATCTGCTGCAGCGCAAGACGTCCAAGCTGGGGGCGGGTCTGGGCAAGACCTCGGGCTGGGTGCACCGCGCCGTCCTGGCGCGCAATGGCGTGGTGATGATCGCCGGCGTGCAGTACGACCGGATCGACGACCAGGGCTTGCACATCACGGTCGGCGGCGAGCAGCGCTTGCTGTCGGTCGATAACGTGGTGGTGTGCGCGGGGCAGGACAGCCTGACCGAGTTGATGCCGTCGGAGGAGGAGGTGAAGGCGAATCCGTCGTGGCCGCGCTTCCGCAAGATTGGCGGCGCCGCGCTGGCGGCGGAGCTGGACGCCAAGCGCGCGATCAAGGAAGGCGCGGAGCTGGCCGTGAGCCTTTAAAGTAACGGTCATGGCAGACACGTAGGGCGGATTAGCCGGAACGGCGTAATCGGCCATGCATGAGCCGTCGGCGGCGCTTGGCCGATTACGCTGCGCTAATCCGCCCTACGTGTCTCCGTGGTTATTCGATATCCTCGGCCGCTTAATGCCCACCACTTTTCCGCTCGAAATTGGTGACGACGAACGCGGTCATGCCGTTGGCCAGCTCCTCCTCGCCGATGAAGATCTTGCCGGCCAATTCGCTGCGCAGCAGCTCCGCTTCCTCTTCGTTATGCGTGCGCACCACGGTCTTGATATTCGGGTTGAGCAAACGCGCCGTCTCCACCATCGCCCGCACATGGAAGGTATCCGGCGTGGCGATCACCAGCATGCCGGCGCGCGCGATGTGGGCCTGGATCAGCACCGCCGGCTCGCCCGCGTTGCCGGCCACCGCGTGGATGCCGTCCTTGCGCAGCTGGTCGACGATCTCGCGGTTCTGCTCCGCCACCACGAACGGGATGCCGTGCTTGACCAGCACCTCGGCGATCCGGCGGCCCACGCGGCCATAGCCGACCAGCACCACCTGCCCGTCCAGATGCTCGTGCGGCACCGACATCGGCAGCTCCGCCAACGGATCGGCGGTGCGCTCGAACCTGGACACGATCGACCCGTCCTTGGCCATCCAGCGTTCCAGCGGCTTGGAGAGGCGGAACACCACCGGATTCAACGCGATCGAGATGATCGCGCCGGCCAGGATCAGGCTCTGGCCCTCGATCGGCATCAGCTTGAGCGACAATCCCAGCGCCGCCAGGATGAACGAGAACTCGCCGATCTGCGCCAGGCTGGCCGACACCATCAGCGCCGTCTTGGCCGGATAGCGCAGCAGCACCACCAGCACGAAGGCGGCCAGCGATTTGCCGAACACGATGATGGCCACCACCGCCAGCAGTTTGAGCGGCTGCTCCGTCACGATGGTCGGTTCGAACAGCATGCCCACCGAAACGAAGAACAGCACCGCGAACGCGTCGCGCAGCGGCAGCGATTCCTGCGCCGCGCGGTGCGCCAGTTCGGACTCGCGCAGCACCATGCCGGCGAAGAACGCGCCCAGCGCGAACGAGACGCCGAAGTAGTGCGTCGAGCCGTAGGCGATGCCGACGGCGGCGGCGATCACGCACAAGGTGAACAGCTCGCGCGAACCGGTGCGCGCCACCTGCCACAACAGCCACGGGAACAGCTTGCGGCCGACCACCAGCATCAGCGCGATGAAGGCGCCGACCTTGCCCAGCGTGACGGCCAGGGTGCCCCACAGATCGACTTCGCCGGCGGGGATGGCGACGCCGTGTTCATCGAGCGACACGCCGCCCAGCGAGCCGGCCAGCGCCGGCAGCAGCACCAGCACCATGACGGTGACCAGGTCTTCCACCACCAGCCAGCCGACCGCAATGCGGCCGTTGAACGTATCGAGGATGCCGCGCTCCTCCAGGGCGCGCAGCAGCACCACCGTGCTGGCCACCGACAGCGCCAGGCCGAACACCAAGCCGCCGCCGATGCTCCAGCCCCAGAAGTGGGCCAGCGCCATGCCGAGCGCCGTGGCGACGGCGATTTGCAGCACCGCGCCGGGCAGTGCCACCTTGCGCACCGCCCACAGGTCGTCGAGCGAGAAGTGCAGGCCGACGCCGAACATCATCAGCATCACGCCGATTTCGGCCAGCTGCGACGCCAGCGCGGCGTCGGCCACGAAGCCTGGCGTCGCGGGTCCCAGCATGATACCCGCAGCCAGATAACCAACCAGCGCCGGTAGTTTAAGGCGCGTTGCAAGGTAGCCGAACACCAGGCCGAAGCCCAGTGCCGCTGCGATTGTGGTGATCAAGCTGATATTGTGGGGCATGCGCGGGGGGCTCCTCTAGAGATGGGGACAGCCCAAAGGGTAGCACACGGGAGGCCGCCGACAACACCCCAACCTTCGATGTAAAGCCGCGCGCGCTGCCTAGTTGGCCAGTGCGGTCGGCGCATAGCCGGGATCTTCGATCCACACCCGGTCGCCTGGATGCAGCAGCGCGCGCGTTGCCAGTTCCAGCGAGTTACGATAGCCCGAGGTGACGAACACCTGCGACGGCGCGCAGTCGATGCCGCGCGCCGCCAGCGCGGCTCACACCTTGCGCGGAAACGCGTCGAGCGCCGGAAGTCCCATTTGAAACGGCTTGTGAAACGCCGTTGGCGACCCGCGCAGGTCGGCGGCGGCATCGTTCGGCCGGGCGGGCAGCGCCACTGGCGCGTGGCGCACCAATGCCGGCGTGACGACGGTGCCTGCCTGGCCGCGTGTTTGCAGGTAGCCCTCGGCGCCAAGCAGCGAGTAGGCCGCTTCCACCGTGCCGCGCGCCAGTACCAGGTCCAGCGCCAGCGCCCGCGCCGAAGGTACGCGGGCCCCCGGCCGCAGCATGCCGCTCGCGATGGCGGCCCGAAAGCGCATGTAGATCTGGCGGTACAGCGGGTCGGTCGCACCGTGGGCCAGCTGGAGGAAGTCCGGGGATGCCTTCACGACGGCCTTTGCTCACGACTATGCCAAACGCGGGTGATCAGGACATCGCCATTTTCGAGGATGGCGTAGCGGATAACGTAGGCGCGCTTGCCAAATTTGGCAGGCCACTCCCTGAACTCTGCGCGCGGCGCGCCGAGTTCAGGATTCTTCATAATTTTGGCGGTATTGCTGATGATGGCTGCGGCGCCACGACGGGCCGCAGCCGGGTTTTGCTTCGCAAGGAACTGATGGAGTCTGGCGACGTCCGCCAGCGCATCGGGATGCCAGATCAGCGCGGGCATTCGCTCCACTTCCCGGCCTCGAGATCGGAAAGCCAGGCGTCGGCGCGCTCTTGTGACACGCCGGCCACGTCACCATCGCGATACGCTTGCAAGCGCTGGCGGTCCACCTCCAGCGACAGCGCGTCCTTGCATACCGCCGCGATGAAGTCATCGACCGACAAGCCTTTGCGGCCGGCCGCTTCAATCACGGCCGCTTCGAGTTCATCGGACATCGTCAGGGTGATCATGCCGCTCCCCTCAGACCTTGCGCACCACCACGCAGCCGATCGAGTAGCCGGCGCCGAACGAGCAGATCACGCCCAGCTGGCCCGGGGCCATGTCGTTGGAGTGCTTGTGGAAGGCGATGATGGAGCCGGCCGACGAGGTGTTGGCGTATTCGTCCAGGATCACCGGCGCCTCGCCCGGCTCGGCGTCGCGGCCCAGCACCAGGCGGCTGATCAGCAGGTTCATGTTCAGGTTGGCCTGGTGCAGCCAGTAGCGGCTCACCTGCGGCACTTCCAGGCCGGCGCCGGCGATGGTGGTCTTGATCATCTCGGCGGCCATCGGGCACACGTCCTTGAACACCTTGCGGCCCTGCTGGCGGAACAGCTTGTCCGGCTGGCCGATGCCCGACTCGTCGAAGCGGTTGAGGAAGCCGAAGTTGTTGCGGATGTTGTTCGAGAAACTCGTCTTGAGCTTGGTCTCGAGGATTTCCCAGCGCTGCGAGCCCTTGGCCGTGTCGGCCGCCTCGATCACCATCGCCGTGCAGGCGTCGCCGAAGATGAAGTGGCTGTCGCGGTCGCGCCAGTTCAGGTGGCCGCTGGTGATTTCCGGGTTGAGCACCAGCACCGCGCGCGCCTGGCCGCTTTGCACCGCCGCCACCGCCTGCTGGATGCCGAAGGTGGCCGACGAGCAGGCCACGTTCATGTCGAAGCCGTAGCCGTCGATGCCGAGCGCGCCCTGTACCTCGACCGCCATTGCCGGGTAGCCGCGCTGCATGTTCGAGCAGGCCACCAGCACCATGTCGATGTCGGCCGGGGTGCGGCCGGCGCGGTCCAGTGCCTGGTGGGCGGCGGCCACGCAGATTTCGGCCTGCAGCGACAGTTCCTCGTCGGCGCGCTCGGGGATGCGCGAGACCATGCGCTCAGGGTCGAGAATGCCTGATTTTTCCATCACATAGCGCGACTTGATACCGGACGCTTTTTCGATGAAAGCCACGCTCGACATTTCCAGCGGCGTGACGGTGCCTTCGGCGATGGCGGCGGCGTTGTCGGCGTTGAACTGCTCGGCATAGGCGTTGAAGCACTCGACCAGCTCTTCATTGGAAATCGACTGGGCCGGCGTGAAGAGGCCGGTACCGCTGATGACGGCTTGTTTCATGATTAAACTTTCGAATTTGGCAATGGCTTGCGCCAATAATGAGCCAAATTCTACACAATGGCCGCACGATCCGCGTAATAAAGCGACGAAATAGGCGATGAAAATATGATGGCACCCCGAAGGCGCCGTCGTCAATGATGGGTTCGTGTCCAAATGTCGGACCTGACCCCGGATCGTTATGACCCCGGATGTTTAGTTGCCCCAGAACAGGTCTTCCTGCGCCTGGTCGCCGGAGAACAGCCGGACTTCGACGATCTTGCCGCCGGCGATGCGGACCAGGTCGATACCGGGCTGGCGCAGCTCGATGCCGTTGGCCTCGCCGGCGAACTCGATCGTGATGGCGACCCAGTCGCCGTTGGCCATGTAGTGGTCGGCACGGGTGATCGCGAACGTTCCCTTGGATACTTCCATCATCTTGCCTAGCATCGGTCCGACGGCCGCCATGCCCCGATGCGTGCCGGAGAACTGGTTGCTGCCGGGCTGATGCCAAATCACGTCGGGCGAAATGATGCCGCCCAGGGTGGCTTGGTCGCCGGTTTGTACCGCCTTGATGTAGGTTTGTGCGATGTCGATATTGGTCATGGTTGATTCCCGGGTTTTATGTGTCGATAGAGTTATTATTGGACATAAACGGCGAAATTAAACGGTGCGAACAGGACAATGACTGATACATTCAAGACATTCGGCGCCGAGATCCGGCCTCTGCCTTATCGGCCGAGGGCGCCTTATCTGCTCGATCTGGAAATCTTCGCCATGGCCGACCTGCGGCGCCGGGGCAGCAAGGCAAACGTGCGGGCGACGCACCGCTACGAATTCCACACCCTGGTGTGCGTGACGCGCGGCGTTTGTACCCAGATGGTCGATTTCAAGGCGATCGCCTGTTCGCCGGGGTCGGTGCTGGTGTTGCGGCCCGGCCAGGCCCACAACTACGGACCGGGCGAGGATTGGGAGGGCTGGAACGTGCTGTTTCGTCCGGAATTCGTTTTGCCGGAGTCGAGCACGCCGCGCGACCTCACGCTTGCCGTCGATCTGATGCGCTTGGGGGAGCACCTGCGGCTCGGTGGCGACGAGTTGCGCCAGGTGACGGAGGCGATCCAGCAGATGCGCCAGGATACGCGCATGGCCGCTGCGGCGGAAGATGTGCACGCGCTGCTGCGCCATCAGCTTCACGCGTTGCTGACGCGCCTGAGCATTCTGCAACGGGGGACGACGGCCCGGCCGCCGCCGGTGTCGCCCGCGTCGCAACGCTTCGGGCGTTTCCAGCAACTGGTGGACGAGCGCTTCGCGCAGTGGCACCAGGTGGCCGACTACGCCGATCAACTCGGCTACACGGAAAAGAGTCTGGCGCGGGCGGTGACGGCGGTGCGGGGCACGACCGCGAAAGCGTTCATCGCCGCGCGCATCAACCTGGAGGCCAAGCGGCTGCTGGTGCATACCGACCTGGCGGTCGCCGGCATCGCGGACAAGCTGGGCTTCGACGAGGCCACCAATTTCAGCAAGTTCTTCAAGCGGGAAGTGGGCTGCGCGCCGGCGGAGTTCCGCCGGCGGCAGAGGGATGCGATCTGACCCCGATTACTTTTTGACGTCGGCCTGCACGACCTTGGTTTCCTGCCTGGCCAGCTGCACCGGCAGGCCCTTGAGGTGGTTCAAGGCCTGCGCCAGCTGGAAGTCGTCGCCGCTGCCGTATTCGAGCGGCTTGCGGGTCTTTTCCAGCGCGACGATGCGCAACTGCTCTTCCAGTTCGTCGCGCTTGGTCCTGGCGACTTCCTTCTCTTTATCGTTGCTCAGGTGCTTGTCCAGATCGGCCTCGCGCGTGCGCAGCGCGTTCAGGCCGTCGCCGTCGGCGTTCTCGTCCACCGCCAGGTCCGGCGTGATGCCCTTGGCCTGGATCGAGCGGCCGTGCGGCGTGTAGTAGCGCGCCGTGGTCAGTTTGACGGCGGTGTCGGCGGTGAGCTGGCGTATCGTTTGCACCGAGCCCTTGCCGAACGTTTGCGTGCCGATGATGTCGGCCCGCTTGTAATCCTGCAGCGCGCCGGCGACGATCTCCGAGGCCGACGCCGAGCCGGTGTTGACCAGCACCACCATCGGCACCTGCTTGATGGCGGCCGGTAGCTTGGCCAGCGCGTCGCTTTCGCTGCGCAAGGTGTAGTACTCGGGACGGCCGTAGAAGATCTGTTTCTGGTCCGGCAACTGGCCGTTGGTCGAGACGATCGCCGCGTCCTTCGGCAGGAAGGCGGCGGCCACGCCGATGGCGCCTTGCAGCACGCCACCCGGGTCGTTGCGCAGGTCCAGCACCAGCCCCTTGATGTTCGGGTCTTGTTTGTACAGTTCGACAATCTTGGCGGCCATGTCGTCGATGGTCGGCTCCTGGAACTGCGAAATGCGCAGCCACGCGTAGCCCGGTTCGACGATCTTGCCCTTGACGCTCTTCTGATGGATCTCTTCGCGCGTGATGTTGAACACCAGCGGATCGGTCTCGCCCTTGCGCAGGATCGTCAGGCTGACCTTGGAATGCGGCTCGCCGCGCATTTTCTTGACCGACTCGTCCAGGCTCAGGCCCTTGACGGCGGTGCTGTCGAGGCGGCTGATCAGGTCGCCAGCCTTGATGCCGGCGCGCCAGGCCGGCGAATCCTCGATCGGGGCGACGATCTTGATGTAGCCGTCCTCGCTTTGGCCGATCTCGATGCCCAGGCCGACGAACTTGCCCTGCGAACCCTCGCGCAGCTCGGCGTAGGCTTTCTTGTCCAGGTAGGCGGAATGGGGGTCGAGCGAGGCGACCATGCCGGAGATGGCCTCGGTCAGCAGCTTCTTGTCCTCGACCGGCTCGACGTAGTCGGACTTGATCAGCCCGAACACGTCGGCCAGCTGGCGCAGCTCCTCGAGCGGCAAGGAAGGCTCGACCGGCTTTTGCGCCATGGCGGAAAATTGAAGGGAGACGGCGATGCCGGCGACGACGCCGAGGCCGACCAAACCGGAATTCTTGAGTTTCTTGCCCATGTTTCACCTGTTGGAACAATGTACAGAGAGCCATCGACAGCGGGCGATGGCGCGCGCGATGTGCATGAGCTGAGTATAAACCTGATTTCGAGCAATCGTAGTAGCCGTCACGAAATGATTTATACCTTTACGGGATTTTACAACGGTTGACGTTGACTTTGAAACCACACCAACGCCCGCTTGGTGTTACATCAAGTTTGCATATCTTTACGCAGTGTTTCCCCCACGTTCACGTCGGTAAGCATTTGTAAGATGTGCCGCCATGGGGGAGGCCGCGGCCTACACTGAACTCGTATTTCTCTCTACCCTGAAGTGGTTTTCGCCTGCGCCCCAAGCGCAGGCTTTTTTTTATCTACGGAGCTCCCATGCGTTCATCGTTCTTCCCCTCCGCCGCCACGCGCGCCCTGGCTTTGGCCGGCGCGCTGTTGCTTGCCGGGGCCATGCCGTCGCCGGCGCGCGCGGTTCCCGTCCTCGACATGCATGCCGAGGATTTCCTGCCGATGGCGGACGACTTGAGGAAGGCGCTGAACCTGAATCCCAACCAGCAGATACTTTGGCAACAAACAGAGAGCAAGACGCGCAACCTGCTGCGCGAACGCAAAGCCCGCCGCGAGCGCCTGCAGGAGGCGACGCAGGCCGGCACGCAGGGCGCCAACGTCGAACTGCGCGATCTGACCAAGGCCATCGACGTGGAAGCCGACGCCGCGGCCGCCGAGGAAAAGCTGCTGCGCGAATGGTGGCTGACCGTCAACGATGCGTTGAATGAAAGCCAGCGCAAGATCGTCGCGCAGCAGGTCGGCGAGCATCTGTTGCGGGTGCAGGACAACGGCGGCGGTCCGCGCGGCGCCAGCGAGCGCAAGGAGGAGGGCGGCGAGCGTCGCGGCGGCGGCCGCAGGGGCGGTGGCGCCGGCGGCATGGGTGTCGGCGTCGGCGCGGGCGGCGCCAGCATCAATCTGCCAAGTGGCGGCTAAACGGCGTGTATCGTAAAGTAAAAAAGCGGAACGGTGGCATTTAGGCACGGGCTCAAGCGGTAGAATATTTGCGCGGCCGTCACAAGCGGCCGACAATACGACTTGAAGTTCTCATTAAAGGACCACCGTGAACCGCTTTCTGCTGAGTACCCTGACCCTGAGCCTGGCCGCCGCCTTCGCCACCGCCGCCGATGACAACGCGCCGCTGACTTCCGGCATCGAAGTGAAAAACATCGATCCGGGCGTGCGCGTGCAGGACGACTTCTACACCCACCTCAACGGCCAGTGGCTGAAGACCACGGAGATCCCGGCCGACAAGTCGAGCTGGGGCACCTTCGCCAAGCTGCGCGACGACACCCTGTCCGAACTGCGCGGCATCGTCGAGAAGACCGAGGCGCAACCAGGCAAGAAGGCCGGCAGCGAGGCGCAGAAGATCGGCGACCTGTACGCCAGTTTCATGGACGAGAAAAAGCTGGACGCGCTGGGCATCCGTCCGCTCACGGGCGAACTCAACCGCATCCGCGCGATCAAGGACAAGAAAGCCTTCCCGATGCTGATCGCCCATCTGGACAAGCTCGGCGTCGCCACGCCGTACGGCCTGAACGTGCGCCAGGACGCGCGCGAGTCGACCAAATACGCGGTGAGCATTTCGCAAAGCGGCCTGGGCCTGCCGGACCGCGACTATTACCTGAAAAAGGACGATGCCAAACTGGCCGCCATCCTGGTCAAGTACGAGGCGCACATCGCCAAGACCCTGAAGCTGGGCGGCGACAAGAATCCGCAAGCCAACGCCAAGGCCATCGTCGCGCTGGAAACCGCGCTGGCCGAGGCGCAGTGGACCAAGGTGCAAAACCGCGACCCCGTCAAACGCTACAACAAAACCCCGATCGCCAAGCTGCCCGAACTGGCGCCCGCCTACGACTGGGGCCACGCGCTGGCGTCGGCCGGCGTGGCCAACAAGGTCGACTACGTGATCGTCGGCCAGCCGAGCTACCTGGCCGGCTTCGGCGCGGCGCTGGAGAAGACCGACCTGGCGACGTGGAAGGCCTACTTCGAATGGCAGCTGCTGCGCAGCGCTTCGCCCTACCTGTCGAAGGACTTCGCCGACGCCAGCTTCGACTTCTACAGCACCGTGCTGACCGGCGTGGCCGTGCAGGAGCCGCGCTGGAAACGCGGCGTGGCGCTGGTCGAGCGCTCGATCGGCGAAGGCCTGGGCAAGCTGTACGTGGCCGAGTATTTCCCGCCGGAGCGCAAGGCGCGCATGGACCAGCTGGTGAAGAACCTGCTGGCCTCGTACCAGACCAGCATCGACGCGCTCGACTGGATGGGGCCGGAGACCAAAAAGGAGGCGCAGGCCAAGCTGGCCAAGTTCACGCCCAAGATCGGGTATCCGACCAAGTGGCGCGACTACTCGTCGCTGGCGATCGTCAAGTCCGACCTGATCGGCAACGTGCTGCGCGCGGCCAACTTCGCCAACCAGCGCATGATCAACAAGCTGGGCAAGCCGATCGACCGCGAGGAGTGGGGCATGACGCCGCAGACCGTCAACGCCTACTACAGCTCGACGATGAACGAGATCGTGTTCCCGGCCGCCATCCTGCAACCGCCGTTCTTCGACGTCAAGGCCGACGACGCCGTCAACTACGGCGCCATCGGCGCGGTCATCGGCCACGAGATCAGCCACGGCTTCGACGACGGCGGCAGCCAGGCCGACGGCGACGGCAACCTGCGCGACTGGTGGACCAGGGAAGACCGCGCCAACTTCAAGGCCAAGACCGACGCCCTGGTCAAGCAGTACGGCGCCTACAGCCCGATCAAGGGCTACAACGTCAACGGCGAGCTGACCCTGGGCGAGAACATCGCCGACAACAGCGGCGTGGCGATCGCCTACAAGGCCTACAAGTTGTCGCTGGGCGACAAGCCGGCGCCGGTGATCGACGGCCTGACCGGCGACCAGCGCTTCTTCATGGGCTTCGGCCAGGTGTGGCGCGTGCGCATGCGCGACGAGCAGCAGATTTTGCAGGTGAAAACCGATCCGCACTCGCCGGGCCAGTTCCGCGCCAACGGCACCATGGTCAACCAGCCGGGCTTCTACGACGCCTTCGGCGTCAAGCCCGGCGACAAGATGTACGTGGCGCCGGAACAGCGTGTCATCATCTGGTAACACAGCAAACCGTGTGATATAAAGCGGTACAGGCCATGCATCGTGCAGTGGCCTTTTTGCCTTTTTACATTTGAAGGAATTTCTGTGAAACGTCATCTCGTAAGTGCATTGATGCTGAGCCTGATCGCAGGTTTGGCCGGCGCCGCGGACACCACCAAAAGTGCGACTCCGACCGCAGCCACCACCAACGCAGCCGCCAGCAAAATGACCTCCGGCATCGCCACCGAATACATCGATCCGGCCGTGCGCGTGCAGGACGACCTGTTCACCCACATGAACGGCAAATGGTTGGCCACCACGGAAATTCCGGCCGACAAGGCCAGCTGGGGCAGCTTCGCGAAACTGCGCGACGATATCCAGCCGCAACTGCGCGCGATCATCGAAGGCGCCGCCAACCAGCCGAACAAGGCCGCCGGTTCCGACGCCCAGCGCATCGGCGACTTCTACGCCAGCTTCATGGACGAGGCCAAGCTCGAACAGCTGGGCGTAACGCCGCTCAAGGCCGAGTTCGACCGCATCGCCGCCGTCGGCGACAAGAAGCAGTTGCCGGCGCTGATCGCGCACCTCAACCAGATCGGCGTGAGCGCGCCCTACACCTTCGGCATCCACCAGGACAACAAGGATTCGACCAAGTACGTGGCCGACTTGTACCAGAGCGGCCTGGGCCTGCCCGACCGCGACTATTACCTGAAAGCCGACGACGCCAAGCTGGCGGACGTGCTGGCCAAGTATGAGCTGCATGTCGGCAAGATGCTGACCCTGGCGGGCGATCCGCACGGCGCCGTCACCGCGCACGGCATCGTCGAATTCGAGAAGGAACTGGCCAAGCTGCAATGGACCAAGGTCGAGCTGCGCGATCCGATCAAGGCCTACAACAAGGTCGAGGTCGCCAAGCTGGGCGCGATGGCGCCGGGCTACGACTGGAACGCCTACCTGGACGGCGCCGGCATCGCCGGCAAGGCCAGCTATGTGATCGTCAGCCAGCCGAGCTATCTGAAAGGCATGGCGGCCCTGCTGGACAAGACCCCGCTGGAAACCCTGAAAGCCTACTTCCACTGGCAGACGGTGCGCGCGTTCGCGCCCTACCTGAGCAAAGCCTACGTGGACGAGAACTTCTCCTTCTACGGCACCGTGCTGAGCGGCGTGACCGAGCAGCGTCCGCGCTGGAAGCGTGGCGTCTCGGTGGCCGAGGGCGCGCTGGGCGAGGCGGTCGGCAAGCTGTACGTCGAGCAGCATTTCCCGGCGGACCGCAAGGCGCGCATGGAAGCGCTGGTCAAGAACCTGCTGGCGTCGTACAAGACCAGCATCGACAAGCTGGACTGGATGAGCCCGGTCACCAAGAAGCAGGCGCAAATCAAGCTGGCCAAGTTCACCACCAAGATCGGCTATCCGAACAAGTGGCGCGACTACTCGAAGCTGGAAGTGGCCAAGGACGACCTGGTGGGCAACGTGATCCGTTCGACCCGGTTCGAGTACAACAAGGAATTGAACAAGCTGGGCAAACCGATCGACCGCGACGAGTGGGGCATGACGCCGCAAACCGTCAACGCCTACTACAACCCGGAGATGAACGAGATCGTCTTCCCGGCGGCCATCCTGCAGGCGCCGTTCTTTAACGCCGACGCCGACGACGCGGTCAACTACGGCGCCATCGGCGGCGTGATCGGCCACGAGATCAGCCACGGCTTCGACGACCAGGGCGCCCAGTACGACGGCGACGGCAACCTGCGCGACTGGTGGACCAAGGCCGACCATAAGAACTTCGCGGCCAAGACCAAGATGCTGGTCAAGCAGTACAGCGAGTTCAGCCCGCTGCCTGGCTACAACGTCAACGGCGAACTGACCCTGGGCGAGAACATCGCCGACAACAGCGGCGTGGCGATCGCCTACAAGGCCTACAAGCTGTCCCTGAACGGCAAGCCGGCGCCGGTGATCGACGGCCTGACCGGCGACCAGCGCTTCTACATGGGCTTTGCGCAGGTGTGGCGCATGAAGATGCGTGAAGCGGCGCAGATCCAGCAGATCAAGACCGATCCGCACTCGCCGGGCCAGTACCGCGCCAACGGCACCATGCGCAACCAGCCGGGCTTCTATGACGCCTTCGGCGTCAAACCGGGCGACAAGATGTACCTGCCGCCTAAAGACCGCGTCATCATGTGGTAAAAAGCAGGTGAAAAAAAACCTCGCCGCGGCGAGGTTTTTTTTGGTCGGTGCGTTCGGTCAGAGCTTGTTGACCGGCACCGGCTTGCCCTTTTGTACCTTGGTCAGGTACACCGTGTTCAAGCCCTGGTGGTCGGTGGGGCTGAACGCGATGTCCAGTCCGCCGAGGTTGACGCTCATTTTTTCCATCGCCGCCAGGAAGCTGGCGCGCGTCAGGTCGGGGCCGGTCTTCTTCAAGGCTTCGACCAGCGCCACGGCGTTGATGTAGCCTTCCAGCGACGTATAGTCGCCATCGTTGACGCCGGCGGCCTTCATGTCGGCACGGTACTGCTTGACGATGGGAATCGATTCGTCGAACGGCGACGGCACCACCTGGGTGATGTAGACGCCTTCGGCCGCGTCGCCGGCCGCCTTGATGAAGTTGGCGGTGCCGACGAACGACAGGTTGAAGAACTTCGGCTTGAAGCCGGCGGCGGCGGCTTTCTGCACGAACGCCGCGCAGGCCTTGTAGGTGCCGACCATCAGCACCGCCTCCGGCTTGGCGGCGATCAGCGCGGCCAGGCCGGCGTCGACGTCCTCGGTGTTGCGCTGGTAGAAGCCCTCGCCGGCCATCGTCATTTTGCGTTTTTGCAGCGAGATCTGCAGCCCCTCCTTGCCGACCTTGCCGTAAGTGTCTTCCTGGTAGAACAGGCCGATCTTGGTGACGCCGGCATCGGTGACCAGGCGCTCGACCTGCAGTTCGATTTCATTGAAGTACGAGGAGCGGATGTTGAAGACGTTTTTGTTCAGCGGCGAGCGCAGGAATTCGGCGCCGGTGAACGGTGCGAAGAACGGAATATTCGCTTCGTTGACCAGCGACATCGCGGCCTTGCTGGTCGGCGTGCCGACATAGCCGAACAGCGCGAACACGCCGTCCTTCTTGATCAGCTTTTCGGTGGCGGCGGCGGTGCGCGGCGGATCGTAGCCGTCGTCCTCGCTGACCAGCGTGATCTTGCGGCCGTTGACGCCGCCGGCGGCGTTGACCTTCTTGAAGTAGGCCTCGCTGCCGGCCTTGATGCCCAGCCCCAGTCCGGCGGTCGGTCCCGTTTGGGCGTTGGCCATGCCGATCTTGATCTCGGTGGCGGTGACGCCGGTTTCGGCCGAGGCGGTCGACACCAGCGTTGACAACAACAAACCCAGCGCAGCGGTAAACAATTTGTTTTTCATATTATTGCTTCCATAGTATGCCGGCGCGCCGGCGTTCCGAAATCGAATAATTGCCCGACGAGAACTGTTACCTAACCTTAGTCCTTTGTGTGTCGCGTGACAAGGCCGGTTTTGCAACGCATGGCTAGCCATATGCGAGTCGCCCGGGATGGCCGGGTACTGGTAAACTGGGGGTTCTATTCATAGGAAAGCCGTCTCCATGCGTCTGCGTTACTTGGCACCGATATTTTTTACACTGTTGCTTGGCGGCTGCGGCGAATCCTACACGCCCGGCAATCTTTACATGGCGACCACGCCCGAATGCAAGACGTGGCAGGACGGCTCGCGCTTTGAACTGCCGCGCGGCATGAGCGTGGCGACCACGCCGCCGGCTACGTTGCCGGAGGGCGGCGCGGAGTTCACGTTCGTGTATATCATCCCGCGCGGCGAGCGCGCGCGCTTCCTCACGCGCGATTACAACGTCACCGCGCCCAAGGGAGCGGTGCTGCACAAGGCCGAGCTGGTCACCTTGTACCAGCGCACGACCAACTCGCGGCCGGAGATCGTCGACTCGATCCCCAAGGTGCCGGACATGTTCGTCGCCAGCGCGGCCGGCGAGGAGACGTTGTGGCGCGTGCGGGTGCGGGTCAAGGAAAAGCTGCCGGAGCGCTTCGACGTGGTCGCGCCCGCATTCGAAATCGGATTGAAGGAGTATCCGATGCGCACGTTCACCTACCGCTACTTCCCGGAACGCAAGGCGTTCGGGCTGTGCAGCTAGGCAGCGACGGGGAAACACGCCCCATGTGTCGGCGACGTCCGCATAACGCGGAGACACGTAGGGCGGATTAGCGAAAGCGTAATCGGCCATGTATGAGCCGTCGCTGACGCATACATTGGCCGATTACGGCGTTCCGCCTAATCCGCCCTACGTGTCTCCGGTGTAGCTTTCTTGCGCGGATTTCCGCAAAGCCGCCCTCGCCGATTGCGGTTTGCCGCAGTAACTTCCGACCCGTCCATCCCCCCGTCCCTTAAGAATCAAGCACTTGCCATCCGCGCCGGCGCTGGCACAGAAGCTGCAATGTCTCCACCAACAACAACCACAATGGAGACCAGCAATGCCCAAATTCCGTCTGTTAGCCCTGACCGCCGCCATCGCCTTCGCATCCACCGCGCAAGCGCAGGAAGTCGTCCGTCTCGGCAACCTCAAATTCGCGCACTACGGCGCCGTCTCATACATCAAGGAAATCGCACCCAAGTGCGGCCTGAAAGTCGAGGAACTCATCTTCGCCAAAGGCCCCGACGTCATGCAAGCCATCCTGGCGGGCGAGCTCGACGTCGGCGCCACCGCCTCCGAAGCCGCCATCTCCGGCCGCGCCAACGGCGCGCCGATCTACGTGGTCGCCGGCTTCGCCAAAGGCGGCGCCCGCCTGGTCGCCCGTCCCAACGAAGGCATCAAGTCCATCAAGGATTTGAAAGGCAAGAAGGTCGGCGTCACGCGCGGCGGCATCCACGAGGTGCTGCTGATCGCCGAACTGGCGCAGGCCGGCCTGACCTCCTCCGACCGCCCGGGCAAGGACGTGCAGCTGGTGTTCCTCGCCTTCGCCGACCTGAACCAGGCGCTGATGGGCAAGAACCTCGACGCCATCATGCAGAGCGAGCCGCAGTCGTCGCAGGCGATCAACAAGGGCTATGGCGTCGAGGTGATGAAGCCTTACGACACCGCCATCGGCGAGCCGGTGCGCACCCTGGTGATGAGCGAGAAGTTCTACAACGAGAAGCGCCCGCTGGCGCAGAAGTTCATGAACTGCTTCGTCCAGGCCACCAAGACGTTCATCGACAACCAGGCCGTGGCCGAGAAATACGTGCGCGAATCGATGTTCAAGAACCAGATCACCAAGGACGACTTCGAGGACGCGATCAGCAATTCGCCGTACAGCTACGACGTCACCGCCGAGCACATCCAGATCACCACCGACATCATGCTCAAGACCGGCGTCGGCCGCATGAGCAAGCCGCCGGTCGCCAAGGATTGGGTCAAGACCGATCTGCTGGACGCTTCGAAGAAAAGCCTGGGCATCAAATAAACCCACTGTAAAGCAGGAGACACCATGAACAAACAAGACTGGCGCCAGAGCGCCACCGGGGCCGTGGTCCCGATCCTGATCGTCGTGCTGTGGCAGGCCAGCGCCATGCTCGGCTGGGTCAATCCGCAAGTGCTGCCGTCGCCGGTGGCCGTGGTCAGCAAATGGATCGAATATCTGCTGCCGCTGACCGCCTACGATCCGGCCGCGAGCTCGTGGATCAGCTGGGCGTTCTCCGGCGAACTGCTGGGCGACACCTTGAGCAGCCTGTACCGCGTGGTGGTCGGCTTCGCCGTCGGCGCCGGCCTGGCCTTGCCGCTGGGCCTGATGATGGGCGCGAGCCAGCGCATGTATGCCTGGCTCAATCCGCTGATGCAGGTGCTGCGGCCGATTCCGCCGATCGCCTATATCCCGCTGGCCATCCTGTGGTTCGGCCTGGGCAACGCGCCGGCCGTCTTCCTGATCGCGCTCGGCGCCTTCTTCCCGGTGCTGGTCAACACCATCGCCGGCGTGCGCCAGGTCGACGGCATCTACATCCGCGCCGCCCGCAACCTCGGCGTCAACCAGCGCACGATGTTCATCCGCGTGATGCTGCCGGCCGCCGTGCCGTACATCCTGTCTGGGGTGCGGATCGGCATCGGTACCGCTTTCATCGTCGTGATCGTTTCGGAGATGATCGCCGTGAACAACGGCCTCGGCTTCCGCATCCTCGAGGCGCGCGAGTACTTCTGGTCGGACAAGATTATCGCCGGCATGATCAGCATCGGCCTGCTGGGCTTGATCATCGACGTGGGCATGAACAAACTGAACAATCATTTGCTGCGGTGGCACCGTGGTCTGGAGAATTGATATGAACGCTACCCATATTCAAGTCAGCGGCGTCAACAAAGTCTTCAAGACCGACAGCCGCGACGTCGTCGCATTGAAGGAAATTAACCTCGACATTCCACAAGGCCAGTTCGTCTGCCTGCTGGGGCCTTCCGGCTGCGGCAAGTCGACCCTGCTGAACGCGGTCGCCGGCTTCTCGTTGCCGTCGTCCGGCACCATCACCGCCGACGGCAAGCTGGTCACCGGTCCGGGACCGGAGCGCGGCATGGTGTTCCAGGAATACGCGCTGTTCCCGTGGATGACGGTGGAAAAGAACATCGCCTTCGGCCTGGAGATCAAGGGCATGGACCAGTCCGCGATCACGGCCAAGGTCGATGAGTTGCTGGCGATGCTGTCGCTGAGCGATTTCCGTCACCGCTTTCCGAAGGACCTGTCGGGCGGCATGCGCCAGCGCGTGGCCATCGCCCGCGTGCTGGCGCTGGATTCGCCGATCATGCTGATGGACGAGCCCTTCGGTGCCTTGGACGCGCTGACGCGCCGCAACTTGCAGGACGAGCTGCTGCGCATCTGGTCCGAGCTGAAGAAGACCATCATCTTCGTCACCCACAGCATCGAGGAGGCGATCTATCTGGCCGACCGCATCGTGGTGATGACTTACCGTCCTGGCACCGTCAAGCGCGACATGATTGTCGATCTGCCGCGCCTGCGCGACCCGGCGGCCGCCGAGTTCAACGCGTTGAAGCGCGAGCTGGGGCAGCTGGTGATGGAGGAGCAGCAGCGCCATCACAACGACGAGATGCGGATGGCGGCCGTCGATTAAGGTCAAGTCACTCGGCCACGGTTCCACGTAGGGCGGATTAGGCGGAACGCCGTAATCGGCCATGCATGCGTCAACACGCCGCACGCATGGCCGATTACGCTGCGCTAATCCGCCCCACGTGTTTCAGAAGAGCTCGCGTGAAGTAGAATCCATTGATGCGCGCCAAAAAATCCCTGCTCCTGCTGTTCGCGTTGATCTGCGCGGTGGGCGTCGTCGCCGGTTCGTACCTGGCCGGCACCTCGCGCGCGCGCGCCGAGCTGCGCCTGCAGGGCCAGCGGCAATTGCAGCTGATGGCGCCCGACTTGCAATCGCTGCTGCAAAAATACGAGACGCTGCCTTTCGTGCTCGGCTTCCAGCCCGACCTGATCGAAGCGCTGGCGAACCCGTCCGACACGCGCGCGATCAGCCGCCTCAACAGCACCTTGAAAACCATCCAGCAGCAGGCCAACGTCGGCGCCATCTACGTGATGGACCGCGACGGCCTGACCATCGGCGCCAGCAACTGGGACCAGCCGCTGGGCTTTGTCGGCAAAAATTTTTCCTACCGCCCCTACTTCGACGCCGCGCTCAAGGGCAGGGCGGGGCGCTTCTACGGCATCGGCACCAGCACCTCCGAGGCCGGCTACTTCATCGCCCAGCCGGTGTACGGCAACGGCAGCGCCGGCGGACCGGTCACCGGCGTGGTCGCGGTCAAGATCAGCCTGGCCGACTTCGAACGCACCTGGCGCAGCAGCGACGACGCCATCGTGCTGGCCGACCGCAGCGGCGTGATTTTCCTCAGCAACCGGCCGGACTGGATCTACCGCAGCCTGACCCCGCTGGACGCGGCCACCGAACGCCAACTGGCCCATACCCAGCAATACATGGGCAAGACTGTGACGCCGTTGAACGGACAGCCCGACCTGTTCGTCACGCAGTCGGTGGGGCAACTGGGCTGGCAGCTGATGCTGTTTCCCGGGCAGTCGCGGGTGCTGCGCGCCGGCCTGCAATGGGCGCTGGCGGCGGTCCTGCTGCTGGCTTGCGCCGCGCTGGCGGGCTGGGCCTCGCACCAGCGCCGGCGGCGGCTGGAGGAGCGGCTGGCCTCGCGCGCGGCGCTGCAAAAAGCCGAGCTGGAGCTGAACGACAAGATCGTCGAGCGCACACAGCAGCTGCGCACCACCAACCAGCACCTGGAAAGCAAGTACGCCAAGCTGCAGGAAACCGAGCACCTGCTGCGCTCGACGCAAAACGAACTGGTCCAGGCGGGCAAGCTGGCGATGCTGGGACAGATGGCGACAGGGATCACCCATGAACTGAACCAGCCGCTTGCCGCAATTCGTGCCTTCGCCGACAACGCGCGCGTCTTCCTTGAGCGCGGGCAGGGCGAGCAGGTCGCGGGCAATCTCGGCCACATCAGCGAGGCGAGCGCGCGCATGGGCGCCATCATCGGCCAGCTCAAGGGCTTCGCGCGCAAGGATGAAACCCTGGGCACGGTCGAGCTAGCCGCGTCGGTGCGGGCGTCGGCCTTCCTGCTTGAGAGCGAATTCCGCCGCCATGCCGTCACCCTCGATATCGACGTCGGCGTGGAGAGCCTGAAAGTGACCGGCGACAGCGTGCGCATCGAACAAGTGCTGATCAACCTGCTGCGCAACGCCCTTGACGCGGTCGAGGGCGCCGAGCGCCGCCTCGTCGCCATCCGCCTCGCGCGCGACGGCGACGGCGCGCTGGTCAGCATCAGCGACAGCGGCGAAGGCATCCCGGAGCAGGTGGTGGCGCACCTGTTCGAACCGTTCTTCACCACCAAGCCCTCCGGCAAGGGCCTGGGCTTGGGGCTGGCGATCTCGTCGTCGATCGTGCAGGCGATGAACGGCCAGCTGACGGCGCATAATCAAGCCGGCGGCGGCGCGCGCTTCGAGCTGCGCCTGCCGCTACAAACCGAATCATCTGAAACACGTAGGGCGGATTAGCGAAGCGTAATCGGCCATGGTTGAGTCGCGAACGGCGCACCGATGGCCGATTACGGCGTTTCGCCTAATCCGCCCTACGTATTACAACAAGGAGCATGACGTGCAGGCCATCCTGATCGAAGACGAAGCCGCGCTGCGCCTGGCCACCAGCCAGACCTTGGAACTGGGCGGCTTCAGCGTGCAAGCCTGCGCCAGCGCGGAGGAGGCGCAAGCGCTGCTGCGCGCCGACTACGCCGGCGTCATCGTCACCGACGTGCGCCTGCCGGGCCGCTCCGGCCTGGACCTGCTGGCGCAGATCGCCGCGCTCGACGCCGAGTTGCCGGTCATCGTCGTCACCGGCCACGGCGACGTCGAGATGGCGGTGGCCGCCATGCGCGGCGGCGCCTACGACTTCATCGAAAAGCCCTTCGCCAGCGGGCGCCTGCTGGACGCCGTGCGGCGCGCGCAGGAGCGGCGCCGGCTGGTGCTGGAAAACCGCCAGCTGCGCACCGACCGCGCCCAGCATCCGGACTTGCCCGACCTGATCGGACGCTCGGCCGCCATCGAACAATTGAAGGTCCTGGTGCGCAACGTCGCCCCGGCCGGCGTGGACGTGCTGATCAACGGCCAGACCGGCACCGGCAAGGAAGTGGTCGCCCGCCTGCTGCACGCGGCAAGCGGACGCAAGGGCAACTTCGTCGCCATCAACTGCGGCGCGCTACCCGAATCGGTGTTTGAAAGCGAGATCTTCGGCCACGAGGCGGGCGCCTTCACCGGTGCGCAAAAGCGCCGCGTGGGCAAGCTCGAGTTCGCGCAGGGCGGCACCGTCTTCCTCGACGAAATCGAAAGCATGCCGATGGCCTTGCAGGTCAAGCTGCTACGGGTGCTGCAGGAGCGCAAGCTCGAGCGCCTGGGCGGCAACGACTCGGTCGCGCTGGAATGCTCGATCGTCGCCGCCACCAAGGTCGATCTGCTGCAGCTGAGCGCGCAGGGCCACTTCCGCGAAGATCTGTATTATCGGATTGGCGTGGTCAGCATCGACCTGCCGCGCCTGCGCGACCGGCGCGAGGATATTCCGCTGCTGCTGGCGCACTTCACCGCCGACGCCGCCGCCCGCTACCGGCGCCCCGTGCCGGCCTGGACCGCGCAGCAAATGGCGCAATGGCAGGCCGAAGATTGGCCGGGCAACGTCCGCGAACTGCGCAACTTCGCCGAGCGGCTGGTACTGGGTATCGTCGCCGCGCCTGTGAATGGTCCGGCCGCCGTGGCCGGCGAAGCCATCTCGCTGCCGCAGCAGGTCGACCACCACGAGCGCGAATTGATCGTCCAGGCGCTTGCCGCCGTCGACGGCAACGTCGGTCTGGCGGCCGACAACCTGCTGGTGCCGCGCAAGACGCTGTACGACAAGCTGAAGAAATACCAGATCGGCACCGGCCGCAAGTAAGCTCGCGAATGTTCGGACGTAAAAAAACCGGCCATTCAGACCGGTTTCGATGATGTCGCGTGCAGCTTACTTCGGCTGGGCCGGATCGACGGCTTTGTCCGCTGCCGGTGCGGCCGCCGGAGCGGCCGGCACTTCAGGCTCCTTGAACTTGGCGCCCGACTGGTTGGCCATGAAGACCACGGCGCGCGCCACTTCCACATCGTCCAGGTCGGGGTTGCCGCCTTTGGCGGGCATCGCGCGCAAACCTTCGACCGCATGCTTGACGATGGTGTCGTAGCCTTGCGCGATGCGTGCGGCCCAGCCGCCGGCGTCGCCGACCTTCGGGGCACCGGCGACGCCGGCGCCGTGGCAGGCCGCGCAGGTGGAGGTGTAGATGGCTTCGCCCGATTGCAGCACCTTCGGCGCGTTCACATCCTTGAAGGTGAAGCCGGCATCGGCGACGGGGGAGAGGCGGGCGGCGATTTCTTCCGGAGCCTGGCTGTTGGAGCCGGCGCCGGTCAATTTATCTTCCGTGACGTACTTGACCAGCAGGACAATGCCTAAGACGGTGACTAAGAAAAAGCCGATCACAGCAGCTGCAAGCTGTTTGGGTGTTCTGATTGCGGATTCGTGTTCGTTATGTGCGTCGCTCATGATTTCCTTAACAGACTATTGTCGAGCCGGGGTGGCGTGCGAAAAACTGATCAAGCAGCTGCCTTGCAAAACCTTCACCAAACGGGCGATTATAGACTCAAAAATCCCTGTATGGAAACGCAAAGGTGCTCAAAACGACACTTTCCGTGGACGGGACGCGATAAAAACGGTATCCTACGGCTCACTTCAAGAAATCCCCCTACGCGGCTGTAGCTCAGTGGATAGAGTATTGGCCTCCGAAGCCAAGGGTCGTGGGTTCGATCCCCGCCAGCCGCACCATAATTTGTTATAAAAATCAAGAAGTTAGCCATTGCAATACGATGCGGTGTTTAGCGATATTATGCTTGATTTGGCACACTCACTGTGCCAAGTTTGTGCCGTGTTTTGTGGCATAGGAACATCAGAATTCTCCCTTTCATCCGATAACGCCAAGCATTGCAGGACGCTGTTCATAGGGGGGCGTTTGCCTTTCTGAAATAGGCGCGACGCAAAGTGCAGTAGTTACGGGCGCGGCCCAAGTCATTCTGTTGTAGCTGCGACAATTATCGCTGAATAGTTGTTAATGAGCTGTAGGGATATCGAAATAGCTGCGGGCCACGTCATCCCTTGACCTGTCAATCAGCGTCGAAAACTTTCCACCTTTTTGCGTCCAATATTTTCCACTTTTGAAAGCCGCTGAGCGCGACCTTTGCGCCGTTTGAACCGGTAAGAATCGTTGCCAGTCTCCAAGCCAGGGATTTGCGCGCCGTTTTGAAGCTCCCGCAGCTCACGTCAGCCGACGTTTGGAAGCGGCCAATTTGTGCAGAAGCGGGTAGAGCAATGGTCGCGTATCTAACACAGTTCTTACAAAAGTGGCGCTGGAAGGTGCAGCCTCACGAGCATTTTTCAGCGTGAAAAGCAGGGGATTGCGTCAACACCCGAGCTAAGCTAACCTCAGTGGTACGTGTGCAGCCACTCATCGTTGAGTCGATTTCAAAATGTATTATGAAAAGCAAAAAGAAAGATTATGAACTTAAATAGCCAAACTCAACAAATATACGGACTCAATTATGAGGCACACAGGTTTGAGCAGTACAAATTGTATGTGGAAAGTGCTGATCGAATTAGCGGCAGGCGAATGCTGGCAAATACGTTTTTCGTTGGTCTACATACTGCGCTAATTACTGCTTTTACTGTATTGATAAAGGAAAGAATCCTACAGGCAACCGTTTTGTCATCGGCGCCGTTCATCGCTGCACTTCTGCTTTGCTATGTATGGTGGAGAATTACGATATCGTATCAAAGTCTTAACGCTGGAAAGTATCAGATCATTCATGAAATAGAAAAAGAATTGCCGTTGGCGCCATTTGGCGCAGAATGGAATGCTCTAGGAGAAGGGATAAAATTAAAGTTATATCGCCCCCTCACTTCGCAGGAAAATTATGTACCTCTGTGTTTCGGTCTATTGTATATTTCTATCTTCGCTCTCGCCATCATCAATCCCGTATACCAACCAAACCAGTTGAGCGCGAGCAAAAATGAGTCAGTCACTGGCGCAACCAAAACGACTCCTCCATCAAGTCTTGGCATGCCCTTGCCCAATCCGAGAGATCTATCTGGAAAGCCTCCACAGCCCGAAGCGAAGCCGATGAATCAGCGGGATCCCTGATGCGAACAGAACCTACGAAGTAGCTGGCTAATGGAAGACAATGTACAAGAAGGTAGCTCTAAGTTTCGCAGTCTCTGTGACGTTCCTCTACTAACGTACCCTACGCAAACGTCGTCCGATTTAAAGCTCTTTAGACTTTATAGGTAGTAAAAATGCCACATCCTATCTTTTTCTCCTTTGCTAACGACGCGAAAGGAATTGCCACCACCATAAAGAGTCGTTTTTCGGATGACCTCGTCTATTCATATATCCGAACCGGCGTAGAAGGAGATAATTTCCCGGATGAAATACTGGAAGAGATCCATCAGTGCAAAATCTTCGTAATCTTCTTGTCCTCTAACTATATTTCCAGCAAGACAAGCCGTCCGTGGTGCCGACGCGAACTTATTACTGCTATGCGCCGAGTGGAGGCAGGTACTCTTAAAAGTTTCTTTATCGTTCAGACCGACAAAACTCCTCTAGATTCCGAAATTCATGATCCAGATAATAATGTGGCAATAGACGCGCTGAAAGTATTCCGAGATAAGAGCCGTGCTTTCGGATTTCCTGTTGACACAAGAATAGTTGAGCATCGAATTGCTAGCGAGTTAGCACGCCAAACTGATACCGAGCTACCCATTTTGGTAAGGGAAAGTTTCCAGAGGAGCCTGCGAAGCATTCTAAAGGGTAATGACTACAGTACAAAACGGCCGGTTGTTTTTGTTAGCGGGTTTCACGGAACTGGAAGAAAAACCCTAATCCGGTCAGTAATGGGCTCAGATTTCAAGCATCTAACTGAACAAATGCTTCCTCTTGACAACGCAGATGGCCCAGAGGACTTGCTGCGGCTGATTTGGGGCGAGGTTTTACAGAAGAGCGTCGGGGAGCAGAGAGCGATGATGAATAACGTCGCGAAAGATCCCAGCGCACTAGGACGATACTACGGGCAGTTGGGCAACCAGCTTGTAACACGTCGACTATATCTGGTCCTATCGAAGGAGGACTCCATAGGTTATGGCCAAACCTTGCCATCGTGGATGCCGTCCGTGATCAATAAGTTACAGGCGGCGGTACAGCCATTGCTGTTCATAACGATAGCTCGGCCATTACCTGACCATGTCAAGAGAGATATTAATGATATATCCGAAATAGCCATCCCGGCGCTAGAAGAGGATGAGAGTCTTCAGTTAACCCATATGGTGATCGGTGCGTTTGATCCGAAGCGTGCAAGCAGGTGGGTGCCACACATCCCATTTATTTTGGAATCCGGAGCTAACAGTCCGCAATTGCTCGTCGATATCGTCAAACTAGCTTCCAAGCGCTCATCCTTAGATTTCCTGCAGCAGCATGTTCAGGCCGATATCGATCGCTTCGATCAGCGCGTCGTTCAAGTACTAGACTGGGCATGGGATAAAGTTAAGGATAATCAGGAGAAGCTTTTGCTGTTGGATATCCTCAATTCGCTTGGGGTCGCTCACATTGATACTTTCGAAGAACTGTTTGGTGCCCGCGCTGCCTATGGCAAGGAATTGTACGAACTGGTGCAGCTGGGGATTGTGGAGCACCTAAACGAATCCACCTTTAGGATATCTCCGGCATTGCGGCGAAAGTTGAATCTGTATCTGCTCAGTTCGGAGCTCAAGCGTAGGACGTCTGAGATTTTGCGGAAATTTGCGCAAAACGTACATATAGGTGAAGACCAGTTTGGGGGGGTTGCGTTAACGAATAACTTGCAAATCAAGTTGGCGGAGAATGCGAATATTGCTGAGGCTGATATGGCCTTCGTAACAGGAGCAATGCTGTTCAAAGCTGGTTGGGAAAAATACCGGAAGCATGAGTACGCCGGCGCTTTGACACTACTTAAGCGATCCTTCCTTCGAATCGAAAAGATTCGGGATGAGTCAACACGTCTGGAGATCGCTAGATACTATGGGTTAGCAGCGGTACGCGAGGGTGCGGACACGGAATTCGTGGCTGCATGTACTTATCTGCAATCAATCGGGAATTTCTCGTTAACGATGCGTGATCGAGGCAAAGCAACATCGCTATTCATTCAAGGTTTTTCCGCGAAAATAAATCAGGAATTTGTTCGTGCCTGTTCATTGTTTGGCGATTCGCTAAACGTATTGCCGGGGGCAGGCTCTAATGATGGGCAGCGGGCACAAATCTTGAATGAGCTTATTCAATGTCTATTGAAGTTGCCAGCGCCCGATTACGGTCGAGCAGTTGAGTTGGGATTTGAATTATGTCGAATTAGGGAAACGCCAAATAACCTAGATGTCTTATTGCGTGCTTTGCTCGCTCAAACCTACTATCAGGCAAACTTGGGCAAAGAAAAGATTCAGAAGAATTTTTCGGAAATGCATAGAAGGGAAGAGCAATTACGAGTCAAGTGTGAAAGTAGTAATCTCAGTTTTCACGCGTCACGAATAATTGACCGATTAGAAGAGGAGGCTTTAGAGGAGGTTCGGGCAGACGATCTTCCATATGGCAGTCTAGACCTGCAGAAATCGATAGATGCCTGCCATGATGCCTATATTAAGTATTCTGAGCAGTCATTTTTGTGTAGGAAATGGGATCTTCAACTTCATACGGAGAGGGATAGGGACTGGAGCTCCCTGCATGCTGAGGTTACTAAATTCTTGGCAAATGGGAACCTCGATAGACGTGGGAAGGGAATCGCCACCAGAATCAAGATTCTTACATTTGGCTTGTCGAATACCGCAAATCGTGAAAAAGCAATAGCAGAATTTGAGAAGTCTAAGAGTAACGGAATTCTACCTAAATTAGTGGCCAAGGATGTTCGCAGAAAGCTCGATCTTCCCAACTTTGAAACCTCGCGTATGTTGTACAGGTCGGCAGCTGACTTAGAGCTATGAACGGCTCATTCGGAATGGGCCAGATCTTTGATCGATAAGGTAATTAGTCGGGCCTGAACAAATCCTAACCGCTTGATTCTGCTGCCGAAAGAGCGAAAAACAGTAGCTAGGATTTGCAAGCTTTCGCTAAAATGGTGGCAATTCCTTGCAAATTTCAGAGGCCTGAATGGGACCGAAGCCAGCCGGATCACAAAGCGCAGACATGTTCCGCCAAAGGCTGGACGAACTGGTCAACCTGCAACATCCGCTCGCGCAGCTGGCCACCCACATCGACTGGAGTGTCTTCGAGCGCGAATGGGCCGGGCATTTCCCTTCCTCGCGCGGCCGTCCGGCCACCTCCACCCGGCTCATCGCGGGCCTGCTGTACTTGCCGCACACGTTTGCCTTGTCCGACGAGGACGTGGTGTGGGGCTGGGTCGAGAATCCGTACTGGCAGTTGTTCTGCGGCGAGACCTGGTTCCAACATCGGCCGCCTATCGATCCGAGCTCGTTGACGCGCTGGCGCAAGCGCATCGGCGAGGCAGGTCTGGAGTGGATGCTGACGCAAACAATCAAGGCTGCCGAGTCGGCGTGGGTGGTCAAGCCGCAAAGTTTCCAAAAAGTGATCGTCGACAGCACCGTGCAGGAAAAGGCCATCGCCCATCCGACCGACAGCAAATTGATCGAGCGCGCCAGGCAGCATCTGGTCAAGCTGGCCGCCGAGGCGGGACTGGCGCTGCGCCAAAACTACAACCGCGAGGCGCCGAGATTGGCCGTGCAGGTGGGGCGCTACGCGCACGCCAAACAATACAAACGCATGCGCGCCAGCCTGAAGAAACTCAAGACGGTGGTCGGCCGCGGCTGGCGCGACGTGGAGCGCCAACGCGACAAGATACCCGGTGCGTTGCGGGACAAGGCGACCGACTTGCTGGCCAAAGCCAAGCGCCTGCTCGCGCAGAAACAGCGCGACAAAAACAAACTCTACAGCCTGCACGCTCCCGAGGCCGAGTGCATCGCCAAGGGCAAGACGCGGCAGCCTTATGAATTTGGCGCGAAGGTGTCAATCGCCACCACGCACAGGGAAGGCTTGGTGGTGGGCATGCAGCATGCCGGGCAATCCGTACGACGGCCACACCCACGAAACGCTGAAGCAGGTGGCGATCCTCATCGAAGACCAGCCCAAGGAAGTGTTTGTGGACCTGGGCTAACGTGGCGCCGAGGTGCAAGCCGGCACCAAGGTCTACCACCACAAACTCAAACGCGACATCACAGGGCGACTGCGGCGCGACATCCGGCGCCGCAGCGCCATCGAACCGGCGATCGGGCGCATGAAGAACGACGGCAGGCTGCGACGCAACTGGCTCAAAGGCGCCGATGGCGACGCCTTCAATGCGCTGCTGTGCGGCTGCGGTCACAACCTGCGCATGATCCTGCGCAAGCTGCGGCTTTTCTTCGCCTTCATCGCCGCTTGGATGGCATCGCTGCACCTCACACCGGAACCAGGAATAACTCTGGCAGGCTTAGTTGACGACGCCCGCGACAGCGATCGCCCGCAGACACGGCTCTGTCTCGGGTGATTTTCGATTTATTCAGGCCGGACTAAAAATGGGGGGGGGGTACCACTAAAGCTCGTAAAAGACGCCGGATGGAGGTTGGACTTTAATGTTTTTTGAGCGAAGCCTTTTTTGGTGCATCGTCCGGTGTGGTAAAAAATAGTTCAAGCTGTAATGGTGCAGGAAAAATCGCGCGCCGTTTGAAATTTTAGAAAGTTCTTAGAGAAATTCATGGCGACTAATAAAAATCAACATTTCGTTCCACGTTGTTATTTAAAAATGTTCACTATGGATAACGAAGATAAATCAATTAATATATTTAATGTAGATAGAGCGAAAGTCATTGTGGGTGCCCCTGTGAAAAATCAATGCTCTGGCGACTACTTTTACGGTAAAGATCCTCTGTTAGAGTCGTCGATCCAAGCTATAGAAGGGCCCTATAGTCCAATTATTCGGAGCATTCACGAGCAGGGTTATACGCTGCTAGAGGAGCATGCAGTATCTCTCAAAGAATTTTGGCTGTTTCAATACATGAGAACTGAAGCTGCCTCCAAGCGGTCTGTAGAAATGACCAACGAAATGGCAGATATCATAGATCGTGACGGTAATTACGGGTATGATTTTCGTTTGAAAATCAAAGATGCCGTTAACTTTGCAGTGAAATGTTTTCCAAAAGCTGTTCAGCAAATCTATGATTTAAAAGTATGCTTAGTCAGAAATAATTCAGGAATTCCGTTTGTGACCTCGGACGACCCTGCGATTCTTACAAATAGATGGCATTTGCAATATTTTAAGAGGAGGGGTTTTTCTTTTGGGATAGTCAACTCTGGCGTTATTGGAATGTTGCCATTAAGTCCGGCTGTTCTTTTAGTGATTTATGATTCGGATGTTTATTCTCTCGATCAAAAAAATGGTTGGGTAAATATAAAAAAAGATTCGGAAATAAAACTTCTGAATCAACATCAATATTTGAATTGCATAGCAAACATTTTTATCGGTGAGAAGTATGACCCTGGAATTCTGCTCGATTCTTACTTGGATGTTGCGAAATCTAAGCCAAAGCAACGCCATCGCCTTCACCACGCCATTCTGGATAGAGAAGAAGATGGTTGTAGAACTTATAAGAAGGTAACGATGGTGGAAGCGAGTCTGCACCGTCAAGTGATGGTCCACACAGAGACCGTTCATCCATCTCCGTCAAAATGGGCGAGCCTATTTCGATGGCGCGTGGGAGGTACTGCATTTTCCAACGGCACCGGAGTAGGCTATGTGCGACGTGCTTTTGCATATGATGAGACGCGGCCATTCGCAAAAGTAAAAATATAGTTAAAGTGTTTCGGTCATAAACTATATAAATCATTTATATCGATTAGCAGGCTAGGTTCGCTGCGATAAGATCTGCACCAGCCTAACTTCTTTGCTAGATCTTCAGCTCGGAGATGAGTGTATTGCTTGAGCATGTCAAGAGTTTTATGTTCAGCAATGGTGGCCACCTCCGTCACGTTTAGGTCTTTTTCGAAAAGCCGGCTGGTTGCTTCGTCTTAGATCGTCGTCGATCTCAGTTGTACTTTTGTATTCATCAAGAGTAAAAACAAACTGGTCATTGCCTGGGACGGCTGGTTTTTTGATGCGACTCGAGTAAAACCATAGTTTCTGATCCAGTCTCTCCCAAATGATCGCGTAGCGCTAACAGGCTGCTGAAATACCGGCCAGCTTGAACCGGCCGTGCCCCTTACTGGTGTGAACCGGCCGGCGTTGTTTCATAAAGCGGGATTTGGATACCCAATTCCCGCATTTGATGCCCGTTTTTACGACGTTTCCTGCCGCATTT
>CAUPJZ010000027.1:0-90589 GCA_963511605.1 uncultured Duganella sp. | reverse complement strand
CGAGGTGGCGCGTTACGTCGGCCGCCACGGCACCAAGCGCATCGCCAAGCTGGGCCTGATCTCGGCGGTGCCGCCGCTGATGCTCAAGACCGCCACCAACCCGGGCGGCCTGCCGATCGAAGTGTTCGACGGCATCCGCGCCGGCTCGGTCGCCAACCGCGCCCAGTTGTATATCGACATCGCCTCGGGTCCGTTCTTCGGCTTCAACCGTCCGGGCGCCAAGGTGTCGCAAGGCTTGATCAACTCGTGGACGGCGCAGGGCATGCAGGCCGGCCACAAGAACACCTACGACTCGATCAAGGCGTTCTCGGAGACCGACTTCCGCGATGACCTGAAAAAGTTCGACAAGCCGACCCTGATCATCCACGGCGACGACGACCAGATCGTGCCGATCGACGCCGCCGGCAAAGCCTCGGCCGCCATCGTCAAGCACGCCAAGCTGATCGTCTACCCCGGCGCGCCGCACGGCCTGACCGACACGCACAAGGACAAGTTCAACGCCGATTTCCTGGCGTTCGCCAAATCCTGATTTGTTGCAAATCGGAGCACGGCGGGCTTCGAGTGATCGCAGTCCGCCGCTGTGACGTTATACTCCAGCCTGTCAACCGGAGTTTTGCATGAATGTCATGGCATGTGCCGCTACCTTGCTGCTGCTGTGTGGTCAGACTTATGCCCGCGACTGCGTGATCCGTGTTGCCTATCCCGACCGCGAGCGTCCGCCTTACTACTTCGGTAACGGCGCGGTGGTGCCGGAGCCCGCCGGCGCCGGCGTCGATTTGCTCCGATTGGCGGTCCGCAGCGTCGGCTGCACGCCTGAAATGATCCGTTTGCCGAACGCGAGAATCAAGCTGGCGCTGATCAATGGCAGCGCCGACCTGGCCCCGGTCGATTTGCGCGACGGCGAGCAGCCATACTCGGCCCTGCCCATGCGGGCGGGTCAGCTCGATGTTCGCCGTGGTTTGCGCATGACGGCGGTGGTCTATGTGCGCGCGGCCGATGGCCTGGCACCCGACACCGATCCACGCATCTACTTCAAGGGCCGCACGCTCGTTACCAACCAGGGTTCGCCGCTGGGCGAGCAGCTCAGGGCCGAAGGCTACAAAGTCGACGACGGCTCGCTCGACACCTACAGCAATATGGACAAGGTGGCGTTGCGGCGCGCCGACGGCTTCGCCTTTTCGATCGCCAACATCGCGGCGATGGACGCCACCATCGTCACGCGCTACGGCGCCAGCCTGACGCGGATGGCGGTGCCGGTGCGGAGCTCGACCTTGTGGCTGTCGGCCAGCAACGCCTACTATGAGCGCAACGGCGAACAAATGGAGGCGTTGTGGAACTGGTGGGGCGAGAATTCGACCCGCAAGCTGGTGGAGTTTCTCAAGAATTATCCGCCGCAGAAGTGAGCCGGCCCGCCGGCGGACGGCGGCTTTACCCCGGGTGCCGGCCAACTTATAATCGAAGCAACTGTGCCGCCCGTCAGACGCCCGGCCGCTGTCGCGCGTCCTTGAATGACTTGATGAAAACTGCCTTCGATTGAATAGCGCGCCCTTTTCCCCTGCGTGGCTGCGCCGCGCCTGCCTGACGCTGGCGCTGGCGTGGTCGCAGACGGCCATCGCGCTGCCGGCGCTGGTCAATTACGCCCACACCGCCTGGAACGGCCAGCACGGCGCGCCGGCCGACGTGCTGCAGTTCACGCAAACCCCGAACGGCTGGCTGTGGATCAGCTCATCGAATGGCCTGTTCCGCTTTGACGGTGTCGACTTCGAGTTCGTGGATAGCGTTCGGGGCCACGCCCTGCACACCAGCAGCACGCTCGCCTTGCTGACCACGCGCGACGGCCGCTTGTGGGTGGGGGGCCGCGCCGGCGGCATCAGCGTGTTCGGCGACGGCGGCGCGCGCCTGTTCACCGAGGCGGACGGCCTGCCGGCAGGCTCGGTGCTGACGATGCGGGAAGGACCGGACGGCGGCGTCTGGGTCGCCACCGGCGCCGGCCTCGGCCATCTGGCGCCCGGCGGGACGCGTTTTCGCCGGGTCGGCGCGGCCGAGGGCCTGCCGGAAAAGCAAGCCTGGCAGGTGTTGTTCGGCCGCGACGGCCGCCAGTGGATCGCGCTCGAGGGCGGCATCTATTTCCGCGATCCGGGCCAGCGGCGCTATCGGCGCGCCTGGCCGCACCTGACGATGACGGCGATGGCCGAGGCCCCGGACGGCACCTTGTGGGGCTCGGACGGCTACGATAAGCATTACCGGGTGTTGCCCGCGCCGCCGCCGGGCAATCCGGCGCCGCGCGCGGTGCTGGGCGGCAGCGGCGCGCTGTTCGACCGCGACGGCAACATGTGGATCCTGAAACTGAAGGCACTCGAGCGCCGCCAGGCGCCCTACCTCGGCAGGTCCGCCGACGCGCGCCAGATGACCCGGGAAAACGGCATGAGCGGTCCGCTGCCGCAGGCCGCGTTCGAGGACCGGGAAGGCAATCTGTGGATCGGCACCTCGGCCGGCGTGGACCGTCTGCGGCCCACCCGCCTGCGCGCCGTGCCCGTCGCCACCGCCTTCGACCATCCCGGCGTGATTGCCGACGACCGCGGCGGCGTGCTCATCGGCGATGAAGGCTACGCGCTGCGGCGCTATACCGCCGCCGGTCCGCAGCAGGAAGTGGGACGCTTCATCTTCACCGCCGGCCACCGCGCCGCCGACGGCAGCCTGTGGCTGGCCAACACGGCCGAGCTCTGGCACCGCCAGACGTCGGGGGCGCTCGTCCGGTTCCCGCACCCGCCGCGGATGGTCGGCAATGCAGCCCAGGCCGTGACCATCGACGCCGGCGGCCGCATCTGGATGTCGCTGTCGCGCCAGGGCTTGTTCATGATCGAGGACGGCGTCTGGCGCAAGGATGGCGGCCTGCCCGGCCTGCCCGCGCCGGTGGCGATGGCGCTGGCGACCGACGGCGCCGGGCGCGTGTGGGCCGGCTATCTGCACAATCGGATCGCCCTGATCGACGGCCGGCGGGTGCGGGTGTTCGGCACCGCCGACGGTCTGCGGCTGGGCAACGTGCTATCGCTGCTAGTGGACGGTGCGCGCCTGTGGGCCGGCGGCGAGAACGGTCTGGCATGGTACGACGGCCAGCGCTGGCGCGGCGTGACCGCAGCCGGCGGGCGACAGCTGCGCGGCCTGTCCGGCATGGCGCGCACCGGCGCGGGCGAGCTGTGGTTGTTCGGGTCGGACGGCATCAGCCGCATCGCCGCCGGCGATGTCGCGCGCTTGCTGCGCGAACCGGAATGGCCGCTGCCGTATGAGCGCTTCAACGCGCTCGACGGCCTGGTCGGCGGCGCCGAGCAGATCCGCCCCCTGCCGTCGATGCACCAGGGCACCGACGGCCGGTTGTGGTTTGCCACCGGCAGCGAGGTGGCCAGCCTCGATCCGTCGGCCATCGCGCGCAATCGGCTGGCGCCGCCGGTGCAGGTGTTGTCGCTGCACGCGGGCGAGCGCGCTTACGCCTTTCCGTCACCGGCGCCGCCGGCGGTGCGGCTGCCGACCGGCCAGCGCGACGTGCGCATCACCTACACCGCGCTGGCCCTGGGGTTGCCCGAACGGGTGCGCTTTCGCTACCGGCTTGAAGGCTACGATACGGACTGGCAGGATGCCGGCGCGCGCCGCGAAGCGATTTACACCAACCTCGGCCCGGGCGACTACCGCTTCCGCGTGATCGCCGCCAACGAGGACGGCGTGTGGAACGAGACCGGCGCGAGCCTGGCGCTGACCTTGCCGCCGCGCTTCGTCGAAACGGGCTGGTTCAAGGCGCTGCTGGGGCTGCTGGCGGCGCTGCTGCTGGGCGCGTTGTACCGCCTGCGGGTGCGCCAGCTGACCGCGCGCGTGCGCGACCGCATGCAGCACCGTCTGGACGAGCGCGAGCGCATCGCGCGCGGCCTGCACGACACCGTGCTGCAAAGCACGCAGGGCTTGATCATCCTGTTCCAGCAGCAGGCGCGCAGCCTGCCGCTCGGCACCGAGGCGCGTGGCCGGCTCGAGCAGACGCTGGACCTGGCCGACGCCTTGATGGCCGAGGGGCGCGACTGCATCGCCGACCTGCGCAGTCCGGCGGAACCTTGCGAGCTGGGCCAAGTGCTGACGCAATATGGCCGCGTGCTGCTGCAGCAACGCTTCAGCGCCCGCATCGACGGCACGCCGCGCCCGCTGCGTCCGCGGCTGCGCGACGAGGTGCAGGCGATCGTGCGCGAGGCGCTGCTCAACGCCTCGCGCCACGCCGGCGCCGACCGGGTGGCGCTGAGCATCGACTACCGCGCCGACGGCCTGACCGTGCTGGTGTGCGACGACGGTTGCGGCATGCCGGCCGAGCTGGCGCGCGGCACGGGGCGGCCGCAACACTACGGCATCGTCGGCATGGGCGAGCGCGCCCGCAGTGTCGGCGCGCGCTACGAACTGGTCTCGGCGCCCGGCCAGGGCACCTCCGTACGCCTGGACATCCCGGCCGAACACGCCTATCCGGGTGACCACTCGGCCACCCTGTTCGCCCGCCTGCGGGGCCGCCCGCGCGCGCCGGCCGCTTAGCGGCCGCTAGCCCTAAAGAGCTAGCGCCTGCGCGTCCGTCGTGGCGATGGCGGCGGCGCCGCGCCGCAGTACGCTGTGTCGGCACGTTCACCGTGCCCACCATTGATACCCGAAGAGAGGAAAAAAAACATGACCAACCACACCAATCCCGACCAGCGCCGCCGCAACGTGCTGATGAGCGCGGCCACCGCCGCCGCTGGCACGGCCGTCGCCGGCGTCTCGCTCAACGCCTCGGCGGCCACGCCGTCGACACCGCGGACGCGCCAGGTCGCCACGCTGACCACGCGCGATGGCGTCGAGCTGTACTACAAGGATTGGGGGCCGAAGAACGGCCAACCGGTCGTCTTCAGCCACGGCTGGCCGCTGAACTCGGACAGCTGGGAATCGCAGATGATGTTCCTGGCCGACCGCGGCTACCGCTGCATCGCCCACGACCGCCGCGGCCACGGCCGCTCCAGCCAGCCATGGGACGGCAACGACATGGACCACTACGCCGACGACCTGGCCCAGGTGATCGAGGCGCTGGACCTGAAGAACGCGGTGCTGGTGGGCTTTTCCACCGGTGGCGGCGAGGTGGCGCGCTATGTCGGCCGCCATGGCACCAAGCGCGTGGCCGGGCTGGCGCTGGTGTCGGCCGTGCCGCCGCTGATGCTCAAGAAGCCGGATTATCCTGGCGGCCTGCCGATGGAAGTGTTCGACGGCATCCGCGCCGGCTCCCTCGCCAACCGGGCCGAGCTCTACACCAACATCGCCTCGGGGCCGTTCTTCGGCTTCAACCGTCCGGGCGCCAAGGTCTCGGAGGGCTTGATCAACTCGTGGACGGCGCAGGGCATGCAGGCCGGCCACAAGAACACCTACGACTCGATCAAGGCGTTTTCGGAGACCGACTTCCGTGAAGACCTGAAAAAGTTCGACAAGCCAACCCTGATCATCCACGGCGACGACGACCAGATCGTGCCGATCGACGCCTCCGGCAAAGCCGCCGCCGCGATCGTCAAGCACGCCAAGCTGCTGGTGTATCCGGGCGCGCCGCACGGCCTGACCGACACCCACAAGGATCGCGTCAACAACGATCTGCTGGCGTTCATCAAGGGCTGAGCGCGTCGCTAGAGGGAGATGATGCCGCGCTTGACCGCGATGGCGACCGCGTGGGTGCGGTCGTGCGCGTCGAGTTTGGCGAGGATGGTGCGGATGTGGGCCTTGACGGTGTCCTCGGCGATGCCGAGGTGCACGCCGATTTGCTTGTTGCCGTTGCCGGCGGCGGCGCTCGACAGCACCGCCATCTCCCGCTCGCTCAGGTTCGGCTGGCCCAGGCGTTCGACCAGGGTGCGCGCCACGTCGGCGGGTATCCAGCGGTGGCCGGCATGCACCGCGCGGATCGCGTCGATCAAATCCTTGCGCAGGCTGTGTTTCATCAGGAAGCCGGCCGCGCCCAGTTCCAACGCGCGGCGCATCTGGTGGTCGCCGCTCAGCGTGGTCAGCATGATCACGCGCGCATGGCCATTGCGCTGCCGTAAGGCTTCAAGCGCCTGCAGCCCGTCCATCCCGGGCATGGCGATGTCCATGATCGTCAGGTCCGGCCGCAAGGCCTCGAACGACTCGACCACGCGGGCGCCGTCGGCGAGTTCGCCCACCACTTTCAGGTCGGGCTGGTTGGCGATGGTGTCGGCCAGTCCGGCCAGGATCATCGGATGGTCGTCGACGAGGAGGATGCGCACTGGCTTGCCGCTAGATGGTTCGGTACTACCTGACACGTATGCTCCGTAGGGTTGGCAGGGTCTGCGCGCAGTGTAATACAAGTCGAACAAGCTCGGCAATCGATGACCTACAGTTGCCCAACACCATATAACCAGAAGTTACTTCGGCATCGCCGACACCGTGCGCGGCCGGTTCGACGGCGCGCGCGAAGCGATCCGGGCGCGCGTCGCTCGTCGGGCCTGGGGCACCGGCATAACTTTCATGGCGAAATGCTAAGAAGTGACGGAAAGTAGTAGAATCGCGCCAATATTCATTTACTGCGAGAGCCCCTTGATCGACAGCCCACCGGTACGCGCCCTGCGTGCCGCCCTGTACCGGCGCATGGAGCGGCCGGAGCACGGCGACCAGGACCTGCAGGCATGGCGCAATCGGCTGCTGAATGGCTTGTGCGCCGCCGCCTTCTGGCTCGGCCTGCTGGCCATGGTGCCCAGCATGTGGGCGGCGGCGGAGCAAGGCCGCATGCCGCTGGTGGCGACCGACGTCGTCGCGCTCACCGGCATCGGCTGGCTGCACTATCGGCGCGAGATCGTCTATCAGTGGCGGGCCGGCGCGCTGCTGGGCATCGTTTATCTGATCGCCGTGGTGCTGCTGTTTTCCCTCGGACCGCTGTCGCAGATTTATCTGATGGCGGTGCCGGTGTTGTGCACGGTGCTGATGGGCAGCCGGGCCGCGATCGTGGCGCTGCTATGGTGCGGCGCGACCCTGTTCCTGGCCGGCTACTTCGGCGGAATAGAACCGGGCTTGGCCGTGGTGAAGGTCGGTGCGCTGGCGCACTGGCTCATCCTGAGCGTGAATTTCCTGCTGGTTGCCGCCGTGCTCACGGTGTCGTGCACCTATCTGCTGCACGGGCTCGACGGCGCGCTGGCGCGCCAGCGCGTCATCCACACCCGCAGCCATGACAATGAAATCCGCTACCGGCAAACGCTGGAGGCGCAGATCGCCACCTTGCATGCGCGCGAGGCGGATCTGCATGCCTCGCAGGCGCGCCAGGCCGAATCGCTGGCGGCGCAGCGGGCGGCGGAAGTATCGAACCAGCTCAAGAGCGACTTCCTGGCGATGATCAGCCACGAAGTGCGCACCCCGCTGGGCGGCGTCATCGGCATGCTGCGCTCGGCCATGAAGGACGCCGGCGTGGCGCCCAACACCCGCGACAAGTTGCGCCTGAGTCTGAGCAACGCCGAGGTGCTGCTGCAAATCATCAACGACATCCTCGACTTCTCGCGCCTGGAGGCGGGCAAGATGCCGCTGGAGGTGCTGGACTTCGACCTCGCGAGTTTGCTCAACGACGTGGTGGGCCTGCTGGCCGACCGCGCCGAGGCCAAGGGCGTGTCGCTGATCGCCGAGTTCGCGCCCGGAATGCCCCACTGGTGGCGCGGCGATCCGACGCGGCTGCGGCAGGTGGTGGTGAACCTGATCGGCAACGGCGTCAAGTTCACCGAGCGCGGGGAAGTGCGCGCGAGCGTGGCGGAGGACGGCGCGCGGGGCATCGTCCTGACCGTACGCGACACCGGCATCGGCATCGAGGCCGAGGCGCTCGGCCGGCTGTTCCAGAAGTTCGAGCAGGCCGACGCCGCCACGTCCCGCAAATACGGCGGCGCCGGATTGGGCCTGGCCATCTGCAAGAACATCGTCACCGCCATGGGCGGACGCATCGAGGCCACTAGCGAACCCGGTTACGGCAGCGTGTTCCGCGTACACCTGCCGCTGGAGCGCGGCGCGCCGGTGGTCGCGCTGGTGGAGGAAGCGCGGCGCCCGCACGCCGCCCGCCTGGCCGTGCTGTGCGCGGAGGACGGTAGCACCAACCAGGTGATCTTGACCGAGCTGGTGAGCAATATGGGCCACACCCTCACCATCGTCGAGGACGGCTTGGCCGCGCTGGAGGAACTGGCCGCGCGCGACTACGACCTGGTGATCATGGACGGCCGCATGCCGCGCATGGACGGCATGGCCGCCCTGCAGCGCCTGCGCGCCGGGCTGGACGGCGTGCGCGACGCCGCCGTGCCGGTGATCGCGCTGACGGCCAACGCCACGGCCGAGGAGCGGCAACGCTTCCTGGCGGCCGGCGCCAGCGGCTTCCTCGCCAAGCCTATCGATGAAATCGCGCTGCACACCGAGATCGCGCGCCAGCTCGAAGCGCTGCTGGCGAACGGCAGGCCATTGATCGGCGAGCAGCGCGCCATCGCGGCGGGCGCGCCGGCGTTGAGCGAGCTGGACGACATGTTCGGCGTGGCGCAGCTGCCCGCCGCCGGCGCGCGGTCGCCGGAGGTGGACGGCAAGCTGCATCGCGCCATGCGTTCCGCGTTCGTGATCGAGGGCCCGCGCCTGCTGACTGCGGCGTGGCAGGGGCTGGACGACAGCGACGCCTTGGCGGTCGCGCTGGCCGCGCACAGCCTCATGGGCGGGGCCGCGTTTCTCGGCGCGGACACCTTGCACGCGCGTTGCGCGCGGATCGAGCAGCTGGCCGACGCCGGCGAGCTGGATGCGGTGAGGCCGCAGCTGGCGACGCTCACCCTGGAGCTGGCGCAAACGTTGGCGGACATGGCGCCCGGGATGGCGCCGCCGCAGCAGCGGTAGCGCCGAACGGTCAGTGCGCTTGAATCTGGGATGTGCGTTTTTTCATCCACATGTCGCGGACGAACGCGTACTCGTCCAGCGCCCCGGCGCGCACCTGGTCCAGCGGTAGGGCGGCGGCCCGCATGCTGCCGATCTTGAGCAACGTGACGCCCATGCTCACGCCGCTGTCGTCGATATAGCCGGTGGGGTTCAATGGTTTATCGCCGAATCCGCCGACGAAGTCGCGCACCGTCTTGGGACCCTGGAGCGGCACGACAAAGTAGCGCGAGTCTTCCCATCCCCACACCGCCAGCGTCTGGCCGAGATCCTCGTTGGCGCGGTCGAGTTTGAGGCCGCTGGCCGGGTCGAAGATGCCGCCGACGCCGGCGGTGGTGTTGACCACGAAGCGGCCCAGCGTTTTGGCGGCGCCGACGGGGCGTCCCTGGAGGACCTGGTTGACCAGCGTGCGCGGTTCCTGCAGGTTGGCGAAGAAGGACGTGATCCGGCGCTGCACCACGTCCGGCATCACCTTGTCGTAGGCCACGCCGATGGGACGCATGACGTATTTGTCCACTTTGGTGTTGAAGCTGTACATGCTGCGGTTGTAGCCTTCCCACGGATCGTTGGGTTGGGTGGCGTCCATCGACGTGTCGTCGGCAGGTGCCGGGGATGGCGTCGCGGCCAGCTCCTTGTCTATCGCGTGGGGCGTGTCGGCCGGGATGGTCGCGGGCGTCACGGCGGTGGATTCCATGACGGATGGCGAAGCCGCAGGTTGTTGCTTGGAGGCAGTGCTGGCGCACGCGCTGGTGCCCAGCACGATCGCGGCAAGCACGAGGGAGTGGATAATTTTCATTTGAAAGATCCTTTGCCATAGGCAGCGGGTACCTGTGGCCAATGAGGTTAGCGGGCGTGTCGGAAGCTATAGGCGTTGGTCGGGAAGACAGGCCTATGGGAGGGATATTGCCGGGGCGGGATTAGTCAATTATTAGAGTTTTTAAAAACTCGTTAATCGACGCGATGCAGGCGGGCGCGTGCCGGCCCAGTCCCAAGCGCCGACGTAGGAACTGATCTGTAGATCAGGGTTTTTCGGGATTAGAAATTTGGCGGGCAGCGATAATGTTGGCGATGTAGTTAGGGTCTTTTATCCAGCATGCATACTCCTGTTTGCTCATGCCTAGCAACTCACGCAATTCGCTGTCACGTCCGATGACGCCTTCATGCCATCGCGCGACGTAATCATCAATTGCGTCTAGGGTTGTGGCTCCGACAAGGTAGTCATCAATGAATGTCATGGTACCGCCTCAGAATGACTCTCTGCACTGCTTCGATTGCTAAGGCCGCACAGCAGTTGGACATAAATCGCAATGCATTGTTCCTCTCAAAGAGCCTGTACTGATGCGTTAGCTGTAACTTGATCTTCGCCAATGCCTTCTGCTGACGCGGCACCACAATCGGCAGACAGTCACTTTTGGGAGACATCGTTCATGGCCGAGCATTTAGTCAAAGCTAGCATGAGATTTCGCATCGGCTATTCTGCAATGGCGGTTGTCGCGTTGGCGCACGGCGCGCAGGTATGGGAGTGGGCCTTGCGCCCCGCCGAAGTGAAATACGCGATTTACGGAGGGGATCTTGGCGACACCTATGCACCAACCCCTAACGATGTGCGGGTTGCGTTTTACGTCCGTGGCCGCGCAGCCAAGGAGATTTTTGAAGCAATGGGGCCGGATAGGAAGAGCGAGTGCGGGATAGAGAAGGGCGGCCGGGTACGTGAAAAAGAACATGTCGCCTGTAGCTATCGTCCATCTGACGGCTACCAATGCGACTTTGGCTTCGATCTTCGTTCCGGCAAAAGCATTGGTGGTTCAATTTGCTAGCTTCGGGCATGAAGCAAGTACTTTCTGAGCACTTCACCTGCTGGCGAAAGGCCGGCCGGCGACATGTCCCCGGCCGGCCTTCTTAATTGCTACCCGTTAGAAGCAGCAGGCAAGCATCTTCAGGCAGCATTCCAGACTGGCGCAGCAGTCCATGGCGGTCGCCGCATAGGCGCCAGCCGAAGCCAGCAGGATGGCCGTCACGGCGCTTGCTTTGATGATGATGGATTTCATGGTGTTTCCTTTATTAGCTGGAAGTTGAGTTGATCGTGACATCACTTCGGCGTGCTAATCAGGCGGGCACCAGACATCTTTCGCTGGTGCCGGAGACATGGTCGGGGCGGAGCAGTGGGCTGGCAGGCGCGTCGGCGTCGGCGCGGGCAGCGCGACATCGGCGGCGATGGCAGGCAGCGCCGCCGGCAGGCAATCCATCGCCACGCATTGCGTTTCTGGACAATCGGCGCTTTTGCAGCACATGCGAGCGGGCGCCGCCGCCAGCAAGGAGCTGTACAGCACGAACACCAGCGCGATGACAAGGGCAAGGAATTGTCGCATGGGCCGATTGTAGCAAGGTTCGGCTCGTGTCGCGCGCCGGGCATTCGCGGTGGAGGATCAGCGTTTACTTGACACGCCCCGTTCTTAGTTGCAATATGCCACCAACATAGCGAGCCATTCCCATGAACTTTGCCTTACCTCTTGTCACTGTCGATGCCGTTTTACTGACGCTCCGCCAAGGCGAGCTCCAGGTCGCCTTGCACCGCCGTGACAAGGCGCCGGACGCAGGAATGTTGGCGTTGCCTGGCGGCGTAGTGCACGTGGATGAGGACGAATCCACCGAAGCCACCGTGGCGCGCGTTCTGAATGACAAAACGGGCTTTCAGCCGCGTTACCTCGAGCAGTTGCAGTGGTTTTCTGGCAAACACCGTGACGCGCGCAGTTGGTCCATTTCCTTGGCCTATCTTGCGCTGGTACCGGTGGAGGAGCTGGAAGCGGCCAGCCGCAACTCGTTTCACTTTTACGGTGTCGATCATCTGCCCCAATTGGCATTCGACCATGCCGCTATCATCGCCGCCGCAGTGAGCCGGGTGCGTAACAAATCCAGCTATTCCACCTTGCCATGTTGCCTGCTGCCGGAGAAATTCACGCTGTCCCAGTTGCAATCCACGTATGAAGCAATCTTGATGACGACATTGGAGAAGTCCAACTTCAGACGCAAGATCGAAGCCTGGGATGTCGTGGAGCCTACGGAAGAGTTTTTGACCGGCGCCCAGCGCCCGGCCAGGTTGTACAGGCTCAAAGACTTCATGTTGTTCGGGAAATCCTTCGGATAAAGAAGCGAGCTCAAGAATTCGCTTGCCTTCAGGATTGATTGCGGTATACTTAATTGTGTTTCGCCACTAAGTCATCCCAGCGTGGCGCGACTCCGGGTTTATCGGCTTCTACTTAGTTGTATTTCGACCTTAAATAAAGGCTATTGTTATGCTTACTATTACATCGCTGCACAACGAGGAAGCGCGCCGCGCCGTCACGCTGGAGCCGCGCATCTTCACATTCGCGGGCGGCGAAAGCCAGGTCGTGCTGCCGGACGCCTTCATTGCCGATGCCAGGTCCGTCGCCAGCGTCCGCATCAACGCGTGGCTGAGGACCGCCGACACAGTCATGCAGCTGTTGTTGCTGACGGATGCCGTGCGCCGCGTGGCGCCGCATGCGCCACTGCATTTGAACATGCCTTACGTGCCGTATGCACGCCAGGATCGCGTTTGTAATCCGGGCGAAGCGCTGAGCGCCAGGGTGTTTTGCGATCTGATCAATGCGCAAGGCTATGCCAGCGTGACGATCGCCGATCCGCACAGCGACGTGGTGCCGGCCCTGCTCGATCGTGTCAGCGTTGTCGATGCCTCGGTCATGGTGGCCGAAGTATTGCGGCAGCCGGCCTTTGCACGCGGAGTCACCTTGCTGGCCCCCGATGCCGGCGCCAGAAAGCGCGTGCAGCAGTTGGCCAAAAAACTTGATGTCGAACATATCGCCTTCGCCGATAAAGTCCGCGATACCAAGACCGGGCGTATCTCCGGCACATCCGTCTCAAGCGACTTGCCGCATCTGCCCATCCTGGTCGTCGACGATATTTGCGATGGCGGCCGTACCTTTGTCGAGTTGGGCAAGGCACTGGCCGAAGTTTCTTCACAACCACGCTATCTCTACGTGACGCACGGAATTTTCAGTAAAGGGTTTGAAGAGCTCAACCTTTACTACCAACGCATCTTCACCGCCTACAACTGGAACACTTCCACCCCCAACGACAAGTTGGCCACCATCACTCAAGGAGCCCTGGTATGAACGCCCCGGAACGCACTGAAAAGAACAATCTGATCCCTTTCAACCTCGCGGACTTTTACAAGACGGGCCATCCACCGATGTATCCACGCGAGACCAGAAAACTGGTGGCCAACTTCACGCCGCGCTCCGACAAGTACGCGCCGGTATTGCCAGGCCTGTTCGATCACAAGGTCGTCTGGTTCGGCTTGCAGGGCTTTATCCAGGAATACCTGATCGATGTGTTTAACAACGAGTTCTTCAACAAGCCCCGGCAGCTGGCCGTGCGAAAATACCAGCGCCGCATGGATACCGCCCTCGGTCCGGGCGTGGTGCCGGTCGACAGCCTCGAAGCGCTGCACGCGCTGGGCTACCTGCCGCTGGAGATACGCTCGTTGCCGGAAGGCTCGCGGGTCGATATCAAAGTTCCGCCGGTTTTGTTCATCAGCACGAACGAGCAATTCCCCTGGATCGCCACGTACTTCGAAACACTGTTCAGTTGCGAGAACTGGAAGCCGTCGACGGTTGCCACCATCGCGTTCGAATTCCGCAAATTGCTGACTTACTTCGCCAGGACGACCGGCGCCCCGGAAGACTTCGTCGCGTGGCAGGGGCACGACTTCTCGATGCGCGGCATGAGCGGCGTGCACGATGCGATGCGTTGCGGCGCGGCGCACTTGCTCTCCTTTACCGGCACCGACACCATTCCAGCGATCGACTACCTGGAGGATTTCTACGGCGCCGATGCGGAAAAAGAACTGGTCGGTGGCTCCATTCCAGCCTCCGAGCACAGCGTGATGGCCTTGCGGATTCTGTTGACGCAGCAACGCCTGGCGGCCGATCCCGCCAACGCGGACAAAGACGAGAAAGCGATGCGCCGCCTGGCCGAGCTGGAAATCATGCGTGAGTTCGTCAGCAAGGATTACCCGTCGGGCATGGTATCGATCGTCAGCGACACCTTCGATTTCTGGAACGTCATCACGGTCATTTCGAAAGCGCTCAAGCCGGAAATTCTGGCCCGCAAACAAGATGCGTTGGGCAACGCCAAGGTGGTGTTCCGCCCAGACTCCGGCGATCCGGTGTTGATACTGACCGGCTACACCGACGACGAAATAACGCGGCAGGACGACGGCTCTTACGTCGTGCGCGCCAGCGGCGAGCGGATTACCGACGCGGAACGCAAAGGGGCCGTCGAATGTTTGTGGGATATTTTCGGCGGCACCACGACCAGCAAAGGATTCAAGGTGCTTGATTCGCACGTCGGCTTGATCTACGGCGATTCGATCACCCTTCAGCGCGCACTGAGCATCTTGCAACGCCTCGCGGCCAAGGAATTTGCGTCCTGCAACGTGGTATTCGGCATCGGTTCGTTCACCTACAACATGCTCACCCGCGACAACTTCGGTTGGGCGATGAAGGCCATCTACGCGCAGGTTGGCGACGAGTCCGTGGAGATTTATAAAGATCCGGCGACCGACAACGGCACCAAGAAATCGGCGCGCGGTCTGCTGCGGGTGGAGCGGGAAGGCGACAAGTTCGTCCTTTACGAACGTCAGACTGAAGAAGAGGCCAATGGCGGAGCGCTGGTGCCGGTATTCCGCGATGGCAAGATGCTGGTCAACCAGAGCCTTGCGGAGATCCGGCAGCGTCTTCAACAGTCGTGGGTTTGTCCTGAGGCGGGCAGCATCGTGTGGAAAAATGCGATCCGATGAGAGCGGGGCCACGATGATCAAATCAGATCAATTCGGGTCCTCAACAAGGTAGATGTTTTCGGCAGACCCTGCTGTTCATAAGTCGAGAGCAAACGGTCCGCCGGCACAGACGGTTTTGCTAGTCGTGCCCGCAGACCGCTAATAATGCTTAAAATTTTGGCGGGGTCGCGAAGGTATTGGGCCACGATGAAATCATCGGGATGGACGATTTCGATGCCGTGAACACTCGTGCTCGTATCAGGAAAACGCCCGCCGCCGCAAGGCTCAATAGCAGGTCGCGTAGCGGTGCCGGATAGAGCACACAGGCATCCAGCACCGCACAGTACCGATGCCGGCGGCTCATATCAGTAGCCCAGCCCAAGCTCCTGCGCTTGATCCACCAATTGCTGGAGGGCCTCACTAGATCTTTTTTGCCGCGCTTCTTTGTACTGGACGACGTCCTCAAACCGTATCCGTCGATGAGTCCCCACCTTGTGATACGCGATCTTGCCATCCTCCAGCAGTCGTATGAGGTACGGCCTCGATACATTTAAAAAAAGCGCTGCTTGCTGAGTTGTGATGTCAAGGTCCTTCGGCATGATGGTGACGGATTTCCCCTCCGCCAAGGCGTCGAGCATATCCGCCAGAAGGTGAAGTACGGTGGACGGCAGCCGAAGCATCGGCGAATGCGCTGGCGTACCGGTACCGTCTTCAACGATGGCGATGTTTACGACGCTGGAACGATCTAGCGCAATCGCGATGCGCCGCTGAGCCGCTCTGGCCAGCTCAATGTCTTCCTGAGTATCCAAGCGATCAGTGATGGTGGCCATTATTTTCTCCGGAGGGCGGAACGTTAGAACGTCATGGAGATTTTAATCCTAAACGAAATAAACGCAACCAACATCATCAGCCTCGATTAGGCGGAAGGCATCCGTTTCAGGGAGTCCGCTGCGGCGAGAATCCATCGAGAATGCGGTCGGCGACCTTTTCCGAGAACCCGACGGGCAACTCCGGGCGGACCTTGTCTACAATTGCAGGTGTCCGGGCAATGAAGTCCTGGATGAGAGGCTCGGCGTTGTCGCCATACCCGACCTTTTTCGCCGTGGTGTTAAAGTGGCGTCGCATGATGTTGTCACCAGGTAGTGCTTGTTCTTTCCGAGGAGCGCCATCGCCAGCTTTATGTCCTGCTCCGCCCACTGGTCCGGCCCATTGCCAATGGCGGGGTAGGCCGACATCACGTCATAGATGGGTGTCATCCTGAAGCGCTGCTCGCCGGCGAGCAGCTGGATGCTGAAGTTCTTGGCGTGACCATCCGGTGCCCGGAGGTTGACGTGGGTAGTATCCGTAATTCAGATAAGCCATTTTAGCTGGGTTTCAGATAAATCTTCCGCGAACACCCGACGCGGGAACTGCCGGCGTGCGTCTCAGTCAAATGTATTGTGACACGAGCTACGGCAACTCCGCTGCTGTACTGGCAAGCCCACTCGTTGCGGAGGCAACTCTCCTCTCCCATTGTGGGAGCCCTTAGATCCTAATATATAGCCCTTTGTTTGGGTTTTCTGCGAAAATGCGCCCACTATGTCGCTCATACAATATTCAGATACCGCTGGCCGTGCGTTTGTAAACGGCCTGACGCGAAATGCTCAAAAGGAAGCGGGCCAGTTCATGACGCCGCCCACAATTGCCCGCTTCATGGCCCAACGCCTTGTCGCCGACTACAATCAACCCACTATCCGCCTCTTGGAGCCAGCCGCTGGTGCCGGAATACTTGCGGCTGCTGTCATCGAAGCGTTGCTGGCCAAAGCTGAGCGTCCTGAGTCCATTGAGCTAATGCTGTGCGAGCAAGACGAGCGCCTTCTGCCGGTTTTAAATGAGCTTGTAGCTCTAGCCACTGCTGAGTGTGCCACCGCTGGCGTAACCCTGACCGCGCTCGTTCAGCACGGCGACTTCTTGTTATCCCCGAGCGCGGTGCTCGGCCAAACTGTTGACGGTTTGGTTGTCATCTCCAATCCGCCATTCTTCAAGCTCGGCAAGATGGACCCCCGCGCGCAAGCTCACGCATATGCCGTCCATGGCCAGCCGAACATTTACGGATTGTTCATGGCAGCATGCGCGCGCATGATTGGCCCGGGCGGGCGCTACTGTTTCATCACGCCGCGCTCGTGGATGTCTGGTGCCTACTTCATGGCTGCTCGCAAATGCGTTATGCGCCACATTGCTATCGAATGTCTGCACGCATTCGACAGCCGGCGCGACTCGTTCGACGAAGACGCTGTGCTGCAAGAGCTGATGATTACCTGGGGTGTCGGCCGTCCTTACGCTGATGCGGGGTTAAACGTTTTGCTAACCCGCAGTATTGGTGCCTCCGATCTAGCCACCGCCGCCGTTCACGCCATGCCGATGGAGCGCTTGGTGAGTAATGACGAGCACGCGATGCTGTCGCTTCCTGCTGCCGGTGCTGATCCGTTCGCCGGCTGGAATGCCACCCTGTCGACCTATGGTATGCAAGTCAGCACGGGGCCTGTTGTCGCATTCCGCGCTGCTGAATACATTCGGGAGCGCAAAGAGCGAGGTACGGTACCGCTGCTTTGGCTTCAACACGTTAGCCAGCAGTCCATTAAGTGGCCCATCGACAAGAAGCGAGAGCATATCAAAGCAACCGCAGTGAGTGCTTGGATGATGGTGCGCAACCAGCCAATGGTTGTGATGCGACGTTTCAGTCCGAAGGAAGACCAACGTCGGGTTACTTGCGCCCCTTACGGCTGTAATAATGACTGCCTCCCCGGTGACGTCATCGGCCTTGAGAATCACTTAAATTACATCCACCGTCCGGGCGGGCTGATGACACCCGACGAAGCACGCGGCTTGTCCGCCTTCCTCGCTAGTAAAGTGGTGGACGATCACTTCCGCGCGCTCGCCGGCAGTACTCAGGTCAATGCCACTGAATTGCGCCGACTGCCTTTGCCCCCACTGGCTGTGCTGGTTGCCATTGGTCAGGCCGTTCCGCCAAGCCCTTCAATCGCCGATGTGGATAAAGCCGTCGCGATCGCGCTCGCGTCACATCAAGCGCAAGCAGCAGCAGGCTAATTTTACCGGCAGAGCTGCGTCAAAAAATAACACTTGCAGCTCTGCCGGGTTCAGCATTAGAATGACCTTTTCCATTAGAGAAAAGGTTTATGATGCCGCTCCCAAAACTGCCACAGTTGACCGAAGTCGCTGCGCGTCTCGCACTTATCTTCCCAGACACCTTTCCAGACCGCTCCATCTTGGTCGGCGAGATGGCCGCTCGGTTTGTCTTCGTTTCTCTTTACGGGGGCTTCATCGAAGGCTCCGGGCGGTACCTGCGTCCTTCGACCGTCATTAATTTCAGCATGGAGCAAGCCGCTCTGGTCAACGACGAGGAGCGCCAAGCTTGGATGGCTTCCTGCCAAGCGCCGGGCTTCGAGCCACTTGGCAAGCCTTGGTACGCTCCCAATAGCCGCGAAACCTTGCGCGATGATCTGATTCGTAACCGAGCAATCCCGATGGGTTTGGTGCGCAAGCGCGAAGGTGTCGCGGTGACAAGCCCTGCACCGATTTATTCGCTTTCAGATCCGTTCGCGGCGCTCCTCAATCCCGACTTGGTTGGCGATGAATTGAACGAGGCTATCGTCGCATGGCAGGATAGGTACCTTGACAAAATGACACTTAAGCGCGCGGCGCTGCTGGCGAGCGGCGTTAAAGCGAAAGCGGGCGCAGTAATTGTCAATTTGCCGATGGCTGATAAAACGCTGCGCCTTGGTAGTGGCGAAGCAGCAGCAATCACAAAAGCCGTTTGTGAGGATATGGCCGTTAGGATGTTTGTACATCCAGTCGTGATACATGTCAGCCACAGCGACAAAAAGATGTTTAACGAGTTGGCTGGGGAGGCGGCGGCAATAGGTTTGAGCATCGACCTCTCCGCAGAACTGCCCGACATTGTCATCGTCGATATCGGGAGTGAGCACGGTCTGACTCTGTGTTTCGTGGAGGTTGTCCACAGCGATGGTCCCATCACGGAGTTGCGCCGCCAAGCTCTGCTAAAAATTGCTGCCGATGCCGGCATCGATCCCGAACATGTACAGATGGTGACGGCGTTCGATGACCGTAGCAGCCCGGCATTTAGGAAGCGGTTCTCGGAGCTGGCGCGAGATTCCGCTGTCTGGTTCCGTACGGAGCCCCAGCTCCTTCTCCGACTGGATATCATGAAGGAGCATTTAGGCGAGTAGTCGGTCATGGCTTTCATTGCATAATGGCAGTGACGGCCATACTCGCTTTTACCGGCGGGACTGGGGCAATCTTCCTATACTGCCGCGCCAGCACTTGCGCGATACGTACGCCAAGATCGTCATGCTGCAGCTAGGAAAATTGAACCTGACTTCGCTGGCAGGCAAACTGTGCTGATCATGCTGGCAGCGGCGGTTGAGATGGAGCGGGGTCTGCTGGTTGAGCACACGTAAGTTGGATTGGCCCGCGCGAAGAGCGAAGGTAAAACGACCGACAAGAATAGATCAGTCCCAATCGATGATGCGCTTGCCGACGAAATACGGGAATTCCATAGCGTAGGAAGTAGGGATGCATCCGGTCGGATATTCAAAAGCTCGGTTGGCGCGTTCCGCATGGCCGTCAAGGAATCGGGGATTGAACTGTTGCCTTGTCAGCTCACCCACGTCCTTCGCCATACGTTCGCAAGCCATTTCATGATGAACGGCGGGAACATCCTGACCCTGCATAAAGTGCTCGGCGACTCCAGCCTGCAAACCACAATGATCTATGCCCCCTCAGCCCCGGGACGCCTGCAAGAGGCAAAATTGCTGAATCCGTTAACTCCATTGACTTGAGGCGGAAATCGGTCACACGCTTGCTACGATCATTTCGTCACAATGGCAGCAATATTGCGGTGCCAGCGATGGTCGTGGATAACCCGAGCTTCGTGAAGAGACCCGTCCAAAATTTCCTTCTTGGTCATTGTTGAAAATTCAAGCCAGTTCTTGTCGAATACGTATGTTGCGTTGCCCAAGCGCGGACTTTCTAGGACATAGCGGTCTTTCCTTGTGAAGCCGAAAACCACGTAGTCTTTGAAGCCACCAAGGCCAACCGCTAGAAAGTCGGGCTCGAATTTCGTAATTGCCTTGATGCGGTCTTCAACGACTGGTCGATCACTGTCGGCGAGTGTCGCCAAAAAAACCGACAAGGCTTCTTTGGTCCGAGCAAATGGATAATTCCCTGGTGGAAGCAGTTTCCAGTTCAGTCGTTTTACGACAGTTGCCGCTGAAATCTCTACGGCGTCGTCGAACACTTCAAACTTCCCGAAAATCTCTAAAAAAAGATTGACGATATGTAAAATTTTCTCGGAGGGTTCTTCGGCAAAGGATATCGGGCGAGAACAAAGAGCTAATCCCCCAGGTGCTGACAGCACAGTTAGATATTCGCTGGGTGGCGGTACAAGGTCGCGCGGATACACTTCGTAGCTGCGAATTTGAATGCCCGAGTGTTCTTGCCCATGCCAATCCTGCCACCGCCTCCAACCGGAGCGAGTTTCGTTGACCTTTGGTAAATCCTTTCGGATTACGACACGGCCGTTTGCATTGTATTCCGTAGCTTTTCCTATTGCAGCAGGCAAAAATGAGTCACCCTCTACCGGCTGGCTATCAAGCCCGAGTAAGGAGATTAGAGAACCGTCAATCGGTAGGCTGACAGCGAGGCGGCAGCTACGAAATTTACGCAAAAGAGTTTCGTATTGCTTCAGCGAACGCACACTTTTCTTCTCGGACATTTCCTAACTCCAATACTTGAAATAGTGACAAGAGTACGCTTAAATTATTCTCTTTGCAACATACGGATTCATTTTAAATACTGCTGTTGCGTGCTAGATTGATGGAGGTGCGGACCAGAACGAAGGACGCGGAAGCGGTTGACAGTTGGTTGACATTCGCCCAAAAACAAAGGGCTTACATTGCTGTAAGCCCTTGTTTTATATGGTGCCGACTGCCGGTTTCGAACTGGCCACCTGATGATTACAAATCAACTGCTCTACCAAATGAGCTAAGTCGGCGAAACTTGTACGGGGCAAATTATACGCTATTTAATCCGCGTCAGGGTGGGGCGCCCGCCCTTTTTGGGCGGGTCGTTGTCGTCCTGCGGGGCGCTTGCGGCCTCGTTTTTACCCTCCGGCGCCGGCGTCGGCACGGCCGCCAAGGACGGTCCCGGCACGCTGGTTTCCTCGGCCTGCGGCGGCGCTTCGGTCCCGCCGGTCTGCGGCTCGAACGCCATGCCCTGGCCGTTTTCGTTGGCGTAGATCGCCATGACGTTGCTGACCGGGACGTAGATTTCGCGCGAGACACCGCCGAAGCGGGCGTGGAAGCGGATGCTGTCGTTGTCCATCTTCAGGCCCGAGGTGGCGCCGAAACTGATGTTGAGGACGATTTCGCCTTTTTTGACGTATTCCATCGGCACCGTGGTCGAGGCGTCGACCTTGACCGCCAGGTAGGGCGTGTAGCCGCTGTCGGTGCACCACTCATAAATGGCGCGCAGCATGTAGGGCTTGGTAGAGATTTCGGACATGGTATTCCAGACTACGGTAAAACACGGCACGCCCCCGGTTCAACACGGTGGGCGCGCCGATAATTTCAACTAAACATCGGCGTTTCCGCGATCGAACCGATCAGCGGCGCATGACCTTTTCCGACGGCGTCAGCGCTTCGATGTAGGCCGGACGCGAGAAGATGCGCTCGGCGTACTTCATCAGCGGGGCGGCGGTCTTCGACAGTTCGATGCCGTAGTGGTCCAGGCGCCACAGCAGCGGCGCGACGGCCACGTCGAGCATCGAGAATTCGTCGCCGAGCATGTACTTGTTCTTCAGGAACAGCGGCGCCAGGGTCGTCAGGCGGTCGCGGATTTCCGCGCGCGCCTTGTCGTGGCTCTTGTCGTTGCCCTTGGCGCGTTCGCTTTCGAGCACGTGCACGTGGACGAACAGTTCTTTTTCGAAATTGAACAGCATCAGGCGCGCGCGCGCGCGCATCAGCGGGTCGGCCGGCATCAGCTGCGGATGCGGGAAGCGCTCGTCGATGTATTCGTTGATGATATTCGATTCGTACAGAATCAATTCACGCTCGACCAGAATCGGCACCTGACCATACGGATTCATGGTCGAGATATCTTCCGGCTTGTTGAACAAGTCGACGTCGCGCACTTCAAAGTCCATGCCTTTTTCGAACAGGACCAAACGGCAGCGCTGCGAAAATGGGCAGGTTGTACCCGAGTAGAGAACCATCATTTTTTGTAGTTCCTTAAAAACTAAGGGGGTGAGCCCGCGAACGGATCACCCCGGATCGATCGCCCGCCAACGGCGGGCATCGCAAAACAAGCGCCGGGCCAGCCGGCGCTCTCGATTATTTAACTTCTTTCCAGAACGACGCGTTCAGGCGCCATGCCAGCAAGACGAACAGGGACATGAACAATACCACCGCCACGCCCAATTTTTTGCGGGTCTGCGCCGCAGGCTCCGCCATCCACTCCATGTAACCGACCAGGTCGGCCACCGCGGTGTCGAATTCCAACTTGTTCATGCTGCCGGCTTTGACCTGCTCGAAGCCGGCGAACTGATGGATCGTCTTGGCCGGATCGTGCGGATCGGGCACCGTTTCCATCTTGATCTTCTGCACACCCTGCAACTCCCACAGCACGTGCGGCATCGCCACGTTTTCCAGCACGCGGTTGTTCCAGCCGGTCGGGCGGGTGTCGTCCTGGTAGAAATTGCGCAGATAAGTATACAGGTAGTCGCCGCCGGTGCCGGCGCCCGACGATTTAGCCCGCGAAATGACCGACAGATCCGGCGGCACCACGCCGAACCAGACCTTGGCATCCTTCGGATGCATGGTGGTGGTCATCATCTCGCCGACCTTCTCGCCCGTGAACAGCAGGTGCGATTTGATCTGATCTTCACTCAGGCCCAGGTCTTTGAGGCGGTTGTAGCGCATCGACGAGGCGTTGTGGCAGTTCAGGCAATAGTTGACGAACAGCTTGGCGCCATGTTGCAACGCGGCCATGTTGTTCGACCGGTCCGGGGCCTTGTCGAGCGCGACGCCGCCTTCGGAGGCGAACGCCAGGGCCGGCAGCAGGGCCAGCGCGGCGAGCAGTTTCTTTGCAAAATTCATGTCATGTCCTTTATATACTTTAGCCAAGGTACGGTCAGTGCGCGTGGAAGACGACGCGGTCGGGCACTTTTTTGAACGTGCCCATCGCGCTCCACCATGGCATGAACAGGAAGAAGCTAAAGTACAGCAGGGTGCACACTTGCGAGACCAGGGTGCGGCCGTCGGTCGGCGCCAGGGTACCGAGGTAGCCCAGGGTCAGGAACGACAGGAAGAACACGGCGTACACATACTTGTGCCAGGTCGGACGGTAGCGGATCGATTTGACCGGCGACTTGTCCAGCCACGGCAGGAAGGCCAGGATCACGACCGAGCCGCCGAAGAACACCACGCCCCAGAACTTGGCGTCGAGGATTTGCGGCAGCATGCCGATGACGGCCACCAGCGCGATGACGGCGATGGCGATCTTCACCAGGCGCGGCAGGTTGGACTTGAGCCAGACGAACACCACGTAGGCGGCCACGAAGAACATCAGCACCCACATGAAGTCGGCGGTGGTGGCGCGCAGCACCGAATAGAACGCGGTGAAGTACCAGGTCGGGGCGATGTGCAGCGGCGTCTTCAGCGAGTCGCCCGGCAGGAAGTTGTTGTACTCGAGGAAGTAGCCGCCCATTTCCGGCGCGAAGAACACGACGGTGCTGAAGATCAGCAGGAACACCGACACGCCGAACAGGTCGTGCACCGTGTAGTACGGGTGCGACGGGATCGAGTCGACCGGGTGGCCGTCCGGACCCAGGTTCTCCTTGACCTCGATGCCGTCCGGGTTGCTCGAGCCGACTTCGTGCAGCGCGATCAAGTGCGCGGCGACCAGGCCCAGCAGCACCAGCGGGATGGCGATCACGTGGAAGGCGAAGAAGCGGTTCAGGGTGGCGTCGGAGACGACGTAGTCGCCGCGTATCCACAGCGACAGGTCCGGTCCGATCAGCGGGATGGCGCCGAACAGGTTGACGATCACCTGGGCGCCCCAGTACGACATCTGGCCCCATGGCAGCAGGTAGCCGAAGAAGGCCTCGGCCATCAGGCACAGGAAGATGGCGAAGCCGAACAGCCAGATCAGTTCACGTGGCTTGCGGTACGAGCCGTACAGCAGGCCGCGCGTCATGTGCAGGTAGATGATGATGAAGAAGGCGGAGGCGCCGGTCGAGTGCATGTAGCGCACCAGCCAGCCCCACGGCACTTCGCGCATGATGTATTCGACCGAGCCGAAGGCCAGGTTGGCGTCCGGCTTGTAGTGCATGGTCAGGAAGATGCCGGTGACGATCTGCAGCACCAGCACCAGCATCGCCAGCGAGCCGAAGATGTACCAGAAGTTGAAATTTTTCGGGGCGTAGTACTTGCCCCATTGGTCGTTCCACAGTTTGGTCAGGGGGAAGCGGTCGTCGACCCAGCCTAGTGCTTTTTGTGCCACCGGCGCGTTCGCCGGCAGTTTTGTCTCTTTGAAAGCCGCCATGATTTACGCCTCGCCTTTCTCGTCTTTGCCAATGACCAGCTTGTTGTCGCTCAAGAACATGTAGCGCGGAACCTGCAGATTGTCCGGCGCCGGCTTGTTTTTAAAGACGCGGCCGGCCATGTCGAAGGTCGAGCCGTGGCATGGGCACAGGAAGCCGCCCTCCCAGTCGTCCGGCAGCGAGGGCTGCGGACCGGGGGCGAACTTGGACGAGGGCGAACAGCCGAGGTGGGTACAGATGCCGACGGCGACGAGGATGTCGGGCTTGCGCGAGCGCCATTCGTTGCGGGCGTATTCGGGCGTGAATTCTTCGGGATTGCGTTTGGACTCGGCGTCGGCGACCTTGCCGTCGGTCTTTTTCAGCGACGCCACCATCTCCGGCGTGCGCTTGAGGATCCAGACCGGCTTGCCGCGCCATTCGACCGTCGTCATTTCCCCGGGGTTGAGCGCCGAGATGTCCACCTCGACCGGCGCGCCGGCGGCTTTCGCCCGTTCCGACGGCTGGAAGGTGCTCACCAGCGCCCCCGCGGTTGCCAGACCCACTACACCACCCGCCGCGCCTGTTGCGACGAGCAAACCGCGACGGCCGGAATCGACCTGCTTTTCGTTACTCATACAAACCCCAATCAGTCAAAGTGCGAACAAAATCTGGAAACCGCGAACAATCCTGAAAACGAAAACTTGATGAAGCACGAATGTAGCTTCTAGCAACCTTAAATTATAAGGTAACCGTGTAGCGAATTAAAGCAAAAACGTTGCCGTAACCCCAATTTGGGCGATTTGCGCACCGTTTTGGGCTTGATTTTTAGCGGACTCTGCCCTATGAGGGGAGGGCCGGGTTGCGGCAATTGATATAGGTCAAACTTATAACGTAAATCGCTGTCCAAATGCGCGAACAGCAAGCGTGTTTGGAATCTAATTGAAAAAATAGTATGATCCACACGCGGTTTTGTTCACAAATGACCACATGTCGAGGATATAAAAATGGCAATGATGCAAGAATTTAAAGAATTCGCGATGAAGGGTAATGTGGTCGACCTCGCCGTTGGCGTGATCATCGGCGGCGCCTTCGGCAAGATCGTCGATTCGCTGGTGACCGACATCATCATGCCGCCGATCAGCAAGCTGTTCGGCGGGCTCGACTTCGCCAACTACTATATCGGCCTGAACGGCCAAGCGGCCGGCCTGAGCCTGGCGGAGGCCAAGAAGCTGGGCGCGGTGTTTGCCTACGGTAACTTCGCCACGATCCTGCTCAACTTCATCATCCTGGCCTTCGTCATCTTCCAGATGGTGCGGTTGATGAACCGCGCACGCAATCTGCGCGAGCATCCGGCGGTGACCCCGCCGCCGGCCCCGCCCGCCGAGGACATCGTGCTGCTGCGCGAAATCCGCGACGCGCTGAAGAAATAATCTGGAATAACCACGGGCGCCGCCCGCCGGGCGGCAGATGCAAGCTATGCGACGACTCTGGTTATTGTTTGCGCAAACGGTGACCGTCGTTTTGGCGCTGTACTTCGTCTACGCGGCCGTGTCGCCGCAGGGCGGCGCGCCCGTGCGCCTGCAGCAGATGGGCAGCCCCGAGCGGCCGGCCGTGATGATGGAGGCCGGGCCGGGCAAGGCGCCGGCGTCGGCCGTCGGCTCCTACCGTGCCGCCGCCGGGCGGGCGATGCCGGCCGTGGTCAACATCATCACCAGCAAAAAGCCCAAGCACCGCAAGCATCCGCTGCTGCGCGACCCCTTCTTCAAGAAATTCTTCGGCGACCGCGACGGCGAGGGCGACGACGACGAGGCCAGCCTCGGCTCGGGCGTGATCGTCTCGGCCGAAGGTTACATCCTGACCAACAACCACGTGGTCGAGGCCGCCGACGAGATCGAGGTCGTGCTGGCCGACGGCCGCAAGGCCGCCGCCAAGGTGGTCGGCACCGATCCGGAGACCGACCTGGCGGTCATCAAGATCTCGCTCGACAAGCTGCCGGTGATCGTGCTGGGCCAGGCCGAGCAGGCGCAGGTCGGGGACGTCGTGCTGGCGATCGGCAATCCGTTCGGCGTCGGCCAGACGGTGACGATGGGCATCATCTCCGCGCTCGGGCGCAACAACCTGCACATCAACCACTTCGAAAATTTCATTCAGACCGACGCCGCGATCAACTTCGGCAACTCGGGCGGGGCGCTGGTCGACGTCACCGGCAACCTGCTGGGCATCAACTCGGCGATCTATTCGCAAAGCGGCGGCTCGGTCGGCATCGGCTTCGCCATTCCGGTGTCGACCGCCAAGACGGTGATGGAAGCGATCATCAAGTCGGGACACGTGGTGCGTGGCTGGATCGGCGTGGAAACGCAGGAGATCACGCCGGAGATGGCCAGCAGCTTCGGCCTGAAGCGCCAGAGCGGCGCCATCATCGCCGGCGTGGTGCGCCACGGCCCGGCCGACAAGGGCGGCATCAAGCCGGGCGACATCCTGTTGACGGTCGACGGCAAGCCGGTCACCGACACCAACGGCATGCTCAATCTCATCGCCCAACTGACTCCGGGCGAAAAAGCTAAAATGACGATCTTGCGCAAGAGCCGCGAAACGACGATCGACGTCACGGTCGGCAAGCGTCCGGCCAGCGCCAAAATAAAGTAAACCTAGCCCATGCATTTACGCGACCTGACTCAATTCCTCAAAGAACTGGCTGATAACAACAACCGTCCATGGTTCATCATGAACAAGCCGCGCTACGACATTTTGCGCGAAGAATTCCTGCAAGTGGTCACCGAGATGATCGCCGGGGTCGGCAAGTTCGATCCGGCGGTCAAGTTCAGCAATCCGAAGAAGGCGATGTTCCGCATCAACCGCGACGTGCGTTTCGCGCATGACAAGAGCCCGTACAAGACGCGGTTCTCGGCGGCGGTGGCGCCGAACGACATGCGCCGTCCAAGCCAGACCGGCGGGCCGACGTACTACATGCAGATCGACGGGCACGGCAGGTTGCTGTTCGGCGCCGGCGAGTACATGCCGCCGGCGGGGCGCTTGAAAGCGCTGCGCCAGCACATGGTCGACGACGCTGCCGGGTTCAAGAAGGTACTGAAGAACAAGAAGCTGCGCCTGACGTTTGGCGATATCCGCGACGAGGGCAAGCTGATGCGGCCGCCGAAGGGCTTCGACGCCGATCACGAGCACATCGAGTACATCAAGCTGAAGAGTTTCTTCGTGTGGACCGAGATCGATGTGCCGATGAACAAGCCGGAGTTGCTGGTGCCGCTGATCGTCAACGGCTTGAAGGATGCGTTCCCGCTGGTGCAGTGGATGCGCGAAGCAAAAGAAGAAACCGTGGACGAGTAATTAAATAACCTCGGAGATAAATGAACCTCGGAGACACGTAGGGCGGATTAGCGCAGCGTAATCGGCCAATGCATGCGCTGTCGGCGGCGCATGCATTGGCCGATTACGGCGTTCCGCCTAATCCGCCCTACGTGTCTCCGTGTTATCACGAATTTCTGTGGTCAGCGTTTTACTTTTTCATCGCGCGGATCGCGCGACAGCAATTTCGTTACCATCGCCTGCGGCTGGTCGCCGTCGAACAGCACGCCCGCCACGGCGTTGGTGATCGGCATGTCGACGCCCATCCTTGCCGCCAGTTCGCGCACCGCCTTCGAGCACGGCACGCCTTCGGCAACATGCCCCAGCTCTTGCACGATGGTTTCCAGCGGCTTGCCCTGCGCCAGCCCCAAGCCCACCCGCCGGTTGCGCGACAGGTCGCCGGTGCAGGTCAGTATCAAGTCGCCCATGCCGGTCAGCCCCATGAACGTCTCGGTCTGTCCGCCCAGGGCGGTGCCCAGACGCGTGATTTCCGCCAACCCGCGCGTGATCAGCGCGGCGCGCGCGTTCAAGCCAAGCCCCAGTCCATCGGCCACACCGGTGGCGATCGCCAGCACGTTCTTGACCGCGCCGCCGACCTCCACGCCGACCAGGTCCTCGCTGGAGTAGACGCGGATGTTGCCGCCATGGACGGCCGCCACCACGCAATCGCGCAGCGCCGCCGAGCTTGAGGCGATGGTCAGCGCGCACGGCAACCCGCGCGCCACTTCCTGCGCGAACGACGGTCCCGACAGCGCGCCGCCGGCGACGCCGTCGCCCAGCACTTCGCGCACGATCTGATGCGGCAGCAGGCCGGTGCCGTATTCGAAGCCCTTGCACAGCCACACCACATGCGATACCGCGTGCGGCTTGAGCTGTTCCAGCAGCGGACGCAGGCCCGCCACCGGGCAGGCGGCGATCAGCAGGCCGTCGGCGCCGGCCGCGTGCGCCAGCGCGGCGTCGAAGCCGGCTTCAACCCGCAAACGTTCGGGGAAAGGATGGCCGGGAAGGTATTCGGTGTTCTCGCGGGCGTCGCCCATGGCTTGCAGGGCGGCGCTGTTGCGGCCCCACAGCAGCACGTCGTGGCGCTGGGCCAGCGCGATGGCGACGGCGGTGCCCCAGGCACCCGCGCCGAGCACGGTCACCTTGCGCACGCCCGGCGCCGCTTGTTTGGTTTGATTATCTAGCATGGGATCCCGTTCGGCGCCGATGGATGGGCCGTTGTTCAGATCCTGGGATTATATGCCCCAGATCTCGGCATTCTTGACGTAACCGACCAGGCCGTCGCGATGACGCACCTTGATCCAGCCGCCGGCGGCCACTTCGGTCACTTCCATCAGCACGCCCTTGTCGGCGGTGAAGACGGCGGCGGCGGCATCGTCCGGCGTGGCGCGGACCTTCAGGTTGGCGACGCGCGAAATCACGTTGCGCTTGGCGGTCAGGCCCTTGGCCTCGGTCCAGGCCATTTCGCCGTTGACGTCGCGCACCTTGAGCCATTCGCCGTAGGCCAGCACCACTTCGAGCGGCGCGCCGCGCGGCACGACAAACAGCTTGCCGCCCTTGGTCGACGGGGCGTCGTACAGCACCACGGGCGCGGCGCCCACCGTTTTGAAGTCGAACGCGTGGCTGCTCGCGGCGGCCAGCATCAGGCTCAAACCTGCGATCAAACGGGGAAATGTCATGGCTTACCTTGCTGATGGAGGACAGCGCGCGGGGCGCGGCTAATCGGGTGAAACAGCCGCCGGACGAGCGTCCGGCGACGTTGCTACAGTATAACTCTAAGCGGATTGCGACGCTTATTAGTGCGTGGTGGCGCCGTCGACGGCCGGTGCGGCGGCGGCGGCGTCGGCCACCGCTTGCAGGCGCTGCTGGTAGAACACTTCGAAGTTGATCTCTGCCAGGTGCACTGGCGGGAAACCGGCACGGGTGATCACGTCGGCGATGTTGGCGCGCAGGTAAGGGTAGACGATGTTCGGGCAACCGATGCCCAGCAGCGGATCGAGTTGATCGGCAGGGATGTTACGGGCTTCGAAGATACCGGCTTGCTTGCCTTCGACCAGGAAGGCGACTTTGTCTTTGACTTTGGCAGTCACGGTGATGGTGACGGTCGATTCGAAGATGCCGTCGGCCAGCGGCTCGGCGCCCACGTCCAGGGCCACTTCGATGGTCGGGGCTTCCTGTTCCAGGAAGATAGCTGGGGAATTCGGTTGCTCCAGCGACATGTCTTTCAGGTAGACGCGTTGGATTTGGAATACTGGTTGCAGGTTTTCTTCAGACATGGAACGCTTTCGTTATAGTGAAAACGAGCGGCACGGGCCGCTCAGATGATGTTGGCTTGGGATGGCCGAATAAAAGCTCAAATCAAACGCGAGGGCAATTGTATCAAAACCACTATCGATGCAAAGGATTTCCGCCCGCTCGTTGTATTTGGCGTCAGTTAGCCATTTAACAAGGGTGACAGGCCGCCGGCTTGATCGAGCGCATACAAATCGTCGAAACCGCCGACATGCTTGTCGCCGATGTAGATTTGCGGCACGGTGCGGCGGCCGGTTTTTTGCATCATCAGCATCCGCTGCTCCGGGTCGAGGTCGACGCGGATTTTCTTCAGCTCGGTCACGCCCTTCGCTTCGAGCAGGCGCTCGGCGCGGGTGCAGTACGGGCACACGGCGGTGGTGTACATGATCACTTCGGTCGTCATGATGCTTCCTTCCAATTATTTTGCCTGCGGCTTGGCCAGGGTTACCGACGGCTTCGACGGCGACGCCGACGGCTTGGCCAGCGGCAGGCCGGCTTTTTGCCATGCGGCAATGCCACCTTCCAGGTTCACCACGTCGGTGAAGCCGGCTTTGGACAGTTTAGCCGCAGCCGAGGACGCACGGGCGCCGGATTGGCAAACCACCACCACGCTCTTGCTCTTGAACTTGTCCAGTTCGCCGATCCGCTGGTCCAGTTCGGCCAGTGGAATGTTCTTCGCGTCCGGCAGGGAACCGTTGGCGAATTCTTTCGCGTCGCGTACGTCTACAATGGTGGCTTTGCTACGATTAATCAACATCGTCACGTCTTGCGGGGTCGCCCGTTTGCCGCGCTGGGTCAGCAGTGGCCACAGCAGCGCGCCGCCGGACAGAACGACGACGGCGATGATGAAAATATTGTCAATGAAGAATTTCACGGGGTTCCAATGGTTTAACTTAATCAGCGCATTATAAAATAGAAGCTGGAAGAGTTCTTAAAGCACTGGTAATCCCTCCGATTCACTCCTTTTTTGAAGATAGTCCACATGTACAAAATCGTATTCATGCGCCATGGCGAATCCACCTGGAACCTGTCGAACCGCTTCACCGGCTGGACCGATGTCGACCTGACCGAAAAAGGCGTGGCCGAAGCCAAGGCCGCCGGCAAGGTGCTCAAGGAATCGGGCTTCACCTTCGACCTGGCCTACACCTCGGTGCTCAAGCGCGCCATCCGCACGCTGTGGCTGTCGCTCGACGAGATGGATATGATGTACCTGCCGATCAAGAACGATTGGCGCTTGAACGAACGCCACTACGGCGCGCTGCAGGGCCTGGACAAGGGCGAGACCGCCGCCAAGTACGGCGACGAGCAGGTGCTGGTATGGCGCCGCAGCTACGACACGCCGCCGCCGCCGCTGGAAGAGGGCGACGACCGCGCCTCGTTCAACGACCCGCGCTACGCCGGCCTGGACAAATCGCAGATCCCGCTGACCGAATGCCTGAAGGACACCGTGGCGCGCGTGATGCCGGCCTGGGACGAGGAAATCGCCCCGGCCATCCGCGCCGGCAAGAAGATCATCATCTCGGCCCACGGCAACAGCCTGCGCGCGCTGATCAAGATGCTCGACGGCATTAGCGACAACGACATCGTCGGCCTCAACATCCCCAACGGCCAGCCGCTGGTCTACGAGCTCGACGCCGACCTGAAGCCGATCCGCCACTACTACCTCGGCGACGCCGACGCCATCGCGGCCGCACAAGCCGCCGTCGCCAACCAGGGCAAGGCCAAGTAATTTGTCTTATTCTTCATTGAAGGGTTGGCGCAAGGCCGCCGCCGTCACGGGCGCGGCCTTGCTGTTGATAACGTCCCTGGCCGCCCAAGCCCAAGCCCAGACCGCCCGCTCAAGCAAACCGACCGAGCGCAGCAAGCAGAAGGCGCTGGCCGAGGCCGAGCGCGCCGGCTTGCAGCAAAAGCTGTCGGCGCTCAAAAAGGACATCAGCAAGACCGAAAGCGCCAAGGACGACGCGGAAGATACCCTGGCCGAGTCGGAACAGGCGATTTCGGACGCCAATCGCGCGCTGCGCGACCTGCAGCAGGAGCTTGGCGATACGCAGGGCAAGTTGCAACAGCTGACCGCCGAGCGCGAACGGCTGACGGCCACGGTCGCGCTGCAAAAGCAGCAGCTGGCCAAGCTGCTGCGCGAGCACTATGTCGCCGGCAATGAAGACCGCATCAAATTACTGCTGTCCGGGGACAACCCCAACCGCATCAACCGCGATCTGCAGATGATGGCCTATGTGTCGCAAGCGCAGGCCCGTCTGCTGGACGCGCTGCGCGCCAACCTCAAGGCGGTCGAGGATAACCAGGCCGAGGCGCAAAACGCCAACGACGAGCTGGCCGAAATCGCGCAGGAACAAAGGCAGCAGAAAACCAGGCTGGAACAGGAAAAGACGCGCCGCGCGGCCTTGCTATCGACGTTGTCGCAAAAACTGGTGGCCCAGCGCAAGGAGGCGGGCAACGTCGAACGCGACGAGCAGCGCATCAGCGGCCTGGTCGACAAGCTGAACAAGCTGATCGAGGAACAGGCGATTGCCGCCGCCGCCGAAAAGAAACGCCAGGAACAACTGGCGGCCGCCCGCGCCGCCGCCAAGGCCAAGGCCGACGCCGAGAAAAAGGCGCAGCTGCTGGCCCAGGCCCAGGCGCGCGCCAAGGCCGCCGCCGCCGCGCAGGCCGAGCGCGAACGCCTGGCCAAGGCCAACGCCAACAAATCCGGCACCATCAAACCAGCCCAGCCGACCCAGCCGACCAAACCGCCGGTGCCGGCCAGGCCCGATCCGATCGACGCCGACGAACCAAAAGTAGCGGCCAAGCCCGAGCCGGCGCCCACGCCGGCGCCGGCGCCGGTCGAGGAGCCGGTACGGCCGCCGGCCCGCGCCGCCGACATCGCCTTGGCGCCCGCCGCGCCGGCCGGCGCCTTCGCCAGCCTCAAAGGCAAGATGGGCTCGCCGGTCAGCGGCCAGGTCGCGGCCAGGTTCGGCAGCAAGCGCGGCCAGGGGCCGAGCTGGAAGGGTGTCTTCATCCGCGCCGCCGAGGGGGCGGACGTGCGCGCCGTCGCCGGCGGCCGGGTCGTGTTCGCCGAATGGCTGCGCGGCTTCGGCAATCTGATCATCGTCGACCACGGCGGCCAGTACATGAGTATTTACGGTAATAATCAGTCGTTGCTGAAAAGGGCGGGCGATATCGTCAAATCGGGCGACCCGATAGCGAGCGCGGGCAACAGCGGCGGCAACGAGGAATCAGGGCTATACTTCGAGCTTCGCCATCAGGGCACGGCATTCGATCCGGCTGGCTGGGTCAAGTTTTAAGGTTCGCGGAGAAAATGGGCAACAAGTTTAAGAGCATCGCTTTAATCGGACTCGGCGCCATCGCCGGCGTCACCGCCTCGTTGCAGTTTCCCGCCATCGCGCAGAAAGCCGGCGGCACGCCGTTGCCGCTGGAGGAGTTGCGCCAGCTGTCGGATGTGTTCGGCCTGATCAAGACCGACTACGTCGAAAACGTCGACGACAAGAAACTCGTCACCGACGCCATTTCCGGCATGGTGTCCTCGCTGGACCCGCATTCGGTCTACCTGGACAAAAAAGCCTTCCGCGAGATGAAAGAGACCGTCGCCGGCAAATTCGTCGGCATCGGCGTCGAGGTCGGCATGGAGGACGGCTACATCAAGGTCGTCTCGCCGATCGAGGACACGCCCGCCTTCAAGGCCGGCATCAAGACGGGCGACCTGATTACCCGCATCGACGGCACGCCGATCAAGAACATGTCGCTCGACGAGAGCGTCAAGAAGATGCGCGGCGAGCCCGGTTCCAAGGTCGCCGTCACCATCAGCCGCAAGGACGAGGACAAGCCCATCGTCATGACCATCACGCGCGAGGAAATCCGCGTGCAAAGCGTCAAGACCAAGATCGTCGAGCCGGGTTACGCCTGGGTGCGCATCTCGCAATTCCAGGAACCGACCCTGGACGACATGGCCAAGCAAATCACCGCCTTGTATGCGCAGGATCCGAAAATCAAGGGCCTGGTGCTGGACCTGCGCAACGATCCGGGCGGCCTGGTGCCGGGCGCGATCGGCGTATCGGCCGCCTTCCTGCCCAAGGACGCGGTGATCGTCTCGACCAACGGACAACTGATGTCGTCCAAGGAAACCTTCTACGGCCGCCCCGAGTTCTACGCGCCGCGTTCCAAGACCGATCCGCTGGCCAAGCTGCCGGCCGGCCTGAAGGACGTGCCGATGGTGGTGCTGGTCAACGCCGGTTCGGCGTCGGCGTCGGAGATCGTCGCCGGCGCGTTGCAGGACTACAAGCGCGCCACCATCATGGGCACGCAGACCTTCGGCAAGGGCTCGGTGCAGACCTTGCGCCAACTGACCGCCGACACCGCCGTCAAACTGACCACGGCGCGCTATTACACGCCGCAAAACCGTTCGATCCAGGCGCGCGGCATCGTGCCGGACCTGATGGTCGACGAGACCGCCGACGGCGACGGCTTGAACAGCCTGCGCATGCGCGAAGCCGATCTGCAAAAACACCTGGGCAACGACAAGGACCCCGAGGGCGAGAGCATCGCCCAGAAGGCCCTGAACGCCCAGCGCGACGGCCTGGAGGACGCGCAACGTCTGGCCTCGCTGGCGAAGAAATCCAAACCGGTCGAATTCGGCTCCAAGGACGACTTCCAGCTGGCGCAGGCGCTGAACCACTTCAAGGGCTTGCCGGTCAAACTGTCGAAGGTGGAGGCGGGTTCGGCGGCCGGCGGTGACGGCGTCGGCGAGATCAAGTCGGATAGCAGCCCGGACATCAAGTCGGACGTCAAGCCAACCACCAAGCCGGCCAACAAGCCCGCGGCCAAGCCCGAAGCCAAATCCAAGGCCGGCGACGGCAGGCCAGCCCCGAAACAGCCAGCCGAATAGCACGACTAATACCACTAATACGACTAATACCGAATGGCGGCCCGGCCGCCGGTTGAGACCATGGACGACTCGCAACTACTGCGCTACTCGCGCCACATCCTGCTCGACGAAATCGGCATCGAAGGCCAGCAAAAGTTGCTGGCCGCGCACGCGCTGGTGATCGGCGCCGGCGGCCTCGGCTCCCCGGCGGCGCTGTACCTGGCCTCGGCCGGCGTCGGCCACATCACGCTGGTCGACGACGACACCGTTGACCTCACCAACCTGCAACGGCAGATCGCCCACACCACCGCAAGGGTCGGCCAGCCGAAGGCGGCCTCGGCTCGCATCACCTTGCAGCAGATTAATCCCGGCATCGTCGTTAGCGCGCTCACCGAAAGGGCCGACGACGCCCGCCTTGCGGAGCTGGTGGCCGACGCCGACGTCGTGCTCGACTGCACCGACAACTTCGCCACCCGCCACGCCGTCAACCGCGCCTGCGTGGCGCTGGGCAAGCCGCTGGTGTCCGGCGCGGTGATCCGCTTCGACGGCCAGATCAGCGTTTTCGACCCGCGCAAGGCAGGCAACCCGTGTTATTCCTGCCTGTTCCCGCAGGATCAGCAGTTCGAGGACGTCGCCTGTTCCACCATGGGCGTGTTCGCGCCGCTGGTGGGGGTGGTCGGCGCCATGCAGGCGGCCGAGGCGCTCAAGCTGCTGATGGGCGTGGGCAACTCTCTGGCCGGACGGCTGCTGATGCTCGACGGCCTGAACATGGAATGGACCAGCATCGGCGTCGGCAGAAATGACGCCTGCCCGGTGTGTGGTGCTGGTAAAATGATAACGAAAAATACAACGTAGAATCCGCCAAAACCACCTCCAGGAGAAGACCTTGCTGATGAACCGACTCGCCGTACTTCCGCTGGCACTGGCCGCCGCCTTCAGCGCGCAGGCCGCCAGCACCACCAAATATCTGATCTACACCGAAAGCGGCAAGCAGATGGGCGAGCAGGTGGTCGAGCAGCAGGACGACGGCCTGACCAAGGTACGCTTCATCTACAAGAACAACGGCCGCGGCCCCGAGCTGACCGAGCAATTCCGCGTCGGCGCCGACGGCACCATGACCGAGTATGCCGTCAAAGGCAATTCCACCTTCGGCGCCGTGGTCGACGAGCGCTTCGAGCGCAAGGGCGACCAGGCCGAATGGAAGTCGACGTCCGAGCAGGGCAAGAAGACCGTCGCAGGCCCGGCCGCCTATGTGCCGCTGAACAGCTCCTTCGAGGTCATTTCCACCGCAATCACCGCGCTGGCCGCCGCGCCAGGTAACAAGCTGCCGCTGCTGCCGTCGGGCACCTTGTCGCAGACCAAGCTGGACTCGCTGGAAATCACCAGCGCCTCCGGCCAAAAGCAAACCGTGCAACTGCTGGCGCAAACCGGCATCGGCCTGTCGCCGTCGTTCATGTGGGCCACCACCGGTGCCAAGCCGCGCCTGTTCGCGGTCATCATTCCCGGCTTCATGAACGCGTTGGAAGAGGGCTGGCAGAACGTCATCCCGGAACTGGCCAAGCGCCAAAAGGCCGCCGAGAGCAAGATGCTGGCCGATGTCGCCACTAAATTGCAGCATCCGCTGCCGGGCCTGACCCTGGTCAAGAATGCCCGCGTGTTCGACAGCGAGAAAGCCACCGTCGGCGCGCCGTCGGACATCTACATCCTGCGCGGACGCATCACCTCGGTGCAGCCGGCCGGCTCGCCCGCGCGCGACGCCGCCAACACCATCGACGCCGGCGGCCGCATCGTGCTGCCGGGCCTGTTCGACATGCACGGCCACGTCGACCGCTGGTCCGGTGCGCTCAACATCTCGGCCGGCGTCACCAGCGTGCGCGACATGGGCAACGACAACGCCCAGATGCAGGCGATGCTCGACGAAACCACCGACGGCAAGCTGCTCGGACCGCAGGTGGTGCCGGCCGGCTTCCTCGAAGGCGAGAGCCAGTACAGCGCCAGCGGCGGCTTTACCGTCAAGGACTTGCAGGGCGCCAAGGACGCGATCGACTGGTACGCGCAGCGCGGCTATCCGCAACTGAAGATCTACAATTCCTTCCCGAAAGACATCCTGAAGGACACGGTCGCCTACGCCCATACGCGCGGCATGCGCGTCTCCGGCCACGTGCCGGCCGGCCTGCGCGCGCAGCAGGCGCTCGACGCCGGCTACGACGAGATCCAGCACATCAACCAGGTGCTGCTGAACTTCTTCGTCAAGCCGGACACCGAAACGCGCAACCTGAACCGCTTCGTGCTGCCGGCCGAGAAGGTGGCCGATCTTGATTTCAACTCCAAGCCGGTCAAGGACTTCGTCGCCCAGCTGGCCAAGAAGCAAATCGCCATCGACCCGACGATGGCGACGTTCGCCTTCCTCAAGCAGCGCGACGGCGACATCAACGAGCCCTATGCCGATTTCGCCGCCAACATGCCGCCGGACGTGGCGCGCGGCTTCTCCGTCGGCACCATGAAGATCGACGGCGCCGGGCAGCTCAAGCGCTACGAGAAGTCGTACGGGAAGATGGTCGACTTCGTCGGCATCATGTACCGCGCCGGCGTGCCCATCGTCGCCGGCACCGACGACATCGCCGGCTTCACCTTGCATTCGGAGCTGGCGCTGCTGGTCAAAGCGGGCTTGACGCCGGCCCAGGCCCTGCAGGTGGCCACGCGCAACGGCGCCCGCTACACCCGCACCAGCAACGATCGCGGCAGCATCACCCCGGGCAAGCTGGCCGACCTGGTGCTGGTGGACGGCGACCCGACCAAGGACATCAAGGACGTGCGCAAGGTGTCGGCGGTGATCACGCGCGGCTATGTGATTTATCCGAGCGAGATCGGCACGGCGCTGGGCATCGCCCCGTTCGTCAAGGAAGCACCGCAGGTGGCCAGGAGCGCGCCGACGGTTGCCGAGGCCGGTCACGCGCACGGCGGCGGCAACGATGGCGCCCGCAACCGCATCGAGGCGACCGCCCGCAAGCACGATTAGAGCGTTGGCCGCCGGGCCCGTAAAAAGGCCCGGCATGACAATGGTGTGACAATGCCATGACCTGACGATGACAAGCTGGTAAAAGCTGGTTAAAACCACCGATTGTTAAGGCATGCTTAAGCCCCGGCGCGCAAAAATCACGCCTCTGCTTGCTCTGATACCGCTGTTTCGGCCTTATACTCTGCACTCACTTTAATTTGGTAGTAAATTATGAAAAAAGCAACACCTCAACGTCGCGCCGCGCGCGGTTTCACGCTGATCGAAATCATGGTGGTGGTGGTCATCATGGGTGTGCTGGCGGCGCTGGTCGTGCCCAAGCTGCTGAGCCGCACCGGTGAATCGAAAGTGGCCGCCGCCAAGGTCGATATCGCCACCGTCATGCAGGCGCTCAAACTGTACAAGCTGGACAACCAGCGCTATCCGACCACGGAGCAGGGCCTGCAGGCGCTGCTGACCAAGCCGACCAGCGGCCCGGCCGCCAACGGCTGGAAGACCGGCGGCTATCTGGAAAAGATGCCTAAGGACCCATGGGGCGCGCCGTACCAGTTCCTGTCGCCGGGCATTAAGGGCGAGGTCGATGTGTACTCGCTGGGCGCCGACGGCGCCCCGGGCGGCACCGGCGACGACGCCGACATCGGCTCCTGGGATAACTGACCGCACGGAGACTGACCACCATGCGCGCCGCGCGCCGGCCGAGCCGAGGCTTTAGGCTGAAAGGCTTCACATTGATCGAGTTGCTGGTGGTGATGGTCATCCTGGGCATCACCTTGGGGATCGTCTCGCTCAGCGCGATGCCCGGCCAGAAGCAGGCGATGCTGCAGGACGCGCAACGCATCGCGCTGCTGCTGCAACTGGCGCGCGACGAGGCGATCGTGCGCAACCGCCAGATCGCCTTCGAGGCGGGGCCGGACGGCTACCGCTTCCTGATCCGCAACGACAAACAATGGGACCTGGCCGTGCAGGACGACCTGCTGCGCGAGCGCGAGTTCAAACAGGGGCCGGTGAGCTTGATGCTCGATCCGCCGTCCAACGCCCAGAACGACAACAACCTGCGCATCATCTTCGGCCGCGAACCGGTCGACAAGCCGTTCGTGTTGACCATGACGGGCGGCGGCAGCAGCGTGGCCATCCGCGCCGACGGCATCGGCCATTTCACGGTGGACTGATCATAGACAAGATGCGCCGACCCTCTCGCAAAAATCAAGGCTTCACCCTGCTCGAAGTGCTGGTGGCGCTGGTCATCGTCGGCACCGCGCTGGGCGCCTCGCTGCGCGCCGTCGGCAGCCTGACCCAGAACAGCAACGGCTTGCGCGGCGCCATGATGGCGACCTGGTCGGCCGAGAACCGGCTGGTGCAGCTGCGCCTGTCCAAGACGTTTCCGGCGGTCGGCAAGCAAACCTTCGAATGCCCGCAGGGCGACATGAAGCTGATGTGCCAGGAGGAAGTCATCGCCAGCCCGAACCCGCGCTTCCGCCGGGTCGAGGTCAGCGTCTATGACCAGTCGAACCCGGAACGCCGCATCATCAAGCTGGTCCAGCTGGTGTTGAACTCATGACGCGCATCCAGGTCAAGCGGCGCGGTGGCTTCACGCTGATCGAATTGCTGGTGGCCATTTCCATCCTGGCCATCGTCGCCGTGCTGGGCTGGCGCGGCCTGGACGGCATCATCCGCTCGCGCGAGTCGCTGACGGCCAAGATGGAGCAGACGCGCGGCCTGCAACTGGCGTTCGCGCAGTTGCAGAGCGATTGCGCCAGCCTGGCCACGGCAACCCTGGTGAACAACCGCCCCTACATGCTGGCCGATAACGACCGCCTGACCTTCGTGCGGGTAGTGATGACGGAAAACGAGCCGACCCGGCTGCAGGTGGTGGCCTACCGCGTGCGCGACGGCGTGCTGACGCGGCGTGAATCGAACGCCACGCGCGACCTGCTGCAGCTCGACGCGCTATGGCAGGCGGCGCTCAACGACACCGACACCGCCGCCAGCGTGGCGCTGCAGTCCGACGTGCTGTCGATGGGCGCGCGCTACTGGATCAACACCGAATGGCGCCCGGCGGGCGGCATGACGACGGGCGGCTCGGGCAACGCGCCGACCGGGCTGGAAGTATCGCTGGCCTTGCAGGGCCAGGAAGTGCCGATGGTCAAATCGTTCCTGCTGGGGGCGCTGTGATGCGGCCGGCGCGCCGACACCGCGCACCGGCGCGCCAGCGCGGCGTGGCGGTCATCACGGCGCTGTTGCTGACGACCTTGGCCGTGACCATCGTCACCAGCCTGTTCTGGCAGCAGCAGGTGCAGGTGCGTTCGATGGAAAACCAGCGGCTGCAACTGCAAACGCGCTGGATCGTACGCGGCGCGCTGGACTTGAGCCGCCTGATCCTGTTCCAGGATTTCCTCGATTCGTCGACCTTCACGCGCCAGAACGGGATCTGGTCGACGCCGCTCGAAGAGACGCGGCTCGACGATTACGTCGAGCGCGAACGGCAGGAAGGCGAGGATTTCAACGCCACCCTGTCGGGCAAGATTGTCGATGCGCAGTCGCGCTACAATCTCGCCAACCTGGCCGCCGCCCGGGTTCCGGACAAGGCGGAAATCGGCGTACTTCAACGTCTCTTGACAAATCTGCAATTAGACCCGAATCTGGCGCAACAGGTGGCGATGCAGGTGGCGATGACGCAACCGGTCCAGAACGCGCCGGCGCAGGGTACTTCCGGCACCGGGAGCGGCGGCACGGCCGGCACCGGAGCGCCGCCGGGGACGGTGCCGGTATCGGGTAGCGTCGAGCCGATGGGCTTCGTCCGGCTGGAGGATTTGCTGGCGGTCGGCGGCTTCACGCCGCAGGCGATCGAGCGGCTGCGCGAATTTGTCATCGTGTTGCCGCAGGCGACCAAGGTCAATGTGAACACCGCTGCGCCGGAGCTGATCGCGGCGCTGGTGCCGGGCCTGTCGCTGGGCGACGCGGCGGCCATGGTCAACACCCGCAAGGGGGCCTATTATCGGCAGATGTCGGATTTCACGCAGCAGCCGCAGATGGGGGCGGCGCAACGCAAGACGGCGGTGGAGGTGGCAGTCCGCAGCGACTATTTCCTGGCCTTTAGCCAGGTCAAGCTGGACCGCGCGGCGCTGGACACGGTGTCCTTGCTGTCGCGGGCGCCGACGGGCCTGACCACGGTGGTTTGGATACGGGAAAACTAGAGCAGCGATTTAGAGCGATCAACGAAAGCGAGACCCTTTGAGTACATTATTTATCCGCTATCCGGCCAAGGCCAGCGTCGACAGCGGCGCCGCCCAGACCTGTCCGTTCGCGCTGGTCGGCGACGGCGGCCATCTGGAGCGGCAGGGCACGTCGCCGCTGGGCAATCTGGGGGATCTGATCGCCGCCTCGCGCCGCGTGGTGCTGATGCTGGCCGCCTCGGACGCGACCTTGCTGCGCGTGAAGGCGCCGCCGCTGTCGGCCTCGCGCCTGAAGGCGGCGTTGCCGGCGCTGGTCGAGGAACAAGTGCTGGGCGACACCGCCGATTGCGTGCTGGCCGCCGGCGCGGCCGACGACGACGGCGTGCGCACCGTCGCCGTGGTGCAGCGCGCCTGGCTGGAGGTGCTGGTCAAGGCGCTGCTGGCGCAGGGCGCGCACAGCGTGTCTGTGCTGCCGATGCAGCTGTGCCTGCCTTTCCAGCCGGGATCGGTGTCGGCCGCGCTGAGCCTGGGCGACGCCGGGTACGAGCTGATCCTGCGCCGCTCGCAGTACGACGGCATGGGCCTGGCGTTGCCGGCCGAGCCGGTGGCGGCGCTGCACACGTTGCGCGCGATGGCCGGCGACGAGCCGGTCACCTTGTACCTGTCGCAGGAGCAAATGCAGCAATTCGAGCCGCTGTTGGCCGACGCCGCCACGGCGCCGCACGGCGTCAGCCTGGCCGAGGACCATTGGCAGCACTGGGTGGCGGCGTCGCGCTCGGCCGGGCTGGACCTGGCGCCGGCGCTGGGCGCGGCGGGCGCCTCGGCGCGCGAGTGGCAACGCTGGCGCTGGCCGCTGCGCATCGCCGCGCTGGCGCTGCTGGTCAACGTGGTCGGCCTTAATATCGAATGGATGCGCCTCAAGCGCGAAGCGAACGAAGTGCGCCAGGCCATGATGCAAACCTTCAAGGCGGCCTATCCGAAAGAGACGGTGATCCTCGATCCGGCCGCGCAAATGCGCAAGAACATTTCGCTGGCCAAGGCCGACGACGGCCAGGCGGCGCCCGACGGCTTCATCGCCATGAGCGCCAACCTGGCCGAGGCGCTGAGCGTGTTGCCCAAGCGCGATGTGATCGCTAGTTTGGATTACAGGGAACGCGCTCTTCAGGTGAAGGTCAAACCCAATACCGTCGACGCCGCCGCGATGACGCAGATCCGCGCCGCCTTGCAGGCCCGCAAGCTGGAATTGTCGGAAGCCAATCCGGGCACGTGGCAAATCCGCGTCGCCAGCACCAGCGCGGGGAACCGATGAGAACCGCCATGAGCATCACTATGAATAGAACTATGAGCAGAACTATGAGCAGAACCATGAGCACAACGGCATGAGCAAACTCGATCAAACGATACAGGACTACCGCGCCCGCGCGTCGGCCTTCTGGCTGGCGCGCACCGAGCAGGAGCGCCGCCTGCTGGCCATCGGCGCCGTGGTGGTCGTGCTGGGCCTGTTCTACGGCGTGCTGCTGTCGCCGGCGCTCGAGGGCCGCGAGAAACTGAGCAAGGAATTGCCGGTGTTGCGCCAGCAGGCCGCCGAGTTGCAGGCGATGGCGCTGGAGGCGGCCGCCTTGCGCGGCCAGAACACCATCGAGCCGACGCCGATGACGCGCGACAGCCTGACCGCCGGCCTGACCGCGCGCGGTATGACGGCGCAGTCGGTCAACATCACCGGCGAATACGCCAAGGTCCAGCTCAACAACGTGGCCTTCGCCGGCATCGTCGTCTGGCTGGACGCGGTGCGCAACGAAAGCCGCATCGCCGTCCAGGACGCCAATTTCACGGCCCAGGACACGGCCGGCATGGTCAACGCCACGCTGACTTTGCGCCAGGGCGCGCGATGAGCGTGCGGCTTGTGCAAAAAGGCCATGCATGAAGCGCGCCGTGCTATGGTTGCTGACCATCGCGCTCAGCGTGCTGGTGACCCTGGCGGTGTTTTTCCCGGCCACGTGGCTCGGCTCCATCGTCGAGCAGCGCACCGGCGGCCGTTTGACCTTGGGTGACGCGCAGGGTACGCTGTGGCGCGGCTCGGCCTTCATCGGCGGCGCGGCCGGCGGCAACCGGCCGGTCACGCCGTTGCTGCCGGGACGTTTCAGCTGGAGGATCTCGCCGCTGGCGCTGGTCGGCATGGTCGACCTGCGGCTGGAAAACAGCGAGGCGCTGGTGCAGCCGGTGACGTTCCGCGGCAGTTGGTCGCAGTGGCAGTTGAGTCCGTCGGCGCTGCTGTTGCCGGCGCAGGGCCTGGCCGGACTGGGCGCGCCGCTCAACACGCTGGCGCCGAGCGGCATCATGCGCCTGTCGTGGACCGCGCTGGAGCTGGTGCTGCAGAACCGCCAGATCGCCGTCAACGGCCGCACCACGCTGGAGATGACGGACATGTCGTCGCGGCTGGCGCCGGTCAGTCCGCTGGGCAGCTACACGCTGGCGCTCGACTGGCGCGGCCAGCAGGCGGCCTTGACGCTCGATTCCGTCAAGGGGCCGCTGTTGCTGAGCGGTCGCGGCAACCTGAATAATGGCCGCCTGCAGTTTTCCGGGCAGGCGGAGGCGGCAAAGGGATACGAGGACACCTTGGCCAATCTGTTGAATTTGCTCGGCCAGCGCCGACCCGGCAGCGACCGCAACGTCATCGCGCTGGAGGTTCGTTGAGATGTTTCTCGATAGACGTGTTTTGCGTAGGGCGGATTAGCGCGCAGCGCGTAATCGGCCATGAGCCGCCGACGGAGCCTGGCGGATTACGCTGCGCTAATCCGCCCTACGTGATCACGCGGCCCGAGGCAACAAGTGGTTTCGATATTGGTTCAATCGTGGTTACAACACTAGATACAAAGTTCAGACAATGAAAAAACAGTCCGTGAGCAAATCCAATCTTCCCGCGCTGCGCCGCCTGAGCGCGGGTGCGATGCTGTGCTGTGCGCTCGGCGCCATGCCGACCGCCGGGCTGCTGTGGCCGGCCCTGGCCCACGCCGCCGCCGACGACGCCGCGCTGAACTTTGTCGGCGCCGACATCGAGTCGGTGATCAAGGCCGTCGGCCACTACACCAACATCACCTTCGTCATCGACCCGCGCGTCAAGGGCACGATCACCCTGGTGTCGGAAAAGTCGATCAGCAAATCGCAGGCGTTCAGCCTGCTCACGTCGGCGCTGCGCCTGCAAGGCTACGCCGTCGTCAGCGGCGACGGCTACGCCAAGGTGGTGCCGGAGGCGGACGCCAAGCTGCAGTCGGGCCCGACCCAGATCGGCTCGGCGCCGACGCAGATCAAGGGCGACCAGATCGTCAGTCAAATCTTCCACCTGAACTACGAATCGGCCGGCAACGTCGTCACCGTGCTGCGTCCGCTGATTTCGCCCAACAACACCATCAACGCCAACCCGGGCAACAACACGGTGGTCATCACCGACTACGCGGACAACCTCAAGCGCCTGGCGAAGATCATCTCCGCGCTCGACGCGCCGGCCGTGGCCGACCTCGACGTGATCCCGGTGCGCTACGCCATCGCCAGCGACCTGGCGTCGATGGTCAACAAGCTGATGGACGCGAGCGGCGGCGGAGGTGCCCCGGGCGCCGGCGGCGGCGACGCCGGCCGGGTCAGCGTGCTGGCCGATCCGCGCACCAACTCCCTGATCCTGCGCGCGCCGTCGGCGGCCCGCTCCAACCTGGCCAAGTCGCTCATCGCCAAGCTCGACCAGCCGACCCAGGAACTGGGCAACGTGCACGTGGTCTACCTGAAAAACGCCGAGGCCACCAAGCTGGCGCAGACGCTGCGCGCGCTGGTGTCGGGCGACACCTCGTCGACCAACCAGCAGGGCGGCACGGGCACCGGCAACACCGGCCAGGGCAACCAGGGCATGGGCGGCCAGAGCAGCAACACCGGCGGCTTCGGCGGCCAGAGCAGCGGCAGCTCGGCCAGCGGCGGCAGCACCGGCCCGACCAATCCCCTGCTGACCGGCAGCGGCAATTCGCAGCAACAGCAGGGCGGCGGCGGCCAGGCCGGCTACATCCAGGCCGACGCCACCACCAACACGCTGATCATCACGGCGCCGGAATCGATCTACCGCAACCTGCGCGCAGTCATCGACCAGCTCGACGTGCGCCGCGCGCAGGTCTACATCGAATCGCTGATCGTCGAAGTGACGTCCGACAAGGCGTCCGAGTTCGGCGTGCAGTGGCTGGGCGCCACCGGCGACTCCAACAGCAAGTACCGCCTGGGCGGCCTGCAGCAGTCGTCGATCGGCGGCAGCAACAACAACATCGGCAACGTTGCCCTGTCCTTGCTCAACGGCTCGTCGTCGACCACCACGCCGACCCTGCCGGGCTCGGGCCTGACGGTGGGCCTGTTCAAGCAGGTCGCCGGCGGCCTGGGCCTGGGTCTGCTGGCGCGCTCGCTGGAGTCCGACGGCAACGCCAACGTGTTGTCGACGCCGAACATGATCACACTCGACAACGAGCTGGCGACGATCTCCGTCGGCCAGAACGTGCCGATCCTGACCGGCCAGTTCACCACCACGTCCGGCACCAACAGCAACCCGTTCCAGACCATCGACCGCAAGGAAGTGGGCCTGACGTTGAAAGTGCGCCCGCAGATTTCCGAAGGCGGTACGATCAAGCTGGCGATCTATCACGAGACGTCGAGCGTCGACAAGTCGACGTTGACGGCCACGGCCGGCATCACCATCAACAAGCGGGTGATCGAGAACAACGTGATCGCCGACGACGGCCAGATCATCGTGCTCGGCGGCCTGATCGAGGACACCGAGGGCGACAGCACCGACAAGACGCGCGGCCTGGGCGATATCCCTGTCATCGGCAATCTGTTCAAGTACCAGACGCGCAGCCGCAAGAAGACCAACCTGATGGTGTTCCTGCGCCCGGTCGTGATCCGCAACCAGGAGCAGAGCACCAGCCTGGCGACCGACCGCTATGACTACATGCGCTCGTCGCAGGAGGCGATCAAGCCGCCGCAAAGCGTGCTGGTCGAGGATCTGGGCCAGCCGGTGCTGCCGCCGCTGCAAAACGGCGTGCTGAGCGGAGGCGGCGTGGTCGCCAAGCCGATCCCGCCGGCGCCGATTCCGCGCGTGCCGGGCCGCGCCGAGAACCTGCAGCCGCAGCCGCAACAACCGCAGCAGCAACCGCAGCAACAGCAACAACCCGCGCAGTGAGATGAGCCACAGCCATGAGTAATCTTTTACCTTACGCCTTCGCCCGCGACTTCGTCGTGCTGGCGCAGCAGAGCGACGCCGCCGAGCACACGGTGGACGTCATGGTGTGCGGCGCCACGGCGCCGGCCGCCATCGCCGAGGTCTCGCGCCGTTTCGGCCGCATCCAGCTCAAGAGCATGACGCGCGCCGACCTCGAGACGGCCATCGCCACCGCCTACGCCAGCGCCGGCGGCAACGCCTCGATGGTGGCCGACGAGTTCGACGCCGAGCTCGACCTGACCAAGCTGCTGCAGGACGTGCCGGCGATCGAGGACTTGCTCGAATCGTCCGACGACGCGCCGGTGATCCGCATGATCAACGCGCTGCTGACGCAGGCGCTGCGCGACAGCGCCTCCGACATCCACATCGAGCCGTTCGAGCAAACCTCGGTGGTGCGCTTCCGCGTCGACGGTTCGCTGCGCGACATCGTGCGTCCGCGCAAGGCGATCCACGGCTCGCTGATCTCGCGTATCAAGATCATGGCGCAGCTCGACATCGCCGAGAAGCGCCTGCCGCAGGACGGCCGCATCACCCTGCGCATCGGCGGCAAGCCGGTCGACGTGCGCGTCTCGACCTTGCCGACCGGCCACGGCGAGCGCGCCGTGCTGCGCCTGCTGGACAAGGAAGCGGGCCGCCTCGACCTGAACCACCTGGGCATGAGCGAGACCATGCTGCCCAAGTTCGACGCGCTGATCAACCAGCCGCACGGCATCGTGCTGGTGACCGGCCCGACCGGCTCCGGCAAGACCACCACCCTGTACGCGGCGCTGTCGCTGCTGAACGCGGCCACCACCAACATCATGACGGTGGAAGACCCGATCGAGTACGACCTGAACGGCGTCGGCCAGACCCAGGTCAATCCGCGCATCGACATGACCTTCGCCAAGGCGCTGCGCGCGATCCTGCGCCAGGACCCGGACGTGATCATGATCGGCGAGATCCGGGATCTCGAAACGGCGCAGATCGCCGTGCAGGCTTCGCTGACCGGCCACCTGGTGCTGGCGACCCTGCACACCAACGACGCGGCCGCCGCCGTCACCCGACTGCTCGACATGGGAATCGAACCGTTCCTGCTGTCGTCGTCGCTGCTGGGCGTGCTGGCGCAGCGGCTGGTGCGCAAACTGTGCGGCCACTGCAAGACCTTCGACGGCCAGCTGTGGCACGCGGTGGGCTGCGAGCACTGCGGCCACACCGGCTACCAGGGCCGCGTCGGCGTCTACGAATTCCTGGAGACGACGGAGCAAATCCGCGCCCAGATCCACAACCGCGCCTCGGAGGCCGAAGTCAAAGCGGCCGCCATCGGCAGCGGCATGCAAACCATGCGCGACGACGGCGAGCGTTGGCTGGCCGCCGGCATCACCACGCAGGCCGAGTTGCTGCGCGTGACCAAAGACTAGGCCGACCACGATGCCCGCATTCCGCTATGAAGCCGTCGACGCCGGCGGCGCCACCAAAAAGGGCGTGCTCAACTCCGACAGCGCGCGTTCGGCGCGCTCCGAGTTGCGTACCCTGGGATTGGTGCCGCTCAAGGTCGACGCCATCGCCGCCCAGGTCGACGCGAGCGGCGCGGCCAAGAGCCGCGGTTTCGGCGAACGGCTGTCGACCACCGAGCTGGCGCTGTTCACGCGCCAGCTGGCCAGTTTGCTCGAAGCCGGCCTGCCGCTGGAGCAAGCCTTCACCGCGCTGCTGGAGCAGGCAGAGCGTCCGTACATGCGCGACCTGATCGCCTCGATCCGCTCGGAGGTGATCGGCGGCGCCGCGCTGTCGGACGTGCTGGGACGCCATCCGCGCGACTTCGCCGAGATCTACCGCGCGCTGGTCGCCTCGGGCGAGCAGATCGGCCAACTGTCGCGCGTGCTCTCGCGCCTGGCCGACTACATCGAGCGCCGCAACGCGCTGGTGCAAAAGGTGCGGCTGGCCTTCACCTATCCGGCCATCGTCACCGTGGTGGCGTTTTCGATCGTGATCTTCCTGCTGACCTATGTAGTGCCGCAGATCGTCTCGGTGTTCGCCAACACCAAGCAGAAGCTGCCGGTGCTGACCATCATCATGCTGGCCGTGTCCGACTTCGTGCGCAATTACGGCATCGTGGTGGCGATCCTGCTGGTAGGCGCGTGGTTCATGTGGCGCCGGGCGTTGCAGAACCCGGCGCTGAAGCGGCGCTGGCACACCTGGCTGCTGACGGCGCCGCTGTACGGCAAGTTCGAGCGCAGCCTGAATACGGCGCGCTTCGCCAGCACCTTGGCGATCACCACCGGCTCCGGCGTGCCGATACTGCGCGCGCTGGAAACCAGCCGCGACACCTTATCCAATGTCGCCATGAAGGAGCTGGTCGAGGAGGCCAGCGACGCCGTGCGCGAGGGCGTGAGCCTGGCGCGCTCGCTGTCGGCACAAAAGCACTTTCCGCCGATGCTGATCCACATGATCCGCGCCGGCGAGATCACCGGCGAGCTGCCGGCCATGCTGGACCGCGCGGCCGCCGCGCAGGAGTCCGATCTGGAGCGCCGCACCCTGACCATCGCCGGTCTGCTGGAGCCGGCGCTGATCCTGGCGATGGGCGTGGTGGTGCTGCTGATCGTGCTGGCCGTGCTGATGCCTATCATCGAAATCAATCAGCTGGTACGCTGACAGGGGAAGTTATGAAGCATGAATCTATGAAGCGTTTGCCCCTGCTCGGCAGCGTGCTGGCCGTGGTGCTGCTGTCGGCGTCGCTGGCGTATTGGGGCTTGCAGTTGTTCAAGCCGCCGCAGCGCGCGATCGCCGCGCCGCCGCCGCCACCGCCGGTGGCGCTCAACCTGGACGCCGCCAAGGGCCTGTTCGGCGGCCAGATCTCGGTCGCCGCCGCCAGCAACTACCAGCTCAAGGGCGTGGTCGCCTCGCGCGGCGTCGGCAGCGCCGCCATCCTGGCCGTCGACAACAAGCCGGCGCTGGCGTTGGGCATCGGCAAGGAAGTGGTGCCGGGCGTGACCGTCAAGGAAGTGCATCCGAAGTATGTGCTGCTGTCCGAGGGCGGCGCCATCAAGCGCATCGACTTGCCGAGCGACGCCGGCGCCACCAGTTCGCCGGGACCGGCCGGCGGCCAGCCGTATCAGGCTATGCAACCGGGGCAGCAGGGCTTCCAGGGATCGCCACCGCCGCCCGCGCCGGCGCCACCGCCGGCGATGCAGCCACCGCCCGCGATGCAACCGGGGCAGCCGACCCCGCAGCAACAACAGCAGCAACAGCAGCAGAATCCGCCACGATCCAGCACGTCGTCAACCACCATCGCGCCCGTTCCCGGCTTCGACCGTCAACAGTAAGAGAGGCTTATGGTTATTGCCCGCTCCCTGGCCGCAGCAGTTTGCTGCGGCTTTTTCTTGTCCATCGCCTCTTTCGGCGCGTCTGCGCAGACGCCGGTCCATCCGAACGCCGCCTCGGTGGCGCCGGCCGTGGCTCCGCCGCCCGCCGACGCCGGCGCCAAGTCGCGTCCCAAGATCGCGCTGGTGCTGTCCGGCGGCGGCGCGCGCGGCTTCGCCCACATCGGCGTGCTGCGCGCGTTGCAGGAGTTGCGCATCCCGGTCGATTTCGTCGTCGGCACCAGCATGGGCAGCGTGGTCGGCGGCGCTTTCGCCGCCGGCAGCTCGGTCGAGCAGCTGGAGCAACTGGTGCGCCGCACCGACTGGAACGCGGTGGTGGCGGACCGCCCGCCGCGCGACCAGCTGGTGTACCGCCGCCGCGAGGAGGATTTGCTGCTGCCGTCGCGCATCGAGCTGGGCGCCCGCATGGACGGCGTCACCCTGCCACCGGCCGCCGCCGGCAACGAGGCGCTGGAGCTGGCGCTGACGCGGGTGCTGCCGCACGGCGCGCGCGACAAGCCGGTCGACCTGCTGCAGTTGCCGTTCCGCTCGGTGGCCTCGGACCTGGTCACCGGCGAGCTGGTGGAGCTGCGCGACACGCCGCTGTTCCTGGCGATGCGCGCCTCGCTGGCGGTGCCGGGCGTGTTCGCGCCGGTGCGCGTGAACCAGCGCTTGCTGGTCGACGGCGGCCTGGTGCGCAACCTGCCGGTCGACGTGGCGCGCGAGATGGGGGCCGACATCATCATCGCCGTCAATGTCGGCACCCCGCTGGCGCAGGAGAAGGAACTGGTCAGCGCGGTCAGCGTCGCGCAGCAGATGCTGCAGATCCTGACCGAACAGAACGTCCAGCGCTCGCTCAAGGAGCTGCGGCCCGGCGACATTTTGCTGGCGCCGGACCTGGGCGGCATCGGCTTCCTCGATTTCGGCAGCCACGACCGCGCGATGAAGGAAGGCGAGGCGGCGGTGCGCTCCATGAGCGACAGATTGGTGCAACTGGCGCTGCCGGAGGCGCAGTACGCCGCGTATGAAACCGCCCGCCTGTCGGCGCCGGTGCCGATCGACCAGCCGGTGCGGCTGGCCAAGCTGGAGGTGGCGCCGAGCGGACGCATCAACCCGCAGGCGCTGGCCGTGCAATCGGGGCTCAAGGTCGGGCAAATGATCACCAGCGAACAGGCGCAGCGCGCCGGCAACCAGCTGTTCGGCCGCGGCGACCTGGCGCGCGTGGAGACCGAGATCCGCGACGACCAGGACGGCCGCAGCGTGCTGATCAAGCCGACCGAGGCCGACTGGGCGAGCAGCCGCCTGAGGGTGGGCCTGGAACTGAACAGCGACTTCACCGACAACAACGCCTACGAGCTCAAGGTCATGCACGTGGCGTCCTCGCTCAACGACTGGGGCGCGGAGCTGCGCACGGTGGCGCGCGTGGGCACCGAGCGCGTCATCGGCATGCAGTGGTGGCAGCCGCTGGGGGCGGGGTCGCAATGGTACATCGCGCCCGAGCTGCAGTACGGCTCGTCGGCGTTCGACGTCTTCGATGCCTCCGGCTTCCGCCAGGCGCGTTTCGGCTACAACGCCAAGAGCGTGTCGGTGGCGCTGGGCCGCCAGCTCGGCAACTGGGGCGACGTGCGCTACACGGCGGTGCGCCAGACGGTCACGTCCCAGCAGACCATCCCGCACGAGCCGGACGAGGTGCGAGAGTCGCAAAACGTCGGGGTGCTGTCGTTCAACATCGACAGCCTGGACACCGTGGCTTTCCCGACGCGCGGCACCTTGTTCAACGTGGAGTTGCAGCGGCTGATGACGCGCGGGCGCGACGGCCCGGTGCCTGCGCGGCAGAGCGTGCAGTGGTTGAAGGCGTTCAGCTTCGGCAGCTGGGCCGGGCATGTGTATGGCGAGTGGGCGCGCAACCAGGGCGGCGCGGCGCAATCGACCTTGGGCGGCTTCCTGCGGCTGTCGGGCACCACCACCGACTCGGTGCTGGGCAGCCGCACGGTGCTGGGCCGCGTGGTCATGGCCAAACGGATCGGCGTCATGCCGACCGCGCTGGGCGGCGACGTGCGGCTGGGCTTTTCGCTGGAAACCGGCGCCGCCTACGGGCCGGACAACCCGCTCAAACTGGGATCGTTGAAGCATGCCGCCAGCGGCTTCGTCGCCGTCGATACGCGTTTCGGACCGCTGTATTTCGGTTCCGGCGCCACCAAGTCGGGCGACAGCAGCATGTATCTGTTCCTCGGGCCGATTTGGTGATATCCATCTGGCGCGCCAGGCAAGGTTTATATTGGCGACGTGTTTCCGGCAGGGTTGCCAGCGGGCGCAAAGAAATGACAACCATTCCCGGCGTCAGACTTTTTGCGGCGTTCGCCGCAATGCCGTGAAGGCGGCGAATTCCCATGAGCGGAAACCGACCAGCAGGGTGAAGCCGTCGCGCTCCTGCGGCGCCAGCTTGCGGTCGCCCTGGTGCAGGCGCGCCAGCTCGCCGGCCAGCTGCTGGATGCGGCCCACCAGTTCCTGCGCGCTGGGCAGCGACAGCCGCGCGGGCAGGCACAGCAAGGTCTCGCCGGCGCCGTCGAAGCTGCCGCCGAAGTAGTCGCTGACTGCGTGCTCGCGGAAAAATTGCTGCACCGGGCCGTCCGGCAGCCAGCGGAACGCGTTCGATACGCGCAGGCGGTAGCGGTTCATCGGCTTGAGCTCGATTACGCCAAGGCGGTCCAGCTCGGCCAGCAGCATGATGCATTCGGGTTCGGTCAGGTCGTAGGTTTCCAGCACCTGCTCCAGGGTCCAGTGGCCGAGGCAGCAGATCGCCATCAACAGCAAATGCGGCTGCGCCAGCAGCGATTTTTCCTGGGTCAACGTCAGCGCGTCGGCCTGCGGCGTGGCGTCGGCCGCGCCGCGCAGCACGTCCTCCATCGCCACCCCGGCCGCCTTGCAGATCTGCGCCAGCCGCGACAGCGACATGTCCTGCTGGCCGAACATGCGCTTGACGCTCGACTCGCTCATGGCGATGCGCTCGGCGAGCATTTTGTAGGTGACGCCGGCGGTCCGCATCTGCGTCCGCAATACCTGCAACAGCAATTCCGGTGAACTCATACATACCTTGACAAATCGGCTAGACAGCACGCGAAAGGTATCGTAGCACGGTACTCGCCGTGCTGAAAAGCAGTTCTTGGAACAATCAATTAGTACATGGGGCCGATGTGGAGGACGATGCATTCATTGCCCGAGAGCGGGCGCCACCACAGGCGCCCGCCGACGGTTCACAGATCTTCCGGGTCCGGCTTGAGCCTGGCCTTGGCCAGCAGGCGCTTGGCGGCCTGGCGTTCGGAAGCAGCCGGTTTGGCGTGCGGGCCGGCGCCGCCGGCGCGCGCCTTGGCCGCCAGCGCCACCGGGTTGCGCGGCGGCTTTTGCGACGGCTCGACGCGGATCGTCATCTTCTGCCGCGTCGACAAGGCCTTGTTCGCCATCGCCGTCCCTCCTTCTTACAACACGTAGCGCGACAGGTCTTCGTTGACCGCCAGCGCGTCGAGCCGCTCGTTGACATAGGCCGCGTCGATCGTGATGACCTTGCCGCCGTCCTCGCTGGCGGTGAACGACAGTTCCTCCAGCAGCTTTTCCATCACCGTGTACAGGCGCCGCGCGCCGATGTTCTCGGTGCGCTCGTTGACCGAGTAGGCGATCTCCGCCAGGCGCGTGATGCCTTCCGGCGAGAACTCGATCTTGACGTTCTCGGTCGCCAGCAGCGCCTCGTACTGCTTGGTCAGGCAGGCGTCGGTGCTGGTGAGGATGCGCTCGAAATCGGCGATCGACAGCGATTCCAGTTCGACCCGGATCGGGAAGCGGCCCTGCAGCTCCGGGATCAGGTCGGACGGCTTGGCCAGGTGGAAGGCGCCCGACGCGATGAACAGGATGTGGTCGGTGCGGATCATGCCGTACTTGGTGTTGACGGTGGTGCCCTCGACCAGCGGCAGCAGGTCGCGCTGCACGCCGGCGCGCGAGACGTCGGCGCCGCCCACTTCCGAGCGCGAGGCGATCTTGTCGATCTCGTCGAGGAAGACGATGCCGTTCTGCTCGACGTTCTGGATCGCCTTCTGCTTCATCTCGTCGTCGTTGACCAGCTTGGCGGCCTCCTCGTCGACGAGGAACTTCATCGCCTCCTTGATCTTGACCTTGCGCGCCTTCTTGCGCGCGCCGCCGATGCCGGAGAACATCGACTTGATCTGCTCGGTCATTTCCTCCATGCCCGGCGGGGCCATGATTTCCATCTGCGGGCCGGTCTCGGCCAGTTCGATCTCGATCTCCTTGTCGTCCAGCTCGCCCTGGCGCAGGCGCTTGCGGAAGGTCTGGCGCGTGGCGTCGCCGGCCTGCGGCGCGTCCGACGGCGTGGCCTGGTGGAAGCCGAAGTCGCGCGCCGGCGGCAGCAGGATGTCGATCACGCGGTCCTCGGCGGCGTCCTCGGCGCGGGTGCGCACCTTGGCCATCTCGGCCGAGCGGGTCTGCTTGATGCCGATGTCGATCAGGTCGCGGATGATGGTGTCGACGTCGCGGCCCACATAGCCGACCTCGGTGAACTTGGTGGCTTCGATCTTGATGAACGGCGCATCGGCCAGCTTGGCCAGGCGGCGCGCGATCTCGGTCTTGCCGACGCCCGTCGGGCCGATCATCAGGATGTTCTTGGGCGTGATCTCGTGGCGCAGCGGCTCCTCGACCTGCTGGCGGCGCCAGCGGTTGCGCAGCGCGATGGCGACCGCCTTCTTGGCCTTGCCCTGGCCGACCACGTGTTTGTCGAGTTCGCCGACGATTTCATGGGGAGTCATGTTCATGCTGGTTCCAGTGTTTCAACGATGTGATTCAAGTTGGTGTAGATGCACAACTCGCCCGCGATGGTCAGTGACTTTTTGACGATTTCGGCGGGCGACAGTTCCGTGTTTTCCACCAAAGCCTTGGCGGCGGACTGGGCATAGGTGCCGCCCGAGCCGATGGCGCCGATGCCGTCCTCGGGCTCGAGCACGTCGCCGTTGCCGGTGATGACCAGGGTCGATTCGTGGTCGGCCACCAGCAGCATCGCCTCCAGGCGGCGCAGCACGCGGTCGGTGCGCCAGTCCTTGGCCAGCTCGACGGAGGCGCGCAGCAGATTGCCCTGGTGTTTTTCCAGCTTGCCTTCAAAGCGGTCGAGCAGCGTGAAGGCGTCGGCGGTGCCGCCGGCGAAGCCGACCAGGACCTTGCCCTGGTAGACCTTGCGCACTTTGCGGGCCGTGCCCTTCATGACGATGTTGCCCAGCGTGACCTGGCCGTCGCCGCCGAGGGCGACGTCTTTGCCGCGGCGCACGCACAGGATGGTGGTACCGTGAAATTGTTCCATATTGACCTCAGAGTAATGACGCGAACTGCTTCAAGACTTGAAAAGTGGGGCTGGAAACGGGAATTGCAAGTTAGTACTTGTGCGGGTAGAGCCGGGCGATGTCGCCGTAACCGAGCAATCTTAACAGGGCCGTGACCAGATGGTTCACGTCGCGGAATTCGATTTTGCGGCCCCCGGCGGCGAGCGGCTGCAGGCAGGCGTGCAGGCCGATGGCGGCCGGGTAGTCGATGCGCAGCAGCCGCGAGCAATCGAACACGATGGTCGGGTACTGGCCGGCGTAGCGCTCGATGGCGGGCAGCAGCGGGCCGAGCTGGGTTTCCATGACCGAAGGCAACATGAAGCGGTCCGGCGAGGCGGGCAGCCGCTGGGCCGGCGCCATCGCCACCTTGTGCGGGGCGACGAACGATGGCGGCGACACCTCGAAGGTGACGCAATAGTCCATGCCGGTTTCCTCGAATTCCTTTTCGCGGTTCAGCAGTTGCAGCAGTTCGAGCAACAGCAGCCACGGCCCCTCGGTATCGTCGGGGCGGCCGATGGCGATGCCGGCGCGGATCTGCGCCGCCAGTTCGGCCGCGCCCACCAGGATCAGTTCGCGCTGGAGGGCCTGCAGCCGGCGCAGGGTGTCGAGCAGCAGCCAGCAGGCCGGCGCCTCGATGTCGGTGACGCGATGAAATTCCAGCCGCAGCACCGGGTGCGCGTCGGCCAGCCGCAGCAGGTCTTCGAGCTGGCCGGCGATCTGTTCGCCGAGCACGCCGCTGAAGGTGGTGGTGGGCGTCACGCCGGCCCAGCCGGGCGAGGCGGCCGCCGGGTCGGCCGGCGCGCGCCACGGCGGCGGCGAGGTTTCGAAGGTGCTGACATAGTCGATCGCCAGGTTGTCGAAGCGCTCCTGCTGGCCGCCGGCCTGGTACAGGTCGAACAGCATCCACCAGACGGTGCGGTCCTGGCCGGCGCCGACGCTGTCGGTCAGCATCTGCGCGGCGGCCGCGCTTTGGCCGTTGGCATAGAGGATGGCGATCTCCTCGACCACCGGCGCGGATTGCGCCGCCACCGCCGCCTCGGGCAGGTCGTCGTCGCGCAGCAGCAGGGTGGTGGGGAGGTCGGCCAGCGCCTCGGCGTCGGGCCCGGCGCCGCCGGCCCGGCCCGGGCGCCGGCGCTGGCTACCCCAGGCCGGTTCCGGCTCGTTGAAGATGTCGAACGCCATCGCCGATTCGATGGCGTCGATTTTCATGGCGGTGGCGCGGGCGATCTCGCGCTGGCGCGCCTGCTGGTGCTGGCGCGCGGTTTCGCTGTTGGCGGCCAGCCGCGCGGCGGCGTCGTCGCCGAGCGGGTCCGGCGCCTCGTCCGGGCGCGGTTGATCGGGTTTTTTGAATAACGAAAACAGTCCCACGCTTTCCTCGTTGTCGTCGGGGGTCAGCGTAGTGTAGCGGAAGGGAAAGCGATTTTCGTGTTACCGATGGGAAGGGTGTGTAGAAAGCACGTAAAGAGACGTAAAGAGCACGTAAAAAAGCACGCGGCGGGCGCGTGCTCTCTGGACAGGCTGGCGACGGCCGACCGCAGGGGCCGGCCGGCGGTATCAGTCGCCGTACAGTTTTTGCTTCAGTTCGCGGCGCTGTTGCGCTTCCAGCGACAGGGTGGCGGTCGGACGGGCGATCAGGCGCGGGATGCCGATCGGCTCGCCGGTTTCCTCGCACCAGCCATAGTCGCCGCCGTCGATGGCGACGATCGACTGCTGGACTTTCTTCAGCAGTTTGCGCTCGCGGTCGCGGGTGCGCAGTTCCAGCGCGTGTTCCTCTTCGATCGTGGCGCGGTCGGCCGGGTCCGGTACGAGCACGGTTTCGCGCAGGTGTTCGGTGGTTTCGCCGGCGTTTTTCAGCAGCTCCTTCTCAAGGGCTTGCAGCTTTGCTTTGAAAAATGCCATTTGCGCCGGATTCATGTAATCCTTTTCATCCATCTTCAGAATTTCTTCTTCGGTCAGGATGCGGTCGGCGGCGGCGGGGGTCGATTTATTAGTTTTGGTCATAACTTCGCTTACCTTCGATACGACAGAGTTTTCAAATTAATCAGCCCGGATTTCGTGGCAATTTAGCCATCCCCACAAAACCCGGATAGTTTATACCAGACATTGTTCCAAACCGCTAATAAAGATGTCTTTTGGCAGATTTTTACCTATAAACACCATTTTGCTGCCGCGAACGTCGTTTTCTCCCCATTTCGCGCCCAGATCGCTGCCCATGATCTGGTGCACGCCCTGGAACACCACCTTGCGGTCGGCGCCCTGCATCAACAATACGCCTTTGTAGCGCAGCATGCGAGGACCATAGACGTTTACCAGCCCGCCGAGGAATTCGTCCAGCTTGGCCGTGTCGAACGGGCGTGTACTTTTGAACACAAACGCGGCGATGTCGTCGCTGTGGTGGCCGTGATGGTGGTTGTGGCCGTGGCCGTCGTGGCCTTCATGGCCGTGCCCGTGGCCATGATCGTGGCCACAGTGCTCGTCATGCACGTGGTCGTCGTCGTGGACCTGGTCGGTCGTCAGGAAATCGGGGTCCAGCTCCAGCTTGTCGTTCAGGTTGAAGCCTTTGAGGTCCAGCACGTCCGTCAGCGGGGCGCGGCCGAAATCGGCCTTGCCGATGGGCGCGCGCGGATTGATGCGCTTGAGGCGGGCGGTCAAGGTGGCCAGCTCGTCCCCGGTGACCAGATCGGTCTTGGACAGCAGTATCTTGTCGGCGAACCCGACCTGGCGCTGCGCTTCCTCGTGCTGGTCCAGCTGGTCCATGGCGTGGCGCGCGTCGACCACGGTGACCACCGCGTCCAGCATGTAGTGAGTGCCCACTTCCTCGTCGACGAAGAAGGTCTGCGCCACCGGGCCCGGATTGGCCAGGCCGGTGGTCTCGATGACGACGCGGTCGAAATGCAGCTCGCCGGCGGCGCGCTTTTGCGCCAGGCCGGTCAGCGCCACGATCAGGTCGCCGCGCACGGTGCAGCAGATGCAGCCATTGTTCATTTCGACGATCTGTTCGCCGCTATCCTGGACCAGGATTTCGTTGTCGATGTTTTCCTGCCCGAACTCGTTTTCGATGACGGCGATGCGCATGCCGTGCTGTTCTTGCAAGATGCGGTTGAGCAACGTGGTCTTGCCGGCGCCAAGGAAGCCGGTCAGGATGGTGGTGGGGATCAGTTCCATGTTCAAGCAGCCTGAGTCTGGTGGTCGGGAACCCTATATGGGGCTCAACTGCAAAAATGCAATCGGCCGATTATGCCGGAATTTCAATTGTGCCAGCAATTGGTCCAATTGAGCCGTGTCAGTACGGGCCGGATTTACCCGCTGGCCACGTTGTTTCAGCTCGTCATTTCACCTTGGCGCGCGGGTGGGCCTTGTCGTACACCTCGGCCAGATGCTGGAAATCGAGGGCCGTGTAGACCTGCGTCGAGCTGATGCTGGAATGGCCCAGCATTTCCTGTACCGCCCGCAGGTCGCCCGACGATTGCAGCACGTGCGAGGCGAAGGAGTGGCGCAGCATGTGCGGGTGCACGTGCACCGGGGCGCCACCGGCCACGCAGTGGGCCTGCAAACGCTGCTGGATGACGCGCGGCGAGACCCGGGTGCCACGGGTGCTGACGAACAGCGCGTCGCCGCTGTCGAGCGGCGCCGGGCGCACGGCGATCCACGCCGTGATCGCCTCGATCGCGGCGGCGCCCACCGGCACCACGCGGCGCTTGTTGCCCTTGCCGGTGACGATCACTTCGCGGTTGTCGAGGTCGACCCAGCCCAGCGCGTCCTTGCCGGCGTTCAGGTCGAGCCCGGCCAGTTCGGATACCCGCAGGCCGCTCGAATACAACAGTTCGAACATGGCGCGGTTGCACAGGTCGGCCGCTTCGGTGCCGGTGCCGGCGCGCGGCGTGGACGGCGCCACCAACCGCACCGCGTCGTCGACCGACAGCGCGCGCGGCAATGTCTTGGCGCGTTTGGGCGCCCGCACGCCCTGGACCGGATTGGCGGACAGCGCGATGTGGTCGCCGAGCCAGCCGAAAAAGCCGCGCCAACTGGAGAGTTTGCGCGCGATAGAGCGCGGATCGAGGTCTTTTGCGTGCAGTTTGGCGGTCAGCCGCCGGATCAGGAAATGGTCGATCGCCTGCCAGTCGTGACCGTCCGACAGCGCGGCCAGTTCCCGCAGGTCGCGCGCGTAGGCGGAGGTGGTGTGCGCCGACAACTTGCGCTCGGTGCGCAAATAGCCGAGATAGGCGTCGATCCAGGCTGGCTTGCTGTCCGGTTCGGCGCCCATGGTGTCGCTGCCGTGCCTTAGGCCAGCAGCCAGGCCAGCGCGGTGCTGGAGGTTTCGCCGATGTGGACCAGGAAGTCGGTCGCCATCAGCGAGGTGAAGCGCGCCGGATCGGACGAGCCCAGGATCAGCAGGCCGAAGGCGTTCTTGTTGCCCGGCTTGCGCAGCGGGATGATCACGGTCGAGGTGATGCCGGAGGCGTCGTCGAGCCAGCGCACCGCTTCGAAGTCCTTGTTGGTGCCGCAATACGGCGCCATCAGGCTGTTGGCGAAGATGCGCGCGTCCTCGGTCACGCCTTTGACGAACCATTCGCCGTCGTATTCGGCCTCGGTGTCCCAGATGCGCAAGGTGACCTGCGGCACGTCGAAGGCCGACTTCAGGCCGCTGACGACCGAGTGTGGCATGGAGCCAACATCTTCGGCTTCCAGCAGCACCTTGGTCCAGCGGTGGAACTTGTTGGCGATGGCTTCGTTTTCGGAAGCCAGGCGCATCAGGTTGCTCATGCGCAGCTCAAGCGCCTTGTACTTGTCGCGCATCACTTCCATCTGCCGTTCCTGCAGCGAGACGGCGCGGCCGGTGATGGGGCTGGCCAGTTTGATTTCACCGAGCAAGTCAGCGTGTTCTTCGAAGAAGTGCGGGTGGTCTGTCAGGTACTGCGCGACAAGTGTGGAATCCAGTGGGACGGTCATGGGTACTCTATATGTGGTTAGGCCAGGCGCAGCGCAGTCGATCGCGCGCCATCGGCGGCTCGTGGCGGATTACGCCGTTCCGGCTAATCCGCCCTACGACACATTTTAACCGACGCAAGGGTTTGTACTGAACGAAAAGCACGCGAAAAAAAACGGACAAGGTCGCCCTTGTCCGTATCCCCAACGTCACACCAGCGGTTCTTGCCGACCGCGAGGTTTAGAAGTTGTGATGTATGCCCAGACTGTAGAAATTAAACGTCGCGGCAGGGGTGATTTTTTTGCGCGCCGCGTCGACGTACAGATAGGTGCGGGCCGACAGGTTGTAGTCGTAACCGACCGAGACCTGTTTGGTCTTGGCGATGTTCGGATTGTTGGCCTGGTTGTCAGGTTTTTTCTGGCCGTAACCGGCGCGTATCATGCCGGGGCCGATCGTGTAGTTGGCGCCGATCAGCCATGCCTTGGTTTCAGGATTGATCAGGACGCTTTCCTCCTGATCCTGCTTCTGATAGGAACCCATCAGTTTCAAGGCCGGGATCGGCTTGAACGACGCGCCGACGGACCACAGCTTGGTGTCGACGGCGTTGCGCTCGTAAGCGCCGTAAGCGGCGAACGGGCCGCTGGTGGCGGTGGCGCTCAGCGAGTAAGGCACCGCGGCGGCCTTGCTATTGGCCGGGAACTGCGGCGCCAGCGTGGTGCCGCGGCCAATGATGACCGGGTTGTTGTTGGCTTCCTTGGAGGCCACGGTGGCGTTCAGCTGGAAAATGCCGCCGATGACGGGCGTGTTGTAGAACACGGCGTTGGAGAATCGGTTGGCCGAGTTGCCGGCCGCGCTCAGCGGATCGCTGGTGTAGCCGGCCACTTGCAGGTCGGTCTGGTAGCCGGCGGAGGCCGGCATGCCGCTCCATGGCTCGAAGGCGGTGCTGGTTTCCTGGAACGCGGTCAGGCCGCGGCCGATGCGCACGGTGCCGAAGCCGCCCTGCAGGCCGACCCGGCTCTGGCCCTGGAACAGTGGGCGGGTGGTGCTTTCGATGACGCCGGTGTCCGGCTCATAGCGGATCTCCAGCTGGAACAGGGCCTTGAGGCCGTTGCCGAGGTCTTCGACGCCGCGGAAACCCAGTTTATTGTTGTCGCGCTTGCCAACCATGGTGGAGGTGTTGCCGGAGTTGGTGCGTTTGGAAAGGCCAGCATCCAGAGTGCCATAAATGGCGACGGACGATTGCGCGGATGCAGCGCCGAACGCGCCCATGAGTGCCACGGTCACTAAAGATTTTTTGATCATTTGAGTTATTCCTTTTTAGAGTAATTCGTACAAAGGTCTAATGCTGTCCGGCGCTTCATCTCTCCCCGGTTGGATCGAACCTTAAAGGCTCACCGGGACAAACGCGTTGGAATGGTCGGCTATGGCGGCTTGTTTGTGTCAAAAGCAGGTGAATCGCGGCTTCTTGTTGTATTTTCGAAACGCTTGACCGGTAGCCCACAAGCCGCGCCCTTGGCCCTGCTCGTCACAGGGTCTAACCTGCTATTGGTGCATTATTTCTTTTCATGAAAGCATCAAAACAGTTCCAGCGTACAGGGGCGGCAGGGGGGGCGAGCTTGTGGCAGATCAAGCGGCCGCGCATTATGTCTAGGGTGTGGCGTCGATGGCACGCTACACTTGGAGTCTCATGGTGATCCGGCCCGTCTGGCAACGACGCCGATGCACCGCCCGCTTCGATAAATCACATTCATAGTGAGACGATGGCAAATCGAGAAGAGTTAGGGATCATACGAGGCGCCCGCGCGGGAGACGCGGTCTGCCAGTTAGCGTTGGGGAAGCTGTATCTGTTTGGTGGCGCCAGTCTTCCGTTGAGCTTGCCGACTGCGCTGCACTGGCTCAACCGCGCCGCGCTGCAGGACCAGGATGAAGCCTGGATGCTGATCGGCAGCCACGTCCCCTACGAGCACGCCCAACACTGCCTTCCAGCCGTGCTGCCCTGGTACGACCGCGCGTACGACGCCGGTGTCGAGCAGGCCGGTGTGGTGCTCGCGCAACTGGTGCTGAACCAGCCCGCGCAGAACGATGCCTCCCTTTTCCCGCAACAGGCCCAGCTGCGCGACAAAGCGCTGCAGGCGCTCGACACCGCAGCCCGTTCCGGCTCGGTGGAGGCGCAATGGCTGCTGGCCCAGCAGGGCGGCGCGCCGGCGGCCAACGCGGCGCAGGTGTCGGCGTCGCCGTCCGCGCGCGCCGTCCGCGGTCCGCGCCCGCCGGCGCGCCGGGCCGGCGTGCGCCAGTCATGGCACGCGCACACGCTCGACCACGGCATGGCGCCGGCCCACTACGCGATGCTCGACGAGGCCTGGCACGGCGACCGTGACGCGTTTTTACAACGCGCGATGCCGCCGCTGCGCAAGCTGCTGGCCGACGCGCCGGGCGACGCCGAGGCTGCGCGGGCGGCGGACTGGCCGCTCGGCCCGCAACAGCTGACTTTGCTGTCGCGCTGCGCCAGCCTGCTCGGCAGCGCGACCGAGTACGAAGCCGAACTGCGGCAATGCCGCGAGCTGGCCGCGCATGGCGGCGAGCGCTGCGCGCAACTGGCGCTGGGCCTGTGGTTCGCGCGCATGGACAGCGACGGCAAGCGGCAAACCAAGGGCATCGCCGCCGTCAACTTCAAGCGGGCGATACGCTGGCTGACCCTGGCGGGCGAGCAGGGCCTGGCCGACGCCTGGTTCGCCTTGTCGCGCATTTACCTGAAACCGGAGTTCTCGCAGCGCTGCGTGGCCGAGGCGCTATGCTATCTGGAGCGGGCGGCGGAGATGGGCCACTGCGGCGCCCAGCTCGAATGCGGCATGTACGCGTGGCGCAACCGCCGCAACGACGAGAGCAGCGACGTGCGCGCGGTGTACTGGCTGCAGAAGGCGGCGGCGCAGGGCTGCGACGAGGCGGACGCGGCATTGGAGCGGATCGCGCACTCGCCCAAGGAGTCGGGCTGGACGGAAAGCATCGCCGGCTGCGTCACGCGCGAGCTGACGGTCAGCCAGCCGTTGCTGGCGGCGCGGCTGGAACTGGCGGAGTTGTTTGGATTGAGCCGGGCCGAAGCGCTGCTGCTCGATGTCAAGGCGGCCGACCAAGGGCATTGCCTGGTGGTCGATATCCGCGCCAGTTACGGGCGCAGCAAGCGGCGCTTGATTTTGCTGCGCACCGCCCGCGAGCGCCAGGCGCTGGACCGCATCAGCCGCCTGTTCGACGCGGTCGACGGCGGCCCGGATGGCCCCGAGGGCAATTACCGCCAGCGCCTGTACCGGCTCAAGACGTGGTTGCCGGCGGCCGGCGGCGATGATTTGCTGGCCGCGTAGGCTGCGATTGGGACTGATGTGTACCTACGGAGACACGTAGGGCGGATTAGGCGGAACGCCGTAATCGGCCATGCATGAGCCGCCGACGGCACATGCATGGCCGATTACGCTACGCTAATCCGCCCTACGTGTTTCCGCGGTCATTCATGTGTTTCCGCGATCATTCATGTGTCGCCGCCGCCATCAGGCTTCGCGGTCCAATCGCTGTCTGCGCGTTCATCCAAGCGTCGCGGTTAGAATCAAATTTCCATCTCGCCTTCGAACACCGTCACGGCCGGGCCGGTCAGCAACACCGGCTGGCCTTCGCCCGCCCAGCTGATCGACAGTTGCCCGCCGCGCGCGTCGACCCGCACCGGGCTGTCGAGCAGGCCGCGCGAAATGCCGGCCACCGCCGCCGCGCAGGCGCCGGTGCCGCAGGCCAAGGTTTCGCCGACGCCGCGCTCGAACACGCGCAGCTTGATGTGCCCGCGATCGACGATCTGCATGAAGCCGGCGTTGACCCGGTTCGGAAAACGCGGGTGGTGCTCGATCAGCGGACCATTCAACTCCACCGGCGCCGTGTCGACGTCGTCGACCACCTGCACCGCGTGCGGATTGCCCATCGACACGGCAGAGATCAGCACGCTTTCCTTGGCGCCCGCCAACTCCAGCACCAGCGGCCACAACGTGGCGCCGCCCTGGCGTTCACCTTGCAAGCCTTCGGCGTCGAACGGCACGCGCGCAGGATCGAGCACCGGCGGTCCCATGTCGACGGTGATGCTGCCGTCCGCCTCCAGCCGTGGCGCGATCACGCCGGCCTTGGTTTCGACCTTGATGCTGTGCTTGTCGGTCAGCCTTTTTTCCGAGACGAACTTGACGAAGGCGCGCGAGCCGTTGCCGCACTGTTCCACTTCGCCGCCGTCGGCGTTGAAGATGCGGTAGCGGAAATCGACGTCGGGCTGGACGGATTTTTCCACCAGCAGGATCTGGTCGGCGCCGACGCCGAAGCGGCGGTCTCCCAGCAGCTTCCATTGCGCCGCCGTCAGGTCGATCTTCTGGTTGATGCCGTCGATGACCACGAAGTCATTGCCGGCGCCGTGCATTTTGGTGAATTTGAGTTTCATCGTCAGTCTTCTACTTGGAAGTTTGGTAGAGCGAGGGCTCGCCGCTGGGCCGCGTCTTGAAGCGTTTGTGCGTCCAGAAATACTCCGACGGCGCTTCGCGCACCCTTTCCTCGATGAACTCGTTCATGCGGCGGGTGGCGGCCACCATGTCTGGACCCGGGTAATTGTCCCACACCGGATAGAACTTCACACGATAACCTTGATAGTTTGGCAGGAAGGTGGCGATCACCGGCATCACCTGGGCGCCGGTGGTGGCGGCGATGCGCGCGGTGGCCGTCAGCGTGGCCGCCTGGATGCCGAAGAACGGCACGAACTCGGCATCCTTTTCGCCGAAGTCCATGTCCGGCAGCATGAAGTAGGGCAGCTTGTCGCGCAGCGCCCGCAGGATGGGCTTGATGCCGTCCTGGCGGGTGAACAGCTTGACCGGCTTGAAGCGGGCGCGGCCGGCGCGCAGCACTTTGTCGAAGGCGGTGTTCTTTTGCTGCACATACATCGACGAGGCGCTGGCCACCATCGCGATCGACGCGCCGGCCACGTCCAGGCAGACGAAGTGCGGGCACAGCAGGATGGTGGGCTTGGCTGTCATCTCTTCCACCGGCACCGGGCCGGGCTCGACCCGGATCAGCCGCCGCAGGCGCGCCTCGGAGGCCCACCACAGGATGCCGCGTTCCCACACGCTGCGCGAGTACGCCTGGAAATGGCCGCGCGCGATGTCGACCCGCTCGGCCTCGGTCAGCTCCGGCATGCACAGGCGCAGATTGGTCAGCGCGATGTGGCGGCGCGAGCGCAGCGTCATGAACAACAGGCTGCCGGTCAGCTTGCCGACACGGCCCAGCAGCGGCAGCGGCAGCCAGTGCAGCAGCCACATCAATCCCAACAGCAGCTTCATGCCCGGCCTCCCGCCGCGGCCGGCGCGGCGATGCCGGCAGGCACCTTGTAGCGGTTGTAGCTCCAATAATATTGTTCGGGATTGCGGGCGATCAGCCGCTCCATGGCGGCGTTGATGGCGCGGGCCTGCTCGGCGGTACTACCGTCGAGCGAGCCGTCGAACGGCACGAAGCGCACGACGAAGCCCTTGCCGCCGGGCAGGCGCTCGGCGTAGGTGACGATGATGGTGGCGTCGCCCATCTGCGCCAGCTTGGCCGGCAGCGTCATCGTGTAGGCGCTGCGGCCGAAGAAATCGGCCCACACGCCTTCGCCCTCCTGCGGCACCTGGTCGGGCAGCACGCCGATCGGCTTGCCTTTCTTAAGGAACTTCGCCAGCATGCGCACGCCCGACATATTGGCTGGCGCCAGCAGCAGGTTGTCGCGCGCGCGCGCGCCCTCGACCAGCGGCTTGAGCGCGGCCTGTTTGGGCGGCCGGTACATCACCATCAGTTCGGTGCGCAGCGCGATTTCCTGCGCGACGATTTCAAAACAGCCCAAGTGTGGCGTCAGGAACACGATCCCGCGTCCCGCGTCCAGTTCCGTTTGCACCAGGTCCCAGTTCTCGGCGCGGGCCAGGCGCGACACCCGCGCGGGCGACGCGCACCAGACAAAGGGTAGTTCGACGATGCTTTTTCCGGCCTCGGCGATGGCCGCCGACAGGTGCCCCGAATAGCCCGCAAGGGCCATGTTCTCGCGCATACGCCGACGATGCGAGGGAGAACACAGATAAACCAGCCAGCCCAGGGCGGCGCCCACCGCGTGCAGCAGCGGCAGCGGGAAAATGGATAAAAAGCGGAAAAGATAAACAAGCATGAAGTTAAATCGTCAATATCAAGGAGTGTCCGGCTGCTATTGCTCTAGCCAAAAATTTTTTAAGAAGCGTAAAATACCACGTATGCAGTAACCGCTGAGTTAACAGACAACTTGCGAAGCGGAATATAAATATCGCTAAAGCGTCGCAAGCCGTATTGGGTGAGCGACAACCATTCTCAACCAGTATCAGGAGCTTGCGATGTCAAACGATTATCTTTTCACTTCCGAATCCGTCTCGGAAGGCCATCCGGACAAGGTCGCCGACCAAATCTCGGACGCCATTCTGGACGCCATCCTCGAGCAGGACCCGAAGGCCCGCGTCGCCGCCGAAACGCTGTGCAACACCGGCCTGGTCGTGCTGGCCGGCGAAATCACCACGCACGCCAACGTTGATTATATTCAAGTCGCGCGCGAAACCATCAAGCGCATCGGCTACGACAACACCGACTACGGCATCGACTACCGCGGTTGCGCGGTGCTGGTGGCCTACGACAAGCAGTCGCCGGACATCGCCCAGGGCGTCGACGAAGGCGCCGGCATCGACCTCGACCAGGGCGCCGGCGACCAGGGCCTGATGTTCGGCTACGCCTGCGACGAAACGGCCGAGCTGATGCCGGCCGCCATCCACTACGCGCACCGCCTGGTCGAGCGCCAGTCGCAGCTGCGCAAGGACGGCCGCCTGCCATGGCTGCGTCCGGATGCCAAATCGCAAGTCACGCTGCGCTACGTCAACGGCCGTCCGGTCGCGGTCGACACCGTCGTGCTGTCGACGCAGCACGCGCCGGAAATGCAGCACAAGCAGATCGAAGAGGCGGTGATCGAGGAGATCATCAAGCAGGTGCTGCCGCGCGAATGGCTGGTCGACACCAAATACCTGGTCAACCCGACCGGCCGCTTTGTCATCGGTGGCCCGCAGGGCGACTGCGGCCTGACCGGCCGCAAGATCATCGTCGACACCTACGGCGGCGCCAGCCCGCACGGCGGCGGCGCCTTCTCCGGCAAGGATCCTACGAAAGTGGACCGTTCGGCCGCCTACGCCGCGCGTTACGTCGCCAAAAACGTCGTCGCCGCCGGCCTGGCGCGCCAATGCCAGGTGCAGGTCAGCTACGCCATCGGCGTGGCGCGTCCGATCAACATCACGGTCTACACCGAAGGCACGGGCGTCATCCCCGACGACAAGATCGCCGCGCTGGTGATGGAGCACTTCGACCTGCGTCCGAAGGGCATCGTCCAGATGCTCGACCTGCTGCGTCCGATCTACGCCAAGACCGCCGCGTACGGCCACTTCGGCCGCGAAGAGCCGGAATTCACGTGGGAGCGCACCGACAAGGCCGCGATCCTGCGCGACGCCGCCGGCCTGAAATAAAGCAACTCCGGGTCGGGCCCACCGGTGGTGGTCCCGACCCGGAGTTGAGTGTTGCTTGAACCTCTGTTGACCCAGCTTATTTGGCGCGGCGGCTGTGCTCCGCGCCAAGGTGGTGCTAAAATGCACCTTCCGAGGAGCGCTGCGACGAATTCATTTTTGCCAGGCTCGGAATCTGCAACCGCGCTCACGTTACTTTTTTCTAACATGAAAGGAGGGCGTGATGAACGCCGTACTCAAATCCGCACAAGACTACCTGGTCGCCGATATTTCCCTGGCTTCCTGGGGTGACAAAGAAATCCGCATCGCCGAAACCGAAATGCCAGGCCTGATGGCGATCCGCGAGGAATTCGCCGCCGCCCAGCCGCTCAAGGGCGCGCGCATCACCGGTTCGCTGCACATGACCATCCAGACCGCCGTGCTGATCCAGACGCTCGAAGCGCTGGGCGCCAAGGTCCGCTGGGCGTCGTGCAACATCTACTCGACCCAGGACCACGCCGCCGCCGCCATCGCCGCCGCCGGCACCCCGGTGTTCGCCATCAAGGGCGAAACCCTGGGCGAATACTGGGACTACACCCACCGCATCTTCGAATGGCCGGCCGACGCCGCCGGCAACGCGGTCTACTCGAACATGATCCTCGACGACGGCGGCGACGCCACCTTGCTGCTGCACCTGGGCGCGCGCGCCGAGAAGGACATCTCGGTGCTGGCTTCGCCAAGCTCGGAAGAAGAGATCTGCCTGTTCAACGCCATCAAGGCGCACCTGGCGATCGACCCGGCCTGGTATTCCAAGCGTCTGCCGCAGATCATGGGCGTGACCGAGGAAACCACCACCGGCGTGCACCGCCTGTACCAGATGCACAAAGAAGGCAAGCTGGCCTTCCCGGCGATCAACGTCAACGACTCCGTCACCAAGTCGAAGTTCGACAACCTGTACGGCTGCCGAGAGTCGCTGGTCGACGGCATCAAGCGCGCCACCGACGTCATGATCGCCGGCAAGGTCGCCGTCATCGCCGGTTACGGCGACGTTGGCAAGGGCTCGGCCCAGGCCATGCGCGCGCTGTCGGCGCAGGTGTGGGTCACCGAAATCGATCCGATCTGCGCGCTGCAGGCGGCGATGGAAGGCTACCGCGTCGTGACCATGGATTACGCCGCCGAACACGGCGACATCTTCGTCACCTGCACCGGCAACTATCATATCCTGACCGAGCAGCACATGCTGGCCATGAAGGACCAGGCCATCGTCTGCAACATCGGCCACTTCGACAACGAGATCGACGTCGCCGCGCTCAAGAAGTACACCTGGGAAAATATCAAGCCGCAAGTCGACCACGTGATCTTCCCGTCGGGCAAGCGCATCATCCTGCTGGCCGAAGGCCGCCTGGTGAACCTGGGTTGCGGCACCGGCCATCCGTCGTACGTGATGAGCTCGTCGTTCGCGAACCAGACCATCGCCCAGATCGAGCTGTTCGCCAACACCGACAAGTACCCGGTCGGCGTCTACGTGCTGCCGAAGCACCTGGACGAGAAAGTGGCGCGCCTGCAGTTGAAGAAACTGAACGCGCAACTGACCGTGCTGACCGAAGAGCAAGCGGCCTACATCGGCGTGACGCAGGAAGGTCCGTACAAACCGGACCACTACCGTTATTAATGTGACGGTGTGAGGCGGGGCCGGCGTGTGCCGGCCTTGTTTTTATCTAGATATCTTTTGCAGCGAGACTTAGTTATGCGTTTGGTCCTTACCTGGTTAATCAATGCGGTTGCCCTGCTGGCAATTCCCTACCTGATGCATTCTGTCGATGTCACAAGCATAGGCGCAGCCCTCGTCGCGGCTCTCGTACTGGCCCTTGTAAACACGCTGATCCGTCCCGTGCTGTTGCTGTTGACCCTGCCCGTGACCATGCTGTCGCTGGGACTGTTTATCTTTGTCATCAACGGCTTCATGTTCTGGCTGGTGGCGCAATTCGTCGACGGTTTCCACGTCGACAGCTTCCTGTCGGCGATCGGCGGCGCACTGTTGTACAGCGTGATTTCCTGGGCTCTGTCTACCTTACTTTTGAAGAACTCAGATGGCTAATCATAATTTCAGTATCGAATTCTTTCCGCCCAAGACGGCGGAAGGGGCGGAAAAGCTGCGCGCCACGCGCGCCAAGCTGTCCGAACTGAAACCCAAGTATTTTTCCGTGACCTTTGGCGCCGGCGGCAGCACGCAGCGCGGCACCCTGGACACGGTGGTCGAGATCCTGGCCGCCGGCGAGGACGCCGCGCCGCACCTGTCGTGCGTCGGTGGCACGCGCGAGTCGATCCGCGCCATCCTGGCCGAATTCAAGTCGCACAACATCAAGCGCATCGTCGCGCTGCGCGGCGACCTGCCGAGCGGCTACGGCGCGTCCGGCGAATTTCGCTACGCCAACGAGCTGGTGGAGTTCATCCGCCAGGAGACCGGCGACTGGTTCCACATCGAAGTGGCGGCCTATCCCGAGGTGCACCCGCAGGCCAAGTCGCCGCAGGACGACCTGCTGGCGTTCGAGCGCAAGGTGAAGGCCGGCGCCAACGCCGCCATCACGCAGTACTTCTACAACGCCGACGCCTACTTCCAGTTCGTCGACCAGACCGGCAAGATGGGCATCAGCGTGCCTATCGTGGCCGGCATCATGCCGATCACGAACTACACGCAGTTGATGCGCTTCTCCGACATGTGCGGCGCGGAAATCCCGCGCTGGGTGCGATTGAAGCTGGCCAGCTACGGCGACGACACCGCGTCGATCAAGGCGTTCGGCCTCGATGTCGTGTCGCAGCTGTGCGAGCGCCTGCTGGCCGGCGGCGCGCCGGGCCTGCACTTCTACAGCATGAACCAGGCCGCGGCGACGACGGCTTTGTGGCAACGCCTGGTGTGATGCCGGTAGAAGCGCTCATCGGAAACACGTAGGGCGGATTAGCGAAGCGTAATCGGCCATGCATGCGCCGTCGACGGCCCATACACGGCCGATTACGGCGTTCCGCCTCTCAAGGCCTACCGGCGGGTAGGCCGCCTCCTTCGGTGGGCCCCCGGGGCGGATTGGCGGGCCACGCCCGCTAATCCGCCCTGCGTGATTGTCAGGATCATTTCAGTTACCGACTTCGGTAATTATCCTGTCCAGCGCCACATCGTGCGCGTCGCCGTCGAACTTCACCTCCAGGCAGCTGTACGCGATGCCCACCGTCTCCGGGCGCGGCGCCCGCGCCAGCGTGCGGTCGTAAAATCCCCCGCCATAGCCCAATCGATAGCCATCCGGGTTGTATCCCAGGCAAGGCACCAGCAACGCCGGCGGGTACGCCGCCGCCAGCCGCAAATCCGCCGGCACCGCCACCCCCATCGCATCCTTGACCATCGCCTCGCCGATGCGCCAGTCCGCGAACGCCAGCGCCGCGTGTTTTTCCACCACCACCGGCAGCAGCAGCAGCGCGCCCAGGCGCTCCAGCTCAACGTAGGCGGCCTGCAGATCCGGCTCGTCGCGCAACGGCCAATACACGCCCAGCGCGGCCGGCCGCGCCGCGCGCCACCACGCGATCACGCGCGCGCCGATGGCATGGTCCCACGCCGCCCGCGCGGCCGGGTCGAGCGCGCGCCGCGCGGTCAGCAACTGCTTGCGCAAATCGGCCTTTTGCATAGCGGCCGGGGCTATTCGTTCGCTCTCGGCACGTGGTATTCTAGGGTCGCTGGTCATGGATTCATCGCCGCTCATGGATTCGGTTGTCGCTTCGTACACTGCTTAAAGAGAGTTTCACATTGATTTCCGCTTCGAAATGGATTGCCGGCGTCGTCGTCGTGGCCTGGGTTGCGTTCAACCCGTCGTATATGTCGCAGGCCCGCGCCGAGGATATCGGCACCGAGACCAAGCGGCAGGACGATGCCTTCCTGCTGATGCGCGACGCGGTGCGCCAGGACGACGCGGCCAAGGTGGACTTCTACGCGGCCCGTCTCGCCAATTATTCCATTCCTTCGTATGTCGATTATTATCGGCTCAAATCGCGCCTGAAGGACGCCTCCTACGCGGAAATCCGCGCTTTCATGAAGCGCTACGAAGGCCAGGCCATCGTCGACCGCCTGCGCAACGACTGGCTGCTGGACCTGGGCCGCAAACGCGACTGGGCCACTTTCGACGAGCAGCTGCCGCTGTTCGTGCTCAATGACGACACCCAGGTCAAATGCTACGCGCTGCAATCGCGCGCGCTCAAAGGCCAGAAGGTGGCCGACGAGGCGCGCGCGCTGCTGACATCTCCGGCCGTCTACGGCGAGCCATGCGCGGGACTGATCGCCACCCTGTTCCAGACCGGCCAGTTCGACGCCAACGACCTGTATGAACAACTGCGCCTGGCCGGCGAATTCAACGCCACCGGGCAGGCGCGCCGCATCGTCGCCCTGCTGGGCGGGCCGGAGAAGAAGGCGGTGCAGGCGGTCGACACGCCGGCCTTGGCGCTGGCCAAGGGTCCGGGTAGCGGCCGCACCGAACATGAGATCTTCGTGGTGGCCGTCGGCCGCATGGCCAAGACCAGCGTCAAGCTGGCGGCGCTGGCACTGGAAAAGGCGTCGTCCCAACTCACGCCGCTGGAGCGCCAGGAAGGCTGGGCGGCGATCGCGCTGCAATCGTCCTATTCGCTGGCCGACGACACCGCCGACTACTGGCGCCGTTCGAACGGCGCCAGGCTGTCCATCGACCAGATCCAGTGGAAAACCCGCATCGCGCTGCGCGCCGGCGACTGGCGCCAGGTCAAGGCCAACATCCAGGCGATGCCGGCCTCGCTGCGCGACGATCCGGCCTGGATCTACTGGATGGGCCGCGCGCTGATGGCCGAAGCCGGCGTGACCAGCCATCCGGCCGGCGAGGCAGAGCGGCTGTTCCGCAGCATCTCGGACCAGCCGAACTTCTACGGCCAGCTGGCGCTGGAGGAAACCGGCAGCCTGATTACCATCCCGCTGCCAGGCCTGCCGATCACCCCCGCCGAGATCGCGGCGATCGCCGCCAATCCCAACTTCCAGCGTTCGCTCAAGTTCTTCGGCATGCGCCTGCGCTTCGAGGGCACGCGCGAGTGGAACTGGGGCCTGCGCGGCCTGGACGAGCGCGGCTACCTGGCCGCCGCCGAATTCGCGCGCCAGAACGAGATCCTCGACCGCATGGTCAACACCTCGGACCGCACCCGCATCCAGGTCGACTACACGCAGCGCTTCCCGTCGCCGCACCACGACGTCATGCATCCGGCCACGCAGACGCTGGGCCTCGACAAGGCCTGGGTGTATGGCTTGATGCGGCAGGAGTCGCGCTTCATCCTCGGCGCGCAATCGCACGTGGGCGCGTCGGGCCTGATGCAGGTGATGCCGTCGACCGCGCGCTGGGTGGCCAAGAAACTGGGCCTGACCGACTTCGCGCAGGACATGCTGACCGATGTGCGCACCAACATCATGCTGGGCACGAACTACCTGAACATGGTGCTGGGGAACATGGACGGCTCCGAGGTGCTGGCCACCGCCGCCTACAACGCCGGGCCGGGACGCTCGCGCCGCTGGCGCGCCACCCTGACCAAGCCGATCGACAGCGCCATCTTCATCGAGACCATTCCGTTCTACGAGACGCGCACCTACGTCAAGAACGTGATGTCGAACGCCACCTATTACGCGGCGCTGTTCGAGGGCCGTCCGCAATCGCTGAAGGCGCGCATCGGCACCGTCGCGCCGCGCTCCTACACCCCCGAGGAAGAACAGGAATCGAGCTACGGCTCGCGTTGACCACACGCATTGACCACACCATACGGACGCATCATGCAGACCACCAAACTTGATCCCAGCCTGTCGACTTCGCTGGCCGCCGCGCGCGAGCCGGGCCTGACGCTCATCATCGGCAACAAGAATTATTCGTCCTGGTCGATGCGGCCATGGGTGGCGATGACCGCCTTCGGCATCCCGTTCCAGGAGGTGCGCGTGCTGCTCGACCAGCCCGACACCGCCAACCGCATCTGCGGCTACTCGGCCAGCGGCCGCGTGCCGGTGCTGCTGGCCGGCGAAATGACGATCTGGGACAGCCTGGCGATCTGCGAGTATCTGGCCGAGCAGTTCCAGGAGCTGCATTTGTGGCCGCAGGACGTGGCCGCGCGCGCGATGGCGCGCTCGGTCTGCGCCGAGATGCACGCCGGCTTCGCCGACCTGCGCACGTCGATGTCGATGAACATCCGCGCCAGCTTCCCCGGCAAGGGCCGCACCAACGGCACGCAGGCGGATATCGGCCGCATCAGCGAGATCTGGGAGGAGTGCCTGTCGCGCTTCGGCCACCACCAGTTCCTGTTCGGCGACTTCTCGATCGCCGACGCCTACTACGCGCCGGTGGTGATGCGCTTCCGCACCTACGGCGTGTCGCTGGCGCCGGCGCTGGACGCCTACTGTCAGCGCGTGCTGGCGCATCCGGCGGTGGCGCGCTGGGTGGCCGAGGCGCTGGCCGAAACCGAAACGGCGCCCAAGCACGACGCCGAGATGCCCGACTGACCATGATGCGGATTTATGTAGTCGGCGGCGCCGTGCGCGACGAGTTGTTAGGCCTGCCGGTCAAGGACCACGACCACGTGGTGGTCGGCGCCACGCCGGACGACATGCTGGCCCAGGGCTTCCGCCCGGTCGGCAAGGATTTCCCCGTGTTCCTGCATCCGAAGACGCAGGAGGAGTACGCGCTGGCGCGCACCGAGCGCAAGACCGCGCCCGGCTACAAGGGCTTCGTGTTCCACACCTCCCCGGATGTCACGCTGGAGGAGGATTTGATCCGGCGCGACCTGACCATCAACGCCATCGCCCGCGCCGACGACGGCACCCTGACCGACCCATTCGGCGGGCGCCGCGATATCGAGCGGCGCGTGTTCCGCCACGTCTCCGACGCCTTCGCCGAGGACCCTGTGCGCATCCTGCGCGTGGCGCGCTTCGCCGCCCGCTACAGCGACTTCCGCGTGGCGCCGGAAACCAATGCGCTGATGCGCCAGATGACGGAGCAGGGCGAGGTCGACGCGCTGGTGCCGGAGCGCGTGTGGCAGGAGTTGTCGCGCGGGCTGATGGAAGACAAACCCTCGCGCATGCTGGAAGTGCTGCGCGATTGCGGCGCGCTGGCGCGCATCCTGCCGGAGCTCGACGCGTTGTGGGGCGTGCCGCAGCCGGAGAAGTGGCATCCCGAGATCGATACCGGCGTCCACATCCTGCAGGTGATCGATTGCGCCGCGCGGGCGGGGCTGGAACTGCCGACACGCTTCGCCTGCCTGATGCACGACCTGGGCAAGGGCGTGACGCCGCCGGCCACCTGGCCGGCGCACCACGGCCACGAGGAGCTGGGCGTCAAACTGGTCGAGCAGGTGTGCAAGCGCCTCAAGGTGCCGACCGAGTGCCGCGACCTGGCCGTGATGACCGCGCGCGAACATGGCAACGTCGGCCGCGCGTTGCAGCTACGCCCCAACACCATCGTCAAGCTGCTGGAACGCTGCGACGCCTTCCGCAAGCCGGCGCGCTTTTCGCAGATGCTGCTGGCGACCGAGTGCGATTCGCGCGGCCGCATCGGGCCCGCGGCCAGCTATCTGGACGCGCCGTTCCCCCAGCTGGCCCATCTGGAGGCGGCGATGGCCGCCGCGCGCGGCGTCAACGCCGGCGAGATCGCCCAGGCCAGCGCCGCCAACCCGCAGCGGATACCGGAGTTCGTGCACCGCGCACGGGTGACGGCCGTCGCGGCGGCGCTGAAGGCGGAAGAATGAACTCCATCGACCTGTTCCAAAATCCGCTGCGCCGCTGGGGCAAGCACAAAGACGGCAAACACCGTCCGACGGTGCTCGTCAAGGAGCTGCAGGAGCGCGACCGCCGGCGCATGGTCAAGCACTTCCTTGAACTGGAAAGCAGCGACCGGCTGCTGCGCTTCGGCACCATGCTGCCCGACGAGCAGGTCGCGAGGTACGTCAACAACATCGATTTTTCGCGCGACATGGTGTTCGGCGTGTACAACCGCCTGTTCAAGCTGGTGGCCGTCGGCCACCTGGCCTTCGCGCCGCGCGACGAGTCCAGAAGCGCCGTCACCGAGAAGGAGCGGGTGGCCGAATTCGGCGTCTCGGTCAGCAAGAGCGCGCGCGGCATGGGCGTCGGCTCCAAGCTGTTCGAGCGCGCCGCCATCCACTGCCGCAACAACGACGTCGACACCTTATATATGCACTGCCTGTCGTCGAACAAGACGATGATGCACATCGCGAAAAAAGCCGGCATGGAGATCCATCGCGACTACGGCGAGGCGGACGCCTATCTCAAACTGCCACTGGCCAATCCGGCCAGCGTGCTGCAGGAGGCGCTGGACGAGCAATTCGCCACCCTGGACTACACCCTCAAGGCCAACAAGCGCCTTGCCACCAAATGGCTCGGTCGTCTGACCGGTCGAAAATAAATCGCATTTTCCCTCACTATAGTTAGAACCTTTACCGGCTGGTCTGGAATGAACGGTCAGACAAGATACGCAAACCGGTAACCAGGCTTCCCAACGTGCCGCTGATTTCCTCACTTCTGCCCATGCCATGGGCGGCGGACGCCTTGTGCGGCGCCCAGTTGCGGGCGCCCGATCCGGGTGTTTGCCTGCGGCTGCTGGTGCTTTCGCCGCTGCTGGAGGAGTGCGTGGTCCGCGCCGGCCTGCAGGAGTGGCTGATACGGCCCTCGGCGCGGCGGGAAGGGCTTGGGTGGGCCTGGCCGGTGCTGGTGTCGACGGCCGCTTTCGGCCTGCTGCACCTGGGCTCCGGCTGGCAGGCCGCCGTCGCGGTGCTGCTACCGGGCCTGGCGCTGGCGCTGCTCTACCAGCGCACCCGCAACTGGTGGTGGTGCGCGCTGATGCACAGCGCGTTCAACGCCTTTGCTATCTCTGTCTGCGGTTTATAGATCTATTTGGATCAACTTCAAGATCAACTTCAGGAGAGTGGCATGACAGGTTTAACGTGGGAATTCCAGCTGCGGCACGCGGCGGCAGCGGCGCTGCTATTGGGACTGGCTTCGCAATCGGCGTACGCGCAAAACGCATTGAACGGCCGGACCCTGTATCAGAACGGTCCCGTCGGCGGCGGCGGCACCTGCGTCGCCTGTCATGGCCCCTCACCGGCCAACAACGTCAGTAACATCCAGCGCGCCGCCAATCAGCCGTCCGTCATCGCCGCCGCCATCGCCCGCAACGCTGGTGGCGGCATGGGCCAGTTCGCCGGCCGCTTCAGCTCCGCCGAACTGGCGGACATCGCAGCCTACATCGGCAATCCGACCGTGACGGCGGCGCCGGTCGCGTCGCTGACGCCGGCCAGCCTGGCCTTCACCGGCACCAGCATCGGCCAGACCAGCGCCCCGCTGAGCGCCACCCTGAGCAACACCGGCAACGCCGCGCTCAATATCGGCAGCATCTCGCTGGGCGGCGCGGCCGCCGGCGACTACACGCTGGCCGGCGGTACCTGCGCCAACGGCGCGGCCATCGCGGCCGGCGCCAACTGCACCGTGCAAGCGAGCTTCCGTCCGACCGTGGCCGGCGCGCGCGCCGCCACCCTGACCATCACCCACAACGCCACCGGCGGCAGCAGCGCCGTGGCCTTGAGCGGCACCGGCAACGCCACGCCGCAGGCAACCATAGCGTTGTCGGCGCCGAGCATCAACTTCGGCGCGCAGTTGACCGGCGCCGCGTCGACCGTCTCCACCATCAATGTCACCAACAGCGGCCAGGCGCCGCTGACCTTCAGCTCCATCGCGCTGGGCGGCGCCAACGCCAACATCTTCACGCTGGGCGGTAGCTGCGCGGTGGCCACGCCATTGGCGGCCGCCGCCAGCTGCACCGTCACGGTACAGGCCACGCCAACCGCCGCCGGCCCCTTCGCCGCCAGCCTGACCCTGGCCTCCAACGCCGCCAACGGCGCCGCCACGGTGGGCCTGTCGGGCACCGCCTCGGCCGCCGCGCCGGCGCTGACGGCCACGCCGTCCGCGCTGGCCTTCGGCCTGCGCACCATCAGTTCCCCGGCCACTTCGCAGTCGGTGGTGCTGGCCAATACCGGTAACGTCGCCGTCGCCTTCACGCGCATCGCCCTGACCGGCTCCAGCACCTTCACCATCGCCGGCCGCGACTGCGGCGCCACCCTGGCCGTCGGCGCCAGCTGCTCGGTACCGGTGCGCTTCGCGCCGACCGCCGACGGCGCGGTCACGTCCACCCTGGGCGTGACCTCCAACGCGGCGGCGGTGCAAGTGGCCATCACCGGCAGCGGCACCACGCAATCGGTCGGTATCCCGGTGTTGTCCGAGACCGGCCCGATCGCGTTCGCCGATACTCAAGTCGGCGCCAGCGCGGCCGAGCACACCACGACCCTGGGTAATACCGGCAGCGCGGCGGTGCGTATCTCGACCCTGACCCTGGGCGGCGCGCAGGCTGGCGACTTCGTCACCGGCGGCACCTGCGCGGCAAACGGCACCGTCAGCGCCGGCGCCAGCTGCACCATCACCACCGTCTTCCGTCCGACGGCGGCCGGCGCCCGCAGCGCAAGCCTGCTGCTGGTGACCGACGCCGGTACCCAGTTCACGCTGCCACTGAGCGGTAACGGCGTGGCGGTCGCGGTCAGCGCTCCTTCGCTGGGACTGAACCCGCAAAGCTTCGACTTTGGCGCCGTCACCATCGGCGCGGCGGCTCCAACCCGCCGCTTCACCTTGACCAACAGCGGCTCGGCGCCATTGACGCTGGCCAGCGCCGCCTTCAGCGGCCCGTTCGCCGCCGTCGCCGACAGCACCGGCTGCGCCGCGTTCCCGTTCACCTTGCAACCCGGCGCCAGCTGCGACCTGGTGGTGCGCTACACCCCGGTCAACGCCGGCGGCAACAGCGGCAACGTCGTGATCCAGTCGAACGTGGCCGGCGGCAGCTGGACCATCGCCTTGAACGGCCAGGCCAACGCCGCACCGTCCAACGCCACGCCGCAAAACGCCGGCGGTGGCGGTTGCTCGGCCTCGCAAAGCGTCAATGATCCGATGCTGGCGTTGCTGGCCATGCTGTCGCTCGGCGTGATCGTGTGGCGCCGTCGTCGCAGCGGCAGCAGCCGTGGCGATCAACACTAACCTGGAACCATTATGAAAATCAAAGCGATATCGATATTGTTGGCCGCCGCGCTGGGCGCATCGTCAGCCTTCGCGCTGGAGAAGGGCGCATCCGCGCCGCAGTTCGACCTGCAGGGCATGGAGGGCGCCGTCCAGCTGGCGAAGTTGACCGGCAAGGTGGTGTACGTGGACTTCTGGGCCTCGTGGTGCGGCCCCTGCCGCCAGTCCTTCCCTTGGATGAACGAGATGCAGGCCAAGTACGGCCCGCGCGGATTCCAGATCGTCGGCATCAATGTCGACGCCAAGAGCGAGGACGCCAAGACCTTCCTGGCGACGACGCCAGCCAAGTTCACCATCGCCTTCGATCCGAAGGGAGCCACCCCGCGCCAGTACGGCATCAAGGGCATGCCGAGCAGCGTGTTGATCGGGCCTGACGGCAAGGTCCTGCTGGAGCATTCGGGCTTCCGCGACGCCGACCGCGCCGAGCTGGAAGCGAAGATTCAATCCGCACTGGGAGCCGCCAAATGAAAACCCTGATCGCCCTGGCGCTGGCCGCCAGCCTGTCCGGCTGCGCCTCGTTCGGCAATGTCCAGCCGTGGGAAAAAGGCACGCTGGCCAAGCCGGAGATGACCTTCAACGACGGCGGTTTGTTCAGCCGTTACGACGACCATATCTACACCAGCCGCGAGTCCTCGTCGGGCGGCGCCGGTGTCGGTGGCGGCGGCTGCGGTTGCAACTGAAATGGAAGCCACTATGACGAGCAAAGAAATCACCATGCATGACGACGGCCAGCCGTCGACGCCACCAGCCCCGGCGCCATCGCCGGCAACGTCCTTGGCCGGCTCGATCCTGGCGGCGGCGCTGATGCTGCCGGGCGTGCAGGCCCACGCCGAGGCGCCGCCGACCAATGGCGTGATCAGCATCGGCTATCTGGACTACCGCGATAGCCAGTCCAACATGGACCGCATCCGCGTGCACGCGCCGTCGGTGTCCGTCATGGCGCCGGTGGCCGGCGTCTGGAGCATCAGCGCCTCGGCGGTGACGGACGACGTGTCGGGCGCCTCGCCGCGCTACCACACCGCCGTCTCCGGCGCCTCGCGCATGAGCGACGACCGCAAGGCCGGCGACGTCTCGCTCAAGCGCTACCTCGATCGCGGCAGCGTGTCGGTCGGCGCCAGCTATTCGACCGAGCACGACTACGTGTCGCGCGCGCTGTCGCTGCAGGGCACCTTCGAGAGCGAGGACCGCAACACCACGTGGTCGGCGGGCATCGGCCGCGCCAACGACGAGATCAATTCCACCGGCGGCGCCGTCGTCGGCGAGAAAAAGAACACCACCAACCTGTTGGTCGGCGTGACCCAGGTGCTGACCAAGAACGACGTGGTGCAACTGACCTTGGCGCACGACCGTGGCCGTGGCTTCTTCTCCGATCCGTACAAGGCCTTCGACAACCGTCCGCGCAGCCGCAACGAGAACACCGTGCTGCTGCGCTGGAACCACCACGTCGAATCGACCGGCGGCATCAGCCGCACCTCCTACCGCTACTACCGCGACAGCTTCGGCGTGCGCGGGCATACGCTGTCGCAGGAGTACGTGCAGCCGCTGTCGCAGGGCTGGACCGTGACGCCGGAAGTGCGCCTGTACACGCAGAGCGCGGCAGACTTCTACTACGACCCGGTCTACGATCCGGTGTTCGGCACGCCGTTCCCGCCCGGCTTCAACTCCGCCAATCCGGGCTTGTCGTCGGCGGACCAGCGCCTGTCGGGATTCGGCGCGGTGACCGTGGGGCTCAAGGTCAGCAAGCAGATCGACAAGCTGTGGTCGGTGGACGTCAAGGCCTCGGCCTACCAGCAGCGCGGCAGCTGGCGCGCCTTCCACTCCGGCAGCCCGGGACTCGATACGCTGCGGGCGCAGACCTTCCAGATCGCGGTCAACCGGCAATGGTAGACGCGATCCACCGCACCGCGTTCGACGCGATGGCCAGCCGCTGCGAGATCCGGCTGGCCGCGCCCGACGCCCACACGGCCGAACTGCTGTCGCGGCAGGCCGTGGCGGAGGTACGGAGGATCGAAGAGAAGTACTCGCGCTACCGGCCCGACAGCATCGTTTCGCGGGTCAACGCGGCGGCGGGCAGGGAGCCGGTGCTCTGCGACAAGGAGACCATGGCGCTGATGTCCTACGCCGCCGCGTTGTACGGCGCCAGCGAGGGGCTGTTCGACATCACCTCCGGCGTGCTGCGCAAGGCCTGGGATTTCCGCCGGCCCAGCGTGCCGAAGGCGGAGGTGCTGGAGCCCTTGCTGGCGCTGGTCGGCTGGGACAAGGTGGTCTGCGAGGGGGAGGAGGTCTATCTGCGCCAGGCCGGCATGGAGGTCGACTTCGGCGGCTTCGGCAAGGAGTACGCGGCCGACCGCGCGGCGGCCTTGCTGATCGAGGCCGGCGTGCGGCACGGCTATGTGAACCTGGGCGGCGACATGCGCTTCATCGGTCCCCGGCTTGACGGGCGCCCGTGGAGCATCGGCATACAGGACCCGCGCGATCCCGACGCGGTGGTGGCCAGCATTCCGATCAGCCAGGGGGCGCTGGCCACCAGCGGCGACTACGAGCGTTATTTCGAACTGGATGGGCAGCGTTACTGCCACATCCTCGATCCGCGCACCGGCATGCCGGTGCGGCACTGGCGCTCTGTGAGCGTGATGGCGCCGATGGCGATAGCGGCCGGCAGTTGTTCGACGATCGCCATGCTGAAACAGCAAGGCGGACTCAATTTTCTGAACGCCTCTGACATGGGTTATTTGACCGTCGATGATCAGGGGCAGATGTTGTATAGGGATATCTCATGAAACGACAAAAATGGATGGTGCGTTTGCAGATGCTGGCGACGATGCTGGTGGCGCTCATTGCGCTGTTTGCGGGCAGCCAGGTGCGGGCGGGCGATTTTCTCGAACCGGACCAGGCTTTCAAGCTGACCGCCGAGGCGCTCGACGCCAAGACCGTGCGGCTGACGTGGAAGATCGCCAAGGACTACCACTTGTACCGCGATCGCTTGAGCTTCAACGCGGCCGACGGCGCGCAGGTGACGGCGCCGGTGCTGCCGAACGGCATACGCAAGTTCGACACCAATTTCAACAAGGAGATGGAAACCTACCAGGACACGCTGGTGGTCGACCTCCCCGTCGCGGCCAAGGAGCCGTACACGCTGCTGGTCGGTTACCAGGGCTGCGCGGACGCCGGCCTGTGTTACTCGCCGGCGGAGCAAAGCTATCGCGTCGACCCGCGCAAGCCCGGCAAGCTGACGCCGATCGACCCGGCCGCCGTCGATGCGCCGAAAGCCGCCGCTCCCGCCGCCGCCCCTGTGTCGGTCGCCGCCACCGCTGCGGCATCCGCTGCGGCCGCCGCGCCGGAAGACGACAGCTCGCTGGCCCAGCGCACGCTGCAAAGCGGCAGCGCCTGGCGCATCGGCCTGGCCTTCCTGGTCTTCGGCCTGCTGCTGTCGTTCACGCCGTGCGTGCTGCCGATGGTGCCGATCCTGTCGTCGATCATCGTCGGCGAAGGCAATGTCTCGCGTGGCCGCGGCTTCATGCTGGCGCTGGCGTACAGCCTTGGCATGGCGCTGGTCTACACCTCGCTCGGCGTCGGCGCCGGCCTGGCCGGCGAAGGCCTGGCCGCCGCGCTGCAAAAACCATGGGTGCTGCTGACGTTCGGTGCCTTGCTGTTCACGCTGGCGTTGTCGATGTTCGACGTCTATCAGCTGCAACTGCCGAGTAGCCTGCAAAGCCGCCTGAGCTCCACCAGCGGCAATATGGGCGGTGGCAAATTCGCGGGCGTGTTCGTCATGGGCGCCCTGTCGGCGCTGATCGTCGGCCCGTGCGTGGCCGGTCCGCTGGCCGGCGCGCTGCTCTACATCAGCCAGACGCGCAACGTCTGGACCGGTGGCTGGGCGCTGTTCTCGATGGCGGTCGGCATGAGCGTGCCGCTGCTGCTGACGGGTATCTCGGCCGGCAGCCTGCTGCCGCGCGCCGGCGCCTGGATGAATGGCGTCAAGAAGCTTTTCGGCCTGTTGCTGATCGCGGTCGCCATCTGGATGGTCACGCCGGTGTTCTCGGTCACGGTGATGATGGTCATGTGGGGCGTGTTCGCGCTGCTGTGCGCCATGTTCCTGCACGTGTTCGACGGTATTCCGAAGGGCGCGGGGTTGGGCGCCTATGTCGGCAAGACCTTGGGACTGGCCTTCCTGCTGGTCGGCCTGTTCGAGTTGACCGGCGCCGCCAGCGCCGGCCGCGACGTGCTGCAGCCGCTGGGGCACTTGACCATCGCCCGCGCCGAGGGTGGCGCCGGTGGCGCCGCCGGCGGCGAGGCGCACTTCACGCGCATCAAGACGGTGGCCGAACTGGATCAGATCCTGGCCACCAGCACCAAGCCGGTGATGCTGGACTTCTACGCCGACTGGTGCGTGGCGTGCAAGGAAATGGAGCGGTTCACCTTCTCCAAGCCGGCCGTCAATGGCAAGATGAAGGAAGTGATGCTGTTACAGGTGGACGTCACCGCCAACAACGCCGACGACAAGGCGCTGATGAAGCGTTTCGGCCTGTTTGGTCCACCGGGCCTGATCTTCTTTAACGATGGCAAGGAGATTCCGAACAGCCGCATCATCGGCTTCCTGGCGGCCGAACCGTTCCTGCAGCACCTGAACCGTCACTTCACCTCTTGAAGTTAGCTTGATCCCTCGGGCGGTTAGCGGGTAAGGCCCGCTGACCGCCCGGAGCCCGTCGAAGCAGCGTGCGCAGCACGCAATCCATCCTCCCGTCACCGCATGGAGCGGGCCATCCCCTACGGTCACGGCTCGACCGGCACCCTAAAAAAGTACTTTTTTGGAGCATGGTGGACTAAAATCCGGTCCGCGAGCAAATGGCGTAAAATCCCACCTGCTTTCAAGCAAAAACTCCATGTCGTGGCGGCAGCTACCCTTGCTGCGCCGTCGCCTTCAATTCGCGATTTCCTTCGCTTACTCTTCGATTAGATCAAATGATTTTTATATTAGGAGGATACATCTGGTGCGCCGTTGCCGGTTTGTTCAGCGCACTCGCGACTGTGATGATAAAAATATCCGCCAGCCATTCCGAACCAAGCATCGCTATCAAACTCTACTGGCTGGCCGGTGCGATGGCGTGCTATGTCGCCGGCTTTGGCGCATACCGTCTTGCGCTAGCCAAGACCGACATTACCGTTGCCTATCCGGTGATGACGATTGTAACCATGACGTTGATTGCGTTCGCCGGGAGGTTGATATTCGGTGAGGCGCTCAGCGTCTATAAGGTGATCGGCATGTTGCTGCTATGTGTTTCCTGCGTGCTGCTGACAAAATAACCCGCGTGTAACAGCGCGGACGATCTTCTGGGTGACCATAAATTATGCAAGAATCCAAGGTACAAAACCGACCCTGCCAGCATCCCATTATTTTGGTATGCGTGGGACTGGCCGGGTTGGCGGCGGCGATATAACCGGCTACGCTCCGGTTCACACCAACGGCAGGGCGGTCGTGTCCTTGATGCGCTGCAGGGCGAAGCTCGATTTCACGTCCAGCACCGCCGGATGGCGCAGCAAGGTCGCCATCATGAAGCGCGAGAAGTGGTCCATGTCCTCGACGTGCACGCGCAGCAGGTAGTCCATCTCCCCCGTCATCGCGTAGCACGCAACCACCTCCGGCCACTGCTCCACCGACACCGCGAAGTCGGCGCGCGGCGAGGCCGGCGCGTTCTGCGCGCCCAGCGCGCGCGCGTTGCTGTGCGCGGCCGCATCGCTGTGCTTCTCCAGTCGCACATTCACATACGCCAGCAACCCCAGGCCGATCTTGTCCGGGTCCAGCAGCGCCACGTACTGGCGGATCACGCCCGCTTCCTCCAGCCGCTTGATGCGGCGCAGGCACGGCGACGGCGACAGCGCAACCAGCTCGGCCACGTCCTGGTTCGACAGCCGGCCGTCGGCCTGCAATATGGACAGAATCTTACGGTCGGTTTTATCCAGCGCAATTTTGGTCATAAATCCCTCGATAATTCAGTGTTGAGGCAATATTATTGCGCAAAATGGCCGTGGGCGGGAATTGTTTGCAATTTAATGCCCGGTGGGCGGGACTATACTGGCGCTATTCTAACGAGGAGACACGCATGCAATTCCAGCCTTGGGACAACCCGATGGGAACCGACGGGTTCGAGTTCGTCGAATACGCCGCCCCCGATCCGAAAGCGCTCGGCGCGCTGTTCGAGCGCATGGGCTTCACCGCCATCGCCCGCCACCGTCACAAGGATGTGACGCTGTACCGCCAGGGCGGCATCAACTTCATCATCAACGCCGAGCAGGACTCGTTCGCCCAGCGCTTCGCCCGCCACCACGGCCCGTCCGTGTGCGCGATCGCCATCCGCGTGCAGGACGCTGCGGCCGCCTACAAGCGCGCGCTGGACCTGGGCGCCTGGGGCTTCGACAACAAGACCGGCCCGATGGAGCTGAACATCCCGGCCATCAAGGGCGTGGGCGATTCGCTGATCTATCTGGTCGACCGCTGGCGCGGCAAAAACAGCGGTGAACAAGGTTCCATCGGCGACATCAGCATCTACGACGTCGACTTCGTCGCCATCCCCGGCGCGGACGCCAACCCGGTCGGCAACGGCCTGACCTATATCGACCACCTGACCAACAACGTCCATCGCGGCCGCATGAAGGAATGGGCGGACTTCTACGAGAAGATGTTCAACTTCCGCGAGGTGCGCTACTTCGACATCGAGGGCAAGCTGACCGGCCTGAAGTCGAAGGCGATGACCTCCCCGTGCGGCAAGGTGCGCATCCCGATCAACGAATCGTCGGACGACAAATCGCAGATCGCCGAATACCTCGACGAGTACCACGGCGAGGGCATCCAGCACATCGCGCTGGGCACCGACGACATCTATACCTCCATCGAGAAGATGAAGACGACAGGCATCGCCTTCCAGGACACCATCGAGACTTACTATGAGCTAGTCAATCGGCGCCTGCCGGGCCATGGCGAGCGGCTGGAAGACCTGCGCCGTCTGCGCATCCTGATCGATGGTCACAGCAACGAGAACGAGCGCGAACTGCTGCTGCAGATCTTCACGCAGAACGTGATCGGCCCGATTTTCTTCGAGATCATCCAGCGCAAGGGCGACCAGGGCTTCGGCGAGGGTAACTTCCGGGCGTTGTTCGAATCGATCGAATTGGATCAGATCAAGCGCGGCGTGCTGCAAGACCCGAGCAAGGATTTGAGCAACAGCGCGGCATAAGGCATATAGTAGTAAAAAACGCGGGAAAAACCGCCGGTAGCACCGCATAGAACGGAGCACCGGCAATCGCGCGGCAGGGCCTATCCGGCGTTGCCGCGTTCAGTATTTCAGAGAATATTGGAGACATTAATGAACGCACCTCACAAGGGTACGCTGCTGGACCCGGGCACCCACTCGGACGAAATTTCGCTGGACGACAAATGGACGCTGGAGCGCGGCCGTGCCTTCATGACCGGCACCCAGGCGCTGATCCGCCTGCCGATGATGCAGCGCGAACGCGACCTCAAGGCGGGCCTGAACACCGCCGGCTACATCACCGGCTATCGCGGCTCGCCGGTCACCAGCGTCGACATGACGGCGATGAAGGCCAAAAAGTATCTCGACGCCCACCACGTCAAGTTCCACCCCGGGATGAACGAAGACCTGGCCGCCACGGCGGTGTGGGGCACGCAACAGACCAACCTTTTCAAGGACGCCAAGTACGACGGCGTCTTCTCCATGTGGTACGGCAAAGGCCCCGGCGTCGACCGCTGCGGGGATGTCTTCAAGCACGCGAATAATGCGGGGAGTGCGAAGCACGGCGGCGTGCTGGTACTGGCCGGCGACGACCACGCGGCCAAATCCTCGTCCACCGCCCACCAGTCGGACCACATTCTCAACGCCTGCGGCATTCCGGTGCTCTATCCGTCGTCGGTGCAGGAATACATCGACTACGGCCTGCACGCCTGGGCCATGAGCCGTTACACCGGCCTGTGGGTGTCGATGAAGTGCGTGACCGACATCATCGAGTCCGGCGCCGTGGTGGACTTCGACCCGGACCGCGTGCAGATCCAGCTACCGACCGACTTCGAACTACCGGCCGGCGGCTTGAATATCCGCTGGCCCGACACCGTGCTCGATATGGAAGTGCGGATGAACAGCTACAAGTGGTACGCCGCGCTGGCCTATGCGCGCGCCAATAAGCTCAACAAGATCATCTGGGACAGCCCGAAGCCGAAGATCGGCATCATCACCGCCGGCAAATCCTACCTGGACACGCGCCAGGCGCTGGCCGACCTGGGCATCGACGAGCAGGCCGCCGCCGACATCGGCATCCGCCTGTACAAGATCGGCATGACCTGGCCGCTGGAGGCGGACGGCGTGCACGAATTCGCCAAGGGCCTCGACGAGATCCTGGTGGTGGAGGAAAAGCGCCAGATCCTCGAGTACGCGCTCAAGGAGGAGTTGTACAACCTGCCCGACGGCCAGCGTCCGCGCGTGGTCGGCAAGTTCGACGATACTGGCGAATGGAGCAACAAGGGCAAGACGGGGCACGGCGACTGGCTGCTGCCTGCCACCTATGAATTGAATCCGGCGCAGATCGCGCGCGCCATCGCCTCGCGCATCGCCCACTACTGCGACGGTCATCCTGTCGCGGAGCGCGTCAAGCAGCGCGTCGCCTTCCTCGAGGCGAAGGAACTGGCGTTGAAGACGCTGCCGACCAAGGCCAACCCGGACACCGACCGCACGCCGTATTTCTGCTCCGGCTGCCCGCACAATTCGTCGACCAAGGTGCCGGAAGGCTCGCGCGCGCTGGCCGGCATCGGCTGCCATTACATGGTGTTGTGGATGGACCGCGAAACCTCGACCTTCACCCATATGGGCGCGGAGGGCGTGACGTGGGTCGGCCAGGCGCCGTTCACCAACGAGAAGCACGTCTTCACCAACCTGGGCGACGGCACCTATTTCCACTCCGGCATACTGGCGATCCGCGCGGCGGTGTCGGCCAAGGTCAACATCACCTACAAGATCCTGTTCAACGATGCCGTCGCCATGACCGGCGGCCAGCAGTTCGACGGACCGCTCGATCCGGGCATGATCTCGCGCCAGATCGCGGCCGAAGGCGTGACGCCGATCATCGTCGTCACCGACGAACCGGAAAAGTACCCGTCCGATTACAAATGGGCGGAAGGCGTCACCGTGCGCCACCGCAGCGAATTGATGGACGTGCAGCGCGAACTGCGCGACAAGCCGGGCGTGTCGGCGATGATTTACGACCAGACGTGCGCCTCCGAGAAGCGCCGCCGCCGGAAGCGCAACGAGTATCCGGATCCAGCCAAGCGCGCCGTCATCAACGAAGCCGTGTGCGAAGGCTGCGGCGACTGCTCCGTGCAGTCGAACTGCTTGTCGGTGGAGCCGCTGGAGACGGAACTGGGACGCAAGCGCCAGATCAACCAGTCGTCGTGCAACAAGGACTTCTCTTGCACCACCGGCTTCTGTCCGAGTTTCGTGACGGTTGAAGGCGGCGCGCTGAAGAAGCCTAAAAAGGCGGCAACGGGCGACGCGCCGGCCGCCGTCCTACCGATGCCCGCATTGCCGTCGACGGACACGCCGTACGGCATCCTGATCACCGGCATCGGCGGCACCGGCGTGGTCACCGTCGGCCAGATCCTTGCCGTGGCGGCGCACGTCGAAGGCAAGGGCGCCATCGTGCTGGACATGAGCGGACTGGCGCAAAAGGGCGGCCCGGTGATGTCGCACGTGCGCCTGGCCGACAATCAGGCCGATTTGCACTCGACCCGTGTCGGCACCGGCAGCGCCGATCTGGTGATCGGCTGCGACCTGATCGTCACCGCCAGCCGCGACGCCTTGTCGCGCATGGGCGAGGGCCGCACGCACGCGATGATCAACTCCACCGGTTCGTCGACCGCCGCTTTCGTCAAGAATCCGGACTGGCAGTTCCCGGACGCCGGCTCGCGCGGCGAGATCGTGCGCGCCTGCGGCAACGAGTTGGTGGACTTCGTCGACGCCGGCCAGATCGCCACCGCGTTGATGGGCGATTCGATCGCCACCAACATGTTCATGCTGGGCTACGCGTTCCAGAAGGGCCATGTGCCGCTGAGCGAAGCGTCCATCATCAAGGCGATCGAATTGAATGCGATCTCGGTCAACTTCAACAAGGCCGCCTTCCACTGGGGCCGAACGGCCGCGCACGATCTGGGTTCCGTCACCAAACTGACCACGCCGGCGAAGGTGATCGAGTTTAAACGTACCCAGACCCTGGACGACATCGTCAACCGCCGCGTCGAGCTGTTGACCGCTTACCAGAACGCCGATTATGCGCAGCAGTACAAGGCGTTTGTCGAGCAGGTGCGCGCCGAGGAAGCGAAGCTGGGCAAGTCGACCCGCCTGAGCGAGGCGGTGGCGCGCTACTACTACAAGCTGATGGCGTATAAAGACGAGTACGAAGTCGCGCGCCTGTACACCGACGGCGCGTTCCAGCAGAAGATCGCCGGCATGTTCGAGGGCGACATCAAGCTCAAGTTCCACCTGGCGCCGCCGTTGATGGCCAAGCATGACGCGCAGGGGAGGTTGATCAAGCAGGAATTCGGCCCGTGGATGATGAAGGCGTTCGGTGTGCTGGCTAAGCTCAAAGGCTTGCGCGGCACGGCGCTGGACGTCTTCGGCTACACGGCCGAGCGCAAGATGGAGCGCGCATTGATCGGCGAGTATCGCCAGACGGTGGCCTCGCTGCTGCCTAAGCTGACGGCGGAGAACCTGGCGCAGGCGGTGGCCATCGCCAGCATCCCCGAGGATATTCGCGGCTATGGGCATGTGAAGGAGCGGCATCTGAATTCGGCCAAGCAGAAGGAGGCGGCGTTGTTGGCCGCTTTCGGCAAGCCGGTCGCGCCGGTGCCGGTCGATAGCCACACGCACGCTGCTTAGACCGGGTCGCTTCAACTGATGGTTGTGTGGTAATTGGCCCCATTTCTTGGGGCCTTTTCTTTATATGTATCAAACGCCGTGGTTTTTCCTTCATTTGCTCAGATGATTGTTTGACGAAAATCCGGCGCCGCCGGATACTAAAACTTGTGGCGCTTGTGCACCAAAACATACTGGGTATCGGGGGAAGACATGCCTAAGCGTGCGACAAAGAAACGACCCGCGACACACGCCGACCTTCAGCTTCCAACTGACTCATACGAGGGCGAATCAGCGAAACCACCGGTCGAGCATCCGCTCTCTCCCGACCCTCACCCTGAACTGGTATTCGGCATCGTAGGGCCCATCGGCGTCAACCTGGAGCCAGTGATCACCGTTCTTTGCCGCGAGTTGCAAGCTGTGGGATATAAGGCCAAGGCGATCCAATTGAGCCGCCAAATAGAGATTTTTTTTGGAACCGATCACAGTCTTGAGACCGAGGATAATAGAATTTCCCATTTAATGGATGAGGGAACTCGTCTTCGCACAGATAGCGGTAGCGGTGATGCGGTGGCGTTGCTTGGCATTGCAGAGATCAAGCGTCTGCGAGAGGAGGCGCTAGATGGCAAGCCTTCCCAGAATGCATTCATTCTGCGTTCGTTGAAGCATCCAAAAGAAGTCGAGACGCTGCGCAGCGTGTACGGGAAAGGTTTTTTTCTCATTTCCGTGTATTCGCCCAGGGAAGAACGAGTCACCGCACTTGCCGACAGGATCAGTAGATCGAATTTTGGCAAGGGGCGTAAAGCCAGATCGATTGCCGAGGATATGGTTGAGCGTGACGAGGAAGAGGAGAGTACATCGCTAGGCCAAGACGTCAGAGATGCCTGAGGTAATCTGACATTGATGGACACTTCCATTTGATAAACTTGTCATAGGGAGTGAAATCATGAAATCAACAACATACACGCCGGAGTTTCGGGCCGAGGCGGTCAAACTGGTACTGGCGCAGGGATTGACGCTAGAGG
>CAUPJZ010000026.1:0-90824 GCA_963511605.1 uncultured Duganella sp. | reverse complement strand
TGCGGCGGGCGCGGCGGCCGGAGCGGCAGGCGCCTCAGGCGCGGCGGCGGCGGGCGCGGTGGCGGCGGCGGCCGGCGCGTCGGCCGGTTTGGCCTCCTGGGCGTGGACCGGCGCGGCGAGTGCAAACAGGATGGATACCCCAGCGAGCAATGTTGTTATAGTTTTCTTCATCAATCTTCCCCTTAAAGAGCTTCGTGGCCGGTTTCACCGGTACGAATACGGATCACCTGTTCCAGGTTATATACAAAGATCTTGCCGTCACCGATTTTGCCGGTGCGGGCAGCGCCTTCGATCGCTTCGATCGCCTGTTCGACGATCGCATCGTCCACCGCCGCCTCGATCTTGGTCTTCGGCAGGAAATCGACCACATACTCGGCGCCGCGATACAGCTCGGTGTGGCCTTTCTGGCGGCCGAAGCCTTTCACTTCGGTCACGGTGATACCTTGCACGTTGATCGCCGACAGGGCCTCGCGGACCTCGTCGAGCTTGAACGGCTTGATAATGGCGGTAATCATTTTCATGCTAAGCCTCGCTTAGAAGGTTTTGGAAATGGTCAGCACGGCGCCGGTTTTGCCGAGGTTCTTGCCGCGGCCGACATAGGCGTCCGTATCGGTGGAGATCGCGGCCACGGCCACCGTTACGACGCCGAAATCTTTGGTGATGCCGATTTTGTAGTCGTTGTAGCTGAAGGCGGAGTTGTTCTTGACGGTCTGGCGGCCCAGGTGCAGGTTCAGGATGTAGCCGTCATAGATTTCGGAGTTGAGCTGGGCGTCGACGTAGCCGCTGTCCTTGCTGTCGGCGGTGCCGAACAGATTGGTGGTCGAGCGGGAGTACTTGACGGAGAACGGGCCGACGCCGATTTGGGCGTACAGTTCGAAGGTGTTGGCGCTGGTGGCGAGCTTGTTCGACGGGTAATAGTAATACAGGCCGCCGACGTCGTAGGTGACGCTCGGGGCGATCTCGCCGCGCTTGCCGCCGTAGACATCGATTTCCACATCGGCGTCGCCGCCGCCGTCCTTGACCCACTTGATGGTCGAGGCCCAGGTGCCGACATACAGGCCGGTTGGATTGTTGACGTAATCCACGCCTCCTTGCAGCGCTGGATTCAAACGGGTTTGCGAGATGCCGCGATAGCGGTAGTCGCTGGCCACAGCAACGTTGTAGCTGATCTGGTGGTCCGGTGCCGGTTCGGCAGCGGCCGGGGCCGCAGGCGCGGGTTGCGCGTCCTGGGCTTGCGCCGAGGCGCTCATGGTGGCGAATGCGAAGGTCAGTGCTGCGATCAGAGTCAGGTTCGTGCTTTTCATAATTTTGTCCTTGTAGTTATCGAACTTAGTCACAGATAGAGAATACGGTTACGGGTAAAATCCTTATGAGGCAAAGCAGTGAGCGGCATTCATTGACTTCTTTAGCAGAATGCGTGCCAGCTAATGTTGCTCGCTGGATAGCCGCTGTAGCATCCGCGACAACGGACATACTCCGACGAAAGTGATAATTTGAAAGTGTCGAACGCAAGAGTCTTTGGTTTTGCACCACAACGACGCATGTATGCACTTTTATAGTGCATACATAACCCCACCAGATCAAGGAATATTATGGATATGAACACTTTTTTTAACGACTTGCAAAACAAGATCAGCCAAGCCGTCCAAAACTCACCAGCAAAGGACATTGAGAAGAACGTCAAGTCCATGATGACGCAGGGCTTCTCCAAACTAGACCTGGTGACGCGCGAGGAATTTGATGTTCAAACGCAAGTTTTAGCGAAAACCCGCGCGAAGTTGGAAACGCTGGAGACGCGTCTGGCGGAACTGGAAGCGAAGGCGGCGGCGCCTAAGAGCGATATCATCATTTAAGATGAACAGCGGCGCGGATGTTGCCACTGTGGCACGCAGGGCGGATTAGGCGGAACGCCGTAATCGGCCATGCATGAGCCATCGACGGCTCATGCATGGCCGATTACGCTTCGCTAATCCGCCCTACGTGTTTCCTGGGTATTTTGATTGCCTGCCCTACTTGTAAGTCACGCCCTCAACGAATTTGCCGATGTCGAGCACATTCGCCTCGGCACCCTTGATCTTGCGGCCGCCGACCGTCACGTTGTCGATCGCGATGTTCTTGACCTTGCGCGTCTCGTCATAGCCGTAGATCGCCGACGCGCTGGGCGAGCCGTTGCCGGAAAAATGAATGTTGCGCAACGTGACATTCTCGATGCCCCGCCCCGGGCTCGTATTGTATTTCGGCGTGAAGGCGATGTGCAGGTTGAACAGCTTGCCCTCCTCGATGCGCTCCACCCTGATATCTTCAAACAGCACATCCCGCACGAGATTGTCGTCGGCCGCCATGATGCCGATCGCGCCCTCGTACTCGGGGTCGTCCTCGTCATGATCGAGGATATCGATGTTGCTGAAGCGGATGCGCTCCAGCACCTCCGGCTCCGGATGCGCCGGCGACGGCGTGTTGCCGTGGATGCCGATCATGACCGCGTGGGCGATGTCGGCCCACAGGGTCGAGTCCTTGACGACGATGTCGCGCGTGTTGCCCCAGATATCCCAGCGGTGGTTATACAAGGTGATGCAGTCGTCGGAGGTGCGGATGAAGCTGTCGGCCACCGTCACGCGCTCGCAGGCGAAGTGCCCCAGCCCGTCCGACCACTTGCCGCCGCCGATGGTGCGGATGTTGCGCTCCTCGATATCCTGCGAGGTGATGCAGCGCATCGTCCCATGTATCTGGTTGAAGAAGATCGGACCGTCGATCACCACGTTCTTCGAATCCTTGATCGTCAGCATATCGACGCTGTCGAACAGGCCGTCGCTGATGACCTTGACGTTCTGCACACCGTTGATGATGAGCGGGCGTTTCAGCATCGCCGAGCCGTCGATGTACACGGTGGTGTTGGAGCGCAGGTTGAAGTCGCCGTCATGCACGCCGGGGCCGAAGTACACCACCGGCTGGGTGAAGTCCGGCGGCTCGCCCTTGCCGATCGCCTCGTTGGGCTTGCGGGCAGGCGGCTTGGGCATGTCCTTGCGGATCGCGTGCGTAAACAGGTGCAGGTTGTGCAGGCGATCGTCGTCGAATTCGATGCTGAGGTTGGCGGGACGGTTCAGCGTGAAAAAGGCGGTCTGGCCTTTGATGACCGGTTTGATGCCCTTGGCGTCGGGACGGATCGCCACGCTGGAGAAGCGGCCGTTGTTCTTTTGTACCGCGACTTCCACCGGGCCGTCGAAGTTGAAGTAGACCATCGAGGCGGTGCTTTGCGTATCGAGGTCGACTTTGACTTTGTATTCGTACAGGTCCTGCCAGACGCCGCCAGGGGTGCGCACGCGTACCGTGAAGTCGTCGCTATGGTGCGAGTACCTGATCTGCTCGGGGAATGGGAATACCTGCACCTGCGCCGAGGACGAGGCGCACCACAGCAAGGCTGCCGCCGTTAGTAGCTTTTTCAACACGCTGGTCTCCTGATTTTATTTTCATGTTATCGATAACGTTATTGCACCCATGGTATCACGTAGGGCGGATTAGCGCAGCGTAATCGGCCACAATGCATGCGTCTCGACAGCTCACGCATTGGCCGATTACGGCGTTCCGCCTAATCCGCCCTACGTGGAACACGGGTCACGCGGAAGTAATCGACGTCGATATACGAGGGCACTGGCTTCTTGCCCGCCACCGGCCAGCGCGTGCTGACCAGACCGACCTGCGCGCCCACCCAGCGTCCCACGGTCGCCTGGAACGGCTGGCCCGCCGGCGTATACTCCTTACCGTCGAGGCTATACGAAAACTTCACCATCGCCCCGTCGCCCACCTCCGCGCGCAGATACACCGGCTCGCGGCCCACGGTGCGCAACGGTTCGACGCGCTCCTTGCACGTCGGCGCCGGCTCCTCGCAGGTGGACAACACCAGCCGCGTCACGCCATCGCTCTGGCGCACGCCCAGCCACGCGTACCGAATCCCCAGCACCAGCAATCCGGCCCGCTGAAGATCGGACCCGCGCGCCTCGATCTTGGTATCGACCGTGAAGACAGGCGCGGGAAACTTCTGCGTCAGCACCGACGGCACCTTGCGCGCGCTGCCCTCCTCCGGCGCCGCCAAGGCCGGCAGGCGCAGGAAGCCCGGACGCGCCTTCAGCGAATACCAGCCGCCAAGCGCGTTCGGCGCCGGATTGGCATTCCACTGCCACTGCAAGCCAAGCGCCCCGGCGCCAAACTCGTCGCCCGTCGGCGGCACCAGAATGCCGCGATCCTTGCCGGCGGGCATGGCGTGGGTCAGCACCGGCTCGCCGACACCGGTGTTGTCCTTGTCCACGCCGATCACCGGCCAGCCATCGCGCCATTGCATCGGCTGCAGAAGAACGACACGTCCATAGGCGCCCTTGTCCTGGAAATGATAGAACCAGTCGCGCCCGTCCACCCCATCCACCCACGCGCCCTGGTGCGGTCCGTTGATCGTCGAGGTGCCCTGCGCCATGACGATCTTGTCCTCGTACGGCCCCTCGATATTGCGGGACCGGAATACCGATTGCCAGCCATGCTCTACGCCGCCGGCCGGCGCGAAGATGTAGTAGTAGCCATCCTTCTTGTGCAGCTTCGGACCTTCGACCGTGTGATAACCCGGCAATTTTCCGCCGTCGACGATGTCCCGTCCGCGCTCGTCGAGCAGCTTGCGGGCGTCCGCGTCCATGCTGCGCAAGGTCAGGATGTTGTTGATGCCGGAGCGGCTCTTGGCCCAGCCGTGCACCAGCCAGGCTTTGCCGCCGTCATCCCACAGCGGCGCCGGATCGATGATGCCTTTTCCCGCCAGCAGCAGATGCGGCGCGCTCCACGGACCGGCGAAGTTTTGCGCCGTCATCACATAGACGCCGAAATCCGGGTCCGGATAGAAAATCCAGAATTTTCCGGCGTGGTGGCGCAGCGCCGGCGCCCAGACGCCCTTGCCCGGTTGCGGCTTGGCGAACACATCCTCGGGTACCAATTTCGGCAGCGCGTGCCCCACCAACTCCCAATTGACCATGTCGGACGATTGCAGCAGCGGCAGCCCGGGCGCGTTGCTGAAGCTCGACGACGTCATATAGAACATTTGCCCGACGCGGATGGCGTCCGGGTCGGAGTAGTCGGCGTACAGGATGGGGTTTTGATACTGGCCGTTGCCCAGGTCGGCAACCCACGGCTGGCTGGACGGCGGCTGCGCGGCGGCCGAGGCGGCGCACAGGCTCAAAAACAGGGCGACAGCGGTTTTCAACGGACCACTCCTAACGAATCACTCTTCAAGTTGATTTAACCGGATCGCAAAAAACCAAGATGCCCGGCTTCCTGTTCGTTGCTTTTCAAACGAGTATGCCATTATACTTGTTATCGATAACAGATATCAGTAGAATTCATTTTCAGGAGACTCAAATGTACGAAAAAATATTTCATGCCACTCATCCGGACATGATGACGCAAGTTAGCAATGAACAGTTACGCGAGCGCTATTTAATCAGCAACCTGTTCGTCAGCGACCGGATCAAGCTCAATTACTGCCATCACGAGCGCTTCGTGATCGGCGGCGCCGCGCCCGTCGTCGAGGCGATCAAGCTGCCGACGCATACGGAGCCGGTTTCCGCGCTCGGCCAGCCCTTCCTGTCGCGCCGCGAGATGGGAGTGATCAACGTCGCCGGCGGCGCCGGCCGCATCACCGTCGACGGCCAAACCTTCGACATGGCGCCGCTCGACGGCCTGTATATCCCGATGGGCAGCAACGATGTCGGCTTCGAATCGGCCGATCCCGCCAATCCGGCGCGCTTCTACCTGGCCTCGACGCCGGCCCACGCCCGCCACGAACCGACCAAGATCACCCACGCCCAGGCCGTCCCGCTGGAGCGCGGCAGCGCCGAGACATCGAACGCCCGCACCATTTACCAGTACGTGATTCCCGGCGTGTGCAAGTCGGCGCAACTGCTGCTCGGCCTGACGATACTGAAGACCGGCAGCGTCTGGAACACGATGCCGCCGCACCTGCACGACCGCCGCTCGGAGGTCTATTTCTACTTCAACCTCGACGAGCAGCAGCGCATCTTCCACTTCATGGGGGAGCCGGATTCGGCGCGCCACATCATCGTCGCCAATGAGGAAGCGGTGGTCTCGCCGCCGTGGTCGATCCACATGGGCTCGGGCACGGCCAACTACGCCTTCATCTGGGCCATGGGCGGCGAAAACCTCGACTACACCGACATGAACGTGCTCGATATCTGTCAGCTGAAATAAGGAGCATCGATGTCCGAACTGTTTAACTTGAGCGGCCGCACCGCGCTCGTCACCGGCGCCAACACCGGGCTCGGCCGGGCGATCGCGATCGCGCTGGCAGGCGCCGGCGCCGACATCGTCGCCGCCGGCCGCAGCCCCGCCGACGACACCGCCGCGCAAGTGCGGGCGCTGGGCCGCCGCTTTCTGTTCGTGCGCGCCGACTTCGGCTCCACCGAACCGGTGCAACGCGCGGTCGACGCCGCGATCGCCTTCAACGGCCAGCTGGACATCCTGGTCAACAACGCCGGCACCATCCACCGCGCAGACAGTCTCGACGTCACCGAGGAAAACTGGGACGCCGTCATGAACACCAATCTGCGCTCCGTCTTCTTCCTGTCGCAGGCGGCGGCCAGGCACATGGCGGCGCGCCGCGAGGGCAAGATCATCAATGTCGCCTCGCTGCTGTCGTTCCAGGGCGGCATCCGCGTGCCGGCCTACGCCGCCAGCAAGAGCGCGCTGGCCGGGCTGACGCGCGCGCTGGCCAACGAATGGGCGGCCAAAGGCATCAACGTCAACGCGCTGGCGCCGGGCTACTTCGAAACCAACAACACCACCGCGCTGCGCGAGGACGCCCAGCGCTCCGAGGCGATACTGGCGCGCATTCCCGCCGGGCGCTGGGGCAAGCCGGACGACCTGGCCGGCGCGGCGGTGTTCCTCGCCGGCCGTGCCAGCGACTACGTGCACGGCATCACCCTGCCGGTGGACGGCGGATGGCTGGCGCGATGAACGAGACGAAACGCGTGAGTGAACGGGCCGAAAAGGAAACGCGCCGCGCATGGCAACTGGCGTGGGACTTCGGCAGCGCCGAGGTGCAGGCCCTGGGCGGCATGCTCGGCCCGGTGAGCCTGCGGCTCGACGACGAGCGCGAACTCGACATCATGCACGTGGCGCCATGGGCCAGCACCACCGGCGCGGCCGCCCTGCCCGGCCTGTTGCGGCGCATGCGCGGCGAATGGCCGTGCGTGCCCTTCGGCCGCGCCGACGATCCCGGTCCGCTGCCGGCCGGCTGGCGGCGCACCATTGACAACGGCAAAGCCAGCGGCGACGACTGGATGCACGGCTACGCCGCCAACCACCACTGGCACTGCATCGGGGCCACGCCGCACCGCGTACACCTGGCGATCGACTACCCGGCCGGCAGCGCCATCGCCCGCGTCGAACGGGTGATCGCGGTCGATCCGCGCGCCGCCGCGCTCGACATCAGCCTGGGCATCTGGTCACGCCGCCCGTCGCGCATGCCGGTCGGCCTGCATCCGACCTTCCGCATTCCGTCCACACCTGGACGGGTGAAGGTGGCGCTCGGCGAGCACGCCGGCATCCACAGCTATCCGACCGCCGCGCCCGGCGCCGTGTCGCGCCTGCTGCCCGACGCGCGCTCCGCTTCGCTGTCGGCCATGGCCGGTGTCGACGGCGCGCTCGATCTGGCGCAATTGCCGCTGACGATGCCGACCGAGGAGCTGATGCAGGTGAGCACCTTGGCGGGCACCGGCGACGCGCCGCCGTTCGCGCTGCACTACCTCGATTACGACGCCTGCGTCGGCATGTGGTGGGACACCGCGCAGTTGCCGGACCTGATGCTATGGATCAGCAATGGCGGCCGCATCAATTACCCATGGATGAGCCGGCACCTGGCGATCGGCGCCGAACCGGTCAACAGCCTGTTCGACCTGGGCCGAGTCGCCCGCGCGCCGGCCGGCCATCCGCTGGAAGACAGGCTCGGCGTCGCGCTGCGGCCGGAAGAACCGTGGCACACGCGCTACCGCATCGCCGCCTGGCCCAACGCCACGCCCCCCACCCGCTAAGGAGAACCGGACCATGCATCCCGACTTTCGCTCGCGCGACATGCTGCTGTCGCACATCGCGCACACCATGCGGTTCTACCACCCGCGCTGCATCGACCCGAGCGGTGGATTCTTCCACTTCTTCCTCGACGACGGCACCGTCTACGACCATCACACGCGGCACCTGGTCAGCAGCACGCGTTTCGTCTTCAATTACGCCAAGGCCTACCGCCAGTTCCGCGACCCGGCCTATCTGGAAGCGCTGCACCACGGCATCGCCTTCCTGCGCAACGCGCACCGCAACGCGCGCACCGGCGGCTACGCGTGGCAGCTGTCGTGGCGCGACGGCAAGAAGCAAGTCACCGACGGCGACAACCATTGCTACGGCCTGGCGTTCGTGCTGCTGGCCTATGCGCAGGCGCTGGCGGCCGGCATCACGGAGGCGCGCGTCCATATGAAGGAGACGTTCGATCTGATGGAGAAGCGTTTCTGGCAGCCCGAACACGGGCTGTACGCCGACCAGGCCAGTGCCGACTGGCGCGTGCTCGATCCGTATCGCGGGCAGAACGCCAACATGCACACCTGCGAGGCGTTGATCGCCGCCTTCGAGGCGTCGGGCGAGACGCATTATCTGCAGCGCGCCGTCACGCTGGCGCGCAACATCACGATGCGCCAGGCCGGACTGGCCGGCGGCATGATTTGGGAGCACTACCAGGCCGACTGGTCGGTGGACTGGCAATACAACCGCCACGACAAGAGCAACATCTTCCGTCCGTGGGGCTACCAGCCGGGGCATCTGACCGAATGGGCCAAGCTGCTGTTGCAGCTGGAGCGGCATCCCGTCGCGCTCGACGGCGAGACCGAGTGGATGGCGCCGCGCGCCGCGCAATTGTTCGACATCGCGCTGGGCAAGGCGTGGGATGGCGAGCACGGCGGGATTTTCTACGGCTTCGGCCCGGCGGACGAGATTTGCGATGGCGATAAGTATTTCTGGGTACAGGCCGAGAGTTTCGCTGCGGCGGCGATGCTGGCCGAACGGACCGGCGATCCGAGGTATTGGGATTGGTACGAAAAGATCTGGGCCTATAGCTGGGAGCATTTCGTCGACCACGAGCATGGCGCGTGGTACCGGGTGCTGAGTCCATCGAACGCCAAGCTCAATAATCAGAAGAGCCCGGCCGGCAAGGTGGATTACCACACGATGGGCGCGTGCTATGAGGTGCTCAATCTGATCGCAAGCGAGCCGTGACGGTCTACAATCAATCCATAAGACAACTATAAACGAGACATTATGAAAACACCGGTATCCTGGATGGAACACGTGTGGCACGTAGGGCGGATTAGGCGGAACGCCGTAATCGGCCATCTACGAGCCGTCGGCGGCGCATGCATTGGCCGATTACGCTGCGCTAATCCGCCCTACGTGTCTCCGCACATGATCATGGTTCTGCTGCTCGCGGTTGCCGCGCAAGGCCACGCCGCGGAGCAACAGCATCTGGCCACCGTCCAGTCGCCCGATAAGAACCTGCAATACATCTTCTATCAAACCACGGCGGCCACCGGCGAACGGCAGCTGTACTATCGCGTCAACTACAAACACAAGCCGGTCATCCTCGATTCGCTGCTGGACCTGCAACTGGACAACCACCTGTCCGAAAGTTCGATGGCGCTCAAGATCGATCACCACAAAAAGTGGTTCGACAACCTGGCCATCACCGGCAACAGCACCGCCAGCCACGCCGCCACCTGGAAACCGCTGCACGGCGAACAAGCCGAGATCCCGGACAACTACAACCAGCTGACCGTGAAAATGATCAAGGACGACAACCCCGACTACACGATGAAACTGGAAGTGCGCGCCTACAACGAGGGCGCTGCTTTCCGCTTCGTGTTCCCGGAAAACCCCAAAGGCAGCTACTACCGCGTCACGCAGGAAAACACCGAGTTCACCCTGCCGGTGGAAACCAAAGCCTGGTTCGCCGGCTGGGCGCAAGCGCCGTACAAAAAACTCGAACTGACCAATTGGCCCGACGAAGCCGAGCGCCCGTTGACGCTGGAACTGCTCGGCGGCATCCACGTCGCCCTGCTCGAAGCGCAAATGGTCGACTACTCGCGCACCAAGTTCAAGCTGAGCAAGACCAAGCCGAACACCATCGTCACCGCGATGCACGACCCCGCCGACCTGATCTCGCCGTTCGCCACGCCCTGGCGCGGCATCATGATCGCCGAATCGGCCGGCGCGTTGGCCGACAACAACCATTTCATCCTCAACCTCAATCCGCCGTCGAAGATCGCCAACCCCGACTGGATCAAGCCCGGCAAGATCATGCGCGTGATGACGCAGACCACCGCCGCCGCCAAGGCCAACATCGATTTCGCCGTCAAGCACAAGCTGCAATACGTGCTGTTCGACTGGAAATGGTACGGCCCCGCCTTCTCCTTCGATTCCGACGCGACCAAGGTGGCCATCCCGGACTTCGACCTGCCCGCGATCATCCAGTACGGCAAGGACCGGGGCGTCGGCATCTGGCTCTACGTCAACCAGCAAGCGCTGCTGACGCAGTCCGATACCTTGTTCAAGACCTACAGGGACTGGGGCGTCAAAGGCGTTAAGTTCGGCTTCGTCCAGGTCGGTTCGCACCGCTGGTCCACCTGGATCAACAAGGCCATCCAGCAGGCTGCGGACGCGCAGATCATGGTCAACATCCACGACGACTGGCGTCCGACCGGCGAACAGCGCACCTGGCCCAACCTGCTGACCTCCGAAGGCGTGCGCGGCAACGAGGAAATGCCCGACGCGACGCATAACACGGTGCTGCCGTTCACCCGCTATCTGGCCGGCGCGGCCGACTACACGATCTGCTATTTCGATCCGCGCATCAAGACCACGCACGCGCATCAGCTGGCGCTGGCCGCGATCTACTACAGCCCCTTGCAGACCTTGTACTGGTACGACCGTCCGGAAAAGGAAAACAACGAGCCGGAGCTGGAGTTTTGGGACAGGATTCCGGTGAGCTGGGACCAGAGCAAGGTTATCTCGGGCAAGCCGGGCGAATCCGTCACGGTCGCGCGCCGCAGCGGCGCCGACTGGTTCATCGGCGCCATCACCAACAACGACGCGCGCACCGTCAGCATTCCGCTGAGCTTCCTGGAAAAGGGCAAGAAGTACCAGGCCACGCTGTATGCCGATGACGCCGCAGCACCGACGGCCACCCGTGTCGGCATCGAGCGGCGGGCGGTGGACGCCGCCGGCGTCATTGAAGCCAGGCTGTCCGCTTCCGGCGGCGTCGCCATCTGGATCACACCCGAGGCGCAGCCATGACCCAAACCCAATCGCATTTCCGGTTCCTGAGCGTCTTCGTCTTCGTGTATTTCTTCGCGCAGGCGATGAGCATTTCGCTGCTGACCCTGTGGCTGCGCAATACGCTGAAGTTGTCCGGCACCGAGGCCGGCGTGGTGTTCGCCGCCAACTTCATCGCCGCGATGTGCTCGCAGCCGGTCTACGGCTTCATCTCCGACAAGGTCGGCATGCGCAAGCACATCCTGTGGACCGTCAGCGCGCTGTGCACCATGTGCGGGCTGTTCTTCATGTTCGTCTACGCGCCGCTGCTCAAGGCCAACCTGCTGCTGGGCGCCGCCATCGGCGGCCTGTACCTGGGCGTGACCTTCATCGCCGGCAGCTACGCGATCGAATCGTATGTCGACCGCATCGGCCGCCGCTACGGCTTCGAGTACAGCCGCGTGCGCCTGTGCGGCTCGCTGGGCTTCGCCAGCGCGGCGATGATGACCGGCCACCTGTTCAACATCAATCCCGGCATCAACTTCTTCATCGCCTCCGGCGCCGGCCTGCTGATGATCGTCATGCTGCTGGTGTGGCGCACCGAGACCGACACCGGCACCGCCACCGAAGCGAACAAGGTCAAGCTGGCCGACGCGCTCGGCCTGCTGCGCGATCCCAAGTTCTGGCGCTTCATGGTCTTCATCCTGGGTGTGACGAATCTGTACCTGGTGTTCGACCAGCAATTCCCCAGCTACTTCGCCTCGCTGTTCCCGACGCCGCAAATGGGCGCGGCCATGTTCGGCTACCTGAACTCGGCGCAGATCTTCATCGAGGCCGGCGGGCTGTTCCTGTCGCCGATACTGGTCAAGCGCATCGGCGCCAAGAACGGCCTGATGCTCGCTGGCGCCATCATGATGTTGCGTATCGGCGGCTCCAGCTTCGCCGTCGGGCCGGTGTCGATCTCGGTGCTCAAGATGCTGCACTCGGTCGAGTTGCCGATACTGGTGGTATCGGTTTTCCGCTACATCGCCCACCACTTCGACACGCGGCTGGCCTCGACCCTGTACATGGTCGGCGTCAGCTTCGGCCACTCGCTGGGGCTGGCGATCCTGTCGCCGATGGTCGGCAAGAGCTACGACCTGATCGGCTTCCCTTCGACCTATCTGGTGCTGGCGGGGCTGGGACTGGTATTCCTGGTGCTGTCCGCCTTCGCGCTGGAACCGACGCCGGCTGAAACGCCGCGCCGCAGCGCCGGCAAGCCCCACGCCGACGGCGACGCGGCCTCCGAAGCGCTGCGAAAAACTCTGTGATCATCAAGGAAAACCTATGTCCGCATCCCTGAACGCCGCCGTCATCGAACCGTTGAAAGGCGCCACCCCGCCCGACCAGCAAAGCCGGCAGATGCTGACGCGCGCGCTCGACCAGGCGCTGGCGTCGATCGACCGCAATCTGGCCCACTTCGGCGACGACTTCCCGGCGCCGTCGAGCACGGCCGGCGTCTACCCGGCCATCGGCAATATCGAATGGACCAACGGCTTCTGGACCGGCATGCTGTGGCTGGCCTATGAAACGACCGGCGCCCGGCGCTACCGCGACGCCGCCGAGCGCCACGTGCTCGGCTTCCACCAGCGGCAAGCGGAAAAGATCAACGTCAACCACCACGACCTGGGATTCCTGTACAGCCTGTCATGCGTGGCCGCGTACAAGCTCACCGGCAGCGCCGTCGCGGCCGAAGCGGCGATGGGCGCGGCCCATCTGCTGCTGGAGCGCTACCAGCCGCGCGCCGGCATCATCCAGGCCTGGGGCGACCTGAACGATCCCGAGCAAAGCGGCCGCATGATCATCGACTGCAACCTCAACCTGCCGCTGCTGTACTGGGCCAGCGAGCACAGCGGCGACCTGCGCTTCCGCCACGCCGCCGACCGGCATATCGAAATGGCGGCGCGCCACATCGTGCGGCCGGACGGCTCGACCTTCCACACCTTCTTCTTCGACACGGCGACCGGCCTGCCGCGCCACGGCAAGACGCACCAGGGCTTTGCGGACGACTCGTGCTGGGCGCGCGGCCAGGCGTGGGGCATCTCCGGCTTCCCGCTGGTGTTCCGCCACAACGGCGACACGCGTTTGCTCGACTTGTCCAAGGTGCTGGCCAACTACTATCTGAACCGTTTGCCGGAAGATGGCATCTGCTACTGGGACCTGATCTTCACCTCCGGCGAGGAAGAGCGGGACAGCTCGGCCGCCGCCATCGCCGCCTGCGGCCTGCTGGAGCTGGCCAAGAACCTGCCGCTGCTCGACCCGCTGCGCGGCGACTACGAGGCCGCCGCGTTGCGCGTCGTGCGACAGCTGTCCGAGCACTACGCGGACACGAGCGGCGTGGCCGGCGGCGGATTGCTGCGGCATGCCGTCTATCACAAACCGCACCGCATCGGCATCGACGAAAGCTGTATCTGGGGCGACTACTTTTATTTCGAATCCCTGGTGCGCCTGAGCCGCACGTGGGAACCGTACTGGTAACGAGGACATGAACCCATGACACTGACACACAAACTGCTCGCCATCGACGAAGGCCGCCAGCGCATCTCCCTGATCGACACCACGCGTCCGGGCGCGCAATGGTCGCGCGATCTGGCCGACTTCCCGCTGGCGCGCGACATGCAGCGCCTTGACGACGACCGCGTGCTGATCGGCTTCGAGCGTGGCTTCTTCGAGCTGCGGATCGGCACCGGCGAGGTATTGTCGTCCTGCGACCGGTGGAGCGATGTTACTTCCGCGTGCCGGCTGGACGATGGCTCGACCCTGGTGACCGGCTATAACCTGGATGGCACCGGCGGCATCAACGTGCTGACATTGGACCGCGATTTGAATCTGACGCGCACGGCCCGCCGCGACGGCGACTACGTCCGGTTGATGCGGCGTACGGCCGGGGGCGGCTACCTGCTGTGCATGAACGATCACATCCTGGAGACCGACAGCGCGCTCAACGCCGTGCGCGAGTTGCGGGTGCCGGGCTTCTTTCATGCGTGGAAGGCGGAGCAATGCGCGGACGGCACGACCTTGGTTTCGGCCGGGTATGGCGGCTTCATGGCGCGCTTCGACGCAAAGGGCGAGTTGCTCGGCACGTTTGGTGGCGAAGGCGACGTGCCGCCGGAAGTGGCGCCGTTCTTCTACGCTACGTTCCAGCGGTTGGACGATGGCCGGCTGATCGTCGCCAACTGGCAAGGCCACGGTCCCGACAACGGTGACAAAGGACGGCAGTTGCTTGAATTTGACGACGCGGGCCGCCTGCTCGGCAGTTGGTCCGATGCGGAAAACATCTCGTCGCTGCAGGGAATCTTGATAGTGGGGCCTGGGACGTCGGCAAAATTCTGAATTACGCCCCCGGGGGTCAGGTCCGACATTCGGACATTTGGCGAAAAATTGGAACCCTTTTTGAAGGCAAAAGTTCCCCAATGTCCGAATGTCGGACCTGACCCCAAGGTTTTTTGGTTTAGGGGGTTATTTCCAGTTATTCCACGCCGTGAGCACGGCGTTCGGATATTGCGGTCGTCCACGGCTGCCGTTGTAGCGGCCCAGCGCGAGGTAGAGGTTGCCGCCCTCCATGTCGATGTACATGCGCAAAATCGCGCAGCCGTAGCGCAAGTTCGTTTGCATGTTGAACAGGGCGCTGCGGTCGCGGTCGCCGATCACGTTGGTCCAGAACGGCATCACCTGCATATAGCCGCGCGCGCCCACCAGCGAGACGGCGTACTTGCGATACGCCGATTCGACCTGGATCAGGCCCAGCACCATGCCCGGCTCCAGACCGGCGCGGCGCGCCTCGTACCACACTGTGGCAAGAAATTCGTGGCGGGTTTGCTCGTCGGGCAGCTTGCGCTTGAGGCGCGCCGACATCTGCGCCAGCCAGCCGTCGTAACGCAGCCGTTCGGCGTCGTTGCGGAACGTGATGCGCGGCGGCGTCGCATCCTTGATGCTGTTGGCGAGGGCGACACGTACCGAATCGGCCAGCGCCTCCTCCTTCTGATTGCCGGCTTGCGCGGCCGGCGCCATCATCACTGACAGCGCCAGCAGCGCGCCGGCTACACTGCTTTTCTTCACTGCGACATTTTGCCCTGGATGAAGCTGATCACGTCGGCCACCGGCACGGCGGTCGCTTCGGTGTCGCGGCGGCCCTGGTATTCCAGGTTGCCTTCCTTCAGGCCACGGTCGCCGATCACCACGCGGTGCGGCACGCCGATCAGCTCCCAGTCGGCGAACATGCCGCCCGGACGCAGGCCGCGGTCGTCGAGGATGACGTCGATGCCGGCCGCCTGCGCGTCGGCGTACAGCTTCTCGGCCGCTTCCTTGACCGCTTCGCTGCGGTCCATGCCCATCGGGCACAGCACCAGTTCGAACGGCGCCAGCGACGTCGGCCAGATGATGCCCTTGTCGTCGAAGTTCTGCTCGATCGCGGCGCCCAGGATGCGGGTGATGCCGATGCCGTAGCACCCCATCTGCAGCGGCGCCGGTTTGCCGTTCTCGTCGAGGAAGGTGGCCTTCATCGCTTCCGAGTACGCGGTGCCCAGCTGGAATACGTGGCCCACTTCGATGCCGCGCTCGATCGCCAGCACGCCCTTGCCGTCCGGCGAGGCGTCGCCTTCGACGACATTGCGCAGGTCGGCGACGATGGCCGGTTCGGCCACGTCGCGGCCCCAGTTGGCGCCGGTGTAGTGGAAGCCGGCGTCGTTGGCGCCGCAGACGAAGTCGGCCATGTTGGCGACGGTGCGGTCGGCCACCACGGTGACCGGGGCCTTGGTGCCGATCGGACCCAGGTAGCCCGGCACGCAGCCGTACACTTCCAGGATTTCCGCCTCGGTCGAGAAGCGGTGCTCGGCCAGGCCGGCCACTTTGCCCATCTTGACTTCGTTGAGCTCATAGTCGCCGCGCAGCAGCAACATGAAATACTGTTTAGCCACTTTGCCGTCTTTTTCGGTCTCGACGGTCAGCGCCAGGGTCTTGACGGTCTGCGCCAGCGGCAGCTTGAGCTGCTCGGCGACCAGCTCGCACTTGGTGGCGTCCGGCGTGGCGACCTTGGTCAGCGCCTGGGCGGCGGCCGGACGGGTGGCGTTCAGCGGCAAGGCCTCGGCCGCTTCCATGTTGGCCGCGTAGTCGGAGGTCGGGCAGTAGACGACCGCGTCCTCGCCGGTGCTGGCGATGACGTGGAATTCGTGCGAACCGGTGCCGCCGATGGCGCCGTTGTCGGCCGCCACGGCGCGGAACTTCAGGCCGAAGCGGTTGAAGATGCGCACGTAGGCGTCATACATGATCTTGTACGACGCTTGCATGCCGGCCAGGTCGCGGTCGAACGAGTAGGCGTCCTTCATCGTGAACTCGCGGCCGCGCATCAGGCCGAAGCGTGGGCGGCGCTCGTCGCGGAACTTGGTCTGGATGTGGTAAAAATTCAACGGAAGTTGACGGTACGATTTAATTTCCGAACGGACAACATCGGTGATGACTTCCTCGGCGGTCGGCTGGAAGGCGAATTCGCGGCCGTGGCGGTCCTTGATGCGAAGCAACTCGGCGCCCATCTTGTCCCAGCGGCCCGTCTCCTGCCACAGCTCGGCCGGCTGGATCAGCGGCATCAGCAGCTCAATGGCGGCGGACTTGTTCATCTCTTCGCGTACGATCGCTTCGACCTTGCGGATGACGCGCAGGCCCATCGGCATGTACGTGTAGATGCCCGAGCCCAGGCGCTTGATCATGCCGGCGCGCATCATTAACTGGTGACTGACGATCTCGGCGTCGGAAGGCGCTTCTTTAAGCGTGGAAATAAAAAATCGTGAGGCGCGCATACGGTGAATTCTTTTTAAAAAGAGAGAGTTATAATCAACCTAATTTTAAAGGATTAGCTGGCTGATGCGTCCATACTTTATACAAATGCGTTCAATAGATGGCCCTTCGACCGTTTTCGTACCCCGAAAACCCAGCCGAAGAGTCTTTTTATGGGCAAAAATATAAGCAGGGAGCTCAGTCGCAGAAAGTTTGAGGTGCAATATGCTCGATCGGGAGGGGTTTCGGCCCAACGTCGGCATCATCCTGCTCAACGCGCAGAACGAGGTGTGGTGGGGCAAACGGGTGCGCGAGCATTCGTGGCAGTTTCCGCAAGGCGGCATCAAATATGGAGAAACGCCTGAGCAGGCGATGTACCGGGAGTTGGAGGAAGAGATCGGCCTGCGGGCCGAGCACGTAAAAATCGTCGGCCGCACCCGCGACTGGCTGCGCTATGAGGTGCCGGATCATTTCATCAAGCGGGAGATCCGCGGCCATTACCGTGGGCAGAAGCAGATTTGGTTCCTGCTGCGCATGTGCGCGCGCGACAACGACGTCAACCTGCGCCTGACGGACCATCCGGAGTTCGACGCCTGGCGCTGGCACGAGTACTGGGTGCCGCTCGATGTCGTGATCGAGTTCAAGCGCGACGTCTACCAGCGCGCGCTGCAGGAGCTGTCGCGCTTCCTGACGTGGCCGGCCAACGGCCACGACCGGCGCCAGCACGGCTCGCGCTATCTGCGACAGCCGCACGCGCCGCGTCCGAACCCGGAACCACCGGGATCGGCCTGCGCGCCGGCCGAGGCCGCTGCTGCGGCCACCGCCGCCGTCGCGGCGGGGCCGGCCGAACCGGTCAAAAGCGACAGCTGAGCGGTTAGCAAGACGGCAACAACCCAGGCGGGACAGGCACACTGTCCCGCTTTTTTTTCGCCGGAGGTACAATGGCGGCATGTTCAATCCATCATCCGACGACGTCCGCCGCTTCTTCTGCGAGGCCTACCGCAAGCAGCGGGCCAACGAAATCCTCACCCCGCTCGAAGCGATGGCGGCCGACTGGGCGCGCCACCACCCCGAATACCACGACGTGCTGGCCGACGTCGACACGGCGCTGTCGCGCGACTACTCGGTGGAAGGCGCGCAAGCCAATCCGTTTTTACATTTGTCGATGCACCTGTCGATCGACGAACAGATCTCGATCGACCAGCCGCGCGGCATCCGCGACGCCGCCACCGCCCTCACACTCAAGCTCGACTCCGCGCACGAAGCGCAGCACGAGATCATGGAATGCCTGGGCGAGATGATCTGGAACGCCCAGCGCACCGGCACGCCGCCGGACGGCGACGCCTACATCGAAGCCATCAAGCGCCGCATCAAATAAAACTCCGGGGTCAGGTCCACCATTTCTACACGAACGCGGCTGTAGGACGGTAATTCGCTCGTCCATTGTCCGGCCCGTGTAGAAATGGTGGACCTGACCCCGGATGAAAAAAAGCCACGCGTTGCGTGGCTTTCGTTTTTGCGGCGGCCTGCTTTACTTGGCGGCGGTCGCGACCGGCGCGGCGGCGACGGCAGGCTCTTCCAAGGTGAATGCCTTCAAGCCCAGGATGTCGCTGCTGTAATGGCGGATCTTGTTTGCCAGCACCGGATCGCTGTTCAGCTTGTGACCGTAGGACGGCACCATGGCCTTCATTTTCGCGTCCCATTCCGGCGTCGCCAGCTTGGCCTTGAACGCGGTTTGCAGCACTTTGATCATGATCGGCGGCGCGGTCGAGGCGCCCGGCGAGGCACCCAGCAAGGCGACGATGCTGCCGTCGGCCGCACCGACCACTTCGGTGCCGAACTGCAGCAGGCCGCCTTTTTCAGGGTCGTCCTTGACGATCTGCACGCGCTGGCCGGCGTTTTGCAGCGTCCAGTCTTCCAGCTTGGCGGTCGGCAGGTACTCCTTCAGCGCGGCCAGACGGTCTTCAGGCGAATTCATCACCTGACCGATCAGGTACTTGGTCAGCGGGATGTTGTCGTAGCCGGCTTGCAGCATCGGGCGGACGTTGCCGCTGTCGATCGAGGCCGGCAGGTCGATCCACGAACCGTTTTTCAGGAACTTGGTCGAGAACGTGGCGAACGGGCCGAACAGCAGCGCTTTCTTGCCGTCGATGATGCGGGTGTCCAGGTGCGGCACCGACATCGGCGGCGAGCCGACCGACGCCTTGCCGTACACCTTGGCCGCGTGCTGGTCGATCAGCGCCTGGTTGGTGGTGACCAGCCATTGGCCGCCGACCGGTACGCCGCCGTAGCCCTTGGCTTCCGGAATGCCCGATTTCTCCAGCAGCGGCAGCGAACCGCCGCCGGCGCCGATGAAGACGAACTTGGCGCGCACGGTCTTGACCGTGTCGTCGGCCAGGTTCTTGACGGTGACGTTCCAGTTGCCGTCGGTGCCGCGCTTGATGTCTTCGACCTGGTGGCGCAGGTTCAGGGTGGTGCCGTGGGTGTCGGTCAGGTGCTTGACCAGCGCGCGCGTGAGGTTGCCGAAATTGACGTCGGTGCCGATTTCCATGCGGGTGGCGGCCACTTTCTGGCCCTTGTCGCGGCCGGTCATGATCAGCGGCGCCCATTGCTGGATGACGGCCGGATCTTCCGAGTACAGCATGCCCTTGAACAGGTTTTCCTTCTGCAACGCGGCGTAGCGCTTGCGCAGGAAGTTGATGTTGTCGTCGCCCCAGACAAAGGCCATGTGCGGCACGTTGTTGATGAAGGTTTGCGGCGCGCCGATGTACTTGTTCTTGACCTGGTAGGCCCAGAATTGCTTGGAAATCTCGAACTGCTCGTTGATTTCGACCGCTTTCTTGGTCTCGATGTGGCCGTCGGCCGCCTCCGGCGTGTAATTCAGCTCGGCGAAGGCCGAGTGGCCGGTGCCGGCGTTGTTCATCGCGTCGGAGCTCTCGGCGGCGACCGAATCCATGCGCTCGTAGATGGCCATGGTCAGGCTCGGGTCCATTTCCTTGAGCATGGTGCCCAAGGTGGCGCTCATGGTGCCGGCGCCGACCAGCAGCACGTCGACCGGTTTATCGGCCGAGGGCGCCGGCGATTTGCTACATGCCGCCAGGATCAGGCACGACATTAAAATTACAAGTGACTTACGCATACGTAACTCCATTCATAGGTACCGACTGTATTCGGGACTGGCGTGCCGGCCATCCCGCACGCCGAGGGCGCCGGGAAGTGGCATTCGAAGGTGGCTGGTCGGCCGTGGCGGTGACTGCGCGCGGACGAAGAGGGTGACGGCTGCCGATGCTTGCGCAATGCCTATTGGCGGCGAAAACCGACTATAGAATTACGCGAGTGTCCATAGATATTATCAAGAAAGAGGATTTTAGCAGCGCAAGGTTGGCGCAAGATGAGGGATAACACTTAAGGAAGGCGGAAGAAACTACGTAGACGGGCGCAAAAAAACGACAAAAAGATGCAAAAAAGCCACGCAATGCGTGGCTTTTCGGTACCGAGGCGGCTGAGCCGCCGTGGTTCGGCGGATTAGCGGTGCACCACCAGGCTGCCCGGCAGGCTGTGGAAATACGCCGCCAGGTCCTTGATTTCCTGGTTGGTCAGCGGCTTGACCTGGCCGGTCATGATGGCGTTGTTGCGGCCGTTGGCGCCGTCGCCGCGCTTGTAGCCGATCAGCGCGTGCTCCAGATAATCCTTGTGCTGGCCGGCCAGCTTCGGATAGCTGGGATCGATCGGGGAGTTGTAATCCTTGCCATGGCAGGTGAAGCAGCTGTACTTGTCGGCCACGGCCTTGCCGGCGGCGACATTGCCGCCAGCGACGGCGGCGAACGACAGCGTGGAACAGAACAGTGCGGCGATCAGTTTTTTCATGGTGGCGGTCCTCATTTCGCGGCGGTGCGCGTCTGCTGCGCGTAGAAGGCTGCAACGTCGGCGATATCCTGGTCCGACAGGCTGGCGGCGATGCCCTTCATGGATGGATGCTTGCGATCGCCCTTCTTATAGGCCTGCAGCGCGTTTTCAATATACTTGGCCGACTGGCCGCCGATCATCGGCACCTGAAACACTTCCGGGAAGGTGGCTTTGTAGCCGGGAATTCCATGACAACCAATACACATTTCAACCTTTGCCTTGGCGTTCTGGGCGTTGCCCACGATTTCCGCCGCTGTGGCGACCTGGACGGTCTGGGCGAGGCCTGCGAGCACGAGAAGTGCGGTGATTTTTTTCATGGTGTTTGCAAGGTAAGTAATCGGATACTACCGCGGATGCAAAACTTGACTTTTGCACTATTAGCCTGCGATTCTAACTCAAGAAATTTTTCTAAGCTACACAGAATCATTGCCGGAACAACACAATGCCGAGGCCGCCTATCGGGGTGATACCGGGCCACAACATCGGCCAATCTCCCCTATACTCGACAAATCCCTTTTTCACCGAGACATAACGCATGCAAGCCACCCCACGCTTTGAGGGTTCCGACCAGTACGTCGCGACCAATGACCTGAAACTGGCCGTGAATGCGGCCCTGACGCTGCAACGCCCGCTGTTGATCAAGGGCGAGCCGGGCACCGGCAAGACCATGCTGGCCGAGGAGGTGGCCGCCGCGTTGGACATGCCGCTGATGCAGTGGCACATCAAGTCGACCACCAAGGCGCAACAAGGGCTGTACGAATACGACGCGGTGTCGCGTTTGCGCGACTCCCAGCTCGGCGACGAGCGCGTGCGCGACATCCAGAACTACATCGTCAAGGGCGTGCTGTGGCAGGCTTTCACGGCGCCGGAGCCGGTGGTGCTGCTGATCGACGAGATCGACAAGGCCGACATCGAGTTCCCCAACGACCTGCTGCGCGAGCTCGACCGGATGGAGTTCTACGTCTACGAGACGCGCGAAATGGTGCGGGCGGTGCACCGCCCGCTGGTGATCATCACCTCCAACAACGAGAAGGAGCTGCCGGACGCCTTCCTGCGCCGCTGCTTCTTCCACTATATTAAATTCCCGGACCGCGACACGATGGAGCAGATCGTCGCCGTGCACTACCCGCATTTGAAGAAGGATTTGCTGGCGCAGGCGCTGCAAAGCTTCTACGAGGTGCGCGACGTGCCGGGCCTGAAGAAAAAGCCGTCGACGTCCGAGTTCCTGGACTGGCTCAAGCTGCTGATGGCCGAGGACATCCCCGCCGAGGCGCTGCGCAGCCAGGACGCCAAAGCCATCGTGCCGCCGCTGCACGGCGCGCTGCTCAAGAACGAGCAGGACGTGCACCTGTTCGAGCGCCTGGTGTTCATGTCGAGGACCAACCGTTGATGAAGTCCGTCTCCCCCCTCACGCTGGAATTGAACGGCGTGCGCCTCGAGCCCCTCGGGCCGCAGCACGCCGAAGGCCTGCTGGCCGCCGCGCAGGACGGTGAACTGTGGAACTTGCGCGTCACCTCCGTGCCGGCGCCGAACGAAGTGGACGCCTACATCGACAAGGCGCTGGAGATGCGCCCCACCCGGCTGGCGTTCGCCGTCATCGACACCGCCAGCGGCGCCGTCGTCGGCACGACCAGTTATCACGACATCGTCCCCGGCATCGGCCGCATGGAGATCGGGTACACCTGGTACGCCAAAAGCCGCCAGCGCAGCCATGTCAACTCCACCTGCAAGCTGCTGCTGATGACGCATGCGTTCGAAAAACTGGGCGCGGAGCTGGTCGGCCTGCGCACCGATAACTTCAACCACGCCTCGCAGGCGGCCATCGAACGCCTCGGCGCGCGCAAGGACGGCGTGCTGCGCCACCACGCGGTGCGGCGCGACGGCACCGTGCGCGACACGGTCATGTACAGCATCACGGCCGGCGAATGGCCGGAGATCAAGGCGCAGCTGCGCTACCGGCTGGAACGGCACGGGAAGGCCTGAAATGCTGATCGATTTCTTCTTCACCCTCAAGGACGCCAAGATCCCGGTCACGATCAAGGAGTTTTTGACCCTGCTCGAAGCGATGCAAAAGAACGTCATCGACGCCTCGCTCGACGACTTCTACTACCTGTCTCGCCTCACCTTGGTGAAGGACGAGGCGCATTTCGACAAGTTCGACCGCGCCTTCGGCATGTACTTCAAGGGCGTCAACGACGTCTTCGAGGCCAACAGCGCGATTCCTCTCGACTGGCTGCTGCAGCGCATGAAGCGTGAGCTCAGCGACGAGCAAAGGGCCGAACTGGAGAAGTTCGGCTACGACAAGCTGATGGACCGTTTGCAGGAACTGCTCAAGGAGCAGAAGGAGCGGCACGAGGGCGGCAGCAAATGGATAGGCACGGGCGGCACCTCGCCCTTCGGCAACGGCGGCACCAATCCGGAGGGTGTGCGCATCGGCGGGAAAGGTGGCAACCGCACGGCTGTCAAGGTGTGGGAGGCGCGCGCGTACAAGGACTACGACGGCGACAAGGAAATCGGCACGCGCAACATCAAGGTGGCGCTGCGGCGGCTGCGCAAGTTCGCGCGCCAGGGCGCGGAGGAGGAATTGGCGCTCGACGCCACCATCCGCGCCACGGCCAGCAACGCCGGCTACCTGGACATCAAGATGCAGCCGGAGCGCAAGAACAACATCAAGGTGTTGATGCTGTTCGACGTGGGCGGAACGATGGACGACCATATCGAGCGCACCGAGGAGCTGTTCTCGGCATCGAAGACGGAGTTCAAGAACATGGAGTTCTTCTACTTCCACAACTGCGTGTATGACTATATGTGGAAGAACAACCGGCGCAGGCATTCGGAGCGGTTTCCGACGTGGGACATCCTGCGCAAGTATCCGGCGGATACCAAGCTGATTTTCGTCGGCGATGCGACCATGAGTCCCTATGAAGTGCTGCAGCCGGGGGGATCGGTGGAGTATAACAATGCGGAAGCGGGGAGCGAGTGGCTGGCGCGCTTCACGAATGCGTTTCCAAAATTCGTCTGGCTCAATCCGGAGCCGGAGGGGATTTGGCAGTACCGGCAATCGGTCAGCATCATCCGCCAGTTGATGAACAACCGCATGTTCCCTCTGACGATGGACGGGCTGGAGCGGGCCATGCGGACGCTGAGCAAGTGAACACGATGGTCAAAATCCTCTAAATCGTCTAAATGTATAAATCTTCTAAAACACGTAGGGCGGATTAGCGCGCAGCGCGTAATCGGCCATCTACGCGCCGCCGACGGCTTACGCATGGCCGATTACGGCGTTCCGCCTAATCCGCCCTACGTGTTTCAGAAATACTCGCCAGGCGCTTGCCGCCGGCGGCCGTCACCGTCAGCTCCCGCGAATCCCGTTCGCGGCGCAGCCACCCTTGTTCTATCCACGCCTCCAGCATCGCCACCGCCAGCGGTCCGGCGAAGTGATCGCGCCGCTCGGACCAGTCGACGCAACCGTACAACTGCCGCCGCCCTATCCGCGCTTCCAGCGCCTCCCTCGGCACGCCCATCTGCGCCAACCCGTCGCGCCCCGCCGCCGTCAACGCATATTCCCGACCGCCCTCCTCCACCACCCAGCCCCGCGCCACCATCGCCTCGCACAGCCGCACGCCAAGCTCCCCCGCCAAATGCCCATAACAACTCCGCGCATGACGCAACCCGCGCATCGCCGGTTCCCGCCAACGCGTGGTCTCCGGCAGCGCGCCGTCGGCCACGCGCAACAACGCCTCGAGCGCGTGCGCGACATCCGCATCGGCCAACATGAAATAGCGGTGCCGCCCCTGCGCCCGCACCTGCGCCAGCCCCTCGTCCACCAGCAGCTTGAGGTGCTGCGAAGCGGTGGACGCGGCCACGCCGGCATGCCCGGCCAGCTCGGTGGCGGTGTAGCATCGGCCATCGAGCAACCTAGACAACATCAACGCCCGCGTGGGATCGCCAATGGCGGCGGCCACGCGCGCGAAACGCGGCTGCACGGGAACCGTCATGACTGTAATTGGAGACGGTAGCCGACGGCGGTTTCGGTCAGCAGATGGCGCGGCTGGGTCGGATCGGCTTCCAGTTTGTGCCGCAGGTGGCCCATATAAATACGCAGGTAGTGGCCGTTCTCCCCTTGCGACGGCCCCCAAACGGCTCGCAGCAACTGCGGATTGGTCATCACACGGCCCGCGTTGCCAACGAGGACCGCAAGCAGGCGATACTCGGTCGGCGTCAGATGGACATTCTCCCCGGCGCGCGTGACGCGGCGGTTCTTCAGGTCCACCGCCACCTCGCCGAACACGATCAGGCCATCATTGTCGGCGGCGGGCTGGCGCTGGCGCCGCAATGTGGCGCGCACCCGCGCCAGCAACTCGCCGACGCCAAACGGCTTGGTCAGATAGTCGTCGGCCCCGGCGTCAAGCGCGCGGATCTTGTCCGCCTCGTTGACCCGCGCCGACAGTACGATCACCGGCACCGTCGACCATTTGCGCAGATCGGCGACGAAATCGATACCGTCGCCGTCGGGCAGCCCCAGATCGAGCACGATCAGGTCCGGTTTGCGGGTGCCGGCGTCGATCAGGCCACGCTGCATGGTCGCCGCCTCGTGCACCTGCCAGCCCTCCTCCTCCAGCGCGGTACGCACAAAGCGGCGGATTTGCGGCTCGTCCTCGACCAGCAAGGCAATGGGGGCGGTCGCTACGTCATTCATTTGCGTCATTCATATCAGCTATCCTGTTCCAACTCGTGCATCTCCGGCATTTCCGGCGGCGTGCCAAGCGGCAGCGAGATCGCGAAGCCCGCTCCGCCGAGGGGCGACGGCGCCGCCGCGATGCGCCCGCCGTGTGCCTCGACGATGGCGCGGCAGATCGCCAGCCCCAGACCGACACCCGGTTTGGCCGATTCCCGTTCGCCGCGCGTGAACTTCTCGAAGATGGCTTCTTCGCGCCCCGGTGGCAAACCCGGACCGTCATCATAGACCAGGATATTAATCCAGGCGCCATGCAGCTCGGCGGCGATGACGATCTGCGATCCCGGCGGCGTATATTTGCCGGCGTTTTCCATTAGATTGCACAGCACCCGCTCGATCAGCACGGCGTCGTAACGCACCAGCGGCAGCTCGGACGGCAACCGCGTGCGCACCACATGGCCTTTCAGCAGGGAGGTGCTGGCGCGCAGCGCGCTGCCCACCACCTCCTCCAGCGGCTGCCATTGCAGGTTGAATTTCACTTCCCCGCTCTGGATGCGCGCCATGTCGAGCAGATTGGAGACCAGGGCGCTCATGCGCAGCGCCTCGTCGTGCAGCGCGGCCGCCATGTCCAGCTGCGAGGGCGCCAGCGCCGGCTTCGAGCCGGCCAGCGATTCGGACAGGCCGACCAGGGACGTCAGCGGCGTGCGCAGGTCGTGCGACAACGCCGCCAGCAGCGAGTTGCGCAGCCGCTCGGACTCCATGTTGACCAGCGCGTTCTGCGCCACTTCGATGTAGTGCACCCGTTCCAGCGCGATGGCGGCCAGCGCGGCGAAGGTATCGAGCTGCTGCCGCTGCTCGGGGATCAGTATCCAGCGCGCGTTCGCCGGTTCGATCGCCAGCACGCCGCGCGTGCGCATCGGCGCCTCCAGCGGCAGGTAGAAAATCCGGCTGGCCGGCAAGGTGCCGGTGCCCAGGCCCGCGCTTTCGGCGTGGTCGAACGACCATTGGGCGATGCCGATGTCGAGCGCGAAGCGGTGCTCGATGTAGGCGGCATCGACGGCGGAGGCACCAGCGCCGCCACCGGCGCCGGGGGGCGGCGTCCGCAGTCGGCCCTCGTCATCCGGCACCATCAAGGTGGAGCGGGCGCGGAAGGCGCGCTGTATCGCCGCCTGCGTGGTGTCGAAGATTTGCTCGGCTTGAAGCGCGCCGGACAACTCGCGCGCGAACTCGTACAGCGCGCGCGAACGCTTTTCGCGCTGCGAGGCGATGCGCGCCTCGAAGCGCAGGCCGGCGGTCAGGTGGCCGGTGATCAGGCCCACAGCCAGCATGACGACAAAGGTGATCACATACTGGAAATCCGTCACGGCGAACGTGAAACGCGGCGGGACAAAGAAGAAGTCGAAGCAAGCTACGCTGACGCAAGTACCCAGAACCGACGGTCCGCGACCGTAGCGCACCGCCACCAGCACCACCATCAGCAAAAACAGCATCGCGATATTGGCCAGATCGAGCCAGGCCGCCAGCGGCGTGGCCACCAGCGCGGTGGCCACGCTGGCAGTCGCCGCGATCAGGTAGCCGGCGGCGCGGCTGCGCAGCCATGGCACTTTCACGCCAGTATCATCGGCGTCGCCGGCCACGGTGTCGGCGTCGCGGCCAACGGGAACCGGCGATACCGCCTCCGGCTCCTTGCTCGCCCGGCCGATTTCGATCAGATCCAGATCCGGCGCATAGAGAGCAAGACGCTTGATGTGCGGAGGACGCCAAGGCCACGTCGGATGGGCGCGGCCGATCACGATCTTCGATAGATTGTGGCCGCGCGCATACTCCACGGCCGCCAAGGCGATGTCGCGCCCGGAAATGACCGCCGTGGTCGCGCCCAGGCTCTCCGCAAGCTTGAGGGTTTTGAGTATCTGCTCGCGCCGCGCGGCCGGCAGCCGGTGCAGCGAGGGCGTTTCGACATAGATCGCGTGCCAGCCGGTGCCAAGCTGGCCGGCCAGCCGCGCCGTGCTGCGCACCGTGTGCTCGCCGCCCGGGCGCGGACCGACGCAAGCCAGCAGCGCGGCGCCGGTCTTCCAGATGTCTGCGATCGATTGCTCGACGCGGTAGGCCCGCACGTCGTCCTCGACCCGGTCGGCGGTGCGGCGCAGCGCCAGCTCGCGCAGCGCGATCAGATTCCCTTTGCGGAAGAAGTTCTTCGACGCGCGCTCGGCCTGCTGCTCCTGATAGACCTTGCCGCTCTTGAGGCGCGCCAGCAGCTCGTCGGCCGGAATATCGACCAGCACCACCTCGTCGGCCTGGTCGAACACCGTGTCGGGCACCGTCTCGCCGACGCGGATGCCGGTGATGCCGCCGACGACATCGTTGAGGCTTTCCAGATGCTGCACATTGACGGTGGTGAGCACGTCGATGCCGGCGTCGAGCAGTTCTTCGATGTCCTGCCAGCGCTTGGGATGGCGCGATCCGGGCGCGTTGGAGTGCGCCAGTTCGTCCATGAGAATCAGCGGCGGCCGCCGTTCCAGCGCGCCATCGAGATCGAATTCGCTCAGGGTTTTTCCACGATAGTCGATCCGCTTGGGCGGCAGCACGTCCAGGTCCCCCAGCATGGCGGCCGTTTCGCCACGCCCGTGGGTTTCGACCACGCCGACCAGCACCGCCTGCCCTTCGGCCCGCAGCTTGCGGGCGGCGGCCAGCATCGCATAGGTCTTGCCGACGCCGGCCGAGGCGCCGAAGTAGATGCGCAGCTTGCCGCGAGCAGCTTTGCGCTCCTGCGCCTGCACCTGCGCCAGCAGCGCATCGGGGTCGGGTCGTTGGCTCTCGTTGGGGAACATGGACATGCGTTGATTTTACCGCTTGTCAGGGCTTGCCGTCCCATCCAGTGCCAGATTCAGCGCCAGCACGTTGACCCGTGGCTCGCCGAAGAAGCCGAACACCTGGGCGATCCGATGGCGGTCGATCAGCGCCAACACTTCCTTGGCCGGCAGCTTGCGGGCGGCGGCGATGCGGCCGGCCTGATAGCGCGCGGCGGCCACGCTGATCTCGGGATCGAGGCCGCTGGCGGACGCCGTCACCAGATCGACCGGTATGGCGGCGGTGTTGGAGGGATCGGCCGCCTTGAGCGCATCGATACGGCCTTTGACCGCGTCCAGCAGCGCCGGGTTGTTCGGTCCCTGGTTGGAACCGCTGGAACCGGCAGCGTTGTTGGGCATCGGCCCGGTGGCCGAAGGCCGGCCCCAGAAATACTTCGGCGACGAGAACGACTGGCCGATCAGCGTCGAGCCAACCTCCTTGCCGCCCACTTGCACCAGGCTGCCGGCGGCCTTGGCGGAGAACGCGGCGGCGCCGATGCCGGTGACGGCGAGCGGGTAGACCACGCCGCAGATCAGGGTCAGGGCGCTGAAAACTACGACTGCGGGACGAATAGCGGAAAACGACATGATGAACTCCTTAAACCAGGTTAAGCGCAGACAGCAGCAGGTCGATGGCCTTGATGCCGACGAACGGCAGAATGATGCCGCCCACGCCGTACAGCAGCAGGTTGCGGCGCAACAGCGCGACGGCGCCGATGGCGCGGTAACGCACGCCTTTGAGCGCCAGCGGGATCAACGCGACGATGATCAGCGCATTGAAAATCACCGCCGACATGATGGCCGACGACGGGCTGGCAAGATGCATGATGTCGAGCGCCTTCAATTGCGGATAGGTTCCGACAAAGGCCGCCGGGATGATGGCGAAGTACTTGGCGATGTCGTTCGAGATCGAGAACGTCGTCAGCGAGCCGCGCGTCATCAGCATCTGCTTGCCGATTTCGACGATCTCCAGCAATTTGGTCGGATTAGAATCCAGGTCGACCATGTTGCCGGCCTCCTTGGCCGCCTGCGTGCCCGAGTTCATCGCCACGGCGACGTCGGCCTGCGCCAGCGCCGGCGCGTCGTTGGTACCGTCGCCGGTCATCGCCACCAGCCGGCCCTCGGACTGGTAGCTGCGTATCAGTTTGAGCTTGTCCTCCGGCGTCGCCTCGGCCAGGAAGTCGTCCACACCCGCCTCCGCGGCGATGGCGGCGGCGGTCAGCTTGTTGTCGCCCGTGATCATGACGGTCTTGATGCCCATGCGGCGCAATTCCGCGAAGCGCTCCTTGATGCCGCCCTTGACGATGTCCTTCAGCTCGACCACGCCCATCACGCGGCCGCCGTCGACCACCACCAGCGGCGTGCTGCCGCGACGCGAAATGTCGTCGACGGCACGGGTCACCTCGGCCGGATACGGCAGGCCCAGGGACTCGACGTACTTGCGCACGGTGTCGGCCGCGCCCTTGCGGATCGCCCGCTCGCCGATATCGACGCCGCTCATGCGGGTCTGCGCGGTGAACGGCACGAACACCGCGTTCAGCGACGCCATCTCGCGCTCGCGCAGGTTGAACTTCTGCTTCGCCAGCACCACGATGCTGCGCCCTTCCGGCGTCTCGTCGGCCAGCGAGGCCAGTTGCGCGATATCGGCCAGCTGCTGGTCGGTCACGCCGGGCGCCGGTACGAACGACGACGCCTGGCGGTTGCCGAGCGTGATGGTGCCGGTTTTATCGAGCAGCAGCACATCGACGTCGCCGGCCGCCTCCACCGCGCGGCCCGAGGTGGCGATCACGTTGGCCTGCATCATGCGGCTCATGCCGGCCACGCCGATGGCCGACAGCAGGCCGCCGATGGTGGTCGGGATAAGGCACACCAGCAACGCGATCAGCACCGTGATGGTGACCGGCGTGCCGCTGCCGCTGGCGGCCACCGAAAACAGTGAAAACGGCAGCAGGGTCACGGTGACAATCAGGAACACGATGGTCAGCGCCACCAGCAGGATCGTCAGCGCGATCTCGTTCGGGGTTTTCTGGCGCTTGGCGCCTTCGACCATCGAGATCATGCGGTCCAGGAAGGTCTCGCCCGGATTGGCGGTGACTTTGACCACCAGCCAATCCGACAGCACGCGGGTGCCGCCGGTGACGGACGAGAAGTCGCCGCCGGACTCGCGGATCACCGGCGCCGATTCGCCGGTGATGGCGCTTTCGTCGACCGAGGCCACGCCTTCGATCACCTCGCCGTCGATCGGGATCACGTCGCCCGCCTCCACCAGGATGTAGTTACCCTTGCGCAGATCGAGCGCCGGCTGCGGCAGCCAGGTGGTGCCGTACTTGGGACTGGCCAGCTTCTTGGCGACCACGGTTTGCTTCAAGCTGCGCAGCGACGCCGCCTGTGCCTTGCTGCGGCCCTCGGCCATGGCCTCGGCGAAGTTCGCGAACAGCACCGTGAACCACAGCCAGACGGTGATCGCCAATATGAAACCGGGGCTGGTCTCGCCCTTGCCGAACAACGCCTGCACGTACAGCAGCGTGGTGATGATGCTGCCGACATAGACCACGAACATCACGGGGCTGCGCAACTGCGTGGCGGGACTGAGCTTGCGGAACGAGTCGGCGATGGCCGGCATCAACAGTTCGCTATCGAACATGCCCTGCTTTTTGACCGGTGGATTGGTAAAGATGGTCATCTCTTTTTGGATAGTCTGCGACATGGTGATTCCTTATTTTGCAAACAGCTGCAAGTGGTCGACCACTGGGCCGAGCGCGAGCGCCGGAACGTAATTGAGCACGCCGACCAGCGCCACCACGCCGCACAGCAGGCCGATGAACATCAGTCCGTGGGTCGGCATGGTGCCGGCATTCGCCTGCAAGCGGTTTTTGCCAGCCAGAGAACCGGCGATGGCCAGGATAGGCACGATCATCGCGAAGCGGCCGAACCACATCGCCACCGCCAGCATGCTGTTATAGAAAGGCGTGTTGGCTGACAGGCCGGCGAAGGCACTGCCGTTGTTATTGGCGGCGGAGCTGAACGCGTACAGGATCTCGGAGAAGCCGTGGGCGCCGGGATTGGCGATGCCGGCCTTGCCCACGTCCGTCATGACGGCTATGGCGGTACCGACCAGCACCAGGGTCGGCGTCACCAGGATGGCGATGGAGGTCATCTTCATCTCGTAGGCCTGTATCTTCTTGCCCAGGTATTCGGGCGTGCGGCCGATCATCAGGCCGGCGATGAAGACGGCCATGATGGCGAAGATCAGCATGCCGTACAGGCCCGAGCCGACGCCGCCGAAAATCACCTCGCCGAACTGAATCAACAGCATCGGGATCATGCCGCCGATCGGCATGAACGAATCGTGCATGGCATTGACGGCGCCGCAGGAGGCGGCCGTCGTCACGGCGGCGAACAAGGCGGAGGCGCTGATGCCGAAGCGGGTCTCCTTGCCTTCCATATTGCCGCCCGATTGCAGGGCGCTCATGGCCTGGTCGACGTTAAGCGCCTGCAGCGCGGGATGCGCCTGCTGCTCGGCGCCCAGCACGACGACCGTGGTGGCGACGAACAGCAACGTCATCGCGCCCAGCACCGCCCAGCCCTGGCGCGGATCGCCCACCATGCGACCGAACGCGAAGCACAAGCCGGCAGGAATCAGGAAGATGGCCAGCATCTGCATGAAATTCGTCAGCGGTGTCGGGTTCTCATACGGATGCGCCGAATTGGCGTTGAAGAAGCCGCCGCCGTTCGTACCCAGCATCTTGATCGCCTCCTGCGAAGCGACCGGTCCCATGGCGATGGTTTGCGTTTTTGCCGTCAGCGTTTCGGTGGCCGGCTCGCCCTTGGCGTCCTTCAGTGGCTGGCCGTCGGCACCGACCTTGGGCTGGCTGTAGGTGACCGGATCGAGCAGGGTCACTTCTTTATAGGCGGAGAAGTTCTGGATCACGCCCTGCCCCATCAGGAACACGGCGAAGACCAGCGACAGCGGCAGCAGCACGTACAAAGTCGAACGGGTGGCGTCGACCCAGAAGTTACCGATCGACTTGGCCGAGCGCGAGGAGAAACCCCGGATCAGCGCATAGGCGACGGCCATGCCGGTGGCGGCGGAGAAGAAGTTCTGGCCGGTCAGCGCCAGCATCTGGGTCAGGTAGCTCATGGTCTGTTCGCCGCTGTAGCCCTGCCAGTTGGTGTTGGCGACGAAGCTGACGGCGGTGTTGAACGACGAGTCCGGGCTGACATTGGCCAGGCCCTGGGGGTTGAGCGGCAGGTAGGCCTGCAAGCGTTGCAGCGCATAGACGGCCAGCGCGCCGATGCCGTTGAAGGCCAGCAGGGCGATAGCGTAGGCTTTCCAGTTCTGGCCTTCGGGTTTACCGTCCTTGCCGGCGATGCCGGCTGCGCGGTACAACAGCGCCTCGATCTTGCCGATCCAGCCCATGCCGGGGATGGCGCGGCCATCGCCGACGCGCGCCAGCAGGATGCCGAGCGGGTAGGCCAGCCCGATAACGGCGGCCAGGAACACCACCAACAAAATGGTCGATTGCAGGCTCATCACAGCTCCTCCGCCTTCAGCAGCGCCACGATCAGATACACCAGCAGGCCGCCGGCGGCGACCGCGCCGATCACGTAGAAGAGGCTCATGGCTGGGCTCCCAGCTTGTCGCAACCGGCGGCAAACGCCACGATCACGGCGAAGAAGACTACCAATGCGCCAATAAAAACTATGTCCATCACACCCTCACAGGTCTTGTTTTGATAATGAGGAGGTTAGCGGGAAGGGTCTAAAGATTTTGTAAAGACTTGGAGAGGGGGTGTAAACAAACCGTAAAAATCGCTTTGCCGCTCCGCGCTGACACATCGTTTACAAGCTGTTTACGCGCCCGGCCCGACTCTTTAGAGAATTTTTACATGCGTGGGCATAAGCTTTAAGCGTTACCACTACCTGAAAAGATCATGCTTACCTCCCTTCGCGGCATCTGGGTGCCGCTGGCGACACCGCTGCACCACGGCGAAATCGATCTAACCGTTCTGCAGAACCTGGCCGATGGCCTCATAGCGCAAGGCGCCCACGGCCTGGTGGTCTGCGGCACCACCGGCGAAGCGTCACAGCTGGACATCGACGAGCAGGACGCCGCGCTGGCGGCGGTGCTGGAAGTCGCGCACAAGCGCTGCCCGGTCCTGATGGGCATCGGCGGCAGCGACACCTTCGCCGCCGCAGGCAAGGCGCTGCGCTTCGACGACTCCGGGCTGGCCGGTTACCTGGTTTCCACGCCGGCCTATGTCCGGCCATCGCAGGACGGACTGGTGCGCCACTTCGAGACGATCGCGGACGCCACTGCGCAGCCTATCGTTCTGTATAACGTCCCGGCACGCACCGGCGTCAACCTGGAACTGGCCACGGCGCGCCGGCTGGCCGTCAACCCGCAATTCATCGGCATCAAGGAAGCCGGCGGCAGCTTGCAGCAGATGACGGAGCTGGTGCGCCGCACCCCGCTGTCGGTGCTGTGCGGCGACGATGCCCTGCTGTTCGCCGCGCTGTGCGGGGGCGGCCATGGCGCCATCTCGGCCGCCGCCCATATTCGCGTCGACCTGTATGTGCGTCTGTGCGACCTGGTTCGCGCACAGCGCTTGACGGAGGCGCGCGATCTGTTCGACCGGCTGCTGCCGGTCATTCGTTTGCTGTTCTCGGAACCCAACCCTGCTCCGCTCAAGGCCGCGCTGTCGATCCAGGGACGCATGGGCGAGGAGCTGCGCCTTCCGATGACGCCAGCCAGCACCGAATGCAAGCTAGGCATCGCGGCGGCGCTGGAGGAGCTGGACGACATTCCGGTTTATCGTTCGGAGGCTGCGTCGCGGCCGGCCGCACGTGCCGGTATTGCTGCGGCGGAGGTTATATGATCGTTGCGCTGACCGGCATGGACGGCAATCGGGATGTCTCCGACCTGGCCGAGGAACTGGCGCTGCTGCGGGTGGCCGCCGGCAACCGCGTGCTGCTCGTCTGCCCCGACCCCGGCACCTACGATCCACAGCTTTACGATGATTTGGTGGTCGATGCCTCCCGGTTCGCGGACTCGGGGGCATCATCCACTTCGGCGCGCGGCAAGGCGGATGCGGCGCTGGCTCGGGCCGGTGTGATCGTGGCGCTGCTGCGGCGCGAGGAGCTCGACCGGTCCAATCACGCGGCGCTGCTTGAGCGGCTGCACGAGGCGCAACGCGCCAATCCGGGCGTGCGCGTGCTGGTGACGGTGGCGCATGGCAGTGTGCCGCTGTCGGCGCATCAGACGGGATGTGTGCTGGTGTTTGTGGCGCAGCTTCCCGGCGCGCGGCTGGCGGATATGTTGATCCTGGACGAGAAAGGGGCGTATCACTCGCACCACAGCGAGTTGGAGCCGGCGATGTACAAGACCGCCAACGTGCTGTGCGCGCCGGAGGTGAGGCATCTGTACCGGGAAGTATTTAACGCCTGGGAGACACGTAGGGCGGATTAGCGGGCGAGGCCCGCCAATCCGCCCCGGGGGCCCACCGAAGGAGGCGGCCTACCTGCCGGTAGGCCTTAAGAGGCGGAACGCCGTAATCGGCCATGCATGCGCCGTCGATAACGCATGCATGGCCGATTACGCTTCGCTAATCCGCCCTACGTGATTTAGATGTGATCAGCCGTATCCAGACTTGATCACACGTGCCGGTCTGTCAAAACACTTTGCTGATCGTCAGCTGCAACGCCGTCTTACCCAGGAATTTGCCGTTGGCCGGCGAGGCGTAGGCCGTCTTGCCCGCATTCGTGCCGATCACCGCCAGCGCGCCGGTCACCACGCCGAAGTCCTTGGTGGCGCCGATCTTCCAGTCGGTGTAGCTCGACGCGTCGTTGTGCTTCACCTTCTGGTGCCCTGCGTGCAGATTGACGGTGAAGCCATCGCCGGCGTCGATATTCGCCCCGACATCCACATATCCACTGTTTTTGCTGTCGACGAAGCCGAACAGGTTTGTCACCGCGTGCGAGTATTTAATATAGGCGGGTCCGTAACCGAGCTGTCCGTAGATCTCGGTGGTATCGGCGTTGACGAAGCCGCGCACGTTTTTCAGGTCGTTGGACGGATACACATATGTCAACACGCCGACGTCGTACGACACGGCCTCGCCGACCTGCCCGCGCTTGCCCGCATAGATATCGACTTCGACATCGCCATCACCCCCCGCATCCTTGGTCCATTTGATGGTAGACATCCAGACGCCGGCATAAAGGCCGGTCGGATTGTTCACATAATCGAAGCCGCCCTGCAGCGCAGGCTTCAGGCGAGTCTGCGAAATGCCACGATAGCGGTAGTCCGAGACCACGGCGGCATTGAAACTGGTTTCATTATCCGGCTTGGCGGCAACGGCCGACGCGGCATCCTCGGCGCGGGCATGGCCGCAGGCGAAAGCGGCGCTGATGGCGGCGACGAGTAGTAATTTGTTCATGGTGCGGTTCTTTCTTTCAGTGGTTGACGAAATGGGGCTAAAGGACCGCTACGATCATGGCGCCGGCCGTTCGACGAAGCGTCCGAATTCGGCGCCGGGCAACGACCGCATCACCGCTTCCATCACCCGCGCCACCATGGCCGTGCCGACGCACAGCCACACTTTCATGCGCGCGCCGTGCTCGCAGGCCTCGATGCGCATGAATTCCAGCGAGTCGCCGCACAGGCGCATGACCAGCTGGCGCAGCGCCGTTACGGCCCCGGTATCGACCGTCAGCTGCATCACGCAGGACCGCGCGACGGCCGGCGCGGACCTGCGCCTTCGGACGCCGAGGGGCCAGATCGAGCGGCGCGGGGCGGACCGGGTATGGAAAAAGGCGTGCATATCGAACTCCTGATTGATCGTTGCGATACGAATCAGCTTATCGAGGCGCCCGTAAAAACGGTCTAAAAAGTCACGCTGCCGTTGTAAACATCGTGTATAAATTGGCCCGCAGCTATTTTTTGTCCCGTTTTAGACCTCGATCGCACCCGGTTGAGGATAGAATACGCAAACGAACGCCTAAAACTGTACATAAACCCAGTATTAAAATCACAAGCTTGAACGTATGGCCACTAAAAAACCAGTTTCCGACTACAGCGAATCATCCATCCGGGTCCTCAAGGGCCTGGAACCAGTCAAGCAACGTCCGGGCATGTACACCCGCACCGAAAATCCGCTGCACATCATCCAGGAAGTGATCGACAATGCCTCCGACGAGGCGCTGGGCGGCCATTGCAAGAACATCATCGTCACGCAAAACGCCGACGGCAGCATCACCGTCGAAGACGACGGCCGCGGCATCCCGGTCGGCCTGCACCCTGAAGAAGGCGTGCCGACGGTGGAAATCGTCTTCACCCGCCTGCACGCCGGCGGTAAGTTCGACAAGGGTTCGGGCGGCGCCTACGCCTTCTCGGGCGGCCTGCACGGCGTCGGCGTGTCGGTCACCAACGCGCTGTCCAAGCGTCTGGAGATCACCGTCTGGCGCAAGGAGCCCGATGGCACCGGCCTGCACAAGCTGGCATTCGAGCATGGCGACGTGGTCGAGCCGCTGTCCTCCGTGGTCGCGCCGCGCGACGGCAAAAAGTCCGGTACCCGCGTCACCGCATGGCCGGACGCCAAATACTTCGACTCTCCCGCGATCTCGCAGACCGAACTTCAGCGCCTGCTGCGCTCCAAGGCGGTGCTGCTGCCCGGCGTGACCGTCACCCTGGCCAACGCCAAGACCGGCGAATCGCAAACCTGGCAGTACAACGACGGCCTGCGCGGCTATCTGACCGAGGCGCTGGCCCAATCGACCGACGGCGAAACCCTGATCCCGCTGTTCGAGGGCGCACAGTTCGCTGGCCCGGACGCCGAAGGCTTCGCCGAGGGCGAAGGCGCGGCGTGGGTGGTGGCGTGGACCGAGCAAGGGGCGGTGGTGCGCGAATCCTACGTCAACCTGATTCCGACGCCGAACGGCGGTACCCACGAATCAGGCCTGCGCGACGGCTTGTACGGCGCCGTGAAGAACTTCGTCGAGATGCACTCGCTGCTGCCGAAAGGTGTCAAGCTGCTGCCGGAGGACGTGTTCGCGCGCGTGTCGTTCGTGCTGTCGGCCAAGGTGCTGGACCCGCAGTTCCAGGGCCAGATCAAGGAACGCCTCAATTCGCGCGACGCCGTGCGCCTGGTGTCGACCTACTCCAAGCCCGCGCTCGAACTGTGGCTGAACCATCACGTCGACTACGGCAAAAAGCTGGCGGAGCTGGTCATCAAACAGGCGCAATCGCGCCTGCGCTCCCTACAGAAAGTCGAGAAGAAGAAATCGTCCGGCGTGGCCGTTTTGCCGGGCAAGCTGACCGACTGCGAATCGACCGACGTGCATCGCACCGAATTGTTCCTGGTCGAGGGTGATTCGGCGGGCGGTTCGGCCAAGATGGGCCGCGACAAGGAATTCCAGGCCATCCTGCCGCTGCGCGGCAAGGTGCTCAACTCGTGGGAGACGGACCGCGACCGCCTGTTCGCCAACAACGAGATCCACGACATCTCGGTCGCCATCGGCGTCGACCCGCACACGGCCGACAGCACGCCCGACCTGTCCGGTCTGCGCTACGGCAAAATCTGCATCCTCTCCGATGCGGACGTCGACGGCTCGCACATCCAGGTGCTGCTGCTGACGCTCTTCTTCAAGCACTTCCCCGGCCTGATCGCCAACGGGAATATCTGCATCGCGCGTCCGCCGCTGTACCGCGTCGACGCGCCGGCGCGCGGCAAGAAGCCGATCCAGAAGCTGTACGCGCTCGATCCGGGCGAACTGGTGGCCATCGAGGACAAGCTGCGCAAGGACGGCCTGAAGGAAGGCGCCTGGGCGATCTCCCGCTTCAAAGGCCTGGGCGAGATGAACGCCGAACAGCTGTGGGAAACCACGATGAATCCGGACACGCGCCGCCTGCTGCCAGTGTCGCTGGGCGCCTTCGCCCACGGCGAATCGGCCGCGCGCTTCAATATGCTGATGGGTAAAGGCGAAGCCGCCGCCCGCCGCGCGTGGATCGAAGAACACGGCAACGAAGCCGAAGCCGATATTTAATTTTGAACGACTATGACTCAAGCAAATCTCTTTGACGAATCCGCGCCGGCGCCGACCCAAGCCGGCCAGCCGCCGCAGCCCCCTGTGCCTCCCGTTCCGCCGCAAGGCGGCGACGGCGACGGTCCACCCGACGGCGGCGATGGCGGTGACGGCGGCGAAACGCTGACCCTGTCCACCTTCGCCGAACGCGCCTACCTCGATTACGCCATCTCGGTGGTCAAGGGCCGCGCGCTGCCGGACGTGTGCGACGGCCAGAAGCCGGTGCAGCGCCGCATCCTGTACGCGATGAACGAAATGGGCCTGAATCCGACCGCCAAGCCGCGCAAATCGGCCACCGTGGTCGGCGACGTGCTGGGTAAATTGCACCCGCACGGCGACCAGTCGGTGTACGACGCAATGGTGCGCATGGCGCAGGACTTCTCGCTGCGCTACCCGCTGGTCGACGGCCAGGGTAACTTCGGCTCGCGCGACGGCGACGGCGCGGCGGCGATGCGATACACCGAAGCGCGGCTTACGCCGATCGCCAAGGTGCTGCTCGACGAGATCAATCTCGGCACGGTGGAATTCCAGGCCAACTACGACGGCTCGACCGAGGAACCGTGCCTGCTGCCGGCGCGTCTGCCGATGGTGCTGCTCAACGGCGCCTCCGGTATCGCGGTCGGCCTGGCGACGGAAATCCCGTCGCACAACCTGGGCGAGGTCACGCAGGCGGCCGTCGCCATGATCCGCAATCCGAAGATTTCGCACAGCGAGTTGATGACGTTGGTGCCGGGTCCGGACTTCCCGGGCGGTGGCCAGATCATCACGCCGGCGGCGCAGATCAGCGACATGTACGCCAACGGGCGTGGCAGCATGAAGGTGCGCGCGCGCTGGAAGATCGAAGAGCTGGCGCGCGGCCAGTGGCAGGCGGTGGTCACCGAACTGCCGCCGGGCACGTCGTCGCAGAAGGTGCTCGAAGAGATCGAGGAGCTGACCAACCCGAAGATCAAGATGGGCAAGAAGGCGCTGTCGCCGGAACAGCTGGCGCTCAAGTCGCTGATCCTCAATTCGCTCGACACCATCCGCGACGAATCGGGCCGCGCGGCGCCGGTGCGCCTGGTGTTCGAACCGAAGTCGAAGAACCAGGATCAGACGGAATTCATGCTGATGCTGCTGGCGCATACGTCGCTCGAATCGTCGGCCTCGATCAACCTGGTGATGATCGGCGGCGATGGCCGTCCGCGTCAAAAGGGCCTGGGCGAGATTTTGCAGGAATGGATCGACTTCCGCTTCATCACTGTCACGCGCCGCACCAAATTCAAGCTGGGCAAGGTCGACGCGCGCATCCATATCCTGGAAGGCCGCGAGACCATCCTGTTGAACATCGATGAAGTGATCCACATCATCCGCAACTCGGACGAACCGAAAGCGGCGCTGATGGAGCGCTTCCGCCTGTCGGACATCCAGGCCGAAGACATCCTGGAAATCCGCCTGCGCCAACTGGCGCGTCTCGAAGCGATCAAGATCCAGCAGGAACTGGCCGAACTGCGCAAGGAGAAGCAGCTGCTGCAGGACCTGCTCGACAATCCATCGTCGATGAAGCGCGCCATCATCAAGGAAATCGAAGCCGACACCAAGCAATATGGCGACGCCCGCCGCACCCTGATCGAAGAAGCGCAGAAAGCAGTGGTCGAACAGAAGGTGGTGGACGAACCGGTCACCGTCATCATTTCGGAAAAAGGCTGGATACGCGCGCGCACCGGCATCGGCCACGACGCCACGCAATTCACGTTCAAGGCGGGCGACACGCTGTACGGCGCGTTCGAGTGCCGCACGGTCGACAACCTGCTCGCCTTCGGCAGCAACGGCAAGGTGTACTCGGTACCCGTGGCGGCGCTGCCGAACGCGCGCGGCGACGGCGTGCCGATCACCACCTTGATCGACCTGGCTGCCGGCGCGCGCATCCAGCATTACTTCGCCGGTCCGGCCGCCACGCAACTGATGATGGCCACCAGCGCGGGTTTCGGCTTCATCGCCAAGGCCGGCGACATGGTCAGCCGCATCAAGGGCGGCAAGGCATTCGTCACCCTGGACGAGGGTGACGTACCGCTGCCACCGGCGGTGGTGGCGGAAGGCGCCAGCGCGGTCGCGGTCTTGTCGGCCAACGCGCGGGTGCTGGTGTTCGGCATGGACGAAATGAAGGTGCTGACCAACGGCGGCCGTGGCGTCATCCTGATGGAGCTGGACGACAAGGAGACCTTGATCGCGGCCAAGCCGATCAGCCAGAAAGGCGTGATCGTCTCGGGCATCGGACGCGGCGGCAAGGCGCAGGAAGAGCGCCTGTCGGCATCGGCCCTGGCGGTCCACTTCGGCAAGCGCGCGCGCAAAGGCAAAGCGCTGGCGACGAAGATCAAGCCAACCTCCCTCACCCCTATCGTCTAACTGCAACTCCGGGGTCAGGTCCACCATTTCTACACGAACTCGGCTCTAGGCGGATGAATGCTCCGCCCACTGTCCGGCCCGTGTAGAATTGGTGGACCTGACCCCGGAGTGACGAATTTCTGGGCGAAAAAAAAGACGGGCAAGCCCGTCTTTTTTCTATTGCACGCTAATTAATGCTTAGCGGCGGCTTCTTTGACTTCGGCTGCGGCTTTCGCTTTCACGGCGTCGGTCTTGTTGGCGGCCAGCGCTTTGTCTTCGGTGGCGTCAACGGTTGCCTTGATCGCTTTGGCGTCGGCTTTCACAGCTTTTTTGTTGGCTTTTTCTTCGGCTTGGGCGATGTTCTTTTCGCCTTTTGCCGCAGCTTTGGCTTTGTCTTCTGGATCTGCCTTGGCGATTTTTTCGTTCGCTTTGGCCGCTTCCACGTTCACTTTAGCCTGGGCTTCAGCGTGGGTCTGGTCGGCTTTGGCGACGGCCTTGTTGGCCTTCTTGTCGGCTTTGGCGTCAACTTTCATTTCTTTCTGCTCCGCCTTGGCGATGTCCTTGTTGGCTTCTTGCTGCGCCTTGGTGACTTCAGGCGTTTGTGCGAAGGCAGCGGTTGCGAACAGGCCGGCGATCAGGGTAGCGATGATTTTGCTCATGATATTTCCTCTCAAGTTTAATTTGGATGCGTTCTTATCTTATTAAAGCAAGGCCTCCGGCCTTGCCTGCGTTGCGCTCTTGTTTAGAAGCGCCAGATCACGTATCCAGAATAGCAACTCGCACGGATGAGCTCTGTACGGTACCGTACTAAAACCGTTTATTCGCTTTTCGGCCGCGAATACAGGTCGATGATGGTACTGATCCCGTCCGCGCACACGGAACAGAATTTATCGCTGCGGTCGAACATGATGCACTGCATCTCGGGACGGTAATATCCCTTGGCCTCGTAGTTCGCGCCCTCGAACGCGCCCACCGTGTGGCGGTGCGGATCGCGCGAGAACAGTTCGTTGGTGTGCTCCAGGTCCTTGTGGAACAAGGCACTCATTTCCGACTCCGGCCGGTTGGCCTGGCGCAGCGCGACACGCTCTTTCTGATACGCGCGCGACGCCGCCTCGTAGTCGTCCTTCTTCCACGGCGTCGGCAAAGGCGTGCCCTCCTTGACGAACTTCTTCCACTTCACGTTGGCCGGATCATGCAGCGCCGTCGCATTCGGCTCCCACGGTTCCGGGCGCGTGGCGCCGCCCGTGGCGTAGGCCACCGGCGAGGTGTAATACTCGTCCGCGAGTCCCGCGAAGTGGTGGCCGAATTCGTGCACGAACAGATAGTTGGCCCAATCGTTGTTGGCCGCCGCTGTGCTGAACTGGCCGAAGATGCCGCCACCGCCGTAGGTGTCGTTGTTGACCAGGATTTCGATGAATTCATACGGCGCGTTCTGCGCCAGTTCGCGCAACGCGCGGTTGTCGGTTGTCAGCACATAACGCTCGCTGCCGAAGATGTCGTAGCGGGTGCCCAGCGGCGACGCGTGATGCACGCCGGTCGATGGGCGCGACACGCCCGATTCCTGCGTCGGCATAGCCAGCGCCCAGACGTTGAAGTCCTTGGCGCGCTCCTTGAACGGCGAGGTGTTGAACAGATGGTCGGCCAGGCGGCGCGCGGTGGCCTCGAACTTCTTCATCTCCCCGGCCGTGTAGCCGTCGCCCAGGATCAGCAGATCGACCTTGTCCTTCGACGGGCCGTTGACGCGGATGCCGATCGGCTTCGCCGGTGCGGGCGCCTGCTTGCGCACCACGTCCATCGCGTCGGTGTCGACGCTGGCCGTCCACACCACGGAGAAGGCGCCGCGCTCGTCGCGCTTGAGGATGCGTACCTTCACCGGCTTGTCCGGTTTGGGAAAACGCACCGATTCCTGGAAGCCGCGATTGGTCTTGCCGGCTTCCTCGGTGCTGGCCCATTCGGCGAACACGGTCGAAAAACCGCGCGAGTACAGCACCTTGCCGGATGCGGCGTCGACCACCTCCACCAGGTTGTTGCCGCGATTGGTGTCGTCGATGGTGCGGCGCATGTCGCCGGGCCACGGCAGCGGTTCGATCACCACGCGCTCCATCGCGTACTGCTCGTTGAGCGCGTTGCCGCTGTGGATATAGTCGAGGCGGACGGTGGCCGGTTGGCCGCCCGCCGCAGGCGCCGCGGCCAACGCGGGAACGGCGCCTGCGGACAGCGCCAATAGCAGCGCGTGGACTAAGCGACGGGAGTGAACGAAGAGGCTCATGGGATTCCTGGCAAACGGTTGAAAACGTGACCGTTATTTTAGGTTGTCGCCGGTGCGGCGCCGCGAAATTTAGTATGGTTTAGCGTCGCGCGCGGCAATTTTAGTAAGGAATAGCACGGGCTAGCAAGGGTTAGCAAAGATTAGCGGCATTTAGTAAAAGCCGTTTTTTCGCGCCCCGCCCTCCCCGCCTAGTTTTCCCGCGTCGTCAGCGACTGGCCGATGTCGAGCGGACGGATATCGAGCCGGACGTTGAGGATCGAGTAGCTTTGCGCCGCAGCCGACGCCGACGCCGACGCGTAGCCGACACTGTCGCGCGTTTTGCTGAAGGTGAACTGGAAGCCCAGTTCCGGCAGCAGCGACTGGGGGCCGCTGGTGGCGATGCCGATCGCCTCGACGCGGCGGTTGACGATCAGGCTTTCCATCAATTCCACCACTGCGTTGCGGCCCAGGATATCGGGGGAGAACACCGGCTGGTGCAGCACCGCGTGCTCCGCCCGCAGCCGGCCGCCGGCCTTGGCCTCGGACGGCGTGAAGATGTGCGAGGCCAGGTCGTAGCGGTCGCCCCGGTCCAGATAGCTGATCACCGCGTTGGAGACGTTGAAACCGGCGCTGGCCGCATCGGTGGTGGCACGCGACAGGTCGATCAGCAGCGCGCCCTTGTGTCCGACGATTTCCACGTTGCGGCGGCTGTCGACCACCATCGCCGTGTTCTCGTCGATCCCCAGCCCGAACTTGTAGCCCTTTTTAAGCATCGCCGGGATCATGCGGGCGAAGCGTCCGCGCACCAGCAGGTGCTGGTCGACGAAGACGTCGTCGCCGATGAAGCCCAGGCCGGGCGCGATCTCGCGGCCGTCGTTGACGCCGCCGCGCAAGGTGCCGAACACCGATTTGGGCGAATGGAACATGGTGCTGCTCATGATGGCGGCGCCCGCGCTATCGCCGGCCACCACGCCACCGTCGCGGTAGACGTCCCACACCGCCTCGAGCACCGCGCTGCGGCTGCCGTCCTCGCGCACCAGCGCCTGCGTGATGCGGGACTGATCGCCGCCGGAGAAGAACACGCCACCGGCGCCGCGCACGGCCGCCGCCAGCTCGCCATCCTCGGCCACCTGGCGGAAATCGCTGCCGTCCAGGCGCACCGCCAGCGGCACCACGAAGGCGGCCGCGCCGTAGCCATTGAGACGCTCGACGATCCTGTCGCCCGTGCGTTGCGGATCGGCCGCCGCCGAAGGCAGCACGGCGATGCGCGCACCCGGCCCGCCGGCCAGCGCGACGATGCGCTGCCAGACGTCGGCGTTGTCGCCTTTCAGACCACCGCCGATGATCACCAGCGAACCCTTGGCACCGGCCGGCACCGGCGCGGCCAGGCCGGCGGCGCCATCGAGCGGAACGGCCAGCATCAGGACCGCCCCGATCAGGTGTTTCAACATGGTGCCCGGTGTGCGCATGATGGCCGCCTCCCAAAATAAAAAGGGACGGCGCTTCGGGCGCCGTCCCTTTCGCCGTCCCTTTCGCCGCCCCTTTAAATATAACCCGATTTACCCGCTACCGGTATCGGTAAAGCGGCTGCTGGAGTTGGATAGGCCGGATGTCCATCCTCAGTTTGAGCACCGAATAGGCCTCCACCTCGGTGGAGCTGTAGCCGACGCTGTTGATCGTTTTACTGAACCGGAACTCGAAGCCCAGGTCCGGCGACGAGTCGCGCGGATTGCCGAAGGCGATGCCGATGGCTTCCTGCTGGGCGTTGTCGATCAGGTTCACCATCAGGTCCAGCACCGCGTTGTTCCCCAGGATGTCGTTGGTGTAGACGGTGCCGCGCATGTCCGGCTGGTTCGGATCGAGCTTGTTGTCCGCCTTGTCGGCCGACGGCGTGAATTCGCGCGACACCAGGTTGAATTTGTCGCCCCGGTCCAGATAACTGATGGTGGCGTTGCTAATATTGAAACCCTTGATGCCGCGGTCGGTGATCGCCGCCGACAGATCGAGCAGCAGCGCGCCGCTGTAGCCGATGATTTCCACGTCGCGGCGGGCGTTGACCACCATCGCGCTGTTCTCGTCGATGCCCAGGCCGATCTGATAACCTTTTTTCAACATCACCGGGATCATGCGGGCGAAGCGGCCGCGCACCAGCAGATGCTGGTCGACGAAGACGTCGTCGCCGATGAAGCCCAGGCCCGGGGCGATCTCGTTGCCGTCGGTGACGCCATGTTTGAGCATGTCCAGGGTCGCCTTGGCGTCGTAGAACATGGTCGTGCTCATGATCGCGGCGCCGGCGCTGGAACCGGCCACCACGCCGCCGTCGCGGTACACGTCCCACACCGCCTCCAGCGCCAGGGTGCGCGAGCCGTCCGGGCGCACCAGCGCCTTGGTGATGCGGGCCTGGTCGCCGCCGGTGAAGTAGATGCCGGTGGCCGAGTGGATCAGCGCCACCACCTCCGGGTCCTCGGCGGCCTTGCGGTAATCGCTGTTGGGCAGGGTCACGCCGAGCGGGATGAAGAACGCTTGGGCGCCATATTGATTGAGTTTGTTGACCGTGTTCTGCGCCGATTTTTCCGGATTGATCGAGGCCGAGCCGAACACGCCGATGCGCGCGCCACGGCCGCCGGCCAGCTGCACGATGCGCTGCCAGACTTCCGCGTTGTCGGCGCGCAGGCCGCCGCCGATGATGACCAGGTTGCCCGCCGGCGGCGCCAGCACCGGCTTGGGCGGGGGCACCGCCTTGGCCGGCTTGCTGGCCTTGGTCCCCGACTGCGCCTTGGCCGACGACGTGGCGGCCGCTCCCTGGGCCGCATGCGCACTGACGCCGGCGAACACCAGCAGCCAAAGCAAGCAAAGGCGCTGGAACGTAGAACCTGTAAATTTCATGTTGCCCTTCCAATGATGAAACCGGCGCCGGGGCTTGCGCGCGGCGCCGTGGTAATACAGATGATACCAATCAATTACTTAAGCATGTATTACATTGTGGGGGGCTTTCATTTGAAGGCGTAGCTGGCGCTGGCGAAGAAGCGCCGGCCGCGCGGATCGGTGTAGGTCGGATCGTAGCCGGACAGGAAGAAATACGCCTGGTTGGAGAACGGCGGCGACTTGTCGAACAGGTTCTGGACGCCCGCGCGCAGCTTGAAGGACTTGTTCACCTGCCAGGCGCCCGACAGGTCCCACAGCGAGTAGGAGCTCACGCGGTTGGGCGCGACCACGGTGCCGTCGTCGGTGTTGATGGCCGAGTTCTGGTCGTGGTAGCCGCTCGAGAAGGTGTTCGACAAGGTGGCCGAATACGGCCCCATGTCCCAGTCGAGGTTGACGGTATGGCGCCAGCGCTGCACCACGCCGTCGGTGACGAAGCGTCCCAGGTTGCTGACATAGGGGTCGCCGACGTCGTTCTGGATCTTCGACGTGAGCACGTAGGTGCCCGACAGGCGCCCGCCGAAATTGCCGGCCCAGGTGCGCACGCCGTTGTAGTCGAGGATCACGTCGATGCCCGAGGCCTTCTGCGCGCCGCGGTTTTCCTTGCGCAGCTCGATGTAGTCGATCGCGCCGTCCTCGTCGCGGTGCACCAGGTTGCCGTACTTGGCCAGGTTGCCGAGGATGATGTCGTCGCCGATCTCGCTGATCAAGTCGGTGCGCTCGATGTTCCAGTAGTCGACCGTCATCGAGGCGTTCTTGCTCGGCTGGATCACCATGCCGGTCGAGAACTGGCGGCTGCGCTCGGGCTTGAGGTTGGCGTTCGAATAGCGGCGCGTGCTCCAGTTGTCGGCGCAATCGGCCAAGGTGGCGTCCTCCACGGCGCAGGCCACGGGATCGGGCAGGGTGGCGGTGACGCTGTAGATGTTGGCGCGATACAGGTCGGTCATCGACGGCGCGCGGAAGCCGCGTCCGGCCGAGGCGCGGAACAGCATGGTCTTGGTCGGGGTGTAGCTCACGCCCACCTTCGGACTGGCCGCGCCGCCGACCACCTGGTAGTGGTCGTAGCGCGCCGACAGCTGCGCCTCCCACTGCTTGGTGAACGGCAGCAGCAGCTCGCCGTACACCGCCTTGACCTTGCGGCTGTTGCTGTAGGCGCGCTCCTCCTCCGGCGCCGCGTCGTTGTTGATGTTGTCGCTCAACAGCAGCTCGGACGGCGTGTAACTGGTGCGTTCGCGGCGGTACTCGCCGCCGACGGCCAGCGCGGCGTCGCCGCCGGCCAGCGCGCCGATCGCGTGCGAGAGCTTGAAGTCGACCGAATCCATGGTGCCGCGCGCGCGCCGCGCGACGTCGTCGACCTGGATGCTGTTGAGCAGGTCGATGCCGGCCTGGCTCGAGGGCCCGAACGGGTTGATCAGGCCGTCGGCTATCCCCTGCAGCATCTTGTCCTTCAACAGGTAGCCGTGGGTGTCGCGGTCCTTGATCTTGTTGACGCTGTGGTTGACGCCGACGTCATAGTCCCAGCCGTTGGCGGTGCCGGTCAGGCCGACCACGAAGCGCTGGCTGTCGCTGGTCAACTCGGTGGCGCGGCGGCCGGCCTCGTTCAGGCGCATGCGCAGGCCGACGGTGACCGGCGCGTCCGGATCGGCGTCCTCCTCGGGCGAGAGCGTGAAGCCGGCGAAGGCGGGGATCTTCTTGTAGTCGATCTCGGCGTCGTCGGCGCGCGCGCCCGAGCCGATGTACCGGGTTTTCGAGCGGCTCAGCGCCACCTCGGCGTACAGCTGGCTGTTCGGGGTGAGCTGCAGCACGCCGCGCGTGAGCAGGTTGGTCTTGTCCGACTCGGGGAACAACTCGGTGTCGCGCATGTAATCGTAGGTGCAGGCGTCGACGCCGCCGATGCCGGCCGGCAGATACAGGTTGGCCGGCGCCGCGCAGGTGGGCACCGACGGGTTGATGGTGCGGTTGGTGATCGGCTTGCCGTTGACGAGGAAGTTCTGCTCCTGCAGTTCGTCGCGCTGGGCGCTGGAGAGGCGGATGTTGGCCGGCGAGGTGTAGCCCGACAGCAGGTGCGGCAGGCGCTCGGGCACGCGCAGGTCGCCGATGAATTTGCGTTGCGAGGTGCTCAGCGCATTGGACTTTTGCACGTCGGCCACGGCGAACACGTTGAAGCCGTCCTTGGCCAGGTCGCCGAAACCGGCCGTGATGCTGGCCTTGCGCTTGCCGGCGCCGCCCTCGTCGGTCTTGAGGCCGTAGGCGTTCAGTTCCACGCCCTGGTAATCCTTGCGGGTGATGAAGTTGATCACGCCGCCGATGGCGTCGGTGCCGTACAGCGCGGAGGCGCCGTCGAGCAGCACCTCGACGCGCTGGATGGCGGCGGCCGGGATGTTATTGAGGTCGACGCCGGTGTCGTCGCCGGGGGAGGCGAAGTTGGCCATGCGCCGGCCATTGAGCAGCACCAAGGTCGACGAGGTGCCGATGCCGCGCAGGTTGGCGCTGTTGAAGCCGCGCTGGTCGCCGCCGACGTTGATGCTGGCGCCGTCGGTCAGGCCGCCGACGTTGGCCGACAGGCGGGCCAGGATTTCGGAGGCGGTGGTCACGCCCACCTTGTCGATCTCCTCGCGGGTGATGACCTGCACCGGCAACGCCGTTTCCGACTCGATGCGCTTGATCGCCGAACCGGTGATCTCGACCCGGGGCATCGGCTTGGCGGCGGCGGCGTCCGGCGCGGGCCCGTCCTGCACCTGCTGCGCCAGGGCCAGGCCGGGGTGGCCAAGCACGCCGATCACCGCGCCCAGACCGATCGCGCGGCGCACCGAGCGCGCCATCGTGGAAATTCGCATGCCGTGCAATTCAGCCATAATTCTCTCTCTGCGGGTTGTTATGTTATATGTAAATAATTCCAATCAACTAACTGTACGCAGTTCGCGCCGAAAACTCAAGAAAGCGCCGTCCGATTCGGCCCGAACGATTTACTTTGTGAAAATAGTGCTACATACTCAAGCACTAAAGCCCGCGTTCAGCGCGTCGCCGCCACCGTCAACCTCCCTGCCAGACCATCATGCACGTACAAAAACACCCCCTCTCCGGCCCCCACAGCAGCACCGCGTTCGAACTGACCAGCCTGCACTTCGGCACCCCGGGCGCCGGCAAAAAGGTCTACATCCAGGCCTCGCTGCACGCCGACGAGGTGCCCGGCATGCTGGTGGCCCAGTTCCTGCGCAAGCGGCTGGTGGCGCTGGAGGCGGCCGGCCAGATCGCCGGTGAAATCATCCTGGTGCCGGCGGCCAACCCGATCGGGCTGGCGCAGGCGATCCACGGCGCCGCCTTCGGCCGCTTCGACCTGACCACCGGCGTCAATTTCAACCGCAATTACAAGCACGTGTTCGAGGACCTGAAAACATCGCTCGAGGGCCTGCTCGGCCAGGACGCCGACGCCAACGTGCGCCTGATCCGCGAACACGCGCGCGCCTCCATCGCCGACTGGCGCCCGTCGACCGACGCCGACACCCTGAAAAAGGCGCTGATGACGATGGCGGTCGACGCCGACATCGTGCTCGACCTGCACTGCGATAACGAGGCGGTGATGCACATCTACGCCGGCACGCCGCTGGCCGCCGCCATCGCGCCGCTGTCGGCCATCATGGGCGCGCACGCGCTGCTGCTGGCCTACCAGGCCGGCGGCGAACCGTTCGACGAGGCGTGCAGCCGCCTGTGGTGGGACCTGGAGCGCCACTTCGAGGGCAAATATCCGATTCCGCCGGCCTGCCTGTCGACCACCGTCGAGCTGCGCGGCGAGATGGAGGTGGGCTACGACCTGGCCGAGAAGGACGCCGCCGGCCTGCTGCGCTTCCTGGTGTTGAGCGGCGTGCTGCGCGACGACGGCAGCGGCACGGGCGCGGCCGCCATCGCCGCCGCGCCGCTGCCGGTGCCGCTGTGCGAGGCCACGCCGTTGGAGGGCGTCGAGCCGCTGTACGCGCCGCACGCCGGGGTGCTGGTCTACACGCGCGAGCTGGGCGAGCGCGTCGCGCCCGGCGACGCCATCGCCGACCTGATCGACCCGGTCAGCGGCGAGACGACGGTGGTGCGCGCCGGCGTGGCCGGCGTGTTCTTCGCCCGCAGCGCCCACCGCCACGTGCTGCGCGGGATGAACGTCGGCAAAGTGGCCGGCGCCCGGGCCTACCGCGCCGGCGATTTGCTGAGCCAATAAAAGACAACGACGACGACAACGACGCTCCCATGACCACCAAAAAATTCAAGCTGCCGCACACCTTCGTCCTGCTGTTCATCATCCTGGCGATGATCGCCGCCGCCACCTGGCTGGTCCCGGGCGGCAAATACGACACCCACCTGGTCGACGGCAAGCAGTTGATCGTGCCGGACAGCTTCCACTACGTGCCGAGCGCGCCGCAGGGCGTGGTGGCGCTGCTCAAGGCGCCGATCAAGGGCTTCGTCGAGGCGGCGCAGATCATCGGCTTCGTGCTGATCGTCGGCGGCGCCTTCGCGGTGCTGCAAAAGACCGAGGCGGTCGACGCGATGATCAAGGCGCTGGCGCGCGCGCACAAGGATTCGGCCTTCATCCAGAAGGCGCTGATCCCGGTGTTCGTCACCTTGTTCTCGCTGGGCGGCGCCACCTTCGGCATGAACGAGGAGGCCATACCGTTCATATTGATTTTCGTGCCGCTGGCGCTGGCGCTGGGCTATGACACCATCACCGGCGTCTCGATCCCCTTCCTCGGTTCGCAGGTGGGCTTCGGCGCCGCCTTCCTCAACCCGTTCAACGTCGGCATCGCGCAGGGCATCGCCGGCGTGCCGGTGTTCTCGGGCTGGGGCTACCGGCTGATCGCCTGGACCATCGCCACCGCCATCACGGCCGGCTTCCTGATGTGGTACGCGGCGCGCGTGAAAAAGAATCCGCAACTGAGCCCGACGTACGCGCTCGACCTGGAAAAGCGCAAGGAGCAGCCCGAGGGGCTGGGCGAGCTGCACGGCATGACGGCGCGCCACAAGCGCGTGCTGTGGATCTTCGCCGGCTCGCTGGCCATCATGGTGGCCGGCGTGGTGCACTACGGCTGGTACATCGACGAAATCGCCGCGCTGTTCCTGACCATGGGCGTGGTCATCGGCCTGGTGGGGCGGCTCGACTCGGGGCAGATCGTCGAAGGCTTCATCCAGGGCGCGCGCGACCTGGTCGGCACGGCGCTGGTGATCGCGCTGGCGCGCGGCACGATGATCCTGGCGCGCGACGCGCAAATCATCGACACCATGCTGCACGGCTTGACGCCGCTGGTGCAATCGTCCAGTCCCATTTTCACGGCGTGGAAAATGTTCGGCATCCAGACGGTGATCAACTTCTTCATCCACTCGGGCACCGGCCAGGCCGCGCTGACGATGCCGATCATGGCGCCGCTGGCGGACCTGGTGGGCGTGACGCGCCAGACCGCGATCCTGGCGTTCCAGTTCGGCGAGCTGACCACGCCGATGATCCCGACCTCCGGCATCACGGTGGGGGTGCTGGCGCTGGCGCGGGTGCCGTGGATCACCTGGGCCAAATGGATGATCCCGCTGCAACTGATCTACGCGGTGATGGCGATGGCGCTGCTGGTGCCGCCGGTGCTGATGAACTGGCAATAAAACCCCGGAGGGTCAGGTCCGACATTCGGACATTGTGGAACTTTTACGGGATAAAAAAGGTTCCCCGTTTTTCCGATTTGTCCGAATGTCGGACCTGACCCTGATTTTCGTGGGCAAAATGGCAATTTTGGCATATTTTTGAGCAGTTGACGGTTTATAATCCGTCCTGACAATCGACACCAATACCGCGAAAGCCATTCCCACCACTATGACCGCACAACTTTCCAAAAAGAGCGAAGCCTGGTCGGCCCGCTTCAACGAACCTGTTTCCGACCTCGTCAAACGCTACACCGCCTCCGTCTTCTTCGACAAACGCCTGGCCAAGGCCGACATCCAGGGCTCGCTGGCGCACGCCGAAATGCTGGCCGCGCAGGGCATCATCAGCGCCGCCGACCGCGCCGAGATCGAGCGCGGCATGGCGCAAATCTCGTCCGAGATCGAAGCCGGCCAGTTCGAATGGCTGCTCGACCTGGAAGACGTCCACCTGAATATCGAAAAACGCCTGACCGAACTGGTTGGCGATGCCGGCAAGCGCCTGCACACCGGCCGCTCCCGCAACGACCAGGTGGCCACCGACATCCGCCTGTACGTGCGCGCCGCCATCGACGACGTGGTCGAACTGCTCGGCGCCCTGCGCGGCGCCTTGACCGACCTGGCCGAGAAGAACGCCGACACCATCATGCCCGGCTTCACCCACATGCAGGTGGCGCAGCCGATCACCTTCGGCCACCACATGCTGGCCTACGTCGAGATGTTCGGCCGCGACGCCGAGCGCATGCTCGATTGCCGCAAGCGCGTCAACCGCCTGCCGCTGGGCGCGGCCGCGCTGGCCGGCACCACCTTCCCGATCGACCGCGTGCGCGTGGCCACGACGCTGGGCTTCGACGATGTCTGCCACAACTCGCTCGACGCCGTCTCCGACCGCGACTTCGCGATCGAATTCACCGCCGCCGCCTCGCTGATCATGACGCACGTGTCGCGCATGTCCGAGGAGCTGGTGATCTGGATGAGCCCCCGCGTGGGCTTCATCGACATCGCCGACCGCTTCTGCACCGGCTCGTCGATCATGCCGCAAAAGAAAAATCCCGACGTGCCGGAACTGGCGCGCGGTAAGACGGGCCGCGTCTACGGACACCTGATGGGACTTTTGACGCTGATGAAAGGCCAGCCGCTGGCCTACAACAAGGACAATCAGGAAGACAAGGAACCGCTGTTCGACACCGTCGACACCGTGGTCGACACCTTGCGCATCTTCGCCGACATGGCCGGCGGCATCAGCGTCAAGCCGGAGGCGATGCGCGCCGCCGCGCTGCAAGGCTATGCCACCGCGACCGACCTGGCCGATTACCTGGTCAAGAAGGGCCTGCCGTTCCGCGACGCCCACGAAGCCGTGGCCCACGCGGTGCGCGCCTGCGACGATTTAAAGATCGACCTGTCCGAGATGACGCTGGAGCAGCTGCGCGCCTACTCGGCGCTGATCGAGGACGACGTGTTCGCCGTGCTGACGCTCGAGGGCTCGGTGGCCGCGCGCGACCACGTCGGCGGCACCGCGCCCAACCAGGTGCGCAAGGCCATCGCCCGCGTGCGGGAACAGTTGGCCAAATAAGCTAGTGCATCACCAGCCGTGACAGCACCGAGAACGCCGCGCCGGTTTGCTCCTGCTTGAGCAGGATGGTCAGCTCGGTGTAGGTGCAGATCATGTTGACCAGATTGATCTTGTCCCACGCCAGTTGCTTGAGGATGGCGTGATAAATGCCCGGCTCGCGGCTGGTGTCGGGATTCAGGTGCAAGGTCACGGCGTTCAGATCGTCCTGCCGCGCGAGCAGCCGCTCGCCGGCGAACACCTCCTCCACCACCGGCATCAAGATCCGGCTGCAGATCACCATCACCTCGTTGACGCCGCGCGTCACCGTCACGAAGGCGCCGCGCAGCGGCTCGGCCTTGGCCAGCAGCTCGCGGTGGCATTCGTGGATGCGGTCGGAGTGGCGGAATGTGTATTCGGTCAGCTCCGTGCGGGTGGTCAGCTCGCCGGTTTTGTGCACCAGCGAGATCCCGCGGCTTGGCTGCTCCGGCAGCCGCTCGGCCACGCGCCGCAGCGCCATCACCACGGCGGCCTGCCCCACCGGCTTCCACAGGTCGCTCTCGATCTGCGGCTGCAGCTGGCGCGCCAGCTCCGACAAATTGATCAATCCCCGTCTCAGTCCTTCCGTCAGAAAGGACGACTCCATAACAATGCGTTCCACCTTGGTGGCAATCGATAGCATAAAAGATCCCCCTGCCCGCGCGCCGGCGGACAAAACCTGAACAACTAGCTGGCGCTGCGTCCCGCGGCCCACCGTGATCGGCGGCCGCGGACGATGCGATACCCGCGCCGGCGTCCCGGATAGGGACTGGCCGGCGGCCGGTATGCAGCTAACGTGACGAACTACGCGGCGGCGCTAGGTGGGTGGCGGCAGCGCGGTACGGTTGGCGCGCAGGGAGCGCGTGGCGATGCGAACGTGTCGAGGGTGTGTGGTCATTTTCTCTTTTTCCTGAAGTTCCCGGGTCGCGCTTGCGGGGTCGTGCCCCTGCGCTTTTTATGCACCGGCTCGTGGCAATGAGCTGCGGCCGGCATGACCTAGTTTAATTCGCAAGATTAAAAATTTGCAACAGCCTTGCTGAAAAGATGAGCATAGTGTTGCATAGCAACCGAAACTTGCGGCATCGATCAACTTCATGATTGATTTACGACAAAACGCGGCAATCGTGCGCGTGTTAACCCGCCTTACGTGCTAGGGCGTCCCATCTCCAAAGCCATAGGCCCGCCGCCCCAAATGTCTCATTTGAGACATTTTTTTGGTCGGCGACCAATTTTCAAAGATTTTTGACTTCGTGATCTTGAAAAGAATAGTGTCGTTTCTACTCGCCGTTTTGACGCAAAAAAATCGCCGCGCAGCCATCCGTCAGCGCGGTATCGGAGACGCCGAGTTGGCCGCCACCATGGCCAGGCAAACCTTCGCGCACCTACCCACCCTGGAGAAGAGATGAACCAACGTAAGACCCTACTTACCGCATCCGTCGTCGCCGCATTGTCGATACTCGCTTCGAACGCCGCCTGCGCGGCCGGCCCGCTGATGGCGGCCCCAGTCAACCTCGCCTCTCCACAAGAGACGGCGGGACTGGTGGCCAAACTGACCGCGCTCGACGCGCGGCGCGGCATCGGCAGCGACAACAGCTTCCGCATCGCCAGCCAGCATCCCGGCGTCGTCGGCGAGAAGATCGTCCGCGCACAGCACACCTACAAGGGCCTGCGCGTGTTCGGCTCCGAATCGGTGGTGGTGACCAACGGCGCCGGCGACATCGTCAGCGAATCGGTGGCGGACCGGCGCGCCGGATTGGCCGCCAACGCCAACAGCACCAGTTCGGAGGCGGGCCGCCAGCTCGCCGCGCCGGTGACGGACCTGACGCCGGCACTGAGCTCCGGCGACGCCATCGACAAGGTCGTCAAGGCGGTGGCGCCGCGCGGCGTGCACCGCTGGACGCCGAGCGCCGAGCTGCTGATCTACCCGGTGATGAAATCGGTGCGCGTACCGTCCGCCGTCAACAAGTCCGAGGCCGCGCTCAACGCGCTCGATCTGGAGGAAGTGGTCGACCGCTACGTGCTGGCCTACTATGTACAAACCCGCATGGCGCAAGACCGCAAGCCGGTCTACTACGACACCATCATCGACGCCAAGACCGGCGCCGTGGTCGCGCAATGGAAGGCGCTGCAAACCGTGGTCGGCACCGGTAACAGCCAGTACAACGGCGCGGTCCCTATCAACACCTCGCAGTCCGGCAGCACCTTCCAGATGCTCGACTCGACGCGTGGCACCGGCGGCAAATTCGGCGGCATGGCCATCACCAACGCCAACCACGCATCGGCCGACAATCCGACCCCCGGCACCATCTACACCAACAGCAGCAACACCTGGGGCGACGGCCAGCAGTACATCAACGGCGGCAGCACCACCAACGCCAACGGCCAGACGGCGGCGGTCAACGCGCTGTGGGGCTTGATGAACACCTACGACACCAACAAGAACGTATTGGGCTGGCAATCGCTCGACGGTAACAACACGGCGACCTACATCGCCGCCCACGTCGATACCGCCTACGACAACGCCTTCTTCGACCCAAGCTGCAAATGCATGTACATCGGCGACGGCGGCAGCAGCTTCTACAACCTCGGTTCGATCGACGTGATCGGCCACGAAATGTCGCACGGGATCACCGACGCCACCTCCAACCTGACCTACGCGGGCGAATCGGGCGGCTTGAACGAATCGCACTCCGACATCGGCGGCGAGATGGTCGAAGCGTACGCGCGCGCCGGCGGCACCGGCACCGCGATCCCGGCCACCGGCAACGATTGGATGACGGGCAAGGAGATCGCGCGGAACGGACAGCCATTGCGCTGGCTGTACAAGCCAAGCAAGGATGGCCGCAGCCCGAACGCCTGGAGCAGCACGATCAAGAACATCGACGTCCACCTGTCGAGCGGTCCCAACAACCGAATGTTCTATTTCCTGTCGCAGGGGTCGAACGCCACCACCACCAGCGACTACTACAGCCAATACCTGGTCAAGAGCCCCGCCGCGATGACCGGCATCGGCAACGACAAGGCCTATCGCATCTGGTTCAAGGCGCTGACCACCAAGTTCACGTCGTCGACCAACTACGCCGACGCCCGCGCCAAGGTGCTGCTGGCGGCGCAGGAACTGTATGGCACGGGCTCGAAGGAAGCCATCGCCGTGCAGCGCGCCTACGCCGCCATCAACGTCGGCGCCGACGTCGACGAAACCGCCGGCGGCTCCGGCGTCTCGATCTCGACCCAGCCGGCCAGCGTGACCGTGGCCGCGGGCGCGACCGCGTCGTTCAGCGTCGGCGCCAGCGGCGGCACGTCGCCGTACACCTACAAGTGGTACCGCAACGGCACCCAGATCAGCGGCGCCACCTCGGCCACCTACTCGCTGACGGCGCAAACGGCCGACAACGGCGCGGTGTTCAACGCCGTCGTCAGCGATTCGTCGTCGCCGGTCAAGACCGCGACATCGGGCAACGCCACCTTGACCGTCGGCAGCACCAGCGGCGGCGCCGAGAAGATCGTCAACGGCGGCTTCGAGTCCGGCACCACCGGTTGGGCCGGCACCACCGGTGCGATCGGCACCTTCACCGGCCAGACGGCCTTCGAAGGCGCGCGCTACGCCTGGTTGGGCGGCAACGGCAGGACCGCGACCGAGACGCTGACGCAGAGCGTGGCGATTCCATCGGCCGCCACCAGCGCCACGCTGACCTTCGCGCTGCACATCGACACCGCCGAAAGCGGCACCACCGCCTACGACAAACTGGTCGTGACCGTGAAGAACAGCGCCGGCACCGTGCTGGGAACCCTGGCCACGTACTCGAACGCGAATGCGGCCAGCGGCTACCAGACCCGTACCTTCAGCCTGGCCTCCTACAAGGGCCAGACCGTGACCCTGTCGTTCGCGGCCACCGAGGACACGTCGCTGCAAACCTCGTTCGTGGTCGATAAGGTCAGCCTGGTCACGCAATAAGCGTAGATGGGGGCGGCGACGGCAGCATCGTCGCCGCCCTGTTTTTGAAGCCACTCGGTATGCAAAGTATGCGATGCAGTTTCGATTACAAGTGCAGGGCGGGCCTGGGGGCCGGCAAACCATAGCGATCGACGCCGCCAGCGAGGCGGAGGCGGTCCGGCAGGCGGCGCGCAGCGGCTGGCGCGTGCTCGCCATTGATAGCACCATCAGTACCGGCAACACCGGTGCGGGGGAGCGTGTACGCTCCGGCATCGGCAAGCAGCCCTTCCCGCTGCTGCAATTCAGCCAGGAGCTACTGGCGCTGCTCGAAGCGGGACTCAATCTGAGCGAGGCCACCGCCACGCTGCTCAACAAGGAAACCCGCGCCGGCGCGCGCGCGACGCTGACGCTGATCCAGCGCTCGCTCCAGCAAGGCAAAAGCTTTTCCGACACGCTGGCGGACTTCCCCGCCGTATTCCCCGAACTGTACGTCGCCACCGTGCGCGCGGCCGAACGCTCCGGCAACCTGCCCGAGGCGCTGGCGCGCTTCGTCGGCTACCAGCTGCAGTTCGACGCCATCCGCAAAAAGCTCGTCTCGGCGGCGATCTACCCCGCCATGCTGCTGGTGGTCGGCAGCCTGGTCACGCTATTCCTGCTCGGGTACGTGGTGCCAAAATTCAGCGTGGTGTATGAAGGCTCCGGCCGCGATATCCCGTGGGCGTCGCAGATGCTGCTCGGCTTCGGCCAGGCGCTGGCAGCCCATCCCTGGCTGTGCTCCGGCGCGCTGGCCACCGTTTGCGTGGCGGCGGTGCTCGGGCTGACCAACGCCGGGCTGCGCCAGCGGCTGGTGCTGGCGGTGCTGCGGCTGCCGGTGTTGTCGGCCAAGGCGGCGGAATTCCGGTTGTCGCGCTTCTACCGCGCCCTTAGCCTGCTGCTGCACGCGGGCATCCCGCTGGCCAGGGCGCTGGCGATGACCAACGCCATGCTGCTGCCGGCGCAGCAACAGCAACTGGTGCAAACCCGTCGCGCGGTCGAACAAGGACTGCCCTTTTCCACCGCGCTGGAACAGAACGCGCTGGCCACCCCGGTGGCGCAATCGCTGCTCAAGGTCGGCGAGAACACCGGCCGCCTGGGCGACATGCTGGAACGCTCGGCCAAGTTCCACGACGAGGAGTTCGCGCGCTGGGTCGACTGGGCTTCGCGCCTGCTGGAACCTGTTTTGATGACGCTGATCGGTGTGGTGATCGGTGGCGTGGTGGTGTTGATGTACATGCCGATCTTCGAGTTGGCGGGGAGTTTGTCATGAATGCACGCGAGCCGGCCGTCCTCGGCCCCGAGATGCTGCACAGCGCGCGCGCCGCCGCGCTGGCGCAGGGCCGTCCGCCGATGACGGTGATGGAGGAGATGTCCGGCCTGACGCCGGAGGAATTCACGCGCCAGCTCGCGCAGCTGTTCTGCTATCCGGCCTGGCCGATGGCGCGGCTGCAGGCGGCGCTGCCGGCCTTCGACCTGCTGTCCTTCACCGACTGCGCCCAGCGCGAATGCGTGGCGCTACGCGTCGACGGCGGTGCGCCGGTTCTGGTGATCGGCAATCCCTTCGCGGACGACACCTTGCAATGGGCCGACTACGCGATCGGCGCCGGCTACACCGTGGCGCTGGCGCACCCGGACGACCTGACCGCCTATCTGGCGCAGCAGGAGAACGTGCAGCAAGCCATGCAGGACATGATGGAGGACGGCAGCCACGGCGAGCTTTCCGGCCTCGATCAAAGCATCGAGGACATCTCGCTGATACGCATCAGCGAAGACAGCAGCCCGGTCGTCAAGCTGGTCAACTCCACCATCTACGACGCGCTCAAATTCCAGGCCAGCGATATCCACCTGGAGTGCGACGCGGCGAGCTTGATCATCAAATACCGTGTCGACGGAGTGCTGGTGCAGGCGGGCCAGGTGCAGGGCTTGCAGATGGCGGAGCAGATCATCTCCCGCATCAAGGTGCTGGCGGAACTGGACATCGCCGAACGCCGCGTCCCGCAGGATGGCCGCTTCAAGGTGCGTGTGAAAGGCAGCGAAATCGACTTCCGCGTCTCGATCATGCCCAACATCTTCGGCGAGGACGCGGTGCTGCGGCTGCTGGACCGGCGCGCGCTGACCGAGGCGGCGCAGGCGCTGCGGCTGGAGAACCTGGGCCTGAACAGCGATGCCATCGTGCAGATCCGGCGCCTGGCCGCCAAGCCGCACGGCATGCTGCTGGTGACCGGACCGACCGGCTCCGGCAAGACCACCACGCTGTACGCGGCCATCACCGAAATCAACACGGGCCGCGACAAGATCGTCACCATCGAAGACCCGGTGGAGTACCGCTTGCCGCGCGTGCTGCAAATCCCCGTCAACGAAAAGAAAGGCCTGACCTTCGCGCGCGGCCTGCGCTCCATCCTGCGCCACGATCCGGACAAGATCATGATCGGCGAGATCCGCGACGATGAAACGGCGCAGATCGCGGTGCAGGCGTCGCTGACGGGCCACCTGGTCTTCACGACGGTCCACGCCAACAACGTGTTCGACGTGGTCGGCCGCTTTTTGCACATGGGCGTGGACCCGTACAGCTTCGCGGCGGCGCTGAACGGCATCGTCGCGCAACGGCTGCTTCGGCTCAATTGCGAGCATTGCGCGGTCGATATCGAACCCGATCCGCAAGACTTGAAGGACAGCGGCCTGGCACTGGCGGAGGTGGGCGAGTGGCGCTTCAAAGCCGGCGCGGGTTGCGGGCATTGCCGGGGTACCGGCTACAAGGGCCGCAAGGCGGTGGCCGAAGTGCTGATCCTGAACGACGCCATGCGCGAGATGATCTGCACCCGCGCGCCGGTCTCCCGCATGAAGGAAGAGGCCGCGACGATGGGATTCCGTCTGGCGCGCAGCGCCGGCCTCGATCTGGTGCGGCAGGGCGAAACCACTTTACTGGAGCTCAATCGTGTCACTTATTGAACGTCTGACCCGGCCCCTCCAGGCTACCAGGTTACGTCCCCTGGGCGCGCCCAGCCTGCATATCCTGCTGGCGCCGCAACAGCTGTCTTGCGTCGTGCGTCAGGGCCGCCGTGTCATCGAGGGCAGCGCGCAACAGATCGCGCTGATCAATCCCGCAGGCCATTGGCAAGCCGGCCTCGATGCGCTGCGCCCGATGCTGGTCGAATCGGCGGCGGCATGGGCGGGCCTGCCGCTGGAGATCAGCCTCTCCGGTCGCTGGAGCCATATGGTGCTGGCGCCGTGGAGCGACGCGCTGCTGTCGGAGCCGGGCGCCGCCCACTTCCTGCAATCGCAACTGACCGCCCTTTACGGCGACTCCGCGCGCGGCTGGCATGTCGTCGGCGACGACGCGCCTTACGGCCAGGCGCGCACCGTCTGCGGCATCGATGCCACCTTGCTGCACGCGCTCAGGGAGCTGGCCGTCGATTGCGGCCACTCCTGCCGGATCATCGAGCCGCTGCTCTGCACCGCGCTGGGTTCCCTGTCGGCGGAGGAGTCGCGCGCCCCCGCCGCCGCCCTGGCGCTGATCGAACCCGATCGCATCACCATGGCTGCGCTGGATCGCGGAAGAATCGTGGCGATCCAGTCGCAACCGTCCGGCGGCGCATGGCGGCAAGAGCTGCCGCAAGCCTGGCAGCGCTGGACCTTGCGCGTGCCGGAATTGACCGCCGTCGAACACGTCGCGGTGGTCGATACAAGTTCCGCCCCGGGCATTTCGCCTGGCGCCATCGTCCAACTGGTCGCGGATACGCTGCCGCCGCGCTTCCATCTTGCGGCAAACCCTTTCGGCGTCGCCGTGGCGGAGCCTCAGCCAACCAAGGCGTCATCGGGAGCCGCCGCATGACCCGCCTTGACTTTGTTCCACGCGCCGTGCCGCTGACCGGCTGGCGGCTGGCGCTGCTGGCCGTCGGCGTGCTGATGCTGCTCCCGGCGGCCGTCAACTGGACGGCCCAGCGACAAACCGTCGCGCGCCTGCAAGACCGGCTCGATGCGCAGTCGGCAGCGCTCCAACCGCGACGCCTGACCCGGCCCGCGCTGGCACCGGCGCAGCAGCAGCAAATGGATCTTCAGGTGAAGGCTGTGGCGGAAGCGGTGCGTCAACTGAACCTGCCTGTCACGCGCCTGCTCAAGACCATCGAGGCCCGCGAGGATATGCGCATCGCCCTGCTGGGACTCGATCTGAACGGCGAGCCGGCCCAGGATGGCGAAGCGGCCGCGCCATCGAGGCCGGCCGGCACCCTGAAAATCAGCGCCGAGGCAGAAACCGCGCAGGACATGATCAATTACCTCGCCTTCCTGAATCAGCAGCGCATGTTCCGGTCGGTGTATCTGCTCAAGCACGAGATGACCGGGACGGCGCAAGGTGGCGGCGAGCGCCCGTATCAATTCCAGCTGGAGGCACAATGGCGGCAATAAAACCCGGCAAAGTTATCAAGCTGAGGATAAGCCCACATCTGGCGAGCCGGCTGGTTTGGGAAGCGCGGCGACGCATGCGTCTTACCGGCGCCGGCGCGGTGATCGGCATCGCTTGCATCCTGCTTGCGCCGCTGGTCCAATGGCATGCGACGCAACTGGAACAGCAACGGATCTCGCTGACCGCGCAGCTGAACACCGCCGCGCGCACGGCCGCGATACCTCGCGCCCCGGTGATAACCACCGCCAGCGGCGTGGCCGCGTTCTTCAATCACTTGCCTCCGCACGAGGCGATTCCCGACCAGCTCAAGGAATTGGTCCGGGTGGCGCAACAAAACAACATCCCCTTGGCCAAAGCGGAATACAAGCCTGAGCAGGACGGCAACGCCGGATTCCTGCGCTACCGGATCACGCTGCCCGTCAAAGCCGATTTCGCCAACGTGCAAAGCTTCCTCATCACCGCGCTGCAAACGCTGCCGACGCTGACGCTGGAGTCGGTCGCCTTCAAGCGCGAGCAGATCGAGGCGGGCGACGTCGAGGCCCGCATCCAGTTTGTTCTGCTGGTGCGCAGGCAGGAGGAGCGGCGATGAGGAAGATCGTACTTGGCACTGCGGCCGTGGCGACATTGCTGGCCGCGTGGTTCGCGCCGGAACAGGATGGCGGCGTGGTCGGACCGGCGGCGGCCACCACCCGCGAGATATCCGTCCCCGCCGGCACCCCGCAGCCGGACGCGCTCCCGCCGGCAATCGACGCCGTGGAAGGGGCGCCCGCGTCCGGCGTCGATCTGCAAATACACTCCCGCGTGGTGGACGATGAACTGGGTAACGTGTTCGCCAAACAGAGCTGGGCGCCGCAGTCCCCGCTCAAGGTGATGGCGGAACCAACGGCGCCGGCGCGTCAGGGCGCGACGCCATCGGGTCCTCCGCCGCTGCCGTTCCAGTTCATGGGACGCTTCACCGACGAAGGCAAGACCGCTTACTTCCTGCAGATCGACGGCCAGAACGTAGTCGCCCGTCCCGGCGAAAAAATCAACGACAGCTACCTGCTCGACAGCGTCAGCGGCGACACGATGAATTTCATCTATCTGCCGCTCAATCAGAAACAATCTCTCGTCGTAGGGGACACCAATTGAACAAGACCATCGCCACGCGGCTCCACGCGATCGCCGCCAGCCTGCTGTTATGCGCCTGCGCCGGCAACCAGACCTTCAAGGAAGGCAACGCGCTGTTGGACGCCGGCCAGATCGGCCAGGGACTGGCCAAGCTGGAACAGGCGGCGCAGGAAAACCCGCACAACGCCGAATACCGGATCGTTCTATTGAACCGCAGGCTCAAACTGGTCAACGCCATCAACAGCCGCGCCGACGCGCTGCGCCTCAAGGGCCAGGGCGCCGAAGCGGCCAAGCTATACGAGCAGGCGCTGACGATCGATCCCGCCAACCAGGTGGCGCGCCAGGGCCTGTCGGCGCTGACGCAGGACCAGCGCCACCAGCAGGTGATGGCGGACGCCGAAGCGCTCTACCAGCGCGGCGGAGAAGCGGACCTCGCGCAGGCGCAGGAACTGCTGCGTCCCGTGCTGGCCCAGCGACCGGGCCAGCGCGACCTGCTGCGGCTCAAGGCGCGGCTGAACGACGCGCAAACGCGCCTACGGCCCGCCAACGGCCGGCTGGCCGCCGCCTACCGCAAACCCGTAACCCTGGAGTTCCGCGACGCGCCGGTGCGCGCGGTGTTCGATTTCATCTGCAAGGTGTCGGGCCTGAACTTTGTCTTCGACCGCGAGGTCGATCCCGCGCTGCGGGCGACGATCTCGGTGCGCGACACCAGCATCGAGGAGGCCATCGGCATGCTGCTCAGCGCAAATCAACTGGAGCAAAGCATCACCGGCGACCGTTCCATTACCATTTATCCCAACAATCCGCAGAAGGTGAAGGACTACCAGCAGCTGGTGGTGCGTAACTTCCTGCTGGCGAACGCCGACGTCAAGACCGTTGCGTTCTCGCTCAAGACGCTGCTCAAGGCCAGGGACATCGTCACCGACGAGCGTATCGGCAGCATCATCATGCGCGACACGCCCGCCATGATACGCATGGCCGAACGGATCATCTCCATGCAGGACGTGGCCGATCCGGAAGTCATGCTGGAGGTGGAGGTGCTGGAGGTCAAGCGCACGCGCGGCCAGGAGCTGGGCATCCGCTGGCCCGATTCGGCCGGCCTGACCTTGCTGGGAAGCGGCGAGTTCGGGGCATTGAATGTGGGCGATCTGCGGCATATCAACAGCGGCAAGATAGGACTGGAACTCGGCTCCGTCAAACTCAATGCCAACAAGACCGACACGGACAGCAATATCCTGGCCAATCCGCGCATCCGCGTGCGTAACAAGGACAAGGCCAAGGTGCTGATCGGCGACCGCGTGCCGGTGATCACGGTGACGACCAACAATGGCGTCAGCGCCGACAGCGTCAATTATGTGGACGTCGGCCTGAAGCTGGATGTCGAACCGAATGTGTATCTGGACGACGAGGTGGCCATAAAGATCAATCTGGAGGTGAGCAGCGTGGTCAAGGAGATCATCAGCAAATCCGGCACGCAGGCCTACCAGATCGGCACACGCAGCGCGGCCACCGTGCTGCGGTTGAAGGATGGCGAGACACAGGTTCTGGCTGGCCTGATCAACGACGAGGACCGCACCACGGCCAACAAGATTCCGGGCATCGGCGATCTGCCGATGATGAGCCGCCTGTTCGGCAGCCAGAAGGACGACTCGACCCGCAGCGAGATCGTGCTGTCGATCACGCCGCGCATCCTGCGCTCGATACAGCGCCCGGAACTGCCGGCGGCGGAATTTTACTCGGGCACCGAATCCGATGTCGGCGGGCGCGGCCAGTCCGGCGTCACCCTGGCCTCGGCCGGTGACATGGCGCAGGGCGTGATGCAAGACAGCGCCCCTGCGCAACCGGCGGCGGACAACCAGGCGTTAAGCGGCGGTTCGGGTATGACCGGCGCCGATAGCGCTTTGACGCCGCAAGCGTCCAAGCCCGAACCCGCCGGCCAGGCCCCATATGCGCCGAAGAAGGGACAATGACCATGCCTCGCGCAAGCCAGCGTGGCTTCACCTTCATCGAACTGATGATCACACTGGCCATCCTCGCCACGCTGGCCATGGTGGCAGCGCCGATGGCGCAGGTGGCGGTGCAGCGCGAGCACGAACGTCAGCTGCGCACCGCGCTGATCGAGATCCGCGAAGCCATCGACGCCTACAAGCGGGCCGCCGACAACGGTCGCATCAAATTGGCGATCGGCGACTCCGGCTATCCGAAGAAGCTGGAAGATCTGGTCAACGGCGTGCCGGACCTGCGCAGCCCGCGCAAACAGAACATGTACTTCCTGCGCCGCCTGCCGCGCGATCCATTCGCGCCGCCCGAGGGAAATGGCAACGGATTCGCCAGCGGCGGGACCGGTGGCGGCTGGGCGCTGCGCTCCTACGCCTCGCCACCGGACAACCCGACCGAAGGCGAAGACGTTTTCGACATCAGTTCACGCTCCACAAAAACGGGGCTGAACGGCATTCCGCTTCGTCTATGGTGACGTCATGAACCACACAAACAAGGGATTCACGCTGGTCGAACTGCTGGTGGTGCTGGCGATCATATCGCTGCTGCTGACGATCGCCCTGCCCCGCTATTTCAGCTCGGTCGACAAATCGCGGGAGATCGCGTTGAAGGAAAACCTGCAGGTTCTGCGCAGCGGCATCGACAAATACTACGCCGACAAAGGCGAATACCCGGCCGCGCTGGCCGATCTGGTGAACCACCACTACTTCCGCAAAATCCCCCTGGACCCGGTGACGGAATCCGCATCGACCTGGCAGCTGCTGCCGTCCGCCGACGCCGAGAAGCCCGGCGTGGCCGACATCCGCAGCGGAGCAAAAGGAAAAACACGCGATGGCACGCCGTATCAACAGCTCTAGACAACGCCCCAAACTCCAGCAGCGCGGCTTCGCCTATCTATGGACGCTAATGCTGGTGGCGTTCATGGGGGTCGGCCTGACCATCGGCGCGGACCTGTACGCGACCGCCGCGCGGCGCGACAAGGAGCGCGAGCTGCTCTTCATCGGCCACGAGTTCCGTCACGCGCTGGAGCGCTATTACAACGCCGGCGCGGCGGGCCAGAACCAGTATCCGCTGACGATGGAGGATTTGCTGAAGGACCCGCGCTTCGCCAATCCGAGGCGCCACCTGCGCCGGCTGTACACCGATCCGGTCACCGGCAAGGCCGAATGGCATCTGGTGCTGCAGCAGGGCCGTATCGTCGGCATCCGCTCCACATCGACGCAGCGGCCAATCAAGCAGGACAACTTCGACGACGACGACGACGCGGGGCTGGCCAGGAAGTCGCGCTACGCCGATTGGGTCTTCACCTATCCCCATGATCTTTTCACCGCCTCCCAGGGCGTCGACAAGAAGTAGTGCATGACTAACAATATTTTGATCTGTGACATAACGCCGCCCGCGCGGACGGTCTAGCGTGGGTCATCCGCTTTTGCGGACTCGGCGCCATCAATCGATGCACGCCGGAACGGATTCGGAGGATGAGATGAACCTGCACACACCCTTATTTGCCAAACGCGTTGCCACACGCATTGCCGCATGCATCGCCACCGCCGCCATGGCCGCAACCGCCGGTGCGCAACCGGGCATCCAACTGATGGCGGCGCCGATCGCGCCGATATCCCCGCAGGAGAGCGCGGGCCTGGTATCGAAGTTGACGGCACTCGAACGGTCGCGCGGCGTCCCGGCCGACTACAGCTTTCGCATCAGCGCCCAGCATCCAGGCGTCGCCGGCCAGAAGATCACGCGCGCGCAGCATACCTTCAAAGGCCTGCGGGTGTTCGGCTCCGAGTCGGTGGTGGTGACCAACAGCGCCGGCGACATCGTCAGCTCCTCGGTGTCGGACCGGCGCCCCGGCCTGGTGCCCAGCACGGCCGCCACGCCGGTGGACATGACGCCGGCGCTGACGCCCGAACAGGCGATCGAGGTCGCCGTGAGGTCGGTCTCGCCGCGCGGCGTTCACCGCTGGACGCCAAGCGCCGAACTGCTGCTCTATCCGATCATGAAAACGGTGCGCGTGGCCTCGGCGGCCAATAAACCCGAAGCCGAACTCAATGCGCTCGATGTCCAGGATGTGGTCGAGCGCCACGAGCTGGCCTACTATGTGCGGACCCGCATGGCGCAGGATGGCAAGCCGTTCTACTACGACACCATGGTCAATGCCAGGACCGGCGCGATCCTCGCCCAGTGGCAGGCGCTGCAAACCGTCATCGGCCAGGGCAAGAGCCAGTACAACGGCGTGGTGCCGATCAGTACATCGCAATCGGGCGGCATGTTCCAGATGCTGGACCCGCTGCGCGGCACCGGCGGCAAATTCGGCGGCATGGCCATCACCAACGCCGATCATAGCTCGTCCAACAACCCCAATCCCGGCAGCGTCTACACCAACAGCACCAACAACTGGGGCGACGGCCTGCAATACAACGGCGGCAGCACCACCGACGCCAACGGCCAGACCGCCGCCGTCAACGCGTTATGGGGTCTGATGAACACCTACGACACCAACAAGAACGTGCTGGGATGGCAGTCGCTCGACGGGAACAACACCGCCACCCACATCGCCGTCCACGTCGACAGGAACTACGACAACGCTTTCTACGACGACAGATGCAAGTGCATGTACATCGGCGACGGCTCCTTCTTCCTCAGCCTCGGATCGATCGACGTGATCGGCCATGAAATGTCGCACGGCGTCACCGCCTCCACGGCGGACCTGATCTACGCGGGCGAGTCGGGCGGCTTGAACGAGTCGAACTCCGATATCGGCGGCGACATGGTGGAAGCCTACGCGCGCGGCGGCGGCACCGGCAATGTGGTGCCCGCGACCGGCAACGATTGGATGACGGGCAAGGAGATCAGCAAGACCGGCGAGCCGCTGCGCTGGATGTACAAGCCTAGCAAGGACGGAAGCAGTGCGGATGCCTGGAGCAGCACCCTCAAGAACCTGGACGTGCACCATTCCAGCGGACCGAACAACCGCATGTTCTACTTCCTGTCGCAGGGATCGAACGCCGATCCGGCCAGCGACCATCACAGCAAATACCTGGTCAAGAAGCCGGCTGCGATGAGCGGCGTCGGCAACGACAAGGCCTATCGCATCTGGTTCAAGGCGCTGACCACCAAGTTCACGTCGTCCACCAATTATGCGGACGCCCGCAACAAGGTACTGGCGTCCGCGCAGGAGCTGTACGGGGCCGACTCCAGGGAAGCCATCGCCGTAAGGCGCGCCTATGCGGCCATCAACGTCGGCGCCGATATCGATGAGGAAGGTGGCGACGGTGGCGGCGGGGACGCCACCGAACTTGTGGTCAACGGCGGCTTCGAAGACGGGACCACCGGCTGGCGCGGCACCACCAGCACCATCGGCAGCCTGTCCGGCCAAACCGCGCACGAAGGCACCCGCTTCGCCTGGATGGGCGGCAAAGGCCGGCGCACCAGTCAAACGCTGACCCAGGCGGTGACGATACCGGCGGCAGCGGCCAGCGCGGAGCTGAGCTTCGCGCTGCACGTCGACAGCGCCGACACCGCCAACACCGCGCACGACACGCTGGCGGTCACGGTGCGCGGCAGCTCGGGCCGGGTGCTGCGCACCTTGGCCACCTACTCCAATGTCGATGCCGCCGATGGCTACAAGGTCCGCACCTTCGACCTCACCGAGTTCAAGGGCAGGCAGGTGACGCTGCACTTCGCGATGCGCGAGAATGCATCGCTGAAAACCTCCTTCGTCCTCGACAAGGTCAGCCTGCTCGCCAAGTAAGGCCGGTCCGGTTACCGCAGCGTGACGAACACCGGGTTCGAATAGAACCACAGGCTGCGGTAGTTTCGGTCGTTGATGTCGTTGAAGCGCTGCGTGTTGTCGGTGGTGCCGATGCGCTGGTCGGCCAGCGGTTCGCCGCCCTGCGTCAAGCCGGCGACATCGGTGCCGAGGTTGGTGCCGCGCAGGCGGTAGTACTGGTTCCTGGTGGCGGTGGTCTCGTAGCTGATGGTGAAGTAGCCATCGGCGTCGACCTTCCAGTCCGCGCTGGTGAAGCGCTTGACCACCTTGGTGCTGGCGTTGGTGGCCACGCTGTAGGCCGCGCTGCCCTGCGCCGCCTTGGCGCCGACATCGCCGACGATCAGGTCGACGTGGTCGACCACCGGCTTGACGTTGGCGGCGGTGCCGCTGTCGACCGGCTTCTCGTAGTTGTTCTTCGCCGGGGTCTTGAAGCGGATCGTGACGACCACCTTCTCGCCGCTGGCGACCTTCAACTCTCCGCCCATCTCCTTGCGATCGTCCTTGCTGGCCAGGTTGAAGTCCAGCGCGTTGATCAGATCACCGTAGACCGAGAACATTTTTCCCGAGCGCAGACCTTGCAACAGGTCCTTCATGACCGGCGTGCCTTGCGCGGCGTTGAACACATAGTTCTTCGCATACTCGCCCGGGAAGTAGCCGCTGCTGTTGCCGTTGACGATCTTGAAGTGGGTGTCGGAATCGGTCAGGTTCCAGACGCGGCGGCCCTCGCCGAGCAGCGCGTCCCACACGCCGCCGACCTTGGCCACGACGTAATCGACGCCGCCATAGGCGCGCAGCGGCGCGTTTTCCGGCGTGTATGCGGCGGTGTAGCCGCCGCGGTCCGGCTCCATCTGGTTGCCGACCATGCCTTCGATGGCGAACATGATGTTCGGCGCGATGTCGTTGAAGCGGCGGAAGTCGTCGACCGTATAGCTGCCCTTGTTGCGGGACGGGTGGTTGATGACCGCGTAGCTGGTGTCCGGGTAGTTGTCCTTCAACCAGCTGATCGCCTTGAGGGCGTCGTCGGCGGTCTTGTTGTAGCGGGTCTCGCCGTACTTCGCCTTCCACGCGGCGACGTCGGCGGCGTCGAACATGGCCGGGTCGCGGGTGGTGAACAGGTACTCGAATTCCTTCATGCCCTTGGTGCTGGCGGTCAGCTTATCGGTGCCCTGGAAGATGCCGACGCCGATATGGTCGTGGGTCGGCATATCCCATTCGAAGCCGCTGAAAATCAGCTTGTCGGCATAGGTGCCGGCCGCCTGCAGGGCCTGCACGCGCGGGATCTCGTAGCGCTCCACGCCGATCGACATCGGAATAGAGGTATCGAGCTTCGCGCCCTTCTCGTCGCGCGTCGATACGCGCAGGTGGTTGGACACCGCCATCCAGTCCAGGCCAAACGTGGTGAAGGCTTTGCCCAGTACCTTGTCCAGCGTCTGGCTGACATCCGCGTCGGCCGACTGCGTGGTGTGGGTGTGCAGATCGCCGGCGATCCAGCGGCCGCTCGGCAACGGCGGCACGCTGCTGCCGATCGGTTGATCGCTGCCGCCGCAGGCGACGGCCGCGACGACGATGGCGACGGCGGTCGGAATCAGCAGGAGACGGGTGGAGAAGGTATTTTTGCGCGACATGCTATTGTCCTGAAAGTTAGTTCGGAAAAGCCGGCACAGTAGCATTTGCATATGACAGGACGATGACCCGGGCGACCGGCGCCGCGCGCAAAACTGCTATCATCGGGGGCTGTCGCCGGACCGGCTCCGTGCGCGTTCGAAAACTCAAACAGGGATGTTAAAGAAATGACTATTGGCGGAAAGACCATGGAACAGACTTTGTCGACGTTATCCGATATGACCGCCGGCGCGGTCCCGATCGGCAAGGAGGAGCATCTGCAGCGCGTCGAGCGCGCCCAGGCCTTCATGCGCCAGCAGGGCATCGCGGCGATCTATGTCAACGCCGGCGCCAACATGACCTACTTCACCGGCACCAAATGGCATGCGAGCGAACGCATGGTCGGCGCGATCATCCCCGCCAGCGGCTCGGTCGAATACATCGCTCCGGCGTTCGAGGAAAGCACGCTGAAGGACTTCATGCTGGTCGAGGGCGCGGTCAACTGCTGGCAAGAGCATGAAAGCCCGTACCAGCTGTTCGTCGATACGCTCAAGCGCATGGGCATCGCGCCCGCCGCCGCTGGCGCCACCGCGCCACGCGTGGGCATTTGCGAAAGCGCCGCCTTCTTTATCTACGACGGCATCCGTCCGCTGGCCGAAGGCTACGCGCTGGAGAACGCCAGCACCGTGACGGCGCACTGCCGCACCCGCAAATCGGCCAACGAGATCGCCCTGATGCAGCGCGCCAAGGATATGACGATGGCGGTGCACGTGGCCGCCGCCAGCATTCTGCGCGAAGGGATCACCACCGTCGAAGTGGAGGAATTCATCGACCGCGCGCACCGCAAGGTCGGCGCCTCGGGTTCGTATTTCGTCATCGTTCTGTTCGGCGAGGCGACCGCGTATCCGCATGGCGTGAGCTATGTGCAGACGCTCAAACCGGGCGACACGGTGTTGATCGATACCGGCTGCAAGCTGCATAACTACATCTCCGACATCACCCGCACCTACGTGTACGGCGAGATCAGCGAGCGTCAGCGTTCGGTGTGGAACAGCGAGAAGGCGGCGCAACTGGCGGCCTTCAACGCTGCGCAACTGGGCGTGCCGTGCGAGGAAGTGGACCAGGCGGCGCGGCGTTCGCTGGAGGCCGACGGCTTCGGACCCGGCTACAAGCTGCCAGGCCTGCCGCACCGCACCGGTCACGGCATCGGCCTCGATATCCACGAGTGGCCATATCTGGTGGGCGGCAACAAGACGCCGCTGGACGTGGGCATGTGCTTCTCGAACGAGCCGATGATCTGCATTCCCGGCGAATTCGGCGTGCGCCACGAGGACCATTTCTACATGACCGAAAACGGTCCGAAATGGTTCACCGAGCCTGCGCACAGCATCGACGATCCGTTCGGCCTGGCGCGCTGAGAGTGACGATGCAGACTGCGACGATACTCAGCCTGGCCGCCTCGATAACGTGTGTCGGTCTTTTCACGAAGCAGAAGAACTGGGTGCTGGCGGCGGCTTTCGCCTTTTCCTCGATCTACACGATCCTGGACAAGGCGATTTACATCGCGGCGGTGCCGGCGTTTGTCATCCCGTGGTGCGCGTATATCTTTTTCGCGCTGGTGGGGTACGAGGTTTTCCGGAAGGTTGTCCTCAGCTAACCGATTTGATGTAGATAACGTAGGGCGGATTAGGCGGAACGCCGTAATCGGCCATGGTAAAGCCGTCGACGGCTCGACCATGGCCGATTACGCTTCGCTAATCCGCCCTACGTGTTTTAGCGGAGCGCTAACGCTCAGGCCTGGATTCTCTTCAAGGCGCGGTGGAAGCGCAGCGGGACGGTGACGGGGAATTCGTTTCCCACCGGCCGGCCGACGATGATCGGGCCGAACATCGCGCGCAGCGGCGAGGCGCTCTTGCGCACGAAGGTGCGGCCTTGCGCCGTTTCCTCCGCCGGGACGTAGCCGAATTGGGCGATCCGGCCGAGGAACGCTGTGCCGCTCTCCGCCGATACCATGCCGCGCACCGGCAGGTGTTCGATGGCCGCCGATGCGATGTAGCCGGCGAAGCCCAGCAAGACTATCCGTAGCACGCCGACCAGGTCCCAGCCGCGCGGCAGCTGCGTCACCACGAACAGACATAACACCGCCACGGCGATGGTCAGCCAGCTGCGCGGGTTTTCCAGCGGATTGAGAACGATTTTGTGTTTGGTGATGGTGCTCGCCATGACTGCCGCCTGCTTAAAAATAAAGCGCTATTGTGACCGGCGGCGCTCAAAAAGGAAAGCTCCCCACCCCCATCACGAACGTTTCATCACCAGCGTGAGGATGTCGTAACTGGCCACCAGTTCATCGTTCTGATTGGTGATCTGCACGTCCCACGCGACCACGCCCTGGCCCACACCCTTGTCGTCGGAGCGGTTGCGGTCCACTTTGCGCTTGCAGGTCAGGCGCGCGCGGATGGTGTCGCCGATGGCGACCGGCGTGATGAAGCGCAGGTTGTCCAACCCATAATTGGCCAGCACCGGGCCCGGCGCCGGCGAGACGAACAAGCCGGCCGCCGCAGACAGCACGAAGTAGCCGTGGGCGATGCGTTTTCCGAACTGCGTGTCCTTGGCGGCGATGTCGTCGAAGTGCATATAAAAGTAGTCGCCCGAGACGCCGCCGAAGTTGACGATGTCCGCCTCGCTCACCGTGCGCCGGTGCGTGAGCAGGGAGTCGCCGATCTTCAGGTCCTCGAAGTGCCTGCGGAACGGATGCACTTCGCTCTCCTGCACCCTGGCGCCGCGCACGTATTCGCCGGTGACGGCGGCCAGCATCGTCGGCGAACCCTGAACCGCGGCGCGTTGCAGGAAGTGGCGCACCGCGCGGATGCCGCCCAGTTCCTCGCCGCCGCCGGCGCGTCCCGGGCCGCCGTGCTTGAGCTGCGGCAGCGGCGAGCCGTGGCCGGTGGAATCGACCGACGCCTCGCGCTCCAGTATCAGCACGCGGCCGTGCGACGCGGCGGCCACCGGCACGGCGTAGGCGGCGATGGCCGGTTCCTTCGTTACAAGGGTCGATACCAGGCTGCCCTTGCCACGCGCGGCAAGCGCCAGCGCTTCGTCGATGCCGTTGTAGCTGATGATGGTGCTGACCGGGCCGAAGGCCTCGACATCGTGCACGGCGTCGTTGGCCATGCCGTCACGGCACAGCAGGAGCGTCGGCGCGAAGAAGGCGCCGTCGGCGACGCCGTCGCCAACCGGCTTGAATCCGTCGCCTTCACCAAATAGGACCTCGTTACCGCGCGCGAGCATCGCCAGCCGCTCGGCGACATCGCGCTGCTGGTCCCTGGACGCCAGCGCGCCCATGCGCACGCCTTCGACCGATGGATCGCCGACGCTGACCTTGGCCAGGCGCTCGCGCAGCCGTGTGCCCACCGCGTCGACCAAGTTCTCCGGGACGATGATGCGGCGGATCGCTGTGCATTTCTGACCCGCCTTGCCGGTCATCTCCCGCGCCACTTCCTTGACGAACAGGTCGAATTCGGCGTCGTCCGGCGTGACGTCCGGCGCCAGGATGGCGCAGTTGAGCGAATCCGCTTCGGCGGTGAAAGGCACCGAGTTGGCGATCAGGTTGGAGTTGACGCGTAGCTTGGCGGCGGTGTCGGCGGACCCGGTGAAGGTGACCACGTCGGCGCCGCCAAGGCGGTCCAGCAGGTCGCCGGTGCCGCCGATGACCAGTTGCAGCGCGCCTTCCGGCAACAGGCCGGATTCGTGCATCATGCGCACCACCGCCTCGGTCAGGTAGCTGGTGGCGGTGGCGGGCTTGCCGATGCACGGCATCGCCGCCAGGAAGCTCGGGGCGAACTTCTCCAGCAGGCCCCAGATCGGGAAGTTGAAGGCGTTGATGTGCACCGCCAGGCCGCCGCGCGGCACCAGGATGTGGGTGCCGGCGAAGCCGCCGTTTTTACCGAGCGCCATGGCCGGGCCTTCGTGCAGCACGTTCGACGACGGCAGTTCGCGCCCGCCCATGCTGGCGTAGGCGAACAAGGTGCCGGTGCCGCCTTCGATGTCGACCCAGCTGTCGGCGCGGGTGGCGCCGGTCAGATGCGAGATCGCGTACAGCTCCTCCTTGCGGCCGACCAGATACAGCGCCAGCGCCTTCAGGCGCGCGGCACGCTGCTGGAAGTCCAGCTTCATCAGCGCCGGCACGCCGGTCTTGCGGGCGTAGGTGACGGCTTCGCCGAAGTCGATCCGCTCGGCGTGGGTGTGATAGATCAGCGAGTTGTTCAAGGCGCTGTGCAGCGGCGTCGAGGCTTCGCGGCCGATCCAGCGGCCGCCGATCAGGCTTTGCAGGGTTGATACCGGGGGTGAAATTCGTGCCATGTTGTGTTCTCCGTGATTTATGCCGAGGCGTTCTTGTGCAGGTGCAGCGGCAGCGAGCTTTCCCACTCGATGCGCTTGCGGTCCGCTTCCACTTCGGTCAGCGCGTCGACCTCGCGCATGGTTTGCATGGACCGCACGGCCAGCTCCTGGTATTGGCCGGTGCCGGCGGTCTTCCATTGAATCTCGTCGTCGCGCAGCTCGCGCACCACCTTGGCCGGCGTGCCGACCACCAGGCTGCGTGCCGGCACCTCCATGCCGGCGCGGACGAAGGTCATGGCGGCGACGATGCTGTCCGCGCCGATGACGGCGTTATCCATGATCACGCTGTTCATGCCGACCAGCGCGTTGCGGCCGATGCGGCAGCCGTGCAGTACGGCGCCATGGCCGATATGGCCGTCCTGCCCGACGACGGTATCGGCGCCGGGGAAGCCGTGCATGACACAGGTGTCCTGCAGATTGGCGCCCTCCTCCAGGATCAGCCGGCCGAAGTCGCCGCGCAGCGCCGCCAGCGGACCGACATAGCAGCGCGGGCCGACGATGACGTCGCCGATCAGTACCGCGCTGGGATGCACGTAGGCGGTCGGATGGACCACCGGGGTGACGCCATTGATCTCATAGACCTTGACCATGTTTTCCTCTCAGGCGCGATCGCGCGGCCGCTGGTCGACGACACGGCGCGCTTTGCCGGTCAGCGTGCGTTCGATGCCGTTGGCGGCCATTAGCCGCACCTTGGTGGTGACGCCGACGTTGGTTTTGATGCGTTGTTCCAGCTCCCGGGCCAACGCCTCGGTTTCGCCAAGCGGCAGGTCGCCTGCTTCGGGGCGCAGTTCGGCCAGCACATCGAGCTGGTCCAGATGGCCGTCGCGGGAAACGACCAACTGGTATTGGGGCGCCAATTTGGGCATCTTGAGTATCAGCTCTTCGATCTGCGACGGGAAGACATTGACACCCCGGATGATCAGCATGTCGTCGGAGCGGCCGGTGATCTTGCCGATACGTCGCATCGAACGCGAGGTGGCCGGCAGCAGCCGTGTCAGGTCGCGCGTGCGATAGCGGATGATCGGCAGCGCTTCCTTGCTCAGCGAGGTGAATACCAGTTCGCCCTCTTCGCCGTCCGGCAGCACCTCTCCCGTGTCTGGGTCGATGATCTCCGGGTAGAAGTGGTCTTCCCAGATCACGGGACCGTCCTTGCTCTCGATGCATTCGCTGGCGACACCCGGCCCCATGACTTCGGACAGGCCGTAGATGTCGACCGCGTCGATGCCGGCGCGCTGTTCGATCTCGGCGCGCATGGCGTCGGTCCAAGGCTCGGCGCCGAAGATCCCGACCTTGAGCGAACTGGCGACGGGGTCGAGGCCTTGGCGGTGGTACTCCTCGATGATGTTCAACATGTATGACGGCGTGACCATGATGATCGAAGGTTTGAAGTCCTCGATCAGTTGCACCTGCTTTTCGGTCTGGCCGCCGGACATGGGGATGACCGTGCAGCCGAGGCGCTCGGCGCCATAGTGGGCGCCCAAGCCGCCGGTGAACAAGCCGTAGCCGTAGGAGATGTGCACCATGTCGCCGCGACGCCCACCGGCCGCGCGGATCGACCGGGCGACAACGTTGGCCCAGGTGTCGATGTCGTTCTGCGTGTAGCCGACCACCGTCGGCTTGCCGGTTGTACCGCTCGACGCGTGCACCCTCACCACCCGGTCCCGCGGCACGGCGAACATGCCGAACGGGTAGTTGTCGCGCAGCTCCGTCTTGCCGGTGAACGGGAATCTGGCGATGTCGGCCAGCGTGCGCAGGTCTTCCGGATGCACGCCGGCGGCGTCGAAGGCGGCGCGGTAGTGCGGCACGTTGTCATAGGCGTGTTTCAGCGACCACTGCATGCGCTGCAGCTGCAAAGCCTGAAGCTCGTCCCTGCTGGCGCGTTCGATCGGCTCCAGGTCGGACGGCTCGGGAGTGCGTTGGACCATCGGTGTCTCCTCGTTGCTTTTTATATGACTTCGCCGCCGACGCGCAGCGACTTACCCCGGAACAGGGCGACCGTGCGGCCTTCCTGATTACTGACCCTGACGTCGTAGACGCCACTCTTGCCGTTCAGCGCCAGCTCCACCGCTTCGGCGGTGAGAACGTCGTGCAGCCTGCCCGGCGCCAGGTAATCGATGGTGCAGGCCGCACCCACAGTGTTCAGGTTGTAGCTGTTGCAGGCGAAGGCGAACGCGCTGTCGGCCAGCGTGAAGATAAAGCCGCCATGGCAGCTCTGGTGCCCGTTGAGCATATCGGCGCGTATGGCCATGGACATGCTGGCGCGACCGGGACCGACCGCGTTGATCGTCATGCCCAATCCCTTTGAGGCGGGATCGCGCGCGAACATCGCGTCGGCGACTTTCTCCGCCAACGCTTGCGCATCGGCCGAAGACGGAATTGAAGGCAGTGGCTTATGCATGAAAACCGGCTCCGCTGGCGTGCTTGCGGCGCAGCAGCGGCGAGACGCGATAACGATCCTCCCCGTAGCTGGCGGCCAGGTTGGTCAGCACGGTAACGATCTGGCCTATGCCTACCGAATCGGCCCACGCCAGCGGTCCGCGCGGATAATTGACGCCCTTTTGCATGGCGGTGTCCGCCGCCTCGGCGCTACACACACCTTGGTTGACGGCGTCCGCCGCCTCGTTGGCGAGCATGGCGACGGTGCGCATGACGGCCATGCCGGGAACGTCTTCCAGGCGGGTGACGGCAAAGCCGGCGGCCTGGAACAGCCCCACCACCGACTGGTAGGAGGCCGGAGAGCATTGATCGGCGCAGGTGACGGCGATGCGGGTGGCGGTGGCGTAATCCAGCGCCAGGTCGAACAAAACGGTATCCGGATGCTGGTTGTCGCGCGCCCGCTCGGTGGCGCTGCGGCCATCGGTCAGGTAGACGGCGGCGCCGTTGCAGTGGAACGCCGGCGCGCCGTCCGCACCGGCGGCATGGCCGCGCACCTCGGGCGACTGCCGGTGGGTGACCGTGATACCACCAGCGCGCAGACGCTCGGCCAACGCGTCGGCCACCGAACTGCCGGCGACGCGCGGCGCGCCGGCCTTCGCACCCTGCTCGACGGTGTAGCTAACGAATTCCGGCACCGGCTGCGAGGCTTCGGTTTGCGGCGGCGGCGCAGCGGTGGCACCATCGCCGTAAACGTAGAATCCCCGTCCCGATTTTCTGCCAAGGTATCCGGCGTTGACCATCTCCTGCTGCAGCACCGACGGCGTAAAGCGCGGATCGTTGAAGTAGGCGTTGAACACCGATTGCGTGACCGAGAAGTTGACGTCATGTCCGATCAGGTCCATCAACTCGAATGGTCCCATGCGGAAGCCGCCAGCTTCGCGCATCACGGCGTCGATGGTGGCGGCATCGGCGGCTTGCTCGTTGAGCAAGCGCCAGCCTTCGGCGTAAAACGGACGCGCAACCCGATTGACGATGAAGCCCGGCGTCGACTTGGCGTGCACGGGATTCTTGCCCCACGCGGCGGCGGTGTCGCAGACGGTTTGCGCGACGGCGGCGTCGGTGGCCAGGCCGCTGATTATTTCGACCAGCGCCATCAACGGCACCGGATTGAAAAAGTGCATGCCGACCAGGCGCTCCGGCTTGCGCAGCTTGGCGGCGATGGCGGTGACCGAGATCGACGACGTGTTGGTGGCGAGGATGCAGTCGTCTGCGACGAACGCTTCCAGCTCGGCGAACAGGCCGCGTTTGGCGTCGAGGTTCTCGACGATGGCTTCGACAACCAGGCCGGCGCCGGCCACGTCGTCCAACGTGACGGCGGCCCGCAGGCGGGCGATGGCGGCGGCCGCGGCGACGGCGCTCATGCGCTCCTTCGCCACCAGCTTGTTGAACACCAGCGCGATATCCGAGATGGCCTTGGCCACCACTTCGGGACGGGTATCGTACAATTTGACGGTGTAGCCGGCGACGGCGGCCACCTGCGCGATGCCGGCGCCCATGGCGCCGCTGCCGATGACGGCGACCAGACGGTCCTTGCTCAAGGCTGCCATGCTCATTTCCCCTGGAATTGCGGAGCGCGTTTTTCCATGAAGGCGGCGACGCCTTCGCGGTAGTCCTCGGTGCGACCCAGTTCGCTCATCATGCCGCATTCGAGCGTCAACTGCTGTTGCAAGGTGTTGTGAGGGCTGGCGTACAGCGCCTGCTTGGTGAAGGCCAGGCCCTTGGTCGGCGCGGTGGCGAAGTGGCGCGCCATGGCCATCGTTTCGGCGGCCAGTTCCTCGTCCGGCACGGCCTTCCAGATCAGGCCCCAGGCTTCGGCCTTCTCGGCGCTGAGTTTTTCGCCCAGCATGGTCAGGCCCATGGCGCGGGCGCTGCCGATCAGGCGTGGCAGGAAGTAGGTGCCGCCGGTGTCCGGGATCAGCCCAAGTTTGCAGAACACTTCGACAAACGATGCCGACTTGGCGGCGAGGACGATGTCGCACGCCAGCGCGAGGTTGGCGCCGGCTCCGGCGGCCACGCCGTTGACGGCGCAGATGACGGGCATCGGCAAGCCGCGCAGCGCCAGCACCAGCGGCGCGTAGTTCTTTTCGACCGAGTCGCCCAGGTCGACGACACGCGCGCCAGGTTCCACCGCGCGGTCGGACAGGTCCTGGCCGGCGCAGAAGCCGCGCCCGGCGCCGGTGAGTATCAACACGCGAACGCTCTTGTCGGTGCCGACCTTGTGGACGGCGTGGCGTACCTCGTCGTGCATCGCCTGGGTGAAGCTATTGAGTTTATCGGGACGGTTCAGCGTCAGCTGGGCGATGCCGTCGTTGATCTCAAAAAGGATGTTCTCGTAGTTCATGGCGTCTCCGTTCTTTTATTCAGCCTGGTCGAAGTCGATGACGACTTTGTCGGTGATGGGGAAGCTCTGGCAGCTGAGGACATAGCCACGCGCGATCTCGTAATCTTCCAGCGCGTAGTTGACGTCCATGTCGACTTTACCTTCAAGCAGTTTGCAGCGGCAGGTGGAGCACACGCCGCCCTTGCACGAATAGCGCATGTCGATGCCGGCGCGCAGGCCGGCGTCGAGCAGCGATTCCTTGTCCTGGTCCATGGTGAAGCTGCTGGCGCTGCCGTCCATGATGACGGTGACCTCGGTCTCGTGGCGCACCGCTGCCGGATCGAGCGCGCGCGGCTTGTGCTGATGTTTCGGGATGCTGGCGGCGAACAGTTCGATCTTGATGTTCGACTTCGGCATGCCGGCTTCCTGCAGCGCTTCGGACACGCCCAGCATCATGTCCTCCGGGCCGCAGATGAAGGCGACGTCGATATCGTCCACGCGCACCCAGTGCCGCAGGAACTGCGCGCATTTGTCCTTGGTGATGCGGCCGTTGAACAATTCGATGTCCTGCTGCTCGCGGCTCATGACGTAGGCCAGCTTGAGGCGGTCCATGTAGGTGTCTTTGAGGTCCGACAGTTCTTCCTTGAAGATCACCGACGACGAGGCGCGGTTGCCGTAGAAGAGCGTGAAGCGGCTGTGCGGTTCGGCCGCCAGCGTGGTCTTGATGATCGACAGGATGGGCGTGATGCCGCTGCCGGCGGCAAAGGCCAGGTAGTGCTTGTGGTTGGCGGCGTCCAGCGGCACGTTGAAGTGCCCCATCGGCGGCATGACGTCGAGCGTCAAGCCGGGCTTGATCGTGTCGTTGGCCCAGCTGGAGAACAGCCCGCCCTGCGTACGCTTGATGGCCACGCGCAGCGCGCCCTCCTGCACGGCCGAACAGATCGAGTACGAGCGGCGCACGTCCTCATCACCGATCAGGGCGCGCAAGGTAAGGTGCTGGCCCTGCTGGAAGCGGAAGCTGTCTTGCAGCTCGGGCGGCACGGCAAAGGTGACGGCGATGGTGTCGCGCGTTTCGTTGCGCACTTGCGAGACGGTCAGCGGGTGGAATTTGCTCATGGTCGTTAGTGGCACTTGAAGTAGTCGAAAGGCTCGCGGCAGTCCAGGCATTTGTACAGCGCCTTGCAGGGCGTGGAGCCGAACTGGCTGGTGATCTCGGTGTGGCGTGAGCCGCAATTGGGACAGGCGATGGGAAGGCGCGGCTGCGGGCGGCGCGAGATGGCCGCCAGCGCGCCGCGTGGACTACCTTTCAAGCCGCTGATGTCGATCACCTGCTCGGCCGGCGGCGCGATGCCATAGCCCGACAGCTTGGCCTTGCCCTCCTCGCTCATCCAGTCGGTGGTCCAGGCGGGCGACAGCTGGTTTTGCAGGCGAACGTCGGCGACGCCGTGAGCGTGCAGCGCTTCGGTGACCGCGTCGGCGATCACCTGCATCGCCGGGCAGCCGGAATAGGTCGGCGTGATGGTGACCGTGCAGACTCCATCGTCCACACGCACGTCGCGCACGATGCCCAGGTCGACGATCGAGATGACCGGGATTTCGGGATCGGACACCTCGGCCAGCCAGGACCAGACCTGCGCGGAGCTCAACACGGGGGGCTCTGAAACGGCGGCTGTCATCTCGAGACTCCTACCACTGGGCGCCGGGATAGGCGCGCTGCAGGAACTGCATCTCGGCCAGGATATAGCCCAGGTGCTCGGTGTGGCGCCCCTGCTTGCCGCCCTTTTGCATCCAGGCGTCGGCCGGCGGCATGGTCAAGGTGGCCTCGGCGAAGATCTCGGCCACGTGCGCCAGCCAGTGCGCGCGCAGTTCGTCGGCCGGCGGCGCGATGCCCTCGTCCACCATGGCGTCGTCGACGGCGTCGTAGGCGAATACTTCGCCGCTGTACATCCACAGCTCGTCGGCGGCGGCCTGCGTGCGCGCGTGCGCCAGTTCGGTGCTGTCGCCCAGGCGCACGATCAAGTCGCCGCTGCGGCGCAGGTGGTACGTGACTTCCTTGAGCGACTTCTCGGCGATGGCGGCCATGCGCGGGTCGGCGCTGCGCGTCAGGCCTTCGATCAGGAAATAGTGCCAGGTGTCGAAGTAAAACTGCCGCATCATGGTGTCGGCGTAGTTACCGTTCGGCTGTTCGAGCAGCAGGCAGTTCTTGAAGTCGTGGGCGTCGCGGTGGTAGGCCAGCTTGTCCTCGTCGCGGCCCGCGCCTTCCAGTTCGGCGGCGTATTCGTACCACAGGCGGGTTTGGCCGAGCAGGTCGAGCGCGACGTTGGTCAGCGCCATGTCCTCTTCCAGCGCCGGGCCTTTGCCGCACAACTGCGAAAGCTGCTGGCTGAGGATCAGCGCGTTGTCGCCCAGGCGCAGCAGGTAGTTGACTTTGTTATCCACGATGCGCTCCGCTTACAGGTTCTTGACTTCGGCCGGCATCGGGAAGAAGGTCGGATGGCGATAGACCTTGCTGTTGGCCGGCTCGAACAGCGCGCCCTTGTCGCCAGGGCTGCTCGCGACGATGTCGGCGGCGCGCACCACCCAGATGCTGACGCCTTCATTGCGGCGCGTGTAGACGTCGCGCGCGTTGTTGACGGCCATTTCGGCGTCCGGCGCGTGCAGGCTGCCGACGTGCTTGTGCGCCAGGCCGTGCTGGCTGCGGATGAATACTTCCCACAGGGGCCATTCTTTGCTCATGTTGTGCTCCTCAATTTTTATGCTCGTGGCGACGCTTTTGGCCGATTACGCTTCGCTAATCCGCCCTACGTGGATCCGCTCAAGCGGCGGCTTTCGTGGCCTGCTTTTCCGCGTGGACGACCAGCGCCTCGCGGAACCATGCGCCGTCTTCCCAGGCTTTTACTCTCGTCCGCAGGCGTTCGCGGTTGCACGGGCCATTGCCCTTCAAGACGTTGTGGAATTCGCTCCAGTCGATGGCGCCGAATTCGTAGTGGCCGGTGTCGGCGTTGAATTTCAGGTCGGGATCGGGCACCGTCAGGCCGAGGAACTCCGCCTGCGGGACGGTCTGGTCGACCATGCGCTGGCGCAGTTCGTCGTTGGAGAACAGCTTGATGCGCCACTGCGCCGATTGCGCGCTGTTGACCGATTCGGCGTCCGAGGGGCCGAACATCATCAGCGACGGCCACCACCAGCGGTTGAGCGCATCCTGCGCCATCGCCTTTTGCTCGGGCGTGCCGCGCGCCAGCGACATCATGATGTCGTAGCCCTGGCGCGCGTGGAACGACTCCTCCTTGCAGACGCGGATCATGGCGCGCGCATACGGGCCATACGAGCAGCGGCACAGCGGGATCTGGTTGATGATGGCCGAGCCGTCGACCAGCCAGCCGATGGCGCCCATGTCGGCCCACGACAAAGTCGGGTAGTTGAAGATGCTGGAGTATTTGGCTTTGCCGCTGTGCAGGGCGGCCAGCAACTCGTCGCGCGAGACGCCCAGGGTTTCGGCGGCGCTGTACAGATACAGGCCGTGGCCCGCCTCGTCCTGGATCTTGGCCAGCAGGATGGACTTGCGCTTCAACGTCGGCGCGCGCGTGACCCAGTTCCCCTCCGGCAGCTGGCCGACGATCTCCGAATGGGCGTGCTGGGAGATCTGGCGGATCAAGGTTTTGCGGTAGGCCTCCGGCATCCAGTCCTTGGCCTCGATCTTGACGCCGTCGTCGATGCGGGCCTGGAAGGCGCGCTCGTCGTCGGCCATGTCGTCGGCCGTGCGTAAGGTGCTCAGGCCGGTTTCCACCATTTGTGCGTACATAGCTGTCTCCTCATGTCACATCATATTACGATACACAATCTGATTTTGCTACGAGTTTTTCGAATCATATTAGAATAGAGTATCCCAAGAGAAACGGGCGACAAATAAATGCTGCGCCGCACTCGAGGCAAAGTAAACTATTGTTTCCATGTACAGAACCGACGTTTGCCTATGAATTATTCCGAATGGATAGCGGATTGCCTGGCCGGCGACCCGCCGCGCTCGAAGTCGCTGGTGGTGACCATCTTCGGCGACGCCATCGTGCCGCACGGCGGCATGGTGTGGCTCGGCAGCCTGATCGAGTTGCTGGCGCCGTTCGGTGTCAACGACCGGCTGCTGCGCACGTCCGTGTTCCGGCTGGCGCAGGAGGGGTGGCTGGGCGCCCAGCGCGACGGCCGGCGCAGCTCGTACGCGATCACCCCGGACGCGATGGCGCGCTTCGTGCACGCCTACCGCCGCATCTACGCGCCGCTCAACGTGCATTGGGATGGCAGCTGGACCTTGGTGCTCAACGGTGACGGCGCGCTCAACGCGGCCGAGCGCAGCGCCGTGCGCAAGGAGTTGCTGTGGGAAGGCTATAGCGTGATCGCGCCGGGCATCATGGGCCATCCGGCGGCCGACGGCGGCGCGCTGAATGAGTTGCTGAAGCGTCTGGGCGTGGTCGGCAAATTGTTCGTGGTGCAAGCCAAGTCGATGGAGCGCGTCGCCGGCCGGCCATTGAGCGATCTGGTGGCCAGCGGCTGGGACGTCAGCGACGTGGCATTGGGATACGAGGGCTTTATCGCGCGCTTCGAGCCGCTGCTGAAAGCGCTGCAAGAGCAAGGCGGCGAAGTAAAGCCGACGTCCGAGCAGGCATTTGTGATACGGACACTATTGATACATGCCTACCGGCGCGTGCAGTTGCATGATCCGCAATTGCCGGTGGAGTTGTTGCCGACGCCGTGGCCGGGGGCGCTGGCCTACGAGCTGGCGCGCGGTATCTATCAAGCGGTGTACGCCGCCGCCGAGCGGCATGTCGAAGCAGTGTTGCGGCGCGAGGATGACGCCGCGCCCGCCGCCGAGCCGGCGTTCTTCGAGCGCTTTGGCGGGCTGACGTCAGGGCTAGCGTAGCCACGTGCGCCAGATCTGGCGCATTTGTACAACATGGTCGGCGATGAATTGTTCCGCCTCGCACAGTTGCCTATTCGACAGCCCCGTGTGCCAAGCCAGCGCGACATCGGGCTCGAGCCAGAACTTGGCCGTACCGTCCGGATGCGACACATGGATGTGCATGCGCTTGTCGCCCCGGGCGAAAAAATAGTAGCGGAAGTCGTCGGCCTGGAATAGCGGCGGGTTCATGGCGGGCTCCTGCGCGGGGTTGAAGTCACTTCAACTTAGCAAACCGCGCGGCGTCCGGCTTGCGCTGGCGCAGGCGCACTTGGACCAGCGGCCGATCGGCGGGCGCCCGGCGCCGCCGCGAGCCTGTATGATGTCGGCACTGCGCCAAAAGTGCAAAAATACTCTTTACACTGAATCCACCAGGACTTACGCAATGTCTATCAAAATCAGCCAGCAATTCGACGCCGGCGCCATCGAAGTCGTGCGCGCCGACGATCCGGCGGCCATCGACCTGAACATCCGCAAGGATTCCCACGCCGACATCACGCAATGGTTTTACTTCCGCGTCCAGGGCGCCCGGGCCACGCCGTTGAACCTGCGTTTCCTCAACGCCGGTTCGGCCGCCTACCCGGACGGCTGGAAGGACTACCAGGCCGTCGCCAGCTACGACCGCGACAGCTGGTTCCGCGTGCCGACCACCTATGACGGCCAGGTCATGACGATCAACCACACGCCGGAATACGACAGCGTCTACTACGCCTATTTCGAGCCGTACTCGTGGGAACGCCACCTGGCGCTGCTGGACAACGCGCAACTGTCGCCGCTGGTCAAGCAGGTCGACCTGGGCAGCACCATCGACGGACGCGACCTGAACATGCTGGTCATCGGCGATCCGGAAGCGGAGCAAAAGGTATGGGTCATCGCGCGCCAGCATCCGGGCGAGACGATGGCCGAGTGGTTCGTCGAAGGCATGGTCGAGGCGTTGCTGGACCCGGCCAATCCGTTCGGCCGCCAGTGCCTGAAGGAAGCGGTGTTCTACGTCGTGCCGAACATGAATCCGGACGGCTCGGTGCGCGGCAACCTGCGCACCAACGCGGCCGGCGCCAACCTGAACCGCGAATGGCTCAATCCGACGATGGAGCGCAGCCCGGAAGTGTTCCTGGTCAAGAACAAGATGCTGGAGATCGGCTGCGACCTGTGTCTCGACATCCACGGCGACGAAGGCTTACCCTACGTGTTCGTTGCCGGCAGCGAATCGTTGCCGGAGTTCACGCCGGAACAGGCCGAGGCGCAACAGTATTTCATCGACAACTTCCTGATCGCCAGCCCGGACTTCCAGGACGAGTACGGCTACGGCGAAACGCCATACACGCCGGAGACGCTGACGATGGGCTCGCCGCACATCACCCACGCGTTCGGCTGCCTGTCGCTGACCCTGGAGATGCCGTTCAAGGACAACGCCAACGATCCGGACACGGACACGGGCTGGAACGGCGCCCGCAGCGCCGAGCTGGGCCGCGCGGTGTTGCAGCCGGTGTTGCAGTCGCTGCTGGCGCAGCAGTAACGCTGTAAGCCCGGGCTTCGGGCGATACCCTGCGGCGCGACAATGTACGTGTCGCAGGGAAAAATACACTGAACCTCATACGGCGCATCCGCGCCGCCTCGGGAGGTTCAGCATGATCACCTTGATATCGTCGATGCGTCGCGCGTTCGCGTGCGCCATATTGCCCGCACTGGCATTGTTGCTGGGCGCCTGCAGCTCCCCCTACCGCCCGCCCCGGTTTGTCGAACCCGACCCGAAATTTCCCGGCCTGATCGATCTCGCCGCGCACGCCGACGGCCGTGTCGCCGACGTCTTGCTGGTGCACGGCATGTGCACGCACGACGCCGGCTGGGCAACGCAAGTGGTCTCGCAACTGACGGAGGCGCTCGCCGACGCCACGACGCCGCCCGATGCCCGGCCGCGCGGCGGCCCCGCCGCCGATCCGCGGATCCGTATCGTGCCGTCGACGGTCGAGACCCCGGCCGGGCGCTTGCGCTTCGATGCGTTGATCTGGTCCCCGCTGACGGTGCCGCTCAAGCGCCAGTTGTGCTACGACCAGACCGACAAGTCGCCCATCTGCGCCGGCGAGCCGCCGTATCCCTTCCTCCGCGCGCGCATCAACGCTCGCGTCAAGGATGTGCTGATCGACGATTGCCTGCCCGATCCGGTGATCTATCAGGGCGTGGCGCGCGACGACATCCAGCGCCGCATGCGGGACGCGATCTTGCAGGTGCTCGCCGCCAGCGACGCGCCGGCCGGGCTGCCGCTGACGGTGGTGTCGGAAAGCCTGGGCAGCAAGATCCTGTTCGATACGCTGCTGCGCATGACGCGCGAGGAAGCCGGCTCGCGCGCGTCGCAACTGGCGCTGCGCGCCGTCGACCGCTTGCGCTTCCTGGTGATGGCGGCCAATCCGATTCCGCTGCTGTCGCTGGCCGATCAGCAGATTGCGGAAAGTGACGCGGGCGCGGTCCGCCAAGTGGCGCCGGCGCCGCCCGACAGTTTGCAAGTGCTGTTGCACGAGCGTCTGGCAAGACGGCCACGCTCCTTGGCGAACCGGAGTCTGACCCTGGTCGCGTTGACCGATCCCAATGATCTGTTGTCGTACACACTGCCGGCGCAGCGCTACGAGAGCGAGGATGTCACGGTCTACAACATCCTCGTGTCCAACGCGCCAACCTGGCTGGGTTTGCTTGAGCGCCCCGACCGCGCCCATCTGGATTATCTGGCCAATCCCGACGTGGGCCGGCTGATCGCCTGCGGCCTGCCGTCAAGCACGCTTTGCAAGCCGAAGTAGCGGGTCGGCTGATCGTCAGCCGCCCGCCACCACCATGTTCTCGATCAGGATGGAGCCGGTCTCCTTGGTGCCGCGCTCCAGGACATCGGCGCCGACCGCCACGATCTGCGCCAGCATGTCTTTCATATTGCCGGCGATGGTGATCTCCTCGACCGGATATTGGATGATCCCGTTCTCGACCCAGAAGCCCGACGCCCCGCGCGAATAGTCGCCGGTCACGTAGTTGGTCCCCTGGCCCATCAACTCGGTCACCAGCAGGCCGGTGCCCATCTTCTTCAGCATCGCCACGAAGTCGTCGCTCTTCTTCGTCAAGGTCGACGTCAGCGACAGGTGGTGCGAACCGCCGGCGTTGCCGGTGGTCTTCATGCCCAGCTTGCGGCCCGTGTACGTCGACAGGAAGTAACCCTGCACCACGCCATCCTTGACCACGTCGCGCTTGACGGTGCGCACGCCCTCGTCGTCGAACGGCGCCGAACCGACACCGCCGACGATGTGCGGGTCTTCCTTGATCTGCACATGCTTGGGCAGCACCTGCTTGCCCAGCGAGTCGATCAAAAAGCTCGACTTGCGGTACAGCGCCCCGCCGGACGTCGCCTGCACGAAGGCGCCCAGCAGGCCGGCGGCGAGCGGCGCCTCGAACAGCACCGGGCACGTTCGCGTATCGATGGTGCGCGCGTTCAGGCGCGCCAGCGCGCGCTCGGCGGCGTAGCGGCCGATGGCCTCGGGCGACGACATCTTCTTAGCGTCGCGCACCGACGAATACCAGTCGTCGCGCTGCATCTTCGAACCCTTGCCGGCGATCGGCGCCACCGACAGCGTGTGGCGCGAGAACGGATAGCCGCCGATGAAGCCGCGCGAATTGGCCGACACAAAGTGCGACTGCTGCACATGCACGTTGGCGCCCTCGGAGTTGGTCACGCGCGGATCGACGTCGAACGCCGCCGCCTCGGCGCGCTGGGCCAGCGCCACCGCGTCCTCGGTGCTCAAGTCCCACGGATAGAACAGCTTCAGGTCGCGCGGCGACAGTTCCAGCATGTCCTCGTCGGCCAGGCCGGCGCAATCGTCGTCGGCGGTGAAACGGGCGATGTTGTAGGCCGCTTCCACCGTCGCCTTCAGCGCCGCCGGCGAAAAATCGGAGGTGCTGGCGTTGCCCCGGCGCTGGCCGATGAACACCGTCACGCCCATACCCTTGTCCTTGTTTTGCTCGATCGTCTCGATCTTGCTCTTGCGGACGGACACCGACAAACCACTGCCTTCGCTGATCTCGACGGCGCAATCGGTGCCGCCCTGCGCCTTGGCGAACGCCAGCACATCGCGCGCGAGCTGCTTCAACTGGTCCTGGGTGTGGGTGAAATGGGTATCGCTCATGGGCTGTTTTCTTCGGTTGGCCGCTAAAACAGTTATCATAGCAGTCGTTTACAGTTTACAGGGGCAGGTACACGCCCCACCGAAAGTTGATATTATGGTAAATCCAAATCGCGGCGCGGTCGGCTTCAGCTCCACCGAATTCGAGCAAGAATACGAACGCCCTTCCAAATCCGAGATGAAGCGCCAGTCCGACGCCCTGCAGAAAATGGGCGAAACGCTGGTCGAAGCGGCGCGTGACCGCGTCAAGCGCGTGCCGATGCCCGAGGACGTGCGCGACGCCATCCTCGAGTGCCAGCAAATCACCAACCACGAGGGCCGCCGCCGCCAGATGCAGTTCGTCGGCAAGAAGATGCGCACCCTCGACGAGACCGAAGTGGCCGAGATCCAGAAAGCCATCGACAGCTGGAAAGGCGCCTCCAAGTCGGAGACGGCCGCCATGCACGCGCTGGAACGCCGCCGCGACAAGCTGCTTGCCGATGACAAGGCGCTGACCGTGCTGCTGGAAGAGAATCCGGAACTGGACGTGCAGCAGTTGCGCACCCTGATCCGCAACGCGCGCAAGGAACAGGCCGAGAACAAGCCGCCGAAGGCGTACCGCGAGATCTTCCAGATCCTCAAGCAGGTCGAGGGCAAGAAGAAGCAAGCGGCCACCGACGACGGCGACAACGCCGACGACAGCGAGCAAGATGACGAGTAATAGATGACAAGTGATACAACCATCGCCGACGCCACCGCCGTCAATCCCGCGCAATTGCTGGTCATCGGCCTGGTGTCGGTCTCGGACCGCGCCAGCGGCGGCGTGTATCAGGACCAGGGCATCCCGGCGCTGGAGGATTGGCTGGCACGCACGCTGACCACCCCCTATCGCCTTGAAACCCGCCTGATCGCCGACGAACGGGCGCTCATCGAAGCCACGCTGACCGATCTGGTCGACATCGACCGCTGCCACCTGGTGCTCACCACCGGCGGCACCGGCCCGGCGCGGCGCGACGTCACGCCGGAGGCCACGCTGGCCGTCGGCACCAAGGAAATGCCCGGCTTCGGCGAGCAAATGCGTCAGATCAGCCTGCACTTCGTCCCGACCGCGATCCTGTCGCGCCAGACGGCGGTGATCCGCGAGACGCCGGACCACGCGGCCCTGATCATGAACCTGCCGGGCCAGCCGAAGGCCATCGCCGAAACGCTAGGCGGGCTCAAGGACGCCGACGGCGCCACCATTACCGGCGGCATCTTCGCCGCCGTGCCCTACTGCATCGACCTGATCGGCGGTCCCTACATGGAAACCGACCCGGCCGTGTGCAAGGCGTTCCGTCCCAAATCCGCGCTGCGCCCGCAGCCGGCCGCCTGAAGCGGCACCCCATGGCCGGCATGCGCCTACCGGGTCCGAGGCGCCGCCGGCCTGCTATATTTCGCCCAACGACTATCCGCATCCCCAAGGAGCCCCATGAGCACGCTGCTGCAAACGATCGAAAAAGAAACCGGCGCCAACCCGAGTGTCGCCATCATCTGGATGCACGGCCTGGGCGCCGACGCCAACGACTTCGCGCCGATGCCGCAGGAGCTCGACCTGCGCGGGCTGCCGGCGATCCGCTTCGTCTTCCCTAATGCAGAGACGATGCCGGTCACGGTCAACGGCGGCTACGTCATGCGCTCGTGGTACGACATCGTCGCCAGCGACCTGGGTCGACAAGAGGACGAGGCGGGCCTGCGCGCCTCGCAGCTGAAGGTCGAAGCGCTGATCGCACGCGAGAACGCGCGCGGCATCCCCACCTCGCGCATCATCCTGGCCGGCTTCTCGCAAGGTTCGGCGATGACATTGCAAACGGGCTTGCGTCAAAAGGAAAAGCTGGCCGGCATGATGTGCCTGTCGGGCTACCTGCCGATCGCCGCCAAGGCCGGCGCCGAGCACACCAAGGAAAGCCTGGCAACGCCGATCTTCATGGCGCACGGCCGCATGGACCCGGTGGTGCCGCTGGCGCGCGCCGAGCAATCGCGCGACGCGTTGAAGCAGCTCGGCTACGACGTCGAATGGCACGAGTATCCGATGCAGCACTCGCTGTGTCAGCAAGAGATCGTCGACATCAGCGCCTGGCTCAAGAGCGTTCTGTAAAGCAACTCCGGGGTCAGGTCCTAATGCCGCTAAGTTAAGGCGATTTTCGTAGGGCGGATTAGGCGGAACGCCGTAATCGGCCATGAGCCGCCGACGGCGCTTGGCCGATTACGCTGCGCTAATCCGCCCTACGTGATTTAGATGAACGCTTAACTTAGCG
>CAUPJZ010000025.1:0-98404 GCA_963511605.1 uncultured Duganella sp. | reverse complement strand
GTGCAGAGTATCAGGGGCGACCAGGCTGCTTGACCGGGCTACGAAAAGAGGAAAAATCCAGCGCGTGCTGGTGACGGAGGTGTATCAGTTTTAAATCGCTGCGAGCGCCAAAACTGTATCAGTTTTCAATCGCTGTTGACAACACGCAGCGCTACCGCGTCGGCCACGTGTCGGCGCCGGGACGGTAGCGGCCCGGAAGCGGCTTACTGTGCGAAGGTGAACGGCGTGGCGTTGTCGCGCATCTGCCGGTTGGCGTCGGCGGCGTCGGTGGCCGAGACCACGGCGCTGCGCACGCCGGGAATACGGCTGCCGGTGACCACCGGCTGGTCGCGCAGCTTGACCGGACCGGCCTGGGCGGTGGCGACGGCCGGCGTTTCCTGTGCCCGGTCGGTGGCGGCGCATCCCGTCAGGCCGAACAGCGTCATCAGTGCCGCTGCTATGATTAGTTTGCTCATGGACTCTCCCGACTTGTGGTTTTTAAATTACGAAGTTAGCAACCAATAATAACAAGGAAACGACCATCTGGCAGGTCTTTTTTAAACTGATCTATAAGCCGCAGCAGGCCTTGTACTTTTTCCCGCTACCGCAAGAGCAAGGCTCGTTGCGGCCCACCTTTTCACTGGCGATGCGTTGTTTGACGTTCGCTGGCGGCGGGCTTGTCTCTTCCTTCGCGCTGTTGTTTTGGATTTGAGACAACGATATTGCGTTAGTGACGAAATCGCGCATACGCGTTTCGCGGTTCGGGCACGGCCGGCCCTGTTCGTCGAACAGGAGGCGCGTCAACGCGAAACTCTCAAGCTGTGCAGCGGACAGCTTGCCTCGTGACGCCATGAGTCTGTTGATCAAAGCCGGTGCCATCTGAAGCGCTTGATTGGAAGTCGCCTCGTCATTGTCGCCGACCGCATTCTCGAAAGCTTTCTGCACCAGGGCGAGCGCTTCGATCCATTTCCCCGGCTCGTCCTGCGACATATAAAGGTCGGCAAGGTCCAGGTGGGCCTGGTTGACTTTCGGCATGGCGCGTTGCAGGAGCTCTTCCGCTTTAGATAATCCTCCCGGCAATGAGCCGTTGCGGATGAGGACGCCAACCGCGCGCTGGGCGATGTGAAGGCCCGCATCGCTCGCCCTTTGTAGCCAGGCGAGTGCCGCCGGCTGGTTCGCCGCCACGCCTTCGCCGTGATACAAGGCCTGGCCCGCCTGATACTGGCCGATGGGGTAGCCGGCTTCCGCAGCGCGCAATGTCAACTCAAACGCGGTCTTGGCGTCGGCCGGCACGCCCTGCCCTTCCCGATAGATCGTAGAAAGGAGAACGAGTGCAAGTGGATGGTCTTCAGCGGCCGCGCGCTCTAAATAATCCCTGGCCCGAGCATGGTCGACTGGTCCCTCATGCAGGCCCAACAGTGCCGAGCGACCGCACCACGCGAGGGCATCTATGTCGCCATCCTGGCAGGCCATCTCGATGAGATCGACGCCTCGGCCGATATTCTCTTGCCCGCTTTTTCCCTCTGACAATGCGAGCCCGTATTGGTAGCGTGCCGGGGTGTAGCCCGCATCGCTGGCGTAGCGGAGCAGGTCAAGCGCCCGTTCCGTCATCGAGGAGTTGGACGCCGACTGCTTCCGCAGCAGCATCGCCGCCCGGTACTGGTCCGTGGGGCGGCTTTCAAACAACGCCCGGTAACACACCGCACTCAGTTCGTCCGGACTTTCATCGACGATGAGGTAGTCGGGCACTTTAGCCCCACGATTTTTCTGACGATAGACAACTTCAAGCAGCGCCATCACGTCGACGAGCGCCTGATTGGCCATGGCTTGCAGTTGTTCCTCGCGCCGCAGACTTTCCTCCGGATGCGCTGCCCAATTCCCCCAACGCCGCAACTTATGCAGAAGTTCTTGAATGTCCGAGTTGATCAAATGCGACTTGACGAGCATATTGATCTTTCCCTCCAGGCCCAACTTCCACTCGCTGTCGTAGGGATAGAGCATGTCGCAGCATAAACTGGCAAGCGCTCGCGTTTGAATGAGCGCGTGTGCGGGGAATTGATGCTGGCTGCGTTTGGCGACGCCGTAGACCGATGCGATTCGGGTAGAGACCAGTTCGGCGAATTCGAGATCGTTCATGCCCGCAAATTTACGTGAGGTGCGGCGCCTGCAGCCGCTGGCGCGCCTGCGCCAATTGTTCACCGTCCATGCGCGACGCCGCCGTTTTCAGATACCGCTCGGCGGCGCCAAAGCCGCCGCGTTCCGCCATCGCCAGCCATAACCACGCCTGCGTCACGTCGGCCCGCACGCCCTGCCCGACAAGATACATCAATCCGAGATTGAACTGCGCACGCAAGTGCCCCTGCCCGGCCGCCTGCAAGTACCAGTGGTGGGCCTGCGCATAATCCTGCGGCATGCCCTGGCCGTTGTCGTAGCGCAGACCGAGCGCGAACTGCGCCAGCGTATGCCCCTGCGCCGCCGCCTTGGCGTACCAGCCGTTGGCCTGCGCGCTGTCGGGCTGCGGCCCCTCGTCGTTATCGAACAGCAGCGCGAGGTTGTACTGCGCCGCCGCGTAATCCTGTTCGGCAGCGCGCCGGTACCACAGCATCGCCTTGCGCAAATCCTTCGGCACGCCGCGTCCCGTCTCGTAGCGCAGGCCCAGGTCGAACTGCGCCCGCAGGTGGCCCTGGTCGGCCGCCTTGCGATACCAGAAAATCGCTTCCTGGTGATCCATCGGCACGCCGTGGCCGGCGTCGTACAGCAATCCAAGATGGTACTGCGCGCCGGGATAGCCCTGCTCCGCCGCCTTGCGGTACCAGAGCTGCGCCTGGCCGTAATCCTGCGGCACGCCCTGGCCGTGGTCGTAGCGCAGCCCCAGATTGTTCTGCGCCCCGGCGTGCCCCTGCTCGGCCGCCTTGCGGTACCAGTCCAGCGCCTTTTGCTCGTCGCGCGGCACGCCCTGGCCGTTGTCGTAAATGAGGCCCAGATTGAACTGCGAGCTGGCGTGATCCTGCTCCGCCGCGCGGCGATACCACAGGATGGCCTTCTGGCTGTCCTGCGCGATGCCGTCGCCCTTGTCGAAGCGCAGCGCCAGATTGAACTGCGCCGGCGCGTAACCCTGGTCGGCCGCCTTGCGGTACCACGACATCGCCTGCCCAACATCCTGCGGCACACCCTGGCCGTTGTCGTAGCGCAGACCGAGGTTGAACTGCGCGCGCGCGTAGCCCTGCTCCGCCGCCTTGCGGTACCAGGCGATGGCCTGCTTGAAGTCCTGCGGCACGCCTTTGCCGGTGTCGTACATCATGCCCAGGTTGTTCTGCGCGCCGGCGTCGCCCTGCTCGGCGGCCTTGCTGAACCAGTGCATGGCTTTCTGCGTGTCCGCTTCCAGGCCCTGGCCCTTGGCGTACAGCCATCCCAGGTTGTACTGGGCGGCGGCGTAGCCCTGCTCGGCGGCCAGCTTGTACCAGGCCGCCGCTTCCTCGTAATTCTGCTCGACGCCCTGGCCCTTCTGGAACATCACGCCCAGGTTGTACTGCGCGTGCTCCAGGCCCTGCATCGCGGCCTGCCGATACCAGACCACCGCCAGCTCGAAGCTTTGCGCCACGCCCTGGCCGTTGAAGTACATAAAGCCCAGGCTATGCTGGGCGTTGGCGATGCCACGTTCGGCTTGCTGCTTGACACGCAGGAACTCGGCTGTGTAGGCGCCGCCTTTATTGGCATCGGGTCCGTCAGGCGTGTATTTCGTCATGCTGCTTCACTGATTGTTCAAGCCTGGATTGCGACCATGGCCGGTTGGGTGTCTGTAGTCGGCGTCTTTGCCGCGTTGGGCGACGGCGCGGAGGAAGCCGACAAGCGGTTCTGGTCCTGCAGCACGTCGATGAAACTGAACAGCGAGATCGGGCGGTGATAAAGATAGCCCTGCATCGTGGTGCAGCCGTTGGCCTGCAGGTAGCGCGCCTGCACGTCGGTCTCCACGCCTTCCGCCACCAGGTGCAGGCCAAGGCCGCGCGCGATCGAGATGATCGCCAGGATCACCGGATAGTGGCCGTTCTCGTCGTGGATCTCCTTGACGAAGGACTGGTCGATCTTGATGGTGTGGATGGGGAAGCGGTGCAGATACGACAGCGACGAATAGCCGGTGCCGAAATCGTCGATCGCGACCGACACGCCCAGCTGGCAAAGCTTGTTCAACTGCTCGATAGCGTACTGCGGATTGCGGATGCAGATGTTCTCGGTGATCTCGACTTCGATCTGCGCCGGCGAGATGCCGTAGCGCGTCAGCGCGCCGCGCATCTTCTCGAAGAAGTCGCCCCGGTCCAGATATTGCGGCGACAGGTTCAGCGACAGGCGTATCGCCTCGCCGCCGGCGGCGTTCCACTGCAGCAGGTCGCGGCACAAGGCGCCCAGCATCCAGTCCGAGATCGGCAGCATCAAGCCGTTTTCCTCGGCGAACGGCAGGAACTCGCCGGCCGACAGCAACCCGCGCTGCGGATGGTTCCAGCGCATCAGGCCCTCGGCGCCGATGATGCGGCCGGTGGCGACGTCGAGCTGCGGCTGGTAGTACATTTCCAGCTCGTTGAGCTCCAGCGCCTTGCGCAGGCTTTGCTCCAGCGCGATCTTCTGGTGCGACACGTCGAGCATCGAGTCGTGATAGAAGCTGTGGCCATTCTTGCCCAGCGCCTTGACCTGGTACATGGCGATGTCCGCGTGGCGCAGCAGCTCGTCGATGGTCTCGCCGTCGTTCGGATAGATGGCGATGCCGATCGAGGCGGAGATGTGCACCTGGTGGCCATCGAGGTCGAACGGCTCGTGCAGGCTTTCGAGGAACTTGTCGGCGATGGCCTTGGCATCCTGGCGGTCGCGCAGCTCCGGCAGCACGATGGTGAATTCGTCGCCGCCCTGGCGCGCCAGCGTGTCGCCCCGGCGCAGGCATTCCTTGAGCCGCTGCGACACCTGCTGCAGCAGCTCGTCGCCCTTGACGTGGCCCAGCGTATCGTTGACCAGCTTGAAGCGGTCAAGGTCGATGAACATCACCGCCAGTTCGGTCAGTTTGCGCTTGGCCTGGATCACGGCCAGTCCCAGACGGTCCTTGAACAGCATGCGGTTCGGCAGGTCGGTCAGGATGTCGTGGTAGGCCTGGTAGGAGATCACCTCTTCGGCGCGCTTGCGGTCCGTGATGTCGCGCGCGACGCCGTAGGTGCCGAAGAATTCGTGCTTCTTGACGCCGTGGTCGGGGACGTGCATGCCGATCGCGTTGAGCGAAATCGTCATCAAGGTGTTGTTGAAGGTGCGCTCGATGCCGCCGCCGGTGTTGCACTTGAGGCGCAGTTCGACGTTGCGCGAGGCCCGTTCGTCGACGCGGCGCTCGTTGAAGGCGTAGCGGGCGCGCTCCTGGTCCTCGTCGTGCACCAGGATCGAGTAGTGCTTGCCGATCAGCTCTTCGCGGGTGAAGCCGAGCAGCTGCTGCACGCGGTCGTTGATGAAGGTGAACTTGCCTTCGTGGTTCAGCGTGTAGATGATGTCCGGCGAGCTGTCGACCAGGTAGCGGTACATCTTCTCCGAGTTTTCCAGCTTGGAGGCGATGCGCTCGTTGTCGACCGCCAGGCGGCGCTTCTGCAGCGCGTTCTCCACCGTCTTGAGCAGCTCTTCGCGGCTGTAAGGCTTGCGCAGGTAGTCGTAGGCGCCGCGTTTGAGCGCGCCGATGGCGGCGTCGATGCCGACCTCCCCGCTCATGACGATGACGTCGCCGTCGATGCCCTTGGCGTTGATGAAGTCCATGATCTCGTGGCCGCTCATGTCGGGCAGGCGCAGGTCGAGCAGGATCAGGTCGAACTTCAGTTTGGTCAGCTGGGCCAGCGCCTCGCTGCCGCAGGTGGCGGTCACCAGGTGGTAGTCGCGGTCGCGCAGCAGCTCGTACAACGACGACAGCAGGCGCGGTTCGTCGTCCACAAGCAGGATGCGGGGCCAATTATCGGCGGCGTGGGCGACGGGGGTTGGGTCGTCCGAACTCGTTTCTGGGGCGGCGTAGCCGGCGGGAGTCAGGTTCATCATGGCCTTAAACTGAATCCATCAGCCGCGTTTGCACGCCGCCGACGGGACTGGAACTGCTACGGGCGGGCAGCAAAATTTCGAAAGTGGTTCCCGCTTTGCCGGAACGGCAGGTGATCAAGCCCTGCATCTTCTTCACCAGGCCGTGGACGATGGACAGGCCCAAGCCGTGGTGCGGGCCTTCCTTGGTGCTGCGCACCTGGGAGAACAGGTTGGCCAGCACGTCGGCCGACAGCCCCGGGCCGGTGTCGCCGACGACCAGCTCCAGATACAGCTTGCGCTCCCGGTTGACGTGGCCGCGGTTGGCGATTTCGATCTTGCCGCCGTCGGGCATGGCCTCGACCGCGTTCTTGATCAGGTTGACCAGTATCTGCTTGAGCAGGTCGGCGTCGCCTTCGATGTCGGCCGGCTCCTCCTGCATGCGCACCACGATCTGCACCGACGCCGGCACGAAGTCGGTGGCGCGGAACAGGCGCAGCACCTCGTCGACCACGCGCGCGACATCGGTGGCGCGCGTCGTTTCGGTCGGCTGCAGATCGGCCAGGCCGTTGATCAATTGTCCGACGCGGTCGATCTCCTCGTTCAGGATCGACATCTCGCCGACCACCGGCTCGCGCCGGGCCAGTTTGCTGTCCAGGACCGACAGGTAGTTCTTGATGATCGACAGCGGGTTGTTCACCTCGTGCACTACGCGGCGCGACGCTTCGCGGTACTCCTCGGCGACATGGGCGATCTGGCGCTTGGCGTGACCGCGCTCGCTGATCGCCGTCTCCAGCGCGGCCGCCGCCTGGGTGCCGAACGACTGCAGGAAGCGCGCGCGCTTCTGGTAGCTGGCCATCTGCCAGGCCGGCGCGCCGCCGATCAGCACACCGAGGCAGCGCTGGTTGGCCACCAGCGGCAGGCATATCATGCTCTCGGTGCCGAGGATGCGGAACAACTGGTCCTCGGCCACGCTCAACGGAGGCTGTTGTTGGCCGTCGCGGCTGATGATGGCCAGCTTGCGTTCCAGCGCGCACGCCGCCACCACGCCGCCCTTGTTGAGCGGGAGGATGAATTCGGAAAAACGCAGCTGCTGGTCGCCGGTGGCGGTGCCGTGCAGCGCGTGGCCGGTCGGGTTCTCCAGCAGCACCAGCGCGTTCTCGAAGTCGAACAGGATGCGCGCCGAACGCGTCATCGATTCGAGCAGGCCGGCCTCGCCGTTCTGGCGCGCGAAGGACTGGCCCATCTCGGACACCAGCACCATGTTGCGCACTTCCTCGGACAGGCGTTGCTGCACAGGGTCGACCACCGGCGGCGCGTAGGCGGCCGGCACCGGCACGTCGTCGACGCCGGCCAGGTCGATGCCGAGGTAGTCGGCCGACTTTTCCACCTGGCGCGCGGCGTTGTTGATGATCTGCTCCAGCACCTCGCCATCGAGCCCGCACAGGTGCGCGCCGTTCTCGATCGCCTCCTGCTGGTCGTCGTGGCAGCACAGCAGGTGCGCCAGGCGCACGATGCGGATCAACGGATGCGACGACTCCAGGCGCGCCAGCGGCTCGTGGTGATACAGCACGCTGTCGGCCAGGAAGGAGTCCAGGTGCCAGCGTTCGATCAGCCAGGCGCCCGCCTCCGCGTGCGTGATCTGCAAGGTGCGCTGTTCGACGGCGCACAGGTCCTCGTCGTCGCGCGCCATGAAGTTGAAGCCGTATTCCTTGGGCGCGGTCGCCAGCAGCGCCAGGCGGCCGACGTTGTGCAGCAGGCCGGCCAGGTAGGCCTCCTCGATGTGCGGGTACTCCATCTTGCGGGCGATGTCGCGCGCGATGACGGCGGTCGTCAGCGAGCCTTTCCAGAAGCCGCGCAGGTCGGTGCTGCCGGAATGGGGGAAGCTGTTAAAGGTCTGAAACACCGATTCGCTGATCACCAGCGTCTTGATCATGTCGGTGCCGAGCGACACCAGCGACTGCTCCAGGCCGACCGTGCGGGCGTTGCGGTGGAAGGCCGAACTGTTGGCGACGGTGAGGATCTTGCTGGTCATCGCCGCGTCCTTGGCGATCAATGCGGCGAGCTCCGGCATGCCGGCGTCGTCCGCCTGCAAGTGCTCGATCAACTTAATGAGTATCTGCGGCATGGCCGGCAGACGGGCAATCAGCAATCGATTGCGAATGTCATGGTCAGGTTGATGCATCGTATCCAGCTTTGCCGCCAGTCGTCGTCGAATAAGGAGGAGGTACTCAACGGCTCAGTACCGCAAAAAGTTATTTTTTCATCAGTATTTCAAGCAGGTTTTGGGCTCGAAATTACGTTTGGAAAAGTTATATTAGCATAAAGTATCATGATAACTTGGCAGCTATCAAGCAGATATCAATCTTTCATTCTAAACTAATTCAATTTCCCACCGTAAACAAGTGTTAACCTGGATGGCGTAGAAGCATGCGCCGGTAATGGCGCGACGTCAACCATAAAACAAGAGCAGAGGCACTAAAGGCCAGTTGTCCCGCGGCTAGCCAGAGCACCGAGTGCAATAGAAACGGCGCGATCACGCCCGCCACCAGCGCGCCGAGCATGGTCAGCGCGAACGATTGGCACGAGGCCACGGTGCCCCGGATGTGCGGGAACAGGTCCATCGCCAGCAGGGTGGCGGCGGGCGCCACGACCGACATGCCGAAATTGTAGAAAAGCAGAGGCGCGACCGACCAGGGCAGCGCCGGCGGCAGCCACAGATGGTACAGAACGTTCAATACCGGGGCCGCGATCAGGAAACAGAAGCCGATACCGATCTGTCGCGAAAATGTCATCCTGCCGGCCATGCGGTTGGCCGCCAGCGCGCCCAGGAAGATCCCGGACACCGCCGGAATGAACAGCCAGCCGAATTGCGACGGTCCGAGGCCGAGGTGCCGGGGCAGGAATTCCGGCGCCGCCGCGATGTACACGAACAGGCCCGCGAAGTTGAGCGCCACCACGCCGGACTTCATGAGGAACAGCGGCGAGCGCAGGATGTCGCCGTAGTTGCGCGCCAGGTAGCGCGGATTGAACGGCTGGCGCCTGTGCGGGGGCAGCGTTTCCGGCAGGCGCCGGTAGCAGTAGATGAACAGCAGGATCGTGTAGGCCAGCAGCGACAGGAAGATCGCGCGCCAGTCGAACAAGGTGACGATCCAGCCGCCGAGGATGGGCGCGATGGCCGGCGCGATCGAGAAGATCATCGTCACCAGCGACAGCAGCCGCGCTGCGGCGGCGTCGTCGTACAGGTCGCGGATGATGGCGCGCCCCACCACCACCCCGGCGCCGGCCGACACGCCCTGCATGACGCGGAACACCCACAGGTAATGGACCGTGTGCGCGGAGGCGCAGCCCAGCGTGCCGATGGCGAACATCACCAGCGACACCAGCACCACGTTGCGGCGCCCGAAGGCGTCCGCCAGGGCGCCGTGCCACAACACCATGGCGGCGAAGGCCAGCATGTAGAACGTCAGGCTTTGCTGCACTTCGAGCGGCGTGGCGTTCAGCGAGGCCTGGATGTTGGGGAAGGCCGGCAGATAGGCGTCGATCGAGAATGGCCCCAGCATCGACATCGCCGCCAGCATGGTCGCCAGCCCGGCCGCGCTGAGCGCCTTCATGTGCGACGGCGGCGGCGGCGGGATGTCCTCGACAGGATCGGGCGGGAGATTGGCGGGAGGTGTCGGGAACATCGGCGCGGCCTTGTTTTAGGCTTCTTTGGGCTTGGCCGCTTCACGGCGGTTGAAGCCCGCCACCATATCGAAGCGGAACAAACGGCATTCGAGCGCGCCGTTGAAGAACGGCGTTTTCCGCGATTCCTTCAGGCGCAGCATCTTCGGCAGACCCAGGTCGGCGGTGAACAGGAACACCGTCCAGCCGGCGAAGCGCTGCTTGAGCGTGGTGCTCAGCGCGGAATAGAAGCCGCTGGCCAGCTCGTCCTCCGGCAGCGAGCTGTCGCCGCGCACGCCGATACGCTCGCCGTACGGAGGATTGGTCAGCAGGATGCCCGGCTGCTCGGTCGGCGCCTTCACTTCCTGCGCCTCGATCTGCTTGAGCGGCACGTCGAACATGATGCCGGCGCACTTCAGGTTATGGCGGGTCATCGCCACCATGTCGCCCGAGATGTCGGAGCCGAAGATGGTCGGCGATTCCGGCAGCGGATTGGCCTTGATCGAATTCTTCATGTCGTTCCACGGCGCCGGATCGAAGTCGTTGAAGGCTTCGAAGGCGAAGCGGCGGCGCGCGCCCGGCGGGATGCCCTGCACCATCTGCGCCGCTTCGCACAGGATGGTGCCGGAGCCGCACATCGGGTCGAACAGCGGCATGCCCGGCTTCCAGCCCGACACGCGCAGCAGGCCGGCGGCCAGGTTCTCGCGCAGCGGCGCGTCGCCGGTTTCCTCGCGCCAGCCGCGCTTGAACAGCGCCTCGCCCGAGGTGTCCAGATAGATGATGAACTGGCGCGCGTCGAGGAAGCCGACGATGCGCATGTCCGGTTCCTTGGTGTTGACCGACGGACGCTTGTCGAACTGGTCGCGGAAGCGGTCGCAGATCGCGTCCTTGATCTTCAGGGTGGTGAACTCCAGGCTTTTCAGCGGGGATTTGACGGCGGTGACGTCGACACGGATCGTGTGGTCGTAGGTGAACCAGTCTTCCCACTGCTGCGCCAGCACCAGGTCGTAGATGTCGTTCTCGTTCTGGTAACCGGTGACGGCCATGCGCATCAGCACGCGCGAGGCGATGCGCGAGTGCAGGTTGATGCGGTAGGAGTCAAGCAGGTCGCCGGAGCAGTGCACGCCGCCGGGAACCTGGTTGTGCACCTTCATGGTGGTGCTCAGGAGGGCGATTTCGCCCAGCTCTTCGGCCAGTGCCGCTTCCATGCCGCGCGGGCATGGGCAAAAATAGGATGCCATAGGTGTACCTTTTGTCCGTTGAAAAACCAAAACTCGCTACTGCGTTTTCTACCGCGTTTTTTACTGCGTTTTTTACTGCGTTTGCTGCCTGCTTCTTTACTCTTTACTTCTGCATTGCACGTTCCAGGAAGTCCAGGCGGTCCTGGCCCCAGAAGCTTTCTCCATCGAGCACGTACCACGGCGAGCCGAATACATTGGCGGCGGTGGCGTCCTCGGTGTTGCGGTCGTACTCGGCCTGCACGCTGGCCGTCTCCGACGATTTGATCAGGGCGCGGCCGTCGAGGTCGCAGCCGCCGGCGATCTGCGCCAAGGTGTCCTCGTCGCCGATGTTCTTCTCTTCGGCCCACAGGCCGCGCATGATGGCGCCGGCCAGTTCCAGCGCGACGTCGACGCCGTGCGTCAGGCGTGCGGCGATCACCATGCGGTTGGCGAGGTCCGGCGACACCGGGAAGAACTTCGGCTGCACGTTCATCGGCACGCCGAGGAACTCCGACCAGCGCGTCAGTTCGACCAGGCGGTAGGCCTGGCGCTGCGGCGCGCGCTTGGCCAGGGGCAGGCCGCCGGAGACGCCGAACACCTTGCCCAAATCGAAAGGACGCACCTCGATCTGCACCGAATGCTGGCGCGCCATAGCGATAAAGCGCTCATGCCCCAGATAGGTCCACGGCGAGTGGATGGCGAAAAAATACTGACAGACTTTGCTCATGATGCTCCGATCAGAACGGTTTGACGACAACCAGGATCACGATGGCCAACAGCATGAACACCGGCACTTCATTAAAGACGCGGAACCACTTGTGGCTGCGCGTGTTGGCGCCCTTCTCGAACTTCTTCAGGAGCGAGCCGCAGGCGTGGTGATAACCGACCACCAGCGCCACCAGCAGCAGCTTGGCGTGCATCCAGCCAGGCATTTTCGCGCCGTACTGCATGTAGACCAGGATCGCGCCGAACACCACCGCGAACACCGACAACCACATCGAAAACCGGTACAACTTGCGCGCCATGAGCGTCAGGCGCTCGGTGGTGGCGGTGTTGGTCTCCATCGCCAGGTTGACGAAGATGCGTGGCAGGTAGAACACGCCGGCCATCCAGCAGATGACGAAGAAAATGTGCAGCGCCTTAATCCAGAGCATAGCTATCCTTTATTGACGAACTTCACCGTGACCGAATACCACGTATTTCAACGACGTTAAACCTTCCAGCCCGACCGGGCCGCGCGCGTGCAGCTTGTCGTTCGAGATGCCGATTTCGGCGCCCAGGCCGTATTCGAAGCCGTCGGCGAAGCGCGTCGAGGCGTTGATCATCACCGATGCCGAATCGACTTCGCGCAGGAAGCGCATGGCGTCGCTGTGGTCCTCGGTGATGATCGATTCGGTGTGCTTGGACGAGTACTGGTTGATGTGCTCCATCGCCTGGTCGATGCCGTCGACGATTTTCACCGACAGGATCGCGGCCAGGTATTCGGTCGACCAGTCCTCCTCGGTGGCGGCCACCAAGTGCGGGTAGCCGGCCGCCGACAGGATCGCCAGCGCTTCGGCATCGGCGCGCAGCTCGACTTCCTTGGTCGCGTACAGCGCGGCCAGTTGCGGCAGCACCGTCGGCGCGATCGCGCGCGCGACCAGCAGGGTTTCCATCGTGTTGCAGGTGCCGTAGCGGTGGCACTTGGCGTTGAAGCCGATGTCCACCGCCTTTTTCAGGTCGGCCTTGGCGTCGATGTAGACGTGGCAGATGCCGTCCAGGTGTTTGATCATCGGCACGGTCGCCTCTTCCATCAGGCGCGCGATCAAGCCCTTGCCGCCGCGCGGCACGATCACGTCCACATACTGCGGCATGGTGATCAGCGCGCCGACGGCGGCGCGGTCGGTGGTGTCGACCACTTGCACGCCGTCTTCCGGCAGTCCGGCGCCGGCCAGGCCTTCCTTGACCAGTTTTGCCAGGGCGCGGTTGCAGTGGATCGCTTCCGAACCGCCGCGCAGGATGGTGGCGTTGCCGCTCTTGATGCACAGCCCCGCCGCGTCGACGGTCACGTTGGGACGCGATTCATAGATGATGCCGATCACGCCCAGCGGCACGCGCATCTGGCCGACCTGGATGCCCGACGGGCGGAATTTCAAACCGGAGATTTCACCGATCGGGTCGGGCAGCGCGACGATCTGGCGCAGGCCTTCGACCATCGTCGCGATGGCCTTGTCCGACAACGCCAGGCGGTCCAGCATCGCCGGCGCCAGGCCGTTGGCGGCCGCCGCGTCCATGTCGAGCTGATTGGCCGCGCGCAGCTGGTCGGCGTCGCGTTCGATGGCGTCGGCGATCAGGGTCAGCGCGCGGTTGCGGGTTGCGCTGTCGGCACGGGCCATCGCGCGCGATGCCTTGCGCGCCTGCTGGCCCAGTTGTTCCATGTAGTGCTTGATATCCATGCTCATCCCACGATGTTCACTGCGTTCTTAAACTTCAGCCGCGCGCCACTTTCAATGCCAACTGCAGCATGGCGTCCCAGGCGTCGCCGTTGTGCGCCTTGGCGCGCAGGCCCTTGATCATCTTGTCCACCTGCGCCGCGTCCTTCATCGCCGCCTCCAGCGTCGGCAGCGAGATGCGGCGCAGCGCCGGGTCCATCATGCGCTCTTTCGGCCCCCAGATGCGGTATTCCTTGAGCAGCGCGCCGAGCGGCCTGCCCTGCGCCATGCCCGACTTCAGTTTCAATAGCGTGCGGATTTCCTCCGACACCGCCCACAACACCAGCGGCAGCGCCTCGCCCTCGCCTTTGAGGCCTTCGAGCATGCGCACCAGCCGCGCCGGATCGCCCGACAACATCGCCTCACTGAGCTTGAACACGTCGTAGCGCGCCACGTTGAGCACCGCGTCGTGCACCTGCTCGTAGGTCAGCTTGCCCGGCTCGTGCAACAGCGCCAGCTTCTGGATCTCCTGGTGCGCCGCCAGCAGGTTGCCCTCGACGCGGTCGGCGATGAAGTCCACGCTCTGCCGGTCCGCGCTTTGCCCTTGCGCGGCAAGGCGCTGGCCTATCCAGTTGGGCAACTGCGCCCGTTCGATCTGCGCGATGTCGATATACACCGCCGCCTGCTGCAATGCGGCCACCCAGGCCGCCTTCTGCGTCTGCCAATCCAGCTTGGGCAGGGTGATCAGGGTCAGGTTGTCCGGACTCAGATCCTTCACATAGTTCTGCAGCGCCGCGCCGCCGTCCTTGCCGGGTTTTCCGGTCGGGATGCGCAGCTCGATCAGCTTCTTATCGCCGAACAGCGACAACGCCTGGTTGGCCGCCAGCAGCTCGCCCCACTTGAAGCTGCGCTCGACGGTCAGCACGTCGCGCTCCGAATAGCCCTGCGCGCGCGCGGCGCGGCGGATCTTGTCGGCCGCCTCCAGCGCCAGCAGATGCTCGTCGCTGGTGATGACGTACAACTGGGACAACGACTTCGTCAAATGGCCGTCCAGCGCTTCCAACCGCAATTGCATAAACGCGCCCTTACAGGATCGGCACGGCGGGTGCCGATGGCGTCGGCGCCGGACCAGGCGTCGATGCCGGCACCGACATGCGCGTCAATTTAATGGCGGCGATACGGCGCATCATCTGCTGTACCAGGTCGGTCTGCATGTCCTTGTACAGCAAGGCCTCTTCCTGTTCCTTGGCCAGCAACTGGGTTTCGTTGAAGTCGATCGGGCGGCTCAGCGAGATCGCCGTCGGCGGCAGCAGCACGGCGCCCTGCTTGTCCAGCACGCGGAACACGATGCTGTACTGAAGCAGGTACTGGCGCACGCGGCCATTGCTGTTCAGCGACAGGATGGTCTTGGTCTTGGTGTGCTCCGGGTTGGAGATCACGTCGACGATGCCGTCGGCCTCTTTCGCCGTCTTGACGACGGTGGTGCTGCCGTTGGCGTTGATGTTGCGCTTCAAATCGACCGCCAGCGGCGACGACTCGGGCAGTCCCACATACATCGTCGGGAACGGCAGCGTGTAGTGGCCGCCGTCGCCGCGCAGGTGGAAGCCGCACGCCGACACCGTCAGCGACACCGCCAGCACGAGGGTGCAAACGCGCGCGTGGGAGCGCACGCGCTGTAACAACCGGGACCTGCTTGCCATGTTAGTCATCCGAGATCCGTCCGCTAATCTATTAAACAACGATGTTGACCAATTTGCCCGGCACGACGATGATCTTCTTCGGCGTGCCTTCGATGAATTTCTGTACCCCTTCGCTGGCCAGCGCCGCCGCCTCGATGGCGGCCTTGTCGGCGCCCTTGGCGACGACCACGCTGCCGCGCAGTTTGCCGTTCACCTGGATCATCATCTCGATCTCGGCCTGTTCCAGCGCGGCCGGGTCGACCTGCGGCCACTGGACGTTGAGGATGTCGCCGTGCGCCTTGCCGTAGCCCAGCTCCTCCCACAGCACGTGGGTGATGTGCGGGGCGACAGGGTTCAGCAAACGCAGGAAGATCGAGAAGCCCTCGGCCACCAGCGCGTTCGATTCGGCGCTGTCGTCCAGCTTTGCCGATTCGATCGTGTTGAGCATCTTCATGCAGGCCGAGACGACGGTGTTGTACTGGATGCGCTTGAGGTCATAGTCGGCCTGCTGCAAAATCTTGTGCAGTTCGCGGCGCAGGGTTTTCTGCGGCTCGGTGGCGACCGGCGCGGCGGGACCGTTCAACGCCGCTTCGATGCGCGACGCCTGGGCGTAGCCGAACGCCCAGACGCGGCGCAGGAAGCGGTTGGCGCCTTCGACGCCGCTGCCCGACCATTCCAGCGTTTGCTCCGGCGGCGAGGCGAACATCGTGAACAGGCGCGCGGTGTCGGCGCCGTACTGGCCGATCTGCGCGGCCGGGTCGATGCCGTTGTTCTTCGACTTCGACATCTTCTCGGTGCCGCCGATCCGCACCGGCTGGCCGTCGTCCTTGGACACGGCGCCTTGCGGACGGCCCTTGTCGTCCAGCGTCACTTCGACGTCGGCGGGGTTGAACCAGGTCTTCTTGCCCGCTTCGTCCTCGCGGAAGTAGGTCTCGTTCAGGACCATGCCCTGCGTCAGCAGGTTGGTGAACGGCTCGTCGAACTTGACGATGCCGAAGTCGCGCATCACCTTGGTCCAGAAGCGCGCATATAACAAGTGCAAAACAGCGTGCTCGATGCCGCCGATGTACTGGTCCATCGGCATCCAGTAATCGTTGCGCTCGTCGACCATGGATTCGTTCGCGCCTGGCGACGTATACCGCATGTAGTACCACGACGAATCGACGAAGGTGTCCATCGTGTCGGTCTCGCGGCGCGCCGGCTTGCCGCACTGCGGGCAGTCGCACTTGAGGAAGGCTTCGTACTTGTTCAGCGGATTGCCGCTGCCGTCCGGCACGCAATCTTCCGGCAGCACCACCGGCAGGTCTTTTTCCGGCACCGGCACCGAGCCGCAATCGGCGCAGTTGATCATCGGGATAGGCGTGCCCCAGTAGCGCTGGCGCGAGATGCCCCAGTCGCGCAGGCGGAAGGTGACCTTCTTTTCGCCCAGACCCTTGGCGGCCATGTCGGCGGCCACCGCGTCGACCGCGTCGGCGTACGACAGGCCGTCGTATTTGCCCGAATTGGTGACGATGGAGACGGCCTTGTCGCCGTACCACTCCTGCCACGCCTCGGTCGAGAATTCCTGGCCTTCGGCCCTGCCCACTGAATCGATCACCTGCTTGATCGGCAGGTTGTATTTTTTGGCGAAGGCGAAATCGCGCTCGTCGTGCGCGGGCACGCCCATGACGGCGCCGTCGCCGTAGGTGATCAACACGTAGTTGCCGACCCAGACCTCGACCTGCGCGCCGGTCAGCGGATGGGTGACGAACAGGCCGGTCGGCATGCCCTTCTTCTCCATCGTCGCCATGTCGGCCTCGATCACGGAACCCAGTTTGCACTCGGCGTTGAAGGCCGCCAGTTCAGGATTGGTCCGCGCGGCGTGGATCGCCAGCGGATGCTCGGCCGCCACGGCGCAGAAGGTCACGCCCATGATGGTGTCCGGGCGGGTGGTGAAGACGTACATTTTGCCGTCCTGGATCAACTGGCCGTCGGCGTCCTTGATCTCGTGCGGGAAGGCGAAGCGCACGCCGGTCGACTTGCCGATCCAGTTGGCCTGCATGGTGCGCACGCGCTCCGGCCAGCCCGGCAGCTTGCTGTCGACGTGTTCCAGCAGTTCGTCGGCGTAATCGGTGATGCGGGCGTAGTACATCGGGATCTCGCGCTTTTCGATCAGCGCGCCCGAACGCCAGCCGCGGCCGTCGATGACCTGCTCGTTGGCCAGCACGGTCTGGTCGATCGGGTCCCAGTTCACGGTGCCGGTCTTCTTGTAGATGATGCCTTTTTCGAGCATCTTGAGGAACATCCACTGGTTCCACTTGTAGTATTCCGGTTTGCAGGCGGTCATCTCGCGCGACCAGTCGATCGCCAGGCCCATGGACTCCATCTGCTCGCGCATGTGGGCGATGTTCGAATAGGTCCACTGCGCCGGCGGCACGTTGTTGGCCATCGCCGCGTTTTCCGCCGGCATGCCGAACGCGTCCCAGCCCATCGGCATCAGCACGTTGTATCCGTTCATGCGCAGGTAGCGGTACATCACGTCGTTGATCGTATAGTTGCGGACGTGGCCCATGTGCAGTTTGCCCGACGGGTAAGGCAGCATCGAGCAGGCGTAGTACTTCCCTTTCGGGAAACGCGGATCGTGCTCGACGGCTTTATAGGCGTCGATGGCCTTCCAGTGGGATTGCGCGGCTGATTCTACGTCGGCGGGACTATATTTATCTTGCATGGTAGTGTGCGGCCGGCGTGGCCCGGCAAAAAAGGAATATGAACCGGACATTATACTGGCTCAACCGCCTCCAGCGCACGAGAGTGGCCCCTTGGCGCCGTCCGGACGGTAAGATAACCGCATGCTTTACCGCGAATACCCTCCCCACCCGGCGTTGAGCGCCCATGTCGACTGCATGTGGACGGCGCGCGTGCTCTCCGTCGCGCCGGGGCGGGCGCATACGCACCGGGTGCTGCCCGATAACTGCGTCGACATCCTGTGGCAGGACGGCGGCCGGCCGGCTTTCGCCGTCGGCATGATGAGCAGCGCCATTCTGGTGGCGAGCGCCGGGCCGGTGAGCACGGTGGCGGTGCGCTTCAAGCCGGGGGCTGCCGGAGCGTTTCTGGCGACGCCGCTGCACGCGTTGACAGATCAGCGAGCCGACATCGACCTGTTGTGGGGGCGAAGTGATGCCGACCGGCTGGCCGACGCGCTTTGGACCACGGAGCTGACCGACCGCGAACGCATTGCATTAATTGAAACACAGCTGGTGCGGCGGCTGCGCCAGGATTCGCCCGCGAGCGCCGGCGAAACGTTGATCCGGCGCGCCGTAAGCGCAATCGACACCAGCGGTGGCGGTCTGCGGATCGATGATTTGGCCGGAGAGCTGGGTATCTCGCGTCAACACCTGGCGGCGCAGTTCCGCGCGCGGGTCGGACTGTCGCCCAAGCTGTACGCGCGCATTTGCCGCTTCCGCCGGGCCACGGCGGCGCTCAAGGCGTCGCCGTCGCCCGATTGGGCGCGGCTGGCGCTCGACTGCGGCTACTTCGACCAGTCGCATCTGATCCATGATTTCCAGGAATTCGCCGGCAGCGCGCCGGAAGGCTTTTTGCGGGCCGGCTAGGCGCTCAGCTTCCATTTTTACAATCGCCGCCGCCGCGGATATGCCAAGATGATGTTTTAGACATCGTTATGGAGACTATCATCATGATCAAGGGACTACGCACATTGGTTTATCCGGTGGCCGATCTGGCGGCGGCCAAGGAGTGGTACGCAAAAGTATTCGACACCGCGCCCTACTTCGACCAGCCGTTTTATGTCGGCTTCAGCGTCGGCGGCTTTGAACTGGGCCTGATCCCGGATGGGCGGCCGGCCACGGCCGGCGGCATGGTGTACTGGGGCGTCGACGACATCCAGGCGGAAGTCGAACGCATCGTGGCGCTGGGCGCGACCATTCACGGCGCCGTCCAGGATGTCGGCGAAAACATCAAAACGGTCGAATTGGCGGACCCGTTCGGCAATTTATTGTGCCTGATTTACAACCCGCATTTTGATTTGAAAGAAGTACGCTAAGGCCGGTGCCCGTCGAGCCCCCACAGTTCCACGTAGGGCGGATTAGGCGGAACGCCGTAATCGGCCATCGATGAGCCGCCGACGAAGCCCGCGTTGGCCGATTACGCTTCGCTAATCCGCCCTACGTGTTTCCGTGGTTCGGCTTTAGCGCCAGTTTGTGGCAAACTACGCCCCTTCGAAAAGAAAGAGGTAGTCCATGTCCCGCCGTAACGCCAATATGATCAAGTCGCCCGAACAAATCGTCATGGCGCGCGTCGCCGCCCAGCTGGCGGCCGACGTGCTGACGATGATCGGCCCGCACATCAAGGCCGGCGTGACGACGGCCCACCTCGACCAGCTGTGCAACGACTACATCGTCAACGTACAAAAGGTCATCCCGGCCAACGTCGGCTACGGCGGCTTCCCGGCCACCGTGTGCAGCTCGATCAACCACGTGGTCTGCCACGGCATCCCCTCGCCAGAGGAAGTGCTGCAGGACGGCGACATCATCAACATCGACGTCGCCGTCATCAAGGATGGCTGGCACGGCGACACCAGCCGCATGTACTACGTCGGCGAGCCGTCTAAGGCGGCGCGCAAGCTGGTCGAGACCACCTACGCGGCGATGTGGGCCGGCATCCGCGCCGTCAAGCCGCGCGCGACCCTGGGCGACGTCGGTTTCGCGATCCAGACGGTGGCGGAGAAGGCCGGCTTCAGCGTGGTGCTCGATTATTGCGGCCACGGTATCGGCCAGGTCTACCACGAGGAGCCGCAGGTGACCCATTACGGCCGTCCGGGCCAGGGCGTGGTGCTCAAGCCGGGCATGCTGTTTACGATCGAGCCGATGATCAACGCCGGCCGCGCGGCCACGAAGGAACTGGACGACGGCTGGACCGTCGAGACGCGCGACAAATCGCTGTCGGCGCAGTGGGAGCACATGGTGCTGGTGACCGAGACCGGGTTCGAGGTGTTGACCCTGGCGCCCGGCGAGACCGGCGCCAAGGCGCAGATCCCGATCGTCGGATAAGACCGGGAACGCTCGACAACCACGTAAACACGTAGGGCGGATTAGGCGGAACGCCGTAATCGGCCATCGTTGAGGAGCCGGCGGCGCATCGATGGCCGATTACGCTGCGCTAATCCGCCCTACGTGTTTTAGCGGCGGCGCTTCGTTTACTTCAACGTCAGCTTCAGGGCCGGCTTCTCGCCGTAATCCTCATACCGCTCGTTGATGCCGGCCACGCAGTACGTCACCTCTTCCAGGATATCCGGCGCGGCGGCCTTCATCGCCGCCGCGTCCTTGATGACGATCTCCAACACCTCATTGGGCTTGAGGCGGAATTTGCTCATGCCGTCGTCGTCGCGCAAATAGCTGAGGCAATCGACCCACGCGTCCATCGTCGCGCCATACGTATCGGGAAAGCCCATCGCCGCCTTGCAGGCCGCGTGGAAGCTGCTCATATCGGTGATCGCCGCGCCGTTCAATTCTGCGGTTGCCATTATTTCTTCTCAGCTTTCTTCGGGTCCGTGACGAACCCCAGTTTCGTTAATCCATTGGTCTGCGCCGCCGCCATCACCTGCGCCACCACTTCGTAGCGGGTGTCCTTGTCGGCGCGCAGTTGCAGCTCCGGCTGCGGGTCCTGCCTGGCCGCTTCGACCAGGCGCGCCTCCAGCGCCTCCCGTTCGAGCGGCTCGTTGTTCCAGAAGATCTTGCCCTTGCCGTCGATGGCCAAGGTGACGGTGGCCGCCTCGGCCTGCTGCTGGCTGGTGGGCGCCTGCGCCTTCGGCAGGTCGAGCTTGACCGCGCTGGTGAACATCGGCGCGCCCAGGATGAAAATCACCAGCAGCACCAGCATCACGTCGACCATCGGCGTGACGTTGATGTCGGCCATCGGCCCCGGCTGGCGGTGGTGGTTGAATGCGCCAAAGCTCATTTTTGCTCCAGGCTCAGAGTGAGAGTAGGTACTTACTTATTAACTATTTGCCGGCGCGCGCGCCGGTCGTCAGATAGGCGTGCAGGTCGTGCGCGAACGCGTCCAGTTCCGCCAGGGTCAGGCGGTTGACGCGGTTGAAGGCGTTAAACGCCAGCACCGCCGGAATCGCCACCGTCAGGCCGATGGCGGTCATGACCAGCGCCTCGCCGACCGGGCCGGCCACTTTGTCGATTTGCACGGTGCCGTTGGCCGAGACATTGGCCAGCGCGTGGTAGATGCCCCAGACGGTGCCCAGCAGGCCGACGAACGGCGCGGTCGCGCCGATCGACGCCAGCACGGTCAGGCCGCCTTCGAGACGGTTGGTCGAGCGCTGGATCGCCACCCGCAGCACGCGCGTGACTTGCGCGGCGCGGTCCATCTCGCCGCCCAGCGACTGGCGCTCGGCCACTTTGATGTGCGCCGCGCCCTGCTGCGCCAGCGGCAGGTAGATTTTTTCCGGGTCGGCCAGTTCCAGCGCGGCCACGCCGTCCTGCATCGTCGGCGCTTCCCAGAAGGCCTGCACGGCCGGGGAGCTGCGGCGCACGCGCCAGGCCGCGAAGGCCTTCGACAGGATGAAGAACCAGCTCACCAGCGACATCGCCAGCAGCACGAACGCCACCGCGTGGCTGATGCCGTCGCCCTGCTCCCAGTAATGGGCCAGGGTGAACTGGTTGGCGACGGCGGGCGTCATCCGTTCAGCGACAGCACGTCATACATGTCGAACAAACCGGTCGGCTTGTCGGCCAGGAAGCGGCAGGCGCGCAGCGCGCCGTGCGCGTAGGTCGCGCGGCTGCTCGATTTGTGGCTGATTTCGATGCGCTCGCCGATGCCGGCGAACAGCACGGTGTGGTCGCCGACGATGTCGCCGCCACGGATGGTGGCGAACCCGATCGACGACGGATCGCGCTCGCCGGTCACGCCTTCGCGCGCGTAGACGGCGCACTCCTTCAAGTCGCGGCCCAGCGCGCCGGCGATCACTTCGCCCATCTTCAGCGCCGTGCCGGACGGGGCGTCGACCTTGAAGCGGTGGTGCGCCTCGATCACTTCGATATCGTAGCCGGTCGACAGCGCCTTGGCGGCCTGCTCAAGCAGCTTCATCGTGACGTTGACGCCGACGCTGAAGTTGGGCGAGAACACGATCGCGGTTTTCTTGGCCGCCTCGGCGATGGCGGCCTTGCCGGCGTCGTCGAAACCGGTGGTGCCGATGACCAGTTTGATGCCGTGCTCGGCGCAGTAGGCCAGATGCTCCAGCGTGCCTTCGGGACGGGTGAAGTCGATCAGGTACTGGGCGCCGGCCAGGCCTTGGGCCAGGTCCGACTGCACCAGCACGCCACCCGGCTTGCCGAGGAAGGCGGCGGCATTTGTGCCGACGCCGGCCGAACCGGCGCGGTCCAGGGCGCCGGCCAGGCGCGCGTCCGGCGCGTTTTCGACGGCTTCGATCAGGATGCGGCCCATGCGGCCACTCGCGCCGGCGATGGCGATGTTCATTGCGGTCATGCGTGCTTCCTTATTTGTTCTGGTTGCCCACCGTCACGCCCACCGGCGCGGGCGCGGCGTTGTCGGTCCCCGTCGTCGGTGGCGGCGCCGTCGGCGACGGCTTGTTCTCCGGCGCGTCCGGATTTTTCTTGATCTTCGGCGCCGGGCCGGCGATGCGGGCGATGTATTCTTTCTCGGTCGGCAGGTTGCCGCCTTCCCAGCGCGCGACCTTGCCGTCATTGTCGAAGAAGACGATGACGCGGCTGGTGGTCACTTCGCCGTTGCCCTTGGCCATGCGGAACGCGTAGTCCCAGCGGTTGGCGTGGAACGGGTCGGCCAGCAGCGCGGTGCCGAAGATGAAGCGGACCTGCTCGCGGGTCATGCCGACTTTCAACTGCGCCAACATTTCCTCGGATACAAAGTTGCCTTGCTGGATATCAGGACGGTATGGCGAGAAGAACCACATGAACTTTTGCAGCGGGGTGATGGTGGTCGTTTGCGCGCCCTTGCTGGCGTCCAGGGTGACACCGGTTTCCTTGACTTGGTTCGATTTCTCGCCCAGGGTGGTGTTGGAGGCACAGCCGCCGGCGGCCAGCGCGACGCAGACGGCGCCTGCGAGCAACGGTGCACGGCGGGTAAAACGGTGCGACAAAGACTGCAATAAAGCCGGGGTGACGCGCATAAGTGTCCTCAATCTGGTCGAGCGGAAATGCCGAAAAACGCTATATCATAAAGCACATGGTGCGAGATGGGGCCGCGCGGGCACGCGAAGTGACAGCATTATCCTGTAAAACAGGGCTTATGTCCTTGTTTTGCAAGGCGCAAGTGTAAATGTTTGCAAACGCCGGCGGCACCGGCGGCCGCGATGGGGCGGCGGCAATTAGGTGCCGACAATCAGTGCGGCGGGTCGCGGAGTGCGTTAAACTGTGGGCTAGCTATCGCCAACCAGAATAAGAGTGTCCAACATGGGTAACAATCCAACCGATCTGAAGGCCAGCGGCCTCAAAGCCACGCTGCCTCGCCTTAAAATCCTGGACATCTTCCAGAACAGCGAGGTCCGCCACCTGACGGCCGAGGATGTCTACAAGATCCTGCTGGCCGACAATATGGACGTCGGCCTGGCCACCGTCTACCGCGTGCTGACCCAGTTCGAGCAGGCCGGCCTGCTAAACCGCAACCACTTTGAAACCGGCAAGGCCATCTTCGAGCTCAACGAGGGATCGCACCACGACCACCTGGTGTGCCTGGACTGCGGCCGTGTGGAAGAGTTCTTCGACGAAGAGATCGAAACGCGCCAGCAGATGGTCGCCAAGGAGCGCGGCTTCAAGATCGCCGAGCACGCGCTGGCGATCTACGGCAATTGCATCAAGACGGCCTGCCCGCATAGGCCTTGATCCGCCAGGCCGCGACGCCCGGTCGCGGCTAATTATGGCTCAACGCGTTCGATAACAATTTGGCCGTGATATCGACGATCGGTATCACGCGCTCATAGGCCATGCGGGTCGGGCCGATCACCCCCAGGGTGCCGACGATCTTGCCGTTGGCCATGTACGGCGCGGTCACCACGCTCATCTCGTCCATCGGCACCAGGCTCGATTCGCCGCCGATATAAATCTGCACGCCGCTGGCCTTGCTCGACACGTCGAGCAGCTGCATCAAGCCCGTCTTTTGCTCGAACATGTCGAACATCTGCCGCAGCGACGTCATGTTCGACGACAAATCGCTCACCGACAGCAGGTTGCGCTCGCCGGCGATGACCATGTCGTCCGAGTTGTCCGCCATCGCCTCGCTGCCCGCCTCCACCGCCGCCTGCATCAGCCGGCCCATATCGTCGCGCAACTGGCGCACCTCGGTCTGCAGGCGCGTGTGCACCTCGTCGAAGGCCAGGCCGCCGTAGTTCTGGTTGATGTAGTTGGCCGACTGGATCAGCTGCGTCGGGCTGTAATCGACATCGGTCAGCAGCAGGCGGTTTTGCACATCGCCGGTGGGGCCGACGATCACCAGCAGGATGCGTTTTTCGCCCAGCCGCAGGAACTCTATCTGTTGGAACACCGATTCGCGGCGCGGGCTGAGCACCACGCCGGCGAATTGCGACAGCGACGACAGCATCTGCGCCGCGTTGGAAATCATTTTCTGCGGCTGCGGCGCCTGCAGGCGCATGCGACCCTCGACCGATTGCTCGTCCAGATGTTGCACCGTCAGCAAGGTGTCGACAAAGATGCGGTAGCCGCGCGGCGTCGGCACACGGCCGGCCGAGGTGTGCGGGCTGGCGACGTAACCGAGCTCCTCGAGGTCGGCCATGATGTTGCGGATCGTCGCCGGCGACAGGTCCAGGCCGGAGATCTTGGAGAGCGCGCGCGAGCCGACCGGCTGGCCGTCCGCGATATAGCGTTCCACCAGGGCTTTGAGCAGGGTTTGAGCGCGTGTGTCGAGTTGCATACTGTATATCTTATTTGCCGAGAGTTGCCGTATTTGCCTATTATGCACGCTCCGCGCCGGCCGGGGGCTGTCGTGTGGCGTCAATCAGCCAGTTGTTGCCTCACCCATGCCAGCAGCGCGTGGAAATCGGCGCAAATGGCGTCCGGCGCGATGCCGGCGTCGAGGTGGGCGGTGCTGCCGGTGCGGTTCATCCACACCGCCCGCATGCCGACCGCCTGCGCGCCGCGCACGTCCAGGCGCAGGTCGTCACCGACATAGACCGCGTCGGCCGGCGCCACGCCCATCGCCTCGCAGGCGGCCAGGAAGATGGACGGGTCCGGCTTGGCGACGCCGAAGCGGGCCGAGGCCAGCGCCACCTCGAAATGGTGGTGCAGGCCGATGACTTCAAGGTCGGCGTTGCCGTTGGTGATCACGCCCAGCCGCAGCATGCCGCCCAGCTCGGCGAGCACCGGCGCCACGTCGTCGAACAGCGTGACGGCGTTGCGCAGCACGTTGAAGTGATGCATCGCGCCGTCGATGTGGGCCGCGTCCTCGCCGGTTTCGGCGAACACCGCCTCGAGCGCGACGCGGCGCAGCCGGTACAGGTCGGCCGTCAGCTCCGGCTGTTTTTCCAGCAGCGCCAGGCGCAGCGCGCGCAGCGCCTCGACCGAATACTTGCCGGTGACGGCCGGCGCGCGCTCGGCCAGCCAGGCGTGCCAGCCGGTTTCGGCCGCCGCGATGACCGGGCCGATCGGCCACAGGGTGTCGTCCAGATCGAACAGCAGGGCTTGCGGTGGGCGTGGTGTCATGGGGCGCAAAAAATAAGTGGACTCCGGGCTATTGTCGCACCGATCGGGCGCCGCCGCCGTGCGCGTCACCGCGCGTCCCTAACAAGCTGTTACATCCATTGCAGGGACTGGTGTTACCAAATGCACTAAAATACGGGGCAAATCCGTGTAATATGCTGCACCCGTGCGTGCTGCCGGCCCTATTCGTTTTGGAGAAGATTTTATGAAAAGTGTGTATCCGCGTGCGGGCCTGGCCCTGCTGTGTGCCGTTGTTTTGAGCGCCTGCGGCGGCGGCAATGACGGCAACCTGCAACTGGCGGGCAGCATCAGCGGCCTGAGCAAGCCCGGCCTGGTGCTGATCAACAAGAACACCGGCGAGAAACTGACCGTCGCCAGCGGCGCGACCAGCTTCCTTTTCACCCGCTACCTGGCGACCGATGAGAATTTCAACGTCGACATCGACACGCAGCCGACCGGCGCCAAATGCACCGCCTCGGAAAACATCAACAAGGCCAACGTCTACACGTCCATTCGTGTGCAGATCAGCTGCCAGGTCAACCCCTGGGTGCTCGGCGGCGTGGTCAAGGGCCTGGCCGACGACGGCGTGGCCGGCAACACCGACGGCGTGACCCTGGCCAACGGCCCGGACACCGTGTATGTCGCGCCATCGACGACCGCCGGCGCCGACGTGCCGTTCTCCTTTGCCAGCTTCGTCGGCGACGGTTCGCCGTTCGGCGTGACCGTGCTGGCGCAGCCGGCCAGCCGCACCTGCACGGTCGCCGCCCCCAGCACCGGCCTGATGCCTTCTGGCAACTATGATAAGTTGGTCATCACCTGCGTCGCAAAATAAACGCCGCGCGCGTCTGCTAAATCTTTGGAGAATTACATGAAATTATCGTATCTGGGCGCCATCCTGGCGGTGAGCGCGGCGGCGGCCCTGGTGGCCGGTTGCGGCGGCAAGGCGCAGTATTCGGTGCAGGGCACGATCAGCGGGCTGTCCACGCCGGGACTGATGCTGACCAATGGCGGCGAAACCATTTCCGTGCCGGCCGGCGCGACGACCTTCACCTTCCCGCGCCAGATCGGCTATGGGACCAGCTACAACGTCGGCTTCGCCCAGCAGCCTGAACATATGCTCTGCCAGTTCACCTCCATCAACACCGGTTCGGCCGGCCAGACGGTATCGATCTCGGTGGGGATCGCGTGCGCGCGCAGGGTCTACACGGTGGGTGGCCAGTTCACCGGCCTGTTCCAGGTCCCCGCGTCCGGCACCACCGCCGCCGTCAACCGCACCGTGACCTTGCTGAACGGCTCGGCCGGTGGCGCGGTCACCCTGACCAGCCCGGTGGACGGCAGCGGCGCCGGCGATTTCGCGTTCACCACCGCCGTGGCGGACGGCCAGGCGTATGGCGTGACGATCCATCCGGACACCACCCTGAGCTCGACCGACATCACCTGCACGGTGAAAAACGGCGTGGGCGTCATGGGCGAGGCCGCCGTGACCAATCTGCTGGTGCAGTGCAATCCGAAACAATAACGGGGGGGGGGAGACGCCAGATATTCACATATCTGATGTTTGATATGTGAAAAATAAATTGGCGTGATATGCCGCGACGCAGCATACTGTACTTGTCTCCTCCACTTCTTGCAAAGGAATTGGATTTAGCCCGCTTTAACCAGCGGGCTTTTTTTTGCCTGTCGTTTTATAAAACACAGCGGGGTCAGGTCCGACATTCGGACACGGACTCAACCTTATCGTATGTTCTAAGGACGAGGTCGTGTCCGAATGTCGGACCTGACCCCGGGGTTGACCCCGGGGTGGTGGGGGTTATTTGAGCAGGTTGGCGAGGGCGACGTACTGGGCCAGCCCGACCGTTTCCGGACGGTGCGTCGGGTCGATGCCCGCTTCGATGATTTGCGCTTCGGTGAACATGCCGGCCAGGCAGTTGCGGATCACCTTGCGCCGCTGCGAGAACGCCTTCAATACCACCGCTTCCAAGGTCGGGCCGTCGCACGGCAGCTGCTCGGCCACCGGGATCATGCGCACGATCGCCGATTCGACCTTCGGCGGCGGATCGAACGCTTCCGGCGGCACCACGAACAACAGCGACATGTCATAGCGCCATTGCAGCATCACCGACAGGCGGCCGTAGGTCTTGCTGCCCGGCTCGGCCACCATGCGCTCGACCACCTCCTTTTGCAGCATGAAGTGCTGGTCCTGGACCAGCGGCGCGAACGTGGCCAGGTGGAACAGCAAGGGGCTGGAGATGTTGTACGGCAGGTTGCCGACGATGCGCAGCTTCTGCCCTTCCGGCACCGGGATCGTGCCGTAGTCGAACTTGAGCGCGTCGCCGGCGTGGATAGTCAGCTTGGCCGGGTTGTAGGTCTTTTCCAGGCGGGCGACCAGGTCGCGGTCGAGCTCGACGACGTGCATCATCTTGAGCGTGCGCATCAGCTGCTCGGTCATGGCGCCCAGGCCGGGGCCGATCTCGACCATGGCGTCGTCCGGCGCCGGCGCGATGGCCTCGGTGATGCTCGACAGGACGTATTTGTCGTGCAGGAAGTTCTGGCCAAAGCGTTTGCGGGCTACGTGTTTCATGGTTGTTCTTTTATCAGTGAATTTTAAAGGCCGGCGACGGCGTCGGCCATCGCCAGCGCGGTGGCGATGGCCGCCTCCATGCTGCCGCAGTCGGCCAGGCCGAGCCCCTGCGCGGCCAGGTCGAGCGCCGTGCCATGGTCGACCGACGTGCGGATCAGCGGCAGGCCGAGCGTGATGTTGACGCCCTGCCCGAACGTGGCGTACTTGAGCACCGGCAGGCCCTGGTCGTGGTACATGGCCAGCACGCAGTCGGCGTCCCTCAGGTATTTGGGCTGGAACACGGTGTCGGCCGGGTACGGGCCGCGCGCGTCGATGCCGCGCCCTTGCGCCGCCGCGATCGCCGGCGCGATGACGTCGATGTCCTCGCGCCCCAGGTAGCCGCCCTCGCCGGCGTGCGGGTTCAGGCCGCACAGCAGGATGCGCGGGGCGGCGATGCCGAACTTGGTCTTCAGATCGCCGTCGAGGATGTCGAGGATGCGCGCCAGGCCGTCCTGCGTGAGCGCGGCGGCGACGTCCTTGAGCGCCAGGTGGGTGGTGGCGAGCGCGACCCGCAACGGCGGCGGCAGCGTTCCACCGGCCGGGGCCGGCGGCTGGCCGGCCAGCATCATCACCACTTGCGCGGTGCCGGTCTGGTCGGCGAAGTATTCGGTGTGGCCGGAGAATTTGACGCCGGCGTCGTTGATCGTGCTCTTTTGCAGCGGCGCGGTGACCACCGCCTCGAACCAGCCGGCGCGCACGCCTTCGATGGCGGCGTCCAGGGTGGCCAGCACGGCGCGGCCGTTGTTCTTGTCGAGTTTGCCCGGCACGACGTGGGCGTCGAGCGGCACGTCGATCACGCTGATGCGCCCGGGCCCGAAGTGCGGCAGGCCGCCGTTGCGCACCGCCTGCAGCGACAGCGCCGACAGCCGGATGGCCGGGTCGATGTCGGCGGCGATCATGGACAGAAACGCGGCGTCGCCCAGCAGCACGCAGTCGACCTCGTGCCGGCGCGCCCAGGCGGCGCGGATCGCGATTTCCGGGCCGACGCCGGCCGGCTCGCCGACGGTGACGGCGACGACCGGCCGTCCCTGGCGCCGGCGGGCGGGGAACGAAGGGGGAAGCGAAGGACCCACATCTGTGCGCCCGGTGGATGAAGTGGCGCCCATGCGTGCTCCCGTGATCGCTCGATTACTGTTTCGCGGCCGCCGCGGCGGCGGCGCCCTCTTCGGTGCGGAACTCGACGTAGGCGCGGTCGCGCACTTCGCGCTGCCAGCTCTCGGCCGCCTCCTCCATCTTGCGCTCGCGGATGGCCTGGCGCGCGTTGTTGCGCTCGCGCTCCTTGGAGACGTCGTCGCTCTTGCGCTCGAGCACCTCGATCAGGTGCACGCCGAAGCTGGTCTCGACCGGTTGCGACACCTCGCCGATTTTCAGGTTGTTCATCGCCGCCTCGAACTCGGGCATCGTGTCGCCCGGGTACAGCCAGCCCAGGTCGCCGCCCTTGGCGGCCGAGCCGTCGTTCGACACCAGCCGCGCCAGGTCCTCGAACTTGGCGGCGTTGTTGTCGAGGCGTTCCTTCAGTTCGGCCAGCTTGCGCTTGGCGTCGGCCGCGCTCATCGTCGGCGTGACCTTGATCAGGATGTGGCGCGCGTGGGTCTGCTGCACCGACTGGGCGGCCTGCGCCTCGGCCACGCTGCGGCGGTCCACCGCCTTCAGGATGTGGAAGGCGCCGGTGCTCTTGATGATAGGCGTGACCTGGCCCGGTTTGAGTTTGACCAGCGCCTCGGCGAACACCGGCGGCAGCCGCTCGGGCAGGCGCCAGCCGACCGCGCCGCCCTGCAGCGCGTCGCTGGCGTCCGAATAGGTGGCGGCCATCTTGGCGAAGTCGGCGCCGGTGCGCAGCTGGCGCATCACTTCCTCGGCGCGCGCGCGGCGCTGGGCGATCACCTCGGCCGTGGCGTTGTCCGGGATGCGCACCATGATTTGCGAGATGTTGATCTCGAACTGCTCGGCGGCGGCGGCCTTCTCGGCGGCGATGAAGCTGTCGACCTCGGCGTCGGAGATCTGGATCTTGGCGTCGACCTCGTGCTCGCGCAGGCGCTGCATGATGATCTCTTCGCGGATCTCCTCGCGGAACGCGGCGAACGGCGTGCCGTCCTTTTCCATCTGGTTGCGCAAGTCCTGCACGCTGAGCTTTTGCGCCTCGGCGATGCGGCCGATCGCGCGGTCGAGCTGGGTGTCGTCGACGCGCACGCCCATCTCCTTGGCCATCTGCAGTTGCGCGCGCTCGACGATCATGCGCTCGAGCAGCTGGCGCTGCAGGTCGGCGGGGGCCGGCATCTGCACGTTCTGCGCCTTCATGCGGGCGGTGACGGTCTTGATGCGGTTGGCCAGCTCGCGCTGGGTGATGACGTCGTCGTTGACGACGACGACGATGGAGTCGATGGCGACGTTGCTCGACGCGCCGGGCGGAATGAAACCCTTGCCGTCGGCTTTCGCTTCCGGCTTGGCGGCCGCGCCGGGCGTGGTGGCGGTGGCCGCGTTGGCGGCGGGGGCCGGGGCGGTGACGGCGGCGGCCGGCGCCGGCTTCTTCGAGAACAGGCTGCAACCGCCCAGGGCGGTGGTGCACAACAGGACGGCGAGTAGCTTCATTTGGTACATACTGGCATTACGCATGGTAGAACGCTCATGAGTCAGGTGTAAAAAAAATCAAAAGGCGCGCGCCCCGAACAGGGGAACGGCGGCGCGCGCCCGGATGCCTTGCTTAGCGGCCGTAGCCCTCGTTCAAACGCTGATACCCCGGAATACTGTTTTTCATCGCCTCGATCGGGCTGCCCACGCCCAGGTGCGACAGGCCGTTGAGCTCGAGCTGGAAGAAGATCGGCGTCGACGCCGTCGTCGAAGTGGTCACGAAGCGCTGTCCGCCCACGCGGAACACCCAGCAGTCGGCCTTGTACTCGAGGCCGATCAGGCTCTCGAGGATCTTGCTGTCCTGCATCGAGTAGCTGACCCGGCCGACGCCGTACCAGCGCTTGAAGATCGGCCACTGGCTGGAGATTTCGATGTTCTTGAAATTGTCGCGCAGGTAGCGGTAGCCGACGTTGAGCACCTTCTTGGGGGCCGGGATCCATTGCGCCGTGTAGCTTTGCGACACCACCTGGCTCCGGCTCGGATTGTACTGCACCGCGCTGTCGAAGCCCCAGTGCTCGGAGATGCGGCCGCTGGCGGCGAGCAGGATGTCGGAGCGGGACTGGCTCACCGGCGTGCTGGCGTCGAGCTGCACGCGCTGGTCCTCGAAGTAGAAGCGCTGGCCGAACGCCAGGCGCAGCTGCTCGGCGCCGGAGGCGTCGAGGAAGCGCGACACCAGCGCGGCGGTGAGCTGGTTGGCGTCGCCGATGCGGTCCGAGCCGACGAAGCGGTTCTCGCTGAAGATCTGGCTGAAGTTGAACGTGGCCGCGTCGGTGTCGAAGGTCGGCAACCGGCTCTGGTCGCGGTACGGCGTCTTGACATAGAACAGCCGCGGCTCGAGCGTTTGCGTCATCGCCTTGTTCTGGAAGGTGACGTCGCGCTCGAACACCAGGCCGGAGTCGAGCGACACCGTCGGCACCACGCGCGAATCGTTGCGCGACGCCTGCGCGCCATAGCTGTCGAGCGAGTAGCTGGCCAGGTTGACCATGACCTTGGGCGTGATGAAGTAGCTGGGGCCGACGATCGGGTAGCTCAGCTGCGGAATGCCCACCAGGCGCGTGCCGTTGATCAGGGTCGGGTGGCTAAAGCGGGTCAGCTCGCTGTCGAAGGCCCAGTCGAAGCCGCCGGCGACGTCGTACTGGGCGGCGTGGAAGTTGATCGCCGGCAGGCGGTCGTACGGGCGCGTGACGAACAGCGACGAATCGGTCACCGAGGCCGGGTCCTGCAGCACCTGGTATTTCTGCACGCGCGCGGTCAGGGTCCAGATGTCGCCGTGGTAGTCGGTGCGCAGCTCGCGCAACAGCTGGCGCTCGGTCGAGCTCGAGACGGTCTTGGAGAAGTCGTTCGGATAGTTGTTGTCCGACGAGGCGCGCAGGTTCCACGAGAACGCCCAGTCCTCGGTGATATCCTGCTTGTGGGCCGAGCGCACGGTCCAGCGGTCGGTCGAGCCGCCCGGTTTCTCGGGCACGTATTTCTTGTCGTGCGGCAGGTACTCGGCGTAGGTGTCGCCCTGGTACAGGCCGCCCTCGGTCTCGCCCATGTAGCGCCCGTGCGCGCCGAGCTGGAAGCCGCGCCGCGTGATGATCTTGGGGAACAGGGTCAGGTCGCGGTTGGGGGCGATGTTGAAGTAATACGGCACCACCAGCTCGGGGCCGGTGCGCGAACCGACACCGGGGGTCGGCGAGAGCCAGCCGGAGCGGCGCGCGCCCGACAGCGAGAACGACAGCGCCGGCGTGCCCAGGATCGGCACGTCCTTGAAATAGACCACCGTGTGGCTGGCGGTGCCGACGTCGCGCCCGGAGTCCAGGTTGAGCGTGCTCGAACGCAGGTACCAGTCCGGATCGGTGCCCTCGCAGGTGCTGTAGGTGCCGTTGACGACGACCGCCTCGTCCTCGTTGATGAAGTTGATGCGCTCGGCGCTGCCCTGGGCGTTGTTGGCCTCCATGCGGTAGGTCGGCTGCAGCATGTAGCCCTTGCCGGTGTCCATGTTGAGCTTGAGCTCGGTGCCGGTGTAGTAGTCGCCGTAGCGCCAGATCTTGACGGCGCCCTTGGCCTCGACCTCGTTCTCGACCTGGCGGTAGCAGGCGTAGTCGGACTGGACCTTGGTCTTGTCCTTGACGACCTCGGCGTTGCGTTCGAGCACGACCTCGCGCTCCGGGCGCCCGCTGATGTCCTCGGCCTTGACGGTGGTGACGGCGTTCGGGTCCTCCACGCGCGGCGCGCGCGGCTTGGGCGCGGCGGCCTGGGCGTAGGCGTACGACGGCACCGCCGAGACGGTGACGATGGCGGTCAGGGCATATGCCCAGCGGTGCGAAGTGGGGGGGGCCAGTAGCCAGCGCATGCAGCTCATGAAAAGAAGAGGGATAACACCATGACAGGCGATTTTTTGATTTGAATCCCTTATTATATGGGAATCTTCACCTTACGCCGGTTTCCACGGTTCGCTTAATGTCTTTATTACAGAATTTAACTTCAGATACATCTGGAGCAACCCCGCCCGGCGATCCCCGCCTGGCGCAGCTGACCGCCTGGCTCTCCACCCTGGACGTGGTCGATGTGGCAACTGCCCGTCCGGCCTCGGCCGACGCCAGCTTCCGCCGCTACTTCCGGGTCGACGTGCTGGCCGCGCACCGCGCCGCGCTGGGCGCCACGCTGATCGCCATGGACGCGCCGCCGGAGCGCGAAAACGTGCTGGCCTTCGTCAAGGTTGACGAAATGCTCACGCACGCCGGCGTCACGGTGCCGCGCATCGTCGCCACCGACTACGAGCGCGGCTTCATGCTGATGTCCGACCTGGGCGTGACGACCTACCTGCAGGTGCTCGACCACGACAACGCCTCGACCATGTACGCCGAGGCGCTCGAGTCGCTGGTGCGGTTCCAGGCCACCAGCGCGCCCGGCGTGCTGCCCGAGTACGACCGCGCCTTCCTGCTGCGCGAAATGAACCTGTTCCCCGAGTGGTACATCGGCAAGCACCTGGGCGCCACGCTGACCGACAAGCAAAGCGCCGAGCTGCAGGGCGTGTTCGAGGCGATTTTGGCCAACGTGACGGCCCAGCAGCAGGTGTTCGTGCACCGCGACTTCCACTCGCGCAACCTGATGTGGATGGACGCCGGCAACCCCGGCGTGCTCGACTTCCAGGACGCGCTGTACGGCCCCGTCACCTACGACCTGGCCTCGCTGCTGCGCGACGCCTACGTGCAGTGGGACGAGGAGCTGGTGCTGGACTGGGCGATCCGCTACTGGCAGCACGCCAAGACGGCCGGCCTGCCGGTCAACAAGGACATCGACGCCTTCTACAAGGACTTCGAGTACATGGGCCTGCAGCGCCACCTGAAGATCCTCGGCCTGTTCTGCCGCCTGTACCACCGCGACGGCAAGGACCAGTACCTGGGCGACCTGCCGACCGTGATGGACTACGTGCGCAAGACGGCCAACCGCTACAAGGACCTCAAGCCGCTGGTGCGCCTGCTCGACACGCTCGAGGACAAGCAGCCGCAAGTCGGCTACACGTTCTGATGGCGGGGTGCGTATGAAAGCGATGATCTTCGCCGCCGGCCGCGGCGAGCGCATGCGCCCGCTGACCGACAGCTGCCCCAAGCCGCTGCTCAAGGTGCGCGGACGGCCGCTGATCGTCTGGCACATCGTCAACCTGGTGCGCGCCGGCATCACCGAAATCGTCATCAACACCGCCCATCTGGGCGATGTCATCGAGCGGGAGCTGGGCGACGGCGGCAAGTACGGCGCGAAATTGCTGTACTCGCGCGAGGAAACGGCGCTGGAGACGGCCGGCGGCGTCGCCACCGCGCGCCACCTGCTGGGCGAGGAGCCGTTCGTGGCCGTGTCGGGCGACATCTACTGCCCGTATTTCGACTTCGAACAGGTCAAGGACGTGCTCAAGGACGAGGACATGTGGGGCAAGCCCTACCCGGCCGACCAGCGCGACGTCTGCTGGCTGTACCTGGTGCCCAATCCGGACTTCCATCCGGAGGGCGACTTCGGCCTGACGATGTACTCGCTGACCAACGACGCCACCGACGGCGCGCCGAAGTGGACCTTCGGCAATATCGGCGTCTACCGGCCGGACATGTTCGACGGCATCGCGCCGGGCCGGCACGCCAAGCTGGGACCGCTGATCCGTTCGTTCATCGACAAAAAGCAGGTCGGCGGCGAGGTGTACGAGGGCGAGTGGCACAACCTCGGCACCGTCGAACAACTGGAGAAGCTGAACGCGCCGCTGGCGTCGATGGCCCCCGGCGCCAGGGGCGCGCGCTGATGCCGGCCACCTCGCCGCGCGGGATGGCCGCATACGCCGCGCGCCGCGCGCGCGTGCTGGCGGCGATGCCCGCCGGCGCCGTGGCCGTGCTGGGCACGGCGCCGGAGGTGGCGCGCAACAGCGACAGCGACTACCCGTACCGGCACGACAGCTATTTCTATTACCTAACCGGCTTTGCCGAGCCGGAAAGCGTGGTGGTGCTGGCGGCCGCGCGCGGCGACGACGCGCCGGCGCGCGCCATCCTGTTTTGCCGCCAGAAGAACATCGAGCGCGAAATCTGGGAAGGCTTCCGCCACGGCCCGGACGCCGCGCGCGCGGCCTTCGGCTTCGACGCGGCCTATCCGATCGAAGACCTCGACGGCGAAATCACCCGGTTGCTGGCCGACGCGCCGGCGCTGTACTGCGCGCTGGCCAGCAACCCGGCGCTCGACGCCCAGATCAAGCTTTGGCTGGGCAATGTGCGGCGCATGGCGCGCACCGGTGTCACCCCGCCGGCCAGCGCGGTCGACCTGCTGCCGCTGCTCGACGAGATGCGCCTGTTGAAGGATGACGGCGAGCAGGCCACCATGCTGCGCGCGGCCACCATCTCCAGCGCGGCGCACGCGCGGGCGATGCGCGCCTCGCGCCCCGGCATGTTCGAGTACGAGATCGAGGCGGAACTGCTGTACGAATTCCGCCGCAGCGGCGCCCAGGCGCCGGCCTACAACTCGATCGTCGCCGCCGGCGCCAACGCCTGCGTGCTGCACTACAGCGCCAACAACGCGCAAACCAGGGACGGCGATCTGGTGCTGATCGACGCCGGCTGCGAGCTCGATGGCTACGCCTCCGACATCACGCGCACCTACCCGGTCAACGGCCGTTACTCGGCGCCGCAAAGGCGTCTGTACGAGCTGGTGCTGGCGGCGCAAGCGGCGGCGCTGGCGGCCATCGCCCCCGGCCTGCCGTATTCCGGCGCGCACGACGCGGCCTTGCGGGTGCTGTCCGAGGGCATGCTCGATCTGGGCCTGCTCAACAAGGACGTCCACGGCGGCGTGGACGACGTCATCGCCAACAAACACTATATGCAGTTCTACATGCACGGCACCGGCCACTGGCTGGGCATGGACGTGCACGATGTCGGCCTGTATCGCGACGTGAACGCGGCCGGCAAACCTTCGCGCGCGCTGCAACCGGGCATGGTGCTGACGGTCGAACCGGGCATCTACGTGCGGCCGGCCGACGGCGTTCCGGAAGAGTACTGGAACACCGGCATCCGCATCGAGGACGATGTGCTGGTCAACGCCGACGGCCACGCCATCCTGAGCGCGGCCGCGCCGAAGACGGTGGCGGACATCGAAGAAGTAATGCAGCAACGATGACGGATTTTCAAAACGACAGCGACGTCGCCATCTGCGGCGCCGGGCCGGCCGGCATGGCGCTGGCCGCGCTGCTGGCCAAACGCGGCGTGCCCGCCGGACGTATCGCGCTGGTCGACGCCAAGTCGCTGGCGCAGGCCAGCAAGGACCCACGCTCCATCGCGCTGTCCTACGGCAGCCGCCAGATACTCGAGGAAATCGGCGCCTGGCCTGTCCCCGCGACGGCGATCCACCAGATCCACGTCTCGCGGCGCGGTCAGTTCGGCCGTAGCCTGATCGACCGCGACGAACACAAACTGCCGGCGCTCGGCTACGTCACCCGCTACGGCGATCTGGTGACGGCGCTGGGCGCCGTCTGCGAACGGGCCGGCATCGCGCCACTGCGCCCCGCCCGCGTGGAAGCGCTCGACGAGCTGTCCGACTCGGTGGTGCTGACCATCACCGACACCGCGACCGGGGAAGCGAAATCGTTGACCGCTTCCATCGTCGTGCAGGCTGAAGGCGGTTTGTTCAACGATCAGGAAAGCCGCTCGCAGCGGCGTGATTACCAGCAGACGGCCATCATCGCGCAGGTGCGCGGCAGCCGGCCGATCGCGCACCGCGCCTTCGAGCGGTTCACCGAACAAGGCCCGCTGGCGTTGCTGCCACAGGACGACGAGTATTCGCTGGTGTGGTGCGTGCGTCCCGAGTTTGCCGCGACGTTGCAGGCGTTGGATGACAAGGCTTTCCTGGCGGCGCTGGGGGAGGCGTTCGGCGAGCGCGTCGGCCGCTTCACGCACGCGTCGCCGCGTCTAGCCTTCCCGCTTGGGTTGAACGCCGATCCGCGCGCCACCGCCCGCACTGTCGCCATCGGCAACGCCGCGCAGACCTTGCATCCGGTCGCGGGACAGGGATTGAATCTGGGCCTGCGCGACGTCACCGTGCTGGCGCGCCTGCTGGCGCAAGGAGCCACCCCGGCGATGCTGACGCAATTCACCGAGCTACGCCGGCAGGACCGGACCACGACGGTGCGCCTGACCGATACGATGGCGAGGATCTTCGCCAACGACTCGCCGGCGCAGGCGCTGCTGGGACTGTCGCTGGCCGCGATCGACATGGCGGGCCCGGCGCGCGGCGTGCTGGCCGAGCTGATGATGTACGGCCGCCGCTAAGAGGTGCCCTCCCCCACACGGTGCCGTGTGGTAAACACTCTATTTCGACTTCTCTTTTCTTCTATTTTTCTCGCTTTTCCCCTCTTCTCAAAATTAGCGATGAAAAGAGAAAGAAATAGAAGAAAAGAGAGGAGAAAAGCGAGGATTTACCACAGCAGCAGCGATGGCCTGCGGGCCTGCGTCACCCGGAATCACGTAGGGCGGATTAGCGCAGCGTAATCGGCCAATGCATGAGCCGTCGAGACGCATGCATGGCCGATTACGGCGTTCCGCCTAATCCGCCCTACGTGTCACCGTAGTCCTCATCAGGTGCGGGTGATGGACGCGCCACCGTCGATCAGCGACGCCGTGCCCGTCACAAACGACGAGTCGTCCGACGCCAGGTACAGCACCGAGCGCGCCAATTCCTCCGGCTGCGCGACGCGTTTCAACGCGTGCAGATTGGTGATGAAGGACGCCGCCTCCGGCGTGTCGTTCATGTCGCGGTACATCTGCGTATCGACCGCGCCAGGCAACACCGAATTCACGCGCACGCCTTTCGGTCCATATTCCGCCGCCAGCGCCTGCGTCAACCCGATCAACCCCGCCTTGCTGGCCGCGTAAGCCGCCACACCAGGAAACGCGAAGCTGTAGCCGACAAAGGTCGAGGTGAAAATCACCGAACCGCCGCCATGCTTGATCATCTCCGGAATCTGGTGCTTGGCGCCGAGGAAGGCGCTGGTCAGGTTGGCGGCCAAGGTGTCGTTCCAGCCCTGCTCCGACACGCCAGTGGTGTCGCCCATTTCGCCCAAGGTGCCGGCGTTGTTGTAGGCGATATCGAGCCGGCCATACGCCTCGACGGCGGCGGCGACCAGTTGCGCGTTGAACGCCTCCGAAGTGACGTCGCCCGCGAGCGCGATGGCGTGACCGCCGTCGGCTTCGATTTCAGCGACCAGGGTGGCCAGTTCGGCCTCGCGGCGCGCCGCGACGACAACCTTGGCGCCTTCGGCGGCGAACAATTTAGCGGTGGCGCGGCCGATGCCGGAGGAAGCGCCAGTGACGATTGCGACTTTGTTTTGTAAGCGGTTCATTTTGAGACTCCTTGTGGTGGGTTAGTGAAGCCATCATAAGATTCACCAACCCAACCATCAATCGGCCAAATAATAATTAACCATTCATAAAATATGAATTGAACCCCTACTCGACCGCCTTGACCATGTCCTCGATGACCTTCTTGGCGTCGCCAAAGACCATCATCGTATTGGCCTGGTAGAACAGCTCGTTGTCCAGGCCCGCATAGCCGGAGGCCATCGAGCGCTTGTTGACGATGATGCTCTTGGCCTTGTACGCCTCCAGGATCGGCATGCCGGCGATCGGCGATTTGGGATCCTTGGCGGCCGGGTTGACCACGTCGTTCGCGCCCAAGATCAGCACCACGTCGGTCTGCCCGAATTCGCCGTTGATGTCCTCCATCTCGAACACCTGGTCGTACGGCACCTCGGCTTCCGCCAGCAGCACGTTCATGTGGCCCGGCATGCGCCCGGCCACCGGGTGGATCGCGTACTTCACGCTCACGCCCTTGTGCGTCAGCTTCTCGACCAGCTCCTTGAGCGAGTGCTGCGCGCGCGCCACCGCCAGGCCGTAGCCCGGCACGATGATCACGCTTTCAGCGTTGGCCATGATGAACGACGCGTCGTCCGCCGAGCCGGATTTGACCGGACGCTGCTCCTTGGCCCCGCCGCCGCCCGCCTCCGCCGGCGCGCCGCCGAAGCCGCCCAAAATCACGTTGAAGAACGAGCGGTTCATCGCCTTGCACATGATGTACGACAGGATCGCGCCGGACGAGCCGACCAGCGAACCGGCGATGATCAGCATCGCGTTGTTGAGCGAAAAGCCGATCCCCGCCGCCGCCCAGCCGGAGTAGGAGTTCAGCATCGACACCACCACCGGCATGTCGGCGCCGCCGATCGGGATGATGATCAACACGCCCAGCACGAAGGCGATCGCGGTCATGACGAGGAACGGCGTCCACGCCGGTTCGACGCCGCCGGCGAAGCAGAACACCAGCCCGAGGCCGACCATGACGATGGCCAGGACCAGGTTGAGCATGTGCTGGCCCGCGAAGCTGACCGGCGCGCCCTGGAACAGGCGGAACTTGTATTTGCCCGACAGCTTGCCGAAGGCGATCACCGATCCGGAGAAGGTGATGGCGCCGACGAAGGTGCCGATGAACAGCTCGATGCGGTTTCCGAACGGCAGCGGCGTGCCGACGGCAGCGATGCCGAAGGCGTGCGGCTCGGACACAGCCGCCACCGCGATGCACACCGCCGCGAGGCCGATCAGCGAGTGCATCGCCGCCACCAGCTCCGGCATCTTGGTCATCTCGACTTTTTTGGCCAGCACCGCGCCGATGCCGCCGCCGACCACCACGCCGACCAGCACCAGGCCGAGGCCCATGCCGCTCCCCGCTCCAACGCCGGCCGCCACCGCGTCCGCGCGCAGCTTCAGAATCAGCGCGATCGTCGTCACCACGGCGATCGCCATGCCCGACATGCCGAAAGCGTTGCCGGTGCGCGCCGTGCCCGGCGACGACAACCCTTTGAGCGCCTGGATGAAGCACACCGACGCGATCAGATACATCATCGTCACCAGGTTCATGGAGATGAAATTCATGCGTGATCTCCCGGCTTGGCCGCCGCAGGCTTGGCCTTCGGCTCCTTCTTGCGGAACATCTCCAGCATGCGCTGCGTGACCAGGAAGCCGCCGAACACGTTGACGGCGGCCAGCGCCACGGCGACGGTGCCGGCGACCTGCCCGATCACGCCCTCGGTCAGCGAGGCGGCCAGCATGGCGCCGACGATGATGATCGCCGAGACGGCGTTGGTCACCGCCATCAGCGGCGTGTGCAGCGCCGGCGTGACGGTCCAGACCACGTGGTAGCCGACGTAGATCGCCAGCACGAAGATGATCAGATTGATGATGGTGTGGCTGACTTCCATGATGTTCTCCTTTTTTATTTTCTTAAGAGTTCGCCGCCGGCGCACAGCAGGGTCGCCTTGATGATCTCGTCCTCGCGGTCGATCGCCAGCTTGTCCTCCTTGTCGATGATCAGCTTGAGGAAATCGAGCACGTTGCGCGCGTACAGAGCCGACGCGTCGGCCGCCACCAGGGTCGCCAGATCGGGCTCGCCGACGATATGCACGCCGTGCTTGACCACCGTTTTATTGAGCTCCGACAGCGGGCAGTTGCCGCCCTGCGACACGGCCAGGTCGACGATCACGGAACCGGGCTTCATCGCCTTGACCGTCTCCTCGGAGATCAGCACCGGCGCCGGGCGTCCCGGGATCAGCGCGGTGGTGATGATGATGTCGGCCAGCTTGGCGCGTTCGTGCACCAGCTCCGCCTGGCGGCGCATCCAGTCGGCCGGCATCGGCCGCGCATAGCCGCCCACGCCCTGCGCGATCTCTTTTTCCTCGTCGGTGATGAAGGGCACGTCGATGAACTTCGCGCCCAGCGATTCGACCTGCTCCTTGACCGGCGGGCGCACGTCGGACGCCTCGATGACGGCGCCGAGCCGCTTGGCCGTGGCGATGGCCTGCAGCCCGGCCACGCCCACGCCCATGATCAGCACCCGCGCCGCCTTGACCGTGCCGGCCGCCGTCATCAGCATCGGCATGAAGCGCTGGTAGGTGTTGGCCGCCACCAGCACCGCCTTGTAGCCGGCGATGTTGGCCTGCGACGACAGCACGTCCATCGACTGCGCGCGCGTGATGCGCGGCACCGCCTCGAGCGCGAAGGCCTGCAGGCCGGCCGTGGCCATGGCCGCGTTGTTGTCGGCGTCGAAGGGGTTGAGCATGCCGATCACCACGGTGCCCGGTTTGATCAGCGCGCGTTCGTCGGCATTGGGGGCGCGCACCTTGAGCACCACGTCGGCCCCGTAGGCCTCGGCCGCGTCGACGATGCGCGCGCCGGCGGCCACGTAGGCCTCGTCGGGGACCGAGGCGGCCAGCCCGGCGCCCGCTTGCACCAGCACCTCGTGTTTGACCGCCAGCTTCTTGACTGTTTCGGGCGTGGCCGCGACCCGGGTCTCCCCCGGCCTGGTCTCGGCCGGTACGCTTATTCTCATGGTGCCTCCAATGATTAACAAACTGACTAGAATCTAACACGGAAATGCCGGGCCTGCGGCTGTCCGGGGAACCATCATACTGAATGTGTATTTATCAATACATAGCCCTTTTATCACTTCATTCATGACTATTTATCATGAAACACCGTCGAAAATGCTGGATCTGGCGCAAACCGCCCAGTCAATCACGGTTTATCCGAACAAACCTTGTTTTTGTTCAACACGAACCCATCTTTTACGCATCGGGGTTTCAAACCAAACGTCCGGAACAGGCTAAAATGTCGGCTCTTTCAAGGATGACTCATGCCGCGTATCTGGAAACCCTCTGTTACTGTTGCCGCCATCGTCGAAAAAGATGGCAAATTCCTGCTGATCGAAGAAGAGACCAGCGACGGCATCCGCATCAACCAGCCGGCCGGCCACCTCGACCCGCACGAGTCGCTCGAGCAGGCCGTGATCCGCGAGACGCTGGAGGAGACGGCGTACGACTTCACGCCGACGGCGCTCGTCGGCATGTACATGTCGCGCTACACCTCCAACCGCACCGGCGAGGAGGTGACGTATTTGCGCTTCACGTTCTGCGGCACGCCCGGCGCGCAGCACGACCGCCCGCTCGACGAGGGCATCCTGCGCACGATGTGGCTCACGCGCGACGAACTGGCCGCCTGCGCCGACCGCCACCGCAGCCCCACGGTGCTGCAATGCGTCGACGAATACCTGGCCGGGCGGCGCGCCCCGCTGGAACTGATACAAACACACGCCTCCGTGTTCAAGGAGGCGGTGAGCACCGCCAATGGATAGGCAGAGATAGGAAGTAGCATGAGCAAGAAAAAAGTCGTGATCGGCATGTCGGGCGGGGTCGATTCCTCGGTCGCGGCCTGGATGCTGAAGGAACAGGGCTACGACGTGGTCGGCCTGTTCATGAAGAACTGGGAGGACGACGACGACTCCGAATACTGCTCGACGCGCCAGGACTGGATCGACGCGGCCAGCGTGGCCGACGTCATCGGCGTCGACATCGAGGCGGTCAACTTCGCCAGCGAATACAAGGACCGCGTGTTCGCCGACTTCCTGCGCGAGTACCAGGCCGGCCGCACGCCGAACCCGGATGTGCTGTGCAACGCCGAGATCAAATTCAAGGCCTTCCTCGACCACGCGATGCACCTGGGCGCGGACCTGATCGCCACCGGCCACTACGCGCGCGTGCGCCAGAACGGCGAGAAGTTCGAGCTGCTCAAAGCCGTCGACCACACCAAGGACCAGAGCTACTTCCTGCACCGCCTGAACCAGGCGCAGTTGTCGAAGACCTTGTTCCCGCTGGGCGAGATCCCCAAGACCGAGGTGCGCCGGATCGCCGAACAACTCAAGCTGCCCAACGCCGCCAAGAAGGATTCGACCGGCATCTGCTTCATCGGCGAGCGTCCGTTCCGCGAATTTTTAAACCGCTACCTGTCGTACAAGCCGGGACCGATGAAGACCGACGACGGCAAGACCGTCGGCGAGCATGTCGGCCTGTCGTTCTACACGCTGGGCCAGCGCAAGGGCATCGGCGTGGGCGGCATGAAGGCGTACAAGAACCCGGACGGCAGCAGCGACGCCTGGTATGTGGCGCGCAAGGACGTGGCCAACAACACGCTCTACATCGTGCAGGGCCACGAGCATCCGTGGCTGCTGTCGTCGGACCTGCGCGCCGACCAGGCCAGCTGGATCGCCGGCGAGGCGCCGTCGCCGCGCGCGATGGCGGCCAAGACGCGCTACCGCCAGGCCGACGTGGCGTGCGAGATCGCGCCCGAGGGCGACTCGCACTTCGCGTTGAAATTCATGGATGCCCAATGGGCGGTCACGCCGGGCCAGTCGGCCGTGCTGTACGACGGCGACGTGTGCCTCGGCGGCGGCATCATCGACAGCTCGACCTTCGCCGCGGGTTAGGCCTCGCCGCCGTCGCCGGCTGCGGGCGCGGCGTCCTTCCCGGCCATCGCCGCGCGCTGGCGCTTGACCATCGCGATGACCACGTTGCGGATCGTGTTGAGCACCGTGTCGGCCTTGAACGGCTTGACGATGAAGCCGCTCACGCCCATCGCGTGCGCGGCCTGGATGGTGGCGGCATCGAATTCGCTCGAGACCATGAAGATCAGGGTCTTGGGCCATTTGGTCCTGATTTCCTTGACCACGTCCTCGCCGTTTTCCATCTGCTCGCGGGCGATGCAGACGATGTGCGGATTGAACTTGATCAGCAGCGCCAGCCCGGCGGCGCAGGTGTGGCTCTGGCCCACCACGTCGTAGCCGCCGTCGAGCAGCACCGTGTTGAGCAGGCCGCGCGCGACCGCGCTGGAATCGATAATGACCGCTTTTAACATCTTGCCAACCTTGTTCTGTTGAGTGTGCGCGCCGCCGGTTATTGCCGGTCCCAGGCCAGCATATTCCAGGTCACCCCGACCCGCACATCTGTTTTCAATTGCACCAATTGTCTCGAAAGATACAGCATTTCGCGCTCCTTTCGTAGAGTTTCGCCCAGCGTGTCCTTCAGAATGCCGGCCCCGGCCATGATGGCGTCCAGATTGCCGTAAGTACGCAACAGTCGTGCCGCCGTCTTGACGCCCACCTTGGACACGCCGGGGATCGAGTCGGTGACGTCGCCCATCAGCGCCAGCAGGTCCGGCAGCTGCTCGGCCGGCACGCCCCACTTCTGCTCGACCCAGGCGTGGTCGTGCCATTCGCTCTTGAAATGGTCCCACACGCGCGCGCCGTGGGCGATCAGGCCGTGCAGGTCCTTGTCGGTGGTGGCGATGGTGACCTCGCCGCGGCCGTCGGCCAGCCAGCGCAGCACCACGGTGCCGATGACGTCGTCGGCCTCGACCTCGGGCAGCGAGACCACGCGCATGCCGAAGCCGGCCAGCTTGTCATAGAACGCCGGCAGCGCCTCGCGCAGCGGCGTGGGCATCGGTGCCCGCCCCTCGCGGTAGCCGGCGTACAGGTCGTGGCGCCAGGTGCGCCCGCCGAAGTCGAAGGCCGGCAGCACATGGGTCGGTTCGTGGTCGTGCAGCAGGGTGCGGAACGACGACAGCGCGTGGCGCAGCGCGATGTCGGCCTTCTCCGCGCTATCGGGTTCGGGGCTGGCTTCGTAGACGCGGCGCACGATATTGAGGCCGTCGATGGCAAGGAGTCGACCCATGTTCAAATTCATCCGGGCTTGATCAAGCCGCCATTTTACCCGACGTGGGTCAACCTTACTTCAGCAACTCATACGGCCCGCCGCGCTCGATCGCGCGCTGGAACGCCGGGCGGGCGTGAATGCGCTTGAGGAAATCGGTCAGCCGGGGGCGGCTGGCGTCGAGCCCGCCCCGCGCGGCGGCCGCCTCCAGCGGAAAACTCATCTGGATGTCGGCCGCGCTGAACTCGGCGCCGGCGAACCACGGCGCGGCGGCCAGCTCGTTTTCAAGGTACGTCAGCTGCGCCTCGATCTGCGGCAGGATATAACTGCCCTTGACCTTGCGCGCGATGGCCTTGGCGATCGGCTTGACGAAGAACGGCGCCGGACTGGTCTCGACCCGGTCGAACACCAGCTTCATCAACAACGGCGCCATCGCCGAGCCTTCGGCGAAGTGCAGGAAATAGGTCCAGCGGCGGCGCTCGGCGGTGCCGGCCGGCGGCACCAGGCGGCCGTTGCCATAGGTCTCGACCAGGTACTCGACGATCGCGCCCGACTCCGCCACGACCACGCCGTTGTCGGTGATCACCGGCGACTTGCCCAGCGGGTGCACCGCGCGCAGCTCCGGCGGCGCCAGCATGGTCTTCGGATCGCGCTGGTAGCGCACGATCTCATACTCCAGCCCCAGTTCCTCGAGCAGCCAGAGCACCCGCTGCGAGCGCGAATTGTTGAGGTGGTGGACAACGATCATGGTGGTTTCCCGAAAAAAGAACGGCCGTGCGCCGCGACGCGCTAGCTTAGCATTATTGGCCGGCAGGCGTCGCTGACCGTTCGGTAATGGATTCCTGCGAGAAACAGCAGTACACTCGACTTCTCAGCCGCCGCCATCCGGACCGCCCATGAATCTGTTTTCCCCGCGCTACCTCGCCTTCGTCGCCGCCGTCGTCACCCTGCTCGCCTCGCTGGCCCTGGGCGCACCGTGGTGGATCCCGTTGACCGCCGCCGCGCTCACCGTCGTCGGCGTCACCGACCTGCTGCAAACCAAGCGCGCGCTGCGCCGCAACTACCCGATCCTGGCGCACTTCCGCTTCTTCTTCGAAGCGATCCGCCCCGAGATCCGCCAATACCTGCTGGAGGACGACACGGTGGCCGCGCCGTTCTCGCGCAACCAGCGCAGCATCGTCTACCAGCGCGCCAAGATGGACTCCGACAAGCGCCCGTTCGGCACCCAGCTCGACGTCTACGCGCCCGGCTACGAGTGGATCAACCACGCCATCGTGCCGGCCAAGGAGCAGGGCCACGACTTCCGCATCGAGATCGGCAACCACCCGGACTGCCCGCGCGCGCAGCCCTATTCGGCCAGCGTGTTCAACATCTCGGCGATGAGCTTTGGCGCGCTGTCGGCCAACGCCATCCTGGCGCTGAACGGCGGCGCCAAGGCCGGCGGCTTCATGCACGACACCGGCGAGGGCAGCATCAGCCCCTACCACCGCCAGAACGGCGGCGACCTGGTATGGGAGATCGGCTCGGGCTACTTCGGCTGCCGCGACGCCGACGGCCGCTTCTCCGAGGCGAACTTCGTCGCCAACGCCACCTCGCCGCAAGTGAAGATGATCGAATTGAAGCTCTCGCAGGGGGCCAAGCCGGGCCACGGCGGCGTGCTGCCGGGCGCCAAGGTGACGATCGAAATCGCCACCACGCGCGGCGTCGCCCTGGGGGTGGACTGCGTCTCGCCATCGAGCCACTCCGCTTTTAGCACGCCGCTCGAAATGCTGGCGTTTATCGACCGGCTGCGCAATCTGTCGGGCGGCAAGCCGACCGGCTTCAAACTCGCCATCGGCCACCCGTGGGAATTCTTTGGCATCGTCAAGGCGATGCTGGCGACCGGCATCACGCCGGACTTCATCGTCGTCGACGGCGGCGAGGGCGGTACCGGCGCCGCGCCGCTCGAATTCACCGACCATGTCGGCACGCCGCTGCAGGAGGCGCTGCTGCTGGTGCATAACACGCTGGTGGGCGCCAATTTGCGCGACAAGATCAAGATCGGCGCGTCGGGAAAAATCATCACCGCGTTCGACGTCGCCCGCATCATCGCCATCGGCGCCGACTGGTGCAACTCGGCGCGCGGCTTCATGTTCGCGCTCGGGTGCATCCAGTCGCAAAGCTGCCACACCGACAAATGCCCGACCGGCGTCGCCACGCAGGACCAGAACCGGCAACGGGCGCTGGTGGTGCCCGACAAGATGCTGCGCGTGACGCACTTCCATCAGAACACCATGGCCGCGCTGGCGCAGCTGATCGCTGCCGCCGGCTTGACGCACCCGTCGCAGCTCAAGCCGCGCCACCTGGTGCGGCGCATCTCGCCCAACCAGGTCAAGCTGGTGTCGCAGTTGCTGCCGTATCTGGAGGCCGGACAGCTGCTCGACCCGGGCCAGCTGGCCCGCCTGCCGCCGGTGTTCGGCTTGTATTGGCCGATGGCGCAGGCGGAGTCGTTCAATCCGTTGTGCTGAACGACACGGGTTCCACGTAGGGCGGATTAGCGTAGCGTAATCGGCCAATGCATGCTCCGTTGGCGGCGCATACATGGCCGATTACGGCGTTCCGCCTAATCCGCCCTACGTGTTTCCGCGAAATTCGAGATGGTGGTGGCCGGGACGATATCCCGGCCGGCCTGTCAGCGCTGGACGTGCAGCTTGATGACGCGCTTGTGCGGCGCCGAGGAATCCGGGGACGATGGAGTGGACGCCGCCGCCGGCGCCGACGAGTCGCAAGACCCGCAGCTGCCGCAACCATCGCCGCAGTTGGCCTGCGTCTTGAACAACCTGGCCATCTTGTTCTGGTCGAAGCCACGCCGCGTCAGGAAATACACGATCTGCTGGCGCCACGCCGCCGGCAGGTACTTGGTGCAAAAGTGCAGCACCGCCGCCGCGACGATCAATCCCACGATAATTTGCTGCCACATATCGGTCTCCTGTCAGCTATCAGCCCATCAGCGCCATCGAGATACGGTACGTCAGGAACGACGCCACGTAAGCCAGCGCAAACATATAACCCGCCATCAGCAACGGATAGCGGATGCTGTTGGTCTCGCGGCGCACCACGCTCAACGTCGACAAGCACTGCGGCGCGAACACGTACCACGCCAGCAGCGACAATGCCGTCGGCAGCGCCCACGACGCGGCGATGATCGGCGTCAGCGACTGCGCCAGGTCGTCGCCGCTCTGCGACAACGCATACACGGTGCCCAGCGCGCCGACCGCCACTTCGCGCGCGGCCATGCCCGGCACCAGCGCGATGCAGATCTGCCAGTTGAAACCGATCGGCGCGAACACGAATTCCAGCGCACGGCCGATCATGCCGGCGACGCTGTAGTAAATAGGCGGATGCGTGGCGCCTTCCGGCGCGCCCGGGAAAGTGCTGAGGAACCAGACCAAAATCATCAACGTCAAAATGACGGTACCGACGCGCGTCAGGAAGATGCGCGCGCGCTCCCACAGTCCGAGGGCCAGGTTGCGCATGTGCGGCCAGTGATAGGCCGGCAGCTCCAGCATCAGCGGCTGCTTGTGCGTCGAGCCCATGGCGCGCTTCATGAAGTACGCCACCGCCATCGCCGAGATGATGCCGGCGAAGTAGAGGATGAACAGCACCAGCCCCTGAAGGCTCATGAAGCCGCCCACTTCGCGCTCCGGAATGAAGGCGGCGATCACCAGCGCGTACACCGGCAGGCGCGCGGAGCACGTCATCAGCGGCGCGATCATGATCGTCACCAGGCGGTCGCGCTTATTTTGAATGGTGCGCGCGGCCATCACGCCCGGGATCGCGCACGCGAAGCTGGACAGCAGCGGGATGAAGGCGCGGCCCGACAGGCCCACGCCGCCCATCAGGCGGTCCAGCAGGAAGGCGGCGCGCGGCAGGTAGCCGCAGTCCTCCAGCATCAGGATGAAGAAGAACAGGATCAGAATCTGCGGCAGGAACACCAGCACGCTGCCGACGCCGCCCATGATGCCTTCCACCAGCAGGCTGCGCAGCATGCCGTCGGGCAGGAAGTCGCCCAGCACCTTGCCCAGGCTTTCGACGCCGCCGGAGATCATCTCCATCGGCACCGCCGCCCACGTGAACACCGCCTGGAACACCAGGAACATCAACAGCGCCAGGATGATCGGGCCGACCACCGGGTGCATCACCACGTTGTCGATCTTTTCGGTCAGGTTGCCGGTGTCGTGGACGTCGTTGCTGACGGCGGCCAGGATGCGGCGCACCTCGCGCTGCGTGTCCTCGACCGAGACGGCGTCGATCGCCGACAGCGGATTCGGTTTCGCCGCCGGAAGCGGCAGCATCAGCTCGAGCGCGCGCACCAGCGACTTCTCGCCGCCGGCCTGCACCGCCACCGTCTCCACCACCGGCATGCCCAGTTCATCGGCCAGCAGGTCGGCGTCGATCTCGATGCCGCGCTTCTTGGCCACGTCGACCATGTTCAGCGCCAGCACCATCGGCAGGCCAAGGCGCTTGATCTCCAATACCAGGCGCAGGTTCAGGCGCAGGTTGGTGGCGTTGACCACGCAGACCACGACGTCCGGCGCGGCCTCGCCGACGCGCAGGCCGGCGACGACGTCGCGCGTGATTTCCTCGTCCGGCGTATGGGCCGACAAACTATAGGCGCCCGGCAGGTCCAGCACGCGGAAGCCATGCCCGTTGGGCGAGCTGAATGCCCCTTCCTTGCGCTCGATGGTGACGCCGGCGTAGTTGGCGACCTTCTGGCGCGAGCCGGTCAGACGGTTGAACAAGGCGGTCTTGCCGCAATTCGGATTGCCCAGCAGGGCCACGATCGGCGTCCGGGACGTCACTGGCGCCTGCGGCACCGCGTTTTCTACAGCACCCATTGTTTATTGGTCCGGTTGAATCGAAATCAGCGCGGCTTCGAAGCGGCGCAACGCAAAAGTGGAGTTGCCGACCTTGATGGCCAGCGGCTCGCCGCCGGGCATGCCGCGCTTGAGCAGGCGGACCTTTTCGCCGGGGACGAAGCCCAGCTCCATCAGGCGGCGCGCCAGGCCGGCGCCGTCGTCGGCGGCGTCGCCGGGCGAAACACGCACCACGGTGGCGGCGGCGCCGGTCGTCAGCGCGTCCAGGGTGATCAGGGGAACAGCAGGCGTCATGGGCTAAGTCCGGTCAGGATGCGCCGCCGGTGGGCGGCGACGCGCCCGGCGGATCGCAAGAGCGCGTTCTCGCCGGAAATAAGATACTAGCATTATAAACGGTAATGCGAATTACTACTATTTACGCTTGCATCGGCCGCCGAGTTGAGGCAGTATACGATTAATGATAATGATTCGCATTAAGTTACTTGCAATCATGTCTTTATTGCTCTTGTGGGTTTTTTACCGACCGTTTCAGCAGCTAGCCAGAAGGTGCGTCAATGATTGTATGTGTCTGCAACAACATATCTGATCGTGAAATTCGTCAAGCCGTGGAGCTGGGCGTGGCCTCGATCGAAGAACTGCGCCGCGACCTGGGCGTGTCGACCTGCTGCGGCCAATGCTTCGACTGCGCCGAACAAATCCTCAACGAGCATCTGGCAACGATCCAGGCCACCGCAGAGATCAAAGAAACCGTGCTGAAGCGCCCCGTCTTCACCAACTAATTATGAACACCATGACCTATAGCCGGACGGCGCCCTCGCTGTCCGTGAACGACGCCGGACTGCGCCAAATGAAGGCGCGGGGACGCCGGTTCGCGCCGCTGGCGGCGATCGTCGTGGGTCATGCGCTGATGTTTTACGCGATCAGTTCAGGAATGATGAGCAAGATCGCCGTCGCCGTCATGCCCAAGGTGGTCACGGTGACCTTCGTCGCCTCGCCCGAGCCGCTCAAGCCGGCCCCGCCGCCACCGAAGACGGTGCCGGTCGTGAAGCTGACGCCGACCTACATTCCACCGATGCCGCAACTGGCCACGCCGCAGGTCGAGCAGACGATCACCGTCGCGCCGCCGGCGCCGCGCACCAACCAGCCGTCCGCGCCTGCCGTCGCCGGACCGGTGGCGCCGCCGACGCCGGCGCCGGCGGCGCCCGCCGCGCCGAAAACCATCACGGGTGTCGAATATATCCGCGCGCCGCAGCCGGTGTATCCGAGCATGGCCCGCCGCATGGGCGAGAGCGGCGTGGTGATGCTGCGCGTGCTGATCGGGGAAAAAGGCCAGGCGGAGCAAGTGACGATCCAAAAATCGTCGGGCTCCGAAAAGTTGGATGAAGCCGGCCGCCAGGCCGTCATGCGCGCGCTGTACAAACCGTATATCGAAGATGGCAAGGCCATTCCGGTGTACGCGCTGGTGCCGATCAATTTCCAGCTGGGTTGATCGGTGGCCGATGCCGGCGTTGCTGGCGGAGCGTGGCCGATTACGCTGCGCTAATCCGCCCTACGTGGTTCAGATGTTGGCCGGGCCGCGTGTCCTTCGTGGAGACACGTAGGGCGGATTAGCCGAAGGCGTAATCGGCCATGATCCGCCAGCGGCCCATCAATCAAAGATCCAACCGCCCCTCGATCGAATCGTCGAGCGTCTTGCCGATGACGGCGCCGATCAGCATCTTCACGCCCGCCACCGCGCGGCCATGCTTGGTATCCCAATAATAACCATACGTCGGCGCGAACTTGATCAGCGTGATGCGCGGATCGTCCTCGCCCTCGGTGAACCAAGTCTTCATCGTAAAGCTCCACAACTCCTTGAGCTTGGCGCGATCGCGCAGCACGGTGGCCACGCCCTCGATGTGCATGAACTCCGAATGGGCCGCCCCCTGGAAGTACAAGGTGGCCGACGGATCGGCAGCCAGCTCCTGGTTCTTCAAACTGTCGCTGGCGCTGATGAACCAGATATTGCCCAGATCGTCGACCTGCAGCGCCGTCATGGGCCGCGCGTCGCCGGGACCGCCGTCGCCATCGTTGGTGCAGAAGAAGCAGCCCGACGTGCTATCGACGAAGTCCTTGATTTTCTTGACGGCATCCTCGCCGATCAGGTCCTGATGGTTTTGTTCCGGCTGGTTGGCATTGATCGAATCCATGGCGCGCTCCTGGTAAGTGCTGATAAGTGGAACACCCATGTTAGCCCTGGCGGCGCCAGCATTCGGTGGGTTGCCACACACTGGCGCCACCTGCGTGGTGCGAATGTTAATTGTTTTCATTAACGCCAACAATCTCACTCCGGGGATATTGATACAGTTTTATGCCGCCGAGCACGATTTACGGCCGTGGCGCTACGCCCCGCCGGCCCGTTCGTGGCAGAATGCGGGTATTCGACACCATTTTAGAAAGCAACCCATGAAGGGCGACCCAGAAGTTATCCGTTTGTTGAACGCACAGCTGACCAACGAACTCACCGCCATCAACCAGTACTTCCTCCACGCGCGCATGTACAAGCACTGGGGCCTGGAAAAGATCGCGAAGAAGGAATACGAAGAATCCATCGGCGAAATGAAGCACGCCGACAAGCTGATCGACCGCATCCTGATGCTCGACGGCCTGCCGAACCTGCAAGCGATGCACAAGATCATGATCGGCGAGCACACCGAGGAAATGATCGGCTGCGACCTGGCGCTGGAAAAAGGCGCGCAACTGACCGTCAAGGAAGGTATCGCCACCGCCGAGAAGGCCGGCGACTACGTCTCGCGCGACCTGCTGCTGATGATTTTGGAAGACACCGAAGAGCACATCGACTGGCTCGAAACGCAGCTGGACCTGATCGGCAAGATCGGCATCCAGAACTATCTGCAAAGCCAGATCAGCGAAGAGTAAATGGCGGCCTAACGACCGGCGCCGTCACGCCGCGCCGGTCACCTTGCCATCATCAAGCCGCAGGCCCTCCGCCTGCGGCTTTTTCAATTTTACGAACAGCACGGCCACCGCGCCGCACAGCATCAGGCCACCGGCCAGCCGGATCACGTTCTCCGGATTCCCGCCCAGCAGGCTGCGATAGTACAAGGGCAAGGTGAAAATCTGGATGATCATCGGAATCACGATGAACATATTGAAGATGCCCATATACACCCCGGTGCGCTCCGGCGGAATGCAGCCGGCCAGCATCACATACGGATTGCCCATGATGGAAGCCCACGCCAGGCCGATACCGACCATCGGCACGAACAACAGCGCCGGGGAGTGGATCATCGGAATACTCAGCATCGCGAAACCGGCCAGCATCAGGCAAACGCTGTGCGTCAGCTTCGGGCCGTACTTGCGCGTGAACGGCACCAGCGCCAGCGCGCCGATGAACGCGACGAAGTTATAGAAGGCCCCCACCTGCCCGGCCAGCAAGCCGGCGTCGCGGAACCCCTGCGACGCCTGGTCGGTGGTGCCGTACAAGGTGGTCGACAGCGACAGCATGATGTACTGCCAGTAGCAGAACATCGCGTACCACTGGAACAGCTTGACCCACGCCAGCTGCTTCATCGTCGCCGGCATCTCGCGCACCGCGCTGACGATGTCGCCCAGGGTATGACGCCAGCCGGCCGGCCGCGAACGGATCTCCGCCAGCTCCTGCGCGGTCAGCGGATGCTCGGGCGTCGTCTTCAAAGTCCACAGCACGGAGCTGATCGAGAACACCGCGCCGATCAGGAATGCCACGATGACGATGTGCGGAATATGGCTGCCGTTGACGGCGTCCTTGTTCATGCCCAGCCAGACCAGCAGCGACGGCGTCAGATAGGCCAGCGTTTGCCCCAGGCCGGTAAAGGCGCTCTGCGTCAGGAAGCCCAATGAATGCTGCTTCGGCGCCAGCTTGTCGCTGACGAAGGCGCGGTAAGGCTCCATGGTCACGTTGTTGGCCGCGTCCAGTATCCACAGCAGGCTGGCCGCCATCCACAACGTGGGGCTGAACGGCATCGCCAGCAGGCCAAGGCTGCACAGGATCGCGCCGATAAGGAAGTACGGCGTGCGCCGTCCCCAGCGCGTGACGGTGCGGTCGCTCATCGCGCCGATCAGCGGCTGCACCAGCAGCCCGGTCATCGGACCGGCCAGCCACAGATACGGCAGGCTGGCCTCGTCGGCGCCCAGGTATTTGTAGATGGGACTCATGCTGCTTTGCTGCAGGCCAAAGCTGAACTGGATGCCGAAGAAGCCGATGTTCATATTGACGATCTGCCAGAACGACAGATGCGGCTTCATGCCGCCCGCGCCGCCGCTCATACCACCGCCCCGGCTTTCGACGGCAACACGCCGCCGCTGCGCCAGCAGGCGATCCACGGCTGATAGAAGGCGATATCGGCCGGCACCGCGCCGGAGATGCCGCAGATGGCGCCGGCGAAGGCATTGGCGCGCGCCAGGGTGACAGGCAGCGACCAGCCCTGCGACTGGCCGAACAGGAACACGGCCGAGAAGGCGTCGCCCGCGCCGACCGTGTCGACGATGCGCACCGGGGCGTGGCATTCCTGGTTGGCGGTGACGGCGCCGTCGGCGCCGAAGTGCAGCGCGCCGCGTTCACCCAGCGTGACGATCAATCCCTTGAGCGAGAAGATGCGCATCAGCGCCTGGCAGGCGTCCGCCATCTCCGGGCTGTCGATGACCTTCGTTCCCGGCTTGGTGTGCGTGTACCAGCTGAATAAATCCTTGAGTTCTTCCTCGTTGACCTTGACGATATCGGCCAGGTGCAGCGACTCGAAGGCGCAGCGTTCCGTCACCTGCCCGTCGCGCACGTTCAGGTCCAGATAGCGCGTGGCGTCCGAATTGCGCAGCATCTCCCGCACCGTCTTGCGCGAACACTCGTGGCGCTGCGCCATGGTGCCGAAGTAGATGACGCCCGGCTTGGCCTCGGCCAGCGCCGCCAGCGCCGGCCGCGTCTCCACATAATCGTAAGCCTGGTCGGGCAAGATGATGAAGCGGTGGCCTTGCTCGTTGCGCTCGACCACCACGCGGCCGGTGGCCTCGTTCGGATCGATCTGCAAGCCGGCCTGGCTCATGCCGAAGCGCTCGAACTCCGCGCGCATCAGCGCACCGTTCTTGTCGTCGCCGATGCGCGTGACCATCAGCGTGGCCACGCCGAACGCCGCCAGATTGCGCGCCACGTTGAACGGCGCACCGCCGACAACCTGCTCGGTGATGAAATCGTCCACCAACGCTTCGCCGAATACGGCGATGGTTTGTTGGGTTATACCGGTTTCCATGCATGTCTCCACGCCCTCTCGGGCGATTTTATATTATTCGCGTGCCAGCCAGTGCATCGCGTAGGGCGCCAGGGTGATCGTTCCTTCGACACGGCCCGGCGCCGCGCAGTCGCTCCAAACGCCCCGCAGCGCGTAGTCTTGCGGCTGGCCGGTGAAGTTCATCAAGGTCAGGAAACTGTCGCCGCGCGCCAGCGCCAGCACGCCATCCGGCGCGTCTGCCAGCAGCGCGCGCGGCGCGTTGGCGGCCAGCGCATCCTGCTTGCGGCGCACGCGTATCAGATTGGCCAGGCCCTGGAACATGATGCCCGGCGCGCTGCTTTTATCGTAGCGGTGCTTCCAGCGCTGCTCGTCGAACACGGGTCGCTGCAGCCAGCGGCTGTCCATCGCATGCTGCGGGCGATCCAGATAGCTGTAGTCGTTTTCCATCGCCAGCTCGTCGCCCATATACAGCACCGGCAGCGCGCCAAAGCTCAACGCCAGGCCATGCAGCAACTGCATGCGGCGTAGCGCCAGCGAACGCTCCTCCTCGTTGGTCGCGGTCTGCAAGCCGGTCAGCGACGCGGCCATGCCGTTGCTGCCGTGGGCCGCGTTCGGATCGGTGCTCTGGAAGGCGGCGCCGCTGGCGTAACTGCCCTCCGCGCCACTGAAGAAGCGCGCCGCGCCGGCCAGCCGCGCCGCGCTGCCGGCGGTCGAACCGACTTCCGCTTCGGCGCGCAGCACGTTCCAGCCGATGTCGTCGTGGCAGCGCACATAACTGAGCCAGGTCGCGGCCGACGGCAGCGCCGGCGTGTTGCGGATCACCTCGCGCAGCACGCCGGTGTTTTGTTCGGCCAGCGCGACCCAGCCGGCCGCCATCAGGCTGCTGTGATAGGCGATATGGCATTCCGGCGCGGCGGCGCTGCCCAGATAGGCGGGCAGCTCGCGCGTCGGCACGATGGCCTCTGCCTTCAGCAGCACGCCCGGCGCGACGATGTCGATGATGGCGCGCAGCGCTTGCAGGATCTGGTGCGCCTCCGGCTGGTTCATGCTGTTGGTGCCTTCGCGCTTCCACAGGAAGGCGGTCGAATCGAGGCGGAACACTTCGATGCCGCGATTGGCCAGGCGCAGCATTGCCGCCGCCATCTCGGCGAAAACGTCGGGGTTGGACCAGTTCATGTCCCACTGGTACGGGTAGAACGTGGTCCACACCCAGCCGCCCATCGCTTCGACGTAGGTGAAATTGCCCGGCGCAACTTGCGGGAACACCTGGCCCAGGGTGCGCTCGTGGCGGTCCGGCATATCGCGGTCGGGGAAGACATGGAACATCGCGCGCGCCCTGGCGTCGCCGGCTTTCGCGGCCAGTGCCCATTGGTTGTCGTCGGCGACGTGGTTCAGGATGAAGTCGGAGCACAGGCTGATGCCGGCGGTGCGCAGGCGCGTGGTCAGCGCGTGCAGGTCGGCGTTGGTGCCCAGCGCCGGATCGACTTCGTCGAAGCTGGTGACGGCGAAGCCGCCGTCGTTCTCGCCTTCGCGCGGGCGCAGGAACGGCAGCAGGTGCAGGTAGCTGACGCCCAGCTCTTCAAGATACGGGATGCGGTCCGCGACGCCGTTCAGGCTTCCGCCGAAGTTCTGCACGTAGGCGCAGTAGCCCAGCATGCGCTGGTTGAGGAACCAATCCGGTTGGGCGGCGCGCTGGAGGTCGAGCGCGCGCAGTTCGGGGGCGCGCCCGGCGTACAGCTTGCCCAGGGATTCCATCAGATCGCCCAGCCAAGCGTCGAAGCCGGCGTGGTCGCCGTACAGGCCCGCCAGCAGGCGGCGCAGCACCGGCCCGGCGGTCTTCAGGCGTTCGGCCGCCTGCGGCCGGAGATCTTCGGGAAGGACGGCGAGCAGGCGGTCCGGGGTTACTTGAGAGGGCATAGTTAAAAGCTTGGTGATTGATTCGTGGTCCATGAGCCGTTGATAAGACACGTAGGGCGGATTAGGCGGAACGCCGTAATCGGCCATGCATGAGCCGCCGACGGTGCATGCATGGCCGATTACGCTGCGCTAATCCGCCCTACGTGTTTATCGTGGTTTAGATAAACACGTAGCCGTGCTTAGAAGGCATACGACAGCGTCACCTTCGCGGCGCGGCCGGTGATCGAGCGTGCTGCGTGTCCGTCGCCTTCCACCTCGGTATAACCGATCTTGTTGAACAGGTTATTGGCGCTCAGCGACACGGTGGCCTTCTCCGTCACGCGATAGTTGACGAACGCGTTGACCACCGCATACGCCGGCATCTCGATCGTATGCGCATCGTCGCCCCACGACTTGCCGGTGCCGATCACGCTGGCGCCAACCGTCGCGTCGCCGATGGTGTAGGTCGGCGCGACCTGGTAAATCCACTTGGCCTGGCGGCGTGGCGAGTTACCGATATTGGCCACGTCGGCGGCGGCCGTGCCGGTGATCTTGGCGTGCGTGTAGGTCGCGCCGCCGCTGATGCGGAAGTCGCCGATCGAATACGCGCCCTCCAGCTCCACACCCTTGGCGTCGTACTTGTTGGAGGTGCTGCGCTGCGTGGTCGCCTCGTAGTTGCTCTCGTCGGTCTTGGCCTGGAACAGCGTCACGAAGGTGCTCAAACCACCGCTGCGCCATTTCACGCCGCCCTCAAGCTGCTTGACGGTGTTGATGTTGATCGGCGCCGAGCCATCCAGCGGTGTGCCGAACAAGATGCGGTCCGCATTGAACGCCACGCCATCGCTGACGCGGGCGAACGCCGCCAGGTTGTTGGTGATGCGGTAGTTACCGCCGACCGAATAGGAGGTGTGGTTGATCTTGTAGGTGACCATCTGCTCGGTGGCCGGATCGTAGCGCAGGCCACCGGTGGCGATGTTGGCGGTGCCGTTGGCCTCCTGGCGGTCCTGGCGCACGCTCGCGTCCAGGTTCAGCGGGCCGGCCTCGTAGCCGACGTTCAGGTACGGCGACGTCAGTTTGTATTCCATGTCGACCGCGCGCATGCAGCAGCCGCCGAAGGCCGGGCCGACCAGGCCTGGCGTGGTGCTGGCCGTTTGCAGCAGCGAAGGCTTGTCGCCGCTCAGCTGCATCAGGTACTCGTTGAAGTTCCACGTCAGCGCCAGCTTCTGGTTCGACAGATACAGGCCGGCGGTGGTGGTCAGCTTGGAGCCGTCGGCCAGCTTGAAGGTCTTCGACAGCTTGGTGTCGTTGAGCGTATTGCCGGCGTCGTCGATCGAGGTGTTGAACACCACCGCCGAGAAGGCGAGGCCGTTGTAGGCCTGGCCGCGATTCGGGCCGGTGGCGAAGGTGTAGTTGCCATTCACGCCGTTGTTACCGGCGAAGACGCCGGTGAAGCGGCCGCTATTGTCGGAGGCGCGGAACTTGTTACTCAGGTTCCAGCCGTCGCCCAGGTCGAACGAGCCTTCCAGGCCGATCGAATTGCTCTTCACATGCAGGCCGTCGTTGACGTCGGTCGACACCGGCGTGTTGTTCTTGCCCAGCGTGACATCGCGCACCCAGTTCGGCGAATAGAAGCTCACCGTGCGCGGATCGATGCCCGGGATTTCGGTGATCTTCTGGTTTACCACGCGCACCGGCACCGGCAGCGCGGTCGGCGACTTGTCGTCGACGTGCTTGAACGACAGGCGGATGAAGCCATTGTCCAGGTCATGCGTGATATTGCCGCGGATCTGCCCGCCGCTGGCGGTGCTCATGCCGCTATCGCGCACGCCTTCGCCGGTGCGGTAGCTGCCGCCGATGAAGAAGCGGGTCTTGTCCGAGATCGGCGAGCCGTAATCGAAGTCGTAGCGGGTCTCGTCGTAACCGAGACCGCGGCTGATGCCGATATGGCCGCCCTTCTCCTCGCCGGTCTTGGTGATGAAGTTGATGATGCCGCCCGGCGCGTTGGTCGCCAGCGTGGAGGCCGAGCCGCCGCGCACCACCTCCAGGTGGTCGAGCGTGCCGTCGATCTTGACGTAGCTGTCCGGCGTGATGAAGTTGAAGTCGCCCGACTGCAGCACCGGCAGGCCGTCCTCCTGGATCTGCACATAGCGCGCGCCGCCGGCCGATACCGGCACGCCGCGCACGGTGATGTTGGCGTTGCCCTCGCCGCCCGACGACTCGGCGCGCACGCCAGGCACGGCGCGCAGCACCTCGGCCGCGCTCAGCGCCGCCGAATTCTTGATGACGTCACCCTCGATGGTACTGATCGAAACGCTGGTCTTCATTTTCGACGAGCCGGTGGTGGTGCCCGTGACGACCACGCGCTCCATGTTCAAACCGTCGGCGGGAGCGGCGGCGGTGGCGGGAGCGGCGGCTTCCTGCGCGGCGGCGACGCCCATGTGCAGGACGGCGGCGGCGACGGCGGCCGTCATGGCGGCCAGTTTGATGGTGCGGTGTTTCATGGTGGTCTCCAGATATTGTCGTTTTGCTCTGCCGTTTTGTTGAGCAGGTACGCCATTATTCCCTGAACACGGATTTAATGCAATCGATTGCATAGATGCGCCGCAATATGTATTACCGGCAATTTCTACAGCAGGGAACGACAAGAAAATCAGCGGATAAACGCGTGCACGGAAGATTTAATGGTGCATCGCACCATTAAATCTTTGCAATCGGTTGCGAAAATCAGACAACCATCAGACGGAGCGGCTGCTCGACCGCACCACCAGCTTGGTCGGCAGTTGCTGCGACGGCGACGGCCGGCCCTCGACCAATTCCAGCAGCGACGCCACCAGCGCCCGGCCGGCCTCGCGGATGGGCTGCTGCACGGTGGTCAGCGGCGGATGGAAATAGGTCGACAACTCGATATCGTCGTAGCCGACGACGGCCACCTGCCCCGGCACGAACAAGCCATGCTCGCGCATCGTGTTAATGGCGGTCATGGCCAGCAAGTCGCTGCCGGCGAAGATGGCGTCGAACGGCACGCCGCGCGCCAGCAGCGTGTCGACCGCCTCGCGCCCGCCCTCGGGCAGGAACGACACCGACACCAGCAACGCCGGGTCGACCTCGATGCCGGCCTTGCGCAGCGCGTTGCGATAGCCTTCATAACGCAGCCCGACCTCGGGGAGATTGATATCGCCGAAGAAGGCGATGCGTTTGCGCCCCTCCTCCAGCAGATGGGTGACGGCCAGCTCGCCGCCGGTCAGGTTGTCGCCGCCGACGGTGCAGTACAGCTGCTGCGGCAATTGCGCGCCCCACACCACGATCGGCACATGGCGCGCCGCCAGCTGGTTCAATTGTTCGTGATGGCGCCACTGGCCGATCAAGACGATGCCGATCACGCGGCCGGTGTCGAACGGCCCGGCCGCCGCGTCCAGCTCCTCGGCGTTGACGCGCGAGACCAGCATGTCGAAACCCTGCTCGGTGAGCGCGTCGGCCAGGCTGCCCAGCATCCCCAGGAAGAACGGATCGGACAAATGCTGGCGCGTGGGCGGGTCGTACGGGATCACCACGCCGACGGTGCGGTTCTGCTTCATGCGCAGGTTCTGCGCGCCGATGTTGATGGTGTACTTGAGCGAGCGCGCCAGCTCCATGATGCGCACGCGTGTGTCCTCGCTGACCAATTTGCTGCCGGCCAGCGCGCGCGAGACGGTCGACGTGGACACACCGGCCAGGCGCGCGATATCGGCCATCTGCAACCGCCGCTGTTGCGCGGAGGCGCTGTCCGCGTCGGGCGGCATCGTTTTAGGCATGGCTAACTTCGGGAATCAGGCGGTTGGCACGGTGTCTTTGAACGACTGGCGCTCGGACAGCTTGTCGAACAATTTGGCCAGGTTGGCGTGGTCGTCGCGCCAGGTGATCTCGGGGAAGCGGAACGACAGCCAGCCCAGCGTGCAACCGACCGCCACGTCGGCCAGCGAATAGTTCTTGCCGGCGCAGTAGGCCTGCTCGCCGAGCTTTTCCGACAGCGCCGCCAGGCCCAGATGGACCTTGCGCATCTGGCGCGCGATCCAGTCCTCGCTCTGCAGCTCGATCGGACGCTGGGTGCGCTCCAGGCGCACGGTGATGGCGGCATCGAGCATGCCGTCGGCCAGCGCCTCCCAGCACTTGACGTCGGCGCGGTCGCGACCGTTCGGCGGCAGCAGCTTGCACACCGGCGTCAGCGTGTCGAGGTACTCGACCATCACGCGCGAATCGATCATCACGCTGCCGTCCTCCATGACCAGTGCCGGCACCTTGCCCAGCGGGTTCAGGGTGCTGATGGCCGTATCGGGCGCCCACACGTTTTCCAGCTCGAACTGGCAATCGAGCTTTTTTTCGGCCAGGACGACGCGGACTTTGCGGACATAAGGACTGGCGAGGGAACCGATAAGTTTCATGGATGCACAGAGTAGAAGGTTAGCGGACAGTATAACATCGGCGGGGTCGCGCCCCGCCAATGGTAAAATCACGTTTTGCCTTCTTCAACTTCCCCTCCTCGATCATGACCACACCTGCTTACTCCACGTTGTCGGCGCTGTCGCCGCTGGACGGCCGCTACGCCGGCAAAACCGACCTGCTGCGTCCCATCCTGTCCGAATCGGGCTTCATGCACCACCGCGTCAAAGTGGAAATCTCCTGGCTGCAGGCGCTGTCGCTGGCCGGTTTCGCCGAGATCAAGCCGTTTTCGGCCGCCGGCACCGCGCTGCTCGACAAGATCGCCAACGAGTTCAAGGAAAGCGACGCCGCCCGCATCAAGGAGATCGAAGCGGTCACCAACCACGACGTCAAGGCCGTCGAATACTGGCTCAAGGAACAGGTCAAGGACGTGCCGGAACTGGTCGCCGCGTCGGAGTTCATCCACTTCGCCTGCACCTCGGAAGACATCAACAACACCTCGCACGGCATGATGCTCAAGGCCGCCCGCGACGGCGTCATGCTGCCGTCGCTGCGCAACGTCATCGCCCGCCTGACCGAGATCGCCATCGCCAACGCCGACGTGCCGATGCTCTCGCGCACCCACGGCCAGACGGCCAGCCCGACCACCCTGGGCAAGGAGATGGCCAACGTCGTCGCCCGCCTGCAGCGCGCCATCAAGCGCATCGAGCAGGTCGAGATCCTCGGCAAGATGAACGGCGCGGTCGGCAACTACAACGCCCACCTGTCGGCGTATCCGTCGTTCGACTGGGCGGCGTTCTCCAAGGACGTCATCGAGCAGCGCCTGGGCCTGGTGTTCAACCCGTACACCATCCAGATCGAACCGCACGACTACATGGCCGAGCTGTTCGACGCCTTCGCCCGCGCCAACACCATCCTGCTGGACCTGAACCGCGACATCTGGAGCTACGTCTCGCTGGGCTACTTCAAGCAAAAGACCAAGGCCGGCGAAATCGGTTCGTCGACGATGCCGCACAAGGTCAACCCGATCGACTTCGAAAACTCGGAGGGCAACCTGGGCCTGGCCAACGCCGTGCTCAAGCACCTGTCCGAGAAGCTGCCGGTGTCGCGCATGCAGCGCGACCTGACCGACTCGACCGTGCTGCGCAACATCGGCGTCGGCTTCGGCTACACGCTGCTGGCCTACGACAGCTGCCTGCGCGGCCTCAACAAGCTGGAAGTGAACCACGCCCGCCTGGCCGCCGATCTGGACGCCAACTGGGAAGTGCTGGCCGAGCCGGTGCAAACGGTGATGCGCCGCTACGGCATCGAGAATCCGTACGAGCAATTGAAGGAACTGACGCGCGGCAAGGGCATCTCCAAGGACGCGCTGCGCGAGTTCATCACCGGCCTCGCCATTCCGCAGGAAGCCAAGGACCTGCTGCTGGCCATGACGCCGGCCAACTACATCGGCATCGCCCCGGCTCTGGCAAAAGCCATCTGATGTAACTTAGCAAGATGTCATACACTAGCCTCCGCGACGCCAGTCCCGGGGGCTTTTTTCTTGCCTGCCAGCACGCGCCTTGAATCTTTGGTATATTAGCCCCAACAGTTAGTCCTAACACGTACTATTTTCTGGAGCTCCACCCATGCAACGCTATACCAAGACGGCGATGTTGCTGCACTGGCTGATCGCGCTGATGATCGTCTCGGCCTTCTTCCTCGGCCTGACGATGGTCGCGATCCCCGGCTTCACGCCGACCAAACTCAAATACTTCTCCTGGCACAAATGGCTGGGCGTGACCGTGCTCGCGCTGGCGGCGGTCCGGCTGTTATGGCGCCTGGCGAACCCGCCGCCGGCGCCGCTGGTCAGCATCGCGCCATGGCAGCACAAGGTCGCCGAAGGCGTGCACTACCTGCTGTACTTCCTGATGTTCGCCGCGCCGATTTCCGGTTACCTGTACGGCAGCGCCGCCGGCGTGCCGGTGGTCTACCTCAAGCTGGTCACCTTGCCGGCGCTGATCGGACCGGACCCTGAACTTAAGGCAATTTTAAAAACAGTTCATTATGTTTTGGTCATGACGATGGCGGGCCTGGTGGTCGCCCACGCGCTGGCCGCACTCAAGCACCACTTCATCGACCGCGACATCACGCTCAAGCGGATGCTGCCCTAATCCCCACCCTACCGGAGCCACAATGAAAACCATGAAAAAGATCGCCCTCGTCTCCCTGATGGGTGTCGCGCTGGCCGCCAGCGCCGCAGTACTGAAGGCCGATCCGGCCAAAAGCTCGGTCTCGGCCACGTTCAAGCAAATGAACGTGCCGATCGAATCGAAGTTCATGAAATACACGGTCGCCATCGACTACGACGCGGCCAAGCCGGACGCCTCCAAGGCCACGGTCGAAGTCGAAACGGCCAGCCTGGACATGGGCGACCCCGAGTACAACAAGGAAGTGGCCAAGAAGGAATGGTTCAACTCGGCACAGTTCCCGAAAGCCACCTTCGTCTCGAGCGCCATCAAAAGCGCCGGCCCCGGCAAGCTCACCGTCACCGGCAAGCTGACCATCAAAGGCAAGGCCACCGACATCACCTTCCCGCTGACGGTCAAGACCGAGGGTGGCAAGCAAGTGTTCGACGGCGCGCTGCCGATCAAACGCCTGACGTACAACATCGGCGAAGGCGAATGGAAGGACACCAGCATGGTGGCCGACGACGTCACGATCAAGTTCCACGTAGTAGCCGGCCAATAAGTCCGGTCAATAAACCACTCGCAATCCACTCAGGGAGACACACCGCATGAAATTACAGATCCTGGTCGCCACCTTGCTGGCCGCCTCGGCCACGTCCGCCATCGCCGCCACATACAACATTGACCCGACGCACACCTTCCCGAGCTTCGAGGCCGACCACATGGGTCTGTCGGTATGGCGCGGCAAGTTCAACAAGACCAGCGGCACCGTCACGCTGGACGCCAAGGCCAAGACCGGCTCGCTGGACATCGCCATCGACCCGGCCTCGATCAACTTCGGCTTCGACAAGATGGACAGCCACGCGCGCGGCCCGGACATGTTCAACGTCGAGAAATTCCCGACCATCACCTACAAGAGCAAATCGTTCAAGTTCGACGGTGACAAGCTGGTGGGTGTGGACGGCGAACTGACGATGCTGGGCGTGACCAAGCCGGTCGCCTTGAAGGTCGACAAATTCAAGTGCATCATGCACCCGCGCTACAAGAAGGAAGTGTGCGGCGCCGACGCCACGGCCGAGTTCAAGCGCACCGATTTCGGCCTGAACTACGCCACCCCGGCCTTCGCCCCGGAAGTCAAATTGGCAATCCAGATCGAAGCCATCAAGGCCGACTAAAAGCAACTCCGGGGTCAGGTCCACCATTTCTACACGAGCTGCACCGTGGCGACGATGCGAAGCCCGCCCCGCCATGGAAACATCCCGATTCCGGGGTCGGGTCCGCCACCTACACATGAGGCCGTGTAGAAATGGTGGACCTGACCCCGGAGTTGCTTTTTTTGCATCGTCAAAATCTGGTTGACGTATACGGTAATGCTGCGGATACTCTCAGCGCTGTCCCCGTCACCACTTTGGAAACGATATAAATGCATAAGACTCTGATCGCGCTCGCCATCCTGAGCACCGCCGCCCATGCCGATGAAGGCATGTGGATGCCCCAACAGCTGCCACAAGTGGCTAAGGAATTGAAAGCCGCCGGCCTCGAACTGGACCCCGCCAACCTGACCAAGCTGACCGAGTTCCCGGCCGGCGCCATCGTCAGCCTCGGCGGTTGCTCGGCGTCGTTCGTGTCGCCACAAGGCCTCGTTGCCACCAACCACCATTGCGTCTACGGCAGCGTGGCCCATAATTCGACGCCGGAACGCAATCTGCTGGCCAACGGTTTCCTGGCCAAGAACTTCGGCGAGGAATTGCCGGCAGCGCCAGGCAGCCGCATCTTCGTGACCAAGGCCGTCACCGATGTCACCAAACAGGTGGTGACACCCGCCGTCGCCAAACTGAGCGGCAAGAAGCGCAGCGATGCGATCGAGAAAAACAGCAAGGCCATCACCGCCGAGTGCGAAAAAGACGCCGGCCACCGCTGCACCGTGTCGTCGTTCTACGGCGGCCTGGAATTCTATCTGAGCAAGCAGCTCGAGATCCGCGACGTGCGCCTGGTGCACGCGCCGCCGGAAGGCGTGGGCAAGTTCGGCGGCGATACCGATAACTGGATGTGGCCGCGCCACACCGGCGACTACGGCTTCTACCGCGCCTACGTCAGCAAGGACGGCAAGGCCGCCGACTACAGCAAGGACAACGTTCCCTACGTGCCGCAGCACTATCTGAAACTGGCCAAGGAAGGCAGCAAGGAAGGCGATTTCATCATGGTGCTGGGCTACCCCGGCCGCACCAACCGCCACCGCCTGCCGTCGGAAGTGGCCTTCACCTTCGACTGGAGCTATCCGGCCTTCGTGAAAACATCGGCCGAGAACCTGGCGACCATCGCCGCCATGACCAAGGATGACAAGGACACCGCGCTGAAATACGCATCGCAGGTGGCCAGCATCAACAATTACTACAAGAACCGCCAGGGCATGCTGAACTCGTATGCCAACAGCGATATGCTGGCCCGCAAAACGGCCGAGCACGAGGCGCTGAAGACCTGGATCAACGCCGACGCATCCCGCAAGAAGGAGTACGCGTCCGACATCGAGCTGGTCGAGAAGCTGATCGCCCAGCGCGACGCCGAGACCAAGCGCGATTACTTCCTGTCGACCTCCAAGCCGCGCCTGCTGAACACGGCGCGCGTGCTGTACCGCCTGGCCAACGAGAACGCCAAGCCCGACGTCGAGCGCAAGTCCGGCTACCAGGTGCGCGACGTGCCGCGCATCAAGTCCAGCGTCGCCGCGCTGCTGCGCAACTACGACGAGAAGGTCGATAAGGCGCTGGTCATGAACGGCCTGACCAAGTACGCGGCCCAGCCGGCCGCCCAGCGCAGCGCCGCCTTCGATACGGTCGTCGGCATCAAGGACGGCATGAGCCGCGCCGACCTGCAAGCGGCCCTCGACAAGCTGTACGCCGGCAGCAAGCTGGGCGACGCGGCCGCCCGCACCGCCTGGCTGGACAAGAAGCCGCAGGACTTCAAGGCCAGCGACGACGCCTTCGTCAAGGCCGCCGTGGCGCTGTACGACAACGACCTGAAGGAAGAAGCTGCCGAGGAAGAACTGGGCGGCAAGCTGCAGCAAGCCTACGGCAACTACATGAAGGCCAAGATCGCCTACATGAACAGCCAGGGCCGCGCGGTCTATCCTGACGCCAACAGCACCCTGCGCGTGACGTTCGGCAAGATCGCCGGCCGCGATCCGGGCGCCGATGGCTCTAGCTGGAAAGCCTTCACCACCGTGGCCGGCGTCGCCGCCAAGGCCACCGGCGAAGGCGAGTTCAACGCGCCAAAAGCGCAGCTCGACGCGATCAAGGCCAAGGACTTCGGCAAGTATGTCGATCCGGTGCTCAAATCGGTGCCGGTCGCCTACCTGGCGACGTTGGACATCACCGGCGGCAACTCCGGCTCGGCCGCGCTGAACAGCAAGGGCGAATGGATCGGCCTGGCCTTCGACGGCACGCTCGATTCGATCATCTCGGATTGGGACTTCAACAAGGCGATGACGCGCGACATCCAGGTCGATCTGCGCTACATCCTGTGGAACATGAAGCACGTCGACCACGCCGACAATCTGTTGAAGGAAATGAACGCCGAGTAATTCCCGGCGGCGCTGTAAGCACCACGCCCCGGCAACGCGGCGTGGTTTTTTTTGCGCCTGCGGTACAGTATCATTTCCATTCATCCCCCCAATCAAGACCAGGAGAAGTCATGCCCGCCAAAAAAGTCGCCGTAGTGATCGGCAGTCTGCGCAAGGAGTCGATCAACCGCAAGTTCGCCCACGAACTGATCGCGCTGGCGCCGCCGTCGCTGGAGTTCAACATCGTTGAAATCGGCGAGATGGCCCTGTACAACGAGGATCTGGAGGGAGAGGGCGTGACGCCGCCGCAGGCATGGACCCATTTCCGCCAGCGCATCAAGGAAGCCGACGCCGTGCTGTTCGTCACGCCCGAGTACAACCGCTCGGTGCCGGCGCCGCTGAAGAACGCCATCGATATCGGCTCGCGTCCCTACGGCGACAGCGCCTGGAGCGGCAAGCCGGCCGGCGTGGTCACCGTCTCGCCGGGCGCGGTGGGCGGCTTCGGCTCCAACCACCACCTGCGCCAGTCGCTGGTGTTCCTCGACATGCCGGTGCTGCAACAGCCGGAAGCGTACATCGGCGGCGCCGGCAGCCTGCTGGGCGACGACGGCAAGATCAACAACGACCGCACCAGGGAGTTCCTGAAGAAATTCGCCACCGCCTTCGCGGCCTGGGTGGAAACCAACGCCAAGAAATAATCAGCGCCGGATTGCCCTGAACGCGTAGCCGGCCACCGTCAGCGCGGCCGGCTTGCCCGCTGCCGGCGTCGCCCGCAGCAGCGGCAACACCTGCGGCACATCGCGCGCCGGCAGCAGCGCCAGATCGACACCGGGCAGGCGCAGCGGCAGACCGTCGATCTCGTCGGCGGCCAGCGCCTCGCAACTGACGTACAGCCGGTACGACGTCCGGCTGTCGCCCATTTCAAGCACGAATCCCGCCACATGCGCCGTTCCCGGTTGACCGGGCATGGCCGTCACCCGCAGCCAGGTTTTATCCTTGCCCTTGGCTCGTCCCTTGCGCAGATGCAATGCGTCCCAGATTTGCATCGGATAATAGTGCGGGCCGTCGTTTCCGCCTGGCTTGGGCGATGGCAGCGGCATGGGCGAGACAGTCGCGGTGGCGGACTGCTCCACCAGTATCACCGGCAGCCCTTGCAAGGCGGCCAGCGGCGCCAGCCCGCCATAGCGTCCCGCGCTGGCCGGCGTCACCAGCACCAGGTCGACCGCCGGCCAGTCGCGCACCGCCTCGGCGCTGTAGGCGGCTGCGTCCGCGCCCACCGTCAGCAGGCGCAGCCCCTGGAAGCGGACCAGCGCCAGGCCTTTGCCGACCAGTTGCACGCTGCCCTGCGCCGGTCCGACGACCGCGTCCCCGGCGCCGGCCTTGACGTCGATCACGTAGCGCGGTCCGATTTGCGCCAGCCCCACCTTGCACACCAGCGCCAGCAGCAAAGCGACCAGCACCGCACCGTGCCCACCCTCGTTCCGCATCGCCGGCTCCTGGTTCATGACGAGAATTCCAGTAGACCACCGCGCGGATTTATTTCTTTGAACCAACTCAAGTCCCGTGCCCGGCCACCCTGCCACCGCTCAAAAAGCGGGCACGAATGATACAATCGCGCCCTCGACAGCACGCCGAAGCGCTCACAAGGCGTGGCGTGCCATTTCACATTGTTACTCTGAGATCCAGACTGCCATGCACCCAGATATGCCGACGCCTTATGAAAAAGGCAACCACAATCAAACCACCCTGTGGACCGAATGTATCGCGTTCTACGAGGAGCTGGCCCAGCGCTTCCCGCAGGTGCTGCGGTTTGAACAGATCGGCGTGTCGGACGGCGGCATCCCGGTGCACGCCGGCATCGTCAGCCCGGACGGCGTGTTCGACCGCGCCCAGATCAAGGCCGAGGGCCGCACCGTCTTCTTCAACAACAACGGCATCCACCCCGGCGAACCCGAGGGCGTCGACGCCTGCATGGCCATCGTGCGCGACCTGTGCTTCGAGCCGGCCCGCCTGGCGGCGCTGGGCGACACGGTGCTGCTGTTCGTGCCGCTCTACAACGTCGATGGCGCGCTGAACCGCGCCAACACCTCGCGCGTCAACCAGTACGGCCCCGAGCAATTCGGCTTCCGCGGCAACAGCCGCCACCTGGACCTGAACCGCGACTTCATCAAGTGCGACACGCTCAACGCCCGCCTGTTCAACCAGCTGGTGACCAGCTGGGACCCGGACGTCATGGTCGACACCCACACGTCGAACGGCGCCGACTATCCGTACACGATGACGCTGATCCACACGCAGCCGGACAAGCTGGGCTACGGCCTCGGTCCGTTCCTGCGCGAGACCATGCTGCCGCACATCTATGCGCAGATGGAAGCGAAGGGCTGGCCCACCTGCCCCTACGTCAACCCGGTCAAGGACAGCCCGGACGACGGCATCGCCGAATTCCTGGAAGTGCCGCGTTTTTCGACCGGCTTCGCGGCCCTGCACCACGTCATCGGCTTCATGCCGGAGACGCACATGCTCAAGCCTTTCAAGGACCGCTACGACTCGATGCGCGCGCTGCTGGACGTGACGCTGGCCTTCACCGTCGCCCACGGCGCGCAAATCCGCGCGCTGCGCGCCGACGCCAAAGAGCAGGCGGCCAACGCCAGCGCATGGACCGTCAACTGGAAGATGGACGAGGCCAATCCGTCGACCTTCCGCTTCAAGGGCTACGCGGCCAAGCGCAGCGCCAGCCTGCTGGGGAATTACCAGCGCCTGTCCTACGATCGCAGCCAGCCGTGGGAAAAGGACATCGCCTACTACAACAGCTTCGTGCCGGCGGCAACCGTGCGCGCGCCGAAGGGCTACATCGTGCCGCAGGCCTGGCGCGAAGCCATCGAACGGCTGCAGTGGAACGGCGTCGAGATGGCGGCCTTCGACGAAGCCTCCACCATTGAGGCGCAGTACTATCACATCGCCTCCGTGACCTCGCGCCCGAACGCGTATGAGGGCCATATGTACCACGACGCCGTGGAGCTGGAAGCGCGCACCGGCAGCTTCACCGTGCAGCCGGGCGACTGGTTCATCCCGCTAAAGCAGGCCAACGCCCGCTACGCCGTCGAGACCTTGGAACCGCAAGGCCACGACTCCTTCTTCCGCTGGGGCTTCTTCAACAGCGTGCTGGAAAAGAAGGAAGCCTTCTCGGACTACGTGTTCGAAGACCTGGCGCTGGAGATGCTCGAAACCGAGCCGGAACTGAAGGCCAGGTTCGAGGCATGGAAGGCCGCCAATCCGGCGTTGCTGTCGGACCAGGAAAAGGTATTGGGCTTCATCTTCGAAAACGGCAAGCGCCACGCCGAGCCGGAATGGCGCCGTTACCCGGTGCTGTCGGTCTTCTAACGACAGCCCGGCAACTTAGATAACAACTTAAATCCGCGTTCCCCGTGCGCGCGGCGGCGATCCCGCCGCGCGCACATGAGCATTTGAGCACCCGCTGCCCACAAGGTCACAGCCATGCACTACGCACTCAATCTGCGCACTTTCTTCTACAGCCATTACTTTTATCTTGGGCTGCGCTTCGCCGCGGGCCTGGTCGGCGTCACCGTGATCACCTTGCAGTTCTCCGACATGGCCACCGCCATGACGGTCTGCATCGGCGCCCTGTGCACCGCGCTGATGGACATGCCCAGCCCCCTGCGCCACAAGTTCAACGAGATGAGCGCCTCGGTGCTGCTGTGCAGCGCCGTCACCTTGCTGATCAGCCTATGCGCGCCGCTGCATTGGCTGCTGCTGACGATGCTGGTGCTAATCAGCTTCCTCGCCTGCATGATGGTCGTCTACGGAAAAAAGTCGATGCCGCTGCAACTGGCCACGCTGTTCATCATGACCATGTCGATGGAACATTCGATGACGGTCAAGCAGTCGTTCATCCATACCGGCTTGTTCACCCTGGGCGCGGTGGCCTACCTGGCGTACGCGATGGGCATCTCGTGGATACTGCGCCACCGCATCAAGCAGCAGGTGCTGGCCGAGGCGCTGTTCGAGCTGGCCGCCTACATCGACATCAAGGCAGACTTCTACGACACCCGCTACAACCTGAACGAACAATTCAATAAACTGGTGCGCCATCAAAGCGTGCTGGCCGACCGCCAGCAAGCCTCGCGCGATCTGATCCTGCGCGCCCACCAGAACAGCAAGGACGCCATCGTCGTGCAGGTCCACGTCTGCATGCTGGACCTGTATGAGCTGATCCTATCGACCCACACCGACTACGCGCAGCTGCGCATGCACCTGGCCGATTCGCCGGTGCTCGCCACCTTGCACGACCTGGCCTACAAAGCCGCGCGCGATATCGAATCGGTGGCCTACGACGTCACCCGCAAGAAGGCCTCGTACGCGGAGATCAGCTACACGCCGGAGCTGGAAGCCGTGGAGGCGGAACTGGCGGCGATCCAGCGCCGCATCGACGAGGGCAAGCCGCAACAGGAAGCCTTGGCGGTGCTGCGCGCGCAGCGCAACAAGATCCGCGCCATCATCAAGATGATCGGCGAGCTGCATCAGGCCAGCCAGAAGGTCTACGACACCACGCCGTTCTGGGTCGACGCCGACATGGGGCCTTTCCTGTCGCAGCAAAAATACGAGCTGCGCATGATCCTGTCGCACCTGCGCATGGATTCGCCGATCTTCCGCTTCTCGCTGCGCGTGGCGATGGCGATCTCGGTCGGCCTGGCGGTGGCCGCGTGGCTGCCATACGCGGCGCACAGCTACTGGATCGTGCTGACCATCGTGATCATCCTAAAGCCCAGCTTCAGCATGACCAAGCAGCGGCGCAGCGACCGCATCATCGGCACCGTCATCGGCTGCGTGATCACCGCGCTGGTGATCCGCTTCCTGAACCACCCCGCGTTCATCCTCGGCATCCTGGTGCTGGCGACGGTGGCCACGCCCACCTTCATCTACCTGCGCTACCGCTACGCCGCCATCGCGGTCAGCATCATGATCCTGCTGCAGATGCACCTGATCGCGCCGGGGAACAATGACCTGATCATGGAGCGCCTGGTCGACACCTTCATCGGCGCGGCGGTGGCGACGGCCTTCAGCTTCGTGCTGGCCAATTGGGAATATCAAACCCTGCCGCGCCTCATCCGCGAGGTGCTGGACGTGAACCTGCGCTACATGCAGGCCAGCTTCGATCTGCTGCAAGGCAAAGGCAAGGACGATTTCGCCTACCGCATCGAGCGCAAGCGGTTGATGGACAGCCTGGCCTCGCTCAGCTCCGCGCTGGTGCGCATGCTCGACGAGCCATCGAGCAAGCAGCGGGCGGTGGAAGACATCAATCTGTTCATCGTGCAGAACTACCTGCTGGTGGCGCACGTGGCGGCCCTGCGCTCGATCCTGCGCCGCCATGTGACGGAGCTGCCGAAGGAGCCGGTCAACGCCATGCTGGAGGAAAGCCACGTCCAGGTGGTCGGCATCCTGTCGCAGGCGCTCGATCCTCACGCGCGCAGGACGCCGGCGCCGGCGCCCGCGCTGGCGGCCACCACGCCGGCTAACAGCGCAGCCGACACCGCCGCCGTGCCGTGGTCCGGCTGGCCTTTGGTGCAGCGCCGCATCCGCCTGTTGCAGGCCGACGCGGCAAAAATCATCGTCCACAGCGAAGCCATCGTCCGCAACGTCGCGTAAGACTGCTAACATGGGGAGATGAGTTCCCCATCCGCCCCATTCAGCACCCGCGACCTCCTGTCCGCCCTGGCCGTGGTCCTGATCTGGGGCACCAACTTCGTCGCGATGAAAATCGGCCTCAAGGACTTGACGCCGTTCCAGCTGGGCGCCGCCCGCTATGTCTTCGCGGTGCTGCCGCTGATCGTCGTCGTGCGTCCGCCCAAGCTGCCCGTCAAATGGATAGTCGCCTATGGGCTGTGCCAGGGCGTCGGCCAGTTCGGACTGCTGTTCCTGTCGCTCAAGGTCGGCATGTCGGCCTCGCTGGCGTCGGTCATCCTGCAAACGCAGGTGTTCTTCACCGCCCTGTTCGGCTTCGTGCTGCTGCGCGAGCGTGCCAGCCGGGCCTTGAAGGGCGGCCTGCTACTGGCGGCGCTCGGGCTGGTCTGCTTCGGCATGAACTATGTGGAACCGGGCCACGCCGGCGGCACCACCGCCGGCGGCTTCGTACTGACCCTGATGGCGGCGGCGATGTGGGCCGCCTCGAATATCGTCGTGCGCCGCGCGCAGCAGGCCACGCCGGAATTCGACGTCGTCAGCTTCATGGTCTGGTGCAGCCTGGTGCCCATCGTGCCGTTCATCGGCCTGTCGCTGGCGTTCGACGATCCGGCCACCCGCTGGCACTGGACCGGAGCGCCGTGGACCACCTGGGCCTCGGTTGCCTACCTGGGCTGGATGGCCACCATCCTCGGCTACGCCATGTGGACCCGGCTCCTCAAGCGCCACCCCGTCAACCGCGTGGCGCCGTTCAGCCTGGGCGTGCCGGTGGTCGGCATCAGCGCCGGCATGCTCTTGTTGGGCGACGTCGTCACCGGCTGGCAATGGGCCGGCATTGCGCTGATCGTGCTGTCGCTGATGTGCACCACGTTCGGCGGCCGCTGGCTGGATCGCCGGAGCTGACCCGCGACGGCGCTAGCCGAAGCAGACGCGGTTGCGGCCCGTCTGCTTGGCGCGGTACAGCAGCGCATCGGCCTTTTGCAGCATGGCCTCCGCCGTCCCCGCCGCCAGGTCGGCATACACGCCCATGCTCATGGTAACCTTCAGATCGGGATGGACCTCGTGCCACGGAAAGTGCTCTATCATGTGGCGCAGCTTGTCGCACAGCGCCGCCGCCTGCGGCAGCTCGGTCTCCGGCAAGGCGAGGACGAATTCCTCGCCGCCGTAGCGCGCCACCAGATCGCTCAGGCGCATGTGGCTGCGCAGGATCTCGCCAACGTGGCGCAGCACGGCGTCGCCGGTGGCGTGCGAGAACTGGTCATTGATCTTTTTGAAGAAGTCGATATCCCCGATCACCATCGTGAATGGCTGCTTGTGACGCACCGCGTGGCTGAACAGCGTGGTCGCCCTTTCGTCGAAATGACGGCGGTTATGCAGCTTGGTCAGCGCGTCGCGCACGCTCAGCTCACGCATTTGCTCGGCCTGCGCCAGGATGGTCTGGTGCGAGGCCTGCAATTCCTCGTGCGTGCGGGCCAGCTTCTCGCTCATGTCGTTGAAGGCGCTGGCCAGCGTCGCCACCTCGTCGCGGCCCTCGACCGGCACGCGCTGCAGCAGCGAGCCGCCATGCATCGCCCGCACCGCGCCGGTCAGATGGCTTAACTTGCGGCTCATGCCGCGACTGAGCAAAACGCCCAGCACCAGCGCCAGCGCGGCGGCGCCTGTCACGCCAGCCAGCAGCGCCTCGCGCATCGCCTGCAAATACTGGAGTTCCTGTTTGCTCGGCGTGATCACGCCTTCCGGCGAGACGTAGGCGACGACGCGCCCGTCCACCTCGATCGGCCGCGCATTGTTGCGCGCGGCGGGCGGCAGCGCCTCGCCATGGCGGTACACGCCGGCCCCCAGCAGAACGCGGAAGTCCTGATCGGCGAGGATGAAGTGGAACGGCGGCTCGCCATTGGCGCGCGGCGGTGGCGGGCGGCGGCCGACCGGCGGCGCCTGTCCCGGCAACGGCGCTTGCGGCAGGCGCGCGTTGGCGTCCGGCGGATCGTCCGCCTCCGGTTCGCCGCCGGGCTCGGACCTAGGCCCCTGGTCCGGGCCACGCCCGTCATCCGGCCCTTGCCCGCCGGGCGGCGGACGCCGATCCCCGCGCAGATCCTGGTAGCGCCGCATATAGTTGTCGAAGGGCTCGACAGCGATCGCCGCCTGCCAGCTACCGTAGGCGTGCAAATAACCGTTCACGGCGGTGTAGAAGTGCTCCGCCGCCTGCTCGCGCCGGATGGTGTCGACTTTTTTGGTCATCCCCACATAAGCGAGCCCGCCGACCATCGCCACCGCCGCCAATCCGGTCAACAGCAGTGCCAGCATGAATTTCGTGCGCAGGGACATCCTAACTCCATCCAATTATTGCCAATAGGACAGCAATAATAGCTGAAGGCAGCGTGGCACCGAAAAAAACCACACCTAAAAAGTTCCTATTCAGAACCAATGTTTCATAGGGAGAATACTTAGTTATACAAAATAAGAATGGCACGTATCACAAATTAAAATTTTTTTTATTTCTTCCGACGCCGCATACTGCACTGCATCAAAAGAACATTTACAGGAGCTCCTCATGAACTCGACCACTTTCAACACTCACACCAACGCCAACTACGCAGGCAATGTCGCCAACGCCGTACGTCATCTGTTCGCCGCGCTGTTTGCCCGAAAGCCAGTCGCAGCGACGAGCGAAGCGACCGTGCAGTCCGCCGAGGTGGCCGCCTGGTGGATGAGCAGCGCCGCTAAAGAATTGGAAGCCCGCTCGCCCATCCAGGCCGTCGAACTGCGCTACATCGCAGCCCGCTTCGGCTGATCGCGGTATCACACTGTTAATTTACGGGAGAATCACATGCTGACCATTATCGAAAACCTGCCTACCGCCATCGCCGTATCCGGCCTGGTGCTGCGTCTCTATCTGGGGGCCCGCCCCGGCAAAGACGCCGAATAAGCCGTGCCCGCCGCAGCAAAAAGCCCCGGCCGCTAACGCGGTGCCGGGGCTTTTTAGTTTTGTAGTTGTTCAGTGGGCGGCCGTTTCGCGCGCCCGCCTTTGTCATTGATCTGACAAATCAAATCGATATCCATTATCAGCATATCGTATATCTCCATCCATCCCGGCGGCGCGTCGCAGCCACTATTGCCATTCACACATTCCAATGACCGAATGCGGCCTCCTAATGAAAAAAATCCTCACGGAATTATTGCCAATCGGAACTGATGTTTCATAGGAAAAACATCTAGTTATACAGAAAACTAATGGCGACTATCACAAATCAAAATTTTTTTTATTTCTGAAAACGGCGCATACTGCACTGCATCAAACGAACATTTACAGGAGCTTCTCATGAACTCGACTACTTTCAACACTAACACCAACGCCAACTACGCAGGCAATGTCGCCAACGCCGTGCGCCAACTGTTCGCCGCGCTGTTCGCCCGGAAGCCAGCCGCTGTTGCAGAAGCGTCCACCGAGCGCGCCGATGAAACCATCTGGTGGCTGAGCAGTACCGCTAAAGACGTGGAAGCCCACTCGCCTAACCTGGCCGCCGAACTGCGCTACATCGCAGCCCGTTTCGGTTAATCGCGGTTCGCTCAACTAACTACTCACTGGAGAATCACCATGCTGACCATCATCGAAAACCTGCCTGCCGCTATCGCCGTAACCGGTATCGTACTGCGCCTGTACCTGGGCTCGAAGCCAACCCAAGACGTCGAATAAGCCGTGCGCGCCACAGCAAAAAGCCCCGGCCGCTAATGCGGTGCCGGGGCTTTTTAGTTGCTGCGAATAATTTTATTTCAGCGCATCAGGTTCTAACTCTGGATAACGCTGATGAATCGGTTTCATGATATCGAGATACATGATCGTCATGAGCTTGCTGACTTCCTCTCGATAGTTTTCGAACTCGTCTTTGCTGGAACCTTGCTGAACCAGACGAATCGAATCATTCAAACGAGCGGAGAATTCCAGCATTAAGGTATTCACTTCTTTGGCAATTTCTTTCTGCATATCTTCTCCTAAGGGCACCCAGCATCTGCGATGCATTTGTTGATACACCTATAAAAATCCATTCCATCGTTCCCCGGGGGCGTTGGTAATGTCGCATCGCTACAAGCCGCACGGCAGTCGGACCTAACCTGCTGGCAGCGCATAGCTTCGCCCATGCTGCTGTCTCCCACACCAGTTGACGGAACTACCGGATCAGGAAGACTTGGTGGGGGCGTATTGCAAAATATACCAAACATTGAGCAAAGTGTTGCTGGGGGCGATGGCAGCTTAGGCTCGGTCGGAGAGGGCGGGGGCGGCGGAATGATTACGATGCAGCCCGCGGGCGAACAAGTAGTGCTGCCGCCAAAATCGCCACCGCCCCCCATATCCCCACCGCCACCGTCGCCGCCTCCACCATCGCCGCCACCGTCATCACCTCCACCGCCGCCCGGATCATTTCCGTCACTGACCTCGCTATCTGTGTGAACTTCGCTGGCGCCAGGCTTTTTGACTATGGGTTTATTCAGCTTTGCGTTGACATTTTTCTTCAGTCCCAACAAAAGCTTCGATGACGCTAGCCCCAACGACTTGGCAAATTTCTTGGAAAATTCTGCTAGTTCATCTGGTGAGCTTTGTTTTCTAGCTCCTAACAATGTCGATATTTTGAGAGCGGAATCTTGATAAGTTAGGTCGTAATTTTGATATTCACGGCCATAAGTTATAGGATGGCAGAGTACAACGCCTACGTTCGCCAAAATACAAAGACTAGTGCCAGTATCGGTTGCCACAAGCAATTCGGCTTTGTTACCGAAATAAAATTACCACCTATAAACTTCTCAACAATGCCAACATTTTTTGGCATCTCGGCGTCTTGGCAATGCGACTTTCCAAGGCTATCCACCGCGCAATACGTGACTGTTCTATCGCCCTTCCAAGCGAGATGAATGAAGGACTGAGCAGTGCTATGGGTTGTGATTTCCTTTGCCTGGGGAATATCTAAACAACCGAGAAAAAATACAATAAAAAAAAAGGAAATTAACTCTATTTTTCACAATGGCGTCCTTAGTATTTCTGTGCAGCGAATGAAATCCGCAAATTAAATATTGAGGTCAAAAATCTACTCACCGGGTTATTGCAGGCCTCACTAATGTACAACATTGAAAATTTCAGAATACTATCGAATTGTCATTATTACCGAACGGTAATGTTCGACCCAGTTGTTATCGAATGGCTGAATGAGAGAGAGGAAGCATATCGACGTATTTGAGAACGCCATGCATGTCCGATTTAGGACGGGAGGCTGACGATGAACAAGGGGCAGACGGCTTTCGAACCGCTCAACGGCTAATCTTTCAGCGTTTTGTCGGACCGTGCACCGTAATGGCATTCGCGATCGCTCACGATTTCGACGCTCGGGAGCGCCTGATTAGGTCAACACTAGCGACAGCATATTTGATTTGGTCGAACGCCAATTGACCAGGCATGGGGAGCTGGCACGCATGTCCTCCATGATCGATGCGAGAATCTTAGAAATGCCGAACAGTCGATCAAAGGAGAGAAAGAGGTCGCTACCGAACAGGCAGCGCCGATCTATTGGGCGACGGAGAAGCGACCCAGTTGGATGTTGAAGGGCGCTAACCAAGGAACAGGGGGCGAGTCCTATTCCCTACAAAATCGTGGCCAGCACCGAGAAGTGCTATGAGGTATGCGCTACACGTGATTCAAACGGGAATTGCGCATCCCATACAGGAAGTACGTCACAACCGCAGCCGACATCCAGATCGCGAAAATCGTGTAAGTCGTCAACGACAGACCGAACATCAGATACAGACAGGCGCTGATACTCAGGCCCGGCACCACATACGGACCGAACGGCACGCGGAAGCCCTTCACGCCCTTACCGTTTTCCTTCTTGCGCATCACCGGCACCGCCAGCGACACCACGATGAAGGCCGTCAGCGTACCCATGCTGACCATGTCCCACAGGAAGGTCGCATCCACGAAACCCGCCACCAGACCGACGACGATGCAGACGATCAAAGTGTTTTGCACCGGCGACGCCGTCTTCGCGCTCACCTTCTGGAACGACTTCGAGATCAGGCCGTCCTTGGAGATCGCGTACAGTATCCGCGTCTGGCCATAGATCGTCACCAGGGTCACGCTGAACACGGAAATCACGGCGCCCGCCGCCAGCACCAGCGCCGGCCAGGTCTTGCCGGTGACGTTCTGCAGGATCACCGCGAGGCCGGCTTCCTGGCCGGCGAACTTCGACGCCGGCTGCGCGCCCATCGCCGCCACCGCCACCAGCATATAGAACACCGTCACGATCGCCAGCGCCGACAATATGCCGATCGGCACGTTGCGCTTGGGGTTGCGCACCTCCTCGCCGGCCGTGGCAACGGTGTCGAGGCCGATGAACGAGAAGAACACCGTGGCCGCCGCCGCCGTCACCCCGGCCATGCCGGTGTAGTGCACGCCGTTGTCGGGGCTGAAGAACGGATGGAAGTTGTTGATGTCAAACCCGGAAAACGCGATGACGATGAAGAAGATCAGGATCGCCAGCTTGATCAGCACCATGATGGCGTTGGTGGTGGCCGATTCCTTGGTGCCGCGTATCAGCAGCAGGCCGCACATCGCCACCAGCAGAATCGGCGGCAGGTTGACGTGGCCGCCGCGTATCTCGATGCCGTGCGCGGTCGAAACGATCATCGGCGAGCGCAGCATCTCGGGGATGTGCCAGCCGAAGGCGTTGTTGAGGAAGTTGTTCAGGTAATCGGACCAGCCGATCGCGGTGGCGCTTGCCGCCAGCCCGTATTCGAGCAGCAGGCAGGCGGCCATGATGAAGGCGGCGAATTCGCCGACGGTCGCGTAGGCGAACGAGTACGACGAGCCCGACGCCGGAATCCGGAACGACAACTCGGCGTAGCACAGCGCCGTCAGGCCGGCGGTGATGGCGGCGATCAGGAAGGACAGGATGACCGAGGGGCCGGCCTTGGGCACGGCTTCGACCATCGTGAAGAAGATACCGGTGCCGATGGTGGCGCCGACGCCGATCATCGTCAGCGGGAACAGGCCGATAGTGCGGTGCAGGCCATTGCTGGTTGGGGCGTGCTCAGCTGGTAAGTGTTCAACTGTAGTATCGACCGGCTTGGTACGGGTCAGTTTCTGGACCAGCGATTGGTTCACAGGCTATCCTTGTGGGAGATGTGTGGGCGAAAATGGGGGCAAAAAAACTAAGCGATTATAGGGCCTTCCAGCCTCATCGCCACAAAGTAATTTGTGCCACAAATACAACTTTATTCGCACTCGCCACCAAGGCTTGGTTACAGTTGCTTACTTTTGATACAGGCCGACGTATAGATTGGAAACTGGTCGCACGCTAATCTTGAGTCAACATTACAGTCTGACAAGAAGGAGCATCCATGCCGGTTCAAAAAATCCCCACAGTCTCGCGCCGTTTTCATCCTGCCATCGGCGCGGCGGTCGCCGTGATCGGCGTCGCCGCGACGATCCTGGCGGTGCTCATCGCGCGTAATTAAAGGTTGTACGAGCCGCCGACGGCGCATGCATGGCGGATTACGCTTCGCTAATCCGCCCTACGTGATATGTCGGTTTGCTCCACGCCCGGGGCGTCAGGCGATTTCGTTGATGTTGCCGCCGATTTTGCTGGGGTCCGAAGCGCTTTCCGATGGATGCGAGATGCTGTAAACCAGCTCCTCCTGCTGCGACACGGTGCCATCTTCGTTCGTGTCGGCCGCCTCGTAGGTCTTGGTCGCGCTGCTTGCGGCGCCGGCCCCGCCGCCGCCGCCCGCGCCTTGCGGCTTGCCGCCTCCTTGCGCGGCGGACGCGCCGCCCTCGGCGGGCTTCGGTGGCGCGAAGTCGCCGCTTTTGATCGCCGTCTCCAGATCCGTCTTGGTGATCGAGCCGGTCTTCTGCTTGTCGATCGCGTCGAACTGCTTGGCGGCGTCGTCGGCCGACACGCCCTTCGACTCCAGGCCGGAAACGAATTCCTCCTTCTTTACCTTGCCATCCTTGTCGGCATCCATCTCCCCAAACACCTTGTTGGCGATACGCGCCGCGCCCTTCGCAGGGTCGAACGAAATGGCGCCGGCGCCGCCTGATACACCGCTGATTGCTGTCGTCATAGTGCTCACTCCATAGTTAAGGACAATGCTGTACCTGTTAACGTACTTAATCGTCGAACTATGAGTGCGCGGAATGTAAAGGGAGGTAAAGCGGTGTTAAGACGAGAGGGTCAGCCGACCCGCACCACCATCAGGCCCGCCCGCAGGCCGACCCGGACGTCGGGATTGGGGAACACCACCAGCTCCTCCGGATGCTGGACGGTGTAGACGGTGTCGCCGTCGCGGGCGATCTCCTCGCCCTGCTTCAGCGCCGTGAAGTTGTGCGTATCCTTCCCGAATGCCATCTGGAACTTGTCGCTCAACTTGATGATCTGGCGCGCCGTGTTGAAGACGTGCGGCGCCTGTTTCGCTTCGCGCCTGGGCGCGCCGCGCAGCAGGTCGTCCAGCGCCAGCGAGGCGTCTGCGAATTGCGCCAGATCGTTCTGGCCCAGGGTACCGATACGCCCCAGTTCCACCGTGGTGCCGGCGGCGCCGTGATGCTCCGCCGAATAATAACTGTACGTGCCGACCGAGGCCGGATTCATGATCACCGCGCCGATACCGGCAAGGCCCAGCCACTCGATCAGCGCGCGCCGCGTATGCTCGGCGATGATCTCCGGGACGATGGCGAAGGTCGGATACACCGACGGCCGGATGGCAGTGTGCAGATCCAGATGCCAGCGCACCGGCCCCGCGTCGCTGAAGAAGGCCGTGGTGGCGGCGATCATCACGTCGGCACGCGCCGCTTCGGCGGTGCCGGCCAGGGTACCGCGTTCGGCGCGGAACATGCGGTTCAAGTCGGCGTCGATGAAGCGCTTGCCGGCGCGGATGGCGCCGATGTTGCCGACGCAGAGCATCAGATTGACGGCCAGCGCTTGCGGTTGCCGCGACAATGCATCGAGCAGGTAGGCGACCATTTCGATCGGCCCCGTCTCGTCGCCATGCACGCCGACCGAAATCAGCATCGCCGGGCGGTCGCCCGTCCCCTTGATGGTGATGATGCCGTCGGCCGGCTGCGTGACCGCGAAGCCGGCCGCCGAGAAGCGCTGCGCGACGGCGCGGAAATCGGCTTCGGCGAGCGCACGCACCGCCTCCGGTAAAGCTGTCGGCAAAGTGTCGATACGCTCGCTCATACGCTTACACCGCCAAGGTGGTGTTGCCCGAGTTGGTCGCCTCGGACAGCGCCCAGACGTCCAGCATCGCCTGTTCCAGATCGGTCGGCACCGCGTAGCCGGTCAGGCCCAGCGTGTTGGCGACCACCTCGACCGCCTCCACGCCCGTGTGGCCGCCGGTGGCATGCTGCAGCACCTGCGACAACAGGCGTTGCTGCGTGCGGCGCAGCGCGTTCTGCGCGTAGCTGCGCAGCTGTTCCTGCGAACGGCTGGTGGCCGGCAGCTTCAGGCCGCGTTCCAGCGTGTCGATGCCGACTTGCGCGCGCAGCGCCAGGCCGACTTGCAGGAAGGCCGGCAAATCCATACCTGCCGGACGCGTGACCGACAGCGCCGCGAACACAAACGCCGCCACCGATTCGATCGCGTCGACCGCCTTCCAGGCGGCGACGAACTCCGGACGCAGGCCGGCGGTGAGTTCGGCGTCGGACTGGCCGTCGCCGGAACTCAGGTGGGCCAGCGTCTCCGGCTTGGCGAACAGGCGGGTCAACTCGGCCACGCCGTCCTTCAGCTGGTCGGCGGGCACGGTCAGCGCGCCTTCGATAACGGCTTTTTGCAGCACGCGGGTGCGGCCATCGACCTTGATCGAGACGGCGCGCGGCACTTTCAGCGCGTCGGCGTCCAGGGTCGAGAAGATCGGCGCCAGGTTCAGCGCGGACCATGCCTGGCCCCACGCCAGGATCACGTCCGCCTCGTCGACACCGTGTTCGCCGGCCAGTTGGCGCAGCATCAGCGGGCCGCAACGGTTGACCGATTCGTTGGCCAGCACGGTCGCCAGGATGGCGTTGGCCAGCGGGTGCGCCAGCGCGGGACGCGTCGCGACGAGCAGGTCCGGGAAGTACGGCTTGAGCATCGACTCGGCCCAGCTGTTTTCCGTCAGCGGCAGCGCCGACAGGATGCGCTTGTAGCGGTTCTTGACGTTGGCGATGACTACCGCCAGTTCCGGCGTCGTCAGGCCACGGCCGTCGGCCTTGCGGCGCGCCAGTTCGGCCACCGACGGCAGTTGCTCCAGATCGCGCGACAGCGCGCCCTCTTCTTCCAGGAAGGCGATCAGCGAGGCGTAGCCGTCTTGCACGGCGGCGTCGGTCTGCGCCTGCGCCTCGCGCACCAGCAGCTGCGTTTGCAGCGTGTTGTCGCGCAGGACCAGGCGCTCGATGTCGGCGGTCATTTCGTTCAGGGTGCGGTTGCGATCGGCCTCGGTCAGCAGGCCGGCGTTCATTTCCACGTCCAGCCACATCTTCGCGTTCACTTCATGGTCGGAGCAATCCACGCCGGCCGAGTTGTCGATCGCATCGGTGAAGATGCGGCCGCCGGTCAGCGCGAATTCGATACGGCCCGCTTGCGTGGCGCCCAGGTTGCCGCCCTCGGCGACGACCTTGCAGCGCAGCTGGTTGCCGTCGACGCGGATATTGTCGTTGGCGCGGTCCTTGACCTGCGCGTGCGATTCGGTCGACGCCTTGATGTAGGTGCCGATACCGCCGTTGTAGAACAGGTCGACCGGCGCCATCAGGATGCGGTGCATCAGCTCTTCCGGCGGCAGCGAGGTCTCCTCGATGTCCAGCGCGGCGCGGATCTGCGGCGACAGCTCGATGGTGCGCGCGGTGCGTGGGTAGACGCCGCCGCCGGCCGAGATCAATTCCTTGTTGTAGTCGTCCCACGAGGAGCGCGGCAGCGCGAACATGCGCTCGCGTTCGACGAAGGATTTTTCCATGTCCGGCGTCGGATCGAGGAAGATGTGGCGGTGGTCGAACGCGGCGATGATCTGCAGTTTGCGCGACAGCAGCGCGCCGTTGCCGAACACGTCGCCCGACATGTCGCCCACGCCGACCATCGTCACCGGGGTGGCGTGGATGTCGTGGTCCATTTCGTAGAAGTGGCGCTTGACGGCTTCGAACGCGCCCTTGGCGGTGATGCCCATCTTCTTGTGGTCGTAGCCGTTCGAGCCGCCCGACGCGAAGGCGTCGCCCAGCCAGAAGCCGCGCTGCACGGCGATGCCGTTGGCGATGTCGGAGAAGGTCGCGGTGCCCTTGTCGGCGGCCACCACCAGGTACGGATCGGCGCCGTCGTAGCAGACGGTATCCGCCGGCGGCACGATCTTGCCGAGCACGCGGTTGTCGGTCATTTCCAGCAGGCTGGCGATGAACAGGCGGTAGACCGCTTCGCCTTCGGCCGCGATGGTTTCACGCACGGCGTCCTTCGGCATCTGCTTGCACACGAAGCCGCCCTTTGCGCCGGCCGGCACGATGACGGCGTTCTTCACCATCTGCGCCTTCACCAGCCCAAGGACCTCGGTGCGGTAGTCTTCCATGCGGTCGGACCAGCGCAAGCCGCCACGGGCGACCGGGCCGCCGCGCAGGTGCACGCCTTCGAAGCGGCGCGAGAACACGAAGATCTCGCGGAACGGACGCGGTTCCGGCACCAGCGACAGATTGCTGGTGTCGAACTTGAAGATGATCTTGTCGCCCTTCTGATTGTTCTGGAAGTAGTTGGTGCGCAGGGTCGCGGTCATCAGATCGGTCAGGGCGCCCAGCACTTCTTCGCTGTCGGCGTGGTTGATCGACGGCAGGCGGCCCTTGATGGCGGCAAGCGATTCCATCGCGGCGTCGCGGGTGGCTTGGTCCAGCGCGGGGTTGAAGCGCTGCAGGAAGGCGTCCACCAGCTGCTTGACGATGGCCGGCTGCTTGCGCAGCGTCTCGGCGATGTAGCGCACCGAGAACTGGCTGCCGGTCTGGCGCCAGTAGCTCATGTAGGCGCGCACCAGTTGCACCTGGCGCAGGCTCAAGCCGCCTTCGATGACCAGACCATTCAGGCGGCCGTCTTCGGCTTCGTTGTTGAACAGGGACGCGAACAGCTCCTGCGCGACCGGAATCACTTCCGGCTTGGCCAGGCTGGCGGCGCTGGCTTCATCGACCGACAGGCTGGTGACGAAGTGGCGCTTGCCGTCCATGCGGATCGAGTGTGCCTGTTCGCGGTCGATGGCCACGCCGGCGTTGTGCAGCGCCGGCAGGATGGTCGACAGCGACGGCACGCGGTCCACCGAATACAGGCGGATGGTGGTGGCGTCGGCCGCCGCGTCCACGCGCACGTCGACGCGCGACGGATCGGTGTTCTGCAAAATGGTTTGCAGGTCGTAGAAGGCGGCGACGGGCGGAGTCGAGGCGACGTAATCGGTCGGCAGGGTCGCGCACATCCTGCGCAGGTGGGCGCGCATCGGCACGTTCGAGACGGCGTCGGCCAGCTTCGAGAAGCTGTCATGCCAGCCGTCGAGGACCGACAACAACGGCTGCTGGATATCGGTTTCCAGGTCCAGCGGATAGCGCGCGCCGTGGGCGATCAGGTACACGCGGGCCAGCGGACCGTCGGCCACCAGCGTCTGCGAGCTGACGTGGTGGGCGCCGGAGCTGGCTTGCAGCGCCTTGGCCAACGCGGAAGCGACGCTTGCGCTGTAACGCTCGCGCGGCAGGTACACCAGCACGTTCAGGTGGCGCGCGTAGACGTCGCGGCGGGCGAACACCTTGGTGCGTGGTTGCTTGTACAGCGAAACGACGGCGCCGCAGACTTCGGCCAGCCATTCCGGTTCGGCTTCCAGCGCTTCGGTGCGTGGCAGCGATTCGAGGATCTCGATGAATTTCTCGGCGCGGAAGCCTTCCTGGCGCACGCCGGCGATGCTCAGCACCTTGGCGATGCGGCCGCGCGCGAATGGCAGGCGGTTCAGCGGCGTGGCCGTGGCGGCACGGGTGAACAGGCCGACGAAGCAGTATTCGCCGAGGATGGCGCCTTGCGGATCGGTGTGGCGCACGCCGATGAAGTCCAGCGCCTGGTCGCGGTGCAAGGTGCCTTCGACGTCGGCCTTGACGATCGACAGCGTGTGCGCGCGTTTCGACAGCGTGTCGAAGTCGCCGGGGATGTTGGCCAGGCAGGTGCCGTAGACCGGATGCGAGGTATCCTGCAGCACGCCGATGCGGCTCGGGATGTCGCGTTCCAGCTCGCGCACGCCCGGCTTGACCTGGTAGTAGGCGTAGCCGAACGGCTCGAAGCCTTCGGTGCGGGCCCATTCCAGGAAGGCGGCGACTTCCTTGCCCTCTTCGCCGTTGGAGGCGGCTTCGGCGCCGATGCGGCTGAAGTGCTCCAGCATCGCGGCCTTGTCGCGGCGGACCACGGCGGCGTCGCGCGAGACCATCTCGATGCGGTCGACCAGCATGCCCAGTTCCGCTTCCGACAAATCGTCGGCCAGCAGGCACAGGACATAGGATTCGAGTTTGTCGCCACTCTGGCCGACGGCGGTGATCACGCCTTCGGCGTTGCGGGCGACCGGCAGCACCGAGTTCAACACGCCGTTGGCGACGATACGCAGTTTGCGCATGGCCATGACGATCGAATCGACCAGGTATGGCATGTCGTCGTTGAGGATCAACAGCGCGGTGGCCATGCCGCCGCGGCCATCTTCGTAGCGCAGCTTGGCGATTTGCGCGCCACTTCCGGTGCGCTTGGAGGCTTGCGTGAAACCATCCCACAAAACCGGCGCCAGACTACCGGGCACGGTGCCCGTCAGATCTTCATCGTCCAGAGAACCGAGCCAGGCGCTGATGAGCGCGGGGACTTGGCTGGTGTCGCTGGCCGGCTTGCTGGCGTTGATCAAATCCAGCGTCTGAGCGCGCAGGTCTTGTGGCATTTGTTTCATCGTTGCTTCTCCAATACGTTATGAGTATTTTATGTTGCAGGACGCCGCGCCGGCTTGTGGCTACGCGGCGTAGGGTCAGGCGATACGGGCACTATTAAACCAGATGGGGACGAAATAGTGCATTACAAATCGAATCAATTCGGCCAACTCAAAAATTTCTAAAACACGTAGGGCGGATTAGCGCAGCGTAATCGGCCATGTATGCGCCGTTGTTGACGCATGCATGGCCGATTACGGCGTCCCGCCTAATCCGCCCTACGTGGATCACGGGTATCACGCAGATCACGTTTGCCACATGAATCACGGTATCCCGAGTGTCCCGGTCTTAAAAATCGTAGAGGTTTGGCAGTCCAAGAATCCGGCTCAAATCCTCCAGCGCGGTGTGCACTTCGATCGCCAATGAAGGATCGGCGAGGTCGGACGGATCGAGGCGGTCGCGGTAGTGCTTTTCCACCCACGCCACCAGCGTGTGATACAGCGCCTCGGTCATCACCACGCCTTGATGCATGGCGGCCGCCTCGGCATCGGTCAGCGCCACGCGCAGGCGCAGGCACGCCGGCCCGCCGCCGTTACGCATCGACTGGCGCAGATCGAAATGAATCAGCTCGTCGACCGCGTCGCCGCTGGCGACCAGTCCTTGCAGGTACGCGGCGACGGCGGCGTTCTCCTCGCACTCCTGCGGGATCACCAGCGCCATCTTGCCGTTGTCCTTGGACAGCAACTGGCTGTTAAACAGATAGCTGGCCACCGCGTCCGCCACCGACACCGCGCCGGTATCGACGCGAATCGCGTTCAGCTCAGCACCCACGCCGTCCATCGCGCGGCGCAGTTGATCGAGGCTGCCCGCTTCGTCGGCGAACGCCTGGTCGTGATAGAACAGCACATTGCCGTTACCGACCGCGATGACGTCGTTGTGGAACACGCCCTGGTCGATCACGTCCGGGTTTTGCTGGATGTAGACGGTGCGCTGCGCCGACAGGCCGTGCAAGCGCGCGATGGCCTGCGAAGCCTCCATCGTCTGGCGGGCCGGATACTTCTTCGGCGCCGACGCCGACGCGTCGAACTCGGTGCGGCCATAGACGAACATCTCGACCGCCGCGCTGCCGTGGTCCTTGCACAGGCGCGTGTGGTTGGCCGCGCCCTCGTCGCCGAAAGCCGGCGTGCCAGGCAGCGCGTCGTGCACCGCGAAGTGGTCGATGTTGTGGAAGATGGCGCGCAGGCTGCGTGCCGACTGTTCATGCTCGAAGGCGCGATGCAGCTTGTTGTTCAAATTGGCGGCGGTGAAATGCGTGCGGCCGTCGGCGCTGTCGGCGGACGGGCTGACCGTCGCCGCGTTGGCGGTCCACATCGGCGAGGCCGAATATGCGCACGCCAGGATCACCGGCGCTTCCCTGGCCGCTTTCGCCAGCACATCCGCATCGCTGCCGGTGAAGCCGATGCTGCGCAGCAGGCGGAAGTTCGGCCGGTCCTGCGGCGGCAGCAGCGCCTGGCCGAAACCACGCGCGGCCAGCGCCCGCATCTTGGCCAGCCCCTGCAACGCCGCCAGCTTGGGGTTGGACGCGCTCTTGACGTTGCTGAACGAAGCCACGTTGCCGAACGACAGACCGGCGTAGTTGTGCGATGGGCCTACCAGCCCGTCGAAGTTGAATTCGCGTGCGCGCATTTCAGATCCTTAGAAGTGCATGCCCGGCGAAAGCTTCGCAGGCATTTCAAGTACATTGTTTTCGATCGACGCTACCGGATAGGCGCAGTAGTCGGCCGCGTAGTAGGCGCTCGGACGATGGTTGCCCGATTTGCCGACGCCGCCGAACGGCGCGGTGCTGGCGGCTCCCGTGGTCGGACGGTTCCAGTTGACGATGCCGGCGCGTGCGCGCACCTGGAAGATCTTCCACAGGTTTTCGTCGTTCGAGATCAGCGCCGACGCCAGGCCGAACTCGGTGGCGTTGGCGGCGTTGATGGCGCTGTCGAAATCGGCCACGCGGATCACCTGCAGCAGAGGACCGAACCACTCTTCATCCGGGATGCCCTCGGCGTCGGTGACATCGACGATGCCGGCCGAGACGAAGCCGGTGGCGGCGTCCAGATGGCGCATCTCCAGCAGCAGCTTGCCGCCCTTGGATACCATGTCCTCCTGCGCCCGCACCAGGCGTTTGGCCACCGCCGACGAGACGACAGGGCCCATGAACGGCGCAGGTTCGGCATTCGAGGCGCCGATGGTCAGGCGGCTGGCCACGTCGACCAGGCGCGCGACGATCGCGTCGCCGGCCGCGCCGGCCGGCAGGATCAGGCGGCGCGCGCAGGTGCAGCGCTGGCCGGCCGAAATGAAGGCCGACGAAATCGCCATGAAGACGGCGGCGTCGATATCCATGTTGTTATCCTGGTCCCAGATCACCAGCGGATTGTTACCGCCCATTTCCAGCGCCAGCATCTTGCCCGGCTGGCCGCCGAACTGCTTGTGCAGCGCGGAGCCGGTCTGGCAGCTGCCGGTGAACAGCACGCCGTCGAGCAGCGGATTCTGGCCCAGCGCGACGCCGGTATCGCGGCCGCCGTTGACCAGATTGATCACGCCTTTCGGCACGCCGGCTTGTTCCCACAGCTGCACGGTCTTGACGGCGGTGCGCGGCGCGTATTCGCTCGGCTTGAACACCACCGTGTTACCGGCGATCAGCGCAGGCACGATATGGCCGTTCGGCAGGTGGCCGGGGAAGTTATACGGACCGAACACGCCGAACACGCCGTGCGGACGGTGCCGCAGCACCGCCTCGCCGTCGGCGACCTTGTTGTGCGACTCGCCGGTGCGCGCGCCATAGGCCTGCACCGAGATATCGATCTTGTTGGCCATCGTCGCCACTTCGGTGCGCGCTTCCCATAGCGGCTTGCCGACTTCCTCGGAGATCAGCAGCGCCAGCTCCTCGGCGTCCTGCTTGAGCAGGTCGCGGAAACGGGTGCAGACGGCGATACGCTCATCGAGCGGCGTCAGGGCCCAGGCTTCGAACGCCTCGCGCGCGGCGGCGCAGGCTTGCGCCACGTCCTGCGGCATCGACTCGTTGCTGGCCCAGGTCTGCTGGCCGTTCGATGGATCGATGGTCGAAATTTCGGCGCCGCTGCCCGGCAGCCATTCGCCGTTGATGAAGTTACTGAGTGCGGTGTTCGATGCGTTGGGCGATGCGTTAAACATGGGGATTCTTCCTCAAATTGAGAGTCAGGGTGCGGACGGTGTCGCCGGCCTTGCAGCACAGGGCGTCCTGCTCCGCGGCGGGCAGCTCCAGGGTGCCGTTGACCGGCACCGACTGCGACAGGATCATGCGGAAATCGCTCAGCGTGGTGTTCGACACCAGCATCGGTTCATCCGCCGGCGCCTCCGGCGCGCACGCCGAGGCCAGATCGGAGACCGGACCGATTTCGGCGAGCGTGCTGTCGCGCATGGCGCGCAGCTCCGACACGCGCGCCTGCAGCACCGGGCCGGCATCGAAGATATCGATATAGCCTTCGAAGTACAGGCCCTCCTGCTCCAGCAGGCGGCGCGCCGGCGCGGTCGAGGTGTGGACCTTGCCGATCACCTGCTGCGCGTCCTCCGGCAGATAGGCGACGTACAGCGGCTGGCGCGGCATCAACTCCGCGATGAAGGACTTCTTGCCGACGGCGGTCAGGTCGTCGACGTGGTCGAAATCCATCTTGAAGAAATGGCGGCCCAGTCCCTCGTAGAACGGCGAGCGGCCGCCCTCCTCCTGGTAGCCGCGCATTTCGGCGATCAGCTTTTCGGTGAACAGATGCGGGAACTGCGCGATGAACAGGAAACGGCTCTTCGACAGCAGCTTGCCGTTGTTGCCGGTGCGGTAGTCCGGGTGCAGGAACAGCGAACACAGTTCGGTGCTGCCGGTCAGGTCGTTCGACAGGTACAGCGTTTCCATGCGGGTGAACACATCGAGCTCGCGGCTCGAGTGCACCAGGGTGCCGATGCGGTAGTTATAAAACGGTTCGTTCAGCCCGACCGCGCCCTTGATCGCGCACACGCCGGCCAGGCGGCCCGTGTCGGTATCCTCCATCACGAACATGTAGTCGCGCTTTTCGGGCGGGATGGTTTCGGCGAACGAGGCGACGGCGATCGCCACGCGGTCGCCCATCATCTTCATGTCCGGCTTGAGGGTGGTCATGCCGCTGCCGACCTGCGTGGCCATCACGTACAGGGCGTCGAGGTCGTCGGCTTTGATTGCGCGTACTACTAGCATAGGTTGTCCACTCTTAGATTCTGACGCAGATGACGGTGTCGCCGTCGGCGACTTGCAGCGCTTCCAGCACATCGGCCGGCAGCGCGGCGGTGACTTGCGATTCCAGCGCGGCGCAATGGGTGATCACGGCGCGGAAGTTATGCTCGGCGCCCGACGACACCGCGTAGCGCAGCTGCGGTTCGCGGCCACGGTCGCGCGACTCCGGCGCGGTGCTGACGCGGCGCTGCAGCGCGCCGCTGAAGGTGCGCAGCGAATTCTTGTGCGCCTGCAGGATCGGACCGCCGTCGAAGATGTCGATGTAATCGTCGGCCTCGAAGCCTTCGGCCGTCAGCAGGTTGAACGCCAGCTCGCCCGACGGATGGATCTGGCCCATGGCCGCCTGCGCGTCACCGGGCAGCAGCGGCACGTAGACCGGATAGTGCGGCATCAGCTCGACGATCAGGGTGCGGTTGCGGGCGCCGCCGATCACGCGTTCGGCGTCGAGGAAATCCATCTGGAAGAACTTGCGGCCCAGCGCGTCCCAGAACGGCGAGCCGCCGGCGTCGTCGGTCACGCCGGCCAGCGGCACGAAGAAGCGGTCGGAGAAGCGGTGCGGCGCCAGCACGGCGAACATCAGCCGCGCGCGCGACAGCAGCGCCGCCTCCGGCGTGCCGTATTCGCGTTCGCCGACATAAAAGCTGGACAGCTGCGAGTAGCCGGTCAGCTCCGAACACAAGGTCAGCGCGTGCACGCTGTGGCTGATGTTCAGATCGCGCGACACCTGCTGGATCACGTCGTTGCGGAACGAGAAATAGGTGCCGTTGGAGCCGGCGGCGGCGAAGATGGCGGCGGTGCCGACGATGGTTTTATCGGCCGGCGACTCATCGCCCAACGACTTATCGCCCAACGACTCGAGCACCAGCAGATACGCCTCTTCGCTCGGGATATCCACGTGGGCGGAGAAGGACGCGATCGAACGCTCGATCATGGCGAGGATCTTCTCGCGCGTCTTCGGCAGGGTATGCACTCCCGGCATGGGCACCGCCGCCAGTGCTTCGAGGGCAGCGATATCCGCAAGTTCGACCGGACGGACTACATACATGGGAACTCCTTCGGTAATTCAACGCAAGCGACCCGGCGCATCGGAATGCGCCGGGTCCCAAATGAAAAGCGGCGGAACCAGGTCCGCCGCAAGTACTTCTTAGGCTGCGGCGATCATGCCGTCCAGCGACAGGCGCAGGATGCGGTCGACTTCGGCGATCTGCGCGTCCGAGACGATCAGCGCCGGCGCCAGACGCACCACGTCCATGCCCGCGATCAGCACCATCAGGCCATTGGCTTCGGCGGCCTTCTGGATATCCTTCGAGCGGCCTTTCCAGGCGTCGGTGACGACCATGCCGAGCAGCAGGCCGGCGCCGCGCACTTGCGCGAACACTTGCGGGTAATCGGCGATCAGCTTTTCCATCGTGCCGCGCAGCTTGGCGCCGGCTTCCTTCACACGGGCCAGGAAGGCCGGCTGGTTGATCGTCTCGAGCACCGTCAGCGCCACGGTCGCGGCCAGCGGGTTGCCGCCGTAGGTGGTGCCGTGCGAGCCGACGCCCAGGGTCGCGGCCAGTTCGTGGGTGGTCAGCATGGCGCCGATCGGATAGCCGTTGCCCAGCGCCTTGGCCGACGTCAGCACGTCCGGCGTGATCCCGTAGGTCATGTAGTGGAACAGGTCACCGGTGCGGCCCATGCCGCATTGGACCTCGTCGAAGATCAGCAGCGCGCCGGTCTTGGTGCACAGGTCGCGCAGCTCCTGCAGGTAGGCCTTGTCGGCCGGGACCACGCCGCCCTCGCCTTGCAGCGGCTCGACGATCACGGCGCAGACGTCGTCGCCGATGGCGGCGCGCGCCGCTTCGATATCGTTATAGACGATGTGGTCGATCGACGGCGGCAGCGGCTCGAAACCTTCGGTGTACTTCGACTGGCCGCCGACGGACACGGTGAACAAGGTGCGGCCGTGGAACGACTGGTAGCACGAGATGATGCGCGATTTGTGCGCGCCGAATTTGGTGTGCGCGTATTTGCGCGCCAGCTTCAGGGCCGCCTCGTTGGCTTCCGCGCCGGAGTTGCAGAAGAAGGCGCGGTCGGCGAAGGTCGCCTCGGTCAGCGCGAGGCCCAGGCGCAGCACCGGCTCGTTGGTGTAGCCGTTACCGAGGTGCCACAGGGTGTTGGCCTGGCGGGTCAGCGCCTCGACCACGACCGGGTTGCAGTGGCCCAGCGAGGCCACGGCGATGCCGGACGTGAAGTCCAGATAGTGTTTGCCATTCTGGTCCCACAGGTCCAGGCCAGCGCCTCGGACCGGAACCATCGCTGCGGGTGCGTAGGTAGGCACCAGGACTTCGTCAAAAGTCTGACGAGTCACAGGACGGGTCGTTACGGTCGTATCTAGCTTGGCGTTCATGGCATTCCCTATCAATGTTTAGTGGGGCGACCAGCAGAAATCCGCTGACGTTGCGCCATTATAGGCAGGACGGCAAAACGCTTCTTTCGGATACGCGACAGGCATTTTCAAATTCGCCACGTAGCCGGGGCCGCGCCATAGGAAAACGGGCTATCCGTTGTTGACATTGCGACATTGCGCGTGTTATTTTTCTTTTAACATTATGGGAGCGCTTCCATCCCGGAAGGCGGCCCGGGGCGCGCAAGCGCCAACCACAGAGGAAGGCCTCACCATGTTGCAGGATAAGAAATTCATGCTTGGCGCGGTTGCCATCGCGGCGGTACTGTTGGCGGCGCGGGCACACGCCAGCGAGGCCACGCTCAAGGACGGCAAGCTGGCGATCGACACGCTGCCGTTCGCGCTCGAATCGCAGCTGGACCTGGGCGCGGCCAGCGTCAAGGACAAGGCGCTGGTGTTGCAGGCCAAAAAAGGCACCGACCTGTACGCCAACACGGACGGCACCGAGATCGCCGACAAGACGCCGCGCGTGCTGTTCCAGCCGGTCGGCGACTTCATCTTCTCGGCCAAGGTCACCGCCGGCGTCAACCACGCCTTCAACGGCGGCGCGCTGATCGTCTACAACGACAAGGCCAACTGGGCCAAGCTGCTGTTCGAGTTCGCCAAGACCGGCGCGGCGGGCATCTCCTCCACCGTCGCCAAGGGCGTCGGCGACGACGCCCACCATGGCGTGCGGCCGGGCGGCGCGGCGTACCTGAAGGTGTTGCGGCGCAAGGACATGTTCGTGTTCTACACCTCGCCGGACGGGCGCGACTGGAGCATGGTGCGCAGCTTCAGCCTGCCGGGCGCGGCCACCGCGAAAGTCGGCTTCTCGTCGCAATCGCCGGCCGGCGACGGCTTCAGCGCGCAGTTCTCCGACATCAAGTTCCGGAGCGCCACCTTCAAGGACTTCTGGCAAGGGGAATAGGACGCGGCCCCGGCGGGCAGCTCAGGCCGGCCGGTTGGCCAGCTTGCGCTGGCGCTCCTCGCGCGGAGTGTTGCCGAACAGCGCGCCGAAGGCGGTCGAAAAATGGGACCCGGACGAGAAGCCGCACATCAGCCCGACCTGGACGATCGAATGGTTGGTGTCGAGCAGCAGTTGCCGCGCGCGTTGCAGCCTGAGCTCCAGGTAATAGCGCGACGGCAGGCTGTTCAGGTATTGCTTGAACAGGCGCTCGAGCTGGCGGCGCGACAGCCCGACCAGGTTGGCGATGTCGTCGGTCGACAGCGGCTCTTCGATATTGGTTTCCATCAAAGTCACCGCCTCCGACAGGCGCGGTTGCAGGGCGCCGAAGCGGGCCTGCAACGCCACCCGCTGGCGCTCCTCGTGGCCGCGCACGCGCTCGACGCACAGCGCTTCCTTGATGGCGGCCTGCACCGTCGCGCCGAACAGGGATTCGATCAGCGTCAGCGAAAAATCGATGCTGGCGGCGCCGCCGCAGCAGCTCAGGTGGCGGCCGTCGAGCTCGAACAAGTGCGGGGTCGGGATCGCGCGGTCGTTGATGTGCTCGATATCGGCGTACAGCGCCCACGGCAGCGCGATGCGCACGCCCGCCATCAGGCCGGCCTCGGCCAGCCACAACACGCCGGCGCCGACGCCGCCCCAGTAGTCGGCCGCGCGGCAGCGCTCGATCACGGCGCGGCCCAGCCCGGGCGCCATCGACGCCTGGTTCTCGTCGGCCACCAGCAGCGCCAGGTGGTGTTGCCCCGGCTGGGCCAGCGCCAGTTGCGCCGGGGTCATGGTTTCCAGATGCAAGGCATCCTTGCCGAGGATGGTAGCGGCCAGCCGCAGCGGCTGCACCAGTCCGGCCCAGGTGATCGTGTCGGCCTCGCCCGCGTTCACCAGCAGCACGCGCAGCGGCCGCTGCCGGGCGAGCGGGGAAAGGTTAGCGAAGGACATCGGTGATCGTCATGTGGTTATGTCGCCTATTCGGGCGCCAGCGCGGCAGCGGGACGCTCGGTGCTCCACTGGCTGACCATCATACCGGAGATCAATAGCGCCGCGCCGAGCAGGCCGTTCCACGCCAGGGTTTCGCCCAGCCAGAAGTAGGCGAAGATCGCCGCACAGCCCGGCTCGAAGGCGTAGATCACGGCCGCCTCGTTGGCGCTGCTGTGGCTCTGGCCCCAGGTTTGCAGGGAGATGATGGCCGCCGTGGCCACCACGCCCAGGTAGAGGATGTTGACGGCGTACGTCTCCAGCCCGGTGCCGATATAGGCCAGATAGTTGGGCAGGTCCTCGGCCCGTTCGGCCACGCCCAGCGGCACTTCGCGCAGCAGCAGCCAGAGGGCCGAGCACACGGCCACCGTGACGATTTGCGACGCCGTCAGCACCATCAGCTTCTCGACCCTGCGGGTGGTCGACGCCATCAGCACCACATAGATGCCGAAAAACACCGCGCACAGCAGCGCGAGGGTGTCGCCGCGCCCCCAGACGAAACCGCCCTCCCAGCACAGCGCGAACAGGCCGGCCAGCGCCAGCACCAGCGCGATGACGATGCGGCGCTCCAGTATCTTCCCCATCAGCACGCCGATCAGCGGCGGTACGAGAACGTTCAGGCCGGTGACGAAGGCGTTGCGGTTGGAGGTGGTCAGCGCCAGCCCCTCGATCTGGAACACGTAGCACAGAAACAACACGCCGCCGGCCAGCACGCCCCAGCGCATATCGTCCCATTTGGCGCGCCACAGGAAGGGCAGCAGCAACAGGCTGGCGATGGCGAAGCGGCTCAGCACGATCCAGCTGGCGGACAGCGAGCCGGTCATGTCCTTCATCGCCGGAAAGGTCGTGCCCCAGACCAGGGTAACGATGAGCAACGCGGCAACGCCGCGCAAGTGGTGTGGCATGGTTTTTATTGTCAACTATATTAGAAATTATTGTGGCGCATAGTGTACCCGCCCGGGCCGCAAATTGCGAACCAGCTATAATCACGGTCTATGGGTGAACGATATCTGAAAAGCATCCGGTTGCTGGCCGAGTGCATGCAGGGCTTTGAGCGGCTCTCCAGCGAACGGGCGCGCCAGAGCGGTTTGACGCATCCGCAGTTCGACATTATCGCCACGCTGGGCAACACGCCCGGCATGTCGTATAAGGAACTGGGCGAAAAAACGCTGATCACCAAGGGCACGCTGACCGGCGTGATCGAACGGCTGGAACAAAAAGGGCTGGTGGAGCGTCAGCGCAACGACTGCGACAAGCGTTCTTTCTTTGTCCGCCTGACGGCCGAGGGCGAGGCGACGTTCAACGCCGCCTTCCCCAAGATGATGGAGATGGGCAGGAACCTGTTCACGGACTACCGCGAGGAAGATCTCGCGGCCCTTGAAAAACACCTGTCCAAGCTCAAAACTGTGATCATGGCCAGCCAGCCCGAATGCCCGTCCACCCCCGACCCAACCAAGGAAAACATTTGAAAACGACTCTGCTCGAAGGCAAAAAGCCAGCCAAATTCGACAAACACATCATCGGCAACCTGCTGCTCAACGTCGACACCCCGGACGAGGTGCGCAAGGAAAAGCTGCTGATCGGCGTGCGCAACGAGGACGGCGAGATCTACCGCCTGATCGGCGCCACCAAGCACAATAGCTTCATGAACGCGATCGAGGAGCTGTTCGACCTCGGCCTGACCGACGAACTGCAGGACTCCGACGACATCGTCGAAGGCTGCGACGCCATCTTCAGCGAACAGCCGTAATCCCGCGGCGCCTCGGCGAGGCGGCGGGTGTGGCGCGGCATGAAAGTATTTTCCGAACAAGTGCTCCAAGGCAATATTCGGGAGTATAATTTTTGTGATGGACAGACTCGACGCCTTCAAAGCCATCGCCGCTCAAGCGAGCCGCGGAGAACTGACGTTCCCGACCAACGTCAACGCCTCGCTGCGGCTGCAGCAGGCGCTGAGCGATCCGGACTGCCACGTCGAGGCGGCGGCCAAACTCATCCAGGCGGACCCGTTGCTGGCCGCGCGCAGCGTCGCCATCGCCAACTCGGTCGCCTACAACCGTTCCGGCACTGAAATCTCCAGCGTGCGCGCGGCCGTCCAGCGCCTCGGCGTGCGCACCCTGCAATCGCTGGTCGCGGCGTTGATCGTGCGCCAGATCGGCAGCCAGGTCACCGAACCGGTCTTGCGGGACAAAGTCAATCAATTGTGGGAACACACGGCGCACGTGGCCGCGCTGTCGCAGGTCATCGCGCGCCGCGTCACCCATGTCGATCCGGACACGGCGCTGTTCGCCGGCATCGTGCACGAGGTGGCCGGGTTCTACATGCTGTCGTGCGCGGGCGAGTATCCGGAGGTGATGGAAGGCGAGCCGGAGGATTGGGTCGAGCATGGCGAGGTCGAGATCGGCCGGGGCGTGCTGACCAAGCTGGGCGTGCCGGACGGCGTGTACAAATCGATCGAGGCGATGTGGCTGGGCTTGCGCGCCTTGCCGCCGGAAACCCTGGGCGACACGCTGCTGCTGGCCAACGATTTGTCGCCGGTGCAGTCGCCGCTGTACCAGCGGCCGGGCGCCACCACGTTGCCGGGCGCGCGCACCATCGACTTCATCGTCGGCGAAGGCACCCTGCATGCGATCATGGTCGAGTCGGCGCACGAGGTGCGGTCCTTGTACGCGGTGCTGATGCTCTAACGCGTGGTGAATGCCGGCGGCGCTGGCGGATTACGCTTCGCTAATCGGCCCTACTTGTTTTAACTTCCTTCTTGCGTCGCGGCCGAAGATCCGCTCCGGACATACGTAGGCCGGATTAGGCGGAACGCGGTAATCCGCCGTCGATGAGCCGCCGCTGACATGCGCATAGCGCCGAGTCCGTGTAGAAATGGTGGACCTGACCCTAATGCCGCTATGACCCTAATGCCGCTAAGTTAAGCGTTCATCTAAATCACGTAGGGCGGATTAGCGCAGCGTAATCGGCCATGCTCCGTCGGCGGCTCATGGCCGATTACGGCGTTCCGCCTAATCCGCCCTACGAAATTCGCCTTAACTTAGCG
>CAUPJZ010000024.1:0-99598 GCA_963511605.1 uncultured Duganella sp. | reverse complement strand
TCAGGCCTTGCTCCGTGATCATCCGAACGACTTCCAGCTTCAAGCTGGGATCGAATGTTTTACGCTTTCTTGTCATGCATTTCTCCTCAGGTGGTGGATTTTCCACCTATTGAGGTGTCCAGGCAAATTAGACCACAGCAACCGACCAGATTCTGGTGATAGAAGGAACGGTCACAAAGTTGGAACCAAATAGAAAAAGCGGAAGCTGGGCTTTTGTTCGCTCTTCAGAATACGCGGACGACTTTGGGCTAATAGTCCCTCCCGTTGAGTTTGAAAAATTGCGATTAAACTCCCATTTTGGAATCTGTTTCCATGTTGGCTGGTTAGGAATTCCGTTCCGTTGGAATCATCACCACCAAGGAGCCTGCTCATTCATTCACCAGCAGGATAAACGGGTGCGTGACTATTCGTGAATTTTTCACGTAGGAAAGATGCTATCCTGAACTCCGGTGGCCGAGTTCGGCCAGAAGCAGCCGGTCGAGTTTAGCGTTCCCCGGGGGAAGCCGAGAAATTCACATGAAACCTGTTGAACAATATTCCCTGTTAGCACTTCCCGCTTGGTACCCGTTCGGGGAGTGCAAGCGGCGCTTGGTTCGCGATGGACATCCGACCCGGACAGTGGTGGACGGGCAAGAAATCGCCGCACAATTTTCTTGCAATGGTTTTATTGTTCTTGTGACAAACTACGACTACTTTGACGGTGTGAGTAATTGGTTCCATCTAATCGACGACGAAGGCAAGATTCGAGACATCGTTACCACCCCCGACTATTTCGGCTTCCTTCAAAGCGTTGAAAGTAAGGCCGAGCTGGAATTGAATTTTGCTTTTTACGGTACAAATGACCAATGGAACCTGCGTGTGCGCGAAAAACCGATTTGGTCTTTCCGAATTGAGGAGCTACGTTCACGTGTGAACCGCTTTCTCTTTTCTACAAGGCGCCTCATGCTAATCTGTACGAAAGGCGAACCATGGTTTTTCCCACCAGCCCAGCCGGATGCGTCGACGGAGGCTATCGCTTCGCAACGCCGACGTTGAGTTGGGCGTTTAAGTCGCAGGCAGAAGTCGGCCATAAGCGGCCCTGCCGCATTAGCACTGTAATTGCTTTGAAAGATTTTACGAATGGGTTTGGAAAATTGTGATGTGGTGGATGCTGTCGGGACCGACATTAATAACGGAAAAATAGTCCTGAGTATATTGGACTCATGGGACTGGACGGATGAGAGAACTCATCTGGAAAGCCTTCAAGCAAAATTAAACGCGTACTTTTCGTTTGTTGATTCTCGCCAAATATACAATGATTATCCAGATGCTGAGGGACGAGGTCTAGTCATTGATGTTGTTGCGAGGTTTCCAATACCCGAGTCAGCCTCAGGATTCCTAGAGAGGGCTGCGACTGTAGCATTGACGGTTGGGGTTGAGCTAACGTACCGCCATGTAAAGTAGCTCCACGTCCCCAACCGGCCAAAAGCAGTCAGACTTACGATGATATTAGTACATGATTTGGAGTGATAATTTGCGCCCTGACTATAATTTTTTTCTAGTTTTTGGTGCTATAGGAAGTGGCGCGGCTGCGATTTTGCATTTCGGATGCATTATTTTTGGTGCTGACTGGTATCGTTTTTTCGGAGCAGGAGAAAAAATGGCTTTGTTAGCTGAAGCTGGCTCACCTATTCCAACAAGAATCACGGGCCTAATTATTTTGGTTTTACTAGCGTGGACGTACTTAGCACTAGCCGGGGTAGGTATGGTGCCGAAACCACCGTTACTCCGCTACTTGCTAGCTGGAATTGCATCAATATATTTGATTCGAGCTCTTTCGGTTTTTTGGTTAATGAAAGTTATGCCAGGCAATAGCATTTCATTTTGGATTTGGAGTTCGTTAATTTGCTTAATACTCGGCATTGCCTATCTCGCAGGAACAAGGAAAATTTTGAATGGCCTATAAAGTGTTTTAATGAGTTACTAAAAAATGAAGGTCTGCAATGGGGCGGAAGCAGACGTACGGCAGGAGGTCGGCGTTAAGATAACGGCCGTGTTCGCAGCCGTACAGATGCCAGGGCACAATCACTGCTGCCGACACCGGCCGGTGGTGAGCATGCTAGCCAGAACCCGACCGATCAGGGTAAGCTCGGCTGCAAACATAATTTACTGGTATGGCATGCCCGCACCACACCGCCCCCCGCCGGCCTACCTCTTCGGTGTCAGCATCAGCAGCCGGCCGCGCGGACCGTCTTCCAGCAGCCATAACGCGCCATCCGGCCCGGTGCGCACGGCGCGGATTCGTTCGCCCATATCCCAATGGTCCTCCTTGGTGGCGTTCTCGCCATCGAGGGCGATGCGGTCCAGCGACTGGCCCGAGAGACCGGTGATGAAGAGGGAATTTTTCCACTTCGGGAACAGGTCCGCGTCGTAGTAGGCGAGGCCGCCCGGTGAAATGGCCGGATTCCAGGACACTTTCGGGGCCTCGAAGCCGTCGCCGGGCGCGTGGTCGGGGATGTCCCGGCCGTCGTAGTGGCTGCCGTTCGATGCCCTCGGCCAGCCATAGTTGAGGCCTGGCTTGATCAGGTTGATCTCGTCGCCATGGCGCGGCCCCATCTCCATTTCCCACAGGCGCCCCTGCCTGTCGAAGGCGATGCCTAGCAGGTTGCGGTGGCCATATGACCAGACGGCTGCATGGAAGCCCTTGGCCGCGAGCGGGTTGCCGGCGGCCGGCGTGCCGTCGAGGTTCAGGCGCAGCACCTTGCCGAGTGTCGACTTGGGGTCCTGCGCCGGATCGAGAAGCTGGCGGTCGCCACTGGTAAAGAAGAGATGCTTGCCATCCGGCGAAAAGCCGATACGGCCGGAATAGTGCCCGCCAGTCGTAGCATCCTGGCCGCGGAAGATGGCCTTTGTATCCTTGAGCGTGGCGCCTGCCTGATCCAATGTCGCGGTGGCGAGCACGACCCGGCTGCTGGCACCAGGACCAGCTTCGGAGTAGCTGAAATAGATCAGCTTGCTCGCCGCGAAATCGGGAGCGGGCACGATGTCCATGAGCGCGCCCTGGCCCTTGCTGCTGACGGCTGGTGTGCCGGACACTGTCCGCTTGGTACCGGTTGCGGGATCGAACAGGATCATCGCCCCCTCTTTTTGTGTCACCAGCACGTTGCCGTTGGGCAGGAATGCCATGGCCCATGGGCTCTTGAATGTGCCGACCGGCTTGACCTCGAAAGGCAGGCCGCCGGTCGCGGATGCGCTGGTCCGCGCGTTCGCGGCTGCCGGGGCGGCGAACGCGAGCAGGGTGAGCGAGAAAGTGGTGGCAAGGCCGAGCATGCTCAAATTCATGTTTTCCAGATCTCCATTCGCGTATTGATGTCAGGTTGTCGGTGCGAAAAGCACTGCTGTTCCATAGGGGCGTTGGGAAGTGTAGAGCAAAACTCCCGCAAATATCGCGGATTCACATCAAAAATCGACCGTCGCCGAAAACACCGCCGTACGCGGCGACCCAAGCACCAGATACCCCGAGCCCGGATAGCCGCCGGCCGAGGCCCAGTAGCTCTTGTCAGCGACGTTGTCGATCCGCGCGCGGAAGGTGACCTTGCGGTCCGCGATGGTGGCGACATAACTCGCACCGATATCCAACCGGCTCCACGACGGCAGCTCCTGCAGATTCGCGCCATCCGCGTACTGCGACGACGTGTACAACGCCCGCGCATTCAGGTTCAGACCGCGCACGCCCGGCACATCCCACTCCGCGCCGATGTTCAGCTGCGTCTTCGGCACGCCGATCACGTCGTTGCCTTGATTGACGCCGCCGGCGGTGACGCGCTGCTCGGCGTCGAGCAAAGTCAAGCCGCCCAGCACGCGCAGGCCGCGCGTCGGCACGCCGAACACGGTCATCTCCAGACCACGGTTACGCTGCTCGCCGAATACGCCGAAGATCCTGTTTTGCACGTAGGCCGATGGCTGCTTGGTGCTGAACACCGCCGCGCTGGCGCCCACCGTGCCGATATCGTACTTGACGCCGATTTCCTTTTGCTTCGATACGTACGGCGCGAACGCCTGTCCGATATTGTCGACGTCACCGGAAGCCACCGGCCCCTGTTGCAGGCCTTCGGTATAGTTCGCGTATAGCGACACCGCTTTCACGGGACGGTAGACGATGCCGGCCATCGGCGTGTTCTTGCTTTGATCGTAGTGCGACAGCGAGGCGCCGGAGTTGTAGTCGTAGCTGTCGGATTTGATGGTCTGGCGGCGCACGCCGACGGTCAGCAGCACTTTATCGTCCAGCATGGACAGCGTGTCCGCCAGCGCGTAGCTGGACAGGATCGATTTGGCGGTCAGTTTCGGATCGTTCATGGCGCCACCGGTGAAGTAATCGGCGACCGGCGCCGCCACATCGACCGGATTGAAGATATTGGTCGCGAAGCCGGCGAAGTTACTGAATGCGTAGGCGTTGCGCGACTCCGTCCAGTACCCCGACGCCGTGGCGCTCAGGCCATGGCCGATGGCGCCGGTGCGCAGCTTGGTGCGCACGCCGATCTCGCCGGTGCGCACGCTGTCGTGGCGCACGTTGTCGAAGCGGTACATGCTGGCCGCGCCGCCGGTGCCGCCGACGGTCGGTTCGGCGATGATGTTGGACTCGTCGCCGCTGCGCGCGCCCAGCGCGGCCCACGCCACCGTGTCCTTGGCCAGATCGACTTCGCCGCGCAAGGTGCCGAAGGTGTCGCGCTCCTTCGAATGGGTCCATTTCTGCGCCCAGTTGCTGTCCGAGTCCGGCGCCGAGGGCAGGGCGACGCCCTGGCTGACCGTCACGCTCGGGCGCGCGCCTTGCAGGTTGTGGTTCTGGTAGCCGACATCGGCCGACAGGCGGAAGCCGCGTCCCTGGAAATCGACGCCGACGGAGGCCACCGACAACTCGCGTTTCTCGCCGTCGATGGGCGTGTCGCCGTCGCGGCGCACCGCGTTGACGCGGATGCCGGTGTTGCCGTTCTCGCCGAAGCGGCGGCCGATGTCGACCGCGCCGTAACCCTGGCCGCCGCTATCGACGCCGACCGTCAGCTGCGTCAGCGGATTGTTGCTGGCGCGCTTGGGCAGCAGGTTGATCGAGCCGCCCACGCCACCGCCGCCGGGCGCCGCGCCGTTAATGAAGGAGTTCGCGCCGCGCAGCACTTCCACGCGTTCGAGCAGTTCGGAGGCGACGAACTGGCGCGGCAGCAGGCCGAATAAACCGTTGTAGGCCAGATCGTCCGAGTTGACCGGGAAGCCGCGTATCACATACAGCTCCTGGTAGTTGCCGAAGCCGCGCGCGACGCGCACCGACGGGTCGTTTTGCAGCACGTCGGCGACGCTGCGCGCTTGCTGGTCCTGGATCACGGCCTGGGTGAAGTTGAGCGTATTAAACGGCGTATCCATCATGTCCACGTTGCCCAGCAGGCCAAGACGGCCGCCGCGCGCGACCTGGCCGCCGGCGTAATCCTTGGTCAAGCCGTCGGCCGACGCATCCGCCGAGGCGCTGATGACCACGGTCTGAATCTTGCCCTCGGCGACATCGGCCGCCGCGCCTGCGGCGGTTTGGCCTTGCGCGCCGGCGGCGCCGGCCATGAGCATCGCGGCCAGCGCGAACGGGGACAATTTCGGATTTGGAGTGTGCATGATTCGTTTAATTTTTGGTAAGTAAATGAGAGTGATTCTCAATTATAGCGCTGGAGGCCGCAGTATTGCTAACAAATGAGAGTGATTTGCATTATCATTGTAATTCCCGGTTTGCCGACTCACTTTCAAATGACACCTGTTACCGTCCGCCGTTGGGCATGGATCCATAAATGGAGCAGCCTGGTCTGCACCGTGTTCATGCTGCTGCTGTGCCTGACCGGCTTGCCGCTGATCTATCACCACGAAATCGACCACCTGCTGGGCAACGCCATCGAGGCGCCGAAGATGGCGCCGGACACGCCCAAGGCCGATCTCGACGCCGTCATCGCCGCCGCCAAGGCGCGCTATCCGAACAAGCTGGTGATGTACATGTCGCAGGAGGCGGACGAGCGCGAGATCTGGTACCTGACGATGGGCGACCATCCGACCGACGAAGGCTTCAAATCGGTCGCCGTCGATGCGCGCACCGCCAGGGTGCTGGCCGAGCCGAGTTTCGAGGGTACCTTCCTGGGCGTGATGTTCCACCTGCACGTGGATTTGTACGCCGGCCTGTGGGGCAAATTGTTCCTCGGCTTTATGGGACTGTTGCTGGTGGTGGCGATCATTTCCGGGGTTGTGCTGTACGCGCCGTTCATGCGCAAACTGGAATTCGGCGAGGTGCGGCGCGAGCGCGGTCCGCGCGTCAAATGGCTGGACTTGCACAATATGCTGGGCATCGTCACGCTCACCTGGGCGCTGGTGGTGGGCGCGACCGGCATGATCAATACCTGGGCGGACCTGCTGGTCAAGTACTGGCAAGCCACCGAGATGGCCGAGATGACCGCGCCCTACAAGGATCTGGCGTTGCCCAGCAAGCTGGGTTCGATGCAGAAGGCGATGGACAACGCCGTCGCCGCCGAGCCGGGCATGCAGGTGGGCTTCGTCGCCTTCCCGGGCACCGCGTTCTCCAGCCCGCATCACTACGGCATCTTCATGCATGGCAACGAGGCGCTGACGTCGCGCCTGTACAAACCGGTGCTGATCGATGCGCAGACCAGCGAGATCACCGATCGCCGCAAGCTGCCGTGGTACCTGACGGCGCTGCTGGTGTCGCAGCCGCTGCACTTCGGCGACTACGGCGGCGCATGGATGCAGTTCCTCTGGGCGATGCTCGATATCGCCACCATCTTCGTGCTGGGCAGTGGTGTCTACCTCTGGCTGAAACGGGGCGTGCAGGCCAAGGCGCCGGTGCGCAAGGAAGATGACGATGTCGTCGCGGAATTGCGCGAGCCCGCCTATGCGAGCGAAGGGGAGGCGCGATGAGCGGCGCGAGTCCCTTCCTCCGCATCTGGGGCGCGCCCATCGTGTTGGCGGTACTGACGGTTGTCGGCCTGGTTTCCGCCTTGCTGGGCGACGGCGTGTGGGATTACGTCTCCGCCGTCGCGCTCGGTGTCCCGACCGTCGCTTGCGCGTGGTACGGGTTGCGCCGCTGAGTTGCCGCCCGGCTAACCCGCCAGATTCCGCAGGCCTTGCTGTTGCCGCTTATCCATCAGCAGCGGCAATAACTGCGTGGTCAGCTCGTTCAGCTCGGAGCCGCCGCGCTCCCGGATTTTGTTCACCTGGGCAACGATCCGGTCGTTCGCCAAGGTGTACTCGACGGTTTTGAGCATCTCGATGCGGCTGCGTATGCGCCGCAAGTCGTCGACCGCTTTGGACTCGGCGGTCAGTGCCGTTTCGTCCACAACCGCCAGCAACACGTCGGTGATCAAGCCGAGCTGCTTGCCGTACGACGCGACGCTGCTGAAGGCCTTCTCTTCAATTGCCGCGTCGCCTGCACCGGGGGTAATCCAGTGTGAGAACCACGTCAGATCGGGGTCGATCTGTTGCATTACTCCACCGCTCCAGGGGAAGTAAAATTGTGGCGACCAGGTCCAGAATGAAAGTGGCGATGTCATGATGACTCCTTTAATTGTTGGTCTTGCGCTGTGTTAGACAGGACTCATCCGTTAAGTTCAAAATATATAGCCGCTAATTGATGTGGGGTTAGGGCGATCAAAGGCCAGGCATGCCGCACCGCACAAATCGGCGGTTGCGTTTTTTGCATGAATTGCTATCATTTGCCGGGTCATCCTCAGGAGCCCCAATGAATGCATCGACCCGGCAGCAATCCACGCACCCCAACTACGACCGCTTGATCACCGCCGCCCGCGACGCCGGGCCGGTGACGGTGGCCGTGGCCCATCCATGCGACCGCAACGCATTGGAGGCGGCGCTGGATGCGGCCGAAATGGGCTTGATCACGCCTATCCTGGTGGGGCCGCGGGCGCGCATCCAAAAGGCCGCCGACGAGGCGAAGTTCGACATCTCCGCGCTGACCCTGGTCGATACCCCGCACAGCCACGCGTCGGCCGCGCGCGCGGTGGAGTTGGTGCGCGAGGGCAAGGCACAGGCGCTGATGAAGGGCAGCCTGCATACCGATGAACTGATGGGTGCCGTGGTGGCCGCCGACACGGGCCTGCGCACGGCGCGGCGCCTGAGCCACTGCTTCATCATGGATGTGCCGGGGCGCAGCGAACCGTTGATCATCACCGACGCCGCCGTCAACATCAATCCGGGCTTGAGCGAAAAGGTCGACATCGTGCAAAACGCCATCGACCTGGCGCTGGTGCTCAAATTCGATCCGGTCAAGGTGGCGATCCTGGCCGCCGTCGAGACGGTGAGCGCCAAGATGCCGTCCACCATCGACGCGGCGGCCCTTTGCAAAATGGCCGACCGGGGCCAGATCACCGGCGCCATCCTCGACGGCCCGCTGGCGATGGACAACGCCATCGATCCGGAGGCGGCGGCGGTCAAGAACCTGGTGTCGCCGGTGGCGGGGCAGGCGAATGTGCTGATCGCACCGGATCTGGAGGCGGGCAACATGCTGGCCAAGAGCCTGACCTTCATGGCCGGCGCGGGCGCGGCCGGCATCGTGCTGGGCGCGCGCGTGCCGGTCATCCTGACCAGCCGCGCGGACTCGGTGGAGGCGCGTCTGGCATCGTGCGCGGTGGCGGTGCTGCTGGTGCACAGCAAGGCCTCCGTCGTCGCCGCGACCGGAGCCTGAGGCGATGGCGCCCAACGACTGCATCGTCGTCATCAACGCCGGTTCGTCGAGCATCAAGTTCTCGCTGTTCGACGGCCCCTCGCTGCAACCTGCGTTGCGCGGCAAGATCGAGAACCTGTATGCCGGCGTGACGCGCTTCATCGCCCGGGATGCGCAGGGCGTGGCTGTCGGCGAGCGAAGCTGGCCGGATGCGCCCATCGATCACGAGGCCGGCATGCGCTTCCTGATCGACTTCGCGCAGACGCACCTCGATGGCAGGCGCGTGGCCGCCGTCGGCCACCGCATCGTGCATGGTGGCGTCGCCTACAGCGGGCCGCAACTGCTGGATCAAACCGTGGTGGCCAAGCTGGACCAGCTGGTGCCGCTGGCGCCGTTGCATCTGCCGCACAACCTGGCGCCGGTGCGGTCGATGATGGCGTTGGCGCCCGAGGTGCCGCAGGTGGGTTGCTTCGATACCGCCTTCCACGTCGGCCAGCCTGCGCACGCGCAGGCGTTCGCGCTGCCGGCCCGGATCACGGAGCTCGGCATACGCCGCTACGGCTTCCACGGCCTGTCCTACGAATATATCGACAGCCGCCTGCCGCAGGCGGACCCCGGCCTGGCCGGAGCCAGGGTGGTGGCCGCGCACCTGGGCAACGGCGCCAGCATGTGCGCGATGGCGGCCGGGCGCAGCGTCGCCAGCACGATGGGCTTCACGGCGGTCGACGGCCTGCCGATGGGCACCCGCTGCGGCGACCTCGATCCGGGCGTGGTGCTGTACCTGATCGAGGAGCTGGGCATGGACGTGGCGGCCGTCCAGAAGCTGCTGTACCAGGAATCGGGCCTGCTGGGCGTGTCGGGAATCTCGGCAGACATGCGCACGCTGGAAGCCAGCGACGACCCGCGCGCCAGGGCCGCCATCGGCTTGATGGTCTACCGCATCGGCCGCGAACTCGGTTCGCTGGCCGCCGCGCTGGGAGGACTCGATGCGCTGGTGTTCTCGGGTGGCATAGGCGAGAACAGTGTCGCGCTGCGCGCCGCCGTCTGCCGCGACGCCGCCTGGCTCGGTGTGGAGCTGGACGCTGCGGCCAACGACGCCAATCCCCGCGGCGTGGCACGTATCAGCGCCGCCGCCAGCAAGGTCGCGGTATGGGTGGTGCCGGCCAACGAGGAACTGATGATCGCCCGCCACACCCTGGCGATGCTGGAGGAGCTATGAACACCGAAACCGTTTTTCCCATTTTGGCCGGCAAGCGCGCGCTGGTGGTCGGCGTGGCGAACGAGCACTCGATCGCCTGGGGCTGCGCGCTGGCGTTCCGCAAGGCGGGCGCCGACGTGGTGCTCACCTATCTGAATGACAAGGCGCTGCCGCACGTGGCGCCGCTGGCGGCGCAGATCGACGCGCAGCTGCTGCCGCTGGACGTGACCCAACCGGGTCAACTCGAAGCGTTGTTCGCGATCCTTGCAGGGCAGGGCAAGCTCGACATCCTGGTCCACTCGATCGCGTTCGCACCGAAGGCGGATTTGCAGGGCGGCCTGCTCGATTGTTCGCTGAACGGTTTTCTGCAGGCGATGGATGTGTCGTGCCATTCGTTCGTGCGCATGGCCAAATTGGCGGTGCCGCTGATGACGGACGGCGGCTCGATGTTCGCGATGAGCTACCACGGCGCCAACAAGGTGGTGCCGAACTATAACGTCATGGGGCCGGTGAAGGCGGCGCTGGAGGCGTCATGCCGCTACCTCGCGTATGAGCTGGGACCGCGCGGCATCCGCGTACACGCGATCTCGCCGGGACCGTTGAAAACGCGGGCGGCGTCCGGCCTCAAGGACTTCGACCGGCTGCTGAACGAGGCGGTGGAACGCGCGCCGCTGGGCGAGTTGGTCGACATCGACGATGTCGGCGCCACGTGCGCGTTTCTGGCGACGCCGTACGCCCACCGGCTCACCGGCAGCACGGTGTATGTCGACGGCGGCCTGAATATCGTCGGCTGACCGGTTGAGCGGGGGGGCGCGGCTAGCCCTCCAGCTCCCGCGTTGCCAGAAACGCGTGGATCTGCGATACGACGGCGGCGCCTTCGCCGACGGCGGCGGCCACCCGTTTGGTCGAGTTGGCGCGCACGTCGCCGATGGCGAACACCCCCGGCACGCTGGTTTCCAGGCTGGCCTGCCGGCTTTCGAGCGTGCAGCCCGGGGCGTCGTAGCCGGTCAGGATGAAGCCTTTGGCGTCGACCTCGACGCCGCAGTCGCCCAGCCAGCCGGTGTTCGGATCGGCGCCGATGAACAGGAACAGGCGCCGCACGTCGTAATCGGTTTCGACTTCGTCGCGGTTGTCGCGCACGCGCACCTGGCGCAAGCCATCCTCGCCGGTCCCTTCCAGCGCGACGATCTCCGAGTGCGTGTGCAGCACGATGTTCGGTGTCGCCTCTATGCGTTCGATCAAATAGCTCGACATCGTCGACGCCAGGCCGTCCTTGCGGATCAACATATGCACCCTGGACGCGAAGCCGGAGAGGAACACCGCCGCCTGGCCGGCCGAATTGCCGCCGCCGACCAGCATCACTTCCTCGCTGGCGCACAGCTTGGCCTCGAGCGGCGAGGCCCAGTAGTAGACGCCCTTGCCCTCGAACTGGGTCAGGTTGGCCAGGGAAGGGCGGCGATAGCGCGCCCCGCACGACAGCACCACCGTGCGCGCTTGCAGCCGTTGCAGGCTGCCGCACATTTCCACTTCGAGCGGATAACTGTCGCACACGAGGCGTCCGGCCGGCGCCGGTATCGCCATCTCGACGCCGAACTTGCGCGATTGGACGTAGGCGCGGCCGGCCAGCGCGCGGCCGGAGATCCCGGTCGGGAAGCCCAGGTAGTTCTCGATGCGGGCGCTGGCCGCCGCCTGGCCGCCGTAGGCGCGCGTTTCCAGCGCCAGCACGGACAAGCCTTCGGAGGCCGCATACACCGCCGTCGCCAGTCCGGCCGGTCCGGCGCCGACCACGATCACGTCCCACACGTGGTTGGAGTTCAGCTCCGGCAGCGTGCCCAGACAGCGTCCCAGTTCGACCGTCGACGGATTTTTGCGCACGCTGCCGTCCGGGCACACCACCAGCGGCAAATCCGCCGGCAGCGGGTTGTAACGGTCGCACAGCGCGCGCGCCTGCTCGTCCGCCTGCGGGTCGAGCACTTTGTTGGGAAGCCCATTGCTGTTCAGCCAGCCCTGCAGCGCGTGCACGCGCGGATGGCCCGGTGTTGCAATCAGCACCACGCCGCTGGCGCCGTTTTCCATCAGTTCGACGCGCCGCAATATGAAGGCGCGCACGATCTTCTCGCCCAGTTCCGCTTCCGCCACCAGCAGGGCGCGCAGCGATTGCGGGGTCAGCACCAGCACTTCGACGGCGCCGACCGCGTGACAGTTGACCAGCGACGGCGCGTTGGAGATCTGGCTCATTTCGCCGGCGAATTCACCCGGCAGGTGTTCCGTGATCACCGACGTGTTTCCCAGTCCGTCATAGCGGCTGACGCGGATTTTCCCGCTTAGCAGAACGATCATGCCGAAGATGCTGCGCCCGGCCTCCACCAGCAGCTCGCCGTCGCGGTAGCAGGCGCGCGCGCCGAATCTTTCGACGCGCCGGATTTCGGCCGCATCGAGTTTGGGTAGCGCCTGGCCGGTGCGGGATTTGAAGGTGTCGTAGGTCGTCATGGTCACAGTTTAACGCGGTTAAATGCTGCGCTGCCAGATTCTAAAGGGAGAGCGGTTGGTGATCATCATTGTGATTCTTTGAGCGGGCCATGATTTTTATGCGCAAGTGACTACTAGAATGCGCTCACAAGCTGATCATAAAACACCGGCCGGACACACGGCCGAGACGACGGGAGACAAAAGTGAACACACCAAGCAAGCATCCGAAGCAAGCCGGCAGCCGAACCACCCAGCGTGCCATCGTAGCCGCCGTGGCTTCGGCGGTCGCCTCCATCCTGGCCAGTAACGCCGCGATGGCGCAATCGGCCGATACCCCCGCGCCCACCTCACAGCCGGCGGGCGTGCCGCGCGCGCCGGACGACGCGCCGCCGGCCGTCGTCACCGTGGTCGGCACCCGCAAATCGGTGGCGTCGGCGATCGACCGCAAGATCCGCAACTCCACCGTGTCCGATTCGCTGGTGGCGGAGGACATCAACCAGTTCCCGGACAAGAACGTTGGCGAGGCGCTGTCGCGCATCACCGGTGTGCAGTTGACGCGAGACTTCGGCGAAGGCTCGCAGATCTCGATCCGCGGCGTCGAGCCGGATTTGAACCGGGTGGAGATCAACGGCATGTCGGTGCTTGGCACCAACGGCAACGCCGGGCGGGGCGCCGAGCTGCGCGAGCTGGCCTCCGAGTTGATTGCGTCGATCGACGTGTTCAAGGGCAGCACCGCCGACCTGACCGAGGGCGGCGTCGGCGGCACCGTGGTGATCACCACCCGCAAGCCGCTCGACTTCAAGAAGTTCACCATCGCCAGCACGGTGTCGGGCGAGCAGTCGTCCAGCCGTGGCGGCGTGCAGCCCCGTGCCAGCCTGTTGATCGCCGACCAGTTCCTCGACGGCCGCCTCGGCGTGATGGCCAACGTGGTGTATGACGATGTCCGCACCCGTAACGATTACACCCGCAACACCAGTTGGCGCTTCCTGCGCGACTGGGACTTCTCGCCGGAGAAGACCGTCACCTCGCTCGACCCGACGGTGGCAGGCATCTCCGAGGCGTCCGGCTGCGCGTCGACCGCCCTGACGCCGGCCCAGCGCACCGCCTGCAGCTCGCAATGGTACGACTACACGCCGGGCATCCCGCGCTACGGTATCTGGACCCGCGACCACAAGCGCTCGTCGGCGGAGCTGACCGCGCAGTACAAATTCAGCAACGAGCTGAAAGCCTACGTCAGCTACCAGGGCAACAAGCAGGACCAGCGCCTCAACGATCGCAATTTCGGCACCGATTTCGGCGCGGTCACCCGCCTCGCCAACGCCGGCGTGGCGCCGACCTATAGCGCCACGGGCGTGCCAACGGGGGGCAGCTGCGTCGCCGCGCCGACCAACACCACGCCGGCGGGTATGACCGTCACCAACCACTACGTCACCGACTACACCGTCGGCAACTGCACCTACGTGGCCGGCCAGGGTGGTCAGGGCGCCTTCAGCACCTCGGCGCGCGATTTCGACCTGAAAATCGATTCGCGCTACGTGAGCACGGGCTTCACGTACAAGAACGGACCTTTGGAGGTCGAGGGCCTGGGCGGCACGTCGCGCTCGAACTATCACAACGAAACCAACAGCATCGTGCTGACGCAGAACGCTCCCGGCCTGAAGGTATCGCTCGACAACCAGGGCATGCCGCATTTCGCCTTCCCGGCCGGATATTCGCCGGACGACAGCAGCTCCTACGTGCGCGCCGAGCTGCAGTACCGTCCTTACGAAACCAAGAACGACGAAGACCAGGCCAAGCTCGATTTCAAGTATCGCCTGTCGACGCCATTCCTCAGCAAGCTTTGGTTCGGCGTGCAGGGGCGTAAATCGTCGGCGCAGCGTTACAACGGCAACGGCTATTTGGTCAGCAACGGCTCGGATCTGGTTGGCACGGCGGACGACATAGCCGTCGGCGGGGCCAATCTGAACCAGACGTTGACCTACGACCCGAACAACACCTCCGGCGTGATACGCCAGCCCGACAGGTTCAGTCCTATCAACGCCGGCAACTCCAGCGGCTACCTGAGCGCCGCCCAGATGGCGCAGCTGGTCGACACGGTGCGCGGCCGCTCGCCTGGCACCTTCTTCGGCGGCTACGACAAAGTCAGCAACATCCCCAACGACTGGCTGTCACCGGTGTACAGCCAGGCGACGCAGTACTTCGATCCGTCCAAGTTCAACTTCAACGCCATCTACACGGGTTTGGGCAGCGACGGCAATATGTATCCGCAAGTGCCGATCTACAAAGTCGAGGAACGCACCAAGGCGGCCTATCTGCGGGCCGACTTCGACACCGAACTGTATGGCCACCAGATCTGGGGCAATGTGGGCGTCCGTTACACCGGCACGCGCGACAAAGCCACCGGCTCGCAGACCTACGCTGTGCGCGTGGCGACGGCTAGCACCGGAAGCGGCTACGCGGACCGCATCCTGGGCACCTCCATTTCGACGCTTGAAAGTTCGTACCACGACTACCTGCCAAGCATGAACGTCATGGGTTGGGTGGTTCCCGACAAGTTCATGGTGCGCTTCGGACTGGCCAAGGTGATGTCGCGCCCCCGCGTCGATCTGCTCGTACCGAACGCGAACTGCATCCGCGGCAGCGGCGATGCTCGCTTCGGCGGCGACGGCGAGGACGATTGCACGGCCGGCAATCCTGATCTGAAGCCGTTCCGCGCCAAAAACACGGATTTGAGCTTCGAGTACTATCCGAGCGCCGACAGCCAGGTGAGCGTGGGCCTGTTCAAGAAGGACATCGACAGCTACATCCTGGAGAAGCAGCTGGTCAAGGGCGTCGACCTGTTCAAGAACGGCGAACTGTTCGACGTCACGCAAGCGGTCAACGGCAAGGGCGCCACCACCAAGGGTATCGAACTGACGGCGCGCACCGCCTTCACCTTCCTGCCTGGCTGGCTGGGTGGCTTCGGCGGTGACGCCAACTACACCCGCATGACGTACAAGTACGCGGCGGGGACCGAGCGCCTGAATATTCTGGACGGTACAGTGCTGCCGTATGCCGGACTGTCGAAAAACAGCTACAACGTCGCGCTGTGGTATGACCTGGGCAAGGTCAACGCCCGTCTCGCCTACAACTACCGCGACCGTTTCTACACCGGTAGCAACGACGTTTCGGGCAATCCGAACTTCCAGGAGAAGACCGGTTTCCTCGACGCCAAGTTCCAATATCGCTACAATGACAACATCACGTTCTCCATCGAAGGCAAGAACCTGACGGACCAGGCGCAGACCACCGACGCCGGCGATACGTTCCGGGTGAACGAATTGGCATGGTCCGGTCGTCGTTACTTTGTGAGTGTATCGTTTAAAAACTAAGGGCATCCATGGCGCAAGCGTTTATTGCGCGCGGACTGAAAACGGCGGCCTGCATGGCCGCTGTTTTTTCGTTTGCGCTCGCCGCATCGGCGGCGGAACCGGTATTCAACAACCCTCTGGTCAAACAGCGGGCCGACCCGCAGGTCTCGCTGCACAGCGACGGCTATTACTACTTCACCGCCACGGTTCCGGAATACGACCGTATCGAGCTGCGGCGCGCGCGCTCGCTCAACGACCTGGGAGCGGCCGAGGCCAAGGTGGTATGGCGCAAGCACGCCAGCGGCATCATGGGCGCGCACATCTGGGCGCCGGAGATGCACTACATCGGCGGCAAATGGTATATCTATTTCACGGCCGGCAGCTCCGACAAGATCTGGGAGATCCGGCTGTACGTGCTGGAAAACAGCTCGCCCAATCCGCTCGAAGGCGAATGGAAGGAGCTGGGGCAGCTCAAGACCGGCTGGGAATCGTTCTCGCTGGACGCCACCACGTTCGCGCTGGATGGCAAACGGTATTTGCTGTGGACGCAGGTCGCGCCGGAATCGACCACGCACGCCACCAATATCTACATCGCCGCGATGGATACGCCAGCGTCGATCAAAGGCCCGGCGGTGATGCTGACGAAGCCGGAGTATGACTGGGAGAAGGTCAAGCACGCCGTCAACGAGGCGCCGGCGGTGCTGGTCAGGAATGGCAAAGTGTTCGTCAGCTACTCGGCCAGCGCGACGGATGCGAACTATGCGCTTGGCTTGTTGACGGCGCCGGTGGGAGGGGATCTGCTGAAGCCCGGAACGTGGAGCAAATCGGCGAAGCCGGTGTTTGTCAGCAGCGAGGCCAATGGCCAATATGGGCCTGGGCACAACTGGTTCACGACGACGCCGGACGGCAAGACGGATATCCTGGTCTACCACGCCCGCAATTACCGCGACATCGTCGGCGATCCGCTGAAGGACCAGAACCGCCACACGCGCGCGCAGGTACTGCACTGGAACGCGGATGGAACGCCGAATTTCGGGCAACCGGTAGCCGACAAGCGTGATTGACAACGGAGACACGTAGGGCGGATTAGGCGGAACGCCGTAATCGGCCATGCATGCGCCGCCAACGGAGCATGCATGGCCGATTACGCTGCGCTAATCCGCCCTACGTGTCTCCACGAGGGATAGCCAGCGCTGCTTATATTCGTTCCAGCCATCGATCCCCAGCGGCGCCGCCGCCGTGCTGCGCACCGACGGCGCGCTACCCCAATGATGCAGCATCCAGCCGCCGCATGTGGTGCCGCTGGTGTCGTCCGTGCTGCTAATTTGCTGATTCGGACGCAACGCCGCCAGCAACGGCGCAAACCACGGATTGCCCGTGTAGCTGCCCTCGATGACCACCGCGCCATCCACTCCCAACTGCTCCAGACAGTAATCGCTCATCAAAACACAATACAGCGTGGCGAGCGCGTAACGCTGCCTGTGGTCCTGCGGCGCCATCCCGGCAATCTCGCCCGTCCGCCCGGCAAACGGACCTCCAGCCTGCGAGAAGCAAGGCAGCGCCATCGTCTGCCGCTCGATCAGCAAGCGCAAATCCTCCACGCGACAAAGCTCCGGTTCCGCGCCCGCCAATTCCCCGAACTCGCGCCCGCCCATGAAACGCATGCACGCCACGGCGTGGCCCATCGCGTTGCTGTTGGCGAGCATGTCGGCCGCCTCGCGCAAGCCTTCCAGCGGCTTGCCCGGCGCGGCGGCGATCACCCAGGTACCGGTCGACAGCACCGCCGGCGCATCGCCTTGACCGCCCTCGGCATGCGCGAAATGCCGCAACAGCGACGCGTTGCTGTCATGGATACCGCACAAGACCCTGCACTCGGACGGCAAACCGGTTTGCCGCGCCAACTCCGCCTTTAAAAAACCAAGCGGCGCCCACGCCGGCTGCAGCGGCGGGAACAAATCGCTCCAACCCATGCGCTCGACCAGCGATGAATACTGCTGGCGCGCCGGCTGCCAAAGATCCGTATGACAACCCAGCGACGTGACCTCGCTGGCCTCCACACCGCTCAAACGCCATGCCCAATACTGCGGATACATGAGGATATGGCGCGCGCGGCCGAACTGCTCCGGGAAGGCCTGCGCCTGCCACGCGAGCTGCCGCCCCAGATTCAGGCCGGCCGGCAGCCGGGGCGAGCAGGTCGCGGAATAGGGCGGCCGCTGGCCGGCATAGCGCGCGCCCTGTTCGGCGGGGATTTCGAACTCGTAGTCGAGCACCGGCAGCACCAGGCCCTCGTCATCGACCAGCGCCGCCGTGGCGCCGTGCGTGACGCTGACGATGCCGCCCACATGCGCCAGCGTCGAAAATTGCTGCATCCCGTCCAGCATCCAGCTCCAGATGCGGTCCGTGTCGTGATGCGGATACGGACCGCAATTCAATATCGTATTCGGGCTGCGGCGCTCCGCAATGACCGCGCCATCGGCATCGATCAGCACCAGCTTGACGTTGGTTTTACCGATATCCAGGACGATGGTGGCTTCGATCGGCAAGTTCATTTGGCGGTCTTCCGACCGCGCAGCAGGCGCGGCAGGGCGATCGTCGCCAGCAGCAGTACACCGACGACGATGGTCATGTAGATTCCCGGGATATTGGCCAGCGACAGCCCGTAGGTGACGGTGCCCAAAGTGAGCACCGCCAGCATGACGCCGCCGATGGTGCCCGCGCCGCCGGCGATGCTGACGCCGCCCAGGATCACCATCGTGATCACTTCCAGCTCCCAGCCCATGGCGATGTTCGGCCGGGTGCTGCCTATGCGTCCCGTCAGCAGGTAGGCGGCCAGTCCGGCCATCGCGCCGGTCAGCATGAACAACACCAGGCGGTAGCGGTCGACGGCGATGCCGGAGAAGCGCGCCGCGACCGGGTTGTTGCCGATGGCGTAGATGCGGCGGCCCCAGGTCGTCGCGTGCAGCACGAACGCGAACAGCCCCGCGAACACCAGCAGAATGACGAATTCGCGCGGGATGAAGCCGAAAAAATAGCCCTGGCCCCAATCGGCCATCAGCTGCGGATAGCCGGTGAAAGCCTTATCGCCCAACACCACGCTGGCCAGTCCGCGGAACAGCGAAACGGTGCCGATGGTGACGACGATAGACGGCAGGCGGAAGTGGGTGACCATGATGCCATTGAGCCAGCCGCAGGCCGTGCCGGTGGCCACGGCGATCGGCAGCAGCAGCTCCGGCGCCACGCCGTTGGCGTGCGCCAGGCCGATCGCGACCGACGACAGCGCGAGGATGCCGGACACGGAAATGTCGATCTCGCGGCAGATGATCAGCAACGCCATCGGCAGCGCGATCAGCGCCTTTTCGCTGAAGTTGAAGGTGCCGTCGGCCAGGTTATAAAGGTCCAGGAAATGCGGCAGCATGATGGCGTTGGCGGCGAAGGCCGCCACCAGCAGCAGCGCAAGGAGAGCTTCCCAACTCGCGAGCAAGCCGCCCAGGCGGAAGCCTGGACGGTCCGCGATGATGTAGCGGGAGGAGCTGGCCTTTTCAGGCGCGTCGTCGGAATTGGACATCACGGTACTGGTATTCACGCAGCGCTCCCGGTTGCGTTGGATTTATTCAGGTGCAGCGGCAGGATCTGCCGGCCGATAGGTCTGCCCCCACGGGCGTTGATCAGCACCGCGGTCAGGATCACGACGCCGGTCAGCGCGCTTTGCCAGAAAGGCGATACTTTCACCACCGGCAGCGCGTTGCCGATCACGGCGAGGAACAAGCCGCCCAGCACCGCGCCTGCCACGCTGCCGCTGCCGCCGGCGATGCTGATGCCGCCGATGACGCACGCCGCGATGACGGTGAATTCAAAGCCGTAGGCGATCTCGGTGTAGGCGACCGCGTAGCGCGCCACCCACAGGTAGCCGCACAGGCCGGCCATGGCGCCGGACAGGCCGTAGGTCCACATCAAGCGGCTGGCGATCGGAATGCCGACGTAGCGCGCCGAAAACGGCTCGTTGCCGATGGCGTACAGGTCGCGGCCGAAGCGGCTATGCCTTGCGACGTACCACGCCGCCAGCACGGTCAGAGCGGCGATCCACACCAGATGCGTGACGCCGAACAGGCGCGCCAGCGGGAAGGCGATGAAGTCGGCGGGCATCTGGTGCGACGACACCCAGGCGCCGCCGGACAACACGAACACCAGGCCGCGATAGACGCTCATGGTGCCCAAGGTGACGACGATGGGCGCCAGATCCAGATAGCCGATCAGGTAACCGTTGATCAAACCAAGCAGCAGCCCGATTGCGACCGCCGCCAGCATCACCAGCGGCAGCGGCAGTTCCGGGAAGCGGGACGCCAGCAGCGCCGACATCATTCCCGCCAGCGCCAGGCTGGAGGCGACAGACAAATCGACGCCGCGCGTGACGATGACCAGCATCTGCGTCAAGGCCAGCATGATCAGCAGGGTACTGTCGGTGAGCAGATTGGCCAGGCTGGAACCGGTGACGAACACCGGCGCCCGCGTGCCCACCAATATAATCAGTGCGACGGTGCACAGCGCAAGCTGAACTTCCCGCATTTTCAGCAGCGCCTTCATACGCATTCCTCCACTGGCAGCGCGCAGCCGGAGGCGGCGGCCACGATATTTTCCGGCGTTGCATCCGCGCGGTTATATGTATGTTCGATGCGGCCCTGGTGCATGACGACGATGCGGTCGGCCAGGCCCATGACCTCGGGCAGTTCCGACGAAACCAGGATCACCGACAGGCCCTTGCTCACCAGCTCGCCGATAAAGCGGTGCACGGCGGCCTTCGAGCCGATATCGATGCCCTTGGTCGGCTCGTCCAGGATGATCACTTTGGGATTGGTCGCCAGCCATTTGCCCAGCACGACCTTCTGTTGATTGCCGCCGGAGAGTTCGGAGACGTTTTGCGTCAAGTGCGCGGCCTTCAGTTCCAGCTGCTCGGCATAGTGGCGTGCGATCGCGGTTTCCTGCGCACGGCGTCCGCGCAGGAAGAAGCCCACCCTGGAGAGGATGGGCAGCGTGATGTTCTGCATGATGGGTAGCGACAGGTGCGCGCCCTGGTGCTGACGGTCCTCCGGCACATAGGCGATGCCGTGCTTGATCGCGTCGGACGCGCAGGTGACGCAAATCTCCTTGCCATCAAGCCTGACCGTTCCGCGTGCGGCGGTGCTCAGTCCAAAGATCGCGTGCATGACCTCCGAGCGGCCGGCGCCGACCAGCCCATAGAAGCCGAGGATTTCCCCGCGCCGCAGGGAGAAACTGACGTCGTCGAATTCGGTGGGGTGGCACAGGTTTTTGACCTCCAACAACACCTCGCCGGGCGTGACGTCCGCCTTGGGGTAGGCCTGCTTGACGGTACGGCCCACCATCAGCGCAACCAGATCCTGCTCGGTGACGTCGGCGATCGCGCCTTCGGCGATGAACTGGCCGTCGCGCAGCACCGTGTAGCGGTCGGCCACGGCGAAGATCTCGTCGAATTTATGTGTGATGAAAATGATCGCGGTGCCGGCCGCGCGCAACTGGCCGATGATGCGATACAGCTCGTGGATTTCGCGTTGCGACAGCGACGCCGTCGGCTCGTCCAGGATCACCACCCGCGCATCCTGCGACAGCGCGCGGGCGATTTCGACAAAGTGGCGCTGGGCCACGCTCAGATCCTTTACGCGGGCGCGCACCGGCAGGTTGACCTCCAGGCGCGCGAACAGCTTTTCCGCTTCGGCCTCGATTTTGCTCCAGTCGATGCGGCCGGTGGCGCCCTTGCATGGCTGGCGGCCGACATAGATATTCTCCGCCACGGTCAGCTCGTCGAACATCACGGTTTCCTGGTGCACCGCCGTGACGCCTGCGCGCATCGCGTCCTGCGCGTTGGCGAACTTGATCGGTTGGCCGGCCAGTTCGATCGAACCTTCGTCCGGCCGGTAGATACCGGTCAGGGTCTTGACCAATGTCGATTTGCCGGCGCCGTTCTCTCCGATCAGCGCCATGACTTCACCCGCGCGCACCGACAGCGCCACGTTGTTCAACGCGACGATGCCGGCAAAGCGCTTGCAGATCCCGGTCAATTGCAGGACCGGGGTTGTATTGATATTCATAGGACTCCAGCTCAGAAGATCTTGGAGAACTTGTCGACGTTCCCTTTGTCGTAGGTGAACGGCGGCGCCATCGCGCCTTCACCGTTGGCGTCCAATGCGATGCTGCCCATGCGGCCGGCCGAGACGCTGCCGCCCGGCTTGGCGGTGGGCAGGCCCTTGACGAAGTCGTAGGCGGCGTAAGTGGCGGCGTAACCGAGGTCGATCGGATTCCAGATCGCGAACTCGCGCACCGCGCCGCTCTTGACGTGGCCCGCCATCTCGGACGGCAGACCCAGGCCGGTGACGAACACCTTGCCGACCAGGTTTTCATCGACAACCGCCTTGCTGGCGGCGTTGATGCCCACCGTGGTCGGGGCGATGATCGCCTTCAGGTTAGGATTGCTGCGCAACAGGCCGATCGCCTCGCGGTAGCTCTTGTCCGACTGGTCGTCGCCGTAGACGGTGGCGACCAGCTTCATGTTGCTGTACTCGGGCTTTTCCAGCGTCTTTTTCATCACGCCGATCCAGATATTCTGGTTGGTCGCCTGTGCCGACGCCGACAGGATCGCGATCTCGCCCTTGCCGCCGATGGCGTCGGACGCCATCTGGATCTGCTTCAATCCGATCAGGTCCGCGTTGGAGGGATTCAGCTGCATCAGGCGGCCTTCCGGCGCCAGGCCGCTGTCGAACGAAATCACCTTGATCCCGCGCGCCATGGCCTTCTTCGTGATCGGTACCAGCGCGTTCGGGTCGTTGGCGGAGATGACGATGGCGTCGACCTTTTGACTGATCAACGAGTTGATGATTTCGATCTGGCCCTCGGCGCTCGGCGTGGTCGGGCCGGTGTAGATGATCTCCACATTTTTCAGCTCCTTGGCCGCGTCCTTGGCGCCGGTGTGGGCGGCGTCGAAGAAGCCGTTGCCCAGGCTTTTGACGACCATCGCGATGCGCATGTTCTCACTTTTCTTCTCGCCGCAGCCGGCGATGGCCGTGAGCAGGCCGGCGGCAACGGCCGCCAATACGATCTTCCTGCGCTTCAATGCGATACCTCCGATTGGTACATCGCCGCCGACTGGTAGTCGAACGGTGGATTGAACTGGCTGGCGTTGTGCTGGGCGGGAATCGCTTCCGGCTCCACGGTGACCACGCGCACCCCGGATTGCTCGAGCAGCTGCACCGCCGAATCGGAGGCGTAGGTATCGGTGATGACGGTCGATACGCGGTTCAAGCCGCACAGGATCAGGCCCGCCTTCTTGGCGAACTTGGAGCTGTCGACCAGAACGATCAGTTCTTCCGCCTGCGAGATCAGGCGCTTCTCGGCCTGGATCAGCAACGGGTCGGCTTCCATCAGTCCAAGCAGCGACAGGCCGTACACGCTCATGAACATCTTGGCCGCGTAGTGGTGCTGGGTGATGTCGTTGTCGAAGGGGCTGAGGATGACGTTCTGCTCGCGATAGACCTTGCCGCCGGGGACAATGATCTCGTTCTCGCTCGATACCAGCAGGCGCTCGGCCATCAGGAAGGAATTGGTGAGGATCTTGAGGTGCTGGTCGACCAGGAATTCGGCCATCATGAAGGTGGTGGTGCCGCCGTTGATGATGATCGTTTCGCCTTCGGTGCACATGCCCGCGGCGTGGCGGGCGATGGCGCGTTTGCGCTCGGCGTAGCACTGGATATTGTGCTGGAAGGTCTCGCTGGTGAGGGTGAAGCTGCGTTTTTTCTGCTCCAGGTTCGCGGCGCCGCCACGGGTGCGGGTGAGCAGACTGCGCGCGGCGAGCCAACTGATGTCGCGGCGCACGGTGGCCGGGGAGGCGCTGAGCCAGTCGACCAATTGCGGCACGCTGGCCGTATTATGTTCGGCGAGCAACTTCAGCAAACGTTTACGGCGCTTGTGATTTACCATTCCTGTCTCCTTTTATTTGGCGCTTACTACCGTCGCTGCCGCGGTTTTCTGGGGGACCGATCCGGTGTGCGCCTTTATTAATTACTAAGACTAAACATTTCAAAATCTTACGTCAATCATTAGTCGATCAAATATTTGATTGTTTCGATATCGATTTCGCGATCCAATCACCTTTCGATCATCGATATGATTATTTCCTACTTGGTCATCAACTTGAGCGCTTGCGCATTGACACCCATGCGCCGCTGATTTCTACTGGTTGCAGTTGCCATAAGCGGCATGAACGAATATGACAAACGCACAATCAAACAACGGAGATCAGTAAATGAAAGTAACCCAGCAGCAGGCCCCGATCACTTCTCTGTGGGACGACAAAGCTGCGGCAGCCATGAGCGAGCCGGAGCTGTTGCTATACCGTTCGAACCTGCTCGGCTCGGACCTGCGTATCACCAATTTCGGCGGCGGCAATACCTCGGCCAAGGTGATGATGGACGATCCGCTCAGCGGCGAGCAGGTCGAGGTGCTGTGGGTGAAGGGGTCCGGCGGCGACCTAGGCAGCATCAAGCTTGACGGCTTTTCGACGCTGTACATGGATAAGCTCAACGCCTTGAAGGGGCGCTATCGCGGCCTGGCCCTGGAAGACGAGATGGTGGCTTATCTGCCGCACTGCACCTTCAACCTGAATCCGCGCGCCGCCAGCATCGACACGCCGCTGCACGCCTACATCGCCCGCAAGCACGTCGACCACATGCACCCGGACGCGGTGATCGCCATCGCCGCCTGCGCCGGCAGCCAGGCGCTGACGCAAAAAATCTTCGAGGGCGAGTTGGGATGGCTGCCATGGCAGCGTCCAGGCTACGACCTTGGCCTGAAGCTGGAGCAGGTATCGAAGGCGCAGCCCAACCTGAAGGGCATCATCCTCGAAGGCCACGGCCTGTTCACCTGGGGCGACACCGCCAAGTCCTGCTACGAGACCACGCTGGCGATCATCAAGCGCGCCGAGGAATGGCTGGCCGCGAATTCGAAGCAGCCTTCGTTCGGGGGGCAGGTGATCGAGCCGCTGCCGTCCGGGCAGCGCAGCGCGCTGGCGGCCAAACTGATGCCGCTGCTGCGCGGTAAAATCAGCCGCGACGAATACAAGCTCGGTCACTTCGACGACAGCGCCGCCGTGCTGGAATTCGTTTGCAGCCGCGACCTGCAACCGCTGGCCGCGCTGGGCACGTCGTGCCCTGACCACTTCCTGCGCACCAAAATCCGTCCGTTCGTGATCGACTTCGATCCGCTCAAGCCGGACTTCGACAAGCTGGTCGCCGGCCTCGATCAGGCGCTGGAGGAATACCGCGCCGGCTACGTGGCCTACTACGAGCGCTGCAAGCACGATAACAGCCCGGCCGTGCGCGACGCCAATCCGATCATCTACCTGATTCCGGGTGTGGGCATGCTGTCGTTCGCCAAGGACAAGGCCACCGCGCGCATCGCCGGCGAGTTCTATGTCAACGCGATCAATGTGATGCGCGGCGCGAACGGTGTCGATACCTATGTGGGCCTGCCGGAGCAGGAAGCCTTCGACATCGAATACTGGCTGCTGGAAGAAGCGAAGCTGCAGCGCATGCCCAAGCCGAAAAGCCTGGCCGGCCGCATCGCGCTGGTCACCGGCGGCGCCGGCGGCATCGGCCAGGCGGTCGCCAGGCAGCTGCTGCAGGAAGGCGCTTGCGTGATGTTGACCGATATCGATCCGGAAGCGCTGTCGCAGGCGCACGCCGATCTGGTGAAGTCGGCCGGCAAGGACAGCGTGGGCAGCATCGTCGCCAACATCACCAGCGAAGAAGCGGTGGAAAGCGTGCTGCAGGCGGCCGCGCTGCGTTTCGGCGGCGTCGACCTGCTGATCTCCAACGCAGGCATCGCCTCGTCGGCGCCGCTGGAAGACACCACCCTGGAAATCTGGCAGCGCAACCAGGACATCCTGGTCACCGGCTATTTCCTGGCCAGCCGCGCCGCCTTCCGCATCATGAAGCAGCAGGGACTCGGTGGCAGCATGGTCTTCGTCGCCAGCAAAAACGGCCTGGTGGCATCGGCCGGCGCTTCCGCCTACTGCACCGCCAAGGCTGCGGAGATCCACCTGGCGCGCTGCATCGCGCTGGAAGGCGCGCCGCACGGCATCCGCGTCAACGTCGTCAATCCGGACGCGGTTATCCGCGGTTCGCGCATCTGGGACGGAAAGTGGAAGCAGGAACGCGCCCAGTCGAATAAAATCGAGGCCGACGACGTCGAGAAGTTCTACCGCGACCGCAGCATGCTGAAACTGAGCGTCCTGCCGGAGGATATCGCCGAGGCGGTGTACTTCCTGGCGAGCGACAAAGCCGGCAAGAGCACTGGTAACATCCTCAACGTCGATGCCGGCAACGCCGCTGCGTTCACGCGCTGAGCCACACACTATAAAAATAACGAAGGAGACCTTATGAGCATCATCGACAGCGGCCGCGTGGCCGAACACAACGCCAAGCTGCGCGCCAATCTGGACGAGGACTACGCGGCGCTGGGCGGCATGCTGGCACGCCGTGGCCAGGACATCGAAAAGCTGACCGCGCAAGCGCAGAAGTTCGCCGTGGCCTTGCCAAGTTGGGGCGCCGGCACCGGCGGCACGCGCTTCGCCCGTTTTCCGGGCAAGGGCGAGCCGCGCAATGTGGTCGAAAAGCTGGAGGACTGCGCGGTCATCCACCAATTGACCTGTGCAACGCCCGGCGTGTCTCTGCACTTCCCATGGGATAAAACCTCGGACCCGTCGGCGCTGCGCCAGCAGGCCGAGAGCCATGGCCTGTACTTCGACGCCGTCAACTCCAACACCTTCCAGGACCAGGTGGGCCAGGAGCATACCTACAAATACGGCAGCATGACGGCCCACAGCGCCGCCACGCGCGCCCAGGCGGTCGAGCATAATATCGAATGTATCGAGTTGGGCCGGGCGCTGGGATCGAAGGCGTTGACAGTGTGGGTGGGCGACGGCGCCAACTTCCCGGGCCAGCACAATCTGCGCGGTGCGCTGGAGCGGTATCTGGACAGCGCGCGCGGAATCTACGCCGCGCTGCCGGCCGACTGGAACATGTTCATCGAGCATAAGCTGTTCGAGCCGGCGTTCTACGCCACCACCATCGCCGACTGGGGCACCAGCTTCGCCTGCGCGCAGACGCTGGGCGAGAAGGCGAAATGCCTGGTCGATCTGGGCCACCACGCGCCGAACACCAACATCGAGATGATCGTCGCGCGGCTGGCGCAGTTCGGCAAGCTGGGTGGCTTCCACTTCAACGACAGCAAATACGGCGACGACGACCTCGATTCGGGCAGCATCAATCCGTTCCAGCTGTTCCTGGTCTTCAACGAGCTGGCCGATGCCGCCGAACGCGAAGGCGCCTCGTTCGCGCCGGCCTATATGCTGGACCAGTCGCATAACGTGACCGATCCGATCGAAAGCCTGATGAACAGCGCCGTCGAAGTGCAGCGCGCTTTCGTCCAGGCCAACCTGGTGGACCGCGCGGCCCTGCGCCAGTACCAGGAGGCCAATGACGCGCTGCAGTCAGCGCAAACGCTCAAACACGCATACCGCACCGACGTCAGCGCGATCCTGGCGATGGCGCGTCTGCGCTCCGGCGGCGCCATCGATCCGGTGGCGTTCTATCGGTCCAGCGGATATCGCAGTCAGGCGGCGGAGCGCCGGCCTGCCAAGGCGGGTGCCAGCAGCAGCGGTATCGTCTAAGCGGTGGCCCCGACAATCAAGGGGCCGCGCGATCAGCGCCGCCCGGCGACGCCCTCCGCAAGGGCGGTCTGCCGTTCGCTGGCGTCGGCGCTGGCCTTGCTGTGCGCCGGCGCCGGGGTGGCTGCGGCGCAGGGCGGCGCGCCCGGGCCGGTGCCGTCGGACCGGCTCGCGGACGTCGCCCGCCACCTGGCCAATCCGCCGGCGGATGCACGTCCCATGGTGCGGTGGTGGTGGTTCGGCCCGGCCGTCGTCCAATCGGAGCTTGAGCGCGAACTGCTGGCCATGAAGGCCGGCGGTTTCGGCGGCGTCGAGATCCAGCCGGTCTACCCGATGGAGCTGGACGACCCGGCGCGCGGCATTCGCAACGTTCCCTATTTGTCGGCCGATTTCCTCGATTCGGTCAGCTTCGTCAACCGCAAAGCGCGGACCGAAGGCATGCGTGTCGATATGACGTTGGCCAGCGGCTGGCCGTACGGCGGCCCCAATGTGCCGGTCACGGAATCGGCGGGACGCTTGCGTGTCGCCGTCGCGGAAGTCGCTCCCGGCGCGGCCAGCGTCACGCTGCCGGCCCTCATGAGCGGCGAGAAGCTGCTGGCCACCTTCGTCGGCGTGGGCAACACCAAGAAGTATGACGCCGCCGCGCTGAAGTTGACGGAGCCGCCCGCGGCTGCCGGACCGGGACGCGCGGTGGTTGCCCCCGTGGCCGATGCGCGCGTGATGGTGTTCTACATCGCCAGCCGCACGGGCCAGCAAGTCAAGCGCGCCGCACTGGGCGCGGAAGGCTTCGTGCTGGATCATCTGAGCCGCAAGGCCATCGATCACCATCTGAGTACCGTCGCCGAACCGCTGCTCAAGGCGTTTGGCGACCAGCCGCCGTACGCGGTGTTCTCGGACAGCCTGGAGGTCTACGGCACCGACTGGACCGACGATTTCCTCGAAGAGTTCCAGCGCCGGCGCGGCTATGATCTCAAGCCGCATCTGCCGGCGATTTACAGCGGCGCCGGGCCGGATGCGGGCGCGCTGCGTCACGACTGGGTACAAACGCAAACGGAATTGGTCAACGAACGCTATCTGACACCGGTCAACGACTGGGCGAAGGCGCACAAGACGCAATTCCGCTCCCAGACCTATGGCGAACCCGCCGTATCCATGTCGAGCAACCGCCTGGTGGCGCTGCCGGAAGGCGAGGGACCGCAGTTCCGCACCTTCTCCTTCACCAGGCTGGCAACATCGGCGGGGCACTTGTACAACAAGCCGGTGATCTCGGCCGAGACCTGGACCTGGCTGCATTCTCCAGCCTTCAGCGCCACGCCGCTGGATATGAAGGCGGAAGCCGACCGCATGCTGCTGCAGGGCGTGAACCTGTTCGTCGGCCATGGCTGGCCGTACACGCCACCCGGGTCGCCGGAGCCGGGCTACGCGTTCTATGCGGCCGCCGTCTTCAACGATCACCAGCCGTGGTGGAACGTTATGCCCGATGTGACGGCGTACCTGAGCCGCACCAGCTATCTGCTACGCCAGGGACGGCCCGCCAACGACGTCGCCGTGCTGCTGCCGAACGACGACGTCTACGCGGCGATGACACCGGGTAAAGTCTCGCTGTCGGCGGAGATGCACAAACACGTCACGCCGGAATTAACCGAACAGATACTCGATGCCGGCCACAATCTGGACTACGTGGATGCGGAATCGATCCTGGCGCTGGGCGTCAGCCATCCGGTGCTGGTGATGCCGCGTGTGACGCGCCTGTCGCCGGAGGTGATGGCCAAGCTGGCGGACTACGTTCGTGGCGGCGGCAAGATCATTGCCGTCGGCGCGTTGCCGTCGATGGCGCCCGGCTTCGCCGATGCGCGGCGGATCACGTCGCAGGTGGTCGCGACCTCCAAGGCCTTGCAAGGCAAGGCTGGCGTGACGCTGGTGGCGGACGACGCGGCGGTCGGCACGGCGCTCGCCAAGGCGCTGGCGCCGGACCTGAAGCTGGCGTCGCAGTCTGGGGATGTCGGTTTTATCCGCCGCAAATTGGCGGACGGCGATATCTATTTCATCGCCAATACCAGCAACCGGGAAGTTCGTACCACGGCAAAGTTGCGGTCCGCGCGCACATCCGCATCGTGGTGGAACCCGCATGACGGCACGGCCAGCGCGGCCAAGGTGACGCCGGCGCTGGAGCTGGTTCTGGCGCCATACGAATCACGGATTCTGGTCTTGAGCGACGGTGATGCCGCCGGCCCGGTGGCGATGCCCAAGCCATCGACTGTTCTCGCGGACATTGCCCGCGACTGGCAAGTGCGGTTCCCCGGTGAGCAACCGCAGTCGGTGGCACAACCGCGCTCCTGGACCGATGACCCATCCAGGCGCTTTTTCTCGGGCATCGCCGTCTATAGCAAGGATGTGGAACTCACAGCGTCGCAACTGAGGGGCGCCGCCATCCGCCTGGATTTCGGCAAAGGTACGCCGTTGGACAGCACGCCCAAGGTCCCTGCCGGCATGCGTGCAATGATGGAGAGTCCGATCCGCGAGGCGGCGGAGGTCTTCGTCAACGGCCGGCGTGCCGGCTCGGTATGGCATCCACCCTATGAGCTGGACGTCACCAGCCAACTGCGCGCGGGCGTCAACAAGATCGAAGTCAAGGTCGCCAATCTGTCGATCAACGCCCTGGCGGGCCAGGAACGTCCGGATTACCGGCTGCTGTCGGCGCGCTATGGCCAGCGCTTCGTGCCGCAGGATACGCATCTGATCGTCCCGACACCGTCCGGCATGCTCGGCCCCGTGCGGCTGCTGACGCAACCTAAGGAGTGAGAACCAATATGAAGATAACGAAGTGGATACGCCTCGCCGCGACGGCGATCCTTGCCCTGGGCATGGCCACGGCCGGCGCCAAAACCTACAACGCCGGCAGCTACGGCGCCAAGGGCGACGGCGTGACCCTCGACACCAAGGCGATTCAGGCGGCCATCGACGACGCCGCCAAGGATGGCGGCACGGTGGTGCTCAGTCCCGGCACTTACCTGAGCGGATCGATCTTCGTCAAAACCGGCGTCACGCTGCAAGTCGACAAGGGTGTGACCATCCTCGGCTCGCAGCGGATCGAGGACTACCCCATCATGCCGACCCGGATCGCCGGTATCGAAATGAGCTGGCCGGCGGCCCTGGTCAACGTCTACGAGCAAAAGAACGCCGCGATCACCGGCCAGGGAACCATCGATGGCGACGGCAAGGTCTTTTGGGACAGTTACTGGACCCTGCGCAAGACCTACGAACCACGCGGCCTGCGCTGGGCGTCCGACTACGATGCCCGGCGTCCGCGCCTGCTCCAGGTATTCAATTCGTCGCAGGTGAAGGTCGGTGGCGGCCTGCTGTTGCGCCGTTCGGGTTTCTGGACGCTGCACATCTGCTACTCGACCGATATCACCGTCGATGGTGTCGTCATCCGCAACAACGAGGGTGGACGCGGACCGTCGACCGACGGTATCGATATCGATTCGTCGAAGAAGATCCTGGTGCAGAACGCCGACATCGCCGTCAACGACGACGCGTTGTGCCTGAAGGCCGGCCGCGATTCCGACGGCCAGCGCGTGGCCCGCCCGACGGAGGATGTTGTCATCCGCGACTCCATTGTGCGCGACGGCGCCGCCGGAGTCACATTCGGCAGCGAGACGGCTGGCGGTTTCCGTAACATCGAGGCCTACAACATCACGGTGCTGGACAAGGTCCCCGTCGGCATACTGTTCAAATCGGCGCACACGAGGGGCGGTTTCGGCGAAAACCTGCGTCTGCACGATTTCACGATGAAGGGTACGCCCGTCGTCATCCGCATCACGATGAACTGGAATCCAAGCTACAGCTACGCCGAGATCCCGAAGGAGATCAAGGACTATCCGCCATACTGGAAGGTGCTGGCCACGCCGGTGCCGAGGGAGAAGGGCATCGCGCACTTCCACGACGTCCGTATCTGGAACATCAAGGCGACCGGCGCCACCACGGCTTTCGAAGTCGACGGTTACAAGGAAGTGCCGTTGGACCGCTTCAGCCTCGCCAATCTGGACATTGAAGCGGAGAAGGGCGGATACATCTACGACGCCAAGGCCTGGCAATTCACCGACGTAAAACTGCGCCTGAAAGCGCCGGTCGCCATCGAGGACGCGGCGGCGGTGCGTGGTCTGCCCCCGGGCAGCGTGGTCGTCAAGGCGCGACCGCCCAAGGAAGATCCATCGAAGAAGAGTTTCGAGGAACAGGACAAGACTTGATGAAGACATCCTATTTGGTTCTGGCGGTCCTTGGCCTGGTCGGCGGTTGTGCGGGGACGAACACGCAACAGTATCCGCTGCCGACGCCCGCCATGCAGGCCATCATCGACAAGGACACCGGCCGCCACTTCGGCGACGCGCCGGCGGACGGCGGGCCGATGGCCACCGACCTCTCGCCGGCATTGCAGTCGGCCGCCATCGACGAGGCGCTGCGCAAGGTGGCCGACTGGCAGCTGGCGCGCACCTTGCCTCACCTGGACCGGATCTGGACCTCCAGTGTGCTGTTCACCGGTTTCATGGCCGCCTCGGACGCGACCGGCGACCCGAAATATCGCGATGCCATGTTCGCCATGGCCAATCGGTTCGAATGGAAGCTGCGCACGCCGTATCCCAACGCGGACGATATCAGCGTCGCGCAAACCTATCTGGAACTGTACGAGCGCGATCCGTCGTCGGCGCGCCTCGGCCCGACCAAAACGGAGCTCGACACCCTGATCAACCTGAAGACGCTGAAACCGGGCGACGATCGGCTGCCCTGGTGGTGGTGCGACGCGCTTTTCATGGCGCCACCGGTGTGGGTGAAGATGTACAAGGCCACCGGCGAGCGTAAATATCTCGACTATGTGCACGAGCAATGGCGCAAGACTTACGATCTGCTATACGACAAGGAAGAGCATTTATACGCGCGCGACGCCAGTTACGTCGCCAAGCGCGAGCCGAATGGCAAGAAGATCTTCTGGTCGCGTGGAGAAGGCTGGGTGCTCGGCGGGCTGGCGCGCACGCTGGACTACATTCCGGAGAACGATCCGCAAAAGCAGTTTTACGTGCGGCAGTTGCGCGACATGTCGGCCCGTATCGCCAGCTTGCAGGGCGATGACGGCTTGTGGCACGCGGGGCTGCTCGATCCGGCCAGCTACCCGCTGCCGGAGATCTCCGGTTCCGCGCTGTTCGTGTACGGCATGGCCTATGGCATCAACAAGGGTTATCTGGACGCTAAAATCTACCGGCCCGTGATCGAACGGGCGTGGGCCGGCATCCTCAAACACGTCTACGCGGACGGCCGTCTTGGCGGTATCCAGCAGACTGGCGCGGAGCCGGCGTTCTACCGGCCCGCGTCCAGCTTTAACTATGGCGTCGGCGGCTACCTGCTGGCCGCCGCCGAACTGAAAAAAATGGCCAACGGAGGCAAACCATGATCACACGCGCGTTCCGCATGAAACTCAAACCGGGCACTGTCGATGAATACAAGCGCCGCCACGATGTGCTGTGGCCCGACCTGGCGGCGGCGCTGAAGGAAGCAGGCATCTACGACTATTCCATCTTCCTCGACGAGGAAACGCTGCACCTGTTCGCGGTCCTCAAGCTGGCGCCGGACAACAATATCGAGGCCTTGCCGGGCCAGCCGGTGATGAAGCGCTGGTGGGACTACATGGCGGACCTGATGGAGGTGGAGCCGGGCAACCGGCCCCGCGAATGGCCGCTGCAGCCGATGTTCTATTTCGCCTGAGTGAGCAGGCCGCGATCGCGCAGCCATTCCTCCGCGCGGCGCGGCCACAGCGACGAGGTGCCCAGGCCGTCGCGCATACCCATGCCGTGGCCACCGTGCTCGAACAGGTACATCTCGGCCGGTACTTTTGCCTTGGTCAGCGCCTGGTAGAACAGGATGCTGTTCTCGACCGGGACGGCTTGATCGGCCTGCGTGTGAATCAACAGCGTGGGCGGCGTGGCGGCGGTGACCTGCTTTTCCAAAGACATCAACTGAAGCGTTTCGGGCGATGGCGCGGCACCCAGCAGCGCTTTGCGCGAGCCGGCATGGACGGCCGGCTCCTGCATCGAGATGACGGGATAGATCAGCATCAGGAAGTCCGGACGGGCGCTGACGGTGTCCATGGCGGCGCCGGTGCGGCCGGCGGGATTGTCGAACAGGGTGCCGGCGCTGGCCGCCAGGTGGCCGCCGGCCGAACTGCCCATGACGCCTATGCGCGCCAGATTGATGTTGAATTCGGCGGCGCGCGAGCGCAGCATGCGGACCGCGCGCAGCACGTCCTGCAGCGGGGCGGGGTGGCCGTATTCCTGCATGCGATACTTGAGCACGAAGCTGGTCACGCCCAGGGTACTGAGCCAGTTGGCGTATTGATCCCCTTCGCGCGCGGTGGACATGCGCACGTAGCCGCCGCCGGGACAGATGATGACGGCGGTGCCGTTTGGCCTGTCGACGGCGGGACCGACCATGGTGAGTGTCGGCTCGCTGACGTTGGAGTTATAGCCGCCGCCGATTTTTTCGGGGCCGATGTCGGTTTTGATGCCGGGCACGCCCTCGGGCCATAGCTGGATGACGGTGGGGGCGGCGCCGGCCAGGCTGGCGCTGACGCCGAGGATCAGGGTAATCAGTGTTTTTTTCATAGTGAAGAGAGTATTAGATGATGAATCGGATGGCATGCGCCGCCTTGCTGTTTTTTTCCGCGCAGTCGGCGGGCGCGGTGGATTTGTTCAACGGCCGCGATTTCAGCGGCTGGGAGTTGAATACGTCGCCGGCCGCCAGCATCGACAGCGTGTTCCGCATGCTGCCGGGCGGCGTGGTCGCTTCTGCCGGGCAGCCGTCGGGTTTTCTGGCGACGCTGAACAGCTACCGCGATTACAAGCTGCATGTGGAGTGGCGCTGGAGCGGAAAGCCGGGCAATGGCGGCATCCTGGTGCATATCAGCGAGGGGCCGATGGATCGGGTGTGGCCGCTCAGTCTTCAGGTGCAGACCAAGCGCGGGAACGTGGGCGATCTGCTGCCGATGGCCGGCGCAAGCTTTGCGGAACCGCTGACATCCGCTCATGGCGCCGAGCCGCGTATCAAGGCGCATACGGCGCCGGATAGCGAGCTGGCCGCCGGGGAGTGGAACGTCTGCGATATCATCAGCCGCGATGGCAAGGTTGAGGTCACGATCAATGGCGTCCATCAGAACAGCGTTACGCGAAGCGAGCCGGCGTCCGGGCGCATCGGTTTCCAGTTGGAGGGGGCGCCGTATGAATTGCGCCGCGTGGAGCTGGTGGAGCTGGATTGAGCCGCCACTAACGTTTGAGCCACGCCTCAGGCACCGGCACGATGCAGATATTCATGCTGCGGCCATCCTCCGACAGCATCGCCGATTGAATCTGGATGCGCGTGCCATCGGCGTTGAACGTCGGGTGGGGATGGTCGGCCGCCGTGGTTTTATGCCCGGTCGTCAGCATCACCATCTCGCGCGTCTTGCGGTCGATCAGGTATACGCTGCGGCTGAAATCATCGCCCACCGCCCAGCGTCCATCCGACGATCCATGCACATGCCACAATCCGCTGCCGGAAGGCGTCTGGCCCGCGATCGTCATCTCGCGGGTGCGCAGGTTGACGATCGCCAGCCCGCTCGGCTTCTCCCGCGTGCCGGTGATGCCCCAGCCCTCGTCCTGGCCGGGATTCGCGCCCTGAACCCCGGTCGCCGGTGCGCCAACCCCGCCGCCGCCTTCGGCGATGGGCCGGTGCCCCATGATCGCCATCGCCACTTCATCCTTCGAAATCACCGCCTCGTGCGTCACCCATTCATATGGCGCCTCCGGGTAGAGCGGGCGCAGGCCGGTGCCGTCGGCCTTCACCGTCCAGGTGCGTTGCGGCGACTTGCCCCCGGTCTCCCAGCAGAAGACGATCTCGCCCGGATTCCACAGGTTCGCCTGGATATGACCGATCTGGAAAGGCACGGACACCACATGTTTAACCTCCCCGGTGCGCACATTCATGCGCGAGATCCCGTTCGGACCCGCTCCCATGTTGCGCGGGCCGAAGGCCTTCTCGATCTTCACGCCCGGCGCCAGGTGCTTTGCAGCCTCGGTCGGACCGGTGCGGAAGTAGGCCCATTCCTCGTCCGCGTCCAGCGCCATGTCGCCGCCGGCCTCCAGCTCCGGCGCGGTGGTGCCGCAGATACGCTGGTAGGCGTCGGCCGATTTGAGCTTTCCGGCCTTGCTGTCCGCCAGCAGTGCCGCCAGATCCACTTCGACGAACTGCAGGCGTTTGGCATCGCCGTCCTTGCGCATGAAGTAGAGCTTCATCGACTTGCGCGCCAGGTTCAACATGCCGACATAGCCGCCTTCCGTGACCTGTACCAGCTCGCCGGTTTCCTCGTTGACGGCCATGGCCTCGCCCTTGACCCGCGCGGAACGGAACACCAGCCACTTGCCGTCCGACGTCCATTGCGGATGGGTGGGATAGATCTTGGAGTCGCCGTTTGGCTTACTGGTCAGGAAGGTCAGCATGGTGCCGGTGACCGGGTCCTTGACCACCTTGCGCTCGGACGGAAACCGCGTGCCGATCTGCGCGTGGGCGCTACTGGAGAGGATCAGGGCTGCGCAAATCAGGATCTTGATAATCATCGATAGCTCAAAACGGGTTGAAAGGTTACGATTGTCTGCTCATACCGGTGCGGACATTGCTCATTTTTCTGATTCTTTAAGCTCAAAGTACAAGCCCCGAAAAATCCTCGCATAGAATTGGCGCCATGAACAGATACCTTGCTTGCATCCTTAAATTGTGCTGCGCCGCAGCAGTGGTGGCTTCGTCGACGGCGCCAGCGCAGACGCCACCGCCGGCCGTCAACACCGATCCGCGCAACGCGCAGGTGGTGCTGCCGGAACCGGCGAATCCGAATCTGCCTTCGCTGATATTGATCGGCGATTCGACGGTCCGCAACGGCAAGGATGACGGCCAGGGCAAAGGCGCGGCCGGCCAGTGGGGATGGGGCAATCCGCTCGCCGCGATGTTCGACCCGGCCAAAATCAACGTGGTCAACCGCGCCATCGGTGGCCTGAGCAGCCGCACTTATCTGACCACCAGGCACTGGCAGCGCAGCCTCGCCTTCGTCAAGGCGGGCGACGTGGTGCTGATCCAGTTCGGCCACAACGACGCGGGGCCCGTCAACGACAACGTCCGTGCGCGGGGCACCATCAAGGGTATCGGCGACGAGGTTGAGGAAATCGATAACCTGATGACCGGGGAGCGCGAAGTGGTGCACAGCTACGGGTGGTATCTGCGAACCTTCGTGGCCGATATCAAGGCGCGCGGCGCCACGGCGGTCATCTGCTCGCCGATACCACGTAAAAGCTGGGGCGCGGATGGCAAGATACGGCGCAGCCAGAACGAATACGCCGGCTGGGCCGAACAGGTGGCGCGCCAGCAGAAGGTCGGTTTCATCGACCTCAATGGCATCATCGCGCGCCAATACGACGCGATGGGCCGCGACGAAGTGATGAAGATGTTCCCGGTGGTGACGCCGGACGAGCAGACCCACACCAATCTGGCCGGCGCCGAATTGAATGCCCGCGCGGTGGTCGCCGGCCTCAAAGCCTTGCGCACGCCCGTCGTGATGACGGCGCTGAACGCGGCCGGCCAGGCCGTTCCCGCCGCCGAGGATGACCGTCCGGTGGTCGATGCCGGCAAGGTCGCGGGTGAGAAGCCGCGCGATCCCTCGTTGCCCAGTCTATTCCTGGTCGGCGATTCGACCGTCAAAAGCGGCGGAGCGAATGGCGCGATCGGTTGGGGCGAGCGCATTACGCCGCACTTCGACACCGATAAGATCAATGTCGTCAACCACGCGATCGGTGGCCGCAGCAGCCGAACCTTCCTTACCGAGGGCCGCTGGGACAAGGTGCTGGCGCAACTGAAGGCCGGCGACTTCGTCGCGATCCAGTTCGGCCACAACGACGGCGCCCGCATCGGCGATCCGGCCGGCAAAAATCGGGGTTCGGCGCCAGGCACCGGGCCCGAGACGGCCGAGGATACGCGGCCGGACGGCAGCAAGGAGCAAGTGCATACCTTCGGCTGGTACATGGCGCGCTATGTCGCCGACGCCAAAGCCAAGGGCGCCACCGTGATCCTGCTGTCGCCGGTGCCGCACCGCGACGTGTGGGAGCAGGGCCGCGACTTCGCAAACTTCGCGCAGTGGGACGAGGAAGTGGCGCGCAAAGGCGGCGCGCTGTTCGCCGACCTGACGATGGTCGTCAGCGACGCTTACCGTAAGGCCGGCGCCGGTGCCGTCAACGGCTACTTTTCCGACGCCCGCACGCACACCAATGAAGCGGGCGCGCAGTTCAATGCGGCGCGTGTGGTCGATGCCTTCAAAACCTTGCCAGGCAATCCGCTGGCAGCTTATCTAAAACACTAACAACAACGAGACACATCATATGAAAGTTAAGCTTTTACTGAAAAAAACCGCCATCGCCGCCATGCTGCTGCCGCTGGCATGCCAGGCGTGGGCCGAGACCAAGCCGGCCAACGACATGACGGCGCCGCTGCACCTGATGAAGGCCGACTATCCCACCCCCTACGGCAATCCGTCGATCGACGATGTCAGCAAGGTGCTGAACCGGGTGTTCACGTATCTTGACGCCGCCACCCCGGCGCAGGCGATCAACGCCAAGACCAAAAAAGAGATCACCAATTTCAGCCAGATGGATGACGACACCGTGCTGGCGCCGGGCGATTTCCGCCTGACCAGCTACGAGTGGGGCGTGACATACGCCGGCATGCTGGCGGCCGGCGGCGCCACCGGCGACAAGCGTTACAAGGAGTATGTGAACAAGCGTTTGACGCTGCTGGCCAATATGGCGCCGGCCACGCTGGCGCGCATGAAGTCCAACCCGCAAAGCAAATCGCCGGTGCGCGGCATGCTGGAGCCCCATGCGCTGGACGACATCGGCGCGGTGTGCGCGGCGATCGTCAAGGCCAAGCAGGAGGGTTTACAGGCCGACGTGAAGCCGCTGCTGGACAGCTGCATCTCCTTCATCCGCACCAAGGAGCATCGGCTGAAGGACGGAACCCTGGGCCGCGTGCGTCCGCAGGTCGATACGCTGTGGCTGGACGACCTGTTCATGGCCGTGCCGGCGCTGGCGCAGCTGGGCAAGCTGACCGGCGACGCCAGCTACTACGACGACGCGGTCAAACAGGTGGAGCAGTTCTCCAAGCGGATGTTCAATGAGCAGAAGGGCATTTACATGCACGGTTGGGTGCAGAGCATGGAGGTGCATCCTGAATTCCATTGGGCCCGCGCGAATGGCTGGGCGGTGATGACGCTGGTGGAGCTGCTCGATGTGCTGCCGAAGAGCCATCCGGGGTATCCGATGGTGTTGAAGCAGTTGCGCGCGCATGTGAAGGGATTGGCGTCGTATCAGGATGGCACGGGTTTGTGGCATCAGCTGCTGGACCGGAACGATACGTATCTGGAGACGTCGGCCACGGCGATCTATGCGTACTCGATGGCGCGGGCGATCAACAAGGGGTACATCGACAAGATGGCGTATGCGCCGGCTGTCATGCTGGCCTGGAACGCGGTGGCGACCAAGGTGAATGCGAAGGGGCAGGTGGAAGGGGTTTGCGTCGGGACGGGGATGGGATTCGATCCGGCGTTCTATGCCTATCGTCCGGTGAACGTGTACGCGGCGCATGGATATGGACCGGTGCTGCTGGCCGGGGCCGAAGTGATCACGATGCTGAAGACGCACAAGTTCGAGATCAACGATAGTTCGTTGCAGTTGTTGGTGAAATAACCCGGGTTAGGCGCAACGTCATAATCGGCCAGGGCATACGCCGTCAGCGGCGCATGCATGGCCGATTACGCTTCGCTAATCCGCCCTACGTGTCTCCGCGAATGCGCGGCGGCTGCCGTATTCCCGTGTTCCACGTAGGGCGGATTAGGCGGAACGCCGTAATCGGCCATGCATGCGGCACCGGGACGCGTGCATTAACGTGCTTCCGAATTTAACTTGACGAGCACTTCTTCCGGCACGGCGATCACCGTGCCATGGCGCAGCCGCAATGGCGTGCCTTCATCGGGGAATTGCATCTTCGCCGTGACATCCTCCCATTTCACCATGTCGCGCGAGCGCATGGCGCCGTAATGCCTGGTGGTGTAGGCATCGTAGTAGAGGATCACGTCCTGGCCGATCTGCAGCGCGGTCGGACCTTCCACCCACAATCCCGGTGGCGTGATCGGTGCGCCGAGTTTGCCGAACGGCCCGCGCAAATCCGGCGCGGCCGCTATCTGCAGATACTTCTTCGGCGGGTTGCGCGTTTCATCCTTGACCATCAGGTAGTTCTTGCCGTCGGCGCGCACGAAGCTGGCGTCGATCACGCTGAAGCCCGGATCGTAATACAGCTTCGTCGGCGCGTAGGTGACGAAGTCGCGCGTCGTCGTATAGTACATGCGATGATTGTATTTTTCCTCCGACGAACCGTCGGTGGCCGGGAAGCGCCCAGGTATCGTCGACGCCCAGAAGATCAGGAACTCGCCGCGCTTGTCGTCGTAGACGATCTCCGGCGCCCAGGCGTTCAGCGAGCCCGGTTCGTGCGCCATCACCGGCACCTGCTGCTGCGGCGACCAGTTGACCAAGTCCCTGGAGGACGCGTAGCCGATGTTGTTCTCGTTCCAGCCCGACGTCCAGACCATGTGATAGGTGCCGTCCGGGCCGCGCACGATGCAGGGGTCGCGCATTAATCTGGAGTTGCCGACCTTCGGCGCCAGAAAGCTGCGGCCGCCGCCCAATTTGTCCCATTTGTAGCCGTCCGCGCTGCCGGCGAAATGCAGGCCATCCTCGCCGTTGCCGGTGAAGTAGGCGAAGACGTAGGCGTCGGCCCCCTGCGACGCGAAGCTGGCCATCGCCAGCGTTAAGCCAACGGCCAGTTGCCGCGTGATCTTCATGTTATTGGTTTGCCTCGTCGCCCAGCGGGCGTTCGTTGGTGAAGGTGGGACTGGCCGGGACCGCGAACGAGGCCACCGGGTCGGGATGGGACGGATCGAAATTGCCATAGCCTTCGGCGATGAAGGCGGCGACCGGCAGGCCGCTCCGACGCATGCCGGTCAAAACGGCCTGTGCCAACTCGTAACCGCCGTAGTTGTTGTGGTGCGTGTTGTCGATGCGGCCCGGCTCCGGCTCGGCGAAGGCTTTCTTCGACAGTTCGGGACCCAGCGCCTCGTAGAACGGTTTGCTCATCGCATTGAGGTCGATGAAGGCGACGCCCAGCTCTTTCGCGGATTCGCGCGCGGCGTCGGCGTATTCCCGCAACGACGGCACGACCTTGCCGGCCGCGTCGAAGTTACGGCGTTCCATCGACGATACGATGACCGGGACGCCGCCGTGCGCGCGGATGGCGTCGACGTGGGCGCGGATCTCGTCCTTGTAGGTGGTGAAAGGTCCGCCCTTGTTCTCCTTGATCTGCTTCTGGTCGTTGTGACCGAACTGCATCAGGACCGTGTCGCCTGGCCGCATGGCGCTGACGACCTTGTCCAGCCGGCGACGCGCCAGCGAATCGCGGTATGTCTCGCCCGATTCGGCGTGGTTGGCGACCGCGATGCCAGTCTTGAGAAAGCGCGGCAGCATTTGTCCCCAGCTGCTATAAGGCTCGGCCGGCTGATCGCAAACGGTGGAGTCGCCTAGCAGGAACAAGGTCGGAGTTTTGACGGGGACGATTTCGATGGCGCTGATGGCCGGGTTCCCGCCGTTGATCTCCAATGTCAGGCGCGGGTCCCAGCTCCAGGCTTCCTGCACCGTTTCGCGCGGCGCCTTCAGCTGGACGCCGCCGGCGGCGATACCGGCGCGTGCCGGAATGCGGGGCGTGCGGACGTTGACGGTGAAAGTGCGTTTGACCGTGGCGCCCGGCGCGGTCGATACGTTTTCCACCATCAGCCGGCGCAGTTCCGATTTCACCGTGGTGTTCGACGCGGTGTCGCCACCGCCGAAGGTGATGGTGACGTTGTAGTTCCCTTCGGGCAGATCGACGGAAAAGAAGAAGGGCTTGTCGGCGGCAAGGTGACCGGAACCCGCCGGCGCGTTGCGCACCACGGCGCCCGGCTCGAAACCGAAGCCGCGCTTTTCGTCGTAGCCCATACCCGGTTGTACGGCGGTGTAGCCGGCAGGAGGCTTGCCGCCGCCGAAAGCCAACCGCCAGGTGTCGGTGCTTGCGGCCACCGCAGCCGCATGGGCAGGGCCGGAGGCGGCCAACGCCAGAATAGAAAACCCTGCCAGCAGCTTCGCCGAGGAGAGACGGCTTGCCACCGGCAGGGAAGGAGTGCCCGGTTTAAACGGCATAGCTTATCTGACTATTTGCTTGCGCCCAGCGTGACGCTGACCGGCGCGCGCACGCGCGCGGCATGCGCCGCCACGTACTTCTGCCAGTCTTCGCGGGTGGCGAAGTCGCCGCCACGTGTCCAGCCGGAGCCGACGTAGTAGCGCAGCGGCTGGCCGGAGACGACCTTGGCCAGCATCAGTTGATTGAGCTTGTCTTCCGCGTAGCCCTTTTCGTCGGCGGTCGGCACGATGATGGCGGTGCCGAAGGCGCCGTTCGACTTCTGCTCGATCCACTGCAGCATCGCGCGGTCCGCCGGCACGGTCGCCGGCTGGACGACGGCATCCTGACCCTTGTCGGCCGGCGTCTTGTTCAGGCCAACGGCGACGGTCAGCTGCTGCGGACCGTTAAAGGTGAAGGTGCTTTCGATCTGGTCGAAGTAATGGCCGGCGTCGACGGTGAAGCGCTTGACTTCGGAAACCTTGGTGCCGGCGGCATCCCACGCGTCGTAGCTCAATTCGAAGATGGCGCGCACCGGGCCGTTGGCGATGACTTTCCACTTGGCGTAGTTCACGCTGGTGAACAGGGTGCTACCGTCCCAGATGCCGGTACCGCCCGCGCCGCGCGACTTGCCGACGTTATACATGTCCATGCCTTCGCCTTCATCATGATGATAATGGTCGTGGCCCTTGTTGTACCAGCGGTCGACGATCGGATAGGCGACGCGCTTGTGCCAGATATCCATGCCGCTGGTGACCAGCACTTCCTTGCCGCTGCCTTCTGGCGCGGGCGCTGCCAGCGCGGGACCGTAGGTGCGGTGCGCCACCTTGTCGTTCTCCCAAGCGAAATCGTCCAGGCGTTCCTGTATGTAGCGGGCCGAGACCTTGCTAGGGAAGGGCGGCGCCATCGCCTCGATTTTCTCGACGGTGAAGGTGGCCTTCTTTTCGCCGGCGGCGAAGTTATGCTGGAAAATCAGATCGCCATACGCGATGCCGACGTTTTTCGGGTCCTTGGCCTGCGGGGCGACATTTGTGACCTGGTAAGGCAGCACGCGGCCGGCGGCGTCTTTCACTTCGATATGCTGCAGCAGTGCGCCTGGCAGCACGCGATTGACTTCGGTCCAGGGGATGGTGATCGTCTCCGACGGACGCGCCGCGTCCAGGTTGTGCGTGACGGTGACGGTCAAACGGTCGGCGGCGAAGCCCGCGCCGGCGGCGGCCATTGCGGCAGGTACGAACAGGATGTGACGAAGATTCATGTGTTTACCAGTTGTTAGTGACGATGTTGTAAAAGCGGGTATCCCTGAGACTTTACCGCATCTTGCAAGTTCGGCAAAGCACGAATGAAACCGCCCCGCAGTCCGCCGCCATTCCCGGCTTTTTCGATTTTCCGTTGCGACGAGTATCGATATTCCAATTGATAGTGTCAACGTTTGGCGCGATCTAATCAAATTTATGACTGAAGCTAGTAACAGTTCGTCGGCCAAATTTCGTTGAGCGCTCTGGTGATTTTCGTAATTGCGAATGCATTGACGAGATCGCAGAATGGTCGGACGCGCACCAGAGGCGCGATAACTATAAATCCAAGAGAGACAAAAAAATGAGAATCAAGCCCGTTGTGGCGCTGCTTGCGGCAGCGTTGTCGATCCCGCTCGTCTCGACGGCGGAAAACTATCATTGGGACTCGGTCGCCATCGGCGGCGGCGGTTTCGTCACAGGGGTCGTCCCCAGCAAGCTTGAACGCGATGTCGTCTACGTCCGCACCGACGTCGGCGGCGCCTATCGCTGGGATGCCGGCAAATCGCGCTGGGCGTCGATGACCGATTGGATAGGCCAGAGCGATGTGGGCTTGCTGGGCATCGAATCGCTCGCGGTCGATCCGCACAACGCGGCCAACGTCTACATGCTGGCTGGTACCAGCTATTTCAGCGGCGGCAAGACCGCCGTGCTGCGTTCCAGCGACTACGGAAAAACCTTCACCGTCACCGACGTCAGTACCCAGTTCAAATCCCACGGCAACGGCATGGGACGGCAGAACGGCGAGAAGCTGCAGGTCGATCCCGGCTCGGGTAACGTGCTGTACGCGGGCACGCGCCGCGACGGTTTGTTCAAAAGCGCGGACGCCGGTGCCACCTGGAGCCGCATGCCCGGCTTCGACGTCACCAGTACGCCGAACGACAATGGCGTGAGCTTCGTGCTGCTCGATCCCACCAGCGTGGACGGCGGCCTGGCGCAGCGCATGTTCGTGGGCGTGTCGCGTTTCGATTCGGCGGGACCGAACCTGTACTTCAGCTATGACGCCGGCGAGACCTTCGTGCCGGTCGAAGGCGGCCCCACCGGCCTGATGCCGCAGCGCGCGGTGCTGTCGCCCGAAGGCCTGCTGTACATCACCTACGCCAACGGCGCCGGCCCGCATCCAGGCACGGACGAACCGATGGACAACGGCCAGGTATGGGAATACGACGCCGTGGGCGGCAACTGGACCAACATCACCCCGTCCGGCTTCGCGCGGCCATTCGGCGGCATCAGCATCGACCGCAACGATCCAAAACACTTGGTGGTCTCCACCATCAACACGTGGATGCAGCAGGGCGCCAACCAGTACGGCGACCGCATTTTCACGTCCAGGGACGCCGGCCGCACCTGGACCGACGTGGTGGCGCGCGGCTTCGCGCTCGACCCCAAGGGCGCCAACTGGATCGCCGACACGTCGATTCACTGGGCCGGTTCGGTCGAAATCGATCCGTTCGACGGCAAGAAAGTGTGGGTGGTTTCCGGTAACGGCTTGTTCAAGACGAACGACATCGACGCTACCACGACCACCTGGAACTTCGACGTGGCGGGGCTGGAGGAGACCGTGCCGTTCGATTTCCAGAGCATCCCGAACGGGCCGCTGGTTTCGGTGATCGGCGATTTCGATGGCTTCATCAACAGCGATCCGTCGCAGTACGGTGTGCGCCATGCGCCGCAGACCGGCACCACCACCGGCCTGGCCATCGCGGCGCAGGATCCGCGCATCATGACGCGCGTCGGCAACGACATGTACTACACCACCAACAGCGGCTCGAGCTGGACCAAGTCGCCGGTGCTCAACGGCGCCAAAGGCTACGTCGCGCTGTCGGCCGACGGCTTCGCCTTGCTGCACAGCCCCGCCGATTCGGCCGTCAGCTATCGCTCGACCAACTTCGGCGCCAGCTGGGCCGCCATTTCAGGGCTCACGGCGAACAACGCGCGCCCGGTGGCCGATCCGGTCAATCCCACGAAGTTCTACGCCTACGACAATGGCAAGCTGCTGGCCAGCGTCGACGGCGGCGCCTCGTTCGCCCTCAAAAGCACACTGGCTTCGGGCGGCTCCAAGCTTATTCGTCCCGCGCCGGGACGCGAGGGCGATCTGTGGGTCTGCCTGAACGGCAACGGGCTGTCGCGCTCCACCGACTCCGGCGCCACGTTCACCAAGATCGCGACGGTGAACCAGTGCGACGCTGTCGGTTTCGGCAAGACCGCGCCGCAGGCCAGCTATCCGACCGTCTACCTGCACGGTACGGTGGGCAGCGTGCACGGCATGATGCGCTCGACCGACGCCGGCGCGACGTGGGTGCGTGTCAACGACGCCGCCCACCAATACGGCGGCTTGGCCAACGGCGGCATGGTGAGCGGCGATATGAACGTCTTCGGCCGGATCTACATGAGCACCGCCGGTCGCGGCATCGCCTACGGCACGCCGACGACCGGCGGCGAAGTGCTGGTGACGCCGGTGACCGCCGGTCCGCCGGTGGTCACGCCGCAGCCGGTCAACGAATGCAGCTACGTCGTCACCGCCGCCTGGTCGGGTGGCTACAACGCGGCCGTCCGCATCAAGAACAACCGCTCGACCGCCGTCAACGGCTGGGCGGTAAGCTGGACTTACACCGACAATTCAAGCGTCCAGGGATTCTGGAACGCCGAGGTCACCGGCACGCCCCCGACTTACACGGCCACGCCGAACCAAAGCTGGAACACCAACATCCAACCCGGCGACACCGCCGAATTCGGGATGACCGTCAGCGGCGAGGCGATTCCCGTCGTGACCGGCGACGCCTGCAAATAACGAGAGATAGAGACCATGAAAAAAATACTGAGCAGCGTGTTGACTAACCTTTTGGCCGGCGCGGTCCTGACGCTGGCGCCGCCGGCGCAAGCCGCCGTGGTGGACTTCGACGACGTGAGCGCCGGCGGCAAGCTGTCGACCCTCTCCAAATACAATCCATACGAGGATCTGACCTGGACCAGCAGCTGGTTCCTGGGCGATACCGCCGTCAATGGCTACAGCAATGGTGCGCATTCGGGCACGCAATTCGTGTCCAACGGCTTCGGCGTGAACAATCTTGGCATCAGCAGCGCCACCGCCTTCAATCTGGACGGCGCGTGGTTCGCCACGCCCGCGACCAATGGATCGAAGGCCACCTGGATCAACATCACCGCCTACGATGCGGCGAACCAGCTGATAGGCAGCACCGGCAATATCGCCATCAACGGCACCTATAGCTGGGTTCAAGCCGGCTTCGCCAACGTGACCCGGTTGACCATCACACGCGACAAGGGCTGGTTCGTGATGGACGACCTGTCGATGTCCGCCATCGGCCCCGTACCGAGCCCCGTGCCGGAACCGGGCAGTATGGTCCTGCTTGCGGCGGGATTGCTGATGACGGGTTTTGCAGCAGCGCGTCGGAAGTCCTAACCACGTCACCACGAAGGTCACATGATGAAACCCTTGTTATCGATGGTGCTGTTCCTCCTCGCGCTGGGCGCGGGACCGCTCGCGCAGGCGCAAAATTGCGGTAGTGGCGGCGGCGCGACCGTTTGCCTCACCGCGACCGGCACGGCCGACAATATCAAACTGACTTGGACCGTCAGCGGCGCCGTCACCGGCGTGCAGGTCTACCGCGACACCGACAGCGACACCAACGGCCGCAGCCGGCTGGCGATCCTGGCGGCATCGGCCACCACCTACACCGACGCCACCCCGGCACAGGGCACGCCTTACTGGTACTGGATCAAGTTCACCACCAGTGGCGGCAGCTACAGTTCCGGCGCGGCGACGGCGGTGCGCTCCGGCGCGGTGCGCAACCTGACCAGCCTTCAGCTGTCGGCGCAGATGTCGCCAGGCTGGAACCTGGGTAACTCGCTGGAGGCCATCGGCGGCGAAACCGCCTGGGGCAATCCGCAGGCCAACCAGGCGCTGTTCAACGGCGTTAAGGCGGCGGGCTTCAAGAGCGTGCGGATTCCGGTGTCGTGGAGCCAGTATGCGGACTCCAACTACAACATCAGCGCCAGCTGGATGGCCCGCGTGAAGCAGGTTGTCGACTATGCGCGGAACGCCGGTCTGTACGTAATCATCAACGTCCACTGGGACGGCGGCTGGATGCAGCCTTCGTTCGCCCAGCAGGCGGCGGTGAACTCGCGCCTGAACAAGTTCTGGACGCAAATCGGCACCACCTTCAAAACCTACGACGACTATCTGCTGTTCGCCGGCACCAACGAGACCAATATCGACGGGGTATTCAGCGCGCCGACGGCGGAGAACTGCACCGTGCAAAAGAGCTTCCTCCAGACCTTCGTCAACGCGGTGCGCGCCACCGGCGGCAACAACACCCAACGCCATCTGGTGGTGCAGGGGTACTTGACCAACATCGACTACACCATCGGCTGCAACGCCACGATGCCGACCGACTCGGTGGCCAGCCGCTTGATGATGGAGGTGCATTACTACGATCCGTACAACTTCACCTTGAGCGAGAGCGACAACATCTGGCAGTGGGGCGCGAGCGCCACCAATCCGGCGGCCACCGAAACCTGGGCCAACGAGTCGTTCACCGACGCACAGTTCCAGAAGATGAAGACCAACTTCATCGACAAAGGTATTCCGGTGATCCTGGGCGAGTACTCGGCCAACTTGCGCAGCAATGTCGATCCGACCGGTAAGTATCGCAAGCTGTGGAACCAGTACATCACGCAGGCGGCGTTCAAGCGCGGTGTGGTGCCGATGTATTGGGACAGCGGCTTCACCGGCAACCACGCCTCGGGATTGTTCAACCGCTCGAACGGCACCCAGGCGTATCCGGACGTGGTCACCGGGATAGTCAACGCCGCGAAGTGATCCCGGCGATCAGGCTTCGATTGCCGTTTCTTTCGCCGCCATGCGCCAGCGCTTGTCGGCGTCGGCGGCGGCGTTGAGGTCCTGCGGGAAGTCGTCCACGTGCACCGACAGGTCGGTGAAGCGCGCGAAGTCCGATAGCGCGCGGCGCTCCTCCGGCGTCACCAGTCCTTTGGCGGCGGCCCGCATGACCCATTGTTCCATCTCCGGCAGGCTTTGTGGCATGCCCTCTAGTTGACCTGCACGCACCGCCGGCTTGAGGCGGTGTTCGACCGCCTCCACCTGCGGCAGCAGGCCGAACGCCAGTTCGCCGCACGCCACCGGATCGCGCAGGTCGTCGGCCAGGAAGCCGTCTGCCAGCAGTCGTTCGCGGCCGGCGCCGGCGGTTTGCATGGCGTTGGCCACGGCGCTGCCCAGTTCATCGGACGGCGGCGAGTACGGCAGCCCGAACGGGAAGGTCAGCAGGCGCGCCAGCACGGCGGCGGGGCGGTTCGGGAAGTTCTCCAGCACGCCGTCCAGCGCCAGTTGCGCCTTGTGCAGCGCGTCCTGCACCGACCAGTGGACGTAGGGCGCGTCGGCTTGCTGCCGGCCGTCGTCCTCGTAGCGTTTCAAGGTGGCGCTGGCCAGGTACATCTGCGACAGCGCGTCACCCAGGCGGCCGGAAATGCGCTCGCGGCGCTTCAATTCCCCTCCCAGCACGAACATCGACATGTCGGTCATCAGCGCGAACGCGGTGGACACGCGGCCGATGGCGCGATAGTAGCCGGCCATTTCGCCGGCCGCCTGCTCCGGCACCGGCGCGGTGCCGGAGCAGGTCAGTCCATACCACAGCCCGCGCGCGGCGTTTGCGCAGACGAAGCGCATGTGGCCGAAGAAGGCGGCGTCGAAATCGTGCAGCGCCTTGCGATGGTCGGTATCGGCGGTGGCTTGCATCTCCCGCAGCACGTAGGGATGCGAGCGGATCGCGCCCTGGCCGAAGATGATCAGGCAGCGCGTGAGGATGTTGGCGCCTTCCACCGTGATGGCGATCGGGATCTGCTGGTAGGCGCGGGCGAGGAAATTGCTCGGTCCCATGCAGATGCCTTTGCCGCCCAGGATGTCCATGCCGTCGTTGACGACGGCGCGTCCGCGCTCGGTGACGTGGTACTTGGCGATGGCCGAGATCACGGCCGGCTTTTCGCCCAGGTCGACGGCGAGCGCGGACAGCTTGCGCGTCGCGTCCATCATGTACAGATTGCCGCCCATGCGGGCCAGCGCCTCCTGCACGCCTTCGAACTTGCCGATCGAGGTCTTGAACTGGCGGCGGATCGCGCAATAGGCGCTGGTGCCGCGCACCGCCAGCTTGGCCGTGCCGACGCTGGCCGAAGGCAGCGAAATGGCGCGGCCGGCAGCCAGGCACTCCATCAGCATGCGCCAGCCCTTGCCGATCTGGCGCGGGCCGCCGATGATCCATTCCATCGGGATGAAGACGTTGTCGCCGCTGGTCGGACCGTTCTGGAACACCGCGTTCAGCGGCCAGTGGCGGCGGCCGATCACCACGCCGGGATGGGTGGTCGGAATCAGCGCGCAGGTGATGCCGGTGCTTGAACCGGCCGGCAGCAGGCCATCCGGATCGACCACGCGGAAGGCCAGGCCCAGCAGGGTGGCGATCGGTCCCAGGGTGATGTAGCGCTTGTTCCAGGTGATGCGCAGGCCCAGCGTCTCGCGGCCTTCGAACTGGCCCTTGCACACCACACCGGTGTCGGGAATCGCGGCGGCGTCGGAGCCGGCGTAGGGGCTGGTCAGCGCGAAGCAGGGGATTTCGGTGCCGGCGGCCAGGCGCGGCAGGTAGTAGTTCTTCTGTTCGTCGGTGCCGTAGTGCAGCAGCAGTTCGGCCGGGCCGAGCGAGTTCGGCACCATCACCTGCACCGCCAGCGCCGAGCAGCGCGTCGACAGCTGCATCACCACCTGCGAATGCATGTAGGCGGAGAACGCCTTGCCGCCGTATTCCTTCGGAATGATCATGCCGAGGAAACCCTTGTCGCGGGCGTATTGCCAGGCCGGGGCTGGAAGGCCTTGCCAGACTTGCGTCGCTTCCCAGTCGTCGACCAGCTCGCACAGGTGGCGCACTTCATGGTCCAGGAAGGACTGTTCCTCCGCCGTCAGCGCCGGGCGCGGCAGTTTCATGAACTTGTTCCAGTCGGGACGGCCGGAAAACAGGTCGGCGTCCCACCAGGTGGTGCCCGCTTCGAGGGCGTCGCGCTCGGTGTCGGACATGGCCGGCAGGATGCGCTTGAACAGCGCGAAGATATGCGGGGTGACCAGGCTGCGGCGCAGCGCCGGCGTGGCGAGGATGATGGCGGGAACGCCGATCAGTATCACGAGAAATAGAGAGAAGATCATATCGTGCTCCTTTATTATTGGAGCACGATACTGCGCGGGAAGCTACGTTACCGTGCGTTCACGCGCATAACTGTCATGTAAATCAGCCGATCATCTCGTGGTGGGGGTGGATATCACGGCTTTGTCCGGACTGCCCGTATTGATGGTCTGGTTATAGAAGTAGTTTCGGGCGGCGTCGATGCCGGCGTTGTAGCGGACCGTCGCCATCACGCTCTGGGTGTCGATGGTCCATTCCTTGAATGTCGGCACGGTCTGCTCGGTGCGCATTTCAGCGAGGATATCGTCGCGGCCGGCGCCCGCCGCCAGCTTCTGCTGCCAGGTGTTCGCCCAGTTCGCGGTTTGGGGATCGAGCGTGTTCAGGGCCAGCGTCTTCAGCACGATCTTGGCCTGCGACGTGTTGCCCAGGTACGCGTGCGTCAGCGCGGCCGATCTGGCAAAGGCGCCGACCTCGCGCGCGTTGCGCCAGGCGGTCAGCGCGCCCTCGAGCGCCGTTTCGCTCAGTTGGGACCGTCCCAGCAATTCGGCGCGGAAGTAGGCATAAGCGGCATCGGCCGATTCGGGACTCAATTCCCTCGCATTGAGCAATTGTTGCTGCGCGCTGTGGAGGTAAGCCTGCGCCCCGGTTCCCTGGGCCTGTTCGGCCAGGCGCAGATTCGCCAGACCCGACAGATATACGGCGTCGAAATTACCGGCGTTTTTAGCGATCGCCTGCGTCAGCCACGGCAACGCCTCCTGCGGATTGCCGAAAGCGATGCGCGCCCGGCTGAGCGTCATTTGCGCGTAGTCGTTCTTTGGAAACTTGCCCGCCTCGTTGGCGATCTTGCGCAGCAGCGCTTCGCCCGCCGTTTTTCCCGGACACGATTTAACCGCCGCGTCGAGCATGACGAAGTCGGTGGCCGCCTGCGGCAGCGCGGTGAAGTCGACGGTCGCCTTGGGCAGATCGGGCACGTCCACCTGCAGCACCTTGATCGAGGTGCGGCGGTAGCGCCACATCTCCGTGCCCAACTGCGTCGCCTTCAGATCGAAGGCCCCCTCGAACGCCGGCACCGCCTCCTTGCCCTGATAGACCGAGTTCAGGTATTTGCCCAGGCGGTCGCGGTTGTCTTCGGAAGAGAGCATGTAATGCATCAGTACCCAGGACTTGGCGGCGAATTCCAATCGCACGCCGGCGTCGCCGGCATAGTTTTTGGCGTTGTCCAGGCGTTGTGCGAGGACGTCGGTGTAATCGAGGCTGTAGCGGTGACCTTCCTCGAGGAAGTCTAGGTATAGCGCGACGTTCAGCGGCGTTTTGCCGACGCTCATCTGCGTGCCGGTGAAGCGCACGCTGGCGAAATACTGCGCGAAACCGTCGATGAAGGCGGCCGGCGAGCGGATGTCGGTATGGCGGTAGATAAAGTGGCGCGTATAGGCTTCGAAGATGTACGAAAGCCCTTCGTTCTGCGACGTTTCGCCGAGATGGAAGCCGAAGCCCTGTACCCCGGAGGGGCAGCTGCTGTACAGGCCGATGGTGTCGGCCGGCAGCGCGGCGTCGATGGCGTTCAAGCCCTCGACGCGGTTCTGGTAGTAAAAGGTCAGCTTCTGATTCGAGCTATTGGCCTTGCGGTAAGGCTTGGTATAGATCCGCAACAGGAAGTCGAGCCGCTCCAGGTTGTTGAGCAGCTCGGTCGTCGCTTCGCGGTTGGTGTCGGCGTAGACGATGAAGTGCTGGCTTTCGGCGCGGAACCACGGCGATGCCTTCTTGTAGTTGGCGATGGTCACACTTTGGGTTGCTTGCTGCGCCTCGGTTTGTTGGGCGGTCGAATGGGGCATCGCGACGATGCCGAGCGCGGCAAAAGCAGCGGCGCGAATACTGTTTTTCATAGCGTCTCTTGTAAAAATTTACCAATACGATAACACGAGTTGCCGGAGCATATTGCAACCTTTTTTTCGCTGGTACTTTGCAAGTTGTGGCTTTAATGACATGCCAAACGATAAAACTTGATATTTAGGCCCGGACTGCTAGTCTTGTGGCTGAGTTAGCGATCGTTAGCGTCGCAGGCCGGGCGGATAGGGACGCCGGGCCCAACCACAGGTCCACCTGGAGATACGTCACGTGATTCCGCACGCGCTGACCATCATCGTCAATGAGCTGAACCTTCATCTGAAGGAATACGGCCCGACCGCGACTCCCATCGTCGAACTCGGCAACATCGCCGAAGGCTTCAAGACCATCGCCGGCGGCGGCGGCGTTTCCCGCGACGTGCTCAATCTGCAAATCGTCAACATCAAGGAAGAGAAATCGCTCAAGAACACGCCGCACGTGACGCGCGACCTGGTCGGCAACAAGGCCTTGTACGAAAATCCGCCGGTGTTTTTGAATTTCCAAATCCTCATCGCCGCCACCCACACCAGCTATACGGGCGCCTTGCTGATGCTGTCGCGCGCGATCCGCTTTTTCCAGCTTGGGAACACCTTCACCGAAACCAGCGTGGCGCCGCAATCGATCGTGCTCAACGCGCCGGTCAATGTCATGGACCGGCTGTCGCAGTTCCGGCTGATCTTCGATCTGTACTCCCCCGCCATGGAAGAAGTCAATCATCTGTGGGGCACCCTGGGCGGCAAGCAGTATCCGTTTGTGATGTATGTGATGCGTATGCTGGATTTGCGATTCCAGGGATCGCCGACCCAGACCGAACTTATTGTGGAAACCCAGTCGACTATTCTCCCGATAAGCCCCAATCCTTTCTGAAAGAGGTGAAGAGATGGCACAGGTGTACAAGACCCCCGGCGTCTACATCGAGGAAATACCGAAATTCCCGCCGATTATCTCGGCCGTGGACACGGCCATTCCCGCCTTTATCGGCTACACCGAAAAAGTCGAAGGCGTGGCGCTCAACACGCCGCTGCGCATCACGTCGATGGTCGAGTACGAGCAGCATTTCGGCCTGCCGCAGAAGGAGAAGGACATCGCCGTCAAGGCGACCAAGACCAAGGACCCGGCCGGCAACGTGACCGGGCAGAAGTTCACCGCCACGCAGGACCCCGCCAAGCGCTCCAAGTACCTGCTGTATTACGCGATGCAGATGTTCTTCGCCAACGGCGGCGGCGCATGCTATGTGGTGTCGGCCGGCCTGCACGTCGACGCCTCCGCGATCAAGGAGCCGGAGCTGCTGATCGCGTTGAACGCGCTGGAGATCGTCGACGAACCGACGCTGATCGTCATTCCCGAAGCGCAGGCGATGAGCATCACCGACTTCGTCAAGATCAACGAGGCGGCGCTGGCCCAGTGCGCCAAGCTGAAGGACCGTTTCGTCATCATGGACGTTCATGGCGACACCCTGTCGCCCGGCGACCCCGCCGCCAGCATCGTCACGATCGTCGCCAATTTCCGCGACAAGCTGGGGATCAACAACCTGAAATACGGCGCCGCCTACGCGCCCAATCTCGACACGGTGCTGGACTTCGTCTACGACGAGACCAAGGCCACGGTCGACTACTTCGAGACGCTGGACGCGGCGGCGACCGTCCAAAAGGCGCTCGACACGCTCGCCGAAGGCAATAGCCAGATCTACGAGAGCGCGAAGACGGCCATCCGCGACATGGCCTGCGTGCTGCCGCCCAGCTCCACGATGGCCGGCATCTACGCCGCCGTAGACGCCTCGCGCGGCGTGTGGAAGGCGCCGGCCAACGTCAGCGTCACGGCCGTCTTCAAGCCCAGTATCGAATTCACCAACGCCACCCAGGAGCTGCTCAACGACGATCCGGTGGCCGGCAAATCGGTCAACGCCATCCGCCCGTTCACCGGCAAGGGCACCCTGGTGTGGGGCGCGCGCACCCTTGCCGGCAACGACGCCGAATGGCGCTACATCAATGTGCGGCGCCTGTTCATCTTCATCGAGGAGTCGTGCAACAAGGCCTGCGCCAACTTCGTCTTCGAGCCGAACGACGCCAACACCTGGGTGCGGGTGCAGGCGATGATCGAGAACTTCCTCACCGTGTTGTGGCGCCAGGGCGCGCTGCAGGGCGCCAAGCCCGATCACGCCTTCTACGTGGCGGTGGGCTTGAACAAGACCATGACGGCGCAGGACTTGCTGGAGGGGCGCATGATCGTCGAGGTGGGCCTGGCGGCGGTGCGGCCGGCCGAATTCATCATCCTGCGCTTCTCGCACAAGCTGGCGCAGTCCTGATCCGGGCTTTCATCCACCATACAAGTGAAGGAGTAGGTCATGGCACAAGAATATCCCATTCCCCGGTTCCACTTCCAGGTCGACTGGGGCGGCGCCAAGATCAGTTTCACCGAGGTTACCGGGCTGGTGATGGAGCGCGAGAAGATCGAGTACCGCCACAGCGACAGCAAGGACTTCAACAAGATCGCCATGCCGGGGATGGTCAAGAACGCAAACATCACGCTCAAGCGCGGCAAGTTCGAGGCCGATTTCGACTACAACAAGTGGATGGACGAGGTGTCCAACGAGCGTTCGGAGGGGCGCCGCGACGTCATCATCCGGCTGCTCAACGAGAAGCACCTGCCGGTGGCCGCATGGTCGGCCACGCGCTGCTTCCCCGTCAAGATCAGCGCACCGGACTTGAAGTCGGACGCCAACGAGACCGCGATCGAGACGCTGGAAATCGCCCACGAGGGATTGAAGCTGATGAAGATCTGAGCCGGCGGCGGACATGAGCGACTACTATCCGCCGTGGAGCTTTTACTACCGGGTCGAATTCGGCGCCAGCAAGAGCAAGAACGACGTCCGTTTCCAGACGGTGTCGGGATTGAGCGTCGAATACGACATGGAGGAGTACAAGGAGGGCGGCGAGAACCGGTTCAGCCACAAGCTGCCGGGCCGCACCAAGTACGCCGACCTGGTGCTCAAGCGCGGCATGCTGACCGATTCCGCGCTGATCGCCTGGTTCATGGACGCCTTCCGCGACCGGGTATTCCAGCCGACCGATGTCAACGTCATCCTGATGAACGAGGCGGGCGATCCGCTGCGCACCTGGAAGATCGTGCAGGCGATACCGAAGAAGTGGTCCGTCAGCGATTTCAACTCTGGCGAGAACACGGTGGTCATCGAGACCATGGAGCTGTCCTACCGTCACTTCAACATCCAGTAGGGACCATCATGCCGATAGAGATCAGGGAACTGCACATCAAGGTTGCCGTCACCGGGGGCGCGGGAGGCGCTTCGGCGCCACCGGCCGGCGGCGCCGACACGGCCGGAGACCAGGCGCAGCAAGCCATCGTCGCCCAGTGCGTCGAACAGGTGCTGCGCATCCTGCAAAACAAAATGGAGCGCTGATGGCAGCCCAGGGAAAACTTGAGAAGATGCTGATACTGGCCTTCGAAACGTCGGCGGCCGCCGAAACCGGCGGCAAGCTCGATGCCAAGGGCAGCTTCGAGGCGTTGATCAATCCGGAGACGTACACGCTGCAGTACAAGGTCAAGACCGCCGAAGGGCAGGGCCAGGGCAGCAGCGGCGCGCAGCAAAAGTTCGCCTACACGATGCCGGAGGAGCTGGAGTTCGAGTTTTTGTTCGACAGCACCGGCATCATCGACGGCAAGCCAAACAAGGACGGCGTGTTCGACCAGGTGGACGCGTTCCGCAAGCTGTTGACCGAATACCGGCCCGATTCCCATGAACCGTTCCATCTCAAGCTGGTGTGGGGGAACCTGATCTTCAAGGGCCGGGCGATCGAACTGGCCATCACCTACAAGTTGTTTAATCCGGACGGGCAGCCGATCCGCGCGCTGGCCAAGACCAAGTTCAAAGGCAGTATCGAGGAAAAGAAACGCATCGCCAGGGAGGACCGCCGTTCGCCCGACCTGACCCACATCCGTACCGTGCGCGCCGGCGACCGGCTGCCGCTGATGTGCTTCAGCGTCTATGGCGATCCGCGCCACTACCTGGACGTCGCCCGCGTCAACGGACTGTCCGACTTCCGCGCGCTGGTGCCGGGCCAGCAGCTGCTGTTTCCGCCATTGAGCAAGAATGGAGCGGCGCGATGAACGACGGTTCCGTCATTGCCGGCACCGAAAAAGCCGACGTCTGCACCTTCGCCGTGATGGTGGAGGGAACCGACGTGTCGGGCCAGTTCCATGTGCTGAACGTGGAGGTCAACCGCGAGTTGAACCGCATCCCGACCGCGATGATCGAATTGAAGGATGGCGATACCGCCCAGGCGACCTTTCCCGCCAGTGAGACCGAACATTTCATCCCGGGTAAAAAGATCGAGATCAAGCTTGGCTACCAGGCGAAGAACGAGACGGTGTTCAAGGGCGTGATCGTGCGGCACAGCATCCGCGTGCGCAAAAACTCCAGCCAGCTGATCATCGACTGCCGCGACGAGGCGGTGAAGATGACCACCGAGCCGGCCACGCGCCACTTCGCGGCACGGACCGACAGCGAAATCATCGAGCAACTGGTCGGCGGCCACGGTCTGCAACACGAGGTGGAGCCCACCGGCGCCGCGTTGGAGGAATCGGTGCAGTTCCAGGCCAGCGATTGGGATTACGCGCTATGCCGCGCGGAAGCCAATGGCATGGTGGTGCTGGCCGACGATGGCAAGATCAAGGTGATGCGCCCGTCAACCACCGCTGCCGAGGCGCTGAGCGTGCGCTTCGGCGCCAGCCTGATAGAGCTGGACGCCGAGATCGACGCCCGCTGGCAAAGCCAGGCCGTCAACGCCAGCAGTTGGAGCGCGGCCGACCAGAAGCTGCTGGTGGCCGAGGCCAGCGAGGGCAAGGCCGGTTCCAGCGGCAACCTGGAACCGGCCGATCTGGCCAAGGTGGCGGCGGGTAAAACGCTGCTGCTGCGCCATGGCGGCGGGTTGGCGCAGGGCGAACTGCAGGCGTGGGCCGACGCGCAGCTGCAGCGCGAGCGCCTGGCCAAGGTGCGCGGGCGTGCCCGCTGCCAGGGGCTGGCGGCGATCAAGCCGGGCGACGTGATGGCGTTGAACGGCGTCGGCCAGCGCTTCGCCGGCAAGCTGTATGTGTCGGGCGTGCGCCATAGCGTCAGCGGCGGCAACTGGGAGACCGACGTGCAGTTCGGTCTTCAATCGCTGCAGTTCGCGGCGCTGGCCGACTTGCGGCCCTTGCCGGCCGCCGGTCTGCTGCCTGGCGTCAGCGGCCTGCAGATCGGCGTCGTCACCGCGCTGGAAGGCGACCCGGCGCACGAGGAGCGCATCGCAGTTCGGGTGCCGTTCGCGGACAACGTGACCGAAGGCGTCTGGAGCCGGATCGCCTGCCTGGACGCCGGCAAGGAACGCGGCAGCTTCTTCCGCCCCGAGGTGGGCGACGAGGTTATCGTCGGTTTCCTGGACGCCGATCCGCGCCATCCGGTGGTGCTTGGCATGTGCCACAGCAGCGCCAAGCCGGCGCCGGAAGCGCTGGCGGACAAGAACGATTTGAAGGGCTACGTCAGCCGCGCCAAGCTGCGCATGCTGTTCGACGACGACAAGAAGAGCGCACTGCTGGAGACGCCCGCCGGCAACCGGGTCACCTTGTCGGAGGATGCCAAGGGCATCGTCATCGAAGACCAGAACGGCAACAAGATCACGCTCGACGACCGCGGCGTGAAGGTCGAGAGCAGCAAGGACATGGTGTTCAAGGCGGTGAAGGACATCAAGTTCGAGGGCGTCAACATCGAACTGAAGGCCAATGCCGGTTTCAAGGCCGCCGGCACGGCCACCGCCGAAGTATCGGGCGCCAGCGCCACCTTGAAGGGCAGCGCCACCACCGTGATACAGGGCGGCGTGGTGCAGATTAACTAGTCGGACCAGGCAAACAGGGAGAACGGCATGCTGCCAGCGGCACGCGTAAGCGACATGATAGTCAGTTCCGCCACCAGTGGCGTGCCCGCGCCGATCATTCCGCCCGGCGCGCCGACGGTGCTGATCATGGGCATGCCGGCCGCGCGCATGGGCGACAGCTGCGGCGCGGACGTCATCATCAAGGGATCGGCGACGGTGATGATAGGCGGCGTGCCGGCCGCGCGGCTGGCCGACCTGACGGCGGGCGGCGGCACCGTGATCGGTCCCGGCGCGGCGACGGTGTTGATCGGAGGTTGAGCATGCGACACGAATATCTCGGACGCGGCTGGTCCTTTCCGCCCACCTTCAGCCGCGCGCGCGGCGGCGTGGAGATGCTGGAGGACGAAGCCGACATCGCCTCCAGCCTGGAGATCCTGCTCACCACCGCGCCGGGCGAGCGCACCATGCTGCCGCAATACGGATGCAATCTGGATGAATTGGTGTTCGAGAGTCTCGACACGCGGATGAAGACGCTGATGGCCGACAAGGTGGAGACGGCGATCCTCTACTTCGAATCGCGCATCGAAGTCGAACAAGTGGCGTTGGACGACAGCCGCCAGTTGGAGGGGGTGGTCCTGATCGAAGTGGTGTACCGGGTCAAGGCCACCAATTCGCGCTTTAATTTCGTCTTCCCGTTCTACAAACTGGAAGGCACCGACATCAACCTCACCACCTCGGTGAACCTTTTGCCATAGCGCGGGTATCCGATGCCGCTCAACGATTGCACGCATAACATCGATCCGTTCAAGCTGGTGCGCGAAGGCTGTAGCCAGGCGCAGCGCCAGGTGGCGGCGCTGTCGCCGGACTACGCGCCGGTGGACCAGCGCGAGCCTGCGCACCGGATGATATTCGCCCGCGCGTATGCCGCGTATCTGCGCTTTTACAACGACAAGAACCAGCCGGACGGCGACTGGCGGGACTTCTTCGGCAACGACGTCTCGGTGCAGTTGGCCGTGGCGGCGGTGCAGGACGTGGACAGCTACAAGTCGGCGATCAAAGCGGCTTTCGATTTCCTCGATAACCTGGACAACGATGCCGATGAAGCGGGCCTGCGGCTGCGTCTCGGGGAGTTGTTCGGCAGCGCCGCCACCGTGGCCGCCCAGCTGGACCAACTATCGCATGGCCTGCCGGCCGAACTGCCGCTCAAGGCCTTGTTACAAAACCTGATCGCCAGGCAGCTGGCGCCGGCGCTGAAAACACTGCTGCTCTACCACCGCGACGGCATGCTGGCCGCCGGTCCCCCGGCGGGTCCCTACCTGACCGACGCGCCGCCATCGCTGGACATCCTCGGCGCGGCGCTCACGCTGCCGCAGGCAGTGCTGGACAGCGCGCGTCCACTGTCCGCCGACTGGATCGTCGACGACCCGGCGCCCGACTGGACGCAATACCTGCTCAACCTGGGCAACCCGGCGCTGTATCCGGAGACCGGCATCTACGGCGGTGGCGCGACGCTTTTCGCCCGGGTCAATCACATCGCCACGCATAATCTGTTCACCGCCATCTTCGACCGGCTGTTGAAGGTGTATGCGCGCGTGGTCGCCGCGGCCGGTGTGGCGCTTGAAGAAAGCTTCACAGCGCGCGACACCCATGAACCGCATTACGGCTTGTTCCTGGCGTTCCTGCGCCTGTACGAAAAGGTCCGAGCGGAGTCGAATACCCTGACGGCGCGGCATATGGACTTCTATTACCGCGAGGTCCTGCGGCTGAAGGAGAAGGGCGCGCAACCCGGTCATGTGCATCTGCTGGGGGAGCTTGCCAGGCAGGTGCCGGCGCATCTTTTAGCCGAGGGCACGCTGGTCAAGGCCGGCAAGGACGCCCTAGGCAAGGAGGCGCTGTTCGAACTGACAAGGTCGACGGTACTCAACCAGGCAGCCGTCGCGTCCCTGCAAACGCTGTACCGGCACGACGCCGAAATCATCGCCGGCGGTCCGGGCCATGACGCGGGCCGGCTGTATGCCTCGCCGGTGGCGAATTCCAGCGACGGTTTGGGCGCGGCGCCCCCCGCCGACCAGCCATCCTGGCATCCGTTCCACAACAAACGCTATGCCGACGGCGCGCTGGCGCGGATCGACATGCCGGCGGCGGCGATCGGCTTCGCGGTGGCATCGCATTACCTGTTGCTGTCCGAGGGCACGCGCGACATCGAGATCGCCTTGCAGCTCGAGGGTGCCGGTCCGGCCGGCGACATGGCCGCCGACGCGGTCTGCCTGCTGACCACCGAAGAAGGCTGGCTTGAGAGGGCGCCGGCGCACTGGCAGCTCGGCGGCGGCCTGCTGCGCTTGACGCTACGGCTGGACGGCGCCGATCCGGCCATTGTCGCCTGGTCCGAAAAGGTTCACGGTGGCCGCTACGGCATTGGTCTTCCGGTGATGCAGGTGCTGTTGCGGCAGCGTCCCGAGGCCGACTCCCCTTATGGACGGCTTCAGGACCTGATGGTGCGCAGCTGCCAGGTCGGCGTGCAAGTCAAGGGCCTGAAGTCGCTCAGCGTCTCCAATGACTTTGGCCCCGTCGATACCTCAAAGCCGTTCCAGCCCTTCGGTGCGCAGCCGGTGAAGGGCAGCGCCTTGATCATTGGAGCGCGCGAGATATTCCAGAAGAAGCTAAGCAGCGCCTCGGTGCAGGTGCTCTGGCAGGACGAGCCGTTGCGACCCTATCCGCCGACTCCCATGCCGGCCATGGGCATTGCCTTCCTCAATGGCGGACAGTGGCTGAACAGCGGAATCGCGCCGGTGGCGGTGGGCACCGCACAAATTGCGCTGACGTCAGGCCTGGCCCTGCCGGTGATCGAGGCGCCGGATTTGAGCGAGCCACGGTTCTATGACAACACGTCGCGCCAGGGATACCTCCGGTTGTCGCTGGAAACGGGATTCGGACAAGCCGCCTATCAGGCGGCACTGGTCACCTTTTTACATCAGAAGCCCGGCGAGGGCACCGATCCCGGGGCGCCGCCGGTCGGACCACTGATGAAGGCCATCACGATGGACTATGGCGCGGTGCAGACCATCGCGCTCGATAGTACGGATTCCCCGGCCTACGCCAAACGCCAGGCGCGCTTCTTCCATGTCGGCCCCTTCGGCCAGGCGGAGCAGCATCCGTTGCACAACAGCGCGCACAAGGTGGCGATGCTGCCCCGGTTCGGGTTCCAGAAGGCCGATTCGGGCACGGAGAGCGGCGCCGAATTCTACATCGGCGTGTCCGGCTTGAAGCCGCCGCAGAACCTGTCCTTGTTGATGGAAGTGGCGCCGGGCACCGCCGATCCGCTGTCGTCCAAGCCGGACCCGCACATCGCCTGGAGCTACCTGCGTGAAAACGAATGGGTGGCCTTTGCCGACAACGAGGTGGGCGACGGCACGGCGGGACTGCTCAACTCCGGCATCGTCACGCTCGCGATGCCGGCCGACGCGACCATCAACAATACGCTGCTGGCGCCGGGCCTGCACTGGATACGGCTGGCGGTGGCACGCGAGGTCGACGCGGCTTGCCGCTTGCTATTGGTCGCGGCGCAAGCGATGGAGGCGCGCTTCACCGACCGCGATAACGATCCGGCGTTCGCCGCGACCACCTTGCCGGCGGGTGTGGCGACCAAGCTGGCCGTGCCGGATGCCGCCATCAAGCAGCTTGTCCAGCCGTTCGCCAGTTTCGGCGGGCGCGGCGCCGAGGCCGCATCCGATTTCCATACCCGGATCAGCGAACGGTTGCGGCACAAGGACCGCGCCATCGCGCTGTGGGATTACGAGCGCCTGGTGCTGGAAGCCTTCCCGCAGATTTACAAGGTGAAGTGCCTGAACCACACCCGGTACGAGCCGGATGGCGGCGGTGGCATCTACCACGAGCTCGCGCCCGGCCACGTCACCGTTGTCACGATACCCAACCAACTCTCGCAGAATCTGCGCGATCCGCTGCGGCCCTACACCAGCCTCGATCTGCTGAAGAAGGTGGAAGGCTTCCTGCGCCAGCGCAGCGGGTGCTTTGTGCGGCTGCACGTGCGCAATCCGCAATTCGAGGAGGTGCGGCTGGCATTCAAACTTCGGCTCCACGACGGCTACGACGAGTCCTATCACGTCAAGCTGCTGCGCGAGGAGATAACCCGTTTCCTGTCGCCGTGGGCGTACGCGGACGGCGCCAGCCCGACCTTCGGCGGCAAGGTCTACAAATCCGTGCTGATCAACTTCGTCGAGGAGAGGCCGTACGTCGACTACGTCACCGACTTCCAGCTGTTCCATGACATCGGCGGCGTGCAGGGCATGGTCGATCTGGCGGAGGTGAGCGGTTCGCTGGCGGTGTCGATACTGGTTTCAGCGCCGGCGGCGAAGCACGCGGTCACCGTGCTGCATCCGCAGGACCAGGCGGGAGCCGCTGAACATTGCCCTTGCGAGGCCTCATGAGCGTCGAATCCTCCAAGGTCCCGGTCACGATTCCGGCGCAACCGGTGCTCACGCCCGCCGCCGATTTCTACGCGCTGCGGCGCGAAGGGATCGGATTCGTCGAGCAGATGTCCAGCGCCAGGTGGACCGATTACAACGCCCACGATCCCGGCATCACGATCCTGGAGCAGCTGTGCTATCTGCTGACGGAACTGGCGTACCGCCACGGCTGGGACGTCAAGGATCTGCTGATGCCGGCCACGCCGGCGGCCGACCCCGCGCAGCCATATCCCTATCAATCGTTTTTCACGGCCCGGGAGATTTTAACCGTCAACCCGGTCACGCCCGATGATTACCGCCGGTTGCTGATCGGCCTCGGGCCGGTGCGCAACGCCTGGGTGTTCTGCAAGCAGTGCGCCTGCGACGTGGTCTATTATAGCTATTGTGAGCTGGATAAGCAGATTTACAGTTACGCCAGCCCGCCGGACGCCGCCGCGCCACAACGCATCGACGTGCGGGGACTTTACGAGGTGCTGCTGGAGCTGGAGGCGGATCCCGAGTCTGGTGACCTGAATGACGCCAAAGTCGAACTGGAAGCGAGCGTCAGTGGCGACGACGGCAAACCGCGTGAGCTGGTGCTGGAGCTGCGCTTTCCGGAATGGGAGCTGGCGCGCCCGCTCGACTGGCAAGCCTTCCTGCAACCCGGCGCCACGGTTGGCGTGAAGCTGCTGTCACTCGGCGCCACCAGGACGTACGACGTGATGAGCGATGCTAGCCTGGACGACGCGGGCCGCGACCGTTATCTGCGCCAGCACTGGAACGGCGTATTCTACCTGGCCTTCGAGGTGGAACTGGAGGGCGCGGCGAAGGTGGAGCTGCACGGCGTGGCGCTCCATCTGTTCGGCGACAATCCCACGCGCGCCGCCACCGGCGTCGCGGCGCTGCGCGGTCTGCTGCAAGAGGCGGGCTCCGGCGGGGCCATGGTGCGCTATCGTGAAAAAATGCGCAAAACGGCGGTGGCGGTGGACCAAAGCCGCGACACGCTGGCCGCCAGCCGCAATCTGGACGAAGACTGGTGCCGCATCGGCACCGTCAAGATCGAGGACGTCGCCGTCTGCGCCGACATCGAGGTGGCTGCCGGCGCCGATATCGAATTGGTGCAAGCCCAGGCCTGGTTCCGCATCGAGCAGTATTTCAACCCGCCGGTGCGGCATTACAGCCTGCGGGAGATGCTCGATAGTGGAGTTCCGGTGGAGGACATCTTCAACGGACCGATGCCGGAGGGCGGCTTCCTGAAACAGGACGAGCTGGCCGCCTCCGGCTTGAAGACGGTGCTGCGAAACTCCGATCTGATCAATCTCTTGATGGACATCGAGGGCGTGGTGGCCATCGGCAGCCTGCTGCTGTCGAAATACGACGACGAGGGCGAGTTGGTCAAGGGCGCGGCCGATCCCACCGTCACCGGCGGCGCGCTGCTGTTCGATCCGGCCAAAGGCAGCGCGGCCTGGCAGCTGTATATGAGCCCACTGCACCAGCCACGGTTGTACTTCCGGCGCTCGCGCTTCCTGTTCATGAAAAACGGCTTGCCGTTCAGCCCCCGCATGGACGAAGCGGCCGACACGTTGACGCAGTTGCAGGGCGAGGCCGAGCGCGGCAAGATCAAGAATGTGCCTCTTGATCTTGCCGTGCCATCGGGGACATTCCGCCGGCCGAACGGCTACCATCCGCTGCAATACGGTTTTCCGGACACTTACGGCATTGGGCCGGCCGGCTTGTCGGCCAACGCTTCGCCCTTGCGCAAGGCGCAGGCGCGCCAGTTGCAGGCGTACCTGATGGTGTTCGAGCAGCTGCTGGCCAACGCCGGCGAGCAGTTGTCCCATGTCGCCGACCTGTTCTCGCTCGATCCGAAGCAGACGCGCAGTTACTTCGCCCGGGAGCTCGACGCGACGGTGATCACGGCCTACGGCGACGTGGTGCAGGGCCTGACGCCGGACAAGCTGAATGCGATGACCGAGACGCAGACCGAGTTCCAGCAGCGGCGCAACCGCTTCCTGGACCATCTGCTGGCGCGCTTCGGCGAGAATTTCGGCGAGTACGCGCTGTTGCTGACCAACGCGCGCGGCGTGCAAACCGGCATGCAACGCCTGATCGACGACAAGATCGGCTTCCTCGACGGCTATCCGCGCATCAGCCGCGATCGCGCAAAGGCGTTCGACTACTCCCGGCAACCCTGCGCGCCGGAGAACATTGCCGGGATCAAGCAGCGCGTCGGCCTGCTGCTCGGCTATCCGGAACTGGCCTTCGCGTGGACCATGTCGGCGCCGGGCAGTGTTGGCGGCTACCTGCTGCGTGACCGGCATGAGCGGGTTTGGCTGGAGGGGACCTTCGCCGCGCCGCTCACCGCCGCCGATGACGGGGCGGCCCGCCAACTGGCCTACGACACCGTCATCGCGCGTCTGAGCCAGCCGGAGGCCTACCACCTGGTCAACCAGGGCGGCAAATTCCGCCTGAAGTTGAAGGACAAGGATGGCGCGGCGATGGGCGCCAGTTCCGAGGCATACGACACACTCGCCGCCGCGCGCGAGCTGATGGAGGAATTGCTGTCCTGGAGCGCGAACTATCGCGCCATCGTCGTGGAGCACCTGCTGCTGCGGCCCAAGTTCCCCGGTGACGCGCTGATCGCCCCATGCTCCGACGGCGGCTGCACCGGTTGCGACGACGCCGATCCCTATTCGTTCCGTCTCAGCTTCGTCATGCCGGGATGGACCGCGCCGTTCAACGACAACCTCGATCTGCGCGGCTTCGCCGACCGCACCATACAGCAAGAGCTGCCGTCGCACTTGCTGGCCAAGGTTTGCTGGGTCGGCAACGACGGCTTCATCGTCAACCCTTGCGAGCCGGTGGTTGGCGAAGTGGCCGGCTTGCTGGCGACCGAAGGGTTGACCAGCGACGGCAAACGGCCCGGCGGCGTCGCCGCCTGCGCCTGCGCCGAGGCCTTGTACGAGGGCTTTTCCGCAGTCTTCAACAGCTGGTATGCGGACAAAACGCTTTGGTACTGGCAGCCGGACGCGCTGGAAGCCGCATTGTTGGGCGCATTCGCGGGCAAGCCCCAGGCCGCCGACTTCGCCTGCACCACGGTGCTGGAGGAAGCTCTATTCGCCAAGGTGAAGAAGCTGATGCTGGCGCATTTCAAGGTAGTGGTGTTGGACGGCTGGCAGTTCGAACGGTTCGAGAATGCCTGGTGCGCATGGCTGGAGGCCAACGCGTCGTTCGACTGGACGACGGAGCGGGTGCAGGCGAGGGTGCAGGCCATCCTCGACGAAGGGCTGGACGCACCGGTGGAGGGTGGCGAGGCGGCGCTGTGCCAATGCGCCGCCGGCATCGTGCTGACATGGGGCCTGGCGTTCGACGCCTGGGTGGAGGCGAATATGACTGCCGGCAGGGCGCCCGCCGATTTCACCGCCTTCACGCCGGAACCGGTGCAGCTGTGCGAAGGCATGACCTTCAAGCCGGATACGGCGGCGCGGGTCGAGGATTTGCTGCGCACCAGTTACGCGGCCTACACCGAAGTGTCGTACCGCCTTCGCATTGTGCTGGCGTTGCTGGCCAAGCTGCGCAACACCTACCCGGGCGCCACGTTGCACGACTGCGACGACGGCAGCGACCTGAATCCGGTGCGGCTTGGCAGCACGGCGCTGGGCAGGCAACCGCGCCGCACGGCGGCGGCGGAACCCGAGGTGGAGATCGAGCCGGCACCGGTTCCCTTCCCGGCTCCGGCCCCCACCGAACTGGCGGCGCCGGCCGACAGCCCGCTGCGCAAACGGGCCAAGGCCGCGAAACCGAAAAAATAGGCGGGTCAACTCATACGTCACTTTTGAAAGACGGTGCTGAACATGAAAGCTGTCCACGATACTTATCCCGTTTTCGAGTCCAATCAGGTGTTGTCGAACCTGCACCTGAACCAGTTGCTCGACTATCTGGGCGAGCAGGAACGCCTGACGCGGGCCAATCTGATCGGCATCGGCATCGCCTGCGGCCTGACATTGAAGCTCGACGACGCCACCACCACCTTGCATCTTGCGCCCGGCTGCGGCATCACCACCGAGGGTTATCTGATCGTCGAAGCCGATCCGGTGGCGCTGACGTCCTACCGTGAGTACACCCTGCCGCTCGACATCGACTACCCGCTGTTCCGCGACAAGGGCCAGCCGGGCAAACCCGCGTATCCGATGTGGGAGCTGTTCCCGGCGGGTGAGCCGGAGGTGACGGCCCTGGGTTCTCCGGCCGGCTTCCTGACCAACAAAGCCGTGCTGCTGTTCGTCGAATTGAAGAAGGAAGGACTGCGCAATTGCAGCCCGAACGACTGCAACGACCGCGGATCGCAGCTGGTGGTGACGGTACGGCGCCTGCTGATCGCCGCCACGGACCTGGACAAGATCATCGCCGAGGGGGCGGCGGAGGGCGGCGGCCTGACCACGGCCGACCTGGAGGCGCGCATGCTCACGCGCCTCAACCTGCCCGATATCCGGCTGCCGCGCTACGACGTGCCCAATAGCGCCCCCACCACGACCCACCACGTGCTGTCCGCGTTCCGCGCGGTCTTTCATGACGCGAAGCTGGCGAAAAACACCGGCGAGGCGTTGAGCGCCGCCTACGACGCCTTCAAGCCGCTGCTGCAGGAGCGGCATCCGGCCGATCCGTTCGGCGGCTTCAACGCCAAGCTGGGTTTTCTGGACGACGCCTACGGAAATCCCTCGCAGATCGCCTTCCTCCAATATTATTACGACCTGTTCGACGACCTGCTGCGCGCCTACGACGAGATGCGCTGGAAGGGCGTGGAGTTGCTGTGCGCCTGCGTGCCGTCCGAACTGCTGTTCCCGCGCCACCTGATGCTGGGCGTACCGCGCCCCGCCGGCATCAATACGGGCCTATACCGCCATGGCTTCCAACCCGCCTGCGCCGGCGATCTGCTGCGCGACGAGTTTCTGGCGCTGTTCGACCGGCTGGTGGGCATGCTGGCGAGTTTCACGCACCAGCCGGTGCTGCCCCAGCCTGACACCTCGACGCCGCTGGACAAGCAAATCCGCATCACACCGAGTTTCCTCGGCGCCGGCCCGATCGAAGACAAGGCGATTCCGTATTACTACGCGTTGAACGGAACGCCGCCGCTCCACCATTTGTGGAGTCCAGCGCGCAGCCGCCGTCTGCGCGCCAATCAGACGCTGGGCTATCGCAGTACGGAATACACGCCGGCCGCGCCGGTGTTCGTCACCGACCCGCTGCGTTTCGACCTGGAGCCGCACAATTTCCTGCGCATCGAGGGCCATCTGGGCAAACAGTACCAGCCGGTCGTCAACACGCTGCTGACATTGAGAATCCGCTACCGCCTGCCGATCGAGGTGGTGGCGCTGCGCACCGGCGCCTTCGACGAGAGCGCGCCGCTGGCCGACAAGGACAGCGCCAGGTTCTCCGACCTGGAAACGCTGTTCGACGTGCTGCGCGAGGACGTCCTGACGACACTGACCGAAGGCATCCGCGCGATGTACGACGTCGCCGCCGACACCGCGCTGGCGGCGGGAACACCCAAGCACTTCCTGCTCAAACAACGCGCCCCGCAATTCACCTTCGACGCCAACACCGTCGGCGCGTGGTACGAGAAATACCTGGCCGGGTTCATGGCGCGTCCCTATATCGAAGTCGATCAGGACCAGATCGACCTGAACGCCATCCTGATGCTGTTCTGCGCGATCTTCACCGGGACCACAGGGCTCGCGCCCAGGTTCTTTGCGCATGCGGTGTCGATTTACTACATGACCAAACTGGCGCAGACGCTGCCGTCCAGCCTGGACGCGCTGGCCTTCGCCGACTTCGAGAACAAGTGCGAGGACCTGCTCGCGCTGACGCACCACTTCCGCGACCAGGAAACGGACAGCGTCACCGATGACCTGAAGCAGTTCGTTCCCCAGGAGGCGCTGATCGATCATTTCGACAAGGTGCTGTATGGGTGCAATCTGGAGGCGATGCGCGCATTGAACGACGAATTTACGCGCCGGATGCGGGAACTCAAGCAGCAGCAGGTGCTTGCCTACTTCCTGCAAAAGCATCCGGGCATCCAGCACAAGGCGGGCGTGCCGTTGGGCGGCACCTTCATCGTTGTGTACCACGAGGATGGGCCGCAGGAGGATCAGAACGGCAATGCATCGGACTTTCTGGTGACCGCGCCGGTGACGCCGGGCCGGCGCGCCGGCAGGCCGCCGGCGCGCGCCGACGCCGTCAAGCGCGCCGTCAAGCGCCTGGGCAGCGACAGCCGCTATGCGGGAGACGCCGATTTCCAGATCCTGCTCAGCGCCCTCGCCGGCGACGGCGGCAGCGGCGCCATCGCCACCCTGAACCTGACGGCGCTGGCGAGCGATCCGATCACCGACCTGGCGAACGAACTGCCCAACGGCACGGTGATCGCGGACTTCTTCCTGCCATACCGCTGCGGCGGGGAAGGCGGCATCCAGTACGTGCTGCCGTTGCCGCCGCTCGGCCTGAGCGTATCGCTGGGCTGCACCGACGAAAAAGGCAACGCGACGGCGACCCTGACCCCGGAGGGCGGCATGCAACCGGTCAGCTACCAGCTTGACGGGCAGCCTTACAAAAAGCTGGACGGTCCGGTCACACTCGGCGTTGGCGACCACCCGGTCGCCATCCGCGATAGCGCCGGCTCCGAGTCGGCGCAGCAGCAAGTGACGGTGCCATCGACGCTGAGGCTGGGAAAGGAGACCTACATAGACGACGTGTCGGCCAAGACCTATCAAGTCAGCGTGCCGGTCTCCGGCGGCGTGATGCCCTACGCCAGCGATACGGGCGCCATCAATATCAACACATATCTCGGCAAGCCGGTGCCCAGCGGCGAAAAGGTCAAGGTGGTGGTGCGCGACAGCGCCGGCTGCGAGACCAGCCGGGAATACCAGCACGAGGTCAAACCCCAGTGCGACCTGCCTTGCAAGGGCATCGCCCAACGCGGCGGCTACCGTTTCTGGTTGCCGGACGAGGATGCGGCGCGGCCCTTCAAAACCTTCGGCATGGAAGTGGAAGCGTTCCGCTTCGAGTTCAAACCGGGCGAGATGGTGGACCTGCGCGAGGGCGTCGAGGAGATCCTGTCCAACACCTCGGCCGACGAGCTTAATGCCGGCTATGACAAGACTGTGCGCACCTGGATCACGAAGATCAATGATCTGATCGCCTCGGCCATCGGCACCAGGGATTGGCTGATACTGGAATACGACACCAAGACCGCAGGCATGCCGGTATTGTGGATCGAAGCGTTCGAGTGCCTGGATTTCGACATCCGCATCGATCCGTTCTACCAGCGTCCCGGGTCGCCGGAGGGCAGCATGCGCTTCGCCTACGATCCATCGGCCACCACCATCCTTATCAACGAAAGCGACCAGGTGGTCCCGGCGTTTAACGTCAGCCATGTCGACAAGTGCGATCCGCAGCGGCCGCGCACCGATGTATGCAAGAAGCTGGATTTGCAGTTGAAGATCAGCGCCCAACTGGCGCGCGAGGCGATCACGCTCGATGTCACCGCGACCGGCGCCGACCAGCCGGTGCTGTATACATGGGAGGTGCAGGACTGCGATCCGTCGCTGGTCCTGGGCAAAACGGCGACCGTTCGGATGCTGGCGCGCTCGCCGTTCACCAAGGGTATCCGGCTGTGCGCCTACACCAAGGATGGCTGCATGATGCTCGCGGCCAGCCAGATCAACGTGGGATAAGCCGCCATGCGCCCGGTCCTGCCACACACCGTTCAGTCGCAGACCTTCGAGGTCGAAGTATCGGGCAGCGAGTCGGACGCGATGGCGTTGCAGCGACGTCTGGCGGCGTTGTCGGCGTCGCTGATGCCGGTGATCGAGCAGGCGCTGGACCGCTACGCGCCGGAGCATGGCATCCTGCGGATCGACCGCCTGGAGGTGGACGCCGGCCGCGTCGCGCTCGGGCGGCTGGAGGGGGAGCTGCCGGCGTTGTTGCGGCGAGGCCTGGAGGAGGCGCTCGGCGCCAGGATAGGTTTGGCGCCGGACGGCGAAGAGGCGGTGCGCCACGTCGGCATCACGCAGGCGTTGGACGAGGCGCTGTCGTACTTCCTGCGCTACGCGACCTTGCCGCCCAGCGTGCACCTGGCGCCATCGCGGGATTTCGAACAAATGCTGATGGAATGCTGGCGCGGCGCCAGCGCTCCACCCGGGGAGGCGCGCCTGTCGGCCGGTGTCGCCGGCACGGCGGCCGGGTCGCCGTCGGTCTCGCCCGCGCTCATGGCGGCGCTGCGCTCGTCCGGCGCGCTGGATCGCCTGGGCCGGCAGTTTTCCTCCGCCTTCCAACAGCTGATGGTGGCGCGCCTGACACCGGTGCTCGGGCCCGCGTTGCAGTCGGCGCTGCAGTATCTGCGCACGCAGGAGCAGGGTGTTTTGCTGGCCGCCGCCGAACGCCTGCTATGCCGCGCCGCGCTGGAACTGGCGCTCGACGACCGCGCAACCGTCGACGCGCTGCCGGTGCAGGAGGGATTGTGGCGCGGACCGCCGGAGCGTGCGGCGCGCGCCGCCTTGTCGCTGGTGCGGCAAGCCCACGTGGAAAAGCGGCCGGTTCCCGCCCTGCTGAAGAAAGGCGCCGCCGCCGATGCGCGGCGCGCGCCGGATGCCACCGGTCAGCTGCCGCCGCGCGACAGCGTCGAGCATCCCGACAGCGCGCACGGCATCTACATCGACAACGCCGGGCTGGTGCTGCTGCATCCCTTCCTGCCGGCGCTGTTCGAGGAGCTCGGCCTGGCGCGTGACGGGGAATTGCTTCAGCCCGACCGCGCGCTGGCGCTCCTGCATTATCTGGCCAGCGGCCAGCCGCAGGCGCCGGAGTACGCGCTGGCGCTGCCTAAACTGCTGTGTCATCTTCCACTGACCTCCAGCCCGGAACCCGTCATGCTGCATACTGCCGAGCAAGCCGAGGCTGAAGCACTGCTGAAAGCGGTGATCGGCCACTGGAGCGCGTTGCGCGACACCTCGCCGGACGGGCTGCGCGGCGCCTTCCTGCTGCGTCCCGGTAAATTAAGCGAGCGCGGCGGCGAATGGCTGCTGCAGGTGGAGCGGCAGACCGCCGACATCCTGCTGGGCGACCTGCCATGGGGCTACTCGGCGATCCGCCTGCCTTGGATGGTCGGCATCTTGTGGGTGGAGTGGAACTAGCATGGCCGCGACCGCCGAGAAAACCACCACCGCCACGCCGGCGACCGCGCACAAGGCCCTCCCGGGCGCGGGCGGCGGCAGCGGCGCTTTCTTCGCGCCCAAGCCGGCGGTGGTCAAGGTGCAGCCCAAGCTGAGCGTCAACCAGCCCGGCGACGCCTTCGAGCGGGAAGCGGACCGCGTGGCCGATCAAGTGATGCAAGCGCCGGTGGTTTCCGGCTGGGCCGCGGCGGAAAGCGCGAGTTGGGCGGGACCGGGCGGCAGCGGCATCATTCCCGTCGAGGAGCGGCGCTGGGACAAGGCGCCGCTGATGCGCAAGGAAACCGGCGCCGCGCCCACGGTCGACAACGCCACGCAGTCCGCGCTGAGCGGCAGCCTCAGCGGCGGCAAGCCGCTGTCGGGCGACGTGCGCGGCTTTATGGAGCCGCGCTTCGGCGCCGACTTCGGCAAGGTGCGGGTGCATGAAGACAAGAAGGCGGCCAGGCTGAGCAACCGTTTGAGCGCGCGTGCCTTCACCTACGGCAACCACGTCTTCTTCGGCGAGGGCCAGTACCAGCCGGGCAGCGGCGAGGGCAAGCGCCTGCTGGCGCACGAGCTGACACATACGATGCAGCAAGGCGGCGCGGTACGGCGCAGCCCGCTGGTATCGACGTCGACCGCCACGCCGGCCATCCAGCGCCTGGGCGTTTCGGACGCGCTTGAGTATTTCGCCGACCACGCCAACCACATCCCGGGCTTCCGGCTGCTGACCATCGTGCTGGGATTCAATCCGATCAGCATGAAAAGCGTCGACCGCAGCGCCGGCAACATCCTGCGCGCGCTGGTCGAGGTCGTCCCCGGCGGCGCGCTGGTGTCGCAGGCGCTGGACAACCATGGCGTCTTCACCCGCGCCGGCGCCTGGGTCGAACAGAAGCTGGCCGCGCTGGGAGACATCGGCGCCGACATCGTGGCGGGGCTGGCCGCCTTCATCGACAGCCTGAGCTGGAGCGACATCTTCGATCTCGGCGGGGTGTGGGACCGCGCCGTGGCCATCTTCACCAATCCCGTCTCGCGTCTGATTTCCTTCGGCACCGGCGTGGTGGTGGAATTGCTGGCCATCGTGCGCGAGGTGGTGCTGCGTCCGCTGGCGGCGTTGGCCGAGGGCACCGCCGGTTACGACCTGCTGAAGGCGGTGCTGGGCCAGGATCCGGTGACGGGAGAGAAAGTGCAGCGCTCGCCGGCGGTGTTGATCGGCGGCTTCATGAAGCTGATCGGCCAGGAAGAAGTGTGGCAAAACATCCAGAAGGGCAACGCCGTGGGACGGGCCTGGGCCTGGTTCGAGGGCGCGCTGTCCGGCCTGATGGGCTTTGTCAGCGCCATTCCGGCCCAGATCGTCGCTACGCTCAGCAGCATCACGTGGGAGGATGTGCTGACGATCACGGGACTGTTCCGCAAGGTGGGCGGGGCCTTCCTCAACGTCGCCGGGCAGTTCTTCAGCTGGGCCGGAGCGCAGGTGATTACCTTGCTGGAGATTATCTTCTCGGTGGTGGCGCCGGGCGCGGTTCCGTACATCAAGAAAGCGCAAGGCGCTTTCCGCTCGATCATCCAGAATCCGATCGGCTTCGTCGGCAATCTGGTGCGGGCGGGCAAACTGGGCTTCCAGCTGTTCGCCGCCAACTTCGGCGAGCACCTGAAGAACGCGCTGATCAAATGGCTGGTCGGCCCGCTGGCGGCCGCAGGCGTCTACATGCCCAAGGCGTTCACCCTGGTCGAGGTGCTCAAGCTGATCCAGTCGGTGCTGGGGCTGACGTGGCAGAACATCCGCGTCAAGCTGCTCAAGATCATCCCGGAACCGGTGCTGGTGCTGCTGGAGAAGACCGCGTCGGTGCTGGTGACCCTGGTGCGCGACGGTCCCGCCGCCGCCTGGCAGGAAATCAAGAGCGAACTCAACGAGCTGAAGGAGACCATGATCGCCAAGGTGATCGAGATGGTCACCACGCAGATCGTGCAGGCGGCCGTGACCAAGCTGGTGATGATGATGAATCCGGCCGGCGCGGTGATCCAGGCCATCATCGCTATCTACAACACGATCACGGTGTTCGTGCAGAAGATCAGGGAGATCGGCGCCGTCGTGGCGGCCTTCATCGACTCGATCGCCGCCATCGCCGCCGGACAAATCGCCGGCGCCGGCAAGAAGGTGGAGCAAACCATGGCCAGGGGCTTGAACGTGGTGATCCCGTTCCTGGCCAAGTTCGCCGGGCTGGGCGGCATTCCCGACAAGCTGGTGGCGCTGCTCAAGAAGATCCGCGCGCCGATCGACAAGGGGCTCGACAAGATCGTCGCCTGGCTCGGCGGACTGCTCAAAAAGATAGGCGCCGCCGCCAAGAAGTTGCTGACATGGTGGAAAAAGGCGGTGCCGGTCAGCGCCGGCGGCGAGAGCCATACCCTGACCTTCGACGGCGAAAAGGATAGTGCGAAACTGGTGCTGAAATCGCGCCCGCAACTGCCGTCGCGTTTCCTGCGCGACAAGGCGGCCGAGGTCAGGCCCACACCGCCGGCGGACGCGCCACAAACCATCGGCACGGTCGAGGGCCTGGAGGGCGGCATCCGCAGGATTCAACTCAAGTTGATCAGGATCGACAACAACAAGCAGCCGACCGCCACCGGCGCCGCCGGCGCCGAAGCCGATGTGGCCGCCGCCGAGCTCGACACGGAGCTGGGCAAGCTGGCCACCACGGTCAGCGCCGCCGTGACCAAATGGCATGGCGTCCAGACCCCGCTGACGGCGGCGGATGTCCAGTTGTCGCGCGGCTCGTTCAGCGCCGCCGGGCTGATCGCCCTGGCCAACGACCACATCAAACGTGGCATCGCGCAGGCGGCGCAGATGAAAATGAACACCAGTAAGGATGCGAGAAAACACGGGCACATGATCAACCTCGACCACCAATTCGGTTCATTGGCACGGCGCCACGTGGTGTCGTCGTCCGACATGATCGGCCACTACCAAACCACCCTGGCCGGCAAGACCGTCACGGAGGCCAAGATGTACCTCGAACAGCGCGCGTCGGTGCCAGAGGCGCGCACGCCGGTGGCCAAGCTGGATGTGCCGGGCGTCAAACAGGCGTTGTCCACGCGGTATGATAAGTTCTTCAATCTCACGCGCAACCTGTTCATCGGCGACCAGGCGGCCAACAACGTCTACAGCTTCAGGCTCGACCGCGACCATCCCGACATGAGTTCGATCGACGCGCTCAACGGACACGTCAAACGCATCAAGCGCAGCTGGGCGTTCGACCAGGGCTTCACGCCCAGCGGCTGGACCGATTCATGAGCGCGGCCAGCGCTTCGGCCGCCAACCTGTGCACGGCGCTGGAATATCTGGCCGGCGTGCTGGCCGCGCGCCTGAAGGCGGCCGGTCCCGACGAACTGGAACGGTCGGTCAACGCCACCGCCTATCTGGACGACGGCTCGCCGTTCGCCCGTTTCCTCGCCACGCACGAACCCAGCTTCGAGGAGTATGTCGTGTTGCTGCTGGCGCTGGCGCCGAACGTGCATCCGACCCTGCTCGGCGATGTGATCGGCAGGCATATGCCGGAGGGCGGCGACTTTCCCGCGTTTGGCGCCGTCAAGGGCGCCGCCAGCCGTGGCGTGATTCCCACCGGCGAGACGGCGCAATTCATCCTGGCCGGCGACAACCTGGCGCTGCGCCTGGAAGTGCAGCACCTGCTGGGCACGGGGCATTGGTTTTCCCGCAAGCGCATCCTGGCGCTGGAGCCGGTGGCCCCGGGCGAGCCGGCGATGAGCGGCCGGCTGATCCTGGCGCCGGAGGTGCTGGAATTGCTGACCGTGGGGGAGGTTGGCAAGCCGCGCTTCAGCAGCGAGTTCCCGGCCGAGTTGCAGGCAACGGAGATGGACTGGGACGACCTGGTGCTCAATGCCGACACGCGGCGGCAGATCCGCGAGATCGAGCATTGGACCGTCCACAAGGACACCTTGCTGCGCGATTGGGGCATGGGGCGCAAGATGAAGCCCGGTTACCGTGCGTTGTTTTACGGCCCGCCAGGCACCGGCAAAACGCTCACTGCCACCCTGCTGGGCAGGCAGACCGGGCTGGATGTGTATCGCATCGACTTGTCGCGGGTGGTGTCCAAGTTCATCGGCGAGACGGAGAAGAATCTCGCCAACCTGTTCGACAAGGCCGAGAACAAACAGTGGATTTTGTTCTTCGACGAAGCCGACGCGCTGTTCGGCAAACGCACCGATATCCGCGATGCCCACGACAAGTATGCCAATCAGGAAGTGGCGTATTTGCTACAGCGGATAGAGAGCTATGGCGGCCTGGTGATTCTGGCGACGAATCAGCGCGGCAATATCGACGACGCGTTCGTGCGGCGGTTTCAATCGATCATCCACTTCCCGATGCCCGGCGCGGTCGAGCGCGAGGCGATCTGGCGCAAGACGATGCCGCCGCAAATCGCGCTGGCGGAGGATGTGCTGTGGCCGGCGGTGGCGGCCAATCACCAGGTCAGCGGCGCCAATATCCTCAACATTTGCCATCATTGCGCGTTGCAGGTGCTGGCCAGCGGCGCTTGCGAACTCGATTCCGCCACCCTGGAAGCGGCCATCCTGCGCGAGTACGTCAAGGAAGGCCGGGTGGTGTGAGCGCGACCGGTTTTAGTGCTTGCCCAAGCATTGAAGAATCGCGCAATCCTTCGCCGTCTGCTCCTCGGTGCAACGCCCGCGCAACGCCACCAACTGCTGTTCGAGATCCCGTAGTTGGGCGATCCGATCCGCCACCTCGACGATGTGCTTGTCGAGCAGCGCGTTGACGGCGCCGCAACTCCGTTCCGGATGATCCCGGAAGGTCAACAGGCTGCGTATCTCGTCGAGCGCCATGTCCAGCGAGCGGCAATGGCGGATGAACCGCAGCCGCTCCAGATGCGCGCCGCGATACAGCCGGTAGTTGCCGCCGGAGCGTGCCGGCGCGGGCAGCAGCCCCTGGCGCTCGTAATAGCGGATCGCCTCGACCGTATAGCCGGTCCGGGCGGCCAATTCACCGATTTTCAGTTCTTCCTGTCGCATGGGCTTGACCTTGTAGTGACTTCAGGGTTTCTAATGGCGACTATACAGCGAAAGGAGAACTCATGTCAGACTGCTGTTCTGGAGGTTGTGCACCATCGAAACCGGTGGTCGATCGGCGCTACCGCCGCGTCTTGTGGATCGCGCTGGTGGTCAACACGTTGATGTTCGGCGTGGAACTGGCCGGCGGCCTGGCCAGCAATTCGGTCGCGCTGCTGGCCGACGCCGTCGATTTTCTCGGTGACGCCGGCAACTACGCGCTGTCCTTGCTGGTGCTGGGTTCGACGGTGATGTGGCGTTCGCGCACGGCGCTGTTCAAGGGCGCGACGATGGGGGCGTATGGCGTCTTCGTGCTGGGCAAGGCCGCGTGGCATATGGTGTCGGGCCCGGTGCCCGAGCCGGTGACGATGGGGAGCATAGGCTTCGCCGCGCTGATCGCCAACGGCACGGTCGCGTTGCTGCTGTACGCCTACCGCGACGGCGACGCCAACATGCGCTCGGTGTGGCTGTGCACGCGCAACGACGCCATCGGCAACGTCGCCGTCATGCTGGCGGCGCTGGGCGTGTTCGGCACGCAAAGCGGCTGGCCGGATATCGGCGTCGCGCTGATCATGGGCTGCCTGGCCCTGAGCGCCGCGCACCAGGTCATCGGGCAGGCGAGGGCGGAGATGCGAAAGGGCCCGGAACCGAAAGCGCCGTGGCAAACGACGCAACGCCCGGAAACGATGAAAATATCTGAAATACGTAGGGCGGATTAGGCGGGACGCCGTAATCGGCCATCGGTGAGCCGCTGGCGGCGCATGCATGGCCGATTACGCTTCGCTCTTAAGGCCTACCGGCCAGGTAGGCCGCCTCTTCGATGGGCCCCCGGGGCGGATTGGCGGGCCTCGCCCGCTAATCCGCCCTACGTGGTTTAGAACGGAGCTTGGTTTAGTTTGCCCGCGCCGGCCTTCGCCGGCACCGCCGTCTGCGCCGTGGCCGCCGTCTGCAACGTGTAGGCATAAGGCGGCGTCCACGTGTTCGCCGCGCTTGGCGGCGCAAATCCGCACTGTCCATCGATCGCGCTGGTGCCCGACCGGTCGCTGCTGAAGATATGCCCCGACGAGCGGAAACCAAGGAAGCTCTTACCCTTAATGACCTTGCCGCAGAAGTCCTCCACCTTCAATCCTTCGATGGTGTAGTAGTTATTCTGCAACAACATATTCGACTGGTAGCGCGCATCGCTGCCGCCCGCGAACTTCAGGTCTGGATTGGTGGTCGTGGTGCTGCCGGTGACGACGTTGTTGAACATGTGCACCTGCCCAAACCGGTTCAACGGCAACCGCGTGGTCGCGCCATTCCACCAGTTGCCCGAGAACGTCACGTGCAGGCGGCCCGAATCGCTCCACGCGCGGCCGGAATCGCCGTTGCCCACCAGGGTGGTCTTGTGGTGTTTGGCGAACAGGCTGTTGGCGATGGTGACGTAATCGCTGCCGCGCACGACGTCGAGCGCGCCGTCGTGCCGGGTTTTGTAGGTGCCGGTGGCCATCGAATCGGGCGTGTCGCCGTCGCTGACCGTCAAGTGGTCGATGTAGACATTCTGCGCGCGTCCCAAGGTGATGCCGTCGGCGTAGGCGTTGGCCGAATCCTCGGGGTTGACGTCCCACGGCGTGTCGAGCACCAGGTTGCGCACGATGACGTTGCGGGTCCAGGTCGGGTAGTCGTCGCCGTCCTTGCCGTCGGCGATCCATTTCTTGAAGTCCGATTCCGCATCGCCGCCGGGCGCCAGCGCCAGCTCGCCGCCGATCAGCAGGGCGGTGCCGGTGATGCGCGCCGGCCGGCCCTGCGCGTCGTTGATGCCCACCAGGGTCGTGTTCGACGGCAGGCTGATCGAGCCGCCGAACTTTTGGTCCGAATAGCTGGTGTACTCGCGGAAGACGGTGTTGTTCTGGCTCCAGCGCAGATCGATATGGCCGATCACGCGGATGATCTTCGGCTCGTTGCCGGCCTGCTGGATGGCGGCGATCAGCTGCTGGCCGTTGTAGACGGTATAGACGCGGTTGGCGGTGGCCGAGCCGCCGCCCGTCACCACCACGTTGCCCTTGCGCGACCAGGCATGCCAGCCGGCGGCCGGCGCGCTCTGGCGCTCGAAGGTGAGCACGCCGCCGGTCGGATCGGCCGAGGCGAACTGCCAAGTCGGCAATTTGGGGGCGGCCATGTAGCTGGCGGGGTCGTGCTTGCCGTCCACCAGCACCGGGGCGGAATAATTGCGCACGCCGTACTGGGCGGTTTGCAGCGGGGTGCTGGCGCCGACCAGGGTGGCGGCGTCGATGGCGGCTTGCGCGGAGGTGGCCAACAGCAGGCTGGCGGCGAGGATGGTGTATTTCATGAGTGTCTCCAATGTGGAAGTAACGTGCGGCCGCGTTCTTTTGTGAACGCTTGGTTTTCTGCTCGCGCTACGATCCGTACCCGCGTGTCGGTGCCTTGCCTGATGCAATGCGAGATCGATTTTCGATCGCGATTTTCGATCGCGATTTTTCATCGAAAACCGACACCAATATCGGCCGAAGGCGGTGGCGGTAGGCCACTGCGGGTCGCGACGGATATTTTCCAACTGGGTGGGTACGGACAAACATTCAGCATCCGGACAGCGATGGCTGAAACAGGCACCTTGCGTACCTGTCGCCGTTGCGAGGAGGGCGGTGGGCCGAGTTCGCGCAGGTCAGAGAACCGGCGCCGGCGCACCCTGAAGGGCGCGTATCGGCGTCGATGGATGAATACTAATCCCGAAGAAAGAAATTTGCAATGTTGGGTTTACCTTACACTCGGCCGCGCCTCACTTCGGCTTGCGGGAAGACCAGTGCACGTGCGTGATCAGCCATTGCTCTCCCTGCTTTTCCAGCAGCGCCGTCTCGGTGCCGAACAGGTGCACGCTTTTGTTCTGGTATTTACCCGTGGTCTCGGTCTCCCGCATCACGACCGCCAGCTTGCCGTCGACGCGCTCGGTCTGCTTGAGCACCTTGCTGGACGTGGCCTTCGCGAACGCCATGTCTGCCGGCAGGTGGTGGCCGGCATACTCGTCGCGTGAGCGCTCGACGTGGCCGGACTCGTAGATCTGTATCGTCGAACTCAGCAAGGCGCCGGCCTGGTCGGCCTTGCCCGAGGCGAGCGCTTCATGGAAGGCCGCCACCGTTTCGGCGGGCGTGGCCGCGAGCAGCGACAGGCTGATCGAGGAAAGGGCGATGAAGGAAGTGAATCGACGCATGCGGGCTCCGAAAGATAGTCGAGTGGGATTGCGGTGCGCAATTAAAACAGCCGCCGCCGCCGCTGGCAAGCCACCCGAAAAAATACCTGCACCGATGCAAATTGCGCTTGACCTTCCGTCCGTGGGAAGGTGCATAACACTTAAGGGGCTTGACCTTTCCATCGCAGGGTTTACATTGGCGGCCAGGTTGGCCGCGACCGGCTCGCCACGTTGAGCGAGCGCCCGAACCCACAGGAGCATCCCATGACCGAGAGCGAACATCAGCACCATCATGAAGGGCATCACGGGCATCCGGGGCATCGCGCCGGGCCCGCAGAGGCTGCCGGCGCGGCGTCGGCGAGCCAGGCGCCGGATGGCGCGGTTTATACCTGTCCCATGCATCCACAAATCCGGCAGCCGGCCCCGGGTAGCTGCCCGATCTGCGGCATGGCGCTCGAGCCGGTCATGCCGGCGCTGGATGACGGGGAAAACCCCGAGCTGGCCGACTTCCGGCGGCGGTTCTGGTGGACGCTGCCGCTGACCGTCGTCGTGTTCGCGCTGGCCATGTTCGGCCACATGGTATGGGGTGCGTCCTTGCCCGGTCAGAACTGGATCGAGTTCGCGGTCGGCACGCCGGTGGTGGTGTGGGCCGGCTGGCCGTTCTATGTGCGTTGGGCGCGATCGATCGCCAACGCCAGTCCGAACATGTGGTCCCTGATCGGGACCGGCGTGCTGGCCGCGTATGGCTACAGCGTGGTGGCGACGCTCGCGCCCGGAGCGTTCCCGCCGTCGTTCTCGGCCCATGGTCCAATCAGCGTCTATTTTGAAGCGGCGGCCGTCATCGTCACGCTGACCTTGCTCGGGCAGATACTGGAACTGCGCGCCAGGTCACAAACGTCGGCGGCGATCAAATCGCTGCTGGGCCTGGCGCCTAGGACGGCGCGGCGCATCGCCGCCGATGGCGGCGAGGAGGACATCCCGTTGACGCATGTGCACGTGGGCGATGTGTTGCGCGTACGTCCCGGTGAAAAAGTGCCGGTGGACGGCGTCGTGGCCGAAGGGGAGAGCGCGGTCGACGAATCGATGCTGACCGGCGAGCCGGTGCCGGTAACCAAGCGCCAAGGCGACAAGCTGATCGGCGCGACGATCAACACCAGCGGCAGCCTGGTCATGCGCGCGGAAAAGGTCGGCGCGGACACCATGCTGTCGCAGATCGTGCAAATGGTTGCGCAAGCGCAGCGCTCGCGCGCGCCGATGCAGCGGCTCGCCGACAGCGTGGCCGGCTATTTTGTGCTCGTCGTGGCCGCCATCGCGTTGCTGACGTGGGCCGTCTGGGGCTTCTACGGGCCCGAGCCGAGCTGGGTATTTGGCTTCGTCAACGCGGTCGCCGTGCTGATCATCGCCTGTCCCTGCGCGCTCGGCCTGGCCACGCCGATGTCGATCATGGCCGCCACCGGGCGGGCGGCCACGCAGGGCGTGCTGTTTCGCGACGCCGCCGCCATCGAGGGCCTGAAGAAGGTCGACACGATTATCGTCGACAAGACCGGCACGCTGACCGAAGGCAAGCCCGCCTTCGACCGCGTGGTCGCCGCGGGCGGCTTCGACGAGGATGGTGTGCTGCGGCTGGCGGCGAGCATCGACCAAGGCAGCGAACACCCTCTGGCGCACGCCATTGTCAGCGAAGCGAAACGGCGCGCGCTGCCGTTGACCAAGCCGGAGTCGTTCGAATCGTCGAGCGGCATCGGCGTGCGCGGCATCGTTGACGGGCAACGCATCGCGCTCGGAAATACCGCGTTGATGGAGGCGGACGGTGTCGACTGGAAGCCGCTGGGCCAGGCGGCCGAGGCGTTGCGGGTGGAGGGAGCCAGCGTGATGTATCTGGCGGTGGACCGGCGCATCGCCGGACTGCTGGCGGTATCGGACCCGATCAAGGCCAGCGCCGGCGAGGCGTTAAAGGGACTGCACGCGGACGGCGTGAACGTCATCATGGCAACCGGCGATGGCGTGAGCACGGCGAAATCCGTTGCGGCCAGGCTGGGCATCGGCGAGTACTACGGGGAGGTCAAGCCACAGGACAAGCTGGCACTGGTGGAAAAGCTGCAACGGCAAGGCAAGGTGGTCGCGATGGCCGGCGACGGCATCAATGACGCGCCCGCGCTGGCCAAGTCGGACGTCGGCATCGCCATGGGCACCGGGACCGACGTCGCCATCAACAGCGCGCATGTGACGCTGGTCAAGGGCGACCTGCGCGGCATCGCGCTGGCGCGGGGCATCTCCGTGGAGACGGTGCGCAATATGTGGCAGAACCTCGGCTTCGCCTTCATCTACAACGCGCTGGGCATCCCGCTGGCGGCCGGCGTGCTGTACCCCTTCACCGGGCAATTGCTGTCGCCCATGATCGCGGCGCTGGCGATGAGTTTGAGCTCGGTGTCGGTCATCGCCAACGCGCTGCGCCTACGCCGCAAAACATCGGCCCCGGCCGCGCCGGGCGGGCCGCTCAGGGCTCGGTCGGCATAGATGCCGGGCCGCCGCGCGCGCCGCCCTTGACCGCGCGCAGATAAAAACCCAGCGAGACGATCGACATCGCCAACAAAATGACCAGCAAGGCAGCCTGGCTGGCGTAGCCGCTCAAAATCGCCGCCGCGACGATAGGCCCCGCCGCCTTGGCCGCCAGCGACGGCCCCGCCATCGCGCCGGAAATGGCGCCGTAATTGGCGCGGCCGAACATCGCCTGCGGAATCGTGCCGCGCACGATCGTCAGCACGCCGTTGCTCATGCCGTAAAGCACGCAGAACAAGGCTGCGGCCCAGGCCTGGGTGCCGAACAGCAGCAACGCCAGCACCGCCGCCGGCAGCGCGGAAAAGGTGAACTTGCCGACCGTTTGCGGCAGCGCGTCGCGCAGCAGGGTGCGCTCGCAGATGCGGCCCGCGACTTGCGCCGGTCCCATCAAACTTGCCATCAGCACGGCGATGGCCGCGCTGTGGCCCAGGTCCGTCAGCAGCGGAATCAGGTGCACCGACAACGCCGAGAAAATGAAGATATTGGCCGAAAACGCGAACGCCAGCATCCAGAACGCCGGATGGCGCAACGCTTCGGCCAGGGTATGGCTGGGCTCCGCCGGCGCGTTGTGAGCCGGCGCGGCGGGCGTGTCGCGTCCAAGCATCATATGCAGCGGCAGGCACAACAGCAGTTGCGCCACGCCGAACCAGAAATACGTGTCGCGCCAGCCGATCAGCGTGCTCAGCTTCAAGGTCAGCGGCCAGAACACGGTGCTGGAGAAGCCGCCGAACAAGGTCAGCGTCGAGATCGCCTGGCGGCTGTTGAAGTGGAATTTGCGGTTGATGGTGGCGAACGCCGCCTCGTACATCGTCAGCGACATGGCGACGCCCAGCACGGTCCAGGCGCCGAAATAGGACAGCGTGTCGCCGGCCCAGCCGAGCCAGACAAGTCCGGCGCCGCACAGCATGGAACCGGCCGCCATGATCCACTGGCCGCCGAAGCGGTCGAGCAGGATGCCGGCGGGCGTGGCGACCAGGCCCGAGACTAGCAGGCTCCACGAGAAAGCGCCATAGACCATCTCGGAACGTAGTCCCAGCTCGCGCCCGATGGCCGGGGCGACGATGGAGAAGGCGTAGTACACCGAGCCCCATGTGGCGATCTGGGTGACAGCGAGGATGCCGATTGTGCGCCACGGCCGATGCATGCGGGGTGCCATTTTTTTTCAAGGTTAATTTCTTGTCATTATACTGTAACGACACTTCGATATTATTTGAAATGTCGTAGTCTTTGCGCTATCATACTTCAATCGTTATCGAATTATGGAAGCGGGATCATGGAAACCAAGGATGTGTTGGCGGCGCTGGCGGCCATCGCCCAGGAGAGCAGGCTGGCGATTTTCAGGCTGCTGGTGCAGATCGGTCCTGGCGGCATGGCTGCCACCAAGATCGCCGAGCATCTGGACATCGCCCCTTCGTCGCTGTCGTTTCACCTGAAGGAGCTGACCCACGCCAAGCTGATCACCTCGCGCAGCGAGGGGCGATTCATCATCTACTCGGCCGACGTCGCTGTCATGAACGGCCTGATCGGCTATCTGACGGAGAACTGCTGCGGTGGCGTTCCTTGCGGCCCGGCAGGATGCGCCACCGACTAAACATACCTCAACTGGAGAATTGACATGCAAGAGAAAGTCTACAACGTGCTGTTCCTCTGCACCGGCAACTCGGCGCGCAGCATCATGGCCGAAGCGCTGGTGACGACGATGGGGCACGGCCGCTTCAAGGGCTACTCGGCGGGCAGCCAGCCGAACGGCGCGGTCAATCCGCTGGCGCTGGAGCAAGTTGCCAGCACGGGTTACCCGGTCAATGAACTGCGCAGCAAGAGCTGGGACGAGTTCGGCGGGCCGGATGCGCCGCACATGGATTTTATCTTCACCGTCTGCGATAACGCGGCCGGCGAAGTATGCCCGCACTGGCCGGGCCACCCGATGACGGCGCACTGGGGCTTCGAAGACCCCGCCGCCGTGGTTGGCACGGTCGAAGAAAAGCGCGCCGCCTTCAGCCGCATCTTCCGCCAGATCATGACGCGGATGAATATCTTCGTCGGTTTGCCTTTGCATATGCTGGAGAAGAACGCCATTCATCGCGAAATCCAGGCCATCGGTTCCACCTCTGTTTAACGCCAACAACTGACCCTCATCATGAACATCCTCTTCCTTTGCACTGGCAACTCCTGCCGGTCCGTCATCTCCGAAGCCACCTTCAACCACCTGGCGCCCGCCGGACTTAAGGCGATCAGCGCCGGCAGCCAACCGGCCGGCAAACTGCACCCGCGCGCGGTATCGCTACTGGCCAGCAAGGGCATTTCGACCGAGGGCTATTTCAGCAAGTCCTGGAACGATCTGCCGGTGACACCGGACATCGTCGTCACCGTTTGCGGCAGCGCCGCCGGCGAAACCTGCCCGGCCTACCTGGGACCGGTGACGCGCACGCATTGGGGCGTCGACGATCCCGGCCACGTGGTCGGCACGGAAGAGGAGATCGACGCCGCCTTCGAACACACCTACGGCATCATCCGCGCCCGCATCGAAGCCTTCCTCGCGTTGCCGCTGGCGGAGCTCTCGAAAGACAAGGCCCTACTGAAGGCCGAGCTCGACAAAATCGGCCACATCACCATTTAAACCACCAAGGAGTTGCCTTGCTTGCCGCATTGTTGATTTTTCTCGCCACTTTGATCCTCGTTATCTGGCAGCCGCGCGGGCTGGGCATCGGTTGGAGCGCGGCCGCCGGCGCCATCGTGGCGCTGCTGGCCGGCGTGATCCAGGTCGCCGATATCCCGGTGGTGTGGCACATCGTTTGGAACGCGACCGGCACCTTCGTGGCGGTGATTATCATCAGCCTGCTGCTGGACAAGGCCGGCTTCTTCGAGTGGGCCGCGCTGCACGTGGCGCGCTGGGGACGGGGCAGCGGCACGCGCTTGTTCGTGCTGCTGGTGCTGCTGGGGGCGGCCGTGGCCGCGCTGTTCGCCAACGACGGCGCGGCGTTGATCTTGACGCCCATCGTCATCGCCATGCTGCGCGCGCTGCGCTTTTCCGCCAAGGCCACGCTGGCCTTCGTGATGGCGGCCGGCTTTATCGCCGACACGGCCAGCCTGCCGCTGGTGGTGTCCAACCTGGTCAACATCGTTTCGGCCGATTATTTCGATATCGGCTTTGCCCGCTACGCCGCCGTCATGGCGCCGGTCAACCTGGTTTCCGTGGCCGCCACCCTGGCCGCGCTGATGTGGTTCTTCCGCAAGGACATTCCGGCCAACTACGAGCTGGCCCAGCTCAAAGCGCCGGACGAGGCGATCCACGACCGCGCCACCTTCATCACCGGCTGGTGGGTGCTGGGCCTGCTGTTGGCCGGCTTCTTCTGGCTCGATCAGCTGGGCGTGCCGATCAGCGCGGTCGCGGCGGCCGGCGCTGCCTTGCTGTTGGCGGTCGCCGCGCGCGGCCATAAGATCTCGACGCGCGACGTCGTCCGCAACGCGCCGTGGCAGATCGTGGTCTTCTCGCTGGGCATGTACCTGGTGGTGTACGGCCTGCGCAACGCGGGGCTGACCGGTTACCTGACCGGCGTCCTCAACCAATGCGCCAGCCATGGCGTGTGGGGCGCGGCGCTGGGCACCGGCCTGATCACGGCGTTGCTGTCGTCGATCATGAACAATATGCCGACCGTGCTGATCGGAGCGCTGTCGATCGACGCGACCACGGCCCAGGGCGCGGTGCGCGAGGCGATGATCTATGCCAATGTCATCGGTAGCGACCTCGGCCCGAAAATCACGCCGATCGGCAGCCTCGCCACGCTGCTGTGGTTGCACGTCCTGTCGAGCAAGGACATCAAGATATCGTGGGGCTATTACTTCCGCGTTGGCATCGTGTTGACCTTGCCCGTGCTGTTGATCACGCTCGCCGCGCTGGCCTTGCGGCTGGCTTAAACACATGAACAATCCGGACTAAATATGGAAAAGATTACCAACCTGCCCAACATTAATCCCGACCAGCTTGACCTGCCCAGGCTGGACAAGCTGGCCCAAGTCGGCGACCTGAACCACCCGCCGCGCATCCTGATGCTGTACGGCTCGCTGCGGGAACGCTCGTTCAGCCGCTTCCTGACCGAGGAGGCGGCGCGGATACTGGAACACTTCGGCGCCGAGGTGAAGATCTTCGATCCGATGACATTGCCGATGGCCGGCAGCGTGGCGGACGATCATCCGAAAGTGGTCGAGCTGCGCGAACTGTGCCTGTGGTCCGAGGGCCAGGTGTGGTGCAGCCCGGAGCGCCACGGCGCCGTCACCGCCGTGATGAAGAACCAGATCGACTGGATTCCGCTGGAGATGGGCGCGATCCGTCCCAGCCAGGGCCGCACCCTGGCGGTGATGCAAGTGTGCGGCGGTTCGCAGTCGTTCAACGTGGTCAATACGCTGCGCTTGCTCGGGCGCTGGATGCGCATGTTCACCATCCCGAACCAGTCGTCGGTGCCGATGGCGTACAAGGAGTTCGACGACGCGGGGCGCATGCGGCCATCCGCCTACTACGACCGGGTGGTCGATGTCATGGAGGAGCTGTTCAAGATGACGCTGTTGCTGCGTGGCCGGTCGGACTATCTGACCGACCGATACAGCGAACGCAACGAGCGGCAAATGAAGGCGATCGACGCCGCCATCAAACGAATCTGAACGGCTTGCCCTGTCAGGAAGCGGAGTGCCGGCCTTCGCGCAACCGGTCCCACAACTTGTCCAGCATGGGCTTGCGGTGGGCGATGGCGCGGAACAGGCGGATTTCGAGCCGCATGGTCCACAGATCGCCGCCAGCGCGCACCAGCTTGCCTTCGGCCAGTTCGCGTACGATGCTGCTCTCCGGCAGCCAGGCCAGGCCGTGTCCGGACAGCGCCATGGTCTTGAGCAGTTCGGCCATGTCGCTCTCGTAACAGCTGCGCAGGCAGACCGGCTGGCCGGTGCGCGCCTGCAAGCGTTGCACCACCCGGCCGAAGTAGGATGTCGCCGTGTAGGCCAGATAGGGCAGGGGAGCGGCCGTGCCGCCGGGCAGCGCGAACATCGGCGAGCCGGCGCGGTTGGGCACCGATACCGGCATCACCGTTTCGTCGCCCAGGTGCAGGAATTGGAAGCGCTGCGCATCCAGTTCGATCGGCAAGTCGGCATGGTGATAGCACAGCAGCAGATCGCAGTTGCCCTCGACCAGCGACAGCACGGAGTCGTGCACATTGGTGGGCAGGATGCGCGCGGGCAGCGGGCCGTGCAGCGTTTGCACCGCGTTGAGCCAGTTCGGGAAGAAATTCAGCGACAGGGCGTGGCCGGCCGACACCCGCAGCACCTGGTCGTTGGTTTCCTCGACGCGCAGCACGGCGCGGGTGTCGTTCAACAGCCGCACCGCCTCGGTGGCGGTGGCGGCAAACATCTTGCCGGCAGACGTGAGCACCAGCGGATAACTGCTGCGGTCGACCAGATCGGCGCCCACCCAGGCCTCCAGCGACTGGATGCGGCGGCTGAGCGCCGACTGGGTCACGCCACGGTCGTCGGCCGAACGCGAAAAATTGCGTGTCCGCGCGAGACTGATGAAATCCTCCAGCCACTTGATGTCCATTCAGTCCGTTCTCCCCATGCCAGCTGCCATTGTCCGCCCTGCCGTGCCCGGCGTTATTCCGATTTCGCATAGTATCAGAGCGGCATAGCGGCGATGGCCGTGTGCCAGTCTTTGCCGCACGGCCAAAACAACGGATAATGGCGGCCAACTCATTTTGCGCACCAGATTGGAATTCCCCATGGAAATTAAGGTCAACTTTCTCGATAAGTTACGTCTTGAAGCTAAATTCGATGATTTCACGGTCATCGCCGACCAACCCATCCGCTACAAAGGGGATGGCTCCGCGCCGGGTCCGTTCGACTATTTCCTGGCCTCGTCCGCCTTGTGCGCCGCTTACTTCGTCAAGTTGTATTGCGTAACTCGCAATATTCCAACCGAAAACATCCGTCTGTCGCAGAACAATATTGTCGATCCGGAGAACCGTTACCAGCAGATCTTCAAGATCCAGGTCGAACTGCCGCCCGATATCTCGGACAAGGACCGCCAGGGCATCCTGCGCTCCATCGACCGCTGCACGGTGAAAAAGGTGGTGCAGGCCGGGCCCGAATTCATTATCGAAGAAGTCGAGAACCTGGATGCCGACGCCCAGGCGTTGCTGACCATGAAGCCGGCGGGTGAGGCCAACACCTATATCGTTGGCAAGGACTTGCCGCTGGAGCAAACCATCGCCAATATGTCCGGCGTTCTGGCGGGCTTGGGTATCAAGATTGAAATCGCGTCGTGGCGCAATATCGTTCCCAACGTCTGGTCGCTGCACATCCGCGATGCGCACTCACCGATGTGTTTCACCAACGGCAAGGGCTCGACCAAGGAAAGCGCCTTGGCGTCGGCCCTGGGCGAGTATATCGAGCGGCTGAACTGCAATCACTTCTACGCGGGCGCGTATTGGGGCGAAGACATCGCCAACGCCGCCTTCGTCCATTACCCGAACGAACGCTGGTTCAAGCCTGGCCGCAAGGACGCATTGCCGGCCGAAATCCTGGATGAGTATTGCCTGGAAATCTACGACGCCGATCGCGAACTGCGCGGCTCGCATCTGTACGACACCAACTCCGGCAATGTGGAACGCGGCATCTGTTCGCTGCCCTTCGTGCGGCAGTCGGACGACGCGGTCGTGTATTTCCCGTCGAACCTGGTCGAGAACCTGTATGTCAGCAATGGCATGAGCGCCGGTAACACGCTGGCCGAGGCGCAAGTGCAATGCCTGTCGGAGATCTTCGAGAGGGCGGTTAAACGCGAAATTCTGGAAGGCGAAATCGCCTTGCCCGACGTTCCGCAGGAAGTATTGGCGAAATATCCGGGCATCGTGGCCGGCATTCAAGGCCTGGAGGAGCAGGGCTTCCCGGTGCTGGTCAAGGATGCGTCGCTGGGCGGAACCTACCCGGTCATGTGCGTGACGTTGATGAATCCACGCACGGGCGGGGTGTTTGCCTCGTTTGGCGCGCACCCGAGCCTGGAGGTGGCGCTGGAACGCAGTCTGACCGAGCTGCTGCAGGGCCGCAGCTTTGAAGGCTTGAACGATTTGCCGCGGCCGACGTTTGTCAGCAACGCCGTGACCGAGCCGAATAACTTCGTCGAACACTTCATCGATTCCAGCGGCATCGTGTCGTGGCGCTTCTTCAGCGCCAAAGCCGATTACGAGTTCGTGGAATGGGACTTCTCCGGCCACGGTGAAAACTCCAACGCCGAGGAAGCCGCGACCTTGTTCGGCATACTCGAAGAAATGGGCAAAGAGGTATACATGGCAGTCTACGACCAGCTAGGCTCGACCGCGTGCCGGATTCTGGTGCCGGGTTATTCGGAAGTCTATCCGGTGGAGGATCTGATCTGGGATAACACCAACAAATCGCTGTTATTCCGTTCCGACGTGTTGAACTTGCACAGCCTCGACGATGACGCCCTGGAGGCGCTGCTCGAACGCCTGGACGATAACGAGTTGGACGAATACGGCGACATCGCCACGCTGATCGGCGTCGAGTTCGACGAGAACACGCCTTGGGGACAGTTGACCACGCTGGAGTTGAAGCTGTTGATCAATTTGGCCTTGCAACAGTTTGAAGAGGCAAAAGAGCTGGTGGAAGCCTTCTTGCAATACAACGACAACTCGCTCGAGCGCGGACTGTTCTATCAGGCCTTGAACGTGGTGCTGGAAGTGGAGTTGGACGACGACCTGGAGCTGGAGGATTATGTGGTCAATTTCCGCCGGATGTTTGGCGATGCCCGGATGGACGCGGTGCTGGGATCGATGGACGGCAGCGTGCGGTTCCATGGCTTGACGCCGACCAGCATGAAGCTGGAGGGCCTCGACAGGCACGAGCGTTTGATCGACAGCTACAAGAAATTGCATGCGGCGCGGGCGAAGGCGGCGGTTTGACCTTGTCGTAGAATCGTGGCATCCCACTTCGGCCTTGAAGGGTGCCCCCGGGGCTGGTCATTTCAACGCTTCGTCGGCCCGGCCGGGAGCGTGGAAATCCAGTCCAAGTATCCGCCGCGTCGTCTCATTGCCGTCAAGCAGAGGCATCATGACATCCATCCAAATCAGCTCGGGCTTGAATAGTTAAGATGCTCCTTGATTTCGCATAATTTATATTATGTAAAATGGCGAAGAGACTTGCGCGTTGCTCAGGGATAAAATTTAGCGCTCAAAGCATTACGACAGCGTTCGGCGAAGAGAAAGTGCCCGACTAACGGAAGCGATTTTGCCAATCGCTGAAAGTTTGGAAGCAAAAGTGCCCGACTGTACAGCAAATAGAGGGGCGGCCGGAGCGCTCTAACCTATAGTTGCGCACAGTGATTACTTAAACGTGCGCACAATCAGAGTTTCATTTGATTTCATGCCGGGTGTCGATGTTCAGGTAAGCTCTCCTGCCCATTCTCTGAGTGCGCACCCTTGGATAAAGTCCCTTCCTTGTTCGCACGCCTATCAAAATCCCTCACCGATGGTTGGCCTCGCACTGTCCAGTGAGGCCGGCGATCGCCCTGAGTCGCATCGTTGTACCCATGCCCCGAATCTGCCGCCGAATAACAGCTGATAGTTGAGCGTGCGCCAAGCCAGAATCTAGGGCCTGCGACGCAGCATCGGATTGAGCAGCTAGTCGGTACCCCCGTAACCCCGTTCTTATAGGGGCGTCGCCTATCAAAAACCTTCACCAATCCGATGCCACCCGCCCTTCGCTACGAGTGCATCACACGTTCGAGCGGAAACCGGCTTAACCCGGTTGGCGTCGATGGGGCCGACGCAGGCAGTGTCTACGCGCTACGGGATGCCGTAAATACCGCGCAGCCGATCCCATTCCACGGTCAATTGCGGATTGAGTTCCTCGTAAATTCTAGAGGACAAGGTAATGCCCGCCGTACTTTTCGAGCTTTCATATCGCGTGTAAGCATCCATGGCGATGGTATCGAATGCCACACCACTCGGTGGAGTGAAATAAAGCTGTTGCAATTCGCCGAAAATACTCTCTGCGCGAGCGCGCAGCCACGACAACCGCGCAAATCGTACGATGATTTGTTCCCCGAATAGTACTTGGGCGGATGCGCACCATAGTGTGACGGGCGTGTCTCTGCATGCCAGGCCGACGGCAAAGATGGCGACATAGAAAGCGACCCATGGGATTTGCCGCTTAAACATGCTGCGGCTGATTTCCTTGGTGAACAATGCGTTTTCAAAGGTCTGCGCCGCAATTTTATGCATGCCAGGTGGGGCATTATTATTGTAGTAGCCTTGGGTACGCGTGGTTGACAAGTTCTGACCGTAGGCATGCGATAGGAAGTCCTGCGCCCTGGCGTCGGCGGCGCGCGGTGAAAGGTATAACTTGACTGCAAGGTCAATCACAAACAGACCAAGCACGGTAACTAGAAAAAAGATCTGGACCCAGCTAAACGCCGTGGGGAAACGCGTTTCAGGAATAAAAGTGCTGGCGATCGAAAGTAAGGCACCCAACAGAAAAAGGCGATTCGCCCATTTGTCTACGTCTTCGATGATGTCAAAATAGTTGGTTCGGATGGGGTCGACGGGCGGATTCGGCTGCATCTTCTTGCTTTCTTGGTTAATGACTTGCGGTAATTACGGCGGCGGGACGTGGGGTGCTCGCCGCCGCCAGCCCATATGCCGGTGTCCAGCCAGTGCTCAAAATAAAACAGCCATTCCACAGTCCAGGGGACATACGTCTCGGACAGTTTTTTGCTCCAATCCCACTCCTTGTATCGCGGCCGCCAAAGGCATAGATGCACGCCTTTACCATCGTACGGGTAGACATGCGGTAACTTTCTGCCTACCGCAAGCGCGTGCAAATCGGGTTCCTTCACGATCATTTCGGGAAGCACGAGGCCTGCAGGAACATGTAACTCGCATCGATAAAGCCGTGATGCGGGTGACGGCGACAACTCCATACGGTAGACCAACGCTCTGCCCGAATAAAACGCATGGGACGCGCCTGGCAATTTTAGAAGCGAAAGATCGAGCAAGCGCGCGGCCAAATCGGGTGGCCGCTTAATACCCTTCCACATACTATTTCCCGAAGAAAGTGTGACCGTGCGCGGTCATGGGTACGGCAATGCCGCCGCCCGTGATGCTGGCAATTTTGCCGACGCCGCGCTGCTGGGCTTGCCTACTCAATTGCGCCTCGCGCAGCGCCGCACCAGCCCTCTCGCCGAACGCCGATGAAACCTGCTTGGCCACTTGATCGAGTCCAGCCCGTGCCTCGACCGTGCCTACGACCGCCAGCACGTCCTCAAGCAGTTTGTTATGCCATTGGCTGAAGGCCTGCCGCTTCTGCGGAGTATCCATAGAGCTCGCTAAGTTGTCGCCCGGCGCCGTTGGATTGTCCACGACCCACTCAACCTGGTCATAGCCCGCGCGCCGAGTGGTGATCAAAGTAGGCATGGTGCGGATGATATCGAGCAGCAGGTCGAGCTGGTCTAAGTGCGGGATCTGCGCCAGAAGTTTGTAGCTGCTGGCCGCCAACGACGTGATCAGGATTGAGCTCGGACGCAGATGCTGCACCGACTCCTCGCCGAACAGCGCGTTGCGGTGCAGCTTCATCATCTGGATCAGGCGACATAACAGACGGCCGAACACTTCCGTTCCGGGCAGCGGCGTGATGTCCGCCTTGCGGAAGTCCTCGGCGGAAAGGCTATCCATGACGATCCTGCGCAAGTTCGGTTCGATGGCTGCGATATCGCTAAACATCCTGGAAAAGCCCTTGGGGTTCGTCGGGTGGTAGCTGCGCAATTCGCGGTCGGGAATCATGCCGTGGTGCTCGCCATGGAGCGCCGCCAGATGGGGATATTCGATGATCGGCGCGATATCGGCGCACATGCCATCCGCATATTCCAACGTCGCGCAACGCGCCCAGCGGTGCAGGCGCAAACCATGCTGGTCCGCGTAACGCGTCAGGGCGGTGTGCAGTTTGTTCATCAGCGTGTTGGCGCCGGCGGGGCCGGAATACACCGCCCATGCGGAACGATTCATCCGCGCGACGAGATCGATGTCGAACCCGTCCTTGCGGCGCAACGGGCGCGTCAACGTTCCCAACTGTCTTGACCCTTGCGGATGGATTTCCTCCAAGTACCCTTTCAGTTCTGGGCAATCAACCAGAAATTCGCTGGTGCTACGGTAGGAGCGCTCCAGCGTGGCGAGCTGGCTATCGGACGGTTCCAGACTGCGCCCGATATCTTCAACCAAGCGAACAAAGAAAGACTCGGTGTTCGCCGAGTAGGGCTTGCTGAGATACGACGGGTTAGCGGCCATGCGGCACCTTAGAAAAAGAAATGGTTGGATTCATAAGCAGCGCTCCCAATAGTCGAGTGCCAATGATAACAGTCGGTGTCATAAGCATAAGTAACATAACTTGATTTTGGATAATTTTGCGGCCATGACCCGCCTAGGATTAACGGGTCTTGCGTGACTGCGATGTCACCGATCCCGCCAGCTTCTTGGTGGTGGTGCTGGAGTTTGGATTCTTCAGCGCCGCCGAGGCTTTGGTCTCCATTGGCTTACTAGTGACTTTGCTGGTTCCCGATTGCGCCAGGGCGCTGCCCGCCAAACTGCGTTGAAGCGTTGAAGCAGTCGGACTTCCCAGCGTACGGCCTGCAACGGAGGCGACTTTGCCGCCCGTGGTTTTGCCTGTCATGGTGCATCTCCTGGTTTTATTGTCAACAATAACTACATGTAGTGAGTAGGTCACTAAAATCACTATAGGTGGCGCTGTATGTATATACAAGGTTTTTCGGAAATATTTTTAACAAACACGAAATCGGCTACTGGTGAAAACTTCTTACCTTAATCCGTGCTAAGGTAACTAGAGTGATTTGACGGTCATAAATATACCTGTTAATGTACCTCACCCTCATCGCTTTCGATACAGTCATGCCCCGCCCCGCTTTCGCTTTAACCGACGATCAGGCGCGTGCCCTCGCCCGGCACGTCGCCGCGCTGCAGACGGCGCACCCGCTCGATCCGCGCAATCACCGCCCCTTCGTGCGCGCTTTCCTGCGCGCGGTGCGGGACGCGACCGGCCAGCTTTACAGCCCCGCCATCTATCACAGGCTGCTCGCGGCGTTCGCGCCGGAGCGCCGGCCGTCGACCAGCACCCTGGCGGCGGAAAAGCAAGCGCTCGCCGGCGAAGCCGGTTCGCCGGTCAAACTTGCCGAAAGCGGCACGGCCGACGATGCGCCGGTAGCGCCGCGATCGATCGACGTCGAGCAACTGCGCCAGGTCGTGGGCGATGCCATCGACGCCGCCATGGTGCGCTTCGCCCGATCCGCATTCGGCAACGGCGGCCAGTTGGCGTTTTATGAAGCGCGATTGCGAGAAACCGAACAGCAACTGTTGGAGGTGCGTGAGCAGGCCGCGCGCCTGGCCACCGATCTTGCGCTCGCCCGTCAGCTGGCAGAGCATCACAAGCAGGAAGGCCGGCGCACGGGCGCCGCCCTGGCATTGCAGGTCGACGCTGTCGTCAAGCTGACTGCCGAGGTGACCGATATGCGCAAATTCGCATTGCAGGCGATCGACGAGGCCAGGGGCGAGGCGCGCGTCTGGAAAGAGCGCAGCGTCGTGCTGGAATCCCAGCGGCAGATGGACGCGCGCCTGCTTGAAACCTTTCGCCAGGAGGCTTATCGCGCCGGGGCGGCGATCCCCGACGTACTGCGACAGGACAAAAACCGATGAATCAATTGACAGTCTCCGATCCGGCGCCGGCCGCCCTGCCCGTCCCCGCCATTGCCCACGGGCTGGGACCGGTGGCCGACGATTGGGAGGCGGCTCAGGTCTGGTTGCGCGCGATCGCCAGCCGCGGGCGCCGAAATTCGCCCGAGACCGTGGCCACCTATGGCTACCATCTCACCAAGCTGCGCTGGTTTTGCGAGCGGGTACACGGCGTGGCGCCCTCGCGCTGGACCGTCCAGGACGTCGAGGCGTTCTATGCCTTCCTGGCCGACCTCCCGCAGGACGCGCTGTGCGCCCAGGATCCGATGACCGGCGCATTCGCGTCGCGCGGCGAACAGGGTCATACGCCCTTTCGCACCAGGCCGTCGAAAAGCAGCCGCTCGGACATCCAGCGCTGCGTCCACGCGATGTTCCGAGCGTGGCGCGAAATGGGATATATCCAGATCAATCCGATGGGGCTGCACGGAGCCGGATCCGTGCGCAAGGTCAACACCAACCGCGCCGTGTCGATCGATTTGTACGAGATGGTGTTTCAGGCGATGGACGCGGCAGACAAGCCAACCTACACCGCCCGCCAGGCCGATCTGCGCGACCGTTTCGTCTTCGTCGCACTGCGGGAGCTGGGGCTGCGGGCGAGCGAGCTCATCAAGGCCGGCATGGCCGCCTTTTATCGCCTGTCCGATCCCCGGGATGGCAAAACCTATTGGATCATGCGCGTGCACGAGGAGACCGCCAAGGGCAGAAAGGAGCGCAAGATTCCCGTGCCGCGATCAGTCATGGATGCGCTCGCCCTGTACCGCGAGGCGTTCGGCCTGTCCGCGCAGCCCGATCCCATCGAGACGTGTGCCCTGCTGTTGTCGACCCGGACCAGCCGCACCGCCGTGACTGCGGGCGGTCGCGCGATCAAGGATGTGGCGTCGCGTCGTTTCTTTCAGGTGTGGCGGCCCATCACCACCCGGCACGGCCTGTACTACATCGTCAAGGGGCGGCTGGCGGCCGCCGCCGACTTCCTGGAGGCCCGTGGCGATGCGGAATATATCGCCCAGCTGCGCCAGGCCTCGCCGCACTGGCTGCGCCATACGTTCGCCAAGGCGGCGCTGCTCAGCGGCCAGGATATCCGCAGCGTCGCCGCCTGGCTGGGGCATAGGGACCTAAGCACGACGATGGTGTACACCGAGCAGGAGGCGCTGGACCTGATAAGGGCGACCAACGGGGTCACTCCCGATCTCCTGGCGGCCGACAGGGGCACCGCTGGACAGGACTGATCGACAGAGGCCCGATCGGTATGGGGAAGAATTTATGGGGCAGGAATTTGGTAGCCTGCTGGATACCAGGCGTCGATCACGTGCTGTTTAAAAAGCTCGATTTTCTCGTTAAAAGCGCTGGGATAAACGGCCCTCACTGCTCCTGATGAAATTGATGTAGATACCCTTGAGTATGGTGTGGCGGTGCGCAGGTTTGGTTTTGTTCTCCAGCACCGAAGCGACCGACGTTTCATTCACCACCAACAGCAGCAGTTCCAATTCATTGCAAGACGCGATGGTAAAGGCCCATCGTTCAAGCAGATCCGCAGGCATATTTTCCCTCACGAGGTCTTCGAGCACGAGGGTGTTGAGCGTGGCGCAGGTCGGCGGTGAAAACAAAAGCCAGTCCTCGAAAGTAACGACTACTGGATAAAAGCGATGACTTTGCGGCATCCACTCTGTGCGGCCGGCGTCCACGTGGACAATATTTTTGTATATCCGGGTCCGCGTCCAACGAATCGGCCGACAGTCGATCCGAGATTTCGCGAATGCTATCCAGCGTGCGGGTGAAGACAGCGAAAGTGAGCGCATCGCCGCCGACGCGGGTGCAATGCATGACTGCTCCGCGAGCCACTTCGGTCACCTGCCCGTGATGAAGTTGCTCGCGTAAATACGGATCTGGCGATCGTAATTCCGGTGGCAATTCTTGGGCGGACTCGATATACCATGAATAGCACCAAATGGACGCGAGCGCGCTCTCCAGCTTCAGATGCGACTTGCTTGTTGCGTGTGTAGCGATGTCAAGCATGCTAGAACTTCTTGCTTGGGGGCGTGGCCAGCACGAGCTTGATCATCGGGTCGCGCGCGAGGTGAAACCCTGCCCAGAACAGCAAGTCCGCCCCCAGAAACTTCATGATGGTGTTCTCTATCCGGCGCCACGAACGGCAGATTTAACAGGTACAGGCTGAATTGCGCGTTGCACAGCAGGCGATCGCATTGAAGCAAGACGAAGCGACACGCCTAACCAGGAAGGGGCGAAGCTGGTGACCGAGTTGTCGCATACCAAGCAAAGCCTGTATGAGCAGCTGACGCAGATCCGCAAGCTGGAACAGAAAATCGACACGCTGCAATCGCTGCACCTGCATATCGCCGACACTGAGCGCCAACTCGCTGGCAAGATTGCCGAAGCGGATCTGCTGGCCGAGCGGCTGAAGGACGCCAACAACCATCGCTCCGGCGAAGGAGCAGAACCGTGAGCTGGAGGTCTTGCTGGCTCAGGATAACGCGAAGATGAAGGCACATGAGCACATTGGAGAGCAGTTGTGGGCTTATCTCGACGAAATCACCGCCACGTCCGCCGCGCCAGTGGCTGGTATTGCACTAGCACAGTATGAACTCACCGCGTTTTTGATTGGGCCAGCATATCAAAAACGCTCACCTTTATTGCGTAGACGATGTAGATACCAAATCACCACCGGTTTAATATGATAATACTAGCTATCATCGGTGCAAAATGTTGTAGCAGCGCCCCTTGCATTCGTCAGTTCAGGTAGACTCAAACCAACCAAAATAAGAATAGCGGGAGCCGCGATGAACAGGAACGAGCGCGAGGCACGGTTAGTTGCCGAATACAAACAACTATCTGCGGAGAAGCGGGCGACACGCCGTGTGCAAAGGTCTTCTCCTGAGCAACCGTCCGGTTCCAGTAGCGGGACTATCACCATCCCCTTCGCGCCAGACGCGAAGCCGGTATCCGAACTGGGTGGGCCCACCAAAGTCTTCGGCCCGTCAAAGATCAACATCCCGGAATTCCGTTGGCAAAAGCAGGTGTGATCTGGAGCCGCACAGTTATGGAAAAACAACTTATCAAAACTCCTGAGAATTATGTTGCGGCACTCGAAGAAATAGATGCACTTATGTCAGCAGAAGCTGGAAGCGCAGAAGGACGGCGCCTAGAGATTTTGGCAGATCTCGTTCAAAAATATGAGGCGAAAAATTTCCCGATGAACCCTCCTACAACGGCAAATGATATCGCACGTTAAATGCCACACGACCAACGACGAGTGAGCGAGCTCTTCTTACGGCCGGCTTTCAACACCGGCGACAATTCGAGAATAGTTCTCGGTCCGCGGCACAGATCATCGTTCACGGGGTGAAAAAGTAGGCCCTTTCGCCCATGGAGGCGCATGCGGCGATTAACTTCAGGGCCGCCATCGGCTGTAAAATTGGTATTGGCAGCAAGCGCGATTGTGTTCTCAGATGTTGGAAGTTCCGTCGAAAAACATTCTTCGATCTGCAAAAAACGGATGCCTCTAATCTGAAGCTCATATGCTATGGACTCCTGAGAACGCCCGTAAAAAGAAGCTGATGCGGCGTGACCGCTTTCTTGCCGAAATCGAAGCGGTATCGCGGTGACGGTAGTACGCCTGCCTAGTTGGGCAATGTCCGCACCTGTGTCAGCTAGGCTGAGTCGATGTCGGCGGGCAAGTTCGCTGAGCAGATACATGAAGTTAGTTACCGGGCACGGGGGGCGGCCCGCGGCCATACGAACTGGCCACGGTGCAGGCGGCGCAAACACATCTATACGCCGGTGCCGTCCCAGCAAACCTGCTTGAGGCGCATGCGGCGGCGCTTGGCGAACACGTAAGCCGCGCCGGTGCGGGGGCAAATGCCGCATCACAACGCGCGCACCAGTTCGGCCAGCAGCTGGCCGACACGTCCCTCGACAGGCTCAACGTCCACCGACGCTCGTTGTGTAGGCTGAGCGCCGGTGCCGGCGTCGCTGGCGCCACCCGCATCGGCAACAACCCTGGTAAGGCCGGCGGCTTGGTCAGCCGACGCACCTCATCGCCAACCGGGACGGCTGGGCGCCCACTCTACTCGGGGTCTGTTTGCTTTCCTTGCAGTAAAGGACGTTAGCGACATCCTTTAACCACGGGCGCCGTTTAGTTCATACCCAGTATTCCCTATTGAAATCAACTGAGGTAATCTGACATTGATGGACACTTCCATTTGATAAACTTGTCATAGGGAGTGAAATCATGAAATCAACAACATACACGCCGGAGTTTCGGGCCGAGGCGGTCAAACTGGTACTGGCGCAGGGATTGACGCTAGAG
>CAUPJZ010000023.1:0-99901 GCA_963511605.1 uncultured Duganella sp. | reverse complement strand
CTGTCGTCAACGCGTCACCCAAAAGGCAAGAGTAAACGCGAAATCGCCACTGTTTACAAGTACCTGCGCAAGTATTTGAATGTAAACGACTTTTTGATGCCGGCAGCGATCAGGTTAGACTTGTGTATAAGGGCATGACTTTAACTTCCTCTAGTGTTGCGCCACTTGTCTTTATCGACTCGATTGCGGCAAGCTCGAGAATTGCGCCTGTGAGGTCGGCAGCTGAAAAATTAACACATTTAAGATTACATTCTCTAAAGCTCACGCCGCGCAAGCTCGCGCCAGAAAAATCAGCATCAAAAAACCAAGAATGCTTTTCGAAGTCCGCCCCATCCAGTTTGATTCCAACAAGGGACTCGCCGCTCAAGTCGGTATTCGGGAAGTATCGTTCTCCAGCAGCATATCGCAGTTCAAGCTCGGCGCGGTTTTCAGGTGGCTGGTAGCCTTCGATTAACCGCAAATTCATATAAAATTTCCTACGACGACGGGCAGCTTCTGGCCGGCTCCTGTCAGCCATTGCGGTTCCACGACCCATTTTTCACGGTTTTTGTTAAACCCGGCCCCGGAAAAAATTACGCTACCTAGCGCGGTAAATAGGCCGACGAACACTGCACGCCCTAAATCGAGTTGATGGGCATCGCTAAGAAAACGGGTGTAAAGCAAGACTCCAACTGCTGCAGCAAGCGCAGAAACAACAAATTTTTTCATGAATTTACTTTTCGCAGGAGCAATATTGCCACCGTCGACTTCTAACCGCACTCGGCCTATCAGCAAGGATACCATCTTGCTTAAAGGGAAAGCCCACCAATTACCACATCACCTTCGGATACGACTGCAGTAAGTCGAGCGCATAGTAGAGCTTCAATCCAGGGGGTCTATCATGAACACTCTGGTGAAAGGTTTCGCAAGCCAAGTACGCAGTGGAACAAGGGCAAGTTGGTGGGGCAGAAGATCAAGCAACCCGTCCAGTTTGAACTCACCGCAGGAACCAGGAAAAGCTTGGGGGACTGAATAGAGGCAGCAGCGCTGCGCCACGGCGATTTCCCTTTTCCCAATCGAATCTCGGAATCGTCGCACATTTCGGTGGAGGAACGACCGGAAAACCGATTCGCCTCACGGCATGGTAGAAGTTGCTGGTATCCTTGCGGATCGCGACATCTCCCGACTTGCCACTGTGACACTGCTCGACCCTACAACCATCGTTCTGACGTCAACCCTGATGGCGGCGGCGATGACCATCGTGTTGTTTTCCGCCTACCGCAGCTTCCCTGCCGACGTGCAAGGGTTGGGCCACCATGCGCTCGGCATGTTGTCGCTGACGGCGAGCGGCTTGCTATTCTGCGCAGGGCCACTGATGCCGGAAGCGCTGTTACTGTTCGCGGCCAATAGCACCATGCTGGGCGCCGCTGGGCTGATGCTGATCGGCACCCAGTTATTCTACGGCCGCAAGCCCAGCTGGTGGTGGCTGGCGCTGGCGTGGGTGGCCGGCATGGTCTGTCTGGTCGGCTGGTATGTGATCACCCAGGACTACGCGTTGCGCGTGGCGGTATTTTCATCGTTGACGCTGTCGTTCTACGTGGGGCAACTGGTGCTGCTGGTGCGCCATGGCGAACGCCACTTCTCCAGCTGGTTCTTCGGCGCACTGTTGCTGGTGCAGTCGCTGGTGCTGCTGTTGCGGTTGTTCGCGGCACTCAGCGGCGCGGTCGGCACAAGCAACGCCAGCAACGGCGCGGTACAGGGCATTTTCCTGTTGACCGCCAATTTCATGACGCTGATGATGGCGGTCGGCTTCATGACCGTCGCCACGCGGCGCCTGCAGGTAGTGATGGAGCACCGCTCCAACTCGGACCCACTCACCGGGGTGCTGAACCGGCGCGGTTTCGCCGCCGCCTACAGCCGCGAGGTGGCGCTGATGAAACGCCATGGCGAGCCGATGACCCTGCTCAGCATCGACCTCGACTACTTCAAGGCCATCAACGACCAGCACGGCCACGCAGTCGGCGACAAGGTGCTGGTGCATGCGGCGCGCACCACCGTCTCGGCCCTGCGCGAAATCGACCACGTGGCACGCTTCGGCGGCGAGGAATTCATCGTGCTGCTATCGGGCACCGCGGCCGAGCGGGCGAAAGCGGTAGCGCAACGCATCCAGGCGTTGCTGTTCGCGGCGCGCGGCGGCGACGTGCCAAACTACACGGTCAGCATCGGCATCGCCAGCCAGCAGGCGCCGAACGAGAGCCTGGAAACGCTGATGACGCGCGCTGACGCCGCCCTCTACCGCGCCAAGGCGGCCGGCCGCAACCGCAGCGAGGCGGCGTGAGCGCGCAGGCGCGGCTCAGCCTTTAACTTCCCGAGTAGCCCGCGCGTGGCATTGAGCTTAGCGGAAAAATCGGTTTCAGCCGCATAAGCGAAATCTACCTATTCACGCCGTCGGCCCCAGCCTATTTTTATTCTTTCTTTTTCATCAAACCGGCCAATGAGGCAAACGGATTATGCGTTGCCGGCGCAACCTCGGCCGATTTCAGACTGAGTCCCCGGTCCGCCTCAAGATAGCGCGAGTGTTCGTTATCGTGGCAGTAAAGGCACAGCAATTCCCAGTTGCTGCCATCGGGCGGATTGTTGTCGTGATTGTGGTCACGATGGTGCACTGTCAGTTGCGACACATTGGTATGCGTGAATTCACGCATGCAGCGGCCACACACCCACGGATACATTTTCAGCGAGCGCTCGCGATAGCCCAGCTCGCGCTGGTCGGCAGCGCGCCGTGCGTCAGCCACAATTTTGTCCAGCCGCGCGGCGTCCGGTTTTTTTCCCAAGGTCATGCTTATTTCCTTTCCTTGCTATTACATGTCGGCCACCAGCGCCCACAGCCGCACTAGTACGGGCTGGATGCAGGCTGTCCAGCTGAGTCGGTCCATATATCATCCGGCAGCGACCGGTCTCGCAGACAAACCCGATCGTGCTCCGGGTAGGTGATGTGATCGACCGGTGCGCGGGTGCCAACAACCAGACAGCGCGTTTCAGACGCGCTCCGATTCTCGAGATAATGCCCGACCTGCACTCCGGCCTTGAAAGTAGCGGCGCAACCGGCATGCATCAGCTTCTCGGACGTGCCCTCGATTACAGTGATCTCACCGGCAAGTACATAGACCATCTCGTCCTCCGCGCTGTGCCAGTGTTTAATAGATGACCTGCAGCCTGGCTGAAGGACTTCAATGAATGCGCCAAACTGTGTGAGTTCTCCCGCTTCGCTAATCCAAAGCGTTTGATTCGGCGCGGCGCAACCCTCTACAGCACTAACCTCGCGGATCAGTTGATCCGTCGTGAAGACAGGCATTAGCGACCTCCCTGGATAGTGCATATGTGTGAATGACCGGCGCCCCTACTCCGCCTTCCGCGAAAACCGCTTGGCCTGCCGCGACGGCATCTGCGCGTTCAAAAACGCCACCGTCACATCCACGGTCGGCTGCAACCATGGATCGAACAACCAGAACGAATGCGGCGTATCCGGCAGCAGCACCACCTTGCTCGTCACGCGCAGTTGCGTCATCTTCTCGACCATCTCCTCCCGGCCGACCGCGAAGCGCGGCTGCGCGCTGCCGATGAACAGCACCGGCGGCATGCTCGAATTCACATACTGGATCGGCGACGCCTCGCGCCACAACGCCGCCTTCTCCGCATACCGTCCGCCGAACCAGTACCCGGCCGCCGATACCGGCTTTTTCGGATCGTCCTCGTGCACCCGCGCCGCCTCCGACGTAAAATCGGACAGGCCATCGATATTCACCACCGCTTGCACCGCGCTGGACACATCGCTGGTCGCCGCGCCCGGGTCGAACTGGTTCATATGCCCGGTCACGCCGGCCAGGCTGGCGATCTGCCCGCCGGCCGAACCGCCCGCCAGCGCGATCCGCCGGGGATCGAGCCCATACTCGCCCGCGTGTTCGCGCACCCAGCGCACCGCCGCGCGCACATCGTGCACCGCCGCAGGGTACATCGCCTCCCCCGCCAGCCGGTACGTCACGGTGACCGACGCGTAGCCATTGCGCGCCAAGCGCAACGCCATCGGCACGAACTCCGAGCGGAAACCGGAACGCCAGCCGCCGCCATGGACGAACACCACGACCGGCAAATCCTGCTTGGCGTTCGTCGGCAGGTACATATCCAGCTTCAGGCAATGCGTACCGTATTGGATATAGGTCTGGTCGGCCACCACCCGCACGTCGGCCGGCACCGCCGCGCTGGCGATGCGGATCGCCGGATAATTGGGCGCCAGTTTCTCGTAGGTGTGCTGCGCATCGTAGGTGTTGGTGGGGTCCCGCGTCGGCTCCACACAGTCCTCGGCGGCGTGGACGGCGCCATGCAGCAGCAGCGCGGCGCATGCGGCAGCAAACATGGGAACAAGCAAGCGAACGGCCCGCATCATGAATGCTGCCCGAAGCCGCGCTGCGCGATAAACCGTTCCAGGTGATGATCGACATCGCCAAGCGTCGCCTCGATCGTCGTCAAGCGTTTGAAGTGATGCGCGGCCGGCAGTTCGTCGGTGACGCCCATGCCGCCGTGCAGTTGCACCGACTGCTGGCCGATGAATTTGGCCGCGTGGCCGATGCGCACCTTGGCCGCCGACACCACGCGGCGCCGCTCCTCGATATCGCCGCAGGACATGCGCGCCGCCGCCAGCATCGCCATCGAACGCGCCTGCTCCAGGTGGATGTACATGTCGGCCATCCGGTGCTGCACCGCCTGGAAGCTGCCGATCGGCGTGCCGAACTGCTTGCGCGTCTTCAGATATTCCAGCGTGGACGCGAACAGCGCGTCCATCACGCCCAGCGCCTCGGCGCACAGCAAGGCGGTGCCGTAGTCGGCCGCCTCGTCGAGCATCTCGCAGCCGCCGCCCAATTTACTAAGAAGCGCGGACGCCGGCACCGCCACATGGCTGAACTGCACGGTGGCCGCGCGCAGGCCGTCGATGGTACGGTAGTCGCGCACCGTCACGCCGGGCGTGTCGGCCCGCACCACGAACAGGCTGATGCCGTTGGCGTCGCGCTGGGCGCCGGCGCTGCGGGCCGAGACGATCAAGGCGTCGGCCTGGCCGCCGTGGAGCACCACCGTCTTGGTGCCGTCGATGCGATAGCCTTCGCCGTTGATGCCGGCGATGGTCTTGATGTCCGCCAGGTCGTGGCGCGATTGTTTTTCGCCCAGCGCGCAGGCCAGTTTCAGTTCGCCCTTGGCGACATCCTCCAGCAGCCGATGCTGGTTACCCGCCAAGGCCAGGAAGCGCGCGCCCCACACGGTGGAAAAGTACGGTTCCACCACCAGGCCGCGTCCCAGCTCCTGCATCACCACCAGCATGTCGACGGCGTTGCCATCGAAGCCGCCCTGCGCCTCCGGCACGGGCAAGGCCAGCATGCCCAATTCGGTCAGCGTGTCCCAGGCGACGTCCGAGACGCCGCTGGCCGAATGCACGATGCGCTTGCGCACATCGAAACCATAATCGTTGTCGATCCAGCGACGCAGGGCATCGGCGAACTGCAACTGCTCTTCTTTAAAATTGAAATTCATGCCGTTCCCTCACAGTCCCAGGATCATCTGGGTGATGATGTTCTTCTGTATCTCGTTGCTGCCGCCGTAGATCGACGTCTTGCGGAAATTGAAGTAGTAGGCCGCCAGCGGCGCGGCGGCGTCGTCGCCGGTGACGGCATGGTCGGACCGGCCCTCCAGATAGTCGGTATCGAAGGCGAAGGCGTCCGGCCCCAGCGCCTCGACCATCAACTCGGTCAGCATCTGCTGGATCTCGGTGCCGCGCACCTTCAGCAGCGACGCCTCCGGCCCCGGCGTGTGCGACTCGCGCGTGATCACGCGAAGCACCGTCGTCTCCAGCGCCATCAACTCGATCTCCAGGTTGGCCACCTTGGCGGCGAACACCGGGTCCTGCAGCAGCGGCTTGCCATGCTTGAAATGCTCGGACGCGATCTTCTTCAGGAACAGCAGCTCGCGCTTGGAGCGGCCAACGGCGGCGATGCCGGTGCGCTCGTGGCCCAGCAAATATTTGGCGTAGGTCCAGCCCTTGTTTTCCTGGCCGATCAGGTTCTGCACCGGCACCTTGACGTTGTCGAAGAAGACCTCGTTGACCTCGTGGTCCTCGTCAAGCATGATAATCGGGCGCACGGTGATGCCCGGCGAGTCCATGTCGATCAGCAGGAAGGAGATGCCCTCCTGCTTGCGAACAGTGCTGTCGGTGCGCACCAGGCAGAAGATCATGTCGGCGTGCTGGGCCAGGGTGGTCCAGGTCTTCTGGCCGTTGACGATGTAGTGGTCGCCCACGCGCTCGGCGGTGGTCTTGAGCGACGCCAGGTCGGAGCCGGAGCCGGGTTCGGAGTAGCCCTGGCACCACCAGTCCTCGCAATTGAGGATGCGCGGCAGGTAGTAGGCTTTTTGCGCGTCGTTACCAAAGGCCATGATGACCGGCGCCACCATGTTGACGCCGAACGGCAGGATGGGCGGCGTGCCGGCGCGGCCGCACTCCTCTTCCCAGATGTGGCGCTGCGTCTGCGTCCAGCCGGGGCCGCCATATTCGACCGGCCACGACGGCGCGGCCCAGCCCTGGTTGGCGACGATCTGGTGCCAGCGCACGTAGTCAAGGCGTCCCAGGCGGAGATGGTTGCGCACCTTCTTTTGCAAGTCGGCCGGGAGGTTGGCATCGAGAAAAGCCCGCACCATGTCGCGGAAACCCAAGTCCGCCGCCGTGTAATTCAAATCCATGCTGTCTCCATGTGGTTCGCCGCCGAAAAGCACGACCGTTCAAATAATTCTACCCCAATATGCAACGCGCACGTGCGCATTTACATAGGGCGACAGAATCGGCGGCTTTGTTCACTTTACCGTGATTTTCTTCACCTGCGTGTGGGCCGGCTTTAACACATGTCCGGCATGATCGTGCGGCAGCATCGGCGCGACCGCCTTGCCGCTGGCTTTTTCGACCAGCAGCGAATGCGGCTCGCCGCTGGCGAACAGATGGCGCTCGCCCCACTGGCGCAGCGCCACCACCACCGGAAACAGGCTTTCCCCCTTGGGCGTGAGCACGTATTGCTGATACGACGTGCCGTCCGAAGCAGGCTCTACCGTCAGCACGCCCTGCTCGACCAGCGCGCTCAGGCGGTCCGACAGGATGTTCTTCGCCACACCCAGATTGCGCTGGAAATCGCTGAAACGGCTGATGCCGTCGAAGGCGTCGCGCACGATCAGCATCGACCAGCGGTCGCCGACCAGGTCGAGCGAGCGCGCCACCGGACAGGCGTCATCCTGCATCGACTTACGTTTTGCCATGTGCACGTCCTCAAAATCTTTGGTTGCATTTTAAAACTAGAATGACTAGACTTCAACTAGTTTTATTTTGCAACCAGATTGGAGGTCGTCGTGCATTCCCATTCCCACTCGATATCCGGCGCCATGTCCCGTCCCTTGGTCGCCTTGTTCGCCTGCGCAAGCGGGCTCAGCGTCGCCAACGTCTACTACGCCCAGCCGCTGCTCGACGCGCTGGCCGCCGATTTCGCCATAGGCCGGGCCGCCATCGGCGGCGTCATCACCGTCACGCAGGTCGGCAGCGTGCTCGCGCTGCTGTTGCTGGTGCCGCTGGGCGACCTGCTGCCGCGGCGGCGTCTGATGCTGGCGCAGTTGCTGGCGTTGACCGCCGCCCTGGCCGGTGTCAGCCTGGCGTCGAACGCCACCGCGCTGATGATGGGCATGCTGGCGGTGGGCATGCTGGGCACGGCCATGACGCAAGGCTTGATCGCCTACGCCGCCAGCGCCTCGGCCGAGTCGGAGCGCGGGCGCGTGGTCGGCGCCGCGCAAGGGGGCGTGGTGGCCGGCCTGCTGCTGGCGCGCGCGCTGGCCGGACTGATCGCCGACATCGCCGGCTGGCGCGCCGTCTACGCCACCTCGGCGCTGGCCATGATCGCGATGGCGGCGCTGCTGTGGCGCACGCTGCCCGTGCTGCCAGCGACGGCGCGGCCGCTGCCCTATCCGCAACTGATCGCCTCGATGGTCACGCTGCTGCGGAGCGACCGCGTGCTGCGCGTACGCGGCACGATCGCCATGCTGATGTTCGCCGCGTTCAGCATCCTGTGGAGCGCGCTGGTGCTGCCGCTCAGCGCGCCGCCTTACAACTACTCGCATACGGCCATCGGCGCGTTCGGACTGGTAGGTTTGGCCGGCACGCTGGCCGCCTCGCGGGCGGGACAATGGGCCGATCGCGGCTGGGCGCAAAGGACGAGCGCGGCCGGTTTGCTATTGGTACTGCTGGCGTGGGTGCCGCTCGGCCTATTCGGCGTGGGCAGTGGCGCGATCGCGCTTGCGGCACTGATCGTCGGCATCCTGGCGCTGGACGTTGGCGTGCAGGCGCTGCAAGTGACCAATCAGAGTTTGATTTTCCGCGCCAGTTCGGAAGCGCACAGCCGGCTGGTGGGCTGCTACATGCTGTTCTACGCGGTCGGTAGCGGCAGCGGCGCGATCGCCGCGACGTCGGTGCACGAGGCGGCCGGCTGGACCGGCGTATGTGCGCTGGGTGGCGCCGTCAGCGCGGCGGCGCTACTGTTCTGGGCCGCGACCTTGCGCAAACCGCAGTCCCCCCCCCGGGGTCAGGTCCGACATTCGGACACGAACTGAACGACATTGCTGTTGTGCTCGTGTCTGAATGTCGGACCTGACCCCGGGGGTTTTTTATGTCTGAATGTCGGACCTGACCCCGGGGGTTTTTTATTACTTCATCGTGTACGCCTGGGGCGCCGTGTCGACCGCGTAGTTGTTGGCCGTGTCCCAGTACGTGAAGTTGTAGCGGACCACGTCACCGATCTTCAGGCCGCTGGCGGTGTAGCTGTTGACGCCTCCACTTTGTGTCATGCGCACATTCATCTGGCCGCCGCCGTTGACGGTGTAGTGCACGTCCGCCCACGCGGTTGAATTCCACGCGAACTTCAACATCGTGGCGCTGGTCTGGCTGACGGCCGGCGTTGGCGTCGGTGTCGGTGTCGGTGTCGGTGTCGGTGTCGGTGTCGGAGTTGGCGTTGGAGTCGGTGTCGGCGTTGGGGTCGGCGTAGGCGTCGGGGTTGGCACGCCGGTATCCCAGATGATGTCGTCGATCGCCATCTGGAAGGCGGCCGTCGGCAAGGCCGCGCCGTCGCTGGCGATCTGGAACACGTCCGCCACCGATTGCAGCGCGACCAGCGGGCCGGCCAGGTCGGACACCGGGATGGTGGCGGTGCCCCAGTCGCCATTGCGCACCAGGCCGTACGTGGTGGCGTTGGCCGGGAACTTGACCGAGTGCTGGTTGGTGTAGGTGTCGCCAATGCCGATCGTGAAGGCGACATTGGCCGGGATCTTGATCTTTAGCTTGACGGTGCCGTTACGGAAGTTGCTCAAGTCGCGCACGGCACGCGATTGCACGCTGCCGCCGAACCATTGCCCCGGCGTGTTGTAACTCCACGACATCGAATTGCTACCCTCATACGGCGGCAAGTTGCCGGCCGAGACCGATGCGTTGTTCCACACGAAAATGTCGGACGTGGTGCCGGCCACCAGCTTGTTGTTGACCACGGTGTTGTCGGTGAACACGCCGAACTTGCCCACTTCAGGCACCGTCTGGTTGCCGAGCTTGACCGAGCCCTTGCCGTCGAGCTGGTAGACGCGCACGTAGTCGACGTACATGGTGCCCGGCAGCGGCGCGGTCACCTGGGCCGGCGTGGCGGCGTCGGTGAAGTTGCCGCCGACGGCCAGGTTGAACAGCAGGTAGAATGGTGCCTGCAGCGCGGTCGAGTTAACCGGCAACGGGCCGTTGTACATATCGTGTTCGACGCCGTTGTCGACCACCGTGAAGCGCATCTGCGACTCGGTCCAGTAAAAGCGGTAGACGACAAACCGATTCGCCAGCGACTGGCCCGGCGTGTACCAGCTCTTGGTCTGCCACGCGGTCGAGGCGGCGCAGCTTTCGTTGCCCGGCACGCAGGCGGCCTGCTGCCAGGTGATGACGTTGGAGGCGGTGAAGTTGTCGATGGCCGGCGTCGGCGAGGCGCCGGCCCGGCTGCTGGCCTTGTGGCCCATCTCCATGATGTCGATCTCGCCCTTGCGCGGCCACACCTGCGGGCTGGTTCCCAGCATCCACGCGGCCGGCCACAGGCCGATACCCAGCGGCGGCGTGGCGATGCGCGTTTCGATCATGCCGTACTGCACCTGCACCTTGTTGGCCGAGTCGATTTTGCCGGAGGTGAAGACGTTGCTGCCGACGGTCTGGTTCTGCGCCTTGATCGCCAGCGCCCGCGTGGCCGACTCGAACGGCACGTTGACGATCGAGAGATTGTTGGGGCTGTAGTACTCCAGCTCCTGGTTGCCGTAGCCGCACAGGCCGATCTGGCAGCCGTTGCCGTCGTAGGTGTTCCACAGGGTCGTGTTCAGCGCCGCGCCATTGAATTCCTCGGACCACAGCAAGGTGCCGATGACGGGACTGGTAACGCTGGCCGACACCGGCGCGCCGTAAGCCAGCACGATGCTGGTGGCGACGGCGGACAGAACGAATTTCTGTTTATTCACAATGACTCCTCGTATCGATACTTCCTCAAATTCGAACCGGACAACGATCCGGCCCGCTCCATGCCGGCACGGTCGGTGTCGGCGCTTGCGTTGCGGCGAGAGGGAAAGGACGCGGCGGCGTCTTCAAAAAAAACGGACGCACGGGCGCCTTCGCTACGAGGCGTTTTGCTAGTCACTACAGTCCCCTTGCCGGCCCGGATCACTGTCCGGACACTATTTCTGGATAGATTTGGAAACGATTCCAATTCCTCCAGAAAATATATTCCGATAAACATTTTTTGTCAACGCCAATGCGCAAACGTGCGCCGGATGATGCGCGTCAAACGCGCGGCGGCGGCGCGCCCGTATGCTGGCGACTGAGATCAATCTGACAAGAGCGGAGACTGTGATGTCCGATTTCCACCGGTATTTCAAGGAGAACATGGAGGCCCTAGGGCTGCCGGCGCCGGACAGTCTGTTCGGCACGCTGCAAAGCAGCCTGACCACGGTCACGGTGCTGTTGGCGAGCATCGACAAGTTCGGCAAGACGGTCACCGTGGCCGAGCTCATCGCGGCTGGCACGCGGTTGGAAAAGCTGGGGATGATCGGCACATTGTCGGCGGCGTTTTACGCCGGCGCGTGCATCGGCAGTTTGGCCGTGGCCACGGGGAGATCGATGTCGGGCGGCGCCACCGTCGCCGACGTTTTGCTCTATGCGCGCACGCACCACCTGCACCGTCCGTGGCTGGCGGCCGAACTTTATCGCTCGCCTGGGATCTATCGACCGAGAGTGGCCGGCAAAGCCGCGCACAAGTACGCGGCCATTCAACGGTGAGCGATAACATGAGAGACGATCTGATACTGGTACTGGCGGCGCTGGTGTGCGCCGGCTTCGCGTGGGCGTTCTGGCACTATCTGGGCGAGCAGGCGCTGGGCGCGCTGACGGTGATCGCGCTGATCGCGCTAGCGGCCGACAACTACCGCCTGCGGCGTCGCCTGCGCCTGCGCCACAACGGAGACACGTAGGGCGGATTAGCGAAGCGTAATCGGCCATGCATGCGCCCCCGACGACGCATGCATGGCCGATTACGGCGTTCCGCCTAATCCGCCCTACGTGTTTTAGAATTGATCGTGGTGGTGAGCCACATCCGCGCAACCCAGCAGCGAATGGCACAGCGCAATCGGCCGGTATTTCAGAGCGCATCAACCGTGCTCGCGTATCATCGCCACATTACTCCACCGTGATGGCCAGGTCGCGGCCTTTCACCGCCGCGTTGCCGGCGTAGTCCTCTGCGGTGATGCGCAACGTGTACTTGCCCGCATCGAGCGCGCCGACCTTCCAGGCGCCCGGCGTCAGCTTGCCGTGCATGAGCGAATTATTGATGGCGTACGCAAACCGCGTCTCCGCATTGCCGTGCACGGTGATCCCGCTGCCCTCCATATACGCCAGCTTAACGGCTTCCCGATTACGCGGAATCCTGTCGTACAACTGCGTGATCACCGGCCGCTCCATCCCCGGAATAACCTCCCCTTCCGCATTCAGCAACTGGTAACCAAGTTTATACAACCCCAGCCGCCGGCGCGCCTGCACACCTTCCATCCGATCGAACGCATCCACGACAATCTGCACCTCGCCCAGGCTGCGCCGCACCAGCAGCCTCCCACCGGCCGTCTCCTTGAGCCGCTTGCCGCCGGCGTCGTTCAACGTAACGCTCTGGATATTCGGCGCGATGGTATCCTCCAGATCGATAAACGGCAGGCTCAGCGGATTGAGCGCGTCGCCGTTCGGCATGTAATCGAGATGCACGTGCGCCATCCGGTTCACGGTGCCCAGCGTCTCGCCGACAACAAACCGCGTGCCGCGCTTGACGCGCACCGCATCCGGCGCGCCCTTCTCATCCTTCAACACCTGAAAACGCGGATCGATCACCTTGTCGCGCCCATCGCGGCCCACGCGCATGTGGATGTATTGCAGGCCATTGAACGCGATGCCCTCCGACAGCTCGCCATAGCCCCACGTCGCGCGCGGGTCGGTCACCTTGCCCGCCGTGACCGCCAATACCGGCGTGCCGATCGACGCCCGCACATCCAGCCCCGAGTGGAAATGGTGGCGGCTCTCGCCGTTGAAATCGCCGCGCACCTCGCCCATCAATCCAACCACCTCGTGCCGCTTGTCCTGCGGCTTGACCGGCCACAGCATGGTCGCGCCATGCGATGGCTCGGCCGGGGCCGGTTCGTCCGGCGGCGCCGTCTGGCCCGCCACCGCCGCGCCCACATGATGCAAGCGATACGTGGCCCCGTCCGTCACGAACAACGAACCGTCCCTGGCCACCGCAATGCCGCGCGGCGCATACAGGCGCACTGTGCCGTCGGAGCCGTAACCCGGTTCGGCCATGCGATCGACATCGGTCAGCGCCAGCACCTCGCCGACCGGCGTGATCTGCGCCAGCCGGCCATGCGAATTACTGCCCACATACAGATAACCGTCGGCCGTCGACGCCACGGCCACCGGCGAGCGCAGCAGCGAAGCGCGCTCGCCCTCCTTCGCCTCGGCGACGGTGGTGACGACGCCGTTTTTATCCAGCTTGCGGATCGCGTGGTTGCCGGTATCGGCGATGTAGAGATCGCCGTTGGCGGCCACCGCCAGGCCTGTGGGCAAGTCGAACAAGGCCTGCGCCGCCGGACCGTCGGCCTTGCCGGCGCGGCTTCCACCGGCGATGGTGGTGACGTCGCCGTTGGGCGCGATGCGGCGGATACGGTCGTTATATGTATCGGTCACGTACACAACGCCCTCATCGTCGACGGCCACGCCGATCGGACCGTTGAACCGCGCCGCCGCGCCCCGGCCATCCCTGTCGCCCGCCAGGCCGTCGCCGGCCAGGGTCGATACCTTGCCCTCCGGCGTGATCTTGCGGATAGCGTTGTTGCCGGTGTCGGCCACGTACAGGTTGCCGGCCCAGTCCCTCGCAAGGCCGGAAGGCGTGTTGAACGAAGCCGCCTTGCCGAGTCCCTCCGCGTAACCCTCGACCGCGCCGGCCAGGGTGGTGCTGACGCCGTCCGGCCCGATCTTGCGGATGCTGTTGTTGTCGCCGCCATCGGCCACATACAAATTGCCCGCCTCGTCGAGCACCACGCCGAACGGATCGGCGAAACGGGTACGGCGTGCGCTGCCGTTGCTCATGCCCGGCAGGCCGTCGCCGGCGATGGTGGTGACGCGCGCGCTCCACTGGCGCTGCGTGCCCTTGGCGGCGGCCACTGCCGTCTCGCCCTTGTCCGCCGAGGGTTGCACCAGCATATAGGCGACGCCGCCGCCGACGGCCGCGCCACCAAGCGCCAGCGCGGCCAGAATTAATTTCAATCGAGTTGGAGACACGTTACGCAGCCTGAAGTTGACTTGATGGATACCATACTATTGCATTCGTGCATCTTTTAACAGCACATTCATTTCTTGCGCAGACACTTCAGCGCCAGCGGCAACAGGTTAAACAGCCGCACCAGCGCGTGCATTTGCCACGGGAAGACGCAGCGTTCGTCGCGCCGGGCGATGGCGGCGGCGATGCGCCGGACGGCCTCGTCCTCCGGCATCAGGAAGGGCTTGCCGCTGGCGTCGCCGCCGTTCAACTCGCGCAGGCGGGCGGTGTCGACATAGCCGGGCACGACGACCGTCACCGCGATGCCGAACGGCGCCAGCGCCTTGCGGTAGGCCTCGCAGATGGCGATGGCGGCGCGCTTGCTGGCGCTGTAGACGGAGCCGCCCGGATAGTCGCGCTGCAAGCCGGCGATCGAGGCGATGGCGACCAAGTGACCCTGCCCGCGCGCCGTCATCGCCTCCACGCCCGCGCCGAAGGCATGATCCAGCCCGCCGACGTTGACCCGCAACACCGGCAAAGTGGCGGCGCGATCGCGCGCGATGGCCGCCGCGTCGGTGTACTGCCCGGCGCTGACGATCAACAAATCCAGACCACCGGCCGCGAACTCGGCCACCACCGCCGCCACCTGGCCGCGGTCCGCGATATCGCAGGCATGCGCGGTGACGCGGCCATCCCGCATCAGCGGCAAGCCCGCGACCTTGTCCGGATGGCGTCCGCAGACGGCCACGCGCGCGCCCTGCCCCGCATAGTGGCGCGCCAGCCCGAGGCCGATGCCGCTGGTGCCGCCGAAGATCATCACGTGTTGAATGGTCATCGCGTCGCCTCGTTAAGCCTGCTGCCGTTGCGCATCGACGGACGGCCGCCCCGCGCCGCCAACGCATACGCCTCCCGCGCGCGCTCATAACCATAATTCCACAGCGCGTCGGCATCGGCCACGTAACGTTCGTAGCTGGCCGGAGGCACCAGCCGGACACGGTTGCCGCGCCAGTCCACCCGCTTGCGCACGCCGCGCCCTTGCATGACGCGCCGGACATCGGACGTATCGACCCACACATCGACCGGCTGCGCGTGCACGTGGCGCAGCCGCCGGTTGCCATCGAAGCCGAAGACGGTCCGCAAGGCGGGGGCGGCCAGCAACTCGTCGTACGCTTCCTTCATCTCCATGGTGACGTGCCGGGCCAGGCCGCGCGCCAGCTCGACCGGGAACAGATCGATCACGCCGCCCGTGTAGTCGGCGCCACGCGCGTTCTGGCAGCGGAAGTACACCATGTCGGCAACGGAGATGCGGGCGGCGTCGGCCACCGGCATGGCTGTATCGACCAGCAGATCCGGCGTGACGGCGTCGGTCCAGCCGTCGGCGCCTATCGCCGAGGGCAAGCCATCGGCCAACGTGGCGGTGCGTTCGCCGCAAAACAGCGCGACGCTGTAGAGGGCGCGCCCGTCGCGGGGCCGCCCGATTTCATGCGGGCCGAACAGCAGCTTGCCGCCGATGATGGCCAGCGCCGGACCGCTCGTGCCGCCAGCCGGCGGCAGCGGCAACGCCGGCAACTCAAACAGATAGTCGTTGAACAGATCGGGCAGACGCTCGACGCACCCACCTTGAAGACGCCGCCGCGCCACATCGCGCAGCGCGCGAACCGGCGTGGCCCGCTCACTAGACCGCATGTCGCCAAGGAACTCGTACATGTGCCGCGAACGCAGCCACGCCTTGCGCGAGGCCGTATCGGGCAGGCCGGCGATGATGGCGGCCGCGACCGCGCCGCCGCAGGTGGCCAGCAGCAGGTCCGGCTCACGGCCCGCATCGATGGCCGCCGCGTGCATGCCAAGGTAATAGCCGAAGCGGAAACCGCCGCCGGCCAGCACCATGCAGCGTTCGTATTTTGGGTATCGCTCAGCTCGCGTCATGCGTGACATAATGCACAATTACATAGTTATTAACAAGGACGCTTCCGCAATGTATCGCCAGTCAGCCCCCGATACGTGCGAGCCCGATCCGCTGGTCTGCGCCGGCACGGCCGATCGCGGCGACGTGCCGGCGGGCGATCGCTGGATAGCGCTGGGGCTGAACGCGACGCTGTTCGGCATCTGCTATCCGGCGACCAACTACCTTGGCCAGCTCAAACACGAACAGTCAGGCGCGGGCGGCGTGGCGATGGCATGGGAAGCGGGCCTGCCCTTTGTGCCGTGGATGGTGGTGCCCTACATGACCTCCGGTCTGCTGTTCGCGCTCAGTTTCCTGCTGGTGCGCGGACGCGGCGAACTGTCCGCGTTGAGCCGGCGCGCGGCCTTCGCCACCCTCGTCGCCTGCCTGATCTTCGCCGCCTTTCCGCTGCGCTTAGAGCTGAACCGGCCGGCTGTCGACGCCGCCCTGCCCGCCTGGCTGTTCGCGCAATTGTCGCTCGTGGACCGGCCGTACAACCAGTTGCCGTCATTGCACGTCGCTTACTGCGTCATCTTCTGGCCCGCCCTGCGCACAGTCGCGCGCGCCGCATGGCAACGCGCGGCGCTGGCCGGCTGGCTGCTGCTGGTAACCGTCAGTACCGTGTTCAGCTATCAGCACCATGTGCTCGATGTGGCCGGCGGCGCGCTGCTCGGCGTGCTGGCGATCCGCTTGCTGCCGGTGCCGTCTGCCGCCGAGGCTCGCAAGCCGGTCAGTTTCGTCTACGCCATGGTTGCCGCCCTGTCGCTGCTGGCCTGGCTTGCGCTCGGCGGCGCGTGGTGGCTGTACCTGTGCGTCAGCCTGCTGCTGGTGGCGCGCGCCTACCACACCCGTTCCGCCGGCTTCCTGCGCAAGCGCGACGGCAGCTATCCGCTGTGGATCTGGCTGCTTTACGCGCCCTATCTCGCCGGCTACCTGCTCACCTGGCAGTTGGTGCGGGTGCGCGAACGCCACCGCCCGCCATTTGTCCACCATGGCGGCGGGCTATGGGTGGGCCGCCGCCTGAGCGACACCGAGGCCGCGCGATTGCCGGCGGACTGCGTCGTCATCGACCTTGCCAATGAACTGAGCGAAACGCCGGCGCTGCGCCAGCACGTCTACCGCCACTTCCCGCTGCTGGACCTGGACACGCCGACGATCCACTCGGCCAAGCACATTATCGAAGCCATCGCCGGATATGCGCGCGAAGGCCGTCCCATCTATCTGCACTGCGCCATGGGTTACCGGCGCAGCCGCGAAATCGCCCAACTTTATCAGGAGCACGGTCAGCAATGAGTTTTTCGATCTACCAGTTGAAACCGCAATTCCAGCGTCTGCTGCAACCACTGATGCGCGCGCTGGTGCGCTGGCGCGTCTCGCCCAACCAGATCACCGTGGCGACGATGCTGTTGTCGGTCGCCTATGGCGCGGCGCTGGCCTGGCAGCCCCAATGCACCGGGCTGTGGATCGGATTGCCCGCCTTCCTGCTGCTGCGCATGGCGCTGAACGCCATCGACGGCATGCTGGCCAACGCCACGGGACAAAAGACCCGCCTCGGCACCCTGCTCAACGAGCTATGCGACCAGGTGTCCGATGTCGCGCTGTATCTGCCGTTCATGCTGGCGGCCGGCGTGGCGCCGTGGCTGGTGCTGCTGGCGGTGATCGGCGGTTTGCTGGCGGAGTTCGCAGGCGTCATCGCCCTCAGCGTCGGCGCCAGCCGCCGCTTCGACGGCCCGATGGGCAAAAGCGACCGCGCCTTCTGGTTCGGCCTGCTCGGTTTGTTGATCGGATTCGACGGCGCCGCGCCGCTGCTGAACGCAGTGCCGTTGCTGGTGGCGGTGCTGTCGGCGTGGACCGTGGTTAACCGGCTGAAACAAGCGCTGCGGGCTTCCGCGCCAGCGACACCGTAAAGATCCCTTCCAGCCCGATGCTGGTGGCCAATTTTTGGCAACCGGCGGCGGCCACCAGCCCATCCATCTCCGCCTGCGGGCGCGGCCGCATCTGCCACGGCGTGCCGCGATGGCTGGTCAAGGTCAGCGCGATCATGTCCAGCTGCGGATGCCAGGGCTGGCCGGTGTAGATCAGATAGCCGCCGTCGCGCAATACGCTGAAGACGCCCTGCAACGATGCCGACACCGGCGCGTTGTCGCTGAACAGTTCATACAGGCCGGAAACCACCACGATATCGTATTGCCCCTTGGCGGCGCGGTAGCTGTCGGGGCTGAAGGCGTCGCGCAGCTGGTACTCCACGCTGGCGTTCAGTTGCAACTGCGCCGCCAGAGCGCGCGCCTGGTCGAGGTTGTGCTGGGTGAAGTCGCGCAAGGTGACTTCGATGTTCTTGTCCTGGAAACGCTTCACGCTCTCCAGCACGTAGCGGCCCGAACCGGCCGCGACGTCGAGGATGCGCAACGGCGCAGCGCCCTGGTGGGCGGCGATGCGCTCCTCCAGCATCCGCTGCAACTGGCGCTTGCGCTGGCGGATGCCGCGCCAGCCGACCGCGTCAAGATAACCCCGGTCCATGATCTTGCCGAAGACGAAGCGGCCACCCTCCTGGTTGCGGTAGACATAGTCGAGCGAGGCGCCGGAATCGAAACCGTGCCGCAAACCGATCTTCATGCCGTCGCTGACCGGCCCCATCATTCCGAGCATGACGCGCTGCAGCCCGAACCAGGCCTTGGCCAGCGCGCCGCAACTTTGGCCGGCCTTGAGCGCGGCGTAGCGGCGCGCGCTGTGGCTGTCGCGGTCGGCCGTCAGATAGTACGACGCGGGCGTGGGCGCGCGGGCGAAACAGGCGTCGACAAAGCGGCGGCTCTCGTCCAGCGCCACCGTGGTGTCCTGTTCGTAGAACAAGGCGTGGAAGGCTTCCGGCAGGCGCACGTAGCGCTTCAACGGCGAGCTCAGACGCTCGTAGAAGTTTTGCTGCGGCCCCTCCTTCACGACAAAGTCCTTGCCGGCGGCCAGCATCAAGATCGGCGTATCGATTGCGGCGGCGTCCTCGACGATGCGTTGGGCCGTGTCCGCCAAGCCGAGCAGCACGCAGGCCGAGATGGCCTTGGCGATCAGTGGATCGGCAGCATAGGCGGCCGCCTCTTGCGGCGAGTGCGTCAGCATGCCGGGCCGGATGTAGCTGGTGACGAACAGTTCCGGCTTGAAGCGGCGCGCGAAACGCAACGCCGGTTTGGCCAGCGGTACATACAGTTTGATCTCGAACGCGGCCGCCGCCATGATGACGCCGCGCACGCGCGGCGCGTAGTCGTGCAGCCAGGTCGCCGCGACCACCGCGCCGACGCTGTTGGCCACGACAAGAATATTCTCGACGGCGATGCCGTGGGTGGCGACGATGTGGCGAATGAAGCCGTCGAAGTCGCCGACCAGGGTCTCGAAGCCGGGCGCGTCGCCCCGCTCGCCCGGCGAATAGCCGTGGCCACGCGCATCCCAGGCGAACGCCCAGTCCTGCGTGAAGCCGAACTGCTCCACCAGCGGCTGGATGCGGCCCGAGTGTTCGTGGCCGCGATGCAGAAAGACCAGCGCCCGCTGCGGCCCATCCTGGCGCGGGGTCGCCGGTTGCCATGTCCGGTAGAACAGCCGGGTGCCATCGTCGCAGGCGAAGCCGGATTCGCTGGTGTTCCATGCCAATGAGCGTTCAGCTTTCATGGAGTGCTTTCGTTAAGGTGGGTGATCAGGAAATACAGCAAGGGCGCGGTCACGACGAGGCTATCCACGCGGTCGAGAATGCCGCCATGTCCCGGAATGAGTTGCGAAAAATCCTTGACGCCGTAGGCGCGCTTGGCGGCCGAGAACATCATGTCGCCGCAAAAACCGCCGACCGACAGCAATACCGCATACACCGCGAGATGGCGCGAGTCGGCCAGATGCAGATAGCGTCCAAGCAGCAGCGACAGCAGCAGCGTGACGGCCACGCCGCCCGCCAGGCCCTGCCACGTCTTGTTAGGGCTGATGCCGGGAGCGATGCGGTGCCGTCCGAACACCGTGCCGCTGATGAACTGGGCGACATCGTTGAGCGCGGTCAGCGCATACAGATAGAACAGCCACGCCAGGCGCTGGTGCGCGCCGAGCGGCAAAGTGTCGTAGCGGATCAGGAAGCTGCTGCTGTAACACAGCGTCAGCCACAACAGCCAGGCCAGCATCGCCGGAGCGCGGTGGCGCGCATACAGCAGCAGCAGGACCGCGAGCACTGCCGGCATCAGCATGTCGAAGGCTGGCGGTTGCCGATAGGTCGATATGATCACTGCGGCCAGCACGATGGCCGCCAGCGACGCGAAGCGCGGCCCGCCGAACGGCGTCAGCTCGCGCAGGGCCAGCACGCCGATGGCCAGCACCAGCAGGACGGTGCCGGCCGGATGCAGCAGCAGGCTGACGGTCAACACGGGAAAGATCAACCACCAGGAATTGACTTGCAGTCGCAATTGGCTTTGCGGCCTGGCGCGCAAGGTCCAGCCGACGCTCAGCGAAGCCATACCCAGCAACAGGTAAAGCATTCCCAGCGAGATAAGGATCTCCGTCCCGAGCGAGGCCATAATATATTGCATAAAAACCTCAGTTAATGAGTTTGCAATTATATGCCGAAAAAAAAGCCCGCTACGAGAGCGGGCTAAATCTATTTCCTTGGAGGAGAATAGAGGAGACAGAAGAATGATGCCTTAGGGTCGTATATATATCCAATTTATCTTCATAATGGTGGATATTCACCAAGGGCATAACATGTGTCTTTGCGGCAATACGAAGCCGGATTACTTCGGATCCGCAGCGTAAGGCAACACGCGCGATGCCATGCGCGTATCGGTCTTGAGCAAGCCCACCTCGTCGGCCAGGATGTGCACGGCCTCGTTCAGCAGCACATCCTTGGCCGCCTTCGCCGCCTTTTCCGCTTCCAGCTCGGCCGCCAGCGAACGCTCGGCGCCTTGCAGGCCGTCATCGCTGCGCAGCGCGCCCTTGACGCCGGCCACCTTGGGCACCGGCGCCGTCTTGCCGCTGGCAGGCTTGGCCGAAATCGCCTTGTTCAGCGCGTCCTTCGGATCGGGCACCAGGATCGGATCGTCGGCGCCCGGCGTGTTGGCCAGCAGACGGGCCTCGCGCAGCTTGGCGCGCGCCTCCTGCTGCTCGCGCTCCTTGCGGCGCACGGTTTCGTTCAGCGAGATCGAGTTTTCCTTGCGCTGCTTCTTGACCAGGGCGATATCCTCGGCCAGGTACTGGAAGTCCTTGTCCTTGGCGACGCGGGCGTCATGCTTCTTGTCCAGCATCGGCACGATTTCCTTCAGCTCGCCGGCCGGAATGTAGATCGCCGGCTTGATCGAGGTCCATGGCAAGGCGTTGTCGTAGCTCGATTCGCCGAAGGAATCGGCGTCCGACATCGTCGGCAGCTTGATGTCCGGCGTGACGCCGCGCAGCTGCGTGGTGCCGCCGTTGATGCGGAAGAACTGCGCCACGGTGAACTTCAACTCGCCATACTTGACCTTCTCGCTCTGCGAGAAACGGTCCAGGCCGAACAGGGTTTGCACGGTGCCCTTGCCGAAGCTCGGCTCGCCGATGATGATGCCGCGGCCGTAATCCTGGATCGCCGCCGCGAAAATCTCCGACGCCGAGGCCGAGCCGCGATTGATCAGCACGCCCATCGGGCCGTCCCATGCCATGCCGGCGTTGGTGTCGCTTTCCACTTCGACCTTGTTGTCGGCGGTGCGCTGCTGCACCACCGGCCCCTTGTCGATGAACAGGCCGGTCAGTTCGACCGCCTCGTTGAGCGAACCGCCGCCGTTGTTGCGCAGGTCGATCAGCACGTTGTCGACCTTATCCTTCTTCAACTCGGCCAGCAGGCGGGCGACGTCGCGCGTGGCGCTCTTGAAGTCTTTCTCGTTCTTGCGGCGCGCTTCGAAGTCCTGGTAGAACGTCGGCAACGCGATGACGCCGACGCGGCGCTTGGTGTTGCCGTCCTTGACTTCGTAGATGGTTTTCTTGGCCGACTGCTCTTCCATGCTGATCTTCTGGCGCACCAGCGACACGAACGCGTGCTTGCCGTCCGGGCCGGCGTCGGCCGGGATGATCTCCAGCTTGACGGTCGAATCCTTGGGGCCGCGTATCAGCGCGACAACGTCGTCGAGGCGCCAGCCCATGACCTCGGTCAGCGGGGTTTTCTCGTCCTTGGCAACGGCGACGATCTTGTCGCCGACCTTGATCTTGCCCGACAGGCCGGCCGGGCTGCCCGGCACCACTTCGCGCACGACGGTGTAGTCGTCGCGGCTTTGCAGCACGCAACCGATGCCCTCGAGCGACAGGCGCATGGCGATGTCGAAGTTCTCCGCCGCGCGCGGACCCAGGTAATTGGTGTGCGGCTCGATCGACATCGCGTAGGCGTTCATGAAGATCTGGAACACGTCCTCGTTGGTCGGCTTGCGCGACGGGATCAGGTAGTTCTCGTAGCGCTTGTCGAGCGTCTCGCGGATGCTCTTGTCATCCTTGCCGGCCAGCTTCAGGCGCAGCCACTCGTTCTTGACGCGCTTGCGCCACAGGTCCTTGACCTCGGCCTCGCTCTTGGTCCATTCGGCCTTTTCGCGGTCGTACTGGTAACTCTCGTCGGAATTGAATTCGAACTTGCCGGTCTTGACCAGCTCGCGCGCATAGGCGATGCGCTCGTTCAGGCGCTGCTGGTACAGGTTGAAGATGGCGAACGGCACGCTGAGGTTTTCGCCGTTGATGGCGTCGTCCAGACGGGTGCGCACGATGGCGTACTGGTCGACGTCGGCCTGCGTGAAGAACAGCTTTTCGGAGTCGAGCGACTTGAAGTAGCGGTCGAAGATCTTTTCGGACATCGCGTCGTCGAGCGGCACGGCCTTGTAATGTAACTTGCCCAGCACCCGGGACGCCCAAACGGCCGCCTGGGTTTGACCCGCCTGGGGCTTGAGTGGGGTATCTGCCGCTTTTTCCGGCACGGCTGCGCCGGCCTGGACTGACAGGGCCGACATCATGGCCACCAACAGCATTTGCTTCTTCATCGGCTTTACTCCGGAACGTAATAATCCATTTATCGGTGACGCAATTCGGTAATGCGGTCATGCGGAGGCAACAAACCGCACAATTTTATTCTACAGGATAGCAGCCGCGCCACGGCATCGTGAAGCCAGAGTTTCCCTGTACAAGCTTAAGAGTAACTGAAAATCGTTTTCTGTCCAGCAATTCGCCTCCCCGCGTGTTACGCCGGCCCCGGTTGAGCTGGAAAACATTCCATTTAAGTCACTGTTTTCAAAAGAAAAAACGACGGCAGCGGCAACTACGTATATTGCCATGCAGCAAAATTATGCTATCATCCTGTCTAGTACAGTTATTTCCCCGGCCCGCCAGGCAATGATTCGGCAGGGCCCGCACGCCTCCACTGGTGAGGCGCTTGTAGTTCGTAGCCGCCTTACCCAGTCGCTCCCAGGAGCGCGCTCGTCTACGAGCATCCTAATAGCAAGACTTTTTCTCTAAAGAGATCCATGAGCACATTTACTATGAATACCCGCAACTGGGGTGTTGGCACAAAGATTACCGTTTTCACGTTCGCGCTGATTAGCGTGATCCTCGCGGTGTTGCTGACGCTGATTAATCTCAACACCTCGGCCATGCTCAAGGAGCGCGCCAAGTCCAATGTCGCCAACTCGCTCAACGGCATCAGCAACACCGTCGAGGTGTTCAACAACGCCATGACCAACGAGGCGTCGAGCTTCGCGCGCCTGTTCGCCGCCGGCTTCGGCGCCGGCAAGTTCACGCTCGATCCGGCCACCAAGGTCGACATCGCCGGCAAGCCGACCCCGACCCTGGCCCACGACGGCAAACCGCTCAACATGGACTTCAGCATCCCCGACAAGTTCACCAATGACACCGGCGTCATCGCCACCATCTTCGCCGCCGATGGCGAGGAGTTCGTGCGCGTGAGCACGTCGCTCAAGAAAGAGAACGGCGACCGCGCCGTCGGCACCCAGCTCGACCACGCCCACCGCAGCTATGCTCCCCTGCGCGCCGGCAACAGCTACATCGGCCTGGCCACCTTGTTCGGCAAGCAGTACATCACCCAGTACGATCCGATCAAGGACGACGGCGGCAAAGTCATCGGCGTGCTGTTCATCGGTCTCGACATCTCCAAGAACATGACGATGCTCAAGGAAAAAATCAAGGCCATCACCATCGGCGAAACCGGCTACATTTACGTGCTGAACGCGGCGCCGGGCAAGGACCAGGGCAAGATGCTGATCCACCGCTCGCGCGAAGGCGAGAACCTGTTCGAGCGCAAGAGCGCCGACGGCCGCCTGTTCATCCAGGAAATGCTCACCGCCAAGCAAGGCAGCATGACCTACGACTGGCCCGACGCCGACGGCAAAGCGCCGCGTGAAAAAATGGTGGAATTCAAGACCTTCAAGGATTGGAACTGGCTCATCGTCGGCGGCACCTACACCGAGGAAATCACCCGCGAGGCCGCGACCTTGCGCAACACCTACGCCGCGCTCGGCCTGACCGCGCTGGTCATCTTCGCCGGCGTGCTGTTCCTGCTGGTGCGCTCGGTGGTCTCGCGTCCGCTGGCGCGCGCCGAGGAAGCGGCCACCCGCATCGCCCAGGGCGACCTGGACGTGCATCTGGAAATCCACAACAAGGATGAAATCGGCCTGGTGCTGCGCGCCTTGAACGGCATCAGCAGCAACCTGTCGAACGTCGTCGGCCAGGTGCGCACCGGCGCCGAGCAGATCACCACCGCCTCGAGCGAAATCGCCAGCGGCAACCTGGACCTGTCGTCGCGCACCGAGGAACAGGCGTCGAGCCTGGAAGAGACCGCCGCGTCGATGGAACAGCTCAGCAGCGCGGTCAAGCAAAACGCCGACAACGCCGCCCAGGCCAATCAGATGGCGCTGGCCGCCTCGGGCATCGCCGCCAAGGGTGGCGAAGTGGTCGCGCAGGTGGTCGATACGATGGGCTCGATCAACCAATCGTCGCGCAAGATCGTCGACATCATCTCGGTCATCGACGGCATCGCCTTCCAGACCAACATCCTGGCATTGAACGCGGCCGTCGAAGCGGCGCGCGCCGGCGAACAGGGCCGAGGTTTTGCAGTGGTCGCCTCCGAAGTACGCAACCTGGCGCAGCGCTCGGCCACCGCCGCCAAGGAAATCAAGGCGCTGATCGACGACTCCGTCAGCAAGGTCGACATCGGCAGCCGCCAGGTCGAGCAGGCCGGCACGACGATGCAGGAAGTGGTCGACAGCGTGCGCCGCGTGACCGACATCATGTCCGAGATCAGCAGCGCCAGCGAAGAGCAGCGCGCCGGCATCGGCCAGGTGCACGAAGCGATCGCCCAGATGGACCAGGTCACGCAGCAAAACGCCGCGCTGGTGGAGGAAGCGGCCGCCGCCGCGCATGCGCTGCAGGATCAGGCGCACGAGCTGGAGCAGGTGGTGCGCATCTTCAACCTGGGCAGCCACAAAGCCTCGCCGGCGCTGGGCAACGACACGCGGGAATATCTGGCGCTGAAGTAATCCACAGCGTCGCCGCGCAAAGCCGCCATCGTGAAAACGGTGGCGGCTTTTTTATGCTGCCGACTAGCGGCGTCCGTGCTCACTCGATAGGGAACAAGCCACGCCAGCCCTTCGGCGGATTGGAAACTTGCTCGAACCTGGCGTTCGCCCTGTCAAAACACTGGCCGGTCAGGTTCGAAAAATCGCCCTTGTCTCGTGGGTAGTCGGTGAAGAACGCCACCTTTTCATCGGCGGCGACAAAGACCAGCAGAGTGACACCCTCGTGATCCCCGACCTCGGAAAGCTCCTGGCTGTTCCACTTGAAACCGAGCGTCGCGTGGGTCCTTGCGTTGTCCGAATAGGGTCCGAGCATGCAGACTCTTTTCCACGGCTGTGGAAGCGCGCGGTCCAAATCAACGGTGCGGCGATCGGATTCGTCGAAGTCATGGAATATGGCGCTGGCTATCGGGTCATGGCGCGAACAGGCCGCGGCTGTCGCTGTCACAAACGCAAAAAAACAAAGCCGCCTTACTTTTTTCAACATAAAAATCCTAGCTAAAAGACAGCCGTCAAAACTGCCGTGCCTGTATTGATTGATGGACACGCAGCATACTAGATTGCAGATATAACAATTCCACACAATCTCACAGCAGGCACTTTTTTCTTGCCCCAGCTTGACCATATGCGACAAATGTCGCATTATTGCCATATTCGTCGCGCGCAAGCTTGATCATGCCCCGCCAATCGATTGTCCTACTCAGCCTCTGCATGTTCGTCGCGCGACCAGGGGTGACGCACGCCCAGGAAGAACAGCCATTGCCTGCTGCGGCGACGGTAACAGTCACGGCCAAAAAAGAACCGGTCGTCAAAAAACTCGATAAGACCGTCTACGACGTATCCAACACGCCGAGGGCGGCGAACGGCACCGCGCAGGATGTTCTGCAATCGACACCCGAGCTATCGGTGTCGGCCGACGGGCAGATCGCGGTCAAGGGAAATGCGCAGGTCACGGTCTTGGTCAACGGCAAGCCGACGGCGATGATGTCCGGCTCGGCCGATGAACGGGCGGCGGCGCTGCAGACCATGAGCGGCGCCGACATCGCCAGCGTCGAAGTCATCACCAATCCCTCCGCCGCCTACAATGCCAATGGCGGCGCCATCCTCAATATCGTGTGCCGTCCGTCGGAATACGGCAAGCTGGGCATGGGGCTGGATATCCAGGGCAAGGTCGACAACATCGACAACTACCAGGCGTCCATTGATGCCGCGACAGGCGCCGAGACAGCCGATCCCGCCACCACCAACGGCTACGCCGTGACGACAACCGTATCCGCCGTCTATCTGACCGACCAGATCACGCACGGCAAATGGGAAGCGCTGCTGGGCGGACGAACCGAACGCATGGTGCTACGCGTGCGTCCCGCGCAAGGCCTCGAGCAAACACAGCACTGGCAGGCGTTCAACCCCAGCTTCCACCTGCGATATGCCATGAGCGACAAGGCCGACCTGACGCTCAGCTACCGCCGCAGCCTGCAAATGCCAGATCCACGCGATCTCAACCCATTCACCACCTATGTCGACGCGCAAAACCTGAGCCGTGGCAACCCCGGCCTGAAGCCGCAACAGCTGACATCCTGGGAAATCGGCACCGATGCGAGCGCCGCGCAATTCACCGCCAGTCTTAGCGCCTTCTATCGGACCAGCGGCAATACGGTGACCGATGCGCGCGGTTTCGCCGACAATCTGATCGTCACTTCGAAGCGGAACGGCGGGCGGGCGAGCTCTACCGGAATCACCGGCGCCGTCACCTGGACGCCGGACGCCAAGCTGCGGTTGGGCATGGATGGCGGCGCCTATCGCGTAACGCTTCGGACGCCGGACCTCCCCGGTCTCTTCCGCCAAAACGATGTCGCCGGCTATATCAACCTGAGGGCGGCGTACAGCGTCGGACAGGACAACCTCTCGCTCGACGCGCATGGCCAGTCGGCGGGCATCTCGCCGCTCGGCCGGTTTGGCGCCACCAGCAGCGTCAACCTGACATGGAAACACGCGATAACCAGCACGCTCAGTCTGACCGTCAACGCCAACGATATCCTCGATGGCGGCAGGCGCACCGCTACGACCGACACAAGCACCTTCCGCCAGACCGGATTCGACCATTTCGTCGCGAGGCGACTTTACGTGGGTCTGGTAAAAAAGATCGAGTGAATGGGCGCCGGCCCGTTTTCACCTATAATTGGCACATGGGTAACCTCTTCAAACACCGGCGCCGCACCAGCCTGATCGTCTGCATCGCGATCTTGCTGAACTTGTTGACGCCGGCGCTCGGCCAGGCGATGTCGACGCTGCTGCGCGATCCGCTGACCTTGGACATCTGCAGCGCCACCCCGGACAAGCGCACGCAGGATATGCCGGCCGCCGGCATGAAGCATTGCGTGTTTTGCGCCACCCACGCGACCCCGGCCGCGCCGCCGCCATCGATCCCTGCGCTGGTCGCGGTCCTCGACGGCCACGACGCCTATCTACCCCTCGATTATCTGTCACCCTCCCAGCCGGCCGCCTGGTCCGGCGCCCAGCCGCGCGGCCCGCCGCCGCTGTCCTGACCCTCGCTTGAAGTGCGCGATACGCCGCCCCGCCCAGTTGGGTGCCGAGCGTGCGCACGCCTTTTCATCACCGACAGGATATCCATGCAACGACGATATTTCGTTTCCACGCTCGCGGCCATGCTGATCGCGGCCGCGCCAAGCATGGCCGCGCCGGCCTACAACGGCATCGACGTCACCGGCGCCGCCATCGGCCCGGACTACCAGCTGTTCTATGCCGACGGCAAGCCGGCCTCGCTACGCGACTTCAAAGGCAAATACGTGATGCTGTTCTTCGGCTTCACGCAATGCCCGGACGTCTGCCCGACGGCGCTGTCACGCGCCGTCGAAATCAAACGCCTGCTGGGCGCCGACGGCAACAAGCTGCAAATCGTCTTCGCCACCGTCGACCCCGAGCGCGACACCGGCCCGTTGTTGGCCGAATACATGCGCGCCTTCGACCCGACCTTCGTCAGCGTGCGCGGCAACCTCGCGCAGACCGCCAAGGCCGCCGCCGACTTCAAGATCTTTTATCGCAAGGTCCCCAGCGGCAGTTCGTACACGATGGACCACACCGCCATCACCTACGTGTTCGACGCTGACAGCAAGATCCGGCTCGCCTTCAAACACGACCAACCAGCCCAGCAATGCGCAGACGACCTGCGCAAACTGATGGCTCCCGCACGACCAACCAGCTTCCTGAAAGGACTATTCCAATGAAAAAACTGCTCTCCCTGCTGCTGCTCGCCGCCCTTCCCGCCCTGGCCCAGGTGACCGTCGGCGAACCGTGGGTGCGCGCCACCGTCGCCGCGCAAAAAGCCACCGGCGCCTTCATGACCCTGACTTCGACGCAAGGCGCCAAACTGGTCGGCGCCAGTTCGCCGGCCGCCGGCGTGGTCGAAGTGCATGAAATGAAAATGGTGGACGACGTGATGCGCATGCGCGAAGTCACCGCGCTGGACCTGCCGGCCGGCAAACCGGTCAAGCTCAGCCCCGGCGGCTACCACCTGATGCTGCTGGATTTGAAGCAACCGCTGAAGGAAGGCGCCACCGTGCCGCTGACGTTGGAGATCGAAAACGCGCAGAAGGTGCGCAGCAAGATCGTGGTGGACGCGCCGGTCAAGCCGCTCAATACGGCAGCCATGCACCACTAGTCAGACCCGTGACGCCGGCCACCCACCAGCCGGCGCCGACGATCGGCAAATACGGCCACGACCGCAGAGAGATTTTCCAGTCGACGTGGGACGGCCAGAAGGCCAGGAACTGCGGCGCCACGGCGAACGCTAGCGCCACGTCGATCCACTGGAAATGCAGGCCGTAACGGGTGCGCCACCATGCCACCAGGAACGGCAGCAGCACCACCACAAACGGCGCCAGCGCGGACGGCGCCGCGTTGTACCAGCGCACCCGCGTCAGGCGCACCGAACCCAATTCCCAGCCCTGTCCGACCCGGCGCGGTATCACCGTGAAGGCGGCAGGGCGGGCGCCAGTCAGCTTGGCAGCGATGAAATGCGCCAGCTCGTGGCAGATGGTGCCGGCCAGCGTGAAGAGGAAAAAGAAGGGATGCCGCGCCGACAAGGCGCGGATCAGCACCGCCAGCAGCAGGGACGGCACCAAGTAGATCAGAAGATCGCGATGGTGGCACAGCCAGGCCGGCGCAAGTACGTTACATTCAAACAGGCTGCTCATGCGGCATCGTCGCACGGTGGCTATTCCACGTCAATTCCGATCCCGCCCGGCGCCGGCCAAGCTGCGCACCGCGCCCTTCCCCCATCAACACCGCCACGCCGGAGCGGTCGGCATTCAACAAACTCCTTGCTACATCCACATACGTCATCGTACAACTAAAATCAACAGTGGAAAACGTTTAACTTCTTGATTTATTTGGATTTAGTTGCTTGTACTACAGTAATGTATAACCGCTATACATATTTGAGATATCCGGTTGTATGATGTCTGATATCTGCGCTATTATCTGCGCACACAACATCAGCAAGGAGATCGCATGACGACGCAGCAAGCACCAGCCACGCGGGTACGGTGGCTTATTCTGGCCATCCTGTTCGCAGTCACCACCATCAATTACGCCGACCGCGCCACCATCGCCATCGCCGGTCCCGAGCTGAAAAAGCTGCTGGGACTGTCGCCGGTGCAGATGGGCTATGTGTTCTCGGCCTTCGCCTGGTCCTACGTGCTGGCGCAATTGCCGGGCGGCTGGCTGCTCGACCGCTTCGGCACCAAGATCACCTATTTCTTCAGCATCTTCATGTGGTCGCTGTTCACCCTGCTGATGGGCACGGTCGGCTTCCTGACCGGCGCCGCCGCGCTGACCGCGCTGTTCTGCCTGCGGTTGGCCGTCGGCGCGTCCGAGGCGCCCTCCTTCCCCGGCAACAGCCGGCTGGCCTCGTCGTGGTTCCCGACCGCCGAGCGCGGCACGGCCGCCGCCATCTTCAACTCGGCGCAATACTTCGCCACCGTGCTGTTCGGGCCGCTGATGGGCTGGCTGGTCCACACCCACGGCTGGGAAAGCGTGTTCTACGTCATGGGCGGGCTGGGCATCCTGATGTCCTTCATCTGGCTCAAGATGGTGTACGGCCCGAAGGACCATCCGCGCATCAACGCGGCCGAGCTGGCCTATATCAAGGAAGGCGGCGCGCTGATCGACCTGGAAAGCAAGGACAAAGCGGTCGCCACGACCAAGCTCGACACCGGCTCGGCGATCCGCCAGCTGCTGGGCAACCGCATGCTGCTGGGCGTCTACATCGGCCAGTACTGCATCAACACGCTGACCTACTTCTTCCTGACGTGGTTCCCGGTCTACCTGGTCACCGAGCGTCACATGACGATTTTGAAGGCAGGCTTTGTCGCGGCGCTACCGGCGGTGGCCGGCTTCCTCGGCGGTGTTTTGGGCGGCGTGATTTCGGACCGTCTGATCAAGCGCGGCTTCTCGCTGTCGGTGGCGCGCAAGACGCCCATCGTCTGCGGCCTGCTGCTGGCGATGTCGATGATCATCTGCAACTACGTTGAAACCGACTGGCTGGTGATCACCGTGATGTCGCTGGCGTTCTTCGGCAAAGGGATCGGCGCGCTGGGTTGGGCCGTGGTGGCGGACACGTCTCCGAAGGAAGCGGGCGGCCTGAGCGGCGCCCTGTTCAACACCTTCGGCAACACGGCCGGTATCACCACGCCGATCGTGATCGGTTACATCCTGCAGGAGACCGGCTCGTTCGCCGGCGCGCTGGTGTACGTCGGCGCAAACGCCGCCGTCGCCATCCTGTGCTATGTGCTGATGGTGGGCGAGATCAAGCGTTTCGAGTTCAAAACGCCAGTGGTCACCAAGCTGCCGCTGGCCGCTTAAGCCTGATCAGGTCCCGCCTGATCCGTCGTGGAGACACGTAGGGCGGATTAGGCGGCACGCCGTAATCGGCCATGCATGCGCCGTCGAAACGCATGCATGGCCGATTACGCTACGCTAATCCGCCCCACTTTAAAGATACTTCACCCAACCCATCGTCGTGCGGCGCTTGAATTGGCCGAACGCCTTGCACGGCCAGTACATCAGCGGTATCAACGCCGCCGACATCACCCACACCGCCCAATAGTTGTCGAACTCGTAGCGCCCGCCGTAATTGGCGCCGAACAGCGCCAGCGCCGCTTCCTGCAGCAACAGCAGCGTGAACAGGTGCAGCAGATAGTAGAACATCGGCACCCCGCCAAACACGGCGGCCACGCGCAAAAATCCGTTGTCGCGCCCTTCCAGCCACGCCAGCACCAGGCACCCGCCGCCCACCGTTATCAGCAGGAACGCCAGCGACGGCGGATACTTGGTCACGTTCAGGAACGACATCACCGTCCGTACCGCTGTCTCGCCGGGCACCCAGTCGAGCGTTTCGCCGTAGATGTTCAGCCCGCGCAGCACCAGCAGCAGCGCCATCGACACGCAACCGGCCACCAACAGCGTCTTGCGGCGCTGCGCCGGCCGTTCCGACCTGGCGTACCACGGGCCGGCCGCGTAACCCAGCAAAATCACGCCGATCCAAGGCAGCAGCGGATAACTGATCTTGATTTTCATCGCCCCCTCCGCCACCAGGAAGCCACGGTCGTGCAAAATCGTCCAGGGGACGAAGCCCCAGCTGCCCGGCTCGAACGAGATCGGCGTCAACAGGTTATGGCCGAACACGATGATCAATCCCAGCCCCGCCACCACCTTGCGCGGCAGGCGGTGCAGCAGCGCCAGCGCGATCATCGACAGGCCGATCGCCCAGATCACCTGCAGGTAAAGGGTCGGCGGTGGAAAGCGCCCGCTCCAGGAGACATTGATGACGAAGATCTCCAGCGCCACCAGGAACAGGCCGCGCTTGAGCAGGAAGCCGGTGGCCGAGCGCGGCCCGCTGGCCGGATGCGCGTACAGCCAGGCCGACAATCCGGTGAGAAACACGAAGATCGGCGCGCAGAAGTGCGCCGCGAACCGGCCGAAGAACTGCGCCGGTTCGATCGTCGCGATGTCCATCGGATCGGGCACCGGCCAGCGCAGGAAGAACCGCTCGCGCACGTGGTCGAGCATCATCACCATCATCACCAGCCCGCGCATCACGTCGATCGACGCCACGCGGGCGCCACGCGCCGGCGCCGTCATTACATTTACATTCGCACTCATATCACTCGCTGAACTTAAGCTTAACTTTAAAATTTATACTGCGCCTTCAACGTGACGCGGCGCTCCTCGCCGGCCGCCACCCAGGTTTGCTGGTAGGAGCTGGGGTAGTAGGTCTTGTCGAACAAATTGTCGATGTCCAGCGACAGGCGCAACTTGCTGGTCGGCGAGTAGGACGATACCAGCTTTGCCGTCGTATAGGATGGCAGCTTGAAAGTGCTGGTGATCGCCACGTCGCCATTGCGTTCGCCGACATAATTCAGGCCGCCGCCCAGCGATGCGCGCGCGCCGCCGACCGTCAGCTCGCGCACCAGCAGCAGGTTGGCGCTTTGCTTCGGCACGTTGGGCAGCGCCCCGCCCACCGCCAGGACGTTATCGCGCAGGACTTCAGCATCCGTGTAAGCGTAGGAGAACGACAGCTGCAACTTGCGCGCCACCTCCCCCGACACATCCAGTTCCACGCCCTTGCTTCCCACTTCGCCGGCCGCCAGCGAATAGTTGGTGTCGAGCGGGTTCAAAGTCAGCACGTTTTTCTTCCGGATCGAATACAGCGCCAGGGTGCCGCTCAACTTACCGTCGGCCGTGTCGAACTTGATGCCGGTTTCGTAGGCGCGGCTGGTCTCGGCCGGGAACGATTCGTTGTTGATGCCGATTCCGCTGTTCGGCCGGAACGACTTGCCCGCCGACGCATACAGCGAAATCTGCCGGTTCGGCTGATACACCAGGCCCACACGCGGGCTGGTGGCGTCGAGCGTCTGGTGGTTCTGCAAGCCGTTGCGGTTAGCGTTGGTGATGGTCTGGCGGTAGGCGTCGCGCCGCACGCCTAGCAGCGCCTTCCACTGCGTGCTCAAATCGATTAGATCCTGCGCGTAAAACGCCGTGGACCACTGCTGTTCACGGGTATTGATCGACGGCCCAAGTGTGGTCGGCTGCGCGCCGCCGTAGACAGGCTGATAGATATCGATGGCGTAAGGCGCCGCCGCGTTGGGATTCTTGCGCAACTGAAGCCGGTCATCGATGAACCGATAGCCATCGAAGCCGAACAGGACGTTATGCCGCAAGGAGCCGGTGCTCAATTTGCCCAGCAACTCGACGCGGCCCGACCAGTCCTGCGCCGAAAAATCGCGGAAGCGGCGTTGGCGCCACAAGGTACGGCCGTCCGCCTGCAGCGCCGAGGCCTCGGTCGAAAAGCCCTTCATCGAGCTGCTGCGGTAAGCCAGGCCGCTTTGCAGCGACCAGCCGTCCTTGAAGTCGTGCTGCACGAAGACCTGGTGACCGGTCGATTTCACCGTGATCGGGCCATCGGCGGCCTCGCCGAGGAAGCGCGAGTTCGGGATCAGTCCCAGCACGCCCTTGACCGCCACCACGCCGCGATCGAAGTAGGCCTGCTGCTCGAACTGCTCCAGCTCATAGGAGACGGTGGTGTCGTCGGTCACGCGCCAGATCACCGACGGCGAGACCATATGGCGCTTCGACGACAGCGTGTCGCGGAAGCTGTCGCCCTTCTCGTAGGCCGCGTTCAGGCGGTAGGCGACGCTCTCGCCCAGGGGACCGGTGAGGTCGGCGGCGGTGCGATAAGTGTCATGGCTGCCGACCGATTGCTCCAGCGTGTACGACGGCTGGAACAAGGGCTTCTTGGTGGCGATGTTGACGATGCCGCCCGGCTCCCCGCGTCCGTACAAGGCGGCCGCCGGGCCTTTGAGGATCTCGATGCTGTTGACGTTGGCGCTGTCGCGCAAGCCGTTGTAGCCCCGGCTGGAACTGAAGCCGTTGACCAGGAAATCGGAGCCGTAGTTGGGATCACCGGTGAAGCCGCGCACCGCGTAGCTGTCCCACACGCCGCCGAAGTTGTTCTGCCGCGAGATGCCGCTGCCCAGGTCCAGCGCATCGGCGAAACGGCTCACGCCCGCGTCGCGCAGCATGTCGGCGGTCAGCACGCGCGCGCTTTGCGGCAGGTCCTTCAAGTTGGTCTCGGTCTTGGTGGCGGCGGTCGCCGACAGGCTACGGTAAGGCTGGCGGGCGGCGGAGATTTCGACGACATCCGGTTCGTCGGCGGCGGCCGACGCGAACAAGGGAAAAGCGGCGGCCAGGCAGATCGCCAGGCGGGTGTGACGCACCATCAGCATAAAGACTCCAAAAGTAAATTCCAAACGCAATAGACTTGCATTATACATGTCAACGCAATTCACTTGCGTTAAAAAATATTGGGATTCGCTTGGTGTCTGGATGCTCCGTGATCGGCGGCGGCTTATTCCGAGTAGAAGCAGCGGCCGCAGGCCTGGCGGTAGCTCTCGTTGCCGCCGATGCTGATTTGCTCGCCCTCTTTCATGCGCTTGCCGTTTTGGTCGACGCGGATGTTCATGGTCGCCTTCTTGCCGCAGCTGCAGATGTTCTTGAGTTCCTCGATATCGTCGGCCAGCGCCAGCAGATAGGCCGAACCGGGGAACGGCTCGCCACGAAAATCGGTGCGCAGCCCATAGGTGATGACGGGGATGCCCCGCACTTGCGCCAGTTGATGCAGCTGCTGCACCTGCGCCGTCGACAGGAACTGCGCCTCGTCGATCAGCAGGCAGGCGACCTTCTGGTCGATCCTGGCAAGGAAATCGGTGTCGGCGTCGAACACCTCGGTCTGGCGCTGCGGTCCCAGCCGCGACGTCACCTGTCCCACGCCATAACGGTTGTCGATGGCGGCCGTGAACAGGCGCACCTGCTGACCCTGCTCTTCATAGTTATGCGCCACTTGCAGCATCGCCGTGGACTTGCCTGCGTTCATCGCAGAGTATCGAAAATAGAGTTTTGCCACTGCCGCCTGCCTTCAAGTTTGTGCCGTCTGAAGGGCGGAATTATAAACCGTGGAAACGCCCGATTGGGCGAAGCTATCGACCCGATAGATATTACTAGCTAGCTATTGGATCGCACACGATTTATTATTCACTCACTGGCAAACAAATGACGAAGCAAAGCAGGCAAAGAGTAGTGCGCGATCTGATCGATCGCGATGCGACGCAGTCGGATGCAAGCCGCAACAACCACACTAACTTTTAATATCAGGAGCCACACCATGAAAAACGCAGCCCTCGCCCTCTCCGTCGCCGCCCTGTTCGCTTCCGCCGCCGTGTCTGCCCAGGAAACCAGCCAGCTCACCCGCGCCCAGGTTGTTGCCGAATACCAGGCCGCCGTCGCCGCAGGCAACGCGCCGCTGTCCGGCGAGCAGTACACCGGCAACAACGCCACCTTCGTCTCGACCAAAACCCGCGCCGACGTCCGCGCCGAACTGCTGGCCGCCCAGCAACGCGGCGAAGTGACCTCCGGCGAGCAGTACCAGAACCAGGTGCCGAGCACCGCCCCGGAAGGCAAAACCCGCGCCCAGGTCCGCGCCGAACTGGCCGCCTACCGCGAAGCCTACCCGGAGCTGTACAACGCGCCTAGCCTGTAATCGTGAAAGCCACCGCGTCCGCCCTAAAGCGGACGCGGCGCCGGCATCTTTCCGCTTCACATCCCCACTTGGCGGCCGCTTGCGTCGCCGCATATCCATCCCGCTACGAGACGCACCCATCGACGTAAAAAAGCGCATACTTGCCTGAAAAGCAGCAAGGAGACCATATGCGCACCCCCGCACTGTTTACCCTGATTGGCAACACGCCACTGGTCGAGATTACCCGTCTCGACACCGGCCCCTGCAAACTATTCCTCAAACTGGAATCGCAAAACCCCGGCGGCTCGATCAAGGACCGCATCGGCATGTCGATGATCGAGGCGGCGGAAGCCGACGGACGCCTCAAACCCGGCGGCACCATCATCGAGGCGACCGCCGGCAACACCGGCCTCGGTCTGGCGCTGGTCGGACGGCTCAAAGGCTACCGCGTGCTGCTGGTCGTTCCGGACAAGATGTCGACCGAAAAAGTGCTGCACCTGAAGGCGCTCGGCGCCGAGGTGCGCACCACCCGTTCCGACGTCGGCAAGGGCCACCCCGAGTACTACCAGGACTTCGCCGCGCGCCTGGCGGCCGAAACCCCGGGCGCCTGGTTCGCCGACCAGTTCAACAACCCGGCCAATCCGCTGGCGCACGAAACCACCACCGGGCCGGAAATCTGGGAGCAGACCGGCCATGACGTCGATGCCATCGTCGTCGGCGTCGGCTCCTCCGGCACCTTGACCGGGTTGACACGCTACTTCCGGCGCGTCGCCCCGAATGTGGAATTCGTGCTGGCCGACCCGCAAGGCTCGATACTGACCGAGTACATCGAGACCGGCCGCGTCTCCGACACCAGCGGGTCCTGGGCGGTCGAGGGCATCGGCGAGGACTTCATCCCCGCCATCGCCGACATGACAGGCGTGAGCAAGGCCTACACCATCACCGACCAGCAAAGCTTCGACAGCGCCCGCACCTTGCTGCGCGAGGAAGGCATACCGGGCGGCTCGTCGACCGGCACCCTGCTGGCGGCCGCCCTCCAATACTGCCGCGAGCAGACCACGCCCAAGCGGGTCGTCAGCTTCGTCTGCGACACCGGCACCCGCTACCTGTCGAAGGTCTACAACGACGGCTGGATGCAGGACCAGGGCCTGCTCCGGCGCCCGCCGGAACGCGACCTGCGCGACCTGATCGGACGCCGCTACGACGCCGGCCAGGTGGTCAGCGTCTCGCCCGAGGACTCGCTGCTGATCGCCTTCAACCGCATGCGCGCCGCCGACCTGGCGCAGCTGCCGGTGATCTCCGCCGGCCGGCTGGTGGGCATCATCGATGAATCGGACCTGCTGCTGACGGTCGACACCAAACCGGGGCGCTTCGCCAATCCGGTCGGCGCGACGATGACGCGGCGCCTCGAAACGCTGCATCCGTCGGCCGACCTGCATGCGCTGCGCGCGGTGCTCGATCGCGGCCTGACGGCGGTGGTGGCCGACGGCGACATCTTCTACGGCCTGATCACCCGCTTCGACCTGCTCAACCATCTCCGAAGGACACTGTCTTGAACAAAAAAGCCGCTCTCTCCACGCGCGTGATCCACGCCGGCCAGTCGCCCGATCCGTCGACCGGCGCCATCATGCCGCCGATCTACGCCACCTCCACCTACGTGCAGGAGAGTCCCGGCGTGCACAAGGGGCTGGACTACGGCCGTTCGCACAATCCCACGCGCTGGGCGCTGGAGCGCTGCGTCGCCGACCTGGAAAGCGGCGTGCAGGCGTTCGCCTTCGCCTCCGGCTTGGCGGCGATATCGACGGTGCTGGAGCTGGCCGACGCCGGCTCGCACATCGTCGCCGGCGACGACATGTACGGCGGCACCTACCGCCTGTTCGAGCGGGTGCGCCGCCGCAGCGCCGGCCACGATTTCACTTACGTCGACCTGACCAACCCGGAAAACCTGCTGGCCGCGATCAAGCCGGAAACCAAAATGGTCTGGGTCGAGACGCCGACCAATCCGATGCTCAAGCTGGCCGACCTGAAAGCCATCGCCGCCATCTGCCGCGAGCGCGGCATCATCGCGGTGGCCGACAACACCTTCGCCAGCCCGCTGGTGCAACGCCCGCTGGAACACGGCTTCGACATCGTCGTGCATTCGGCCACCAAGTACCTGAACGGCCACTCGGACGTCATCGGCGGCATCGCCATCGTCGGCGCCGAGGCGCACCAGCAGGCATGGCGCGAACAGTTGGGGTTCCTGCAAAACTCGGTCGGCGCCATCGCCGGGCCGTTCGACAGCTTCCTGACCTTGCGCGGCGTCAAGACGCTGGCGATCCGCATGGAGCGCCACTGCCGCAGCGCGCTGGGACTGGCGCGCTGGATGGAACAGCAGCCGGAAATCCGCCGAGTCTATTATCCCGGCCTGGAATCGCACCCGCAGCACGCGCTGGCCAAGCGCCAGATGGAAGGCTTCGGCGGCATCATCTCGATCGATTTGAACACGGACCTGGCGGGCGCCCGCCGCTTCCTGGAGCATTGCCAGGTCTTCGCGCTGGCCGAAAGCCTGGGCGGCGTCGAGAGCCTGATCGAGCATCCGGCGCTGATGACCCATGCCACCATCCCGCCCGCGCAGCGCGCGGTGTTGGGAATTGGCGACGGCCTGATAAGGCTGTCGGTCGGAATCGAAGATATAGAGGATTTAAGGGCCGATATTCGCGGTTCGCTCGACGCGATTTAGGTGCTAGTATCCGCAACGTGAACAACCATGCCTGAAACCAGATCGCAACCATGTTGGAATTCGTCTTCATCCTCATCGGCGTCGTCGTCATCGCCTGTGTCTATTCGATAAGCGTCGCCAGCGCCAGACCTATCCCCGGAAGCGGCTTTTACAAAGTCTCCAGGGACGGCCGCGTGCTGGTCGCCGGCGGCACTAAAGTCAACGTGCTGCGCCCGGTGATCTACCCGGAGGGCCTGAAAGTCAAGCTGCGCGGCGGCGACCGCGTGGGCGAGTTCTGGGTGCACGAACTGGTGGCCGAGGCGTACCTGCCCAACCCCGGGCGGCTGACCGGCGTGCGCCACAAGGACGGCAACGTCCGCAACAACACCATCGCCAACCTGGAATGGGTCCAGCAGGAGCAGGCCCTCGCCAACTAGCCGGGCTCCCGGCTAGTCCACCTCGAAATCGATCATCGCGCGATCCAGCGGATACTCTCGCGTCCGGACCTCCCACTTGCCCTCGTCCACGCGCATGCGGAAGCGGTCGATCAGGTATGGCACACCCTCGCCGTCCAGGATATCGGTCCCGGTAGCCACCTGAAAATGCAAATGCGGCACCCGCGCGTCGCCCGAATTGCCGACACGCGCCACCAGCTGTCCTTTGCGCACCTTGTCGCCGGCCTTGACCCGCACGCTCCCCGGCTGCAGATGCGCATACTGCGCGTACTGTCCATTGCCCAAATCGAGGACGATGAAATTGCCGGACAGGTTATCCATGGTCAGCGGCACGGCCGGCGTGAAACCGTCCTTGGTGCGCGGGATATTGTCCGGCATGTCGTTGCGCGCGCCGACCACCATGCCGTCGGCGACGGCGACAACGTCCTGGCCATAGGAGTAATACGCGCGAACGTCCCGCGCATCGCCGCTATAAATCTCCCCGTTCCGATACTTCTTCCAGTCGATGGCATAGCGCCGCGCGTTCTGCGCCAGTCCGCCGGCGACAAACACTCCCTGCCGGTGGTGCGAATGAAGGTTCGGACCATTGTCGGCCGTCCAATCCGATCCGGCCAGCGGACGGCCCAGCACATGCAGCATGGCCGAACGGGTAGCGATCACCGGACCATCGGCAAAAGCGCCATCCAGCAGCACGCGGTGCCGCAGCTTTGCCGGCGCCGCCGTCTTGTCGAACGCAAGGCACAACGAAACAATCGCGCCCTGACCGGCGCCCAGCCGGGCGGAATCGCCCTGCGCCCCCCCGCCGGCCATGCGCAGGCGTTCCTTCACCTGCGCCTCCTTTACTACCGAGACTACGCGCATCCTGTCATCGTCGGCATTCAGGATTTCGACGCCCCGCACCGTCATGGCTTCGTCGGAGAAATTGCTCAGATAAAGTTCATACAGCAGGTAATCGCGTCCGGCCGATGGAAACAACGTCGGCGCCACCGGGGTGCGCACTTCGAGCTGGGTCGGCGGAAATGGCATGGCGCGAATCCCGGCCGCCGAACCTCCCGCGCCCTTGACGATCACGTCGCACCCTTGGGGGACGGGAAAGTCCGCAGCCGTCCGCGCCTGCGCCGACATGGCTACCAGGGCGCCCAAAAACATCACCTGCATCGCGCGAGTTAACATTTCCGCCTTTATGACCAAAAAATAAGATTCTAAGTCATTACCTTAAGACAAGCATTAGCAATATCGCTGCCAGTAGGTAAACAAACCGACTGTCACTATTTTGTCATCGTTATGTCATGGCGACGTCATAAACGCTAGCTATCATGCGCTTGCCATTTTAACCATGTCACTACAGGACAACCCACCCAATGAATAAGCCAAACGATCTGGTCCGCAACTCCATCGACGCGGATGATATCGAGAGCCACGCCTCGCCAAGCGAGCACTTCAACACGATCCTGGCCGCGCGCATGAGCCGCCGCAACATGCTGCGCGGCGGTGCCGTCACGGCCGCCACGGCGATCATGGGATCGATGGGTCTGAGCGCCTGCGGCGGCAGCGACAACGTCGCGCCGGTCGTCACCCCACCACCGCCTGCACCAACTGAAAAGCTGCTCGCCTTCACCGCCGTGCCGAAGAGCCTGGCCGACCAGGTATCGGTCCCCGCCGGCTACACCGCCACCGCGATCTACGCGCTGGGCGACTCGCTGCGCGCCGCCACCCCGGCCTACAAGAACGACGGCACCGACACCGACTTCGACAACCGCGCCGGCGACCACCACGACGGCATGGAATACTTCGGCCTGTCCGCAGCCGGCGCGCCGCTGGCATCGGGCGCCGAGCGCGGCGTGCTGGCCATGAACCACGAAGCGACCACCGACGAAAAACTGGCCTCGCACTTCCTGCACGTGAACGGCGGCACCACCTCGCTACCGCGCCCTGCCGCCGAAGTGGACAAGGAAGTCGCCGTCCACGGCTTGAGCGTCGTCGAAGTCAAAAAGACCGGCACCACGTGGGCCACCGTCAACGACTCGGCCTTCAACCGCCGCGTCACCCCGCTGAGCGACATCGAGATCTCCGGCCCTGTGCGCGGCAACGCGCTGGTCGTGACCAAGTACTCGCCGACCGGCACCAAGACGCGCGGCACGCTGAATAACTGCGGCACCGGCAAGTCGCCATGGGGCACCTACCTGAGCGGCGAAGAAAACTGGTCCGGCTACTTCACCCGTGGCGCCGCCGACGATGCCGCCCGTGGCGATAAATCGGTCGTCGCGCTGAAGCGCTATGGCCGCAACCAGGGTGCCACTTCGCGCCACGGCTGGGAAACCGGCGGCACCGACGACAAATACGCGCGCTGGGACATCAGCAAGAAAGGCGCGTCGGCCGACGGCAGCGACGACTATCGCAACGAGATGAACGGCATGGGCTACATCGTCGAGATGGACGCCTACGACAAGACCAAGGTCATCCGCAAGCGCACTGCCCTGGGCCGCTACGCGCACGAAAGCGCCGCCTTCAGCGTGCCGGCCGTCGGCCAGCAGTTGGCCGTCTACATGGGCGACGACTCGCGCAACGAATACATCTACAAGTTCGTCTCCAACGCCACCTGGCTGGCGGCGGACGCCAACCCGACCGACCGCATGGCGACCGGCGACAAATACCTCGACTCGGGCAAACTGTATGTGGCCAAGCTGGCCGCCGACGGCACCGGCCAGTGGATCGAGCTGTCGATGTCGAACGCGCTGATCCAGGCTTACGCCGGCTACAAGTTCGCCGACCTGGCCGACATCATGGTCAACACGCGCCTGGCGGCGGACGCCGTCGGCGCCACCAAGATGGACCGTCCGGAATGGTGCTCGGTCAACCCGGCCAACGGCGAGATCTACTACACGCTGACGAACAACTCGAACCGCACCGTCAATCCGACCGGTTCGTCGCAGCTCGCCCCGGACAGCGCCAACCCGCGCGCCTACACCGACATGAAAGGCACCAGCGCGCAAAACGGCAACCCGAACGGCCATATCATCCGCTTCAAGGAAGGTACTGGCGCGGCGGCGGCCACCAGCTTCACGTGGGACGTGTACCTGTTCGGCGCCGAGAGCGGCGCGGACAGCAGCAAGATCAACCTGTCGAGCCTCACCGCCGACCAGGACTTCTCCAGCCCGGACGGCCTGGCCTTCAGCCCGTACACCGGCATCTGCTGGATCCAGACCGACGATGGCGCCTACACCGACGTCACCAACTGCATGATGCTGGCGGCGATACCTGGCAAGGTCGGCGACGGCGCCAAGTCCACGCTGAACTACACCACCACCGCCGGCGGCACCCTGGCCGTGGACACCTACATCGGCAAAAAGCCGACCGCCGATACGCTCAAGCGCTTTTTGGTCGGCCCTGCGGGTTCGGAAATCACCGGCATCACCGAAACGCCGGACGGCAAGACGATGTTCATCAACATCCAGCATCCGGGCGAAAACACCTCGCTGGCCAACATCAACGACCCGACCAAGTACACCAGCCAGTGGCCGTCGAACGCCGGTTACGGCGCCGGCAAGCGCCCGCGCTCGGCCACCATCGTCATCACCAAAAACGATGGCGGTCGTATCGGCAGCTGATCTTGATTTGAAGTGAGGTGCAAGCGGCCCGGTCGTGCATGCGACCGGGCCGTTTTTTTATCAGAACGTGATGTGGACCGAAGGCGCGCTGCGTTTGGCCTCGCCGTGGTACACGGCTTCGATGTTGTTACCTTCCGGGTCCTTCCCGCAACTCCGGGGTTTCATTTGCTCACTCTCCGGGATGATACCGGCGCTCCAGGTTTTTCTCGACGTCACTTTTGTAGAACAGCACTTCCTTCAGCTCTCCGCGCACGTACATCTCGGCCTGGTCGGAGAAATGCGGCGAGGCCGGGTCGCCGCTCTGGCCACCGGCCAGCACGCTGCGCGCCGTGATGCGCGGCCCGAACTCCACCGCCGCCACGAAGCTGTTGCCACGCTCGCCGTAGATCTTCTTCGTCGTCTGCCTGGACGTCATGCCGTACGCCGCCAGCGATCCCCAGTTGGCCGGCGCGAACGCCACCGGCAAACTCGGTTTGCTGTCGTCGAACGGCTGCACGATGTCGCCCGTCAGCCGCTGGAAACGGTTGATCTCGCCCCATGGCGTTTGCCAGGTGCCGAAATCGGCGGTCAGCTTGGCCGACGCGCGCTCCAGCGCCTCCAAGCGCTGACGCGGCGTCAGCGCCGCCTGGATGTAATCGAGCACCAGCACTTCCTTGCTCTTGGCGACAGGTCCGTACGTGGCGGTCAGGTCCTGCGCCCAGTAGATCGCCAGCGATGTCGGCGCCGATTCCAGCGAATAGCGCATGTCCCAACCACGCAGCGCGGCGATCTGCGGCGCCAGCGCCGTCTTGAGGGCGTCGCCGGCCGGCAGTTCGTCGTAGGCGGCGAACAACTGCGGCAACAACGGCTCGAAGGCCGGCAACTGCGTGTCGTGGGCGGCGTCGACCAGGCTGGCGATGGTGAAGTCCTTTTTGTTCTCCAGCACCCGCACCGCGTGGATGCCGCGCGGGTTCTCGGGATTCATCGACATGTAGGCGGGATAGTCCTTCGCCTTCGGGCTATACGGACCGGCCGCCGTGTAAGGCCAGTTGTTGGTGTTCTGTATCCAGCCGCTCTTGGGATTGAACAGCGAGATGGTCTCCTTGAGCGTGTGCAGTCCCTGCCACTCGGTGGCCGGATCGCTGCCGTCCACCGGGTGCCTCCAATCGAACTTAGGGTCGCGCTTGGGAATGAAGTTCCCGTGGAAGTAGGCGATGTTGCCGTCGGCGTCCGCGTAGACCGTGTTGTTGGACGAATTGGTGCGCAGCTCCATCGACTTGTAGAAGTCCTTGTAGTTGCGCGCCTTGGTGCGGATGAACGATTGCGTCAGCGCCTTGAGCGGCTCGTTCATCAACCGCACGGATATCCATTTGCCGTCCTTGGCGCGTACGATCGGGCCGTGATGGCTGTAATACGCCTTGACCACTTTGCTGGCCATGCCGTCCCCGGTCTTGTAAGGCAGCGTGATGTCCACCGCCTTGAGCGCGCGTTGCCCGGCGCCGTACTGGTAGAAGAAACGGCCATCCCTCTCGATGATGGTTTCCATGTACTCGTCGATCACGTCGCCGCCGCCGGAGGTGTGCATCCAGCCCACCCGGTCGTTGAAGCCCTGGTAGACGAAGAACTGGCCCCAGGTGACGGCGCCATAGGCGTTGAGCCCCTGCCTGCTTTGCACCTGCACCTCGGGACGGAAATAGAACGACGTGTGGGGATTAATCAGCAACAGCGCGCGGCCGTTTTTGGTGCGCGCCGGCGCGATGGCGAAACCGTTCGATCCGCCCGGCTCCTTATCCAGATCGCTGCCCTGCTCCATCGGCGCCGAGGACAGCAACACGGGCGGCGCCAGCGGATATCTGGCGCCGTTGGCGTACAACGCTTCCAGCTGCTTCAAATCGATGGTTTCGATGTCGCCACCGATGCTGCCCTCGCTGAAGCTGAGCGCCATCCACGGCTCGAAGCGCGTGATCAGCGCCGGCTTCACCTCCGGATGCGTGGCCAGGTAGTAGTTCAACCCGTCGGCGAAGGCCACCATCAGCTTTTTCAGCCACGCCGGGCTTTGCTTGTACTGCGCCTGCAGATCGGCCGGGTCGATGAAAAGCTTCATGCGCAGGTCGCGATACAGCTCGGCCTCGCCCTCCACTTCCGCCAACCGCCCCATGGCGTTGATGTAATTGCGTTCGACACGGCGGAAATCGTCCTCCGCCTGCGCGTACATCAAGCCGAACACCGCGTCGGCGTCGGTCTTGCCGTAGACGTGGGGGATGCCCCATTTGTCGCGCAGGATGGTGACCCGCCGCGCCTGCGCCTTCAAGCGCTCGGCCTCCACCGCCGGCATCCCGCCGGCCGGCAAAGTCAACGGCACTGGCGCCGCCACCGCCCCCATCGAAACAAAACCTATCAACGGCAGCATGGAACGCATACTTGGCATGGGCTGGACTCCGGGCGGTGGAAGGTGGTTACAACATCAGCTGGCGTCGACCAACTCCGAAATACGCAGTTGCAGCGCGGTGATCTCCGCCCGCAGCGCCGCGTTCTTCTCCCTGAGCGACGCGTTCTCTGCGCGCAGCTCGTCCACCTCGGTCATCGGACGATAATCGCCGCCTTCCTTGGCCTCCTTCGGTTCCTTGGCGGGACGCGAAGCGGCGCGCAGTTCGCGCACCTCCTTGGCCGCCTTCTGCAATTCCTTCTTGCCACCGGCGACCGCCGCCACCTGGTCGGCTTCCGGCAGCGAGGCCACCGTGGCGGCGGCGTTGATCGAGATGGTGCCCGAGCGGACCGCCTCCACCAGCTCCGGCGTCGCCGTCTTCTGGATCTTTTCGATCTGGCTGATGGTCGCGCTGCTCAGACGGGCCGCGCGGGCGATGTCCTCGCGCGACGCCAATGGCATGGCCGCCGGCTTGGGCTTGGCCGCGTCGCCTTCCGGCGGCGCGATCATCGCATCCTCGGCGGCCGCTTCCGCCATCAGGTCGGCCACGCGCGCGGCGACGATCTCTTTCTTGCGCAGCGCCAGAACGCCGCGCTGGTAGTCCGAGATGCTGCGGCGGCCCAGATTGTTATCGATCATCCACAGCTTGACGTCGTCCAGGTTCTGGAAGCTGGTGTTCTCCGTGACCTTGAACGGAACCCCGTGCTGCTGGCATATTTGATAACGGTTATGGCCGTCGACCAGCACGTCCTGCCACAACACCAGCGCATCGCGGCAGCCTTCGACCAGGATGCTGCGTTCCAGCGCCGCGTACTCGCTCTCGGTGAGCGGTTCGATGTAAGCGCGCAGCACTTCATTAATTTTGATTTGCATATCTGTCCTTGAATACCGGCGGGCGGGGGCCACTGCACCCTGCCAAATCGCCGTCCGACATGCTACACCATCCGGCCACCGAGCCAAAGCCCCGGCTCCCGCGATGAAACTAAGTTAATTTTAAGTTTTCTTCATTATGCTTCTCCCCAGTCAAATGCTTTCTCCGGTAATTGACCAAAAGCCCCGACAAGTTTGCTGCTTGCTCGGGGCTTTGCTTTGTCAAAGCGTTTGTCAAAACGTTTGTCAAAAAAATAGTCAAAGGGCGGTTTTTTATGCCATGATTCCCCACCAATTTTGAGGATTAGACATGGTCAACTACATCATTCGCGTCGCCTTCGATGACCCGGACAGCCAAACCTACCATCGCCTGGCGGTCGAACTGGCCAAGTACAACATCGCCGGCGCCATCAAGGCCGACGACGGCAAGGGCTACTATCTGCCACAGGGCGAATTTTGCTACAGCGGCGTGGAACCGATCAACGAGGTGCGCGACGCCATCCACCGCTTCGCCCAAACCATCAGCTCCGGCTCGTCCGTGCTGGTGACCGAGGCGACCACCGTCTCGTGGAGCGGCCTGAATCCGGTGGAAGCGGTCGAAGAGCAAAATGCCACCGGGGGCTGAAATCCCACAGTGGCATTTTTTGCAACGGCTATAAAGCTTACTTGGCCGCGATTTCCGGCATCGCCGACGAATGGTGGTTCAGGATTTTCCATTCGCCGCCGACCTTCTGATACACATAGGTGTAGCGCGCCTGAATGTCCTGCTGCTGACCGTTCTGCGTTACCCGGAACGTGTACACGCCGGTGTCGAGCGCCGACTCGGCGCCCAGCATGTGGATATACCGATAGTTAATCGTCCCTTGCGGCTTCAGTTTCAGGAACTTGTCGAAGTAATCCTTGATCGCGGCCGGGTTGGACCGCACCTCGTTCGACACCGTCGGTTCCAGTACCGCGTTCGGCGCGTACATGCTGGTCACCTTGGCCGAGTCGCCAGTCGCAAGCGCCGCGTTCCACTTGACGAACAAGCCCGCGATCTCCGCTTCCTGCGCGTTGCTCGGCACCGCCGCCACACCCTTGTAGACCTTCGGTGCGCTGTCGGCGTAAGCCATGGTGCTTGCAGCTGCCAGTGCCAGGGAAATCAGAATCTTTTTCATCATATGCTCCATTCGTTGTTTAGGAAGTTTGGTGGGACGTCGCCCCGCCATGAATCCAGTATCATGGTCGCGAGCGATTCGAAAATCTGCTGGTCGGGGGTATCGGCGTATGCCGGGTGGCATATAATCGCGATTTATTCGACTATGCCGCACCCAAAATGACCAACATCACCCACCTGCCCCCGTCCGGCGACAGCGCGCGCGCGGTCCGCAACCGCTATCGGCAGATCGAGAGCAGCGCCGCCCGTTGGCGCCTGCTGACCGATGCCGCCAGCGCGCTGGCCGGCGAGGGACTGTGCGCGTCGGCGCTGTCGACCGCCTTGTCCAAGGCGTTGGCCTTCCTGTCGCTGGAGGACGGCGCCGTGATGGTGCTCAAGGACGACGCGCTGCAGGTATTGGCCAGCCAGGGACAGGTGCCGCCGGTCGGCGCCCGCCTGGCATATGCGGCCGCCCTCCAGGCGGTGCTGCAACCGGGCCCGCGCCCTCCGCTGGTGCGGCAGGACATCGCCAGCGGGCTGCGGATCGGCCGCGAACAGCGGGTCGGCCTCGAAGTGCTGGTGCCGCTGTGCCTCGACGGGAAAAATCGCGGCATGCTCGCTCTCTTGAGCACCCAGGCCGCGCCGCTGCCCAATCCGGACGACCTGCTCACCTTGCAGGCGCTGGCGACGATGCTGGCGGCGGTGCTGTCGGCGCCGCAGAACGCGCCGCGCGTGGCCGCGCCGGAGGCGGCCGAGATGCTCAAGGTGCTGACCCCGCGCGAACTGCAGGTGTTCGCGCTGCTTCCCAGCGGCTGGACCAACGCCGCCATGGGCGAACACCTGGGCATCGCCGCCGGCACCGTCAAGGTCCACGTCGAACGCATCCTGCACAAGCTCGATCTGAACGACCGCACGCAGGCGGCGGTGCGCGCCGCCGATCTGGGGTTGGGCACATGACGGGCGCAATGGGCGAGCGCGCCGGCGCGCTGCATCCCCGCCACTGGTCGCTCGGCTTCAAAGGTGGCGTCATCATCGCCGCCTCGCTGGCGCTGTTGCTCGGTTCCGCCGCCACCAGCTATACGCTGGAGCGAAAAACCGCCGCCGCCACCGCCGACATGCTGCGCGCCATGCAGGCGCAGGCCGACATCCAGCGCCTGCACACGCAGATCGCCGAGGCGGCCACCGGCGTGCGCGGCTATCTGCTGACGGGACGAGACGACTTCCTCACCCCTTACGGCGCCGCCGTCACGCAGCTGCCGGCCACCCTGGCCAGCCTGCAGGCCAAGGTCCGGGACACCGAGCAAGCCGCCAGCCTGGGGCGCATCACGCCGCTGCTGAACGACAAACTGGCCAGCCTGGAGATCATGCGCGGCCAGCGCAACGCCAGTCCCGTCGAACTGCAGCGGCATCTGCGCAGCAGCAAAGAGATCCTCGACCAGTTGCGCGCCGAAATCGGCGTCATGAGCCTGCGCGAATCGGCGCTGGTGGAACAACGCGCGCGGGCGCTGCAGCAGGCCTCCAACCGCAACATGTGGATGACCATCGCCGTCGCCGCCGCCGGCCTGGCCGGCGCGATGGCGACGCTGACCTTCACCGTCGGCCTGGTGCGGCGGGTGCGCCTGGCGGCCGAAAACGCCGAACGCCTGAACAGCGACCTGCCGTTGATACCGGCGCCGGACACCCGCGACGAACTGGGCCAGCTGGCCGAACGGCTGCACCAGGCCAGCGTGCTGCTGGCCGGGCGGGCGTCGGCGGCGCAGGCGGCCAGCCAGGCCAAGACCCAGTTCCTGGCCCGCACCAGCCACGAACTGCGCACGCCGCTGAACGCCATTCTCGGCTACGCCCAACTGCTGGAAGCGGGCCTGAAGGCGCCGCGCGAGCGCGAACACGCCGAGCATATCCGCCAGGCCGGCCAGCATCTGCTGGCGCTGATCAACGAGGTGCTCGACATCGGCCGCATCGAGGCCGGCAAACTGACCCTGGAATGCGCGCCGGTGGCGCTGGCGCCGCTGATCGACGAAGCCGTCATGCTGATGGCGCCGATGGCGCAAAAACGCGCGGTGCGGCTGCGCCATGACAGCGCGGCCATCTTCGGCGCCGTCATGGCCGACCGTCAGCGCCTGCTGCAGGTGATGCTCAACCTGCTGTCGAACGCCATCAAGTACGGCGAGCAAGGCGGCGACGTCGATATCGGCTTCGGCACCGATCCCGCCACCGGCACCGTCAGCATCCATATCGACGACGCCGGCCCGGGCATCACGCCGGCCCTGCGAACGCGCCTGTTCGCGCCATTCGACCGCCTCGGCGCCGAAAGCGGCAAGACCGAAGGCGCCGGCCTGGGACTGGCCGTGTCCAAGGCGCTGATGCAGGCCATGCAAGGCGATATCGGCCTTGAGGACAAGGCCGGCCGGGGCAGCCGCTTCACACTGACCCTGCCCGCCGCCAACGCGGACGCCGTCGCCAGCGCGCCCGCCGATGTCGCCATCGGCCAAGCCGCGCCGGCCGTCCCCACGCCGGCGCCGGCTGCCACCACGCACAGCATGATCTGCATCGACGCCGACGCCGGCACCCGCGCGCTGATCGCCACGCTGATGCAACGGCGGCCCAACTGGCGCGTCACGGCGGCCGCCGACAAGGCCGGCGGCATCGCGCTGGCGCGGCAATCGCCGCCCGATCTGCTGCTGGTCGCCTGCGACCTGGCCGACGACGCGGTCCACGCGCTGCCGGGCGAGCTGGTGGTGCTGGGCGGGGCCGGCGGGGAAGCGACGGCGGGCGCGCCACGCCATCTGGGCAAGCCGCTCAAGATCCCCGAATTCTTTGCCTTACTCGACACAACGGAGCAAAAACAATGATGGAAAACGAAGTCCTGGCCTCCCGCATCCTGATCATCGACGATCAGCCGGCCAACCTGCGGCTGCTGGAGGACATGTTCATCGGCGAGGGCCTGACCCACGTCGTCGGCACCACCGACGCCAGGACCGCGCTCGATCTGTTCACCGCCTTCGACCCGGACCTGATCGTGCTCGATCTGATGATGCCCGATCTTGACGGCTACGCGGTGCTGGAGCGGCTCAAGCGGCGCGGCGATCCCTATGATTTCCGTCCGGTGCTGGTGATCACCGCCGACGCCACCGCCGAGGCCAAGCGCCGTTCGCTGGCCCTCGGCGCCAAGGACTTCCTCACCAAGCCGTTCGACACGCTCGAAGCGATGCTGCGCGTCTGGAACCTGCTTGAAACGCGCGTGCTGTACAAGCGCCTGCAGGCGCTGGCGCCGAAAGAGGACCTCGCCCCGCAAAGCTACCGCAGCCGCGCATCCTGACTAGAACACCTTCACCGGCACATTGAGGATCAACCGGTACTCGCGCTCACCGGGTTCGACGTAGTGCGCCGAACCACGATGCACCAGCGCGATGAACGCCAGGCTGATGCCCTTGATGTCGCCGCGATCGAACACGTAGCTGGCCTTCAGCCCAAGCTCGTGATGATTGCCTTGAACATGGGCTCCGCCACGCCAGTAGGCATCGCGCCATGTCCCCGCTTCGGGAGCGGCCCGCATCGCCTGGGCGGGCGGCTTGCTGCGACCGGCGATACCCCAAAAGATCACGCTCATCCCCGGCAGCGAGAAATCGGCGCCGTTCGCCGTGTAGCGCAGCTGCAGCGACTTTTCGCGCGGCGCGTTGTAGTCGGCCACCATGCCGTTGGCCAGATACAGGCCGTTGGCCTCCTGAACATAGTCCAGATACTGGTCGCTCATCACGTGCTGGAACGAGATCGCCAGCTCCGAAGCGCCTAGCTGCCTGGCCAGCGCCACGCTGTAAGCCTTGCCGCCGATCGGCCCCTGCAAGCCGGCGCCCTGGTCGCGGGTAAGGTAGCCCGCGCCGCTAACGGTCCACTTGCCCGCCTCCGACGCCCCGAAGCTGTGCCGCCCCGCGACAAACAGCTGGTTCCAGACGTCGCGCGCCTGGGCCGCATAGACCGATACCTTGCCGGAAGCGGAAGTCAGGTTCACGCCACCGTAACTGAGGCGCGAGATCGGCGTGCCGCCATATGCTGTTTTCAACCCCACCAAACCGGTGCGCCCGCGCGGGTTGACGGCATCGACGCTGCCGGCCTCCACGCCCACGCCGCCCGCCGGTTCGCCGCTCAGCGTGGCACCGCGAAACGACGGTGGCAGCGCACGATTGTCCTTCGACTCGAGAAAGACATTCTCCACCTGCTGCAAGCCGTATCTGAGCAGCATGCCGCCGTAGCGCGCTTTCACGGCGTAGCCGCCCATATACGCCCAAGCCTTGCGTCTTTCCCCGCCACCGCCGTCACGGTCCACGTGCACCATGTCGCCGGAGGCGCCGTCACCATCAAGTTTGACGGCGCCAAAGAGCGAGGCGTCCACGCCGAAACCGCTCTGGCCCGAACTCAGGCCCGAGACGAAATTCCCCTGCGCGCCCTGCACCCAGCCGCGCTGCGTGCCGTGGCCGTTGATGGTCAGGCTGTCGCGATAGTTCCTGAACACGATGTTCAGCGTGCTGTCGGCAAGCATGCCGGGCTGCGGCGGCGGCGCCTTGATCGCGCCGAGCGGCGGCGCGCTTTGACGCGCATCCCCCCCGCGAATAGCCGGCATCGTCGCCGCCGCCAGCATCTCCGGCGCCCAAAAGGCCGCCGCCTCCGTCCCGGTGGCGGCGCCGGGCGTCCCGTCGCTACCACCGGCTTGGGCGGACAGGCTGGCCAAAGTGGTCAGCAGCGCCGCTATCATGCGCCCGGCCCATCCAGCGTCCGCGCCAAGGATTCGAGATACAGCGCGAAGTCGCCGAGATTGGCGACCAGTTGCTGGCCGTTCGGCACGGCGGCGCATTTGGCTTGCCTGCCGGCGGCCGGCAACGGGTGGGTGAAGGCCACCCGCCCGCTCCCCGCCGGCGGCAGCATGTCGTGCAGCAGCGCGGCGCGTGGATCGTCGGTCCGGCGCAGCAGCGCCAGAAACGCTTCATAGCCTATCGGCGCCGTTTCGCGACCCAGTTTGCCGGCGACGGCCCACACCAGCATATCGAACGGGACGAACTGCTGTCCCACCACATCCACCAGCGCCGGCGCGGTGCCGAAACCGGCCTGCGACCCGACAAACCCGCACAGCCAGCGCGCCAGCGCGTCGATCGGCAGCAGGCCGATTTCGCCGCAGCCGGCCGGCGCCACGCCGAGGCGCAGGCAGCAACTCAATAGCATATGCACCAGCGACCGCTGATTGACATGGCCGGCGCAAATCGACGGCAGCACGTCATCGACCCGATAAATGCGCGCCGGCAGTCCTTGCGCCTGCGCGCGCACGATCAGCCGGTCCGCCAGGTATTTGGTATAACCATAGCCGGTGGTTCCGGCCGGCGCGGCGCCGTGTACGTCCACCGCCGTCAGCTTGGCGGCAAGCGAGGAGACGTGATGCACCCGCTTGGCCCGGCCCTCGCGGCAAAACTGGATCAAACCGGCGGTTCCCAAGACGTTGGACGCGAACAGCTGCGCCGCCGGCAGCAGGAAGTTGACCTCCGCGCCACAATGAATCACCTCGTCGATCTCGGCCGCCTGATGCTCCCACACCTGCGGCGGCAGCCCCCACTTCGGCGCCGCCAGGTCGCCTGGCAACACCTTGATGCGGGCAAGCGGCAGCGCCTGGCCGCGATGCGCCGCGCGGTAGGCGGACGCCAGCCGGTCCAGCGCCGCCTGGCTGCTGGCGCCGCGCAGCAGCACCGACACTTCCAGCGTCGTGGTGCGCAGCAGGCATTCCAGCACATGCACGCCGATGCAGCCGGTGGCGCCGGTCAGCAGCACACGCTGGCTGGAGGCGGCGGGCACGCCGGTGTTGCTGTATTCGACCTCCGGCAGCGACAGGTTGCCCTGCCCGGCCGCATTGCCGCCGGCGTTCAGGAATGTCGCCAGCGCGCGCGGCGTCGGATATTCATAGTGCCTCGTCACCGGCACCGTCACGCCGCTGGCTTGCGCCAGCATCAGCGACAGGTTGACCGCCGCCAGCGAATCGCCGCCGTTGTCGAAGAAATCCGACTCCGGACCGATGTCGTTCAGCAGCAGCACACTGCGGTAGCAATGCACGATCATCTCCTGCATGCCGGCCGCCCCATCGCGCACGATGGGGGCGATGGTCGCCCGCGCGTTTTGCGCTGCCATCATGTCGACGATGCGCTTGCGATCGAGCTTGCCATTGGGCGACACCGGCAAGGAGGCCAGCCATAGAACGCGGCGCGGCATATGCGTCATGGGCAAATGGTTGGCCAGCGCCCGGCGCAGATGCGATGCTTCGATCTCCGCCGGCGCGGCGTACGCCAGCGCCAGTTCGGGTTCGCCGTTCGCGGCCGGCGCCATCAGCGCCACCGCGTCGCCAACGTCGGCGAAGCACGCCTTCATCGCCAGCGCCAGCTCACCCAGTTCGATGCGCACGCCGCGCACCTTGACCTGGTCGTCGGCCCGCCCGGCATACTCGAGCAGTCCGTCCGCGCGCACGCGGCCCATGTCGCCGGTGCGGTACACGATCGCGCCCGGCACGTCCGGGAAGGGATTGGCCACAAAGGCGCGCGCGGTCAGCTGCGGCAGGTTCAGGTAGCCGGCGCCGACGCAGACGCCGCCGACGACGATCTCGCCAAGTTCGCCGTCGACCAGCACCCGCATCGACGAGTCGACGATGCGCACATGGGTATTATCGATCGGCCGTCCGAGCGGAATATGCCGTCCGTCCTCGTCGCTTACCTCATGGAACACCATGCCGATCGACGCCTCCGTATGGCCATAAGTATTGATCACGCGGCACTGCGGCAGCAGTCGGCGGAAGCTGTGCACCGACGGGGCGTCGATCTCCTCGCCTCCGATCAGCAGATGGCGCAGGCTGGCCAGCTTGGCGCGGGCGACGCTTCCGTCTTCCAGCCCGCGCACCAGAAGCTTGAACAGCGTCGGCACGAAGTCGGTCATGGTGACGCCATGGCGGGCGATATCCTCGACCACGGCATCCAGGTCCCAGCGGCCGCGCCGCGCCGGCAGGACCGAGACGCTCCCGCCGGTCAATGGCCACAGCATCTGCCAGATCGACGAATCGAACAGCGGCGCGCTGTTCTGGTACACCACCTGGCGCTGGCCGAAGCGGCGCGTCATGTAGCGGAAGCGGTTGGCCAGTCCGGCATGATGGTTCAGCGCGCATTTGGGCACGCCGGTGGAGCCGGAGGTGAAGAATCCGTACACCAGATCGGCGTCCACCCCGCCCTTTCCTATCATCTGTGTGGCGCGATGGCGGTGCAGTTCCAAATCGATCCGGACCACACGGACACCCGCCGCCAATAGCGCCTCGTGACCATCGGCGCCGGCGATCGCGATGGCCGCCTCGGTGGTGGCGGCGACGGCGCGCAGCCGCAGCGCCGGCCAGCCGATATCGATCGGGACGATCACGGCCCCCAGCATCATCGTCGCCAGCCAGGCCACCGGCAATTCGATCCCGGTGCGGAGCGCGCACAGGACCATGTGCGTGCGACCGACGCCCTGCTCCTTCAGCAGCGCCGCATTGGTTTCGGCGGCCGCCATCAGATCGGCATACGTTATCTCGCCGGTGCCGCAGCGTACGGCGATGCCGGATCCGTGCGCCCCGGCTGCGGCGCGTACCATATCCAGGACGCTGTCGGCGACGTACGGACGTGCGTGGTCAAACCCAGTATTGAGCATACAGTCAACCTCAAAAAGTTAGAAATACGCTAAGTGGCGCTGGCGGGCGCGGCAGGCGGTACAGGTAAAGGTGCGGCTACGGGTGCTGGTGCGAGCACGATGCGGATCGCGGCCACGCTGACGATGAAAGTCATGCCGACGCCGATCAGCGACAGCGGCGAGACGGCAAGCCGGCCATCGAACAGCTGGAGCACAATGCTCACCAACGGCGCCCCCGCCATCACCACCATCGTCAGGAACGGTGTGCCGAGCGTGATCCCCCGCTGCAGCAGCACCATCGGGACCACCACGCCGATCACGCTCAGGCCCATGATCAAAGGGCCGTGCGCCAGCACGGTTTCAACCAGCGTCCCTTGCCACAGCGCGTAGCAGCCGGTGACGGCGAGCAGCATATAAAACCGGTGCGCCATCACCTGGTCGGTACGGAAACCACGCACGCTCAGTCGCTTCAGATACACCGTGCTGACGGTCATGAAGTAGCCGCAGCCTGTCGCGGCGGCCGCGCCCAGCAAAATGCGCGACTGCTCGAAACCGGCCACCGCCGAGCGGCCCGACAGGCTGCCGTAGAACAGCACCGCGCCGCCGGCCACGAAGCCGGCGGCCAGCGCCCAGCGCGCCGGCGTGCGACGCGCGGGACCGGCGCCGCCTTCGAAGGCGATCGCCACGAACGGCCCCACCGAGCACATTAACGTGGCGGCGACGGCCGGCTCCAGGTTGGCGTAGGCGACGTACATCAGTATCCAGCTCAAGCCCGTGGTGACGTTGAGCGCGCAGATCTCGCGCTTGCCCAGGCCCAGCGCCAGCACCTGCGATGGTCCGTTGCGCTCGCGGTAGCGGCGCACCCCGTAGAACATCAGCGCGGCGCACAGGAAGCTGACGAAGGTGAACGCCGCGATATCGATCTCCTGCAGCAGCATGGCCGCCGTGACGCCGTTGGCGGCGGCCAGCACCGCGTACGCGGCGACAAAGCACAACGCGGCGAGCGGTCGATAAACCGTCGCCGGCGACGTTCCGCCGATCGCGGGGGCGGCGGCCACCGGCCGGACAACCGACGCGCCCATTACGCAGCCTCCGCCTGGCGCACCGAGAACAGGCGCCGGGCGCGCTCCAGTTCACGGATGGTTTCGTAGTCGCGGCGCAGCACCCGCTGGTCGGCGTGCGTCAGATAGACCACGCCAGGAATCGAGAACAGGTCGGTGGTGCGCATGATGCGGTCGCCCACTTCCGGCGTGTGGAAATGGCACGCATACGACGGCAGCTCGGCGATCGCCCGCAGGCCGGATATGTCCTCCACCGTGCCGCTCTGGTCGGAGATCAAGGCCACGCACATGACATGCCGGTTCAGCACATACGGCCGGTCCAGGCGCCGCGAAAACGCCTCGGCATCGCAGCAGCGCTCGACCGCCAACGTCACCTGGCTCGCGCCCAGGGCGTCGATCACCGGTTGTTCCAGCATGCTGCCCTGCAGCCGGGCACCGGTTTCGACCAGCACGGGACCGCGTTCGGTCATCATCACCTCGGAATGCGCCGGACCGTTGCGCACTTCCAGCGCGTCGAGCACCTGGCGCATGTAGCCGGTCAGGCTATCCTGAACCTTCCCCACGGCCGGCAACAGCTCCTCGCAGTCATACAGGTTGGAGGCGCCCGACAGCGCCTTGCGGCGGTCGATCCAGATATCGGAAAAATAATGCCGTCCATCGATCGAAACGCTATTGACCACATACTGCGTGCCGGCCAGGTAGGTTTGCGCCAGCACCTGGCGGTTGATGGCGCCCATGCGGTTACGCTGTCCGATCATGCTGTCGAAGGCGGCACGCAGCTGGCCGGCGCTGGAACAGAAAAACACATGGTCGCTGCCGGCGCTGGCGAGCGGCTTGACCACGATAGGCCAGCCGCGCTGTCCATCCCCCGCCCATTGCAGCAACGCCTCGACATCATCGGTGCGCAGGCTGTCGGCGGCGGCCAGGCCGGCATCCCGCAGCGCCTGCGCCATCTCGTACTTGTCGCGGCGCCGGCGCGAGCTGGCCACAGGATTGCCGGCCAGTCCCAGCTCGGCGGCCAGCAGATCGGCCAGTTCGACGCCGGTCTCGGCGCCCGCCATGACCCACGCCGCGTGGCCGCCGCCCAGCGCCGCCGCCAGCTTGCTCACACAGTCGTCCAGGTTGCGGTAGACGATGGTGGCGGCGAAGCTGTCAGGCTGGAAGCTCGGCACATAGCTGGGCGGAATGGTCGCCGCGCTCTGGATATGGATGCTCGGGATGCCGCGCGCGCCGAATTTCGGCGCCAGCTCCGCGCCGGTCGAATAGGCGTCGACGATCACTGCAAAAGGTTGGGACATGGTGAACTCCGTTCGCTCTTGACTTAAATACCGCACAACTCGTGCGCGACCAGATCTGCGTAGGATTCGCGGTGGCGTATCAGCCGCTGCCGCGCGCCTTCGACCAGGACCTCGGCCGGCCTGCCGCGCGAGTTGTACTGGCTCGCCATGCTCATGCCATAGGCGCCGCAGGAGAAGATCGCCAGCAGGTCGCCGCCGTCGAGCGCCGGCATGGCGCGCCCCAGCGCGAAGTAATCGCCGGTTTCGCAGATCGGACCGACGATGTCGATCGCGTCGAAACCTTCCGCATCGCCCTCCGGCGCGCCCTGGCCGGGCAAGCCGCTCCAGTGGCCGTCGAAGGCGCCGAAGCTGGCCGGCCAGATCACGTGGCTGGCGCCGTACAAGGTCGGGCGCAGCAGCACGTTCATGCCCGCGTCGACGATGGCGATCTTGCGCTCCCAACCCTGCTTGATGTATTCCACGGACGTCAGCAGGATGCCGGCGTTGGCGCTGATCGAGCGGCCCGGCTCGATGATGAAGTGCTTGCCGCGCCGTTTGAGCCCCTGCAGGCGGTCGCAGATCGCCGCGCCCATCCGCCCCAGCGAACACGATGGCTGCGCCTCGTTGGCGCGGTACTGCGCCGGGAAGCCGCCGCCGATGTTAATGAACTCGATCCTGGCGCCACCGGCCTCGATGCGGTCGGCCAGCTGTTCGACCTTGTCGATGGCCGCCAGGTAGGTGGCGGTGGCGGCGATCGGCGACCCCAGATGGACATGGATACCGACCACGTCGACATTGCGGTACAGATTGCGCTCGAACAGCGCCTCGGCGCGCAGCAGCGGCACGCCGAACTTGGTCTGGCGTCCGCCGGTGGAGGTTTTTTCATGGGTGTCGGCGTCGGCGACATCCGGATTGACGCGCACCGCCGCCTTGACGCGTTTACCTGCAGCCCGCGCCACCTCGTCGATGCGCGCCAGTTCGCTCTCCGATTCGGCGTTGAACAGGAACACGCCGGCATCGATTGCGTAGGTCAGCTCGTCGCGCGACTTGCCCACCCCGGCGAAGACGATCTTCTCCGGCGCGGCGCCGGCCTGCAAGGCCCGGTACAACTCGCCGCCGCTGACGACATCCAGTCCGCAGCCCTGCTCCACCAGCAGCTTGAGCACCCCCAGGTTGCTGCAGCTTTTGACCGAGAAGCAGATCAAGGGCTCGATACCGGAGAAGGCATCCCGCACCACCGCGCAGTGATGCTTGAAGGTCTGCGCGCTGTAGACATATACCGGGCTGCCATGCGCCTCGACGATCGCGCGGGCCGGCACGTCTTCGATGTGCAGCTCGCCGTTCACATAATGAAAATGGTCCATCTGGTTCCTTAATAATTTACTGCGGAATTTACTGCGAAATGTGTTGAACGATTCGTTGCCGGCGCCTGCGGCAGCAGCCAGCCGCCTTTTTGCAGGTAGTCGATGATGGTTTGCGCGCAGCGCTCCGGCGATGCCGTCGAGGTATCGAGCACGATGTCGGCGCGCTGCGGCGCTTCGTAAGGTGAATCGATGCCGGTGAAGTGACGCAACTGGCCTTCGCGGGCCTTGCGGTACAAACCCTTCGGATCGCGCCGTTCGCACACGTCGAGCGCCGCATCGAGATAGATTTCGATGAACTGCGCGTCGCCGATCATTTCCTGTACCAGCGCGCGGTCCTGGCGGAACGGCAAGATGAAGGCGGTCAGCACGATCATCCCGGCGTCGACGAACAGCTTGCTCACTTCGCCGACGCGGCGGATGTTCTCCACCCTCGCCTGCTGGCTGAAATCGAGATCGCGGCACAGGCCATGGCGCACGTTGTCGCCGTCGAGCACATAGGTCAGGTAGCCCTGGCTGAACAATTTACCCTCCACCAGTCCCGCCAAGGTGCTTTTGCCGGAGCCGCTCAAGCCCGTGAACCACAAAACACAGGGCCTCTGGCGCAACCGCGCGGCGCGCATGCCGCGCACCACGGGGAAGTCGTGCCAGGTGAGCGAGGACGAAAGGCCGCTCATGTCCGCGCGCTCCCGGCTTGCTGGCGCAGGTAATCGTAGAACGGCAGGTTGGCCTGGTAGAAGCCGCGCAGGTGCTCGTGGTTGTCGACCCTGACCGCGTACTGGCGTTCGATCGGCGCGATGCGGTTGCTGTTGGCCGCGTCCAGGTGCCAGCGCTTGGTGCGCTCCCAGATGTCCAGGTGGCCGCCCTCCCATTGCAGCGACTCGGGCAGGTGTTTCAGGCCGGCGCTCTCGCAAAAGCGCGCGACCGTGTCGGCGGGGTCGGCCACCAGCTTTTCCGCGTCGATGAACAGCGGCCGCGCGCGCGCCTGCAGCAGCACCAGATCGTAGACCCGCGCCAGATGCTCGTAGCCCACGTCCTCGCAGCGCATCTCCGGGTTGATATGGTAGTGCGAGTTGATCACGCTGGCCGGCTCGCGCAACATGAAGATATGGGTGGCGTCGCGCAGGTAGCTGGCGCCGTCGAGCATGTCGCGGTAATCGTACTCGCAGGTGTCCTTGACGAAGACCGGGCCGTCGTCCAGCAAGCGCTCGACGTGCTCGAACAGGGCCGGCGCGGTGTCGAGCCGGCGCGGCTCGACACCGGCCCGCCGGTGCACGAAGTGGCCGCACGCCGCCAGATCGCACAACGGCTCGTGCAGGATGGTAAAGTCGCCGCGCGCGGCCATCACGCGGACGAACGCGGTCGATAGCGAGCGCGGTGGCGCCCACATCACAAACAGTCGGTGTGCGGTGGAGGTCATGTCGATTCCCCGGCGCTCAGGCCACCGCTTCGGTGATCCACTTCTGGCCGCCGTGGGCGAAGCGGAACTGCTGCGCGGTGAAACGCGACTTGGCGTAGTCGTGCACGCGGTCTACCGTGTAGCTGCCTTTGAAGCAGATCATGTCGACCACGCCGCTGGCGTTGGCGGTCAGTTCCTCGGCGCTGTTGATGGCGGTCTGTGTGGCCGGATCGTACAGGCGGCCGGCGTAGGTCTGGCGCGCGATGAACGGCGACAGGAAGCGCATCAACTCCCAGCCATCCTTGTCGACGGTGGCCTGGAACAGATGGCGCGCGGCGGTGCCCAGCAAGTCCAGTCCCGGCGACTCGTACAAGCCACGGCCCTTGGTGCCGTTCATGCGGTTCTCCAGCACGTTCTTGAGCAGCACGCCATTGCGGCCGGCGATGTGGTTGGCCAGGGCGATGGTGCCGTGGGCGCTCAGCTCGACGCCGTTGATGGCCACCGGCAGGCCGTTCCTGAAGGTGATCGAGCAGCGCTCCGGCTGGTCCGGGGCGTCGGCCACGCGCACGCCCATGATCGGCGTCACCGAGTCGGTCGGGTTGGACAGCAGCTCGACCTCGCGGTTCTCGTGCGAGACGCCGCCCAGGTTGGCGTCGACCGAGTGGTGCGCCTTGCCGAGCATCAGGGTCTGGTCGGCGTCGGCGACGAAATCGCTCATCGCCACGCGGCTGCGGAAGCGCTCCGCCGTGGTCGGATCTTCCCACGGCGAGAACGGCAGGATCTCGGGCGCGAACATCTTCAGGTAGTACGTGAAGCGGAATTCGTCGTTGCCGCCGTGGACCGCGCCGTGCGCCAGCACATTGCACTGCCGTTCGCGCAGCGCCGCGACCAGCCCCTTGACCGTCACCGCGCGGGCGATGCCGGTGGTGTTCCAATAGCCGCCGTCGTATTGGGCCTGCGCCCGCACCGCCTGCAGGAACACCTGCGCGATCTCCTCTTTCAGGTCGATCACCTTGGTGTCCTGCATCAGGTCGATATTGCCGGCGCAGTAGTCGTGCCCCTCCTCGCCGGGCTGCCCGATATCGACCGTGAACTGGTCGTAGGCCACGCCCTCTTCCTTCAGGCGCTGCGTGATGAACAAGCTAACCAGTCCGCCCGAAGCGCAGATACCGATTTTTTTACCTTTGAGTTCTGAGAATTTCACAATGATGTCCTTGAGGGTAGCGGTTGACGGCGCGGGGCCGCGGGAAATGAAACGGATACGGCTAAAGGGCTATTGCGACCACCACGTCGGCTCCCGGTCCCAGCGATGCCGGCGCAGCATGTCCAGCACGCGCGGGTCCAGCGGAACGGCGCCGGAACAGGCCAGGTTGGCGTCCACGTGGGCCACCGAGCGCATGCCGGGGATCACCGTGGCCACCGCATCGCTGGCGAGGATGAAGCGCAGCGCGATGCGCGCCATGTCGGCGCCGGCCGGCAGCGCGGTGCGCAGTGCCTCGACCCGCGCCACCGTCGGCGCCAGGTTCTCGGGGACGAAGTAGCTGGCGCGCCAGTCGCCCTCGGGCCAGGTGGTCGTCTCGCGCAGCATGCCGGTCAGCGAACCCTCGTCGAACGGCACCCTCGCGATGACGCCGATATCGAGTTCGCGGCACAGCGGGAACAGCCGGTCTTCCGGCGCCTGGTCGAAGATGTTGTAGATGACCTGCACCGAATCGATCAATCCGGTGCGCAGGGTGTCGAGCACATTGGCCGGCTCCCAGCGATTGACGCTGATGCCGACGCCGCCGATCATGCCCTGGCGCTTCAGGTCCTCGACCGCGCGCTGCCAGGATTCCTCGCCGGCCCAGGCGTCTTCCCAGACGTGGAACTGCAGCAGGTCGATGGCATCGGTACCCAGGCACTCCAGGCTGCGGCCGACGTATTCATGGATGTGCGCCGCCGGGAAGATGTCCTCGATGCGGTCGCCGCGACGCGACGGCCACTCGCGGTTTTTTGGCGGCACCTTGGTCGCCACGTACAGCTTTTTTTCGGGATGGTCGCGCAGCGCGCTGCCCAGCATGCGCTCACTTTCGCCACGCCCGTAGATCCAGGCCGTGTCGAAAAAGTTACAGCCGTTGGCGATCGCGTGGTGCAGCGCCTCCATGCCGGCGCTGGCGCTCGATCCGGTCCATCCGCCTTCGCCGCCGGCCACGCCCCACATGCCGTAACCGACGTCGGAAACCTTCCAGGCCAGCCGGCCAAAACGACGATATCTCATAAGCTGATCCGCTTTCCGTTGAAAATTCCAGTGCGTTTAGTATGAAAGTTTTAGCAACGAAAACATAATATCAATATGTTCGCGTCCTATTCATTCCTGATATAGTTCAGTGATCTGAATTCAAGCGGGGATGCCATGGGCTTTACTTTTCGCCACGTTGAGGTGTTTTGGGCGGTGATGACGTCGGGTAGCACGACCGGCGCGGCCGAGATCCTGCACACCTCGCAGCCGACCATCAGCCGCGAATTGAGCCGGTTCGAGAAGCTGTCGCAGCTGACGTTGTTCAAGCGCAGCGGCGGCAAACTGGTGCCCACCGAGCATGGGCTGATGCTGTTCGACGAGGTCCAGCGCAGCTATCTGGGGCTGGAGCGGATCGGTAACGCGATCGAAGCGCTGCGCCATTTCCGCCAGGGGCAGATCGCCGTGGCCTGCCTGCCGGCTTTTTCAAGCACGCTGCTGCCGCGCGCCAGCCAGCATTTCTGCAGCAAGTTCCCTGGGGTGAGTCTGAATGTGACGCCGCTCGAGAGCCCGGCTTTGCAGGAATCGCTGACCAGCCAGCGCTATCACCTCGGGCTGACCGAGGAACCGGGCATTCCGCCGGGGACTAAAATGGAAGCGCTGCTGACGATGGATGTGGTGTGCGTACTGCCGCCGCGCCATCGCCTGTGCGAGAAGCGCATGCTGACCCCACAGGATTTCGCGGGCATCGACTTCGTGTATCTGGCGGCCGGCGACCCGTATCGCAAGATGGTCGACAACACCTTCCGCGAGCATGGCGTGGAACGCAGGATGGTGGTCGAGACGCACAGCGCGGCGGCGGTGTGCGCCACGGTGAGTTTGGGCGTCGGCGTGGCGATCGTCAATCCGCTGACGGCGCTGGAGTATGCCAGGAGCGGGCTGCAGATCCGGCGGTTTTCGCATCCGGTGCCGTATTCGGTGAACCTGGTCACGCCGTTGTTCCGGCCGGATTCGGAAAGCGTCAATAGATTCATCGACGCGCTGCATCACAGCTGCCGGCAGATCAGCGCGGAACTGGAGAAGATCACCGCGAGCTGACGGCTTGAATATACCTCGGAGACACGTAGGGCGGATTAGCGCAGCGTAATCGGCCATGCATGCGGCGCCGTCGACGCGTGTATTGGCCGATTACGGCGTTCCGCCTAATCCGCCCTACGTGTCTCCGAGGTTTTCATGCTTCCTGCAGCTTCTTCATCCGGTACGACAGCTGCGGGCGCGTGAGGCCGAGCATCCGCGCGGCGGCCGACAGATTGCCGTCGGCGCGCTTGACCGCCGCCAGTATCAGCGTGCTTTCCAGCGCGTCCAGCGACCACGCCTGCGCCTTGCCGTCGGCCGCCTCCCCCAGCATCGACGGCAGCACATCCAGCAACTCCGCGCTCACCGTGGCGGCGGGTGCCGCAGCGCCCTGGCTGGTCAACCTGCCCGTCTGCGCCAGCGAAAAGTAGGAAGCCTGCGACTCCTCGCCGCTGGTGAACAGGTGCGGCAAATCGATCGGACCATCCTCGTTGGCGTATATCACCCCGCGTTCCACCAAATTCTGCAGCTCCCGAATATTCCCCGGGAAGTGATAAGTGAGCAGCGCGTCGACCGCGCGCGCCGTGAACCCCGTCAACCGGCGCTGGTGCTTCTGCCCATAATGCCGCATGAAGTAGCCCATTAAAAGCGGAATGTCGTCGCGGCGGTCGCGCAGCGGCGGCAGATGGATCGGGAACACATTCAGGCGGAAGAACAAATCCTCGCGGAAGCGCCCCTGCCGGATCTCCTCGCGCAGATCGACATTGGTGGCCGCCACCACCCGCACATCGACCTTCACGCTGCGCACGCCGCCGACCCGCTCGACCTCCCCTTCCTGCAAAGCGCGCAGCAACTTGCCCTGCGCGACCAGGCTCAACGTCGCGATCTCGTCGAGGAACAAGGTGCCGCCGCTGGCGCGCTCGAAGCGCCCGGGCCGCGACTGCGTCGCCCCGGTGAAGGCGCCACGCTCGACGCCGAACAACTCCGATTCGATCAGCGTCTCCGGTATCGCCGCGCAGTTGACGGCGACGAAGGGCTGTTCCTTGCGCTTGCCGATCTGGTGCAGCATGTACGCGAACAGCTCCTTGCCGACGCCCGATTCGCCGGTGAACAGCACCGTGGCCGCCGTCGGCGCCACCCGCTTGAGCATGTGGCAGGCCGCGTTGAAGGCCGACGACACGCCCACCATCTCCTTGTCCGCGTAGGGCCGCTCGTCGTCGCCCGCCAGTATCGCGGCCTTCTGGTGCGCGTGCGGTTCGCTGTAGGCCGTGGTGCTGACGAAGGCTTCGGCGTTCAGGAAGCGCAGGTCCTCTTCGACGTTGTCCCACTCGTCGGCCGGCTTGCCGATCAGGCGGCAGTGCTTGTGGCCCATCGACATGCACTCGATCTCGCGATATATCGTCAAACGCCCGATCATCGCGCTGGTGTAGCCGATCGCATAGCCGGTCTGCATCCAGCATGCCGGCTCGGTGCCGATGCCGAAATCGGCGGTGTGCACCTCGTCCTCGCCGGAGTGGTGCCAAAGGAATTCGCCGCGATAGGTCCCCAGTTCCACGTCGAATTCGAAGTGCAGCGCCTCGACCTTGACCGCGCCCTCGAGCGAGTGCATACGCGGACCCGCCGAGAACAGCGCCGCCGGATCGGCATCCGGCCAGCGTTCGCGCAGCAGCTGGGCGTCGCGCGCGCCGGCCGAATAGCCCACCCGCGTCAGCAGGCCGCGCGTGCGTTCGGGTCCTATGCTCTCCAGCAGTTCGCGCCGCAGCGAGCCGAGTGATGTCATATGCACCAGCTGCATGCGCTGGCCGTTCAGCCATATGCGGCCATCGCCGGGCGAAAAATGCAGGCTTTGGGTGATGTCGTCCAGGGTCGGCGCCGCGCCTTCGTTCAAATGCGCGCTATCGCCCCGGTTCAGCATCTTGCCGGTGGCCTGCGATACCTCCGCCAGCGAAACGCGCTCACGCTTGCTCATGTCTCCGCCTTCTTCATTTTTTATCAAATCATACATCGGTAATTCTCCTGGTTGATCATTTGATCAAGCGGCCGGGCCGCCACATTGATGCTGCAACGCGCAACCGCGCATCTTGAATTCGGCCGCCAGCCCCGCGAATCGATCATGGTGCATCGCACTACGCGAAAACCACACATCGCTGGCACGCAACTTGTAATAGCTAAGGAAAAGAGCGGCAAGCGGACCTTATGCAACTAGCGTGCTAAGCGACCGAACCGCCACCCAATCAACCAAGGAGACAGACATGAGCGACATCCCCGGCGCCGGCGGCGCCTTCCTCAGCCCCGCCATTTGGCGCGACCGCATCTTCAACGGCGAATGGATCGCCTCCCAGGGCGGCACCCACGTATTCACGGAACCGGCCACCGGCGAGCAGCTGGGCCGCGTCGGCCTGGCCAACGCTGCCGACATCCTGGCCGCCGGCGCCGGGGCGCGCACCGCCCAAAAAGCCTGGGCCAAATCGGACTACAAGGAGCGCGCCGCCATCTTCCGCCGCGCCGCCGCGCTGATCGCGCAGCACCACGACGAGCTGTCGACCTGGATCGTGCGCGAGACGGGCGCCATCCGTCCCAAGGCCGATCTCGAACTGCGCGAAGCCATCGCCCACCTGCAGGAAGCGGCGGCCATGCTGACGCAGCCCAAGGGCCAGTTGCTCGCCTCCGCCACCGGCACGATGAGCATCGCGCGCCGGGTGCCGCACGGCGTGGTCGGCGTGATCTCGCCGTTCAACTTCCCGCTGATCCTGTCGATCCGCTCGATCGCGCCGGCGCTCGCCACCGGCAACGCCGTGGTCCACAAGCCGGACCTGCAAACCCCGATCAGCGGCGGCGTGCTGATCGCCCGCATCTTCGAGGCGGCCGGCCTGCCCAAAGGCCTGCTGCACGTGCTGCCGGGCGGCGCCGACGCCGGCCAGGCCATGTGCAGCCATCCGGACATCGGCATGATCGCCTTCACCGGATCGACGGCGGCGGGCCACAGCGTCGGCGAGCTCGCCGGCCGCCACCTGAAGAAAATGTCGCTGGAACTGGGCGGCAAAAACTCGCTGATCATCCTCGACGACGCCGATCCGGACGTCGCCGCCTCCAACGTGGCCTGGGCCACCTTCCTGCACCAGGGACAAATCTGCATGTGCGCCGGCCGCATCCTGCTCCAGCGGGGCATCGCCGACGCGGTGATCGAGCGCCTGACCCACAAGGCGCGCCACTTGCCGGTCGGCGATCCGATGGGCGGCGACGTCGCGCTCGGACCGCTGATCAGCGCGCGCCAGGTCCAGCGCCTGCATGCCATTGTCGAGGACAGCGTCGCCGCCGGCGCGACGCTGCTGGCCGGCGGCACCTTCGACCGCCAGTTCTACAAACCGACGGTGCTGACGGGCGCGCGCGCCGGCATGCGCTGCTTCGAGGAGGAGCTGTTCGGCCCAGTGGCGTCGATCACCGTGTTCGACACCGACGAGGAGGCCGTCGCGCTGGCATCCGCCACCACCGGCTGCCTGGCGCTGGGGGTGATCACGCCCAATCTGACACGCGCGATGCGCATCGCCGACAGCGTGCCGTCCGGCCATGTGCACATCAACGACCAGACGGTGGTGGCCGAGGCGCACGCGCCGTTCGGCGGCGGCGGCACCTCGGGCAACGGCGGCCGCCACGGCGGCACCGTCGATTGGGACGAATTCACGCAACTGCAATGGCTCACGATCAAAACCGAAGCACCGCGCTACCCGTTCTGACACAACGCATGACCGCATAGCACCAATAACCACAAGGAGACAGCATGAAGTTACATAACAAGACCATCGTCGTCACCGGCGCCGCGTCGGGCATCGGCGCCGAAGTGGCGCGGCTGGCGCGCTTCGAGGGAGCCACCGTCATCGGCATGGACCGCAACGATCCAGGCCTCACGCTGGACGGCTTCGTGTCCGTGGACCTGGCCAGCACCGGCAGCATCGACGACGCCATCGCCAAACTGCCGCAGCGCGTGGACGCGTTGTGCAATATCGCCGGCGTGCCCGGCACCGCCAATCCGGCGCTGCTGGCCAAGGTCAATTACCTCGGTTTGCGCTACCTGACCTCGGGTCTGCTGCCGCGCATGCCGGCCGGCGCCTCCATCGTCAACGTCGCCTCCATCCTCGGCGCCGAATGGCCGGTGCGCCTCGACCTGCACAAAGAGCTGGCGGCCACCGAAGGCTACGCCGCCGGGCAGGCATGGCTGGACAAGCATCCGGTGCCGGACGAGACCTGCTACCAGTATTTCAAGGAGGCGCTGATCGTCTGGACCTACGCCCAATCGCAGAAATGGTTCCTGGAGCACTCGGTGCGCATGAACAGCGTGGCGCCGGGACCGGTGTTCACGCCCATCCTCGGCGACTTCGTCTCCATGCTGGGCGAGGAGCGCGTGCAGCGCGACGCCCACCGCATGAAGCGCCCGGCCTACGCCGACGAAATAGCCTCTGTCGTCGGCTTCCTGTGCAGCGACGAATCGCGCTGGATCAGCGGCGTCAACATCCCTGTCGATGGAGGGCTGGCCTCGACCTTTATCTGACATCCAAAGCCACTGCGCCCAGAACCACACATAAAACTAAAACCAGGAGACAGCAATGCATACCAAAAAAAGCCTGAGCCGGAGCATACTGGCCATGGCGGTGACGGCAGCCCTTCCCGCCGCCCACGCCTACGATTTCGAAACGTCCAATCCGGAACTGAAGATCAGCTGGAACAACACCTTCAAGTACAGCGGCGCCTATCGCCTGCAGGACGCCGATTCGCGCCTGCTGGCGGGCGGCTATCCGTCGGCCGGTCCCGGAGACTTCACCGGCTATAACCTCGACGACGGCAACCAGAACTTCCGCAACAAGGGCATCGTCTCGAGCCGGGTCGACTGGCTCTCCGAATTCGACATGGGCACCCGCACGCTGGGCATGCGCATCAGCGCCGCCGGCTGGTACGACGACGCCTATATGGGCACCAACGACAACGGCTCGCCAGCCAGCAACGCCGTCACCCTGAACGGCCAAAGCGCCAACCGCTTCGCCAAGGGCACCAAGGTGCTCCACGGCCGCAACGCCGAACTGCTGGACGCCTTCGTCTTCGCCAAGGGCACCCTGGGCGAGCTGCCCGGCACCATCCGCGTCGGCCGCCACACGCTGCAATACGGCGAGAGCCTGTTCTTCGGCGCCAACGGCATCGCCAACGCGCAGGGACCGGTCGACCTGGTCAAGCTGCTCAGCGTACCGGGCGCGCAGTTCAAGGAGATCCTGCGTCCCGTGAATCAGGTCTCCGGCCAGTTGCAGGTGGCGCCGACCGTTTCCATCGGCGGCTACTACCAGTTCGAATGGCGGCCGACCTTGATCCCGGGCGCCGGCAGCTACCTCAGTTCCTACGACGCCGCCGGCGCGGGCGCCACCGCCTTCCTGGTCGCGCCGACCAACAGCGGCGCGCCAGCCTTCATCACGCAACCGGACATGAAGGCCAAGAACTCCGGCCAGGGCGGCGTGCAGCTCAAGTGGGCGCCGTCGGACTCCGACGTCGAATACGGCTTCTACGCGGCCCGCTACCACGACAAGTCACCCTACTTCTACCTCGGTTTCGCGCCGTCCTTCCCGCCGGGGGCGCCGTCGACCGTGCAAGCCGTCTACGCCGAAAACATCCGCACCTTCGGCGTCAGCGCCAGCACCGTGATGTTCGGTGTGAACGTCGCCGCCGAGGCCTCGATCCGCCGCAACACGCCGCTGGTCAGCGACCCGACACCCAATTTCCTGTCGCGCAACGGCATCGGCACTATCGCCGACAACAGCGGCAATCCGGGCTACGCGGTCGGCAACACGGCGCATGTCAACCTGTCGGCGATCTATGTCATGCCGACCAACCCGTTCTTCCAGGGCGCTTCGCTGCTGGGCGAAATCGCATGGAACCGCGCCACCAGCGTCGATTTCCAGGGCTCGCTCGATCCGAACACCACGCGCGACGCCACCGCCGCCCGCGTCATCTTCGAGCCGGCCTACTATCAGGTCATCGATGGACTGGACCTGACGATCCCGATCGGCATCGGCTACAACATCGACGGCCGCTCGCGCGCGATCTTCAACTTCAACGGCGGCTCCGAACACGGCGGCGACTTCAACATCGGCATCAACGCCACCTACCAGCAGGACTGGAAGTTCGGCATCAGCTACGTCAAATTCCTCGGCGGGACCGGCACCTTCCTGAAGAACAACCCGGCCACCAACACGCCGATCCTGAGCTACGCCCAGTCATTGAAGGACCGCGACTACATCTCCTTCAACATCAAACGCTCTTTCTAAGGACATAACTAAAATGAAGACATCCCTGAAACTGGTCGCGGCATCGATTTCCCTGGCCCTGACCGCCGCGCTGCCGATGCACGCCGGCGCCGCCGTCACCGCCGACGAAGCGGCCAAACTGCAAACCACCCTGACGCCGCTGGGCGCCGAAAAAGCCGGCAACAAGGACGGCTCGATCCCCGCCTGGGAAGGCGCTTACGCCAAGGTGCCGGCCGGCTTCAAGCCGGGCGACTTCCGCGCCGATCCGTTCGCCGCCGAAAAGCCGGTGCTCGCCATCACCGGCAAGAACGTCGACCAGTACGCGGCCAAGCTGTCCGCCGCCACGGTGGCGATGCTGAAAAAGTACCCGAACTACCGGCTCGACATCTATCCAACCCACCGCACCGGCGGCGCGCCAGCCTGGGTCTATGAAAACACCTTCAAGAACGCCACCCGCGCCAAATCGGTCGACGGCGGCTACGGCGCCGAAGGCGCCTACGGCGGCATCCCGTTCCCGATTCCGAAGACCGGCTACGAGGCGATCATGAACCACCGCCTGGCGTGGACCGGCGAAGCGGCGATCATGCCGCTGCGGACCGTCATCGTCACCCCGGACGGCAAGCGCGCCACCGCCACCGAAGCCGAACAGACCTTCATGCGCCCTTACTACTTCAAGGACGGCAGCCTGGATAAATTCGACGGCATCTACCAGTTCGGCCGCCTGATCACGCGCGCGCCGGCCTCCAAGGCCGGTGAAGGCATCCTGGTCCACGACGGCATCAACGAAGCCAAGCCGCGCGCCATCTGGCAGTACCTGGTGGGCCAGCGCCGCGTGCGCCGCGCGCCGTCGGTGTCCTACGACACGCCGGATTCGGTCACCTCCGGCATCGGCTTGTTCGACGAGGCGTTCATGCTGTTCGGGCCTATCGACCACCACGAATTGAAACTGGTCGGAAAAAAGGAGATGTACATCCCGTACAACAACAACCGCGCCGGTAGCGCCAGGATCGCCGATCTGGTCGGCCCGCAGTTCCTCAATCCGGACCTGGTGCGCTGGGAACTGCACCGCGTGTGGGAAGTGGAAGCGACGCTCATCCCCGGCAAGCGCCACGTGGTGACCAAGCGCCGCTACTACCTCGACGAGGACACCTGGCAGATCATCCTGGTGGACGGCTACGACGCCCAGGGCCAGATCTGGCGCGGCAACTACACGCTGACGCTGATGGCGCCGGACATCCCGGCGGTGCTGGGCAATGTCATGTGGGGCACGTACAACGTGCAGACCGGCGCCTATCTGCTGAACGAGGCGTCGAACGAAATGCCGACGCAATACAAAGTCATTCCGCGCCTGCCGGCCAGCTACTTCGGCCCTGAAGAGTTGGCAAATCAAGGTTCGCGCTAAGCTCACTGAAAGGTAAATGATGGTCAGATCGAATCCACTCTTGACGCGCTTCCGCGTCGCGCCGCTGGCCGCCGCCATGGTACTGGCGCTTGGCGCGGGTCCGGGCCACGCCAGCAACGCCGCCAAGGTGGCGGCTCCGGCGGCCCTCGGCCAGCCGGCGCTGGTCACGCCCAAGGCGCTGCAGGCGGCGATGCTGGCGGTTGGCGGCGCCGGCACGCGGCTGGTGGCCGCCGGCGAACGGGGCATCATCCTGTACTCCGACGACGCCGGCAAGTCCTGGCGCCAGGCGGCGGTGCCGGTCAGCGTCAGCCTCACGGCGCTGCAGTTCGTCGACGGCAAAAACGGGTGGGCGGTCGGCCATCAGGGCGTGGTGCTGCACACCACGGACGGCGGCGCCACATGGCAAAAACAGCTCGACGGCATCCAGGCCGCCGCGCTCGTGCTGAGCGACGCCACCGCCTCCTTCGGCCCGGAGCGCGACAAGGCGGTGGCGGACGCCCAGCGCCTTGTCGACGACGGTCCGGACAAGCCATTCCTCGATCTGTACTTCGATAGCCCCACGAGCGGCTATGTGCTGGGCGCGTACAACATGATGTTCCGCACCGTCGATGGCGGCGCGACCTGGCAGCCGTGGCAAAGCCGCGTCGCCAATCCCAAGGGCTTGCATCTGTACGGCATGCGCGGCACCGCCAACGCCATCTACCTGGCCGGGGAACAGGGACTGCTGCTGCGCTCCACCGACAAGGGAGACAGTTTCAGAGCCCTGCCGACGCCTTACAAAGGCAGTTATTTCGGACTGCTCTCCGCGCGCGGGGGCGTGCTACTGGCGTACGGATTGCGCGGCAACGCGTTCCGCTCCACGGACCAGGGCGCGACCTGGAGCCAGGTCGCGACCGGCGTCCAGGCCTCGCTGGCCGCCGGCACCGTAATGAGCGACGGCGCCGTGGTGCTGGTGAGCCAGGGCGGCGATGTGCTGGTAAGCCGCGACGACGGCCGTACCTTCACCGCGCAAGCCGGTACCGCCCTGCCGCTGGCGGCCGTCGCGCAGGCCGGCGACGGAACCTTGGTGGTAGCCGGATTACGCGGCGTGCGCAGAATCGCGGAAACACGTAGGGCGGATTAGCGCAGCGTAATCGGCCATCCATGAGCCGCCGACGGCGCGTAAATGGCCGATTACGGCGTTCCGCCTAATCCGCCCTACGTGTATCCGGAATCATGCGAGCGCCGACTTAACGTCGGCCCCTCTCTTATATGAACATGGTTGGAGCATCATGAACACAGATAACGACTTAGAACAACAGCCGGTCATACGGCGACTCGAGGACTTCGACACCGCCTCCGGCAACCTCGGCGAACGCGCGCTATTCAACTATCGGCCGCTCGTCATTTTCCTATGCCTGCTGGCGACGATCGTGCTGGGCTTCCAGGCCACGCGCATCAAGCTCAATGCCAGCTTCGAGAAAATGATCCCCAGCGCCCACCCCTACGTGGTGAACTACCTGGCCAACAAAAGCGATCTCAATGGCCTCGGCAACTCGGTGCGCATCGCCGTGGAAGCGAAGAACGGCACCATCTACGACCGCGCCTACCTCGACACCCTGCAACGCCTGAACGACGAGTTGTTCCTGCTGCCGGGAGTCGACCGGCCGTTCATGAAGTCGCTGTGGACCCCGAGCACGCGCTGGGCCGCCGTGACCGAGGATGGGCTCGACGGCGGCACCGTCATCCCGGACGGCTACGACGGCTCCACCGCAAGCCTCGAACAGCTGCGCGCCAACGTCGCCCGTTCCGGCGAAATCGGCCAGCTGGTGGCGTCCAACTTCAAATCCAGCATCGTCTTCGTGCCGCTGATGGACAAGGTGCCGCAAACCGGCGAGGCGCTGGACTACCGCGTGCTGTCCGAAAGCCTGGAGAAAATCCGCGCCAAGTACGAGAAGGAAGGCGTCGACATCCACATCACCGGCTTCGCCAAGATCGTCGGCGACCTGATCGAGGGCCTGCAGCAGGTGCTGCTGTTCTTCGTGCTGGCGATCGCCATCTGCGGCGGTGTGCTGTACTGGTACACGCGCTGCTGGCGCAGCACCACGCTGGTGGTGGTGTGCTCGCTGGTGGCGGTGCTGTGGCAATGCGGCCTGCTCGCCACCCTCCACTACGAGCTCGATCCCTACTCGATCCTGGTGCCGTTCCTGGTGTTCGCCATCGGCATGAGCCACGGCGCGCAGAAAATGAACGGCATCATGCAGGATGTCGGACGCGGCACCCACCGCGTGGTCGCCGCGCGATACACCTTCCGCCGCCTGTTCGCCGCCGGCCTGACCGCGCTGCTGTGCGACGCGGTCGGCTTCCTGGTGCTGGTCAGCATCCAGATCAAGGTGATCCAGGATCTCGCCGTCATCGCCAGCATCGGCGTGGCGGTGCTGATCTTCACCAATCTGGTATTGCTGCCGGTGCTGCTGTCGTACACCGGCGTCAGCGCCAAGGCGGCGCAACGCACCCTGCAAGCCGACAGTGGCGGCGCCAGGAAACAGCCATGGCTGTGGACCTTCCTCGACCGCTTCACCCAGCGCCGCTGGGCGGCGGTCACCGTAGCCGCCAGCGTGCTGCTGGGCGGCCTGGGTTTCGCCTACAGCCTCAATCTCAAGGTCGGCGATCTCGATCCGGGCGCGCCGGAGCTGCGCGCGGACTCGCGCTACAACCGCGACAACGGCTACCTGGTCTCCAACTACGCCGCCAGCTCGGACATCTTTGTCGTCATGATCAAGACGCCGCCCGACCAGTGCACGCAATACGGCACCTTGTCCAAGGTGGACGAACTGGCGTGGCAACTGGAACAGCTGCCGGGCGTCGACTCGACCAACTCGATGGCGGCGCTGAGCAAGCTGGCCACCACCGGCTACAACGAGGGCAACTTCAAATGGTTCGACCTGATCCCCAACGCCGGTGCGCTGGGCGCCGTGCAAACCCGCGCGCCACGTGAACTGTTCAACCAAAGCTGCTCGCTGCTGTCGCTGTACGTCTACCTGAAGGACCACAAGGCCGAAACGCTCACCCGCGTGGTGGACGCGGTCGAAGCCTTCGCCGCCGCCAACAACACGCCGGACGTGCAGTTCCAGCTGGCGGCCGGCAGCGCGGGTATCGAGGCGGCCACCAACATCGTGGTCAAGAAGGCCATGCGCGACATGCTGTTCTGGGTCTATGGCGCCGTCATCCTGCTGTGCTACGCCACCTTCCGCTCATGGCGCGCGGTGCTGGTGGCGGTGCTGCCGCTGGTGCTGACCTCCATCCTGTGCGAAGTGCTGATGGTGGTGCTGGGCATGGGCGTCAAAGTGGCGACCTTGCCGGTGATCGCGCTGGGCGTCGGCATCGGTGTCGACTACGCGCTGTATGTGCTCAGCGTGATGTTGAGCCGCATGCGCGCTGGCGACAGCCTGTCGGCGGCCTATCTGCACGCGCTGCAGTTCACCGGCCGCGTGGTCATCCTGACCGGCGTGACCCTGGCGGTGGCGGTGGCGACCTGGCTGTTCTCGTCGATCAAATTCCAGGCCGATATGGGCATCCTGCTGGCCTTCATGTTCTTGTGGAATATGGTCGGCGCCCTGGTGCTGGTGCCCGCGCTGGCGCACTTCCTGATGCCGGGAAAAACAGCACGCCAGCCGTCGCCTCCAGGCGCCAAGGCCGATCCTGCCATACCTGCCGCGCCGGCCCCGGAATCGCTGCGCCAGACCGAGACTGGCGCCGTGGTCGGCCGCGAGGACCTGCACGACACCCACGCCTGGCTTGGCCTGCCGTACGCGCAGCCGCCAATCGGACCGCTGCGCTGGAAAGCGCCCCGCCCCGCGCTGCCATGGGAAGGCGTGCGCCAGGCGACCGTGTGCGGGGAAGCGGCGATGCAGCCGGGCGGCGTCTCGCTGGAGTTGCCGCCGGACCGGTGGGGTTTGCCGGCCGGCGCCGAGGACTGCCTGTCGCTCAACATCTTCGCGCCGCGACGCGTCGCCGAAGCATTGCCGGTGATGTTCTGGATACACGGCGGCGCCAACTCCTCCGGCACCGCCGCCACCTACACCACGCTGCGCAACCTGGCGGGGCACGACCAGGTGATCGTGGTGTCGGCCAACTACCGGCTTGGCATCTTCGGCTGGTTCAGTCTCGAGGAACTGGCGCGCGAGGACGATACGCCGGCCGACCGCTCCGGCAATTTCGGCACGCTGGACCTGATCGCGGCCCTGGAATGGGTGCAGCGGAATATCGCCTCGTTCGGCGGCGATCCGCGCAACGTCACCATCTTCGGCGAATCGGCCGGCGGGTGGAATGTCTACACGCTGCTCGCCAGTCCGCTGGCGGCGGGCCTGTTCCACAAGGCGATCGCGCAATCGCCGATCACGGCCAGCCATACGCTTGCGCAGGCGCGCAACTACACCGACGACGCGCAACCGGGCCACGCCGTCAGCTCGCGCGAGCTGCTGTGCGAATGGCTGCAGCGGGACGGCCGGGCCGCCGACCGGGCGGCGGCCAAGGCGCTGATCGCGTCGATGACGGCGGACGACATCGAGGCGTTCGCGCGCGGCCTGCCGCCGCAAGCCATGCTGGCGCCGATCAAGCAGGGTGCGCTCAACTTCTACGACTCGCCCACGGTTATACAGGACGGCTACGTGCTGCCGGCCGGGCCGCTGGCCGAGGTGTTCACGGACCGCAGCCGCTATCACGCGGTGCCGTTCATCGTCGGCACCAACCGCGACGAGTACAAGACCTTCATGTCCAATAATCCGGACTACGTGCGCATGCTGTTCGGGAAGCTGCCGGTGATGCGCAACCGCGCCCGCTACCAGCGGCACGCGGCCTACATGTCCGACTTGTGGCAGTCCAAATGCGCGCTCGACCCGGCTAGCGCGATGATCGCCTCCGGCCATAAGGATGTCTGGGTCTACCGCTTCGATTGGGACGAGCAGCCGGCGGTTCCGCTGATCCAGCCGCAGATTTTGCTGGGCGCGGCGCATGTGCTGGAAATGGCGTTTGTGTTCCGCGATCTGGATGGCGAGTTCGATCCGTTCCGCTGCTTCACTCCGGCCAATCTGCCGGGACGCAAGGAGGTGTCGGATGCGATGGCCGGGTACTGGACGCATTTCGCCCGTCATGGGGAGCCAGGGGGCGCTGCGCTGCCGGAATGGCGCCGCTGGAGCGCCGACACCTCGCAACCGCGCCTGATGGTGTTCGACACCAGCAAGGACGGCGGCACGCGTATGGTGGCGCATCACGGCAGCGTGGCCGCGCTCAAAACCTCGCTGGGGCAGGACGCGTCGATGCAGAACGATCCGCGCGAGCGCAGCGAATTGTACGGGCGCATGTTCGTGTGGTCGATCTTCGGCGGGCACGAGTCGCCGCCGGTGCTGGCGGCGTTCGCGCGCAAGCATGGTTACACGGGCCAGCCCGAGATGCTGAAACCGACGTATTGGCCGTGAGAATGACCACTAGAACACGTAGGGCGGATTAGGCGGTACGCCGTAATCGGCCATGCATGCGCCGCCGTGACGCATGCATGGCCGATTACGCTTCGCTAATCCGCCCTACGTGGATCCGTTGTGCGCGTGTGACAACGATTCTGCGGATTGCGCCCAATGCTGCATTGCAATATTATTTTTGTAGTTATGTCATGTCCGATTGAATAAGGAAGCTTCCTTATGCTACTCTTTCAGCACACATACCGGCACAGCCCCGTAAAACCGCGCTTGCCGGTGGGCTGACGCGGACGCCGGGTGGTCTTGTGCAGCGCGACAAGCAGGCTGAAAAACCAGTGTTTCTTTGAAGCGAGGGTACATATGGCTGAGTCAAGTTCATTCGCACGCGATGGTCACTACATAGTCTGTACGCCGGTAAAGTCCGAGGACGGCAAGTACCGGCCGCGCTTCCGTATTTATCGCGGCACCACGTCGGCCTGCGAGATGGTGCATGAGCAGACGTGCCTGTCGGAGGAATTCGGTTCGCCTCCAGACGCCAACCGCTACGCCGCCCAGCTGGCCACGTACTGGCTCGATCAATGGCCGATCAAGGGTTCCTACATCCGCGCCACCGATGGGCGAACGTTTTCGTATCTGGGGACATACAGCGTCGGCCATGGCGCCGACTGGAACGCGCGCGTCTATTGCGACGGCGATTTGAAGGGAACGCCGAGCGGCGTCTTCATCTACAACTTTTTCCGCCACGAGAACATCACGCACGCGGCGGAAAACATGATCGTCGAATCGATCAACCACGGTATCGGCATCACGGACTGACGCCGATACCGCAGGTCTCTAAAACTTCGCGCGCACGCCGAACACCACGTTACGGCCCGGCAGCGGCGAGATATCCTTCAACACCGACGTCGATACGCGGATCTCTTCGTTGGTCAGGTTCTTCGCCAGCAGGAACCACGTCAAATCATACGCGCCGACCTTCTGCATGTACGACACATTGGCGTTGACCTGGTTGTAGCCCGGCGTATCGGTGCTCTCGAAGGTCGCCAGGCGATCCTGCGACTGCGCGTGCACCAGCGACAGGCCGGCGCGCCATTGCCCCATCTTGTAACCGGTGCTGGCGCCAACGCGGGTGGCCGGTTGCAACGGCAGATTGCCGCCCTGATCCAGCTTGCCGCGCGTGGTATCGGCAAACACGCGGCCCGACCAGCCGGCGCCGTGCGGGTTGTATTCCAGCTCCGCCTCGGCGCCCTGGATGGTGGCATCGGCCTGCAGGAAAATACGCTGGCGCAGTTCGTCGCCCGGATTGCCCTCTTCGTCCACCAGCTGGCCGGTGATCTGGCCGTAAATGAAATCGCTCACCTTGTTGCGGAACAGGTTGGCCTTCCAGCGCACCAGGCCCGTGGTCTTCTGCAGCGACAGCTCGATATTGCGCGAGGTCTCCTTCTTGAAATCGGCGTTACCGATATCGAAGGTGACGGTGGCGTCGTGCGGACCGGCCGAATACAGTTCCTCGGTGGCCGGTGCGCGCTGCGCATACGACAAGGTCGCGCCCAGGCCATAGCCCGGCACGAACGGCCACATGCCGCCGACCGACGCCGACTTCAGATCGAACGAGCGGTCGACGCCGGTGACCGGCTTGCGCTTGACGCGCTCGACGCGCGCGCCGGCGTTCACGCGCACCACGCCGACCTCGGTCTCCTCGACCAGGAAGGCGGCGGTCGACGTCGAATGCGTGACCGGCACCGTATCGGGGCCGCCTTCAGCGCTCAGCGCCGAGAAGTGCGTATTCTCGGTCTGCACGCCGAAGGTGCCATGCCAGCCGGCGACCGGCTTGTGCGTCAGTTCGGCGCGCGTTTCCAGCGAACGGTTCTTGAAGATCACCTCCGGCAGGTTCTCGTCGTTGAGCTCCGCGTGCTCATAGTCGGTGTAGCCGGCCTTGAACTTGAACGATTCGAATCCCGGCAGCGGCGCCTTCACCAGGCTGTCGAAGTCGTAGCGGGTCTGCTTCTGATCGATCTTCGACCCTTCGTCGCTCGGAATGCCATACAGGTTGGTCAGGTGCGACACCGACGCGCCGACGAAGCCCCAGCTGTCGATATACGACGAGCCGACACCGGCGTTGCGCTGGCGCGTCTCCGAATGCGGCAGACGGCCGGACGCGGAATCGGGATCGTTGAGCACGCGGTTGCCCGGGATCTTGTAGTCGTCGGTGTTGCGCGCGTTGCCGTCCACGTGCCATGCCATCTTGCCCACCGAGCCGTCCAAGGTGCCGGACGCGTTGCGGCCGTCGTCGACGGTGCTGCCGCGCGCTTCCAGTTGACCGGTGAGCTTCGGCTCCAGCACGGTCGGAATACGTTCATTGACGATGTTAACCAGGCCGCCGATGGCGCCCGAGCCGTACAGCAGCGCCGCCGGGCCGCGCAGGATCTCGATCTGCTGCGCCACCGCGCCTTCGCCGGCCACCGCGTGGTCGTTCGACAGGCCGGAGACGTCGGAGACGGCCATGCCGTTCTCCAGCATCTTGACGCGCGCACCCTCCAGGCCGCGAATGATCGGACGCGAGGCGCCGGCGCCGAAGGCCGACGCCGACACGCCCAGTTCCTGCGACAGCGTCTCACCGAGCGAGCTGCCTACCTTGTCGCGCAGCTCGTCGCCCGAGAGCACCTTGGCCGGGGTCAGAATCTGGTCGCTGTCGGAATCGCCGAAAGGCGTGGCGGTGACGATCACTCGCGGGACGGCGGCATCGGTGGACTTGGTGGCGGTGGACTGCGCGTGCGCCAGGGTGGACAGGGCGGACAGGATCGCGCTGGCCAGCAGCGTGCGTGGGATATTCATGGGTAAACCTCTAGCTAAAAAACATGACAGGTCGCGCCGTGGATAGCCGAAGCCGGACCACGGTGACGCGAAATTCAGGACGGATTTCGGGTGTCAGGCCAGAGGGGGAGCGCGGGACTGGAAGACGCAAACGGTGCGTTCGCAGGCGGTCAGGGTGGCTGGTGTGGCGATCACGCCACCGCCGACGGCGACGACGGCGATCGTCATCGGCCGCGACGTCAGCGTCGCCGCGACCTGGGCGACGGTGACGCATTCGGCGCAGACCTTGTGCACCGCGATACGTTTGCGGTGTTCGGCCTGTTCCTCGCTGCTGAACTCCGCGTCCGACTGGGTTACGCCGACCCAGTGCGAGTAGACGTGCGCAACCCCGATCTGCTGCGTGAACAGCAGCAGAAACGCGAGAAACACATGAATGATCGGGCGGCGAAGCATCGGTCGGAATTGGACGGCGGGGTAACAAAGGCGTTATTCTAACCGCAACGCACAAAAAAGGGGGCCTGCAAAAGTGGCTGCCTAAAGCGAGGGGCGCTAGTCCTACATGCAAGCCGCTTGCACGCCGACAGCCGTCGAGCTCAGCAGTAGTTACGATGGGCTACACCCATCTATAAGGACAAAACATGAAAAAGCTCGCCACCCCGGCCAAATTCGCCCTCGCATTGATACTCACGGCAGCCGCCGTCACCGGTTGCAAGAAGCAGGATGTCGATCCGGTCACTCCGGAAACAAAAATCGGCGCCACACCGGACGCGGGCAACATCACCCCGCCAGTGCCGGGCAATGAAATGCCGCCTCCGGCGGCCGCCGCCCCGAATCCAATGCCTATGCCGGAGGCGAACACCCCGGCATCGCACTAAGGCGAGAGAGGCAGCGATGAAGGCAGCAACGAAATTACGCTGCCTCCGCCTGCTTCAAATCCACCGCGGCACCCGCGTCATCGCGCTTCCTGCGCGACAAATTGCTGCGCTGGTTCTCCGGCGCCGCGCTCAACACCTTGTAAGCGATATGGCGCGGCACGCCATGGCTCATGGCGTACTCTGCCGCGGGCTGCAGTCCTTCCAGCGGAAGGAGTTCCAACGCTTCGTCCATGATGGCCGGGGTAGCGGTAGGTTTTCGGCGGTCTGATAAGGTCATTTTTCAATTCCACTAAAAATATTTAACAGAATTCAGCTTACTCCTGTCAACGTGTTCCGTATGTTCGCCAGCTCACCCCGCCGCCCGCACCGGGCCTATTCGTATGGCGATCGACTTTGCCGCCGGCACCATGCTCTCCAGCGCGTGATGTTCCAAAGCCATCAAAGGATTGCACTCAGGAAAATATCCCGCAACACATCCGCGCGGCACGTTGTACGCCACCAGCCGCAGCGCGGACACGGTCCGTGCGATACCGTCGCCGGTCACTGCACTGGCATCGACCAGATCGCCCTCCTTCAGCCCCCGCCGCGCGATATCCGCCTCATTTATCAGCAGCACCCGCCGGCCGCCATGGATGCCGCGAAAACTATCGTTCTCGTTGTAGATCGTCGTGTTGAACTGGCTGTCGCTGCGCACCGTGAACAAGCGCAGCACGTCGCCCTGCGGCTGCAACTGGTCGGGATCGGCATCCAGCACCGCCGGCGCGATGAAGTTGGCGCGCCCGTTGGGCGTCTTCCACTTGCGCTCGGCGGCGGGCACCGGCCGGCGGAATCCGCCCGGCGTCCACATGCGCGCGTTGAAATCGTGGAAAATCTCCGGATAGGTCTCGGCGATGGCGTCGCGTACGGTGGCATAGTCGGCCACCCACGCGTCCCAGTCGACGGCTGGATTCGCCGGCAAAGCCGCCTTCGCCAGCCCGGCGATGATCGCCGGTTCCGAGCGCAACAATTCGCCGGCCGGCTCCGCCCTGCCCTTCGACCCGTGCATGTGGCCGGTGCTGTCCTCCACCGACACCGCCTGCTCGCCGCCGGCCTGCCGGTCCACCTCCAGCCGTCCCAGGCAAGGCAGAATATACGACACGGCCCCATGCACCAGATGACTGCGGTTCAGCTTGGTCGCCACCTGGACGGTCAGCCGCAGCCCCGACCAGGCCGCCTCCACGCGAGCGGTGTCGGGCACGGCCCGGACGAAATTGCCGCCCAGCCCGATAAACGCCCGCACCGAGCCATCGAGCACGCCCTCGCAAGTCTCGACGGTGTTCAGCCCCTTGTCGCGCGGCGGCGCGAAGCCGTACTGTTTCGCCAACTGATCGAGCGGCGCCAGCTCGGGCTTCTCCGTGATGCCCACGGTGCGCTGCCCCTGCACATTGGAATGCCCGCGTACCGGGCAGATGCCGGCGCCGGGCTTGCCGATATTGCCGCGCAATAGCAGCAGATTCGACAGCATCTCCACATTCTGCACGCCCAGCCGATGCTGCGTCAGGCCCATGCCGAACACGCCGATCACCTTGCTCGCGCTGGCATACACGGCCGCCACCTCCTCCAGATCGCGGCGGGCCAGGCCGGAGTGGCGCTCGATCTCGCTCCAGCTCTCTTCGCGCGCGCGTTCGGCCAGCGACTCGAGCCCGGCAGTATGCTCGGCGATAAATCCGGTATCGAGCACGCGCGGCGTGCCGGCCGCGACCGCCGCGTCGTCGGCCGCGATCAGCGCCTTGCACAAGCCCAGCATGGCCGCGCTGTCTCCGCCGGCCCGCACCTGCAAATAGTGCGTGCTGATGGTGGTCTCGGCGCCGGTCAGCATTTCGGCCGGCGACTGCGGATTGGCGAAGTGCAGCAGGCCGGTCTCGCGCAGCGGATTGAAAGTAATGATGGGAACACCCCGGCGGCGCGCCTCCTGCAACTGGTGCAGCATCCTCGGGCTGTTGGTGCCGACGTTCTGCCCGAAGAACAGGATGCAGTCGGTCTGCTCGAAATCCTCCAGCGACACGGTGCCGATCGGCACGCCGATGGTCTTGGGCAGCGCCACCGAGGTGCTCTCGTGGCACATATTGGAGCTGTCCGGCAGGTTGTTGCAGCCATGGAGCCGCGCCAGCAGCTGATACATATACGACGATTCCAGCGAGGCGCGGCCCGAGCAGTAGAACACGGTGTTTTTCGGCTCAAGCGCCTTCAGCTCGCGCCCGATCTCGGCGAACGCGCTGTCCCAGCCGACCGGCACATAGCGGTCGCTGGCGGCATCCCAACGCAAAGGTGTCGTCAAGCGGCCCACCGATTCCAATTGATGATCGCTCCAGCCCAGCAGCTCGCCGATCGTGTGCTTCTCGAAGAAGCCGGCGTCGCAGCGCTTGCCCGTGACCTCCCAGGCGGTGGCCTTGGCGCCGCTCTCGCAAAACTCGAATGGATGGGGATTGGCGGGCTTGGCCCAGGCGCAGCTGACGCAGGCGACACCGTCGGTTTTGTTCAAGTGGACCAGCAGCTTGCCGCCCTCGAACGGCACATGCTCGGTCAGCAGGGCCGTGGCGACCTTCTTCACCGAACCCCACCCGCCGGCGGGATGTGGATAGGGTTCGGGTGTGGTGGATTTCATGGACCGTCCTTGATAAGAGTATCGGTCCATTCTAGGTCCCGGGGCGGCCGGCCTCTGTATGTCAACGCACGAAGCCGACGACATCGAGGCAGGCGTCCCGGGTCAACTTAGAACATGTAGGTGAGACTGAACCGCAAAGTCCGTCCGAACAATGGCCGGGCCACGCCACGGTTGCGCGAGCCGTCCGGCGACAGCAGGTCGTTGAACAGCGGGTCGCCTTCCGTGAACGACAGTTGATTGGTCAGGTTGGCCACGTGGAGGTGCGCGCTCAAACGCTCGGTGATCTGGTACTGCGCGCCCGCGTTGATGATGTGATACGACGGGAACAGCGTCACGTTGCTGTCGGACGCCTCGGAGAAGCGCGAACCGTAGTGCTGGTATTGCGCGTAGACGCTGACCGGAATGTCGGTCAGCGGCTTGAGGTCGAACGACGGCATAAAGTTGAACATCACCTTCGGCAGACGGCGCGGGCGACGTCCATCCTCGCTGACCTGCACGTAGTGATAACCGGTGATGACACCCTGCGCGTCCTTGTCCTCCTGCGTGGTTGTGTAATTGGCGCCCTTGACCTTCGGATTTTGCATCACCATATTACCCTTCAACTCCAGGCCCGGGATGGCGGCCGGACGCCAGGACAACTCGACTTCCGCGCCGACGTTCTGGATGCCGCGCTGATAGAGCTGCGCCACGTCCGGGCAGGAATTGATCTGCGTGACGCCGCCGGCGCTGGTGCATTGCGACGACTGGATGTCCTTGTAGATGTTGACCGCGCTGCGCGGCGAGAACTTGTTATAGAACGCCGCCACCGACGCGCCGAAGCCACGGGTCAGGTAGCGCAAGCCCATTTCGTACTGGCGGATATGCTCCACCGCGCTGACTTCCACCGTCCTGCCATTGACGACGGTGGCCGTCGCCGTGGTCAGGTTGTTGATGTCCTTGAGGCCGGGCAGGCGGAAGGAGTCGGACGCCAGGCCGTAGACGGCAAAGGCCTTGCTGAAGCTGTAGTTGCCGCCCAGCGACCAGCCGAAGCCGTGATAGGTCTTGTTCAAGGTCTGCGGCGCGCCTGGCAGGCTCACTTCATTGTCCGCCGTCGTATCCTGGGTCGAGCCGACAACCACATTGGCCGGCGTCATATCAGTGATGACGTTGCGGTCGCGCCGGACGCCGTCCGCCTTCAGGTTCTGCCAGCGCACGCCGGCATCGATCTTCAGCTTCTTGTCCATGGTTTCCCAGTGGTCGAGCAGATAGGCGGCGTTGCCGTCGCCCCGGATGTCGCTGACAAAACCGCCCCATCCCGGCAGAATCGCCCCGTCCTGCGTCAGGCTCGGGCCAACCTGGTTGCCCTGCGCGTCCACCGCGATCAGATCGACCGGACGCGATTCATTCGCCACGTCGCTGACCAACAGCGCCTGCTGGAAGTTGGGCTTGTAGCTGTAGCGGCTCTTGTACACGCCAAAGGTCAGATCGTGCGTGCCTTTGAGCTCGAAGGATTTTTGCGTCTTGAGGTCGAGCGAGGTGCTGGAGGCATCGACGTCGGCGACGAACGGAATCATGAAGTTCAGGTTCGCCGATGCGGGAACCGCGGTGCCGTCGTTCAGATAGCGTCCGGCCACGCCGGTGGCCTTGGCATAGCGCCGGATGAAATCCTCGCGGCTGATATTGGCGAAGGCGCCGCAGGCCTGGCTGCTCGGCACGTTGAAGAACCCAATCAGCTTGGCGTTATTCAGGTTGCAGACAAGCGCCGCGCCGTGCGCCGGCGAGATCACGTCGTTCTGATAGCGGGCGTTGAGGAAGTTGGTCGACGTGGCCGTATCGTTACCGGTGAAGACGGCGTTGAAGCCGTTGCTGCCGGTGGTGTGCCGCAGCCCGGCCGACAGCTTCCAGCCGTCCTTCAACTCGTGCGAGCCGCTCAGCGTGAAGATCTTGAAGTTCGGATGGATGCCGTCGGCCTGGTCGATCGTGCGCGTGCCGTACTCGCCGATCATGTTGAACTTGCGGTTATATGGCGAGGCGGTGGTGCCGTGCGCGAAGTCGATGCCCAGCGGCTCGATGGTGTCCTGGTTGATCTTGGTCGGATTGGCCGGCGTGCCGGCGTTGGCGAAACGCGGCACCGAAATCGGCAGGTTTTGATAGAACGCGGTGCGGTCGTTGATCACCAGCGCATCGCCGCGCAAGGTGGTCCTGCGGTCGTCGCTGGTGTAAACCAGATTGCCGCGTACCTGGCCGCCACGGTCGGCGGTGTAGCCGGTGTCGCGCACGCCATCGCTGCGGCGATAGAAGCCACCGACGGCGCCTGTCAGGTTGGGGCTCAGCGGGCCGGAGACAAAAGCGTCCTGGCGGATGAAGCCATAGTCGGCGTACTCGATCTTGTAGCCGCCCGCGAGTTTGTCGCCGCCGGTGCGCGTGACGTGGTTGACGGTCGCGCCCAAGCCATTCGAATACAGGATGCCGCCTGGACCGCCCTTGACCAGCTCCACGCTCTCGGTCATCAGGTCGTCGCGGATGAAGACGTCGTTGTTCATGAACGGCGCCTCCGGCTCCTCGAAGGCCGGCAAGCCGTCGATCAGTTGCGGCGCGAAGCGGTAACCGCCGGTGACCGGCAAGCCGCGCACCGTGATGTTGTTACTGGCCTCGCCGGCGCTGCCGCCTTCCGTGTAAATGCCCGGGAAGTTGGCCAGCATCTCGGCGGTGCTCATCGGCGCCAGGCGCTGGATCTCTTCGGCCGTCAGCGTGTTGATCGAGAACGTCGCGTTTTTCTTGGTGGTCGATTTGGTCACGCCGGTGACGATGACGACCGCCGACGGATCGGCGCCATTGGCGTCTGCGGCCTGCTGGCCGCTGACGGCGGCGGGGGTGGTGGAAGTGGTGGTGGTGGTGGTGGTGGTGGTGGTGGTGGCTGCGCTGTTCTGCTGCGCGAACACCAGCGCGGGCGCCAAGCAGATCGCCAGCGCCGCCGAACGAGCGATGTAGCGGTTATAACGATTGATCGAGTAAGTCATTTCGCATCTCCTTTTATGATTATCAGCCGCGCTGCGACGGCCTGTGTAAGTTTTAGTTGTCCAACGTTGTCATGGCGGTTACAGGAACTTTATCGGTGGTGGCGCACCTCCTCCAGCCGCGGCATATCGGCGCCGCGCCGGGAACAGGTGATGGCGGCCGCATGGCCGGCGAAGGCCAGCGCCGCTTGCAGCGCCGGCGCGTCCAGCTTCCTCAAAGCGGCGCGCGTCAGCAAGCCGTGCTCGCCCAGGTGCGACAACAGCGCCGCCTGGAAGGTATCGCCGGCGCCGACGGTATCGACCACGTCGATCTTCACGGCCGGCAGTTCCAGCGCCAGCGTCGCGGTCGCGGCCAGCACGCCCTCGCCGCCGCGCGTGACCACCACCAGCGCCACGCCCGCCTCCAGCGCCATGTCCATGAAGGCGCGTGGCGACCGGCCGGGATACAGATGGCCGATATCCTCGTCGCTGATCTTCAGCAGATCCGTGTTCGGCAGCATCCACGCGATGGCGTCGGTCCAGATCTGGCGGTCCGGCTGTATCGTCAGCCGCACATTGGGATCGAAGGCGATCAGGCTGCGGCCGTGCTGGCGCGTCACCAGGGCGCGCAAGGCCGATGCGACCGGTTCGACCGCCATGCAATAGGAGCCGACATGGATCGCCGCCGCATCCACGGGCACGCGCCCGATGTCCGCGACGGTCACGGAGCGCTCGGCGGTCTGGCTGCCATACAAGGTGTAGGCCGGCACGCCATCGGCGTCGACGTCGATGGTGACCAGCGCCGTCGACGTATCCGGCCGTGGCGCGCAGGAGGTGTCGACGCCCTCGCGCGCCAGTGTATCGGCCAGCTTGCGGCCAAACAGGTCCGCCGACAGCCCGCCGAAAAACATCGGCCTCATGCCCAGCCGCGCCAAACCGATCGCCAGGTTGAAGGGCGACCCGCCCACCCGCGCCGACAACGCGAAACCGGTGTCGGTATCGCCGTCGGAAAACACATCAAACAAAGCCTCGCCACATACGATGATCATGCCGCCTCCGTTGCGCCGGCCACGCCGGCCGCCATGTTGTTTACATTGCCTGGCTCGATGCGCAAGCCGCCTTGGTCGAAAACGTGCACCCTGCCCGCTGTCGGGCTCACGCGCCATGCCGCGTTGGCCGCTGGCGGCTCCCCCTTGACCACCACCATCAAGGGTTTGGCCAGGCCGGCCACCGCCAGGTGCACATAGGATTCGGCGCCCAGCCTTTCGACCAGGATGACCTCCCCCCGTATCGCGCCCTGCGGATCGGCCACCAGATGTTCCGGCCGGATGCCGACGGTCACGGCGCCCGGCTGCGCACCGGCCGGCGCCGGCCAGTCCAGCCCCGCGCCGCCGATCCGCAAACGTCCGTCCGCATCCAGCGAGCCGGCCACCAGATTCATCTTCGGGCTGCCGATAAAGCCGGCGACGAACACATTGGCCGGATGGTCGTACAGGTGCATCGGCGCGCCGATCTGCTGCACGCCGGCGGGGCCCAGCACGACGATGCGGTCGGCCAGCGTCATCGCCTCGACCTGGTCGTGGGTGACATAGACCATGGTGGCGGCCAGCTGCTTGTGCAGGCGGGCGATTTCCACCCGCATATCGGCGCGGAGTGCGGCGTCCAGGTTGGACAACGGCTCGTCGAACAAAAACGCGCGTGGCTTGCGCACGATGGCGCGGCCGATGGCGACACGCTGCCGCTGGCCGCCGGATAGCTGCGGCGGACGGCGCTCAAGAAGATGCTCCATTTGCAGCATCTTCGCCACCGCGTTCACGGCGACCTTGATCTCCGCCTTGGGCACGCGCGCCAGGCGCAGGCCGAAGGCGATGTTCTCGAACACGCTCATATGCGCATACAAGGCATAGCTCTGGAACACCATCGACAACCCGCGCTTGGCCGGCGGCGTGTCGTTGACCGTCACGCCATCGATACGGATCTCTCCGGCGCTGATTTCCTCCAGTCCCGCGATCATGCGCAGCAACGTCGATTTGCCGCAGCCCGACGGACCGACCAGCACCACGAACTCACCGTCCTCTATCGTGAAGTCGACGCCGCGCAGAATGTACTGCGACTCTTTACCGGGGTAGGTCTTGCCCACCCCTTGCAATGCGATTGTGGCCATCTCAGTTTCCTTTCACTGTGGCGCCCATCGCCCACACCTTGAGCGAGACGACACGGTCGCCGGGCGCCGCCAGCAACGCCAGTCCGTCCGCGTCAACGCGGGTTGGATAAGTACGGCTGGTGAGGCTCTTGCGCTCGTTGACGTAGGCCTCGACCATCGAGCGGTCCAGGAACACGCGCATGCGCAGGTTCTCCGATCCCAGCTCGAAAGCGCCGCCTTGCACACCGTACGACTTGCCTATGGTGGTAAGGGTGCGGTCGATTTCCAGACGGCGCGCGTCGCCGTCGACGTACAAATCGGTCGCCTCGGCCCGACCGGGAGCCACCCGCACACTCAGACCCCGCTTGGCCGTCCGAGACGAAGGCGCCAGCTCAAGTTCGATTTCGAGTCCGTCGCCGCGCAGCGCCGCAAGCGCCTTGGCCGCGTCGTCCACGCCAACGTCGCGCAGATCCACCAATTGTCTGCGGCGCAGGCTCGCCAACTCGCCGATAGGCGCCAACCGAAGATCGCCGTCCGCACCCAACGACAGCGCAATAGGCAGACCGCCGTTGTGCGCCCAGCCGGCGTCCCACTCCTCGCGCAACGTGCGTTCGCCCTGCGCGATGGAAAAGACGATCGAGCGGCCGGTCCTGGGATCGACAAAACCGCTCGGGCCGGAAAAGTGACCCTGGCCGACATCGAACACGCGCGGCGCCTCGCTATCGGGCTTGAAGCGCGCCTCGGCGGCGTCGAACACGCCGATCCAATAGTAGGCCTGACCACGCACGTCGTTCAGGAACACGTGCCGCTCGCGGCCGTCGCCGCCTTTACCGATCGGCAGCAGCACCGGCAGCTCCCAGGTTTTCTCGAAATTGGGGAAAGGCTTGGCGTCGATCGAGAACAATGGACCGCGCGGCTTCCAGTTGATCAAGTCCGACGATTCGTACACCAGCGCCGTGCCGCTGCGCCGAGGCAAAGCCGAGCCGACCAGCTGGAACCAGCGCTGCCGGTCGCCGTCGCGGAACACGAACGGATCGCGGAACTCGCCAAGAAGGCCCATGCCCTGCTTCTGCACCGTGACGGGGGCCGGATATTTTTTCCAGCACGCCAGGTCCGGGTCGCGCACATCGCAAGGTATCGCCACGCCGGTGCGCTGGTTGGGCCGCGCCTTGTCGTTACCGGCGGTGAAGAACAACACGGGCGTGCCGTCGGCAGCGAGGGTGGCGCTGCCGGACCAAATGCCATCGGTCGCCAGGTCGTCATCTTCCGGCGCCAGAGCGATAGGCAGCTCGCGCCAGTGCACCATGTCGGCGCTGGCCCAGTGCCCCCAATGAATCTGATGCCAGAACGGTCCGAACGGATTCTTTTGGAAGAACAGGTGGTACTGGCCTTGATAGTAAAACGGCGCGTGCGGCTCGTTCATCCAGCCAGCATCGGGCATCACGTGGTACTGCGGGCGGTGGCGGTCACCGTCGAAGGTGCTGGCCGGGATGTTCATGTCGGAGGAGGACAGCTTCGGCGCCTTGCCCGCGTGCGGCGCAAGATCGGCGGCGACGACGCCCGCCACCGCGGCGGCGTCGGACGGGCCGGCGCCGATACGCACCTCGTCCATCAGCCCAAGGAAGGTATTGAGTTTGAAGACGCCGCCGATCTGCTCCGGCTGCGAGTAGCGGCCTATCGTCAGCGGCAGCTCCGGCATGGCGAACCGCCCCGCCGAAGGCATCACCTTCCCGGCGACCAGTTCACCGTTCAAAAACAGGGCGACCCGCCGCGTGGCCGGATCGTAGCTCGCCGCCACATGCGACCAGGTATCGCGCGGCAGCTTGCGATCGGCGACGCGCACATCGACGACGGTTCCACCCAAACCCATCTTGATGCCCCAGGTGCCGAAGCGGTACACGCCAAAGGAAAAGCCCTGCCTGGCCTGGGCGTCGAACTGGCTGACGAAGGCGGAATAATGCCCGCCATCGCCCCATTCGAAGGCATGCGGCGCCACCCAGGCGCTCAAGGTGAAGCCGCCCTGCAATTGGGCGCTGGTGAGCGAAGGCGCCGTCACGTCGGTCGAATAGCCGTCGAACAGCAAGCAGCCTTGCTGGATGCAGCTGGCCGCCGGCCGCCACAACGGCGCCGAGTCGGGCTTGAAGCGCGCGCGGTTGAACACATAGTTCACCTGGTCGCGGCGTCCGGACACCTGCTCGACGGTCTGGTTGCCGCCCTGCTCGTCCAGCCCCCAACGGGCCAGCGGCGGCGCGTCCGTGGCCGCCACGGCCCGCGTGGCGGCCATCGAAGCCGCCAGCAGCAGGCTGGCGATGGCTTGGTGATGATTCATATTGTCTCCTCCAGCTTTTTAATTTTTATGAGCGGCTGTCCATCGTTGTCATTTCTGCGCCAGGGAATCGTCGATCACATACAGGCCGTTCTCCATGCGCAGCGGGATCGGATCGCAGATCCGGCCGACAAACTGGCCGTCGGCGCCGGTGTCCTCGAAAGCCATCAGGCAGTCGGCGCCGGTCACCGGATCGCGCAGGATTTTTCCCGCGTAGCGGCGGCACGGAATATCGCCATCGAGGAAGCCGGGCGCCGGCTGCCACGGTCCGAGCGGGTTGTCCGCCACCAGGTAGTGGGTGCCGGAGACGCCGCCGTTGTGCTGCGCGCGCATCTCTTCGGTCCAATGCGCGGCGACATTACAAAACACGCAGTACCAGCGGCCATCTCGCTCGAATACTTGCGGCACCTCCAGCTGGCCATAGTGGCCGCCCTCATAGACCGGCGCCGTCGCCGTCCAGTTCACGAGATCCGGCGACACGGCGTGGCCGATGACGCCGCGCGCATACAGCGGACCGTCGTTGCGGCGCGCGGTGTAGAACATGTGATACTGGCCGTCGATCTTATCCGCCAGCACCCAGGGATCGCGCAAGGCGCGGTCGTGCCAGCGCCCTTCTTCATATTCCTCGTAATAGCGCTCGTCCAGGTCCAGCGCCAGGCCGCTGCCGACGCGCTCCCACGGGCCGTCCAGGCTATCCGACGTGGCATGGCCGATACGCTGGCGCATGCCCTTCTCGGCGCGGCAGGTACCCGTGTAGAACAGGTGATAGCGCCCTTCGGCCTTGATCACGGAGCCGGTCCAGGTGGTGAAATCGTCCCACGCCGGCGAAACCGACGGACCGAAGGCGGTACCTAGCGAAGTCCAGTTGCGCAAGTCTTGCGACACCGCGTGGCCGACCGAGACGTTCCAGTGGCGCAGGTCCGGGTTGCCGATGGAGCGGTTGGCCTGCAGGAAGAACAGGTGCTGCTCCCCCGCCTCCTCGAAGTGCCAGAAATCCCAGATGAATTTATCGTTCAGTTTAAGTGTCATGTGTAGTCCAAAGTTATGCCGCGTTAGCCCAAGTTATCCTTTTATGCCTGTCCCGGCGACCGAGGCGACGAACTGCCGCTGGAACGCCAGGAACACCGCAAGCACGGGTAAAGTAATCACCGATGCGTAGGCCATGATCTGCCCCCACGAATTGGTGCGTCCGAAGAATTGCTGTATGCCCGGCTGGACCGGCCGGAACGCCTCGCCCTGTATCACCATGATCGGCCACAGATACTGGTTCCAGGCGGAGATGAACAGCACGATGGCGGCGGTGGCGATCACCGGGCCGCTGTTGGGCATGATGATCCTGGCGTACACGGTCCACGGACCGGCGCCGTCCATCTTCGCCGCCTCGTCCAGCTCCGGCGGGATATCGCGGAAGAACTGGTAGAACAGGAAGACGCAGAAGGCGTTCGCCAGGAACGGGATCACCTGCACATGCAGGCTGTTGAACCAGCCGGTGTGCAGTACCAGTTGGCCATGCTCGATGGCCGGCCAGGGCAGCTTGGCCACCAGCGACAGCAGCGGAATGGCGATCACCTCGAACGGCACGATCACCATCGCGACCACCAGCGCCAGCACCAGATTGCGTCCGCGCCAGCGCATGCGGGCGATCGAAAACGCCAGCATGCTGTTGATGATAATGCCGCCGACGACGACCAGCGCGGCGATCAAGGTGGAGTTGAGCAGGAAGGATGGCAGGTCGCTCTTTTCGAACACAGACGTGTAGTTGTGCATCGACCATTCGGCCGATGGCAGGTAGGCCGACAATTTGTTCAAATCGGCGAAGATCGCGCTATCGCTTTTGAAGGAAGAAACGAACATGAACAGCAGCGGCGCGATGAACACGATGCCGATGGCGCTCATGCCGATGAACAGCGCGATGTCGCGCAAGGTCCGGCTCATTTTCAGATTCATTTCGCATCTCCCTTCACCAGCATCCGCTGCAACGCCGACAGCGCCAGCACGATGACAAAGAACACCAGCGTGATCGTCGAGCCGTAGCCGACGTCCTGCTCCTTGAAGCCGCTGCGCACCGCGTGGTACACCACCGTCGTCGTGGAATCGAGCGGACCGCCGGAGGTCATCACATCCACTTGAGTGAACAGGCCGAACGCCAGCAAGGTGGTCGACACCAGCACGAAGATGATGGTGTTGCGCAGGCCGGGCAAGGTCACGTGGACGAAGCGCTGCCACGCGTTGGCGCCCATCAGCGTGGCCGCCTCGTACAGCTCGTGGGAGATCGACTGCAGGCCGGCCAGGAACACCAGCATCTGGAAGCCGGCGCCCTGCCAGGCCGACATCAGCGCGATAGCCGGCAACGCGTAGCGGCTGTCGCCCAGCCAGTCCGGTCCCGCGTTGGGATCGTGCAGCAGGCCGCGCAGCAACTCGTTGAGCATGCCCCGGTCGGTATTGAGCATGAACGCCCAGACGATGGATGCCACCACCATCGACGTCACCACCGGCGCAAAGTACACGGTGCGGAAAAACACCCGTCCACGGATCTTCTGGTTGACCAGGATCGCGAGGCCGAGCGCAACGCCGCACTGCAGCGGCAGCACCAGCGCCGCGAACAGGAAGGTGTTGATCAGCGACCGGTAGAACAAGGGATCGGTGGCCGCCAGCACGATGCGCGATTCGCCTATATCGATCTGGAACGCGGGACGATAGCCTTCCAGCTCCGGCTTGTCCTTGCGGACCTGCCGCCAGGTTGGATAGCGCACGCCCTCCTCGTCGCGCATGGCGGCGCCCTGCGCATCGCGTACGGGATCGACGACGGCGATATTCAGCGCCAGCAGGCGCCGGTAATTGTCCAGGCCAATGTACTTGGTCGGCTCGGGCGACATCAGACGGTGATTGGTCATCGTGGCGCCGGCTGCGAGCAGCATCGGCAGCACCACGAACAGCGCGAACAGCAGCAACGCCGGCGAGGCGAATGCCGCCACCGCGAACGGATTTTCCCGGCCAAGTTTGGTTTTCATAAGCCGCTCCCCGTTTTGCGCACGGCGAAACCGTAACCGTTGTTGCGCGAGATATTGTGTTCCATCGCCTCCACCGCCTCGTCGAACGCCTCGGTGGCGTCCTTGCCGCTGCGGATGTCGGCCATCGCTTTTTCGAACGCCGACGACATTGCCGGATACGCCGGACTGGCCGGCCGCGACACCGCATAGCGCTTGGCGAACTCGAAATAGATACGCCAGTCGCCGCCCGGACGATAGTGTTCGGTCAATGCGGCCCCCTCCGCGCTCACCGGCACAAGCCCGGTATCGCGCGACGCGTTGGCGATTTCCGCCGGCGAGATCAGGTGCGCCAGGAAGGCCGCCGCGCCTTCGGGCTGGCGGCAGCTGCGCGTGATGCCCCACTGCCAGGAAGCCGCGCCGATCTTCGGACCGTGGCCGAAGTCCGGCGGCGGCATCACCACCAGATCGTCGCCGAATTGCTCGCTGTACTCGCGCGCCTTCCATGAGCCGGTGTAGTGGAACAGCGAGCGGCCTTGTTCGAAGGCCTTGTCGTCGGCCGGAATCCGCTCGACCAGCTTGTCCTTGAACAGGCGGCCGTAATAGCGGCCGACGGCGACGGCCGCATCGCTGTTCAGCATACCGTCGACGCGCACGTAGCCATCACGGTCTATCAGGTCGGTGCCGGCGCTTTGCAGCCAGGGCGAGAACGCATAGCTGTACCACTCGCCCTTGAAGCGGCCGTTCAAATCCAGCGGGAAGCGATAGCGCCCGCTCTTCTTCACCTTCGCCAGCACGTCGTGGAATTCGGCCGCCGTGTAGGGCTGCTCCATCGTCGCCACGCGCACGCCCAAGGCGTCCAACTGCGAGCGGCGCGAAAACAGCGCCAGCGCCACGTCGAACTGGCCGACGCTATACAGCTGGCCCTTGTAGGTTCCGCGTCCGCCTTCCAGCAGCTTGGCCACCGCGTCGGCCGGCAGCAAGGTGTCGAGCGAGCGCACGTGTCCGGCCCAGGCGAAGTTCGGCACGGTCGGCTGGTCCATGGCAATGATGCACGGCAGCTGACCGACCAGCGAGGCGGCGGTGATCGACTCGGTGTACGAGCCTTGCGGAATCGACTCGACCACGACCTTCCACTTCTGCTGCGAACGATTGAACCGCTCAACGGCCGCCCTGCCCGAGGCCATTTCGGCGTCGCCGGTATCGTGGCGCCATAGTTTGATCCGCACCGGCGCGGCCAGTACCGGCAGCGAAGCCGAGACTAACAGTGCCGCCAACAGCGCGCACCTCATCGCTCGGCCTTCATCGCCCGCATGGCCTTGACCGCGCTGGCCGACGGCGCGGCGACGGTGCCGCGCATGACCGGCACACAGGGCACGCGGACGGTGGCGGCCGGCGCCGACGCCTGCTCCAGCACATGGCGGCCGGACAGCTCGCCGATTTCGCGGTACGGCAGCGCGACGGTGGTCAAACCAGGGTCCAGCGCCTCCGAGATCAGGCGGAAATCGTCGAAGCCGACGATCGACACGTCGGCAGGCACGCGCAAGCCGCGCCGCTGCAGGATAAAGATGACGCGCATGGCCATCTTGTCGTTACCGCACAGGATGGCGGTAGGCCGGTTGTCGCTGGCGAAGAGACGATCGACGGCGTCGGCAAGGTGCGAGAACTCGTCCGCGTCTCCCGCCTCCGCGCCGTGGATCAGCCAATCGGGATTGGGCGTGACGCCATGCTCGCGCATCGCGCGCTCGAAACCGCGCAGACGCAATCCGGTCGCCACCATGCCCGGTATCAGTTGAAGGAAAGCGATCTCGCGGTGCCCGGCCTGCAGCACGATTTGCGCCGCCGCGTAGCCACCGCCCTCGTCATCCGGCACCACCTGCGTGTAGCGGCCAGGCGCCTCGAAGCAATTGGCCAGCGCCGTCGGCGTGCTGCCCAGCAGCGGCTCGACGACGACTTCGCGGTGAAACGGCGTGGCGAACAGGATTGCCTCGACCCGCCGCTCGCGCATGTCGGCCACCAGGCGGTTGGCGACATCGGCATGGCCGCCGGTCTCGCCGATCAGCATCACCTTGCCCATTTGCTCGCACACCAGCTGTATGCCCTTGATGATCTCGGACGAATCCGGCGTCGTCGTCAGCTTTTCGGCGATGACGGCGACCAGCCCTGTCGGACGGCCGCGCAGCATGCGCGCCGCCGCCGAGGGCGTGAACTCGAGGCTGCGCATGGCCTGCTCGATACGGGTGCGGGTCTTCTCCGACACCTCGGTCCCGCCGTTGAGGACGCGCGAGACGGTCTTGATGGACACACCGGCCCTCTCCGCCACATCGTGAATCGTTGCCACACAGTCTCCTTAAATATTTGCAACAACCCCGGACCATCGCCGCCTTCCGCGAAATGTCCAACGTTGTCATTTGTTTTGCAAATGATATGGATTCCGGGGATCCCAGTCAACAAAAATATTAAAAACCGCATTGGGGGCAAACTCACGTGTTCCACGTGGGGCGGATTACCGACGAGTAATCCGCCAAGCTGGATCGGCGCCAACCGACATGGCGTGGCTTATTTTTTAAGCTTCGTCATGCTGCCGATGCGCTGCCCCTGCAACACCGAAATACAGTCGAGTACGCCTGGTTGGAACAGCAGGATGTTGAGCGATCCACCGTAGGAAAAGTACCCCAGCTCCTGTCCTTTTTTGACTTTGACGGCTACGCCTCCCGGGGGTACGTAGGTGTTGATCGCTACCGACGGATGTATCGCACTGATCGTATTTAGCCCGACTGGAATTACCGCCACGTGGCCATAATCGGCGGTCTCGATGATGAAGTAGGCGCGGTGAAAGTCTTCAAAAATGCTGAAGTCGGTATCGCTTTCACCGATATTGCCTTCCCCGAACCAGTGTTCTCCATCCATGATGCCGTTGTAGATGCCCGGCACCTCCATCGCTTCGACAATGTTTCCGCCCACCGGCGCGTGGTAATGGTGGTAGCTGGTCGGCATCAAGACACAGGAAATGGCGGTGCCGCCCACAAAATTCTTCGCAAATTTCGAAGCGTTGAGCAACTGCGTCACGTTCAACTCCCTGGTCTTGACCGGCAAGGAAGTCTTGAGGGTTAGGTTGGACTCGATGAAGTTGATTTCAGTATCGCCCGACGCCACCAAAACGGAATCGTCGTCCGGCGCGGACACCGGTCGCGGGTTGTAGCTATCGCTGATGTTCAGCCTTCGGGTGAAGAACTCATTGAAAGTTTTGAATCCTCCGTCGGGAATGATGAAATCCTTATTCGGAAACGTAGCCATCCATTCTTTCAGGTAATCCTGATTGATGGACGCCGGCGAATCCATGAAGCGCCCACGCTCCTTGATGAATCTAACCGTCCAGTTAAATATCTCCTTCGAATATACTCTTCTATGCCCGCTCTTGCTCTGCAATTTATTCATGAAATAAAAAGCTTGCGGGTTATTGACATAGAAAAAAGTCAGCGGAACGATGAATCCCAAGCCACTGGACGGCTGGGGCAAGAACGTAAACCACTTATCAAAGTATTCAACGAAATCATCGATGGTCGTACCCGTCCACGGGTTCTCCTGCTGGATTCCCAGTTCCATGATGAAGGGGTCCAGGTTGGCAATCGCGGTGTTGTATGCCGCTTCCACCACCGGATTGCTGACGATCACGCGTAACTCATTCATAATCTCTGTCATTTCCGGCGTATGCGCTGGATAAACCCCATCTGGAAACATTGAAACCAGTGGATTTGGGGACGCCGCCTTGTCAATTTTCTGTTCCATAATTCGGTCATCTTTCAAGTGAGGAATTCATAGTTCGAGACACAGAGACGCAAATACAAATTCAAAACAAGATGGTATAACGACATACCGCACAACATGGCGCTGACAATTCCATCCGCACTGAGACCTTTTTGAACCGTGGCGCCGAGCGATTCAAACACGCTCATGGTTATTCCCATGCAGAGCAACATCAATAAGCAAGAGCCGAAACGGGGCAATATATTCCTGTGAATTACCTTCCATAAGCCAGGCTTGCCCCCGAACAGACCCGGGACTAGCCGCACCTCCGCGCGGGCATGGGATCCCAGGCAAATCCACAGCAACATCGTCACGGTCGTGACCGGGAAAAATCTGTGATGAAACTCGATATGCCGTAATATTTTGGTGAAAAAATCGGCGTCCACAGATGTGCGGCACTGGGATAACAGATAAATAGGGGAAAGTCGCCAAAAATCGAACAAGCAGCCAATGCCGATTAAAGCGACACAGCCGACCAAAGACCAGATAGCGCTCGGCCGCCGGCCAAGATGAAATAATAGCCATGCGGTCGTTAGCAGGACGATCCCGCTAATCGTGCCCCACAGCCATAACGTTGGAACTTGATGCGGCATGAGGGGCAGCAATGTCGCTAGCCAGGAAAAGAAAAATAGCAAGGGCAGGTCCCGTCGCGCAACCGGCGACAGGCGGAAAGTCGATTCGATATAAGCACGCGAAGTTACCGCAAGGTGCGGTTGCCGACGCAAGACCGTGGTATTTTTCTGCATAATTTTCACAATGCTCCCAACACCAAACAAGAATTCTTGCGATAGGATCAATTGAAAACAACTGTGCTCATCATGCAAACCGAAAGACATGCTTGCCATGCCTTTCGGTCCTGGTTACCGCAGGGATGACATCTATTTCAAGCTCACCTTCAGGGCCTTTCGTTTAGGCGTGGTGGCTGCGGCGAGCGCGGAGACTGCCGCCGCCCCGGGATCGACCTGATGACTTACGATCTCAGCGCTAAAGGTCGTGTCCGGATGGGATACCACGCTACTGGGCAGATGATGCAAGCTGAAATGCGCCTTCACATTCAGATGCGTCTGGCAGTTGGCGCAGCCCTGGATCGCATTTCTGCTCAATACCGACTGCACTCCGACCAGATGTTTCTGCCCGCCCACCGTGGCATATCCCGCGATCAGGAATGAGCCGTTGACAGCCGCCTTGTTTGCGCCAGTGACGGTCAACACCTGACTGCTATACCCCTCCCGTACACCCAGCATCTGCTGGTTGCCGGCGCCGGCAGGCGGCCAGGCCGCCTGATCAAGCGAGCCTATCGAATAGGTATAGCCCAACTGCTGTTCAATATTCACCACGTCATTGGACACATGGACTTTGCCATCCGCGTCGACAAATGGCATCAGTGGCGACTCCATCGTCAGCCACACATTGCCGGCAACGCCCGGCGTGGGTCCCTGGCTGTCGACGGAATTAGTACCCGGATATTGTGGAATGATGTCCAGCGTATCGACGTTGCCGGTTTTCTTTTGCCAGACCCAGAACATGCGATCGACATTGGCGTGATGGAAGTAAAAGATGGGGTCCAAGCCAGCCGTGTCATTCTCCCCCATGTCGCCGTTGGCGCCGACGATGGGCGACGCATCGAAATCCTGAGCGGCGACGGTAGTAATATCCGCGCCGCCAACCGCCAAATGAATATCGTTATGGGGCTGTTCGAGCGGTACAAGTGGCGTCACGCTCGGGTCCAGCAAATCATTGTAATTCTGGGCGGATGTCGTATTCGAGAAAACCGTATAGTTTGGCGCATCCAGGCAGCTTTGATAAGCGCTATGAATACCAGCCTGTATTGACGGGTTTTTATTGACGTTATCTGGTTGAAGTTCGACGACTTTAAGATTGAGCCAGTTCACCACATTTTGGTTAAGTACGGTGACCGCTTGCTCCGAGTTCCACTGGTCGTTGTGCCGCTTTGTCGTGGCCAGGTCATCCGTGGTACCGACCAGGCCGGAATACGGGTAGCGAACCGTCGTATAGCCCGCATTTTTTGTGTATAGCCCCCCTGCTCCGCCTTCCTGATCGGTAGAAACGTTGTCCGTAATATTCAGCGGAAAAGTGAATGAAAGGAGAGGATTCGGAATGGTATTGCCGTTACTATAGGTAAACGTATCCTTTGTCAGGCAGGATGGTATGCCATGCGCAAGCGAATAATCGTCCGTTTCATCCCAATATGGCAACATCACATTTTCGCATCCGGGGATGCTTTGCAATGCTGTTTCCAACCGCTTCAGATACATTCTGTGCCAAGTTGGAAACAGAACATTTCCGTGATTACACCAGCCGCCCCACCATGCGCTGCTACCATAGCCAGCTCCACGGAATGGTTCACCGTGATAACCACCAATGACGAAGAATGAGTTCAGATCGGACGGTTCCAGCGCCTTGATACCAGCCCAGGCCGTCATCAAATCTTCCAGTGTTTTAGTGTCGGTCTTGTTCTCGAAATTAGTCTGAATTTCAAAAATAGAGCGACGAATGCCGATCGGTGCCTGTGCCATATTTTTCCTTGTGTTGGGACGGAGAAAAAACAGTGGAAACTTCACGCATTAATGTTACGGAAGCGGACAAACCAGAGTTACTTGCAGTTTAAAAAACGATCATCTTGCGGAATTTTCAATGATTGTATCTTCATGTTTTCGTCGAAAGACTCTCCAATACTCACAGTCGTTGAATATATACTTATCTTCCCGCCAACATAAAAAAAGCCGGCGCCCGAAGAGCGCCGGCTGGCTGGCTAGCTAAATATTAGTTAAGCGGCGGTGCTATTGCTGCGGCGGAGCACTGCGGTGGTCAAGTAAATTCGGACACAACAATAGGTTCGCTTACTGCCATTTCCCGTTCATAGACGGCGGGCGGCAGATTGCCCAGTGCTGAATTGATGCGCGTGCAGTTGTAGAAGCCCACGATGTAGTCGGTGATGT